>NZ_JACHMG010000001.1:3002500-4263155 GCF_014204865.1 Amycolatopsis jiangsuensis
GCCAGCGACACCAGGTCACCGGTGTGCTCGCCGGACGCGAGGCCTTCCTTCACCGCGTTCGTCGCGCTCAGCACCGTTTCCCCCAGCACGATCAGGGTGAACAGGCCGTACCGCTCGGCGATGTGGTGCGGGTGCCAGGCGGTCCCGGCACGGCGCTCCGCCAGCACCGGCACGGAAAGCTCGGCCAGCACGAGCACCACGAAACTGGTGAGTCCCAGTGACTCGGGCAGGGCGAGGCGGGCGATCCACAGCACCTGCACGATCGTGATGCCGACGGCGTAGAAGTACGCGGTCCTCCGCGTCTCCGGCGACTGACGCGCCGCTCGCAGCCACTGCACGACGGCTGCCAGCCGCAGCAGCACGTACCCGGCCACGACGACGTCGTAGTTGCCCTCGAAAGCGCGGTCGACCCCGGCCGCGACGGTGAGGCCGCCGGCGATCTGCACCAGCGTCGCGACGCGGTAGGGCACGTCGTCGGTGTCGAAGGCGGACGCGAACCAGCTGAAGTTCAGCCAGCCCCACCAGATGGCGAAGAACACCATCGCGAAGCTGAGTACCCCGTGTCCGATGTGGCCCTCGCCCCACGCGTGGTGCAGCTGGGTCGCGGCCTGTCCGACGGCGACGACGAAACAGAGGTCGAACAGCAGCTCCAGTGGCGTGGAGGCCCGGTGCGGCTCGTCCCGGTCCCGTGCCCGCATGGGCTGGTACCACCGCCGGATTCGGTTGTCCGGCAACGATTCGTGGGCCATCCACCCTCCCGGGTTCGCTCGGTCCGGCCCATCCCAACATGATCGGCGGCACGTCGCGAACGCGGGGACGTGGAGAGGCGGGCCCGGTTCCCCCTCAACCAGGCCCGCCTGCTGCCTTCACCGCACTCGTGCGCGACCCCAGGGCGCTCCCGGCGGTCGCCGTACGGTCCCCCGCGGACGCCGACGATCCTGTGCCTGGGAGGTGACCTCGGGTGTCCGCTCCCCCGCTTCTCCGGACTCCCTCGGCCGCCCGGCCGGTCGACCCATCCCCGGTCGACCGATCGAATTGCCACTGTAGGTAGCGAAAGTGTCATTCTGAAGGCCCCATAAGGTCTACCTGGTTGCTCTGAGTAGCGCCAGAGGCTGTATGCCCGTGTCACTCGGATGGAGCATCACCCTGTGGCGGAAAGTAGTTCACTGAGCGTGCAAAGTGAGTGTGATCGACTCACCCTGGATGCTCGTCCTGCCTGATCACCGATGCGCGTCGGCCGCGGCCCGTGCCGCGTGGTGTTCCTCGCTGAGTCCGGCATGCCGGCGGCGGGCACGGAGTTCGAAGCTCGCCAGCACCAGCGCGACGCAGGTCAGCCCGGCCGCACAGCACATCGCCGCGGACAGCGCCGCCGGGTACTGGTGACCGGAACCCGCGACCACCGACTGGAAGACCGAGGCGAGCACGGCGGTGCCGATCGCCGTGCCGATGCGCTGGCCGGTCTGCAGGGCGCCGCCCGCCGCGCCGGCCATCCGGGTCGGCACGCATTCGAGGGTGAGCGTGGTGTTCGACGAGGTCACCATGCCGCCACCCAGTCCGCCGAGCAACAACGGCGCGGCTATCGCGAGCCCGGCGAACGACGCGGGCACGAGCTGCACCACCAGGGCGACCAGCAGCAACCCGGCGATCACCAGGCCGAGCCCGGCCACCGTGAGCCGCCGTCCGAAACGGGGCACCTGCCGTCCGGCCAACGCGGCCATCACCGCCGAGCTGAGCGCGAACGGCGTGACCGACAGCCCGGACTGCAGTGGCGAATAACCGAGGCCCTGCTGGAAGAACAGCGCGAAAACGAGCCAGATCCCGGAGAACCCGCAGAAGTACAGCGCGCCCACCGCCGCGCCGCTCGCGTACCCGGGAGTGTTCGTGAACAGGCGGGTGTCGAGCAGCGGCGCACGGCCGCGTGCCACCACGTGCCGCTCCCACCACACGAACAGCACGCCGGCCACCGCGGCCACCGGGAACAGCCACCAGAGCCGGCGCAGGCCGCCCTGTTCCGACTGCACCAGCGGGAGCAGCACCCCGAGCACGGTGACGGCCAGCACCGCGATGCCGACGAAGTCGATTTCCGTGCGCAGCCGGATCTTGCGCCGCTGCGACGTCGGCACCATGCGCAGCGCGAGCACGAACGCGACGGCACCGATCGGCACGTTCACGTAGAACACCCACCGCCAGCCGTCCGGATCGCCGAAAACGGCCAGCAGCGCCCCGCCGAGCACCGGGCCGACCGCGGTGGACACGCCCACCACCGAACCGAACAGGCCGAACGCGCGGCCGCGCTCGGCACCGCGGAACAGGTCCTGGATGAGGCCGCTGTTCTGCGGCGTCAGCATGCCCGCGGCGCACCCCTGGGCGAGACGGGCGGCCACGAGCGTGGCCGGGTCCCCGGCGGCGCCGGCGAGTGCGCTGGTGGCCACGAACGCGGCCAGCGCGATCAGGAACATCCGCCGCCGGCCGAAGGCGTCCCCCAGCCGTCCGCCGGTGACCAGGACCAGGCCGAAGGTGAGCGCGTAGCCGGAGACCACCCACTGGATGGTGCCCGCGCCGGTCCGCAGGTCTCGCTGGATCGAGGGCAGCGCGGTGTTGACGATGCTGACGTCCAGCAACGTCATGAACCCCGCCGTCAGCGTGACCGCGAGCGCCCGCCAGCGCCGGGGGTCCGGCCCGGGCGCGGGCATCAGGTGTTCGCAGTGATCCCGCGGATGCCCTTCAGCTCACCGATGAGCATCGAACTGACCTTCACCGGGTAATCGTAGAGCGCGAACACCGTCTGGTTCTTGCCGACGAGTTTCAGATGCACCGGGGTTTCCCCCTTGTGGGCGAGGAGGGTGGACTTCAGCTCGCTGACCACCGACTGGTCGATCTTCTCCGCGGCGGCCAGCAGCACCAGCGGTGGTTCCTCGTCGCCGGAGCCGATGCCGGAGAGATCCAGCGGGACGAGGCCGCCGCCGAAGACCGACATCTTGTCCTCACGCCAGTTGACCCGGCCCTTGACCAGCACCGCGTTGTCCTCGACCAGGTCGGCGGCGAACATCGAGTACGCCTTGGCGAAGAACAGCACCTCCAGTGCCGCGTCCATGTCCTCCACCGTGCAGATCGCCCACGGCTCCCCGTTCTTGTTCACCCGCCGCTCCAGCGACGTGAGCAGACCGGAGATGACGACCTCGCCCTCCTTGGGCGGGTCGGCCAGCAGCGCCGCGATCGACTTCGGCGCGTGCTTGCGCAGGATCCGCTCCGCCCCGTCCAGCGGATGCGCCGACACGTACAGCCCGAGCATCTCCCGCTCGTAGGCCAGCAACTGCTTGCGCGGGTACTCCTCCTCGCCGAACTTCAGATGCGCCAGCGGAGACGACGCCGCCACCTCGGCCTCACCGTCACCGGAATCGGAACCGAACGACCCGAACAGATCGAACTGCCCCATCGCCTCCTGCCGCTTCAGCGGCACGACGGCTTCGACCGCGTCCTCGTGCACCTGCACCATCGACAAGCGCGGGTAGCCCATCGAATCGAAGCCACCCGCCTTGATCAGCGACTCGATCACCCGCTTGTTGCACGCCACCAGCTCCGACTTGTCCAGGAAATCGGTGAACGAGGAGTACTTCCCCTTCTCCTCGCGCGTCTTGATGATCGACTCGACCACGTTCGCGCCCACGTTGCGGACGGCGCCCATGCCGAACCGGATGTCCTGCCCGACGGCGGCGAACCGCAGCGCCGACTCGTTCACGTCCGGTGGCAGCACCTTGATGCCGAGCCGTCGGCACTCCGACAGGTAGATGGCCGATTTGTCCTTGTTGTCACCGACCGAGGTGAGCAGCGCGGCCATGTACTCCGGCGTGTAGTTCGCCTTGAGGTAGGCGGTCCAGTACGCGATCAGGCCGTACGCCGCCGCGTGGGACTTGTTGAACGCGTACCCGGCGAACGGGAGAATGGTGTCCCACAGCGCCTTGACCGCTTCCGCGGAGAAGCCGCCGGGCACGAGTTCACTCGCCCGCATCCCGGCCTCGAAGCCCTCGTACTCCTTTTCGAGGACTTCCTTCTTCTTCTTACCCATCGCGCGGCGCAGCGTGTCCGCGCGGCCCATCGTGTAGCCCGCGACCTTCTGCGCGATCTGCATGATCTGCTCTTGGTACACGATCAGGCCGTAGGTCTCGGCCAGGATCTCCCGCAGCGGTTCGGCCAGCTGCGGATGGATCGGCGTGACCTGCTGCCGGTTGTTCTTGCGGTCGGCGTAGTCGTTGTGGGCGTTCATGCCCATCGGGCCGGGCCGGTACAGCGCGAGCACGGCGACGATGTCCTCGAACCCGGTCGGCTGCATCCGCCGCAGCAGGTCCCGCATCGCGCCGCCGTCCAGCTGGAACACGCCGAGCGTGTCACCGCGGCCGAGCAGCTCGTACGCCTCCGCATTGTCGAAGCCGAGCCGGTCGAGGTCGATCTCCTCGCCGCGGTTGGCCTTGATGTTGGCCAGCGCGTCGCCGATCACCGTCAGGTTGCGCAGGCCGAGGAAGTCCATCTTCAGCAGGCCGATGTTCTCGCACGACGGGTAATCCCAGCCGGTGATCACCGACCCGTCGTCGCGCTGCCACACCGGGATCGCATCGGTGAGCGGTTCGCTGGACATGATCACCGCGCAGGCGTGTACACCCGCGTTGCGGATCAGGCCCTCGAGCCCGCGTGCGGTGTCGAAGATGGTCTTGCACTCCTCGTCGGTCTCGACGAGCGTGCGGACCTCCGCGGCCTCGGCGTAGCGCTCGTGCTTCGAGTCCACGATGCCGGCCAGCGGGATGTCCTTGGCCATGATCGGCGGTGGCAGCGCCTTGGAGATCTTGTCCGCGATCGAGTAGCCCGGCTGACCGAAGTGCACGCGGGCGGAATCCTTGATCGCGGCCTTGGTTTTAATGGTGCCGAACGTGATCACCTGGGCGACCCGGTCCGCGCCGTACTTCTCCGTGGCGTAGCGGATCATCTCACCGCGCCGGCGGTCGTCGAAGTCGATGTCGATGTCGGGCATCGACATCCGCTCCGGGTTGAGGAACCGCTCGAACAGCAGCTTCTGCGGGATCGGGTCGAGATTCGTGATGCCCAGAGCGAACGCGACCAGCGCACCGGCCGCAGAACCACGGCCCGGCCCGACCAGGATGCCGACTTCGCGGGCGTGCTGGATGAGGTCGGCCACGATGAGGAAGTAGGCCGGGAAGCCCTTCTGCTCAATGACGCCGAGTTCGTAGTCGCACCGCTGCTCGTAACCGTCCGGGATGCCCTCGGGGAACCGCCACTTCAGGCCGTCGGCGACCTGGTGGCGCAGCCACGAGGCCTCGTCGTGTCCCCCGGGCACCTCGAAGACCGGCATCCGGTCCTTGTGCGTGTAGACCTCCTCGTACGACTCGACCCGTTCGGCGATCATCAGCGTGGAGTCCGCCGCGCCGGGTACTTCCTTGTCCCAGTACTCGCGCATGTCCGCGGCCGACTTCAGGAAGTAGCCGTCGCCGTCGAACTTGAACCGGGTCGGGTCGTTGAGTGTCTTGCCGGCCTGCACGCACAGCAGCGCGGAGTGCGTGTCGGCCTGGTCCTTGGTCACGTAGTGCGAGTCGTTGGTGGCCAGCGGCTTGAGGTCGAGCAGCCTGCCGATCTCGAGCAGGCCCTCGCGCACCGATCGCTCGATCGGCAGCCCGTGGTCCATCAGCTCGAGGAAGAAGTTGTCCGCGCCGAAGATGTCCTTGTAGTCCGAGGCCGCCTGGATCGCCGCCTCGCGCTGGCCCAGCCGCAGCCGGGTCTGCACCTCACCGGACGGGCAGCCGGTGGTGGCGATGATGCCGGCCGCGTTCTCCGCGATCAGCTCGCGGTCCATCCGCGGTTTGCGGTAGTAGCCCTGGATCGAGGCCAGCGACGACAGCTTGAACAGGTTCCGCAGCCCGGTCGCGTTCTCCGCCAGCATCGTCATGTGCGTGTAGGCACCGGCACCGGAAACGTCGCCGCCCTCACCCAGCTCGTCGGCGCCCCGCTGGTTCGACTGCCCCCAGAACACCGGCTTCTTGTGGAACCGGCTCTCCGGCGCGATGTAGGCCTCGATGCCGATGATCGGCTTCAGGCCGTGCTTCTTCGCGGTCTGGTAGAACTCGTCGCCGCCGTACATGTTGCCGTGGTCGGTCATCCCCACCGCGGGCATGCCCAGCCGCGCCGCCTCGGCGAACAGCGGGCCGATCTTCGCCGCGCCGTCGAGCATCGAGTACTCGGTGTGGACGTGCAGGTGGACGAAAGAATCGTTCGACACCAGCGAAAACCTCCCCTAGGCAGACGGCTTCCCGGCTCTTGCTGCGGCGTGACCCGGGCTGCCCACCCTAGTCCGCTGCCGCTGTGCTCCGGCGCCGCGGTCGGCACGGCGAACCGGGCGGTCCGATCGTGCCCCCTGACGCTCCGGCGCGCGGGTCCGACGCGCCGGGGAAGACGTTCCGGGCTCGCCGGTGGCCGCCCGTGTGGGGTACACCACGGCCCTTGACTCCGGTCCCGGCCGGGCCGCACGATCACCTCTCGTGAACCTGTCCGACAGCCGGGTAGCCGTACCGGTCCCACGCCGGGTCAGCGCCCGCGAAGCGGTGCTGACCCACCTGCGTGACGCGATCGGCCGCGGGGACTACGCGGTCGGCGACCGGCTGCCGTCCGAGGCTTCCCTGAGCCGGGAGTACCAGGTCAGCCGCTCGGTCGTCCGTGAGGCGCTGCGGGGGTTGCAGGCACTCGGGCTCACCGTCTCGCGGACCGGGCGCGGCACCTTCGTCACCGCGGACGGCCCGCCGGAAAATCCCACTTTCGGGCAGTACTCGGCACAGGACCTCGTCGAGGTGCGCCGGCACGTCGAGGTCCCGGTGGCCGGGTTCGCCGCGCGACGGCGCGGTGAGGACGAGCTGGCGCTGCTGACCGCGCTGGTCGAGCGGATGGACACCGAGACCCGCGAGCCTGCCTGGGTTGCGCTGGACTCGCAGTTCCACGTCGCGATCGCCCGTGCCTCGGGCAATCCGGTGTTCGCGAAGGTGATCGAGGAGATCCGCGACGCGCTGGCCCGCCAGTCGGCGTTCCTGAACCGGCTCGGCGATCGGCGGGCCGAGTCGAACGTCGAGCACCGCCGGATCCTCGACGCGATCGCGGACGGGTCGGAGACCGCCGCGGTGGCGGCGATGACTACCCACCTCGACCATGTCGAGCAGACGTTGATCACGATCGTGTGGTCCGGCCGCACGAGCGACGCAGAAACGAGACCGACCGCGTGACCGAGCACACCCTGCCCTCCCCCGGTACCGACGAGGCGGGAGGGCCGGCCGACGCGGGCGACGCCGGGTACCGCAAGGCGCTGAAATCCCGGCACATCTCCATGATCGCCATCGGCGGCGCGATCGGCACCGGGCTGTTCCTCGGCGCCGGCGGCCGGCTCGCGCAGGCCGGGCCGGCGCTCGCGATCGTGTACGCGGTGTGCGGGCTCTTCGCGTTCTTCGTGGTGCGCGCGCTCGGTGAGCTGATCCTGTACCGGCCGTCCTCCGGTGCGTTCGTGTCCTACGCGCGGGAGTTCATAGGCGAGAAAGGTGCCTACACCGCCGGCTGGATGCACTTCCTGAACTGGTCGACCACCGGCATCGCGGACATCACAGCGATCGCGCTGTACGCGCATTTCTGGTCGTTCTTCGTGCCGGTCCCGCAGTGGGTGCTCGCGTTGATCGCGCTGGCCGTGGTGCTCACGCTGAACCTGGTGTCGGTGCGGCTGTTCGGCGAGATGGAGTTCTGGTTCGCCATCGTCAAGGTCGCGGCGCTGGTCGCGTTCCTGATCGTCGGCATCGTGCTGCTGGTGACCCGGCATCCGATCGACGGGACGATCCCCGGCCCGCAGCTGATCGCCGACCACGGCGGGGTGTTCCCGGCCGGGATCGTGCCGATGATCCTGATCGTGCAGGGCGTGGTGTTCGCCTACGCCTCGTGCGAGCTGGTCGGCGTCGCGGCAGGGGAGACGGAGAATCCGCAGAAGACCGTGCCCAGGGCGATCAACTCGATCATGTGGCGGATCGCGCTGTTCTACGTCGGTTCGGTCGTGGTACTGGCCATGCTGATGCCGTGGAGCTCCTACACCGCCGACGAGAGCCCGTTCGTCACGGTGCTCTCGCACCTGGGCGTGCCGGCCGCGGGCAGCATCATGAACCTGGTCGTGCTCACCGCGGCGATGTCGAGCCTGAACTCCGGGCTGTACTCGACCGGGCGGATCCTGCGGTCGATGTCGGTGGCCGGTTCGGCGCCGCGGTTCACCGGTGTGATGAACCGCAACCAGGTGCCCTACGGCGGGATCCTGCTCACCGCGGCGGTCTGTGTGCTGGGCGTGGGGCTGAACTACGTGGTGCCGGAGAACGCGTTCGAGATCGTGCTGAACTTCGCCGCGATCGGCATTCTCGCCACCTGGGCGATCATCGTGCTGAGCCATCTGCTGTTCGTGCGCAAGGCCCGGCGCGGTGAGGTGCGCAGGCCGCACTTCCGGTTGCCGTTCTCGCCGTGGACGGAGATCGTGACGCTGGCCTTTCTCGCCTTGGTGGTCGTGCTGATGGGCTTCGACGAGACCGGCCGGATCACCCTGCTCGCGCTGCCGGCGATCATCGTCGCGCTGGTCATCGGGTGGTTCTGCGTGCGCAAGCGGATCGACATGGGCGCCTTCGACCGGGCCGAGTCGTGACCGCCGCCCAGCGCGAACCGCGGCACGTGCCGCTGGTCCACCTGATCCGCGACGGCATGATCGAGGGCGTGCACCACGGCTCCGTGGTGATACTGGCGCCGGATGGTTCGACGCTGTTCGCCGCGGGTGATCCGGACGTCGCGACGTACCCGCGTTCCACCGCGAAACCGTTGCAGGCCACCGCGATGGCCCGGCTCGGGCTGCGGCCCGGCCCGGCCGGATTCGCGATCGCCGCGGCCAGCCACTCCGGCGAACCACGGCACCTGGCGGCCGCCGCGGACGTCCTCGCCGGACACGGCTGCACCGAGGGCGACTTGCGCAATCCCGTCGATTTCCCGTTCGATCCGGTCGAACGGGACGGGTGGGTGGCCGCCGGACGCGGGCCGTCGCGGCTCGCGCACAACTGCTCCGGCAAGCACGCCGCGATGCTCGCCACCTGCCGGGAACGGGGCTGGGACGTCGAGACCTGTCTCGATCCGGCACATCCGTTGCAGCAGGCGATCCGCGAAACCGTCGAAGACCTCACCGGGGATGCCGTGGCGCGGGTGGCGGTCGACGGGTGTGGCGCGCCGTTGTTCGCGGTGTCGTTGCGCGGGCTCGCGCGAGCCGTGTCGCGGATTGCCAGCGCCCCCGAGGAAACCCCGGAAGGGCTTGTGGCGCAAGGGATCCGGCAACGTCCGGACCTGGTCGCCGGAACCCGGCGCGACGTCACCCGCCTGATGCGCGCGGTCCCGGGCCTGATCGCGAAGGACGGCTTCGAGGCCGTGCAACTCGCTGCGCTGCCCGACGGCACCGCTGTCGCGCTGAAAATCGCCGACGGTGGTGACCGGGCCCGGCCGGCAGTGCTCGCCGCGGCGCTGTCCCACGCGGGAGTGGACGGCGAGGCGCTCGCGTCGTTGCGCGATCCCGCCCTTCGGGTGACCGGCGAGCTCGCCACCCCGTGGCCCGCGGACGAGTAGCTTCGGAGAGGTCCGCGGAGCGAAGGGGTTGGCGTGTGCTGAACCGAATCATCGACCGGATCACCGACCGGGTCCTCGGGCTGCCGGTGGCCGACGATCCGGCGCCGGAGATCACGAGGGGCCTGCGGGTCCCGATGCCCGACGGCGTGCACCTGCTCGCCGACCGCTACGCCCCGGCCGGGCTGCGGTCCGGGCCGGTGGTGCTGGTCCGCACGCCGTACGGCCGTGGCGGGCCGATGGGCAAGTTGTTCGGCGAAACGTTCGCCCGGCACGGCCTGCAGGTCGTGCTCCAGAGCACGCGCGGCACGTTCGGGTCCGAGGGCGAGTTCCGGCCGTTCCACCTGGAGCGCGAGGACGGCGTCGCGACCGCTGAATGGCTGCGCGCGCAGCCGTGGTGCGACGGACGCCTCGCCACGGCCGGGGCCAGCTATCTCGGGCACACGCAGTGGGCGGTCGGTCCCTACCTCGATCCGCCGCTGGAAGCCATGTGCCTCGCCGTCACGGCGTCGGAGTTCGTCACCACCTTCTACCCGGGCGGGGTGCTCGCCGCCGACAACATGGTGTCCTGGTCGGCGCTCATCGGCAGGCAGGAGGACCCGCTGGCCGGGCTGCCGAACCCGCTGCAGACGCGGCGGACGCGGCGGGCGATGGAGCAGCTGCCGGTCAACGGCGCGGACGTGGCCGCGATCGGCCGTCCGGTGCGGTTCCTGCAGGACGTGACCGAACACGCCGAACCGGGCGACGACTACTGGGGAATGTCCGACCACAGCGCGGAAGTCGCCGGGCTGACCGTGCCGGTGACCATGAGCACCGGCTGGTACGACCTGTTCCTGCGCCGGCAGCTGCGCGACTTCCGGATCCTGCAGGACGCCGGGCGCGCCCCGCGGATCACCATCGGGCCGTGGGCGCACAGCGACCCGGGCGGGATGCGGGCGCTGGTGCAGGACCAGCTCGGCTTCCTCACCGCGCAGTTCACCGGTAACCGCACCGGCCTGCACCGTTCGCCGGTGCGGATTTTCCTGCAGCAGTCCGGCACCTGGCTCGACTTCGACCAGTGGCCGCCGCCGGCCACCGCGACCGAGTCCCATCTGCGGCCGGTCGGCGGGCTCGGCGAGACGGTGTCCGGACAGGCCGCGCCCACGCCGTTCACCTACGACCCGGCGGATCCGACCCCCGCGGTCGGCGGTCCGCTGCTCACCGGCAAGACCAAGCAGCGGGACAACTCCGAGGTCGAGGCCCGCGACGACGTGCTGGTGTTCACCGGCGAGCCGCTGGCCGCGGACCTCGACGTGATCGGCGAGGTGGCCGCGACCGTCTTCGTGCGCACCGAACTGGGCTACGCGGACGTGTACGTGCGGCTGTGCGACGTCGACTCCGGTGGTGTCTCCCGCAACGTCACGGACGGGATTCTGCGGCTGCGTCCTGGCGCTCCGGAAGCCGGCGAGGACGGCGTGGTACGCGCGGAGGTGGAGCTGGACCCGACGGCGTACCGCTTCCGCCGCGGGCACCGGCTGCGGGTGCAGGTGGCCGGTGGTGCGTTCCCGCGGTTCGCCCGCAACCACGGCACCGCCGATCCGGTCGCCTCCGCGGTGGCGGGAAAGCCGAACCGGTTCGAGGTGTTCCACGACGAGACGCGCCCTTCGCGGATCACGCTGCCGGTCTTCACCCCCTGACCGCCGGCAGTGCCGTACTCAAGGAGGCGTCCGCAGAGCTTCAGGGCGTGACGACTCGGTGGTGGGTGGTCAGCCGTCCGTCGTCGTGCAGGACGTGCAGCAGCAGCGAGGGCGGTCGGTCGAATTCCAGCGGGCCGCCCTCGTCCCAGCCGCGGCCGGAGCCGGGTTCGATCGGCAGCAGTGAGCCGGAGACCACGCCCGGCGCGATCCGCACCGGGACCCCGGCGAACGTCGTCGCCGCGCCGGTGTGCACGTGCCCGCACAGCAGTCCGGCCACCCCGGGGTGCCGGCGCAGCACGGCGGCGAGCCGGTCCTCGCCGGTCTGGCGGATCCGGTCGACCAGCGGGATGCCGACTTCCACCGGCGGGTGGTGGAAGGCGACCAGCGCCGGGCCGTCGTGCCCGGCGAGCACCTCGTCGAGCCAGGACAGCGTTTCGTCGGCGAGGTAGCCCGCGCCGTGGCCGGGGATGGACGAATCGCAGGCGGCGATCAGCACCCCCGCCACTTCGGTCGCCGTGTTCACCGGCCCATCCGCGGCGGGGCCGCCCAGCAGCCCCTCGCGGAACGGCGCGCGAACGTCGTGGTTGCCAGGGCAGACCACCACCGGCGCCGGGTACTCCAGCAGTTCGGCGGCCCGCCGGTACTCCTCCGGCAGCCCGTGGTCGGCGATGTCGCCGGTGACGAGCACCGCGTCCACCGGCTGTACGCACTCATGCAGGAACCGCAGCACCGCGGCCGCGCGAGCGTCGGCGCGGTCCCCGCCGTCGAGGTGGAGATCGGACAGCTGCGCGAAAATCCTCATTGTGCGGAGTCCCTTTCCCAGTCGGTCAATGCCTTCACCCAGTTGCGGACGAGCAGGGCGGACGCGGCCGGCAGATCGCCTTCCCGCAGCGCGGCCGCGATCGCCCGGTGCTCCGCCACGCTTTCCGCCGCCCGCGCCTGCCCGCCGAAGTACCGGGTTTCGTACCGTTTGAGGAGGGGCTTGGTCTGCTCGATCAGACGCAGCAGATGCGCGTTGCCGCACCGGGACAGCAGCAATGCGTGCCATCGGTCGTCCACTTCGGACAGTTCGGCGGCACCGCCGGGGCCGGCCAGTTCGGCGGCGATCCGGTCGAGTGCGTCCGGCAGCGTGGCCAGCTCCAGCGGCGACGTCCAGCGCAGTGCCAGCGCCTCCAGTTCGGCGACCAGCGGGTAGAGCCGGCGTGCCTCCTCCGGATCGAGCGGTGCGACGAGGAACCCCCGGCCCGGCGCGACGACGAGCAGCCCGCGGTCGGCGAGCCCGATCAGTGCCTCGCGCAGCGGGGTACGGCTCACGCCCAGCTCGCGGGCGAGGTGCACCTCGTTGATCCGGCCGCCGTCGGCGAGCCGCCCGTCGAGGATCCGCGCGGTGATCTCGCCGAGCAGGTCGCCGCGCAGGGGACGTTTCGTCATGGCGGCAGTATTGCATGCAGTAGAGCCCTACTGTATTCAGTTGACATGACCAGCATTCCGCCGTTCGATCTCGCCCGTGCGCGAGCCGACACCCCAGGCTGTGCCGGCGTCACCCACTTCAACAACGCCGGTACCGCACTTCCGCCGTCGCAGGTCACCGACACGGTGGTCGACTACCTGCGTACCGAGGCACTGCTCGGCGGTTACGAGACCGCGGACGCGACGGCCGATCGGCTCGAAGCCGTCTACGCGTCGGTCGCCCGGCTGCTCAAGGCCGAGCCCGACGACATCGCGCTCACCGACAGCGCGACCCGTTCCTGGCAAGCGGTGTTCTACGCATTGACGTTCGGGCCCGGCGACCGGATCCTCACCTCCCGGGCCGAGTACGCCAGCAATGTCCTCGCTTTCCTGCAGGTCGCTCGCCGCACCGGTGCCGTCGTCGAGGTGGTGGACGACGACGAGAGCGGGCAGCTGGACGTGGCCGACCTGCGCCGCCGGGTGGATGCGAACGTCAAGCTCATCGCGGTGAGCCACGTGCCGACGCAGGGCGGCCTGGTGAACCCGGCCGAGGAGATCGGTGCCGTCGCCCGGGAGGCGGACGTCCCGTTCCTGCTCGACGCGTGCCAGTCCGCCGGGCAGCTGGACCTGGACGTGACCCGGCTCGGCTGTGACGCGTTGAGTGCCACCGGCCGCAAGTACCTGCGCGGCCCGCGGGGTACCGGATTCCTGTACGTGCACCCACGGCTGCGTGAACGGCTGGAGCCTGCGGTGCTCGATCTGCATTCGGCCACCTGGACTGCGCCGACCGAGTACGTGGTCGATCCGACGGCCAAGCGCTTCGAGTTGTGGGAACGCGACTTCGCGGCGGTGCTGGGTCTGGGCGCGGCCGTGGACTACGCGCTCGGCTGGGGCCTGCAGGCGATCGAACAGCGCGTCGCCGGCCTCGCCGCGACGATGCGGGAACGGCTCGGCGCGCTCGGCGGCGTCACGGTCCACGACGCCGGGGTGCGCAAATGCGGTCTGGTCACCTTCAGCGTCGCCGGCATGGAATCCGCGGTCGTCAAGCAGCGCCTGAGCGAAGGGAAGATCACCACGAGCGTCTCGGGCGCGACCTCCGCGCAGTTCGACTTCACTGCCCGGCAGTTGCCGAACCTGGTGCGCGCGTCGGTGCACTACTACAACTCGGAGGAGGAGATCGACCGGCTGGTCACCGCGGTCGACAGCCTCCCGGACCTCGCCGGCTGAGTTCACCCGATCGGTCCAGTATCTGCCGGCCCGGATGCCCCCTCCTGTACCGAGTACTCCCGTGGAACGCCGCGGCCGGGCCTGTCGAGGGGGCAGACCCGGCGCAGCGGCAGGCGAACGGCCTCCCGGCCCGGTGTGGGGGACACCGGGCCGGGAGGCTTTTCGTGTGCACACCCGGCCTCTGCCACGGCACCGCTCGACCTGACCCCGACCCGACCGGAGCACGTTCTCCTGGTCGTCGAGGTCGTCTCCCCCGGCTCGGGAACCACCGACCGGATCGTCAAGACCGATCAGTACGCCAAGGCGGGGATCCCGTTCTACTGGCGGGTCGAGCAGTCAGCGGGCGGTCTCCCGATCGCCTGCTGACTGCGTCCTCGACCCCGCCGCCCGGTCTTACCGGGATGGCCCGGTCTTCCCCGGCATGATCGACACCACCGTCCCGTTCCCGCTCACCGTCGACCTCACCGAGATCTGACCCCGGCCCGTCCCCAACGCGAGCCCCAGTCACCAACGCAACCACGGTCCGGGGGGGTCCGGGGGCGAAGCCCTCCGGGCGGGGTCTGGGGGTTGCACCCCCAGAAGCAATGACGAGCGAGCCAGGCGAGCGCGCCCCCGGCGCGCGAGCAGGGCACGCCCACGAGCGAGTGGGCGCAGCAGGGTTCGAACCTGCGACCGCTCGGGTGTAAACCGAGTGCTCTCCCGCTGAGCTATGCGCCCGGGCCGGCCGGGACGACGGGGTCCCGGCCGGGGTGGTTCAGGCCAGTTCGGCCACCGCCTTTTTCCATGCTGCCTGGTCGCGGGCCTCGCCGGGCTGGTTGACCTCGGCGAAGCGGACGACGCCGGTGGTGTCGATCAGGAAGGTGCCGCGCAGGGCTAGACCGGCCTGGTCGTTGAAGACGCCGTACTTCTGCGCGACTTCACCGTGCGGCCAGAAGTCCGAGAGCAGCGGGAACTGGTAGTTCTCCTGCTCGGCCCACACCTTGAGGGAGAACACCGCGTCGCACGAGACGCCCAGCACCTGGACGCCCTTGGTGTCGTAGTCGCTGAACTCGTCCCGCAGCTGGCACAGCTCCCCGGTGCACACCCCGCTGAACGCGAACGGGAAGAACACGAGCAGGACCGGCTTGTCGCCCTGGAACTGCGAGAGCGTGACCGGCTGCTTGTTGTAGTCGTTGAGCGTGAAGTCAGGGGCCTGCGAACCGACCTCGACGGCCATACCGGCGTTTCCTCTCGAGAGTGAACACGTGTCTGCCCGGACCACCCTAGCGTGGGTGGCCGGGCCCGTGTTCACCGCTGTTTGGCCTTCGAGGACTTCGGCGAGACCAGCCTGCTGCCGAGCCAGTCACCCACGCTGATGTTGGCGGTCTGGGCGAGCCCCACCTGGGGCACCGCCTCGGCGATCTCACTGGGTTCGACGTGCCCGGGCTGGCCGGTCTTGGGGGTGAGTACCCAGATGACCCCGTTCTCGTCCAGCGGGCCCCTGGCGTCGACCAGGGCGTCACCCAGGTCACCGTCCTCGTCCCGCCACCAGAGCAGGACCACGTCGATGACCTCGTCGGCGTCCTCGTCGAGGAGCTCTGCCCCGATCGTCTCCTCGATCGCCGCGCGGACGTCGTCGTCGACGTCCTCGTCCCAGCCGATCTCCTGGACCACCATGTCCGGCTTGATGCCAAGCCTCTCGGCGACGCTGGCGTTGCCTGCGTCTCCCGCGGCGACCACTGCTTCCACTCCTCCAACTACGACGGAGAGTGGCGGGAACCGGGTCCCTCGGGACCGCTCCGCCCACCACGCTCGTGTACACGGTTGCCGATAGCGAACACTGGCGCGGCGCTGCGCGCAACCGTCCACACCGGATCTTTCACAAGTCGTGTCGCAGCGCAGCGCCCCGCGAGGCCGCTTCGGCACCCGCTGAAGCACCTCCCGCGGGGCCCTCCTTTAGGGTGGAGGAGAGAAACGCGCGCGCGTTACACCGCGCACGGGGAGTGGTGCACTCGGGGCGACCCTTGTTACCGGACAGTAAAGGTGACGGGAGCCGGGCCGGGGACGACCATGGATGTCGGCGAGCACTCCCGCCCACCAGCACGACCAGCCTCAAGGAGACCCCTTGGCCCCGCAGAACGACGGCGCCTCCGGCAAGGAGACCCCGGCACGCGTACGCGTCATCCGTGACGGACTCGCGGCGCACCTGCCCGACATCGACCCGGAGGAGACCAGCGAGTGGCTGGACTCCTTCGACGAGGCACTGGCCAGGGGTGGCCAGCAGCGCGCCCGGTATTTGATGCTCCGCATCCTGGAGCGCGCCCGGGAGCGCAACGTCGGGGTCCCGGCGCTGACGTCCACCGACTACGTGAACACCATCCCCACCGAGAACGAGCCGTGGTTCCCGGGTGACGAGGAGATCGAGCGCCGGTACCGCCGTTACATCCGCTGGAACGCGGCGATCATGGTGCACCGGGCGCAGCGTCCCGGCGTGGGCGTCGGCGGGCACATCTCCACCTACGCCTCCTCCGCCGCGCTGTACGAGGTGGGCTTCAACCACTTCTTCCGCGGCAAGGACCACTCCGGCGGCGGTGACCAGGTCTTCTTCCAGGGGCACGCCTCCCCCGGCATGTACGCCCGGGCATTCCTCGAGGGCCGGCTGAGCGAACAGCAGCTGGACGGCTTCCGCCAGGAGTACAGCCACGCC
This sequence comes from Amycolatopsis jiangsuensis, assembly GCF_014204865.1. Taxonomy (NCBI): domain Bacteria; kingdom Bacillati; phylum Actinomycetota; class Actinomycetes; order Pseudonocardiales; family Pseudonocardiaceae; genus Amycolatopsis; species Amycolatopsis jiangsuensis. Next base: position 3,019,208 of record NZ_JACHMG010000001.1, read on the forward strand.
GGCGAGGGCGGCGGCCTGCCGTCCTACCCGCACCCGCGGCTGATGCCGGAGTTCTGGGAGAATCCCACGGTCTCCATGGGCCTGGGGCCGATGAACGCGATCTACCAGGCGCGGTTCAACCGCTACCTGCGTGACCGCGGCATCAAGGACACCTCCGACCAGCACGTGTGGGCCTTCCTCGGCGACGGCGAGATGGACGAGGCCGAATCGCGTGGCCTGGTGCACGTGGCCGCGGGCGAGGGCCTGGACAACCTGACCTTCGTGATCAACTGCAACCTGCAGCGGCTCGACGGACCGGTGCGCGGCAACGGCAAGATCATCCAGGAGCTCGAGGCGTACTTCCGCGGCGCGGGCTGGAACGTGATCAAGGTCATCTGGGGCCGCGAGTGGGACTCGCTGCTGTCGGCCGACCGGGACGGCGCGCTGGTCAACCTGATGAACGTGACCCCGGACGGCGACTACCAGACCTACAAGGCCAACGACGGCGCCTTCGTCCGCGAGCACTTCTTCGGCCGGGACCCGCGGACGAAGGAGCTGGTCAAGGACCTCTCCGACGCCGACGTCTGGAACCTCAAGCGCGGCGGGCACGACTACCGCAAGGTGTACGCGGCCTACAAGGCGGCGATGGAGCACCACGGCCAGCCGACGGTGATCCTGGCGCACACGATCAAGGGCTACGGCCTCGGCCCGTCGTTCGAGGGCCGCAACGCCACGCACCAGATGAAGAAGCTCACCCTCGACGACCTGAAGCTGTTCCGGGACGCGCAGCGGATCCCGATCAGCGACGAGGAGCTCGAGCGCGACCCGAAGCTGCCGCCGTACTTCCACCCCGGCCCGGATTCGCCGGAGATCGAGTACATGATCGGCCGCCGCAAGGCGCTCGGCGGGTACCTGCCGGAGCGCAGGCCGAAGACCGCCAAGGCGCTCGTGCTGCCCGGAGACAAGGTCTACGAGGGCATCCGCAAGGGCTCGGGCAAGCAGGAGGTCGCCACCACGATGGCGTTCGTCCGGCTGGTCCGCGAGCTGGCGAAGGATTCCGAGATCGGCAAGCGCGTGGTGCCGATCATCCCGGACGAGGCCCGCACCTTCGGGCTCGACTCGATGTTCCCGACGGCGAAGATCTACAACCCGCACGGCCAGACCTACACCTCGGTCGACGCGAGCCTGATGCTGGCCTACAAGGAGTCCGAGAAGGGCCAGCTGCTGCACGAGGGCATCAACGAGGCGGGCTCCACCGCGTCGTTCACCGCCGTCGGCACCTCGTACGCCACGCACGGCGAGCCGATGATCCCGATCTACATCTTCTACTCGATGTTCGGGTTCCAGCGCACCGGCGACGGCCTGTACGCGGCGGCCGACCAGATGGCCCGCGGTTTCGTGCTCGGCGCCACCGCGGGGCGCACCACGCTGACCGGGGAGGGGCTGCAGCACGCGGACGGGCATTCGCTGCTGCTGGCCGCGACGAACCCGGCCGCGGTGGCCTACGACCCGGCCTACTCGTTCGAGATCGCGCACATCGTCAGGGACGGGCTGCGCCGGATGTACGGCGAGGCCGGCCCGGACGGCAACGGCGAGAACGTGTTCTACTACATCACGATCTACAACGAGCCGTACCAGCAGCCGGCCGAGCCGGAGAACCTCGACGTGGACGGCGTGCTCAAGGGCCTCTACCGCTACGCCGAGGCGCCGGCGGGCGACGGTCCGCAGGTGCAGGTCCTGGTGTCCGGCGTGACCATGCCGGACGCGCTCAAGGCGCAGCGGCTGCTGGCCGACGACTGGGGCGTGCGGGCCGCGGTGTGGTCGGCCACGTCGTGGGGCGAGCTGCGCCGTGAAGCGGTCGAGATCGACCACCAGAACCTGCTGCACCCGGACGAAACGCCGCGCGTGCCCTACGTCACGCAGAAGCTGTCCGAGGCGAGCGGTCCGGTCGTGGCGGTGTCGGACTGGATGCGCGCGGTGCCGGACCTGATCCGCCCGTGGGTGCCCACCGACATGCTCACGCTCGGCACGGACGGGTTCGGCTTCTCCGACACCCGCCCTGCCGCACGGCGCAAGTTCCTCGTGGACGCCGAATCGATCACCGTCGGCGCGCTGTCGGTGCTCGCCCGGCGCGGCGAGTTCGACCAGGCGAAGGTCGCCGAGGCCGCGCGCCGTTACCGGATCGACGACGTCGCGGCCGCCGGGCCGCAGACGTCCGACTCCGGCAGCGCGTAGGCGTCCGGCCCGGATGCCGTGGGGCCCCCTTGACGGAACTCGGTTCCGTCAAGGGGGCCTTCCCGGTTTCACCGGCGCAGCAGGGGTTAAGGTCGGGCCGGGGGTCCGCAAGGTGTCAGGAAGGATGGCCGACCGTGGTCCAGCGTCGCCTGCCCCGGCCGAGTGAGCTGCAGCAGATCCTGCGGCCGAAGCCGATCGTGCTCAACCCGACCGACCGGCGGCTGGCCGTCGCGCACACCATCGCGGATCTGCGCACGATCGCCCGCAAACGCACCCCGCGCGCGGCGTTCGACTACACCGACGGCGCGGCCGAACTCGAAGACAGCCTCCGCCGTGCCCGGCAGGCCTACCGGCGGGTGGAGTTCCACCCGAACGTCCTGCGCGGAGTGTCCGATGTGGACACAAGCACGGAGATCCTCGGGGTTCGCTCGGAGCTGCCGTTCGCCTTCGCGCCCACCGGGTTCACCCGGATGATGCAGCACGAGGGCGAGCGCGCGGTGGGCCGGGTGGCCGAGCGCGCCGGTATCCCGATGGGCCTGTCCACGATGGGCACCACGTCCATCGAGGACCTCGCGGCGGCCGCTCCGGGCGCGCGCAAGTGGTTCCAGCTCTACGTGTGGCGCGACCGCGGCGCGGGCCAAGATCTGATGAACCGGGCGTGGGAAAGCGGCTACGACACGCTCCTGCTGACCGTCGACACCCCGGTCGCGGGTGCCCGGATGCGCGACGTGCGCAACGGGCTGACCATTCCGCCTGCGCTCACGGTGAAGACGTTCGCCAACGGGGCGATGCACCCCGCGTGGTGGTTCAACCTGCTCACCACCGAACCGCTGAACTTCGCCTCGCTCAGCCATTTCGACGGGACCGTCGCGGAGCTGCTGGAAAAGCTGTTCGACCCGACGCTGAACTACGACGACCTCGACTGGGTGCGCCGCACCTGGCCGGGCAAGCTGGTGATCAAGGGTGTGCAGAACGTGGACGACGCCCGCGAGGTGGTGCGCCGCGGCGCGGACGGGGTCGTGCTGTCCAACCACGGCGGCCGCCAGCTCGACCGCGCGCCCACGCCGATCGAGCTGCTGCCCCCGGTGCTCGACGCGCTCGAGGGCGGCGCCGAGGTGTGGGTGGACACCGGCATCCTTTCCGGCGGCGACATCGTGGCCGCGCTGGCCCGCGGCGCCGACGCCGTGCTGATCGGCCGCGCTTTCCTGTACGGCCTGATGGCCGGTGGCGAGCGCGGGGTGCAGCGCTGCGTGGACATCCTGCGCGCGGAGCTGGTCCGCACGATGCAGCTGCTCGGCGTGCGCCGGATCCAGGACCTGCGTCCCTCGCACGCCACCCTCCACTGAACGTCGGACCGCTTTCCCGCCGGCGGTGAAGTCCGGCACGGGCCGGCGCTGGGTGACGTTGCACCTTCCGGGCGAACCGGGTGGATTTCGCGTATTCGGTGGCCGCGGTCACGTCTCCTCTCCGACGACCACGGAGGGAACGCCGATGTCCACCACACTGAACGGCCGTGCGCTGGCGATGCTGCGCGCGGTCGCCGCCGGCCGCGCCGAGCTGACCTGCAGTTGCGAGCCCGACCTGCGGATCGACGGGCTGCTCTGCTGCGACCAGGCGACCGCGCACGCCCTGGCGCGGACGGGCCTGGTCCGTCCGCGCCACGCCGTCGCGGCCGGGCAGTGGACGCGGGCGGAGCTGACCGCCGACGGGCTGCGGGCACTTGGCGAACCGCGCGCGGTCTGCTGACAGGCGCCGGAGGCGGTCTCCGAGCGGCCAGACGTATGACACGGGGTTGACGGAACAGCACGCGGGTGACGAAGATCTCAGCCACCTCGTGAAAGGCTGTTTCCGTGATGCGGAAACAGCGGCCCCCCGGAGGTCGCCGTGTTCGTGCAAGACCTGACTCCGCTGGGCTCGCTGGGACTTTCCGCGCTCGTCGCGGTCGTTCCGCTGGCCGTCGTGCTCGTGCTGCTGGGGGCGGTACGGGCGAAAGCACACCACGCCGCGCTGGCCGGGCTGGTCGCCGCGCTCGTGGTGGGTGCTGTGGCCTACCGGATGCCGATCGGCCAGGCCGTGTCCGGGGCGCTGCAGGGTGCCGTGTTCGGGCTGTTCCCGATCCTGTGGATCGTGGTCAACGCGCTGTGGGTCTACCGGCTGACCGTGCGCACCGGGCACTTCGACGTGCTGCGCCGCTCGTTCGGCCGGATTTCCGACGATCCGCGGCTGCAGGCCCTGATCATCGCCTTCTGCTTCGGCGCGCTGATGGAGGCGCTCGCCGGGTTCGGCGCGCCGGTCGCGATCAGCGCGGTGATGCTCGTGGCCGTCGGGTTCAGCCCGGTGCGGGCTGCGGTCGTTTCGCTGGTCGCGAACACCGCACCGGTCGCCTTCGGCGCGATGGGCACGCCGGTCGTCACACTCGCCCAGGTCACCGGCCTGCCGCTGGACCAGGTGTCGTCCATCGTCGGACGGCAGACCCCGGTGCTGGCGCTGTTCGTGCCGCTGCTGCTGGTGCTCATCGTGGACGGCCGTCGCGGCCTGCGTGAAACCTGGATACCGGCACTGACCTGCGGAGCCGCCTTCGGCGTCGTCCAGTTCCTCGCCTCGAACCACGTGTCCGCGCAGCTCGCCGACATCGCCGCCGCCCTCGCCGGGGCGGCCGCGCTCGTCGCCCTGCCCGCGACGCGCCGGGCGGTGCCCGCGGACGTCCGCGCCCAAGCGCTCACCGGAACGGCGACCGCCACCGCGGACCGGCCGGACGAGCGCGGCGAGGTGGTGCGCGCCTACCTGCCGTACGCGTTGATCATCGTGATCTTCTCACTCGCCCAGGTGCCACCGGTGAAGAAGCTGCTCGACACGGCCACCTGGAAATTCCACTGGCCCGGACTGGACGTGCACGCACCCGACGGGAAAGCGGTGTCCGGCAACAGTTTCTCCCTGCCGTTCCTGAACACCGGCGGCACTCTGGTGCTGCTGGCCGGGCTGATCACCGCGCTGGCGCTGGGCATCGCCGGACGCACCGCGGTGCGCGAATGGCTCGCCACCGTGGCCGAACTGCGGTTCGCCATCCTCACCGTGGCCGGTGTACTGGCGCTGGCGTACGTGATGAACCTGTCCGGCCAGACGAACACCATCGGCACGTTCATCGCGGCGGCCGGCGCCGGGCTCGCGTTCCTCTCCCCGGTACTGGGCTGGTTCGGCGTCGCGGTGTCGGGTTCGGACACGTCGGCGAACGCGCTGTTCGGGGCTCTGCAGGTGGCCGCGGCCCACCAGACCGGACTGCCCGCGCCGTTGCTCGCGGCGGCGAACAGCTCCGGCGGAGTGCTCGGGAAGATGATCTCGCCGCAGAACCTCACCATCGCCTGCGTGGCGGCGAACCTGCCCGGTTCGGAAGGGCGGTTGCTGCGCAAAGTGCTGCCGTGGAGCGTGGGGCTGCTGGTGGTGCTGTGCCTGATCGTGCTCGGGCAGAGCACCCCGGTGCTCAGCTGGGTGCTGCCGTGACGTGCTCCTGCGCGCGGACGCGGCGGGCCGACCGGCTCCAGCTGATCCAGCCGTGCACGACCAGCGCCGCGAACACCACGTAGATCGCGGCCGAGAAGTACAGCCCGGACCCGATCTGCAGCGGCACCCCGATCGCGTCGACCACCAGCCAGACGCCCCAGAACTCGACCAGCCCCACCCCCTGCGCGGCGAACGCGACGAGCGTGCCCACGAAGATGGCGGCGTCCGGCCACGGCGCCCAGGACGCGTCGAGCGCCTGCAGCGCGAGCGCCATCGCGACCGTTCCGCCGGCGAAGGCGGCCAGCATCGCGAACCGCTCGGTCCACCGGCCCCGGCGCACCACCACGCCGTACACCGGATCGCTGCGCCGGCTCCAGGCCCACCAGCCGTAGAGCGAGATCAGCAGGATGGCGACCTGCCGGCCGGCCAGACCGCCGAGGTGCGCGGAAACGTAGACCGAGAACAGCAGCGCGGTGGCCGCCACCTGCACGGGCCACGTCCACAGCGTCCGGCGTTCGGCGAGGAACACGACGGCCAGCGCGAACAGCTGACCTGCCAGCTCCGCGATCGAAATCCACTGGCCCAGCACGGTCACGCCGTGGTGCAGCAGGAAGTCCATTCCGCCCCTTCCGGTCTACGCCTCCCAACATGCCGCACCGCAGCGCCATTCCCGCCCGGATGTGAGGTGCCGGACAATCCCGGCCAGTGGACAGCGGAGGGGTTCGGCACCGGCGTCAACCGCGGGGGTCCGGCATGGACAGCAGACGGCCCGGCACCCGGCGTGGACAGCGGAAGGCCCGGCACCCGGATCGGGTACCGGACCTCCCGCGCCTGTTCGCCTTCGGGTGCGTCGCGTCAGCTCCCGCCGGGGCGGAAGCCGGACGGCGGCGTGGGCGGGTCCACCGGAGGCTGCGTGCCGGGCGGTGTCGCCGGCGGCGGTGTGCCGGGCTGCTGGCCACCGGACTGCTGGCCACCCGACGGCGTACCCGGCTGCCGGGTCCCGGGCTGGCCTGCACCCGGCTGGCTTGTACCCGGCTGGCTTGTACCCGGCATCGGACGGCCGCCGGGCCGATCGGTGCCCGCCGGGGTGTCGCCGCCGGGCTCGGGCGCCCCGGTCGGCAGCTGGCCGCTCTGGTGCTGCGTGCCGGGCTGAGCCGGGTCACCGGCCGGGTACGCCGCCGTGGGGGCCTCGTGCGCACCCGGCTGCTGCGGCGCCGGCCGGCCGCCGACCTGACCCTGCGTTCCGCCACCGACCTGGCTCTGCAGGCTGCTGAGCCAGCCGCCCCAGCGTTCCTGCGCGGGCTTGATCAGGCCACCGCCGAAGCCGACGACGATCACGCCGCCGATCGTGGCGAGCACGGTGACGAGCACCGGCCCGGTCACCGTCGTCGCGATGTTCACCTGGCCCAGTGCGGCGATGATGCCGAACGCCATGATCAGCCAGTAGGAGATCGTGCCGAGCAGACGCCCGGCGGAACGACCCGCCAGCGCGGAGGTGACCACGTCCCGGACCACCTTCGCGATCGCCGCGGCCACCACGATCAGCACCAGCGCCACCACGATCCGCGGCAGGAACGCGATGATGTCGTTGATCAGCTGACTGACCGGATTCGACTGGCCGAACACGCCGAACGCCAGCTGCAGCGCGATCAGCAGAATGAAGAAGTAGACCAGTTTCACCAGGATCGTGGTGGCGTCGAGATTCGCCTGCCGGAGCATTCCGGTCAGCCCGGTCTTCTCCACCAGACGCGAGAAACCGAGCTTTCCGAGAACGAGCCCGAGGCCTTTGGACACGGCTTTCGCGATCAGCCAGCCGATCAGCAGGATGATCAGGAAACCCACGAGTTTCGGAACGAACGTGGCCACCAGATTCCAGGCCTGCCCGAGTCCGTCCTTCAGTTGCTCGCCCACGCCGGCTCCCTTCGCGCTGTGTCACCGTGGATGCACCACTGGTACCCAGACGACCCGAGTGCTGTGCACCACGATCGAGTGAGACGACTGGCGCGAGAAGATCAAGCACGGCCATACTTGTTCTACCGGTGGGGACCGGGGAGACGAGGCCGTCCGGCGCAGCGAAAACCGCTCAGCGCCGGGCGGCCTCGAGCATTTACCCACCGGTAGCTCACCGAAAGCTCACAGGCGGCTCGCCGATACCTCACGGGCGCCTCACGGATAGTTGACGAGTGGCTCGCCGATAGCTGACGGATGACTCACCGATATTCGGCGGGAAATCTTTCGCCGGCCTTACGAACCGCGTTCGCGTTTTCCTCCTGACCGGGGTCTGTTCACCGCCCGGCCACCCACGACATACCGGCTCGGCCGTCTTCCGGACGACCGCCGGGCGGCGGAGGCAGGATTTCAACTTGCCGGAATGCGGCGAGATAGACGCACTTTCCGGACATCAAGGACAGAGTGCTGTGGCTGTCACCCAGCCCCCAACGCCAGAGAGTGGCTGTCACCCAGCCCCTGAGGACAGGGAGCGGCTGTCACCCAGGCCTCGGCCGATCCACGATCACGCCGCACTGCAGAACACCGCACCACGGCACTGCGATCCACGGCACGCTCCGCGTGCAAGAGCCACACTGCACAGCGCTCTGCGTGCAAGAGCCACACTGCACAGCACTGCCTCGCTCCTGCGGGGAACCGACGGCCCACTGACCCGCCGTCACTCCGCCGGGCCCGCGAACCCCCGCCAACCGACCGTGCCCGCCAACTCACGAGCCCGCCATGCCCTCCAACTCACCAACCTGCCATGCCCGCCGACCCACCGGTGCCCGCCGCCGACCTGAAAACCGGCAGACCAGAAAAACCGAAGGCCGGTCACCCCGGGAATCACGTCCGGGGTGACCGGCCTCGTCACGGTCGGCCGGGGAGGGCCGGCCTCACGCTGCCCGGAGGGCGTCGCTCAGTTTGACCTTCGCGCCGGTGCGCATGACCGCGTTGCGGTAGATGCGGGCGGCCAGCCAGATCAGCAGCGGGATCAGCAGCACCACCAGTCCCACCGACACCACCGCTTCCCAGACCGGGACACCGCCCATCGCCAGGCGCATCGGCATCAAGGTGGGCGCGAAGAACGGGATCACCGACAGCACTTCGGCGAACGTGTTCGACGGGTCCGAGGGCAGCACCGAGATCCCGACCACGTATCCGGCGATCACCAGCAGCAGCGCGGGCATCGTCGTGCCGCCGACGTCCTCCTGCCGCGACACCAGCGCACCCAGCGCGGCGAAGACGATCGAGTACATGAAGAACCCGAGCAGGTACCAGACGATCAGCCAGATCACGGTGCCGACCGCGGCGGACACCGAAATGGTCAGCACCCCGAACCCGAGCCCGGCCGCGAGGCCGACCACCCCGATCGCGAGCATCTGGATCAGCCCGACCGTGCCGATGCCCAGCACCTTCCCGGCCATCAGCTGCCACGGTTTGATCGTGGACAGCAGCAGTTCGACCACCCGCGACGTCTTCTCCTCGACCACCCCCTGCGCCACGATCTGGCCGTTGAGCATGAGCGAGAAGTAGATCAGGATGCCCGCGATGATGCCCAGCGTGAGCTGCTGGCCGTCGTAGTCGTAGGGCTTCTCCAGCGGTGGCAGCTCGTCGACCGACGCGCTCGCCATCGCCTGGCGCACCTGCGCCGGATCACCGCCGAGGCCGGTGATCTGCTGGTCGAGCGCCACCTGCCCGGCGAGCACGGTGAGCGCGTTCTTCAGCGTGCCGTCGAGCGTTTTCTGCACCTGGACGTGCACCCGCTGCGCGTCCTGCACCAGCAGCGCGTCCAGCGAACCGTCCCGCAGCTTCGCCTCGCCCGCCGCCTGGTCGGGCACCGCTTGCGTGGCGACGTTCTGGTCGAGGGTCTTCGCCGTCGCGGTCAGCGGCGCGGCCAGCTGCGCCGCGGAGGGCACGTAGCCGACCGTCGCGTCCGCTCCGCCGCCACCGCCGATGAACTTGAACACCACGACCAGCGCGACCACGATGATCAGCATGACCAGCGTGGTGATCCGGTAGGCCTTGGACTTCAGCCGGGTGCCGATCTCGCGCGAGGCCACCAGCCCCACCGCGGACACCGGGCTCATCTGCACTTCGCGCGTGCTCATGCCGCCGCCTCCTGGTGCTCGGCCACGACGGAACGGAACAGCTCGGTCAGCGACGGCTGCTTCCGCGCGAACTCCCGCACCGGCCCGGTCGCCAGCGCGGCCCGCAGCACCGCCTGGTCGTCCGCGCCCGGTTCCAGTTCGAGCTCGGTCACGTCGCCCTTGCGGCCCAGCACGGTCACGCCGGGCAGCGCGGCCGCCCAGTCCGGTGGCGCGGACGGCGCGTCCACCGACACCCGCGTCGCACCGCCGGCCCCGGAACGCAGCTCCGGCACCGAACCGCAGGCCTCCATCCGTCCACTCCGGACGATCCCGATGCGGTCGCACAGCCGTTCCACGAGGTCCAGCTGGTGGCTGGAAAACACCACCGGCACGCCCTCGGCCGCCTTCTCCCGCAGCACCGCGCTCATCACGTCCACCGCCACCGGGTCGAGCCCGGAGAACGGCTCGTCCAGCACCAGGATCCGCGGCTCGTGCACCAGCGCGGCGGCCAGCTGCACCCGCTGCTGGTTGCCGAGGCTGAGCTTCTCCACCTCGTCGTCCCGGCGCGCGGCCACGCCGAGCCGTTCGGTCCACCGCTGCGTGGACGCCTTCGCCTCGCCGGCACGCATCCCGTGCAACCGGGCGAGGTAGGTCAGCTGCTCCCCCACCTTCATCTTCGGGTACAGACCGCGCTCCTCGGGCATGTACCCGATGTGCCGGCGGGTCTCGTGCGTGATCCGCTGCCCCGCGTAGCGCACCTCGCCGGCGTCGGCGCTCAGCACCCCGAGGCTGATGCGCATGGTCGTCGTCTTGCCCGCGCCGTTGCTGCCCACGAATCCGAACAATTCGCCCGGCCGCACGTCGAATGTCATCTGCTGCAACGCCACCACGGCGCCGTACCTCTTGGAGATCCCGTCGATCTCCAGCCCGGGCTCTGCCATCGCCCGTCCCCCTTCGCTCGTCCACGGGTGACTTACCCCACCCGGCTGCCGATCGTAGGCAGTGCCCACCCGGCCCGCCCACCTGCACCGGTTGCGTGTCCGCCGCCGAAAGTTGCGGACCGGCCGTCCACGTAGGATCGGGCCGACATGGCTGACACGAAGGGCGGGCGCCGGGTGCCCAAGCACCACGGACTGTCCGCGAAGACCCTGCGCGACCTCGAGCGCGCCTCCGGGCGGCTGGCGAGCGCCAGTGTCGCGGTCATGGAAGAGCGGCTGGTGGGGTTCGGCAGGCTGCCCGCCGACCAGCGGGCCAGCGTCCTGCTCATCACGCAGGCGGGGGCCGCCGGGTTCGTCAGCTGGCTGCGTGACGCGAAGGAAGCGCTGAAGTTCACCACGGAGGCGTTCCGCGACGCGCCCGCCGAGCTGTCGCGCTGGATCAGCCTGCGCCAGGCGGTGGGCATGGTCCGGCTGGCGATCGAGGTGTTCGAGGAGCAGCTGCCGGAATTCGCCGCGAACGAGGCGGAACGGGCCGCGCTCATCGAGGGGATTCTGCGCTACGGCCGGGAAATCGCGTTCGCCGCGGCCAATTCCTACGCTGCCGCCGCGGAAGCGCGTGGTGCCTGGGACGCCCGGCTCGAGGCCCTCGTCGTGGACGGCATCGTCCGCGGCGACGCCGAGGAGGCCGTGTTGTCCCGCGCGGCCGCGCTGGGCTGGGATCCGGCCGGGATGGCGACCGTGCTGGTGGGCAACCCGCCGTCGGACGATCCGCCCACAGTGGTGTTCGAGGTCCGCGCCCGTGCCGCCCGGGTCGGACGCCCGGTTCTGCTGTCCGTGCAGGGTTCCCGGCTGGTGCTGGTGATCGGCGGAGCCACCGAAGGCGGACCGAAGGACCGCGAAATCCTCGCGCGGATGTCCACTGTGTTCGCCGAAGGACCGGTGGTCGCCGGCCCGACCGTGCCCACTCTGGCCGAGGCGCACCACAGCGCGGCCGAGGCGCTGTCCGGGTTGCGCGCCGTGGTCGGCTGGCCCGGCGCGCCGCGTCCGGCACGCTCCGACGACCTGCTGCCCGAACGCGCGCTGTCCGGCGACCCCGGCGCCGAACGGCTGCTCGTGGACCAGGTCGCCCGGCCACTGGAGGAGGCAGGCGCGGCCCTGCAGCGCACCGTGGAGACCTACCTGGACAACGGCGGCGTACTGGAACGCTGCGCCCAGGCGTTGTTCGTGCACCCCAACACCGTCCGCTACCGGCTCCGCAAAGCCACCGAAGTGACCGGCCGCAACCCCACCGACCCCCGCGACGCCCTCGTCCTGCGGGTCGCGCTGACCGTCGGCAGGCTGGCCCGCGCCCGCGGTCTCTGGTGACGGACTTCACGGCACACGCTGGTTGAATCCCACAAGGCCAATGGGTTAAGGAGCGAGATCCACGGCGGGTCTTTGGAGGTTTCCTCCAATAACCTCGCACGGACTTGGTGACCGGCCGCATCTGAAGATCGCACCCGTCCCGTGGTCTCATAGAGACCGTGACACGTGCAGTCCTCTCCCCCGGCCAGGGTTCCCAGGCCCCCGGCATGCTCACCCCGTGGCTCGAGCTCGACGGCGCTCGCGCGCGCGTGCAGGAGTGGTCCGCCCAGGCCGGGCTCGACCTGCTCCGGCTCGGCACCGAGGCCGGCGCCGAGGAGATCCAGGACACCGCGGTCGCCCAGCCGCTCATCGTCGCGCTCTCCCTGCTCACCGCCGAGTACGTGCCGCTGCCCGGCGACGCGCCGGTGGCCGGGCACTCGGTGGGCGAGCTCGCCGCCGCCGCGATCGCCGGCGTGCTGTCCCCGGCCGACGCGATCGCGCTGGCCGCGGTCCGCGGCGCCGAGATGGCCAAGGCGTGCGCGCTAGAGCCGACCTCGATGGCCGCGGTGATGCTCGGCGACCCGGACGAGGTCGTCGCCTGGCTCGAGGGCCAGGGCCTGACCGCGGCCAACCGCAACGGCGCCGGCCAGATCGTGGCCTCCGGCGCCGCCGCGACGATCGAGCACATCGTCGCCGAACCGATGGAGGGCACGAAGATCCGTGCGCTCAAGGTGGCCGGCGCCTTCCACACGCCCTACATGGCGCCCGCGGAAGACGCCGTGCGCGAGCACGCCGCCGGCCTCACCCCGGCCGACCCCACGCGCCCCCTGCTGTCCAACGCCGACGGCCAGGTGGTCACCAGCGGCGCCGAGTACCTGCGGCGGCTCGTCGCCCAGGTGACCCGTCCGGTCCGCTGGGACCTGACCATGGCCGGGCTCGCCTCGCTCGGCGTGGACCACACCGTCGAACTCGCGCCCGCGGGCACCCTGACCGGCCTGGTCCGGCGGCAGCTCAAGGGCGTGGTCACCACTACCACCGCGCTGAAGTCGCCCGCCGAGCTGGCGGCACTGCGCGAGGAGGGCATCCAGTGACCGACCGTCCCCGCCTGCGTCAGACCACCGGCGCCGCCGGCGCCCGGATCCTCGGGTTCGGCAGCCATCAGCCGGACAAGGTCGTGACCAACGACGACCTGTCGCAGCTGATGGATACCAACGACCAGTGGATCCGCGACCGCGTCGGCATCATCGAACGCCGGTTCGCCGAGAAGGACGAGCTGCTGGTCGACTTCGCGGTGGCCGCGGGCACCGCGGCGCTGGCCGACGCCGGCGTCGAGCCGTCCGAAGTGGACACGGTGATTCTGCCGAACTGCACGATGCCCTCGCAGATCCCGAACGCGGCCGCCCAGGTCGCCGCCCGGATCGGCATCCCGAGCCCGGGCGCGTTCGACCTGAACGCGGCGTGCGCCGGCTTCTGCTACGGCCTCGGCCTGGCCTCGGACCTGATCCGCGCCGGCTCGGCGAAAAAGGTCCTGGTGATCGGCGCCGAGAAGCTCACCGACTGGATCGAGCCGACCGACCGCGCGAACGCGATCATCTTCGCCGACGGCGCGGGCGCGGCCGTGGTCGGCGCGGCCGGGGAACCGGGCATCGGGCCGGTGGTGTGGGGCAGCGCGGGCGACCTCGTCGACCTGATCTACATGCGTGAGCACAAGTTCATCTACCAGGAGGGCCAGTCGGTCTTCCGGTGGGCGACCACGCAGATCGCGCCGATCGCGCTGCGCGCACTGGAGGCCGCCGGGGTGCAGCCGTCCGAAGTGGACGTCCTCGTGCCGCACCAGGCGAACCTGCGCATCGTCGAGTCGATCGCGAAGAAGCTGCGGGCCAAGGGCGCCCGTGAGGACCTGCTCGTGGCCGACGACATCAGGTACTCGGGCAACACCTCGTCGGCGTCGATCCCGCTGGCGCTGGACCACATGCGCAGGGCGGGCACCGTGAAGTCCGGAGACGTGGTGCTGGCGGTCGGCTTCGGCGCCGGGCTGTCGTATGCCGGGCAGGTCTTCGTCCTGCCCTGAGTGGATACTTCCCTCGCGGGCGCCGTGCCCGCGAGGTGGACCTCGAGAAGAACCGAGAAGGGAAACAACACCGATGGCTGACAACGCTGAGATCCTCGCCGGCCTCGCCGAGATCGTCGAAGAGGTGGCCGGGGTGACTCAGGACGACGTCACCGCCGAGAAGTCGTTCGTGGACGACCTGGACATCGACTCGCTGTCGATGGTCGAGATCGCCGTGCAGGCCGAGGACAAGTTCGGCGTCAAGATCCCGGACGACGAGCTGGCCAACCTGAAGACCGTGGGCGACGCGGTGAACTACGTGTCCGCCAACGCCAAGTAAGTCCTCTTCGTAGCCGGGCCGGGGCGTCCCGGCCCGGAGCCGACCTTGGGGAGACTCTCCATGAGCAACATCGACGTCGTGATCACCGGCATGGGTGCGACCACTCCGCTGGGCGGGGACGTCGCGTCCACCTGGGACGGCCTGCTGGCCGGCCGCAGCGGGATCCGCAGGCTCGAGGCGGACTGGGTCGAGGAACTCGGCCTCCCGGTGAAGATCGGCGCCACGCTCGCCGTCGAGCCCACGGACATCCTGCCGCGCGTGCAGGCCCGCCGGCTCGACCGCTGCGAGCAGGTCGCGCTGATCGCCGCCCGCCAGGCATGGTCCGACGCCGGGTTCGCCGAGCAGACCGACGAGCACACCGACGTCGAACCGGAACGCCTCGGCGTGTCCATCGGCACCGGGGTGGGCGGTCCGGTCACCCTGCTGTCCCAGAACGAGCTGTTGCAGCAGCAGGGTCTTCGCAAGGTGTCGCCGCTGACCGTGCCGATGCTGATGCCCAACGGCCCGGCCGCGCACGTCAGCATCGACCTGAAGGCGCGGGCTGGGGTGCACTCCCCGGCTTCGGCGTGCGCCTCCGGCGCCGAGGGCATCGCCAACGGCTTCGAGATGATCCGGTCCGGGCGGGCCGACGTGGTGGTCGCGGGAGGCACCGAGGCGTGCATCCACCCGATCACCCTGGGCGGCTTCGCCCAGGCACGCACGGTGTCCACGCGCAACGACGACCCGGCGGCCGCCTCCCGGCCGTTCGACGTCAGCCGCGACGGCTTCGTGCTGGGCGAGGGTTCCGGCGTCGTGGTGCTGGAGCGGGCCGACCGCGCCAGGGCCCGCGGCGCGCGGATCTACGCGAAGCTCGCCGGCTACGGCATCACCTCCGACGCCTACCACATCACCGGCAACCACCCGGACGGTATCGGGCAGATCGCCGCGATGCGGGCCGCGATGGCGATGGCGGCACTGTCGCCCTCGGACATCGGCCACGTCAACGCGCACGCGACGTCCACTGTGGTCGGTGACATCGGCGAGGCGGCCGCGATCCGGTCGGCGATCGGCGACCACCCGGTGGTCACCGCGCCGAAGGGCGCACTCGGCCACCTGGTCGGCGGAGCCGGCGCGGTCGAGGGCATCGCCACCGTGCTCGCGGTCGCCGAGGGCGTGGTACCGGCGACGCTGAACCTGGCCGACCTCGACCCGAAGGTCCAGCTCGACGTGGTGTCGGGAGAGAACCGCAAGGTCGAGCTCACCGCGGCGATCAGCAATTCCTTCGGCTTCGGCGGCCACAACACCGCCCTGCTGTTCACTCCCGCGGGCTGATCGCGCACGTCACGGAAAGAGGCCCCTCCTGGTGGAGGGGCCTCTTTCGTGCGGTTCAGCAGGCTTCGTGCTCGGTGGTGGTGCCGGATTCGACCGTGTCGATCCGGTAGGAGCCGTTCTCGAACTTCATCGGCAGCACCAGCCGCCAGCGGATGCACGGGTGCTGGAAGTCCCGAGGCGCCTCGTTCAGCGACTGCGTGCTGGTGAACCCGACGAGCACGCGCAGCGAGTTCTGCGCACCCGGCTCGATGCGGTACAGCAGGATGCTGCCGTCTTTCGTGGACTGGAAGTCCTGCTTCCACAGCGCCGGGGTCGTCTGCTCCAGCCGGGCCCGGGTGACCGTCTTGCTCCACATGCCGTAGTTCTTCGCGTTCAGCGCGTCGAAGTAGCCCTGCAGCGCGTCACGCACCGCGTCACCCAGCGGATGCCCGGCCGCGTCCGGCGTGATCTCGACCCGGGCCGGCCCCGGCTCGTCACGCGGTCCGTCCGAGGTGGACGAAGGCACGGTGATCGGCAGGACGCCGGGCTGCATCTCGTCGGTACCGCGGTGGTAGAGCTCGCGGGCGAGCAGGCCGCCGGCGACGGTCACGGACAGCACCACGACGAGCACGGGGATCAGCCACCGCTGGCGGGACGGCGATTGGGCGCTCACCCGGGTGAGGGTACCGCGCCCGGATCACCCGACCTGGTGCAGCCAGGTGACCGGGGCGCCGTCGCCGGCGTGCCGGTAGGGCTCGAGCGCCTCGTCCCACGCGGCGGCCAGCAGTTCGTCGAGCTTGTGCGCGAGGGTCTCACCCCCGCGGGTCATGCTGACGAGCGCGCGCAGCTGGTCCTCGCCGACCACGATGTCGCCGTTGGCGCTGGTTCGGCCGTGCCAGAGGCCGAGGCCGGGCGCGAAGCAGAACCGCTCGCCGTCGACGCCGGTGCTGGGTTCCTCGGTGACTTCGAACCGCAGCATCGGCCACGCCTTGAGCGCGGCGACCAGCTTGGCGCCGGTGCCCGCGGGCGCGCGCCAGCCGCATTCGGCGCGCAGCTGTCCCGGACTGGCCGGCTGCGCCGTCCACTTCAGCTCGACACGGGCACCCAGGGTGCCCGAAATGGCCCACTCGACGTGCGGACACACCGCAGACGGCGACGAGTGGACGTACACCACGCCTCGGGTGTTGCCACGGGTGCTCACTGCTGACCTCCGCTTGTTCGACGAGGGACGTCTTCCCCTACGACCTCTCGAACTGCGCAGGCTGCCGGCCACCACGGCTACCCCGACTGTGTAGCACATTGTGCACCTCAACAGTGCTGTTTGGCCACACGAACACCACAAGTCGCTCGGGAACCCCCGTTGAGGTGAGCCACGCCGACGCGCACCCGTTTACCACGTTTCCGCGTGCCCGGCACGCTAGCGTGGTGCCCCGGAAACGGTCGGGGTGAGGAGGGTTTCGGTGCGACTGGTCCGCCTCGGGCAACAGCCCTCGCGCGTCGCGGAGGACGTGCGGGCCGCGCTGGCCTCCCTCGGCCGGGGGAGCACGGTGATCGGCGGCATCGCGCTGGTCGGAGCCCGCCCGGCCGGCGACGTCCCGGTGGAGGCGGTCGTGCTGCTGCCCACCGGCGTGCTGGTCGTGATCGGCGTCGACCTGCCGGATCCGGCGCTGCGCCTGGAAGCCCCGCTGAGCGGTCCCTGGAAGGCCGACGGCTGGCCGCTGGTGCACGGCGAAGAAGCGGTCAACCCGGCCACCGAGGCACTCGACCTGGCCCAGGACTGCGAACGCCGCATCGCGGAGCTGGGCGGCGGCCCGGTCGGCACGATCATCGCGGTCGGCCCGTACGTGGAGACGGTGGAGCAGCCCCCCGGCGATCTGGCCGGCCCGGTCCGGGTCCTGCACCCGAGCCCGACGGCCATGCTCGCCGCCACGGTTTCGCTGGCCACCGCGCGGCACCCGCGTTCGGTGGACCAGGCACGCGCGCTGATCGCCGCTCTCGCCCCGGACACCCCGGAACTGTCCGACGAGACCCTGCTGGGCGAAGGCTTCGTGCGCTTCGCCGACGACACCCCGGTCCCGCCGGTCGCCGGCTCTTCCCCGGCCGGGCACCCCGCGCCGGTAGCTCCTCTGGCACCGGGGGCCGCCTCGGGTTCTGCTCCGCGCCCTGGCCCTGCCGACGCCACGGGTTCGGGAGTTGCTGCTGCGTTCGGCCCTGCCGCTGCCGCGGGTCCGAGCGCTGCCGCACCTTCGGTTCCGGGGGCTGCCTCGGGCCCCGCCCCTTCCCCGGTGGCCGGTGACGGAGGCGTTGCTTCCGGCTCCGTCGGCGGAGCGTCTGAATCCGGGACTCGCGGCGGGGATTCCGTTCCCGCGCCGCCCAGCGGAGAGCCCGGTGGCGAAGGCCCGGTGCCCGCGCCCCGTCCGGTTCCGTCTCCGGCGGGTGCCTCCGGCAGTGCCGCCTCCCCCGGCACGCCGCGTCCCCGCATCGTGTCGGTGCCCCCGCCACCACCGGTGATCCCGTCGATCCGGCCGATTCCGGCGGTGGCCCCGCGACCGTCGACGGAAGACGAACCGGACGTGTTCGCCGAAGCACCGACCGAATCCGTCGAGCCACCGACGGAGAAGATCGCATCCCCCGATCGCCCCGGCTCGTACAAAGCGGCTTCGGAGACCCGGTCCGCCTCGATCGGGCCCGCTTCGTCCGAGGTGGCCACCTCGGGCTCGGCTGCGGACGGAGATGGTGCGACTCCCTCCGGCACAGCCCATCCCGCCCCGGCCGGAGCACCTGCGGTCCGGACAGCTTCCGACGCCGGTGCCTCGGCCGCTTCGGCGCCGCCGAGCCGGCCGCGGCCGTTCCCGGAGCCGGCCGCCAGTGGTTCGTCACACGCGCACCCGCCGTCACCGTCGCCGAGGGCGGCGCCTCCCGACGAGCCGCCGCCGGCCGGGTCGGGAGGGGCCGCGACCAGCGCGGCCCAGCCGTCCCGGACCGGGCGGTGGGTGCCGCTCGGAGCGATCGCGTTGCTGGTCGTGCTGGTGGTGGCCGCGGTGGTCGTCGCGACCAGTGGCGGGGACAGCGGGGAGGCCGCGGCTCCCCCGGCGACCAGCAGCGCGCCGGCGAACAATCCGGCACCGGCCAGCAGCGCCCCGCCGAGCAGTGCGGCGGCGCCCAGCCTCAGTTTCGAGCCGCGGGCGAGCAGCGCCGACCAGCGGTGTGCCTCGCACGCCTTCGGGGACGTCCAGGGCAGCCTCCAGCAGACGAGCTGTTCCTCGGTACGCCGGGCCAGCTACACCGCGGAGGTGGACGGGCGGGCCGCCGCGGTCACCGTCGCCGTGGTCGAGTTTCCCGACGCCGGGCAGGCCACGCACTTCAAGGAGGTCGCGGACACTCCGGGCGGCGGCGGGATCCTCGACGTCGCCACCGAGACCGGCGAGTGGCCGGGCGCGGCCCCGCAGTTCGACGGGGCCGCCTACACCAGCAAGCTCGAGGGTGACGGCGTGCGGCTGGTGCAGGCGGTCTGGCTGCCGGGACCGTCCACTCCGGACGATCCCGGCCTCGCCCGCGCCGCTGCCGGCGCACTCGAGCTTTCGCTTCCGTCCTGAACCGGCGGCTCAGAGCCCGTACTCCTCCAGCAGCCGCAGCCACACCTCGCTGATCGTCGGGAACGACGGCACCGCGTGCCACAGCCGGTCCAGCGGCACCTCGCCGACCACCGCGATCGTCGCCGAGTGCAGCAGCTCGGACACGTCCTGGCCGACGAACGTCACGCCGAGCACCACTCCCCGTTCGGTGTCCACGACCATCCGCGCCTTGCCGGCGTACCCGTCGGCGTGCAGTGACGAACCGGCGACCGCGATGTCGAGGTCCACGACCCGGTCGGCGGAGCCCTCGCGCGCCTCCGTCAGCCCGACCGACGTCACCTCCGGATCGGTGAACACCACTTGCGGCACCGCGCGGTGGTCGGCGGTGGCGCTGTACCGGCTCCACGGCCCGGTCGGGATTTCCGCACCACCGGCCCGCGCGGCCACCGAGTCCCCGGCGACGCGCGCCTCGTACTTGCCCTGGTGGGTCAGCAGCGCCCGGCCGGTCACGTCACCGGCCGCGTAGAGCCAGCCACCGTCCACAGCGGACACCCGGCCGCTGTCGTCGATCTCGAGTGGATCGCCGGCGGACAGGCCCAGCACGTCGAGGCCGACGTCGCCGGTCGCCGGCGTGCGGCCGGTCGCGACCAGCAGCTCGTCCACGACCAGTTCGGCACCGCCGGTGAGCTTCAGCGCGGTACCGCCGTCCACAGCGGACACTTCCTCGAGCCCGGACGAGGTGTGCACCAGCACGCCCGCTTCGCGCAGCCCGTCGAGCAGCAGGTCACCGGCGAACTGCGGCAGCTTCGGCAGCGGCCGCGGGCCGGTGATCACGAGGTCGACCCGCGCGCCGAGCCGAGCCCACGCCTGCGCCATCTCGACCCCGACCACGCCTCCGCCGAGCACGCCGAGCCGCGCCGGCACCTCGGACGCCGACGTCGCGTCGCGCGAACCCCACGGCCGGATCGTGTCCAGCCCCGGGATCGACGGCAGACGCGGAACGCTGCCCGTGCACACGATCACCGCGTGCCGTGCGACGAGCACCTCACCGCCGTCGAGCGTCACCTCGCGTTCGCCGGTGATCCGGCCGTGGCCCCGCACCGGCTCGATGCCCGCGCCACGCGCCCAGTCGACCTGCCCGGTGTCGTCACCCTTGCCGGTGAACCAGTCGCGGCGCTCGAGCACGCGCGCGGGCTCGAGCGCGTCGCCGACCGGGACGCCGGGGATCCGCTTGGCCGCGGCGAGCAGATTTCCCGGACGCAGCAACGCCTTGCTCGGGATGCACGCCCAGTAGGAGCATTCTCCGCCGAACAGTTCGTGTTCGACGAGCGCCACCTTCAGCCCGCCCTTGGCGGCCCGTTCCGCGGCCACCTCACCGACCGGGCCCGCGCCGATCACCACGACGTCGAAAGTCTGTTCTGCCATCCGCCCAGCGCACACCACCACGCGGGTTCGCGCAAGCCAGCAGCTACTCTCGTCAGCGAGCTGCAAGAAACCGGCGGCACCGGGAGGACCGGGGCGTCGCCGTGCCGGTTGCACGCACGACCTCGATCGAGCACGGGAGACTCCCATGGCCAAGAACACCGCTGTCCGCACCCCTGACGACCTGACCGGCGAGCCGGCGTCGGAGACCGTGACGTTCGCGCTCGACGGCGCCGACTACGACATCGACCTCTCGCCGGGCAACGCCGCCACGCTCCGCGCCCTCCTCGGCCGCTACACCACACACGGCCGCCGCACGGGCGGGCGCAAGCTTCGGCCCCGATACCTTCCCGGCGCGCAGAAAGCCAAACGCAGCACCGCAAAGCCGGCAGCCGGCACCCGAGCCGCGGCGGCCGCCAAACCGGCGGTGGCGAAGAAACCCAAGCCCGCCAAGGCAACCGTGGACAAGGCGAACGTCAGTAAGGCGAGCACGGCCACGACGGCACCGGGGAAGACGGCGCGCACGAAGCCAGTCACGGCGAAGGCGACCGGAACCAAGGCAGACAGCACGAAGACGCCCGGCACGAAGGTCACGGCCGCCAAGGCTGGGACGAAGGTTGCGGGCGCCAAGACCAGCGGCACGAAGGCCACGGGCGCAAAGGCCGGCACGAAGCCGACGGCCGCCAAGACCAGCGGCACGAAGGCGACGGCCGCCAAGACCAGCGGCACGAAGCCGACGGCCGCCAAGGCCGGCGGCGCGAAGGCGACGGCCAAGGTGGCCGGCGCCAAGACCGCACGAGCGAAGGCAAACCCGGCCAAGACGGCAGCCACCCGTTCGACCGGCAAGGCCACTGCCCCGCCACGCCGGACCACCACCTCCGCCGCGGCCCGCAACACCGCCGCGGCCACGCCGCC
The DNA here is from genome assembly GCF_014204865.1 of Amycolatopsis jiangsuensis. NCBI lineage: Bacteria > Bacillati > Actinomycetota > Actinomycetes > Pseudonocardiales > Pseudonocardiaceae > Amycolatopsis > Amycolatopsis jiangsuensis. The sequence continues at coordinate 3,040,870 of NZ_JACHMG010000001.1, forward strand.
CACTGCCCGCCCCAGGGGAAACGCGGCCGCCACCCCGGCTCGGACCACAGCGAAAACCACAACCCGAGCCAAGGCGTCGACCACCACCCCAACCCACAGCAAGCCGGCCACCGGCACCACTGCGGCCGCTAACAGGGTCACCACCTCCAAAGCCGCCGCAACAACTCGCAGCAAGCCCGCCACCGGCACCACCGCGACTGGCAAAGCCGCCACCACCGCCACTGGCAGCAAAGCCGCGACCGGCAGCAAGGCCAGCAGCGGCAAAGCCACCGTCCCGGCGCGGGGCGCGGCCACCACGCCCCAGCCCGCGTTCACCGATCCCTCCGCGGCGCCGGCCAGGGCGCGCCGGGCCGCGCGGAACGTTCCCGTGGTTCGGTTCTCTTCCGGCAGCTGAAATCAGGCTGGGGGGGGATCAGGCTGGGCGTTGCCGTCCCTCGGTGTGCCACGGCGGGTAGTGGTAGCGCGTGCGCAGGAGTTCCTGCTGCCGGGTCAGTTCCGCAGCAGCAGGGGGGCGTGGGGGGAGCGGGCCGAGCAGTTCGGCGGCGACCGTGCGGACCACCGTCTCCACCTCGCCCTCGGCCGGGTGCACGCCGTGGTCCGCCAGCGACGCCACCGCGCTGCGGTGGGAATCCAGGGGTTTCGGGTCCGGCGGCGGGCCGGTCAGGTAGGCGCCGACCCGGGCGGCGTCCGTGTCGACGAGCAGCGTCGAGTGCGCGAGCAGGCCTTCCTTCGTGCGGAACACCGCGAATCCGCACAGCTTCGCCGGACCCACGAACACGCCCCGATCGCCCAGCCGCGGCGGCAGGCCCAGCCGCTCCACCACACCCGTCATCAGCCGGCCGAGCATGTCCATCGGACGGTCCGTGGGGCCGGGCAGCAGCATCGTCACGTTGAGGTTCCCGGGGTCGTGGAACACCGTGCCGCCGCCGGAAGCACGACGCAGCACCGGCACGCCGTCGCGGGCGCACTCGGCCACCCGGACCTCTCGCGCGAGCTTCTGCCCGCGCCCGACCACCACGCACACCGGATTGCGCCACAGCCACAGCACCGGCGCCGTCGGGGCCTCCCGCAGCAGTGCCTCGTCGAAGGCGAGGTTCTCGGTCGGATCCGCGAACTCGGCCCGCACGTCCGACCCGTCGGTCATAGGGTTTTCAGTTCCTCCACGATCTCGCCCACCGAGGACTTCGCGTCCCCGAAGAGCATGCTGGTCTTGGGATCGTAGAACAGCTCGTTGTCGATGCCGGCGAAGCCCGAGCTCATCCCGCGCTTGAGCACGATCACCGAACGGCTCTCGTTGACCTTCAGGATCGGCATGCCGTAGATCGGCGAGGACGGATCGGTCTGCGCGGCCGGGTTCGTCACGTCGTTCGCGCCGATCACGAGCGCCACGTCGGTCTGGCCGAACTCGGAGTTGATCTCGTCCATCTCCCGCAGCTGCTCGTAGGGCACGTCGGCCTCGGCGAGCAGCACGTTCATGTGCCCCGGCATCCGCCCGGCCACCGGGTGGATCGCGTAGGCGACCTCGATTCCCTTGCCCTCCAGTAGTTTCGCCATCTCCCGCACGGTGTGCTGGGCCTGCGCCACGGCCATCCCGTAGCCGGGCACCACCACGACCTTGCTCGCGTAGGCCATCTGGATCGCCGTGTCCGCGGCACTCGTGCTGCGGACCGGCCGCACCTCGCCGGAACCCGGCGCACCCCCGGCGACGGCGGAGCCGCCACCGAACCCGCCTGCCACGATCGCCGGGATGGACCGGTTCATCGCCTTCGCCATCAGGTTGGTGAGGATCGACCCGGACGCGCCGACGATCATGCCCGCCACGATCAGCGCGGTGTTCGACAGGGCGAGCCCCATCGCCGCCGCGGACAGCCCGGTGAACGCGTTCAGCAGCGAGATCACCACCGGCATGTCCGCGCCGCCGATCGGCAGCACCACCAACAGGCCCAGCACCGCGGCCGCGACCAGCAGACCGATCATCAGCAGCTCGGCGTCCCCGCCCGCGGCGATCACCACCGCACACGCGGCCGCGACCAGCAGCACGAGCACGTTCAGGGGCTGCTGCAGTTTCCCGAGGGTGACCGGCCGGCCGGTGATCAGCTCCTGCAGCTTGCCGAACGCGACGTTCGAGCCCCAGAACGAGATCGATCCGATCAGCGCGGCGAACAGCGACGCGATCGCCACGTAGAGCGGTTCGTGCGCGTACCCGTCGGTGTTGTGGAATTCCACCCACGCGATGAGCGCGACCGCGCCACCACCGACGCCGTTGAACAGCGCCACCATCTGCGGCATCGCGGTCATCTTCACCTTGCGCGCGGACGGCACGCCGACCAGCGCGCCGATCGCGACGCCGAGGATGATCAGCAGCCAGTTGCCCATGCCCGGGGTGAGCAGCGTGGCGATCACCGCGATCACCATGCCGCCCGCGGCAATCCAGTTGCCGCGCACCGCGGTGCGCGGGCCGGTCAGCCCCATCAGGCCGTAGATGAACAGGGCGAACGCGACGATGTAGAGGACCGCGACGAGCTGGGTCACTTGCCCGCCTCCTCATCCTCACCGGAGCCCGGCTTCTTGCCCTTGAACATGGCCAGCATCCGGTCGGTCACGAGGAATCCGCCGACCACGTTGATCGTGCCGAAGGCGATCGCGATCACCAGCAGCACCTTGTTCAGCACCCCGTCGACGCCGAGGCCGAGCACGATCAGCCCGCCGAGCAGCACGATGCCGTGGATCGCGTTGGTGCCCGACATCAACGGCGTGTGCAGGGTGTTCGGCACCTTCGAAATGACCGCGAAGCCCACGAAACCCGCGAGCACGAGCACGGCCAGGTTTTCCACCAGCGTCACGACTCGCTCCCTTCCCGGCCGGCCACGCAGGCACCGGCGACGACCTCGTCGGAGAAGTCGAGCCGAAGCTCGCCCTCGGTGGTCACGAGCAGTTCCAGGAGCTCGGTGACGTTGCGCGCGTACAGCTCGCTCGCGTGCGCCGGCATCCCGGCGGGCAGGTTGAGCGGCGCGCTGACCGTGACGCCGTGCGCCACGATGTCCTCCCCCGGGCGGCTCAGCTCGCAGTTGCCGCCGGACTCCCCGGCCAGGTCGAGCACCACGCCGCCGGCCGGCATACCCCGCACCGCGTCCTCGGTGACTAGAGTCGGGGCCTTACGGCCGGGCACGAGCGCGGTGGTGACCACGACGTCGAACTTCGTGATCGCCTCGGTGAGCCGGCGTTGCTGTTCGGCGCGCTCCTCCTCGGTCAGCTCCCGGGCGTAGCCGCCCTCGCCGACCGCCTCGATGCCCAGGTCCAGGAACTGTGCGCCGAGGGACCGGACCTGCTCACCGACCTCGGGCCGCACGTCGTAACCGGTGGTCTGGGCGCCGAGCCGCTTCGCCGTGGCCAGCGCCTGCAACCCGGCCACGCCGGCACCGAGGACCAGCACCTTCGCCGGCGGCACGGTGCCGGCCGCGGTGGTGAGCATCGGGAAGAACCGGTTCAGCTTCTCCGCGGCCAGCAACACCGCGCGGTATCCGGCGACACTGCTCTGCGACGACAGCGCGTCCATCGCCTGTGCCCGCGAGATGCGCGGCACCGCCTCCATCGCGAACGCCCGGATGCCCGCCTGCTCAAGCGCGGCGATCCCGTCCGGATCGCCGCGGGGATCGAGGAACCCGATCAGCACGGTGCCCCGCTTGAGCTTCCCGATCTCCTCCGCCGTCGGCGCGGCGACCTTGACCACGACGTCCGCCTGCCAGGGATCACCGAGCTCGGCGCCCGCTTCGACGTACGCTTCGTCGGCCAGCTGCGCGCCGGCCCCGGCGCCGCGTTCGACGATGGTGCTCAGGCCGCGCGTCGCCAGCCTCGATACGAGCTTCGGTACCAGCGCGACCCGGCTTTCGCCAGGGCGGGATTCGGTGACCACGCCGACCGTGAGCCGGCTTCCGCTTTCCGCCACGCGACCTCCTCGACCGTGAGGATCATCGGACGTGCGAGTTCTACCACGCGCGAAGCGGCTGCCCTAGTCAGCTCGATCACGTTGACCGGGACGGAGGCCGCCACTGCGGCACCCCGACCAGGATCATCCGCAGGCGTTTCTCCGCGGCCGACACCGTGCGCTCGTCCGCCGCGGAGTCGCCGGGCCGGGTCTCCAGCAGGTCGACGACGGTGGCGATCATGGCCGTGACGATGAGGTCGGCCAGCAGCTGCAGGTCCTCGGTGGGCCAGGCGCGCAGGTAGTCGAACCGGGCCAGGTCCACGGCCAGGTCGCCGGCGAACATCCGCAGCTCCACCGCGATCGCGCGGGACACCGGCCCGGTCCCGGCGTAACGCTCGCGCGTCACGAAGCGGAAGTGGTCCTCGTTCGCGCGGACCTGCCGGTGCAGGGTCCGCACGGAGGCCCGGATCATCCCCTCGTAGCTACCGGGCTCGGTGCGGTCCGCGCGGAGCATGCCGCGCAGCGTGCGGGTGGTCTCCTCGACCAGCGCGATGCCCAGCTCCTCCATCGACGAGAAGTGCCGGTAGAACGCGGTCGGCACGATGCCGGCGTGCTTGGCGACCTCACGCAGCGAAAGGCTGGCGAACCCGCGCTCGGCGAGCAGCTCCAGCGCCGCGTCGAGCAGCGCCTGCCGGGTGCGCTGCTTGCGCTCCTGCCGGCTCACCGCAGCGGCCGGCTCCCCGGTTGTCGACACGTCGGGAAGCGTACTGGCGTCCGCCACGTGCCCCACGTCACATCACCTCGCTCCCACGTTGACAGAGTGGCCGGTCCTGCCTCTTACTTGTCAGTGTACAGGTGTGCACTCAAACTGTGGAGGGCGTGATGGCCACCCTGATCCCGCGCCGGATGCGCGGGCTCGCCTCGCTCGCCGAGGCCCTGCTCACCCCGCACGGCGCGGACCGCTACCTGGAGCTGGTCGATCCGATGCTGGTGCGGCGGGAGCTCCGCGGCCGGGTCGTCGCGGTCCGGCGGCAGACCCCGGACAGCGTCACCTTCCGCGTGCGGCCGAGCCGGGCGTGGCGGGGTTTCCGGGCCGGCCAGTACGTGCGGCTGCAGGTCGAGATCGACGGCGTGCGGCGGACCCGGTGCTACTCCCCCTGCGAGGCGGAGCACAGCGGCGAGCTGGAGTTCACCGTCAAGGCCGATCCGTCCGGACTGGTGTCGCGGCACCTGCAGGAGACCACCGGCGTCGGCACCGTGGTCGGGCTCTCGCCCGCGGACGGGGAGTTCACCCTGCCCTCGCCGCGACCGTCGCGGATCGTGCTGATCAGCGGCGGCAGCGGCATCACACCGGTGCTCGCGATGGCCCGCACGCTGGTGGCCGAACGGCATCCGGGCGAGATCGTGTTCCTGCAGTACTCGAACTCCGGCTCGGACGCGCTCTACCGCGAGGAACTGGCTGCGCTCGCGGCCGAGCACCCGGGCCTGCGGGTGATACACGCCTACACACACGCCCGCACCGGCGGGGATCTGCACGGCCTGTTCTCGGAGGCGCATCTGGAGCGGGCCGCGCCGTGGTTCCGCGAAGCCCAGACCTTCGTCTGCGGTCCGCCTCCGCTGATGTCCGCGGTGTCGGACCTGTACGGACGCGAGGGTTTGAGTGAACACTTGCACACCGAAGAGTTCACGGCCGCGCCGTTGACCTTCGACACCACGGCCGCCGAAGGCCGGGTGCGGTTCGCCCGCAGCGGCCGTGAATGCGACAACACCGGCAAGCCGCTGCTGGAGCAGGCCGAGGACGTGGGCCTGACGCCCGAGCACGGTTGCCGGATGGGCATCTGCTTCTCCTGCACGCAGCTCAAGACCGCCGGCCGGGTCCGCAACGCCCGCACCGGCGAGGTCACCGGCGAGGAGAACGAGGAAATCCAGCTCTGCATCAGCGTCCCCGTCGGGGACGTCGAAATCGACGCCTGACCCCCTCGTGCGTGGCGGCGCCGGTTCCCACCCGGCGTAGCCGCGCACGAGGGCGGACATCCTGGAGGAGACAACCATGACCGGTACGCAACGGCTGACCCCCGAGCAGGTCGAGGACTTCGGCCGCGACCTCGACGCACTGCGCCAGCGCATCGTCGACAACCTCGGCGAGGAGGACGTGACCTACCTCCGCAACCTGATCAAGACCCAGCGCGCGCTGGAGGTGACCGGGCGCGGCCTGCTGTTCGCCGGGTTCCTGCCGCCGGCGTGGCTGGCCGGGGTGGCAACGCTGTCGCTGGCGAAGATCCTGGACAACATGGAGATCGGCCACAACGTGATGCACGGCCAGTACGACTGGACCCACATCCCCGAGCTGGGCTCGCAGCGGTTCGAGTGGGACAACGTGGCCCCTGCGGAGAATTGGCGGCATTCGCACAACTACATCCACCACACGTTCACCAACGTGCTCGGCAAGGACCGCGACATCGGCTACGGGATCCTGCGGATGGACCCGGCGCAGAAGTGGCATCCGTACTACCTGGGCAACCCGCTGTACGCGACGCTGCTGGCAATCCTGTTCGAATGGGGCGTGATGCTGCACGACCTCGAGGTCGAACGGGTCGTGCAGGGGGAACGTTCTTGGGCCGAGAACGTGCCGGTGCTGAAGAAGATCGTGCGCAAGGCCGCGCAGCAGATCGGCAAGGACTACGTCCTCTTCCCGCTGCTGACCGGCCCGCTGGCACCGCTGACGCTGCTCGGCAACGCGAGCGCGAACCTGGTGCGCAACCTGTGGGCGTTCGCGATCATCTTCTGCGGGCACTTCCCGGCCGACGTGGAGAGCTTCACCGAGGAGGAGGCCGAGAACGAGACGCGCGGGCAGTGGTACCTGCGCCAGATCCTCGGCTCGGCGAACATCAGCGGCAGCCCGCTGTTCCACGTGCTTTCCGGGAACCTGTCGCACCAGATCGAGCACCACCTGTTCCCGGACCTGCCGGCGCGCCGCTACCCGCAGATCGCCGGCGAGGTGCGGGAGATCTGCGAACGCTACGGCCTGCCGTATCACACCGGGCCGCTGCGCAAGCAGCTCTGGTCGGTGGCGAAGAAGATCGTCCGGCTGGCCTTGCCCGGGCAGGGTCCGGCGCCGGACGCTACCGTGGACCCCGACCGGCAACTCCGAGCAGCCTGAGGAATTCCCATGGTGGGTCAGTTCGAAAGCAGCAAGGACACCGTGCAGGAACTCACCGAGTCCGCGGCCGGCCACATCGGCGCCATCGCCACCATCATCACCGGCGCGGTCCGCGACATCGCCCGCGAAACCGGCGACTGGTTCACCGACCTGATCGAAATGCGCGAAGCCGCCGCCCGCGCCCGCGCCGACGAACCACGTCACCCGGCCGCCCCGGAGGAACCGGACCTGCCGTGACCCGTCGGTCCGGGTGGGGGTTTTCCCCACCCGGACCGACGGGTCACCCTGGTGGCCCGGCCCGGGCCCGGACGGCAGACTCGGCCTGGTGAGAGCCGTGGTGAACACCCGCGCCGGCGCAGTTCCGGTCATCCAGCACAGTGCCGACTCCGGGGCAGCCGGAACCACCGTCGGCCCGGCACCATCGCGGGCCACGCAGCACAGCGACTCCACGCGCCGGCCGGCCACCGGTTCCCACCGGACCACGGCTCCGGCGACACCGCACTCCGCTCGCACCGGCACGTGCCCGCATCGGGCCACGTCCCCCGCCGAACCCGCCATCCGGACACGGCGATGAGCGGCGCGGGCGTTCCCCGCCTGCTGTGGCCCTCGTCGTGGCGGGAAGGGGTTGCCGAGGTCGGGTGGCTGGTGGTGGCGGGGGTGCTGACTCCGGTGGCGGTCGTGCTCGTGCTGGCCGGGCTGGTGCTCGGGGTGGCGTTGACGCCGGTGCTCGCCGGAACGATCGTGCTCGCCGGGGTGCTCGGCGGGGCGCGGCTGCTCGGGGGTGCGCATCGGCGGCTGGCCGACGCCCTGCTGCGGCAGCGGCTGCCCCGGCCGCCGGCGCGCCAGGTGCGGCCGGGGCTGTGGCGCTGGCTCGTCGCGTGGCTCACCGATCCGCACTCCTGGCGTGCGGTGGCCTACCTCCTGCTCCGGCTGCCATTCGGGCTGTGCGGCCTGCTCCTCACCACGCTGCTGGGCATCTTCGGCGGCGCTGCCGCCAGCTACCCGGTCACCTGGCTTTTCACGCAGCAGCAGGAACTCCCGGTCTTCGGGATCCACAGCCAGACGTGGGCGGGCACCCTGCTGTGGGCGGTGGCCGGGATCGCCGCGCTGGTCGTCTGGCCCGCGTTCACGCACGCCGTCGTCTCGGTGGATCGGCTGCTCGTGCGGCTGCTGCTCGCCGACCCCGGGCTGCGCGAGCGAGTGCGGATCCTGGAGGAGACCCGGGCGACCGCGCTGGAGGACGCCGCCGGACAACTGCGTCGCATCGAACGCGACCTGCACGACGGCGCCCAGGCACAACTCGTCGCGATGGCCATGAAACTCGGCCTGGCGAAAGAAGAACTGGCCACCGACGAGATCGATCTCCCCCAGGTTCGCGCCCTCGTCTCGGACGCGCACGGCAACGCCAAACGAGCGCTGGTCGAACTGCGCGACCTCGCCCGCGGCATCCACCCGCCGGCGCTGGACGACGGACTCGGTGTCGCACTGTCCACTTTGGCCACGTCTGGTGGGCTCGCGGCGACGGTTTCGGTGGAGCTGACACGCCGGCCGTCACCGTCGCTGGAGACGGTCGTCTACTTCGCCGCCGCGGAACTGATGACCAACGCCGCGAAACACGCGGGCGCGCCGTGCGCGGTAAGGGTTTCCGACGACAAGGGCGGGCTACGGCTGACCGTGACCGACGAGGGCACCGGCGGAGCCGCAGTCGTGCCCGGTGGCGGGCTCGCCGGTATCGCGGAACGGTTGCGTCCGGTCGACGGCGAGCTCAGCGTGCACAGCCCGCCCGGCGGGCCGACCGTGGTCACCGCCGAGGTACCCGTCGCCCGCTAGGCTCACGACACCGGAGAAAGGGGGATCCGTGCGGATCGTGGTTGCCGAGGATTCGGCCATTCTGCGCCAGGGCCTCGCCGAGCTGCTGGGGTTGCGTGGCCACGAAGTGGTCGCCGCCGTGAAGAACGCCGACGATCTCCGTGTGGCAGTACGCGAGCATGCGCCCGACGTGTCCATTGTGGATATACGCATGCCGCCGACACACACCGACGAGGGCCTGCGCGCGGCCATCGAGCTGCGCGCCGAACGTCCCGGGTGCGCGATCCTGATGTTCTCCCAGTACGTCGAGACCACCTACGCCAAGGAGCTGCTGGCCGGCGAGGCGGGCGCGGTCGGATATCTGCTCAAGGACCGCGTCGCCGAGGTGTCGGACTTCCTCACCGCGCTCGAGCGGGTCGCGGCCGGCGAGACGGTGCTCGACCCGGAGGTGGTGCGCCAGCTGTTCGCCACCACCGGCCGTTCCGGCCCGCTCGCCGAGCTGACCCCGCGGGAACGCGAGGTGCTGGGCATGATGGCGCAGGGCCGCTCGAACTCCGCGATCGCGGCCGAGGCCCACCTGTCCGCCGGATCGGTGGAGAAGTACGTCACGAGCATCTTCGGCAAGCTCGGCCTGCCGCCGTCGGAGGGGCACAACCGGCGGGTGCTCGCCGTGCTCCGCTACCTCGATTCGTGAGACCTACCCTGGAGGCATGTACTCCACCGAGATCGAGGTGCGCACCGGCGGCGAAGCCGTGGTGCACGACCTGACGCGCGAAGCCGAAGCGTTCCTGCGTGACGCCGACGCCACCGACGGCCTCCTGCACGTGTGGGTGCCGCACGCGACGGCCGGGCTCGCCGTGCTGGAGACCGGCGCCGGCAGCGACGACGATCTGCTCGCCGCCCTCGACGACCTGCTCCCCCGCGACGACCGCTGGCGCCACCAGCACGGCAGCTCCGGCCACGGCCGCGACCACGTGCTGCCCGCGCTCGTCCCGCCGTACGCGAGCATCCCGGTGCTCGGCGGTGTGCTGGTGCTGGGCACCTGGCAGTCGGTCTGCCTGGTGGACACCAACGTGGACAATCCGGTGCGCAAGGTCCGGTTCAGCTTTCTCGCCGGGTGAGCCGGTACCATCGCCGGACGTGACGACGCGCGCGCACCGGCTGGTGCTCTGGGACATCGACCACACGCTCGTGGACTACACCGGCCTCGGCAGCCTCTGGTACGCCGACGCGCTGGCCACCGCGACCGGGGTGCGGATGCACACCCAGCCGGACTACGGCGGCCGCACCGAACGGGCGATCAGCACGGACATCCTGACCCTGCACGGGATCGAAGCCGACGACGAGGTGATCCGGCGACTCTGGCGGGAACTGGTCGCGGTCGCCGGCCGCGCCGAGGCCACGCTGCCCGAACAGGGCCGGGCGCTGGAGGGCGCCGCCGCCGCGCTCGCCGAATTCGCCGGGCGGGACGGGGTCGTGCAGACCCTGGTCACCGGGAACCTGCCGGAGATCTCGCGGTACAAGCTCGCCGCGTTCGGCCTGGACACCCACCTCGACCTGGAGATCGGCGGCTACGGTTCGCTGTCGGCGCACCGTCGGGATCTGGTCCCGCACGCGGTTTCCGCCGCCGCGGAGAAGCACGGTGCGGTCTTCGCCCCGGAGGCGGTCGTCATCATCGGGGACACACCGAACGACGTGCGGGCCGCGCTGGACCACGGTGCGGTCGCGGTCGCCGTGGCCACCGGCCGGTACAGCGCTGCCGAGCTGGCCGATGCCGGGGCCCACACCGTGCTGCCCGACCTCGCCGACCTGGACGCGGTGCGCACGGCCGTACTCGGCTGAGCGCGGGACGGCAACCCCTGCTCCGGGTCCTCCCGGACCTGCTCAGTGCCGGGCTCGGGGACGTTTGCCCAGGTGGGTACCGCCGGTCTCCCCCTTGATCATCCTTTCGGCCAGACTTTGCTCCGTCCGGGGTGGCACTCCCTTAGGGGGAGAAGTCAGTAGCTTGACCGATGTCCGCGGGCGTCCGGCACGCCAGACTGAGGATCATGACGACCGCAACGCCGGCGGCGGGGACCGCCGACGGTGCCGGTACTGGGGGACGCGGGCGGGCGGCCACAGCGGCGCTCGGGCGGTTCGCCGTGCTGTGGCACCGGCTACCGTTCACCACCATTGTCGTGCTCGCGATCCTGGCCGTGGGGTTCGCGAGCGGCGCGCTGTGGCACGCCGCCGAGCACCAAGGCGCGTTCGGCTACTACGCCTACGGACTGCCGTCGATGGAGCACGGACGCTGGTGGACGCTGGCGACCGGGCCGTTCTTCGCGCTGCGGCCGCTGTTCTACCTGCCGATGGCGGGCACGTTCGCCCTGCTCGCCGGGCTCGCCGAATGGCAGCTCGGGACCCGGCGGGCGATCGCGGTGACCGTCGGCGGCCAGGTGGTTTCCACGATCGCCGCCCTGCAGTTCCTCGAACTGTGCCGGCATTCCGGCTGGGCATGGGCGGACCGGATCGCGACCACCCTCGACGTCGGCTTCTCCGGCGGCGCGCTCGTGGCGATCGCGGTGGCGAGCGCGACTCTGCGCCATCCGTGGCGGCTGCGGCTGCGAGCCGCGCTGTGCGTGTACGCCGGGGTGGCCATCGTGTTCGTCGGCACGCTCGCCGATCTCGTGCACTTCTTCGCGCTCGTGGTCGCTTTGCCGCTCGGGCACCGGCTGGCCGGTCCGGGCCGCGCGCAGGACGGCCGCAAGCTGAGCCAGCGTGAATGGCGTTTCCTGGCCTGTGCCGGGCTGGTGCTGCTCACCGTCGCCGAGGTGCTGATGTGGCTGCTGCCCGACACCGGCCCGTTCGGTTCCGCCGACGAGGTGTCGCTGTCCGGGATCGAGATTCTGGTGCTGTGCCTGCTCGTGGTGCCGATGCTGAACGGGTTGCGCCGTGGTTCGCGGTTCGCCTGGCGGTGCACGATTGCGCTGAGCGCCTTCGCGGTGTCGCAGGCGCTCGTGGTCGGCGGCGTGGTGGCGGTCGGGCGGATCCTCCACGCGGACTTCGACGGGCACGGGCTTGCCCTGTTCTTCGTGGACAATCTCTTGTGGACAGTGGAGCTGGTGCTGCTGTTCGCCGCGCGCCGAGCCTTCCGGGTACCGTCGCGACGACGCTGCCGCAAGCTGTTCCGGCCGGGCCCGGATCCGGCGTTCGCGCGGCTTCTGCTGGGGCGCAACGGGGGCAGCACCATCTCGTGGATGACGACCTGGCCGCAGAACGCCTACTTCGTCGCCTCCGACGGTGCGTCGTACCTGGCTTACCAGCGCCACGCCGGCGCCGCGGTGGCACTCGGCGACCCGGTGGCCCCGGACGGCTCCGGGGAACGCACGCTGCGGGAGTTCGCGGCGATGTGCGAGGACACCGGGCTGGTGCCGTGCGTGTTCTCCGCGACGTCCGCGACGGTCGCGGTGACCCGTGAGCTGGGCTGGCAGCACGTGCAGGTCGCCGAAGACACCTTGGTGGACCTGGAAAACCTGCAGTTCCGCGGCAAGGCGTGGCAGGACGTGCGCACGGCGCTGAACCGCGCGAAGAAGGACGGCATCGAGTTCCGCCTGGTGCGCCTCGCCGAGGAGCCGCGGTCGATCCGGAGCCAGGTGCGCGAGCTGTCGAAGGAATGGCTCGGCGACAAGGGCCTGCCGGAGATGGGCTTCACCCTCGGTGGGGTGGACGAGGCGATGGACCCGGCGACCAGGGTGGGGCTGGCGGTGGACGGCGAGGGCGTCGTGCACGGGGTGACGTCGTGGCTGCCGGTGCACACCGGTGAGGGCGCCGTCGGCGGGTGGACGCTCGACGTGATGCGCAGGCGGGGCGACGGATTCCGTCCGGTGATGGAGTTCCTGATCGCCTCGGCGTGCCTGGCTTTCCGCAGGGAGGGCGCGAAGTTCGTGTCGCTGTCCGGTGCTCCGCTGGTGCGCAGCCGCGAATGCGCGCCGGGCCGCGCGGTCGACCGGATGCTCGACAAGGTCGGCGCGCTGATGGAGCCGTACTACGGATTCCGCTCCCTGCACGCGTTCAAGGCGAAGTTCCAGCCGCGGCACGAACCGATGTACCTCGCTTTCCGCGACGCGGCGGATCTGCCGCGGATTGGCGTCGCGCTGAGTCGCGCGTACCTGCCGAACGCCGGGCTGAAGGACTTCGCGAAGCTGGCCCTGCGCCGTCAGCGCGTGGTGGGCGGCGGGGTCGTGGTGGACCGGTCGGCGGCGGGCACCCCTCGGTAGCTGCGCAGGATCCGGGTCAGCTCGTCGCGCGGCGCGCTGCCTTCATCGGCATACGCGGCGAGCACGACGGAACGGGATCCGCCCGCGACCGCGACCGCGCCGACGAGCGCGTGCGCCGGCCGGCACGGACCGTCACCGCTGGGCTGCACGTCGGCCACGACGAGCCGTCCTGGCACGGTTTTTCCGGACAGCGAAACGGAAACCGGCTCGACCGGTCCGAACGCGACGCGGGCGGGCGGGGCGCCGTCCGCGGTGTAGGCGCCGACGCCGACCTCGGTCACGGTCTGCCGTGCGGCCGCCTCGGCATCGGGCAGCTCGCTGCTGGTGACGCCGGCGCCACCACGTGAGGTGACCTCGTTGGCCGGGCAGCTGCCCTCGCCGAGGAACGCACTGGCGGCGAGCGTGACCCCGGCCGAACCGACGCCCGGCTCCCAGCCGTGCACGACACGCGGTTCCGGCGTCCAGGATGGCGGCACGTCGTAGGCGTAGGCCCCGTCCCGGCCGGCGACGGACTGCCACCCGGCGACAACCGGCGGCACGACCACCCGCGGCGACGGCTGGTCAGTGACCGGGCCGCGCGGAACGCTGTGGCCGCTGCTGTCCCCTGCGGGCAGCACAGCACGCACCAGCCCGTACCCGGCCCCGACGACAACGGCCAACGGCAGAAGCAGCATCCCCACCCGCCGCCCACCGCGACGAGGCACAGCACCCGCGGACGACGACCGAGCGGGTACTACCGGCCGAGACGCCCCGCGCCTGTGCTCGGCGACCGGGAAACCGGCCACGTCGCTGTCCGGCGCGCCAGTGCCGAAACGCACGGAGTCGGAACCTGCCGAATCCGGTGCACCGCCGGGAGTATCGGCGCCGGAACCTGCCAGGCCCGAACCTGCCGGACCCGGGCCACCACCGGACGCACTCGTACCGGAATCTGCGTGACCCGAAGCAGCGCCAGGCGTACCGGCGCCGGACCCTGCCGGGCCCGAACCTGCCGAACCTGTACCTGCCGAACCCGGGCCACCACCGGATGCACTCGTACCGGAATCTGCGTGACCCGAAGCAGCGCCAGGAGTACCGGCGCACGAACCTGCCGGACCCGACCCCGCCGAACCCGAAACAGCACCGGCAGTACCGGCGCCCGAACCTGCCGGACCCGACCCCGCCGAATCCGGGGCACCACCGAACACACCCGCACCGAAGCCCGCCGAACCCGACCCTGCCACGTCCCGGGCACCGTCGAACACACCGGCACCGAAACCCGTCGAGTCCCCGTCCCCGGCCGGTTCGTAGCCGCCGAAGCCGGTCAGGGCGGCGTTGTCCTGGTATCCGCCCGAGCGGGCGCGCGGGCGGCGCCGGAACAGTGCCATCGCAGGGTCAGGCGCGGACCAGCTTCACGAGGTGGCCGACCACCTCGTCGAGGGCGATCTCCTCGCGGTCCCCGGTGCGGCGGTCCTTCACCTCGACCACGCCGTTCGCCAGGCCGCGGCCGACCACGAGGATCGTGGGGACCCCGACCAGTTCCGCGTCCGCGAACTTGACACCGGGCGTGGACTTGCGGTCGTCGAGCAGCACCTCGAGCCCGGCCTCGTCGAGTTCGGCGGTGAGCTTTTCCGCGCCCGCGCGCACCGCCTCGTCCTTGCCCGCGATGACCACGTGCACGTCGAACGGGGACACCTCACGCGGCCAGACCAGGCCGGACGCGTCGTGGTTCTGCTCGGCGAGCACGCCGACCAGCCGGGACACGCCGACGCCGTAGGACCCCATGGTGATCCGGACCGGCTTGGAGTCCGGGCCGAGCGCGTCCACCTCGAAGGTGTCGGTGTACTTGCGGCCGAGCTGGAAGATGTGGCCGATCTCGATCCCGCGCGCGGCGACCAGCGTGCCGTGGCCGTCCGGCGAAGCGTCACCCTCGCGCACCTCGGCCGCCTCGACGGTGCCGTCCGGGGTGAAATCGCGGCCCACGACGAGGTCCAGTACGTGCCGGCCGGGCTGGTCGGCGCCGGTCACCCAGGCCGTGCCCTCGACGACGCGCGGGTCGACGAGATAGCGAACCCCGTTCTCCTGCAACGCTTTCGGCCCGATGTACCCCTTGACGAGGAACGGGTTCCTCGCGAAGTCGGCCTCTTCGATCAGCTCCACCTCGGCCGGCTCCAGCGACGCCTCGAGCCGCTTGAAGTCCACCTCGCGGTCGCCCGGCACGCCGACGCCGAGCAGCTCCCACTCCTTCGCACCGGGCCGGCGGGTCTTGACCATGACGTTCTTGAGCGTGTCCGCGGCGGTGAACTCGCGGCCGAGCCCCGCGGCGTTGAAGAACGCGACCAGCGTTTCGATGGTCGGCGTGTCCGGGGTGTCGTGCACCTGCGCCGCGGGCAGCCCGTCGAGCGGGCGAGCGGGCGGCGCGGGCGTGACCACGGCCTCGACGTTGGCCGCGAAACCCGATCCGGTGCTGCGCACGTACGTGTCTTCCCCGGTCTCGGCGACCGCCAGGAACTCCTCCGACGCCGAGCCACCCATCGCGCCCGACGTGGCGGCCACGATCACGTACTCCAGCCCGAGCCGGTCGAAGAGCTTGATGTAGGCGCCGCGGTGCGCCTGGTAGGACCGCTCGAGACCCTCGTCGTCGAGGTCGAAGGAGTAGGAATCCTTCATCACGAACTCGCGCCCGCGCAGGATGCCCGCGCGGGGGCGCGCCTCGTCGCGGTACTTGGTCTGGATCTGGTACAGCGTGACCGGGAAGTCCTTGTACGAGGTGTACTCGCCCTTCACCGTGAGCGCGAACAGCTCCTCGTGCGTGGGGCCGAGCAGGTAGTCCGCCCCCTTGCGGTCCTTGAGCCGGAAGAGGGTGTCGCCGTATTCGGTCCAGCGGCCCGTGGCCTCGTAGGGTTCCCGCGGCAGCAGCGCGGGGAACTGGATCTCCTGGCCGCCGATCGCGCTCATTTCCTCGCGCACCACCTGCTCGATGCGCCGCAGCACCCGCAGCCCGAGCGGCAGCCACGAGTAACCACCCGGCGCGACCCGGCGGACGTAGCCGGCGCGGACCAGCAGCCGGTGGCTGGGTACCTCGGCGTCCGCCGGATCCTCACGCAACGTGCGGAGGAACAACGACGACATCCTGGTGATCACTGCGGACTCCCTGCACTGAGCGGTGCTTTTAGACGTTTCGCACAGAGTAGTCAACCCCCGGGCCCGGACGCATGCGGGTTATCCGGGGCGGCCGTTTTTGTCGGTGGTGCCCGTTAGCGTCGCTCCCATGGCACTCGAACTGGGCATGATCACCGTCGACTGCGCCGACCCGCGCGGTTTGGCGGCCTTCTGGACGGCTGCGCTGGGCGTACGGGTCGCAGCCGACTACGGGGCGTTCGTGATGCTCGAACGCCCCGCCTCGGGCGGACCGACGATGGGATTCCAGCAGGTCCCGGAACCGCGCCCGGGCAAGAACCGGGTGCACACAGACTTCGTCGCCTCCGACCGGGAAGCAGAGGTACGCCGGCTGGTCGGACTCGGCGCCACGGAACTGGACCGGCAAACCCAGCCCGGCCTCGCGTGGACGGTGCTGTCCGACCCGGAAGGCAACGAGTTCTGCGTCGCCGAGCGGGACGTCGGCTGACCGAAGCGGGGTGAAAAAGCCGAGCCGGTGACCGGCAGGAGCGGGAACGGTGCCGGCGCGAGTTCGTGTGGCGCAGGGGCATGCCGCGCGGGTTCTGTCGTAGGGCTCCACGCCGCGCAAATCCATGTCGTACCGGGTTCATGTCGCGGGTTCATGTCGCGCGGACGAACCTCGCAGCTCCACGCCGGGCCGTCCAGGTCGCGCCGTCCAGGTCGCGCCGTCCAGGTCGCGCCGTCCAGGTCGCGCCGTCCAGGTCGCGCAGGGGCATGCCCACCGCCTCACGCCACATAGGTCCATGCCGCACCATCCGAGCACCGCACGTCCATCCGGCGCAGTACGGGCAGCGCGGCACGGGCCCGGTGCTCCGGATGTTCCGGCGGCTACGCTCCGGGGTGTGCTGGTGCTCCTCCCTCCCTCCGAGACCAAGGCCGACGGCGGCAAAGGCGCTCCGCTGGACCTCGACGCCCTGTCGTTCCCCGAGCTGAATCCGGTGCGGGCCAAGCTCGCCGACGCGCTGGTCGAGCTGGCCCGGGACGTTCCCGCGAGCCTGGCCGCGCTCGGCATCTCGGCCCGGCAGGCCGACGAAGTCACCCGCAACGCGCAGCTGTGGACCTCGCCCACGATGCCGGCGCTGCGCCGCTACACCGGCGTGCTCTACGACGCGCTCGACGTGCGCGGTTTCACCCGCGCGGCGCTCGACAAGGCACAGCGGCGGCTCGCCGTCACCTCCGCGCTGTTCGGGGCGGTCTCGGCAGTCGACCCGATCCCCGCCTACCGGCTTTCCGGCGGCACCACGGTGCCTGCGCTGGGAACCGTGCGGGGGCTGTGGAAGCCGGTGCTGGAACCGGTGCTGCGCGACGTCGAAGGCTTGGTGGTCGACCTGCGCTCGGGCAGCTACGCGGCCTTCGCGAAACTGCGCCAGGACGCGGTCACGGTGCGCGTGGTCACCGAGGACGCGCACGGCAACCGCACCACAGTCAGTCACTTCAACAAGGCCTACAAGGGACGGCTGGCCGCGGTGCTCGCCACCACCCGCAGCGAGCCGTCCACTGTGGACCAGCTGGCCCGGGTGGCGTCGAAGGCAGGCCTCACCGTCGAACGCACCGGCGAACACGCACTGGAACTCCTGACCGGAGACTGACCCCGGCCCACAGTGCCGTGAAGGCGCCTTCACGGCACTTCAGGAGCCGTCCACAGACGCGGTCAAGCACCGTGGAGAGCGCCACAATCCCACGCCGTCAAGCCCGGCCACGCAGCCACAACAGGGTTCAGGAGAACCGCGCCGCAGCACAGACAGCCAAAAGGCCAGCCCCCACGCCATCAAGCCCAGCCACAGCAGGGTTCAGGAGAACCGCGTCGGGGCACAGGCGGCGAGGAGGTCGGCCGGGACGTCCTCGCCCAGTACCAGGTCGGCGACCAGTTTCCCGGCGTACGGGCCCAGCGTCAGCCCGGCCGGGCCGAAGCCGGTGGACAGGAACAGGCCGGGGGCGACCTGACCCAGCAGCGGCAGCGTGTCCGGGGTCGCGGGCCGGAAGCCGACGCGGGTTTCGGCGAGGCTCGCGTCGGCAAGGCCGGGGGCGGTCCGCAGCGCCTCGTCCAGGACCTCCCGCTGACCGGCCACGGTCACCCGGTGGTCGAAGCCCGTGCCGGCCTCCCGGGTCGCGCCCGCGACCACCCGGCCGCCGGGGAACGACAGCAGGTAGTGGCTCCTGCGCGGCAGCACGACCGGCCAGGCCGCGGTCTCCGTGCCCGGCAGGTCGAAATGGCTGATCTGGCCCCGGTGCGCCGTGACCGGCACCGAGATGCCCACCGGCTCGGCCACCTCGGCCGACCACGCGCCGGCGGCGAGCACGACCGCGTCCCCGGTCAGCTCGTCCGCTCCCGCCCGAACCCGCAGCCCGGGCAGCAGCGAAGCCGGTGCCTCGACGAACTGCACGCCACGGTCGATCGACGCGGAGATCAGTGCGCGGCGCAGCACCCGCCCGTCGACCCGGCCCGCGCCGCTCAGGTGCACTGCGGCGAGGTCCGGCGCCAGCGGCGGGAACAATTCCCGCGCCTGCTCCGGGTCCAGCCGCCGCACGGTGCCCACCTCGGGGGCGTCCGCGGCACGGGCGACAAGCCGTTCCTCCACCTCGGCCAGCTCCTCGCCGGCCGCCGAGACGACGAGCCCGCCGACGACTTCGTACGACGGTTCGTGCCCCAGTTCCCGCAGCTCGGCAGCGAGCCGTGGGTAGTAGCCGCCGGCCGCGGCGGCGAGCGGGTACACCGCGTCGTCGCCTCGCGAGGTCCACGGGCTGATGATCCCCGCGCCCGCGTCCGTGGCCACCCCGGGCAGGTCTGCGTCCACGACGACGACGTCCGCCCCACGGGAGGCCAGGTGGTAGGCGGTGGCGGCGCCACCCATCCCGCTGCCGATCACGATCACGCGCATGATCTTCACCCTGCCCGATCAGCACCGGGACGTCGACCGATTAACGCCATCGCGGCGTTGTGCCCGGGAATCCCGCTCACGCCGCCTCCCCGCACCGCGCCGGCGCCGCACAGCAGCACGCGCTCGTGTGCGGTTTCGACGCCCCAGGTTCCGGCTTCGCCGTACGGCCACGACAGGTCGCGGTGAAAGATGTGCCCTCGTGGCAACCCGAGCTCGGCTTCCAAGTCCAGTGGCATTTTCGCCTCCACGCAAGGGGTGCCGTCCGCGTCCCGCAGCGGGCAGTCCTCGATCGGCTCGGCGAGCACGCTGTTCAGCGAAGCGCAGGTCGCCCGCAGCGCTTCGGCCCGCGCTCGCTCGTTGTCCTGCTCGAAAAGCCGCGCCGGCATGTGCAAACCGAACAGGGTGAGCGTCTGTACGCCCGCTTTTCGTTCCGCAGGACCGAGAATCGACGCATCGGTCAACGAGTGGCAGTAGATCTCACACGGTGGTAACGCCGGAATCCGGCCCGCCGCAGCTTCCGCGTACGCAGTCTCCAGCTGGGAGAAGGACTCGTTCACGTGGAACGTGCCGCCGAAGGCGTCGCGCGGGTCGATCGAGCGATCTCGCAACCGGGGCAACCGCCGCAGCGCCATGTTCACCTTCAGCTGCGCACCTTCGGGTGCCTCGACGGGCTCCTCGCCGAGCAGACGCGAGAGCGTGCGTGGCGCGACGTTGGCCAGGACGTGCCCGCCGACCACCACTCGCTCCACTCCGTCCTCGCGTCGGTGAGCACCACTCCGCGGACGGTGTCGTCAGTGAACGACGTGGTCAGCGTTTCCCCTACGGGGCGCTCGAAAAATGTCTCCCACGGCTCGTCGTCACCGAGCCGCGCACGCAGCTCGGCACGGGAGGGCAACGCCTCGGTGAGGCTGTCGAAGGTCACCGCGGCGACCCGCCCGGCCAGCGCGTAGAACCGCCGCCAGGCATCGAAGTCCTTTGTGGACCCTGTGACGGTGCGGAACGACTCGGCGGTCCGCGCCTCGTCCGCCGTGTCGACAAGGAGACCGGCATCGCCCACCGGGGTGCAGGAGGACATCCGGCGCCGCTGGAACCGCACGTTCAGGCCCAGGTCCGCGACGATCCGCCGGGGCAGCAGGCTGACCAGGTACGAATACCGCGACAGCCGCACGTCGACTCCACCGAACGCGCGGAACGACACCGCCGCGCCGCCGATCTCGGCCCGGCGCTCGAGCACCAGCACCGACCGCCCGGCCCGCGCCAGGTAGCCCGCCGCGACCAGCCCGTTGTGGCCGCCACCCACGATCACCGCGTCGTAGTCCATGGCGCCGAGGCCAGGGCGCGGTAATTCGGTTGCGCGAGGTCCGGCCGGGCGGCACGCTGTGCGGCGAGACGGAAACGCCGAGGCGAGGAGGTGCGTCGTGGAGAGTGTCCGGGCGTTGTCCTGCCCGCTTCCGCCCGCCCCTCCCGGCTAGAGCACGTGCTCGCCCGGTGGGGCATCCCGATCGAGGAGAACCCACCAGTGCGCTGGCACGACTACGAAGACTTTTCCGATTCCTTCGACGACGACTCCGGACGGCGCCCCCGCCGCCGGTACGACGACAGTCCCGCGCCGGCCCGGCGCGGGCGGCTCACCGAGGGCGAACGCGTCCGGCTCGCCCAGCTGCGCGAGGACGCCTACACCGAGACCGCCCTGCCCGACGGCGCCGATCGCTGGACCACCTGGGGCGAGGCCGACCAGGGCCCGCATCCGCGGCCGGACTGGGTGATCACCGGCCTCGGCGCGCTCGACACCGACCTCGGCGTGCTCAAGACCGGCAAGGAAGCCGACGTCCACCTGGTGCGCCGCCACGAACCCGGCGCCGAGGGGGTGCTGCTCGCGGCCAAGCGGTACCGCTCGGACGAGCACAAGCTGTTCCACCGCGACGCGGGCTACCTCGAGGGCAGGCGGATGCGGCGGTCCCGCGAAATGCGCGCGATCGCCGGGCGGACCACGTTCGGCCGCAACCTGATCGCCGAGCAGTGGGCGGCCGCCGAGTTCGCCGCACTGACCCGGCTGTGGACGATCGGCGCCCCGGTGCCGTACCCGGTGCAGCGGCACGGCACCGAGCTGCTGCTCGAATTCCTCGGCGAACCGGACGGCACGGCCGCGCCCCGGCTGGCCCAGCTCCGCCCGGAGCGCGACGAACTGGCGGAGCTGTGGGAGCAGGCCGCCGCGGCGCTGGAACTGCTGGCCGCGCAGGGACTCGCGCACGGCGACCTGTCCGCCTACAACCTCCTGGTGCACGAAGGTCACCTGATGGTGATCGACCTGCCGCAGGTGGTCGACCTCATCGCCAATCCGCGCGGGCCGGAGTTCCTGGCTCGCGACGTGGCGAACCTGGCCGGGTGGTTCCGCGGCCGCGGCCTGCCCGGCGACCTGGCCGACACCGACGAGCTGGTGGCCCGCCTGACCTTCGCGGCCGGGCTCGGCTGACCGCACGTCCGTCGAGGTCTTTGCGCGGAATCCAGTTCTTGCGAGGAGGTTGCTACGGGCTTCACGGACGGCGTCGCGGACGTGGCGCAGCACACAGCTGCGACACCGCCCACAACCGTGGACCTGGGTGCGAAAGCACGCGGGCCGCTCCGGTACAGTGAACACAGACCGCAACGGCGGCGTGGATGAGTTGGTGTCCGTCGCCTCCACAGCCCACCGCAGGGCTCGCGGTGTCATCCGAAGCAATTCCCGTCGGTGTCCGATGCCAACGGCGTCGTGCACCGGGTCCGTCCCTGTGAACGCCCACTGCCACACCATCTTGCCCTGCCTGCGCGCGGGCAGCCCGGGCCTCCTTGCGACGTGCCACGTCCGAGAGGCATCTGTGACAGTCACGTTCAATTCCGGCCACTCCACCCGCTCCCCGCGAGCCGGCCGGCCCGATCGCGCACCGCGGCACCGCCAGTCCGGCGGCGAGCTGCTGCGCGACGACGCGGTGGAGACCCCGAAGGCCCGCAGCTTCGCCGAGCTGGGCCTGCCCGAGGACCTGCTGCGGGCGCTGTCCGAGCTGGGCATCGACGCGCCGTTCCCGATCCAGTCCGCGACCATCCCGGACGCGCTGGCCGGCCGCGACGTGCTGGGCCGTGCGCAGACCGGGTCCGGCAAGACCCTCGCGTTCGGGCTGGCGATGCTGGCCCGCCTCGACGGCGGCAAGGCCCGTCCGAAGCGGCCGCGCGCGCTGGTGCTCGTGCCCACCCGCGAGCTGGCCATGCAGGTGGCCGACTCGCTGACCCCGCTGGCCAAGTCGCTCGGCCTGTGGTGCCGCACCGCGGTCGGCGGAATGTCCTTCGGCCGCCAGGCCGAATCCCTCTCCCGCGGCGTCGACCTGCTGATCGCCACGCCGGGCCGGCTGTCGGACCACGTCCGCCAGGGCACCGCGTCGCTGGGCGACTGCAACTTCATCGCCCTCGACGAGGCCGACCAGATGGCCGACATGGGCTTCATGCCGCAGGTGCGCGAGATCATGGACCTCACCCCGCCGGGCGGGCAGCGGCTGCTGTTCTCCGCGACGCTCGACGGCGACGTGGACCGGCTGGTCCGGCAGTACCTGACCGACCCGGTCACGCATTCGGTCGCGCCGTCGACCGCGAGCGTCACCACCATGGACCACCACCTGTTCCAGGTGTCGCACTCGGACAAGCAGGACATCATCACCCGGATCGGTGCCCGTGAGGGCCGCACGATCATGTTCGTGCGCACCAAGCACCACGTGGACCGGCTCACCGAGCGGCTGCGTGAGCAGGGCGTGCACGCGGCGGCGCTGCACGGCGGCAAGACCCAGGGCCAGCGCAACCGCGTGCTCTCGGACTTCAAAGAGGGCCACGCCGCGGTGCTGGTGGCCACCGACGTCGCCGCGCGCGGCATTCACGTCGACGACATCTCCCTGGTGCTGCACGTGGACCCGGCCGCGGACCACAAGGACTACCTGCACCGCGCGGGCCGCACCGCGCGCGCCGGCGCCTCCGGCATCGTCGTCACGCTGGTCACCCGTGACCAGCGGCGCACCGTCAACCGGATGACCGACCGGGCCGGCGTGCGGGCCGAGACCACGATGATCCGCCCGGAGGACGCCGACCTGTCGCGGATCACCGGCGCCCGCGAGCCGAGCGGCGAGCCGGTGGTGGAGCGGCGCCGCGAGACGCCGCGCCGGGGCCGTAACTTCGGCGACCGGGACAACCGCGGCTACCGCGGTGGACGTGAACGCCGTGGCTCCTTCGAGGACCGCGGCCGGCGTGGCTACGGCGAAGGCTCGCGGGAGGACCGCGGCGGCTACCAGGACTCGCGCGAAGACCGTCCGGCCTACGGCGGCCGGGGCTCCCGCGACGGGCGGCCGGGCTACGGCTCTCGGGACGGCCGTCCCGGTCAAGGCCGGGGCCGCCAGCAGCGCTTCGACGGGGGCGGCTCGGGCCGCCCGCAGCGTCCGGGCCGTGGCCCGCGGCGCGGCTACGACGCCTGATCACCGGAAACGGCTCCGCTGCGGCGGGGCCGTTTTTCGTTGCCGTCGAGGAGGTTTCGCTGTGGCAGGGCGCACGCCCCGGCTGCCGGGCCGGATGCGACACTGCCAGACGTGAACGCCTCGTCCCCGCCGCCGCCCGACACCGTCTTCGACTGGCTCGACGCCGAGGCCACGAAGCGGGCGGACGCGGGACTGACGCGGCGGTTGCGACCGCGGCCCGCGCAGCCCGACGAACTCGACCTGGCGGGCAACGACTACCTCGGACTGGCCCGGGACAAGCGGGTCGCCGGGTCAGCCGCGGCGGCCGCGTTGCGCTGGGGTGCCGGCGCCACCGGATCGCGGCTGGTGACCGGCTCCACCGAACTGCACGCCGAGCTGGAACACGAGCTGGCCCGGTTCTGCGGTGCGCAGGCGGCTCTCGTTTTCTCCTCCGGGTTCGCCGCCAACCTGGGTGCGGTGACCGCGCTGTCCGGCGCGGAGTCCGCGATCGTCAGCGACAAGTACGTGCACGCGTCGCTGATCGAGGGCTGCCGGCTTTCCCGGGCCGACGTGGCGGCGGTCGCGCACGCGGATCCGGAAGCGGTCCGGCACGCGCTGGCCACGCGGCGGAAACCGCGGGCGCTCGTGGTCACCGAGTCGATCTTCTCCGTGGACGGCGACGCGGCCGCGCTGGGTGAGGTCCACGGGATCTGCCGCGAACACGGCGCCGCACTGCTCGTCGACGACGCGCACGGCCTCGGCGTGCTCGGCGAAGGGGGCCGAGGGGCGGTCCACGCGGCCGGGCTGTCCGCCGCACCGGACGTGGTGACCACCTGCACGCTTTCGAAGGCACTCGGCGCTCAAGGCGGCGCCGTGATCGGCCCACGCCGGGTGATCCGGCATCTGGTGGAAACGGCGCGCAGCTTCATCTTCGACACCGCGCTCGCACCCGCGAGCGCTGCCGCGGCGCTGGCCGCGCTGGGCGTGCTCAAGTCCGAACCGGATCTGCCGGCGAAGGCGATCGACAACGCCGCCAACCTCGCCATGCACCTGAAGGCGGCCGGCCTGCGCACCACTCTCCCCGAAGCGGCAGTCATCTCAGTGCGCGCACCGTCACCGGAAGCCGCCTTCGGCTGGGCGGAAGCGTGTGCGGAACAAGGGATTCGCGTCGCCTGCTTCCGCCCGCCCTCGGTGCCGGACGGCGTTTCCCGGCTCCGCCTGACCGCCCGCGCGAACCTGACCGAGTCCGATGTGGACCGCGCGGTGAAGGTGCTCACCGCCACCGCTCCCCGCGGTGCTGCCGCCTAAGAGCTGCCAGCCGTGGCCTGGCCATCCTGGGTGCGACGCTGTCGCTGCTGACGGAGGTGGGCTGCGAGCAGGTGTTCATGGAGGCGGTTGCGAGCCGTTCCGGGGCTGCGAAGACGACGAACCACCGTCGCTACCGGGCTCGGGCGTCGCCGGCACAGCCGCCGCGCTCCGCATCTGGCTCCGCTCGTGAACGGGAGACACGCGGCTCACAGCGTGGCGGGCGCCAGGGTCGCCGGTGCCCCGCCACGCCATACGCGCTGGACCTCGAGGGTGTCGCCGATGGTGACCGTCGGGTCGCCGGTCACCATCGTGAGGTCGGCTCGCAGGCCCGGCCGAATGCGGCCGCGGTCGGCAAGGCCGAACCGTCGCGCGGGAACGGAAGTCACCGCCCGCAGTGCCTCGATCGGCGTCCAGCCTGCCCGCACCAGGAGCCGTAGCTCTCCGTGCAGACTGACCCCGTGGGCCATTCCCGGCGCGCCGAGATGCGCGGCGTCCGTGCCCGCGAGGATGTCGACGCCGGCTCGATGCAGCGCCGCGAGTGTTTCGAACGCGTAGCCGAGGTTCTCGTGCGAGCTCGTCGCAATCGTACCCGACAGGTTGTCGAGCCATTCCGGCGTCAGCTTGGCGCGCACCCGCGGATCCTTCGCGAGCTCGGCACCGGTGGACTCGCCGGTGATCGACGTGATCACCGACAGCGTCGGAATCACGAAAACGCCGGCAGCGGCGATCTTCTCGATCAGTTCGCCGGAATGCGGCTGATCGAAGAAGAGATGCGTCAGCCCGTCCACGCCGGCGTCGACGACCTGCTCGGCCGTCTCGACGGTCATCGCGTGCGCGACGACCAGCTTGCCGCGGGCGTGCGCCTCCCGGGCAGTGGCCGCCACCAGCTCGGGGGCGAGCCGGGGCAGGGAGAAACCGAACAGGTGGCCGTCCTCCACCAGCACCTTGAGGTAGTCGGCGCCCTCGGCGATCCGGTCCTCGACGAACGCCGGGACCTCGTCCGCCCGTGACGCCGTCGGCCACGGCGGGTCGCCCTCCCCTGTCCGGACCTGATGCGGATGCCCGTTCGCCGGCGTGAGCCCGATGGACGACGAGCGCACGTCGGCGAGGTCGTCCGACTCGGCGGCCAGGCGGCGCAGCGGGTTCATCCGCTCCGGGATCGAGACCATGTCGAGCTCCGTGGTGACCCCGAACGTCAGGGCCTGACGAAGTGACTCCTCATCGGTGTGCGTGTGCGCGTCGATCAGCCCGGGCAGCACAGTGGCGCCGGTGCCGTCGATCAGTTCGGCTCCCGCGGGACGGCTGCCGCCGACGCTCGCGATGGTGTCCTCCACGACTTCGACGTCCACGTCACCGAGCAGGTCTTCACCGTCGAAAACGCGGGCGCCGGTGATCACGAAGTGCGGCACGCCGACCTCCACATCCTGGTTACCTTCAGTTACCAGAAAACCGTATGAGACCAGCGTTGACCTGCCAAGAAGGCACTTTCGCGACAGGAGGTGAGGTGCGGGTAACCAGGGCCGATACGTCGGCCCGCGAGGACGGCTACGCGCTCTTCGCGGGCCGGCGCATGGTCCGGTGCGGGATGCCGTCCTCGAGGAACTCCTCGCCTTCGGCCACGAAACCGAAGCGTGCGTACAGCCCCTGGGCGTAGGTCTGCGCATCGAGCACGAACTCGCCGGTGACGCCGTCCAGCGCCGCGGCCATCAGGCGGCCGGCGAGGCCCTGGCCGCGCGCGATGCGGGCGGTGACCACACGGCCGATCCGGTCCACGCCACCCGGATCGGCCAGAACGCGCAGGTAGGCCAGCACTTCGCCGTCGTCGCCGGTGAACCACCGGTGCCGGGTGTCCGGCTCCAGATCGCGACCGTCGAGGTCGGCGTACACACAGTCCTGTTCCACCACGAACACGTCGGCACGCAGGCGGAGGATCGCGTAGAGCTGGGCGGCGGTCAGCTCGGGACCGGCCGCGTGGTGCAGGGTCGTCACACGCCCCTGCCTAACACATCTCAGCCGAACAGCCGCGGCTGGGACTGCGCCTTGATGTCGTCGGCGAACGCGGACACCCGCGTGTACACGCCCGGCCTGTTCGCCTTCGCGCAGCCGTCGCCGAAGGACACGATGCCGATCAGCGTGTCACCGACCACGAGCGGCCCGCCGGAATCGCCCTGGCAGGCGTCCGTGCCGCCCTGCGGGTAGCCGGCGCAGACCATGCTCGAGGGATCGTAGGTGTCGTAGGCGCTCCTGCACGTGGTGTCGCTGACCAGCGGGACCTCCGCGCTGCGCAGCACGTCGGAACGCTCGCCGCCCTCGGCGAGCCGGCCCCAGCCGAGCACCGTCGCGCGGGTGCCCTCCGCGTAGACGGACCGATCGTCGGGGCCGGCCAGCTTCACCGGCTCGTAGGGCAGCTTCCCGCGGACGCTGAGGACCGCGACGTCGTCGCCCTTGGTGGGATCGCTGAACTCCGGGGAGACCCAGACCTTCGACACCTTGAGCACGACGCCGGCCGAACTGCGCTTGTCCTGCCGGCCGGCGACCACCCGGACGTCGGACGCGGACACGGCCTTCGCACAGTGCGCGGCAGTGGCCACCGCCGACGAGCCGACGATCACCGCACCGCAGTACTGGTTGCCGCTCTGGTCGGTGAGGTACACCGCGTACGGGTGGTCGGACAGCGAGGCCTCCCCGCCGCCGACGATGCGGGGCTGCGCGGCCGAGGACCCGGGCGAACCGGGGACACCCGGATCCGGCTCCGCGGGACCGCCGGCCCATGCCGTGCCGACCGGTACCGCCACCGCGGCGGCGAGCAGCGCCCCCACCGCGAGGAGGAGCGGACGGCGGAACTTGGCGGGCATGGGATTCCCCTTCGGCCGGCGGATGGAGCACGGAGGCCCGGACGCGGCCGGGAGCCAGCCGACTCCGGCGCGTGAACACGGGACCGCGAATACCCTAAACGGAGCAGGCCCGAAACGGTGTCACTGGAACGGGTGGAGTCGGCGTTCACCGAGCGCGTTCGTCCTCCCGGAGCGGGGCGCGGAGCAGGGTCGCACCTGCGTACGAGCTCGCGGGCGACCTCGCCCCGCCGCCGGTGGGCGGGCCGGGAACACCCGGGCGGGTGAGGCGGTTGACTAGGCTGACACGCCACCGGCCCGCGGGAAGGGCCGTTCGGGAAAGGACCGCTGTGCCGCACTACGACCTGGTGATCGTCGGGACCGGATCGGGGAACTCGATCCTCGGGCCGGAATTCGCCGACCGGAAGACGGCGATCGTCGAGAAGGGCGCGTTCGGCGGCACCTGCCTCAACGTGGGCTGCATTCCGACCAAGATGTTCGTCTACGCCGCGGACGTGGCGGCCACCCCGTCGGTCAGCTCCCGCTACGGCGTGGACGAACGCCTCGAGGGCGTGCGCTGGACGGACGTGCGGGACCGGGTCTTCGGCCGGATCGACCCGATCGCCGAGGGCGGCGCGGACTACCGGAAGAACCACGAGGACAACCGGAACGTCGACGTCTACCAGGGCGAAGGACGGTTCACCGGCACGAAGCAGCTGCGCGTCAGCTTCCCCGGCGACCGGCCGGACGAGGTGCTCACCGCGGACCGTTTCGTGCTGGCCGCGGGCGGGCGCCCGGTCATCCCGGACGTGCCGGGGCTGGCCGAAACCGGCTACCACACCTCCGACACCGTGATGCGGCTGGACGAGCTGCCGAAGCGGATCGTCGTCCTCGGCGGCGGCTACATCGCGGCCGAGTTCGCGCACGTGTTCGCCTCCTTCGGCGTGGCGGTGACCGTGGTCAACCGCTCCGGCGCGCTGCTGCGCCAGGAGGACGACGACGTCAGCGCGCGGTTCACGGAGCTGGCCTCGAAGCGGTTCGACGTACGGCTGGAGCGCAAAACGCTGCGCGCGCGGCGGACCGGCGGCGGGGTGGCGCTGGATCTCGAGGGCCCGCAGGGCGCCGAGACGGTGGAAGCCGACCTGATCCTCGTCGCCACCGGGCGCACGCCGAACTCGGACCTGCTCGACGTGGCCGCCACCGGCGTCGCCACCACCGAACGCGGCCACGTGGTCGTGGACGCTCACCAGCAGACCTCCGTGGCGGGCATTTACGCCCTCGGGGACATCTCGTCGCCGCTGGAGCTGAAGCACGTCGCCAACCACGAGGCCCGGGTGGTGCGGCACAACCTGGCGCATCCGGACGAGCGGATCACCTCGGATCACCGTTTCGTGCCGCACGCGGTGTTCACCTCGCCCCAGGTCGCCTCGGTCGGCGTGACCGAACGCGAGGCGGCCGCCACCGGACTGTCCTATGTGGTCTCGAAGCAGGACTACGCGGGCATCGCCTACGGCTGGGCGATGGAGGACACCACCGGCTTCGCGAAGCTGCTGGCCGATCCGTCGACCGGACGGCTGCTGGGCGCGCACATCATCGGCCCGCAGGCCTCGACGGTGATCCAGCCGCTGATCCAGGCGATGAGCTTCGGCCTCGACGCGCGGACGATGGCGCACGGCCAGTACTGGATTCACCCGGCCATGCCGGAGCTGGTGGAGAACGCGCTGCTGAACCTGCCCCTGGACTGACCTCGTGAATGGCGGGACCGGTGAGAACCGGTCCCGCCATTCACAAGGGATCAGACGAACCGGCGGCGACCGGCCAGCGCGCCGAACAGCATCTGCACCACCCACACCCCGAGCAGCACGATCAGCGAGACCTGCCAGCCGCCGGTGGCGTCGTGCAGCAGGCCGAAGGCGAACGGCCCGACCGCCGCCAGCAGGTAGCCGAAGCCCTGCGCCATCCCGGACAGCCGCGCGGTGTCGGCCCCGGTGCGCGCCCGCAGCGCGATCACCGTGAGCGCCAAGGAGAACACGCTCATCCCGATCCCGATCAGCAGGCTCCACAGCACCGGCGACCAGGCCGGTGCGATGAGCACCCCGGCCATCCCGGCCACCCCGCACACGCCCAGCGCGACGATCCACCCGCTCTGGCTGCCCTGGCGAGCCGCGATCGGCGGGATCACCAGGCTGATCGGCACCGCGATCAGGGAGATCAGGCCGAGCAGCAGGCCGGCCGCGCTCTTGCTCACCCCGGCGTCGATGAACACCTGCGGCAGCCAGCCCATCACCACGTAGGCGATGAACGACTGCAGGCCGAAGAAGATCGTGACGATCCAGGCCAGCGGACTGCGCAGCAGGGACCGCCCGCCGGCGCCGCCCGCGGTCGGACGTGGCGCCCGCCCGGTGCCGCGTGCGGCCAGGAACCAGGCCGCCAGCGCGATCACGGCCAGCACGGCCCACGAGCCGAGCGCCGCGCGCCAGCCGCCCAGCGCCGTCTCGAGCGGCGGGCTGAGCGCGGACCCGGCCGCGCCGCCGCCCTGCAGCGCGGCGGTGTAG
Organism: Amycolatopsis jiangsuensis; assembly: GCF_014204865.1. Taxonomy (NCBI): domain Bacteria; kingdom Bacillati; phylum Actinomycetota; class Actinomycetes; order Pseudonocardiales; family Pseudonocardiaceae; genus Amycolatopsis; species Amycolatopsis jiangsuensis. The sequence continues at coordinate 3,071,215 of NZ_JACHMG010000001.1, forward strand.
ACGCCGGTCATCAGTCCGACCCTCGCCGGGAAGGAATCCTTGATGACCACCGGGATCAGCACGTTGATCAGAGCGATGCCCGCGGTCGCCACCAGGGTTCCGCCGAGCACCACGTACGGTCCGTCGAGCACCCGCACGACCAGCCCGGCGGCGAGCACGGCCAGCGCGGACCCGATCGCCGTGCCGATGCCGAACCGGCGCGACAGGACCGGCGCCGCGAGCCCGGCGCCGGCGAAGCAGAGGCCGGGCAGCGTGGTGAGCACGCTGGCCCATAACGCGGAGGCGCCCAGCCCCTCGCGCATCTCGGCGAGCAGCGGACCGACGCTCGTGATGGCCGGCCGCAGGTTCATCGCCGTGAGCACGACCGCGATCGCGAGCAGCACGCCGCCGGCTACAACGCCGGGGCGGGTGCGGGGCTGCTCTTCTTCGATACTCCCCTCCAGTTCGAGTTCGAGCCGGTCGGAGTAGGCGGACGCAGACGCGGCGGGATCTGAGGAATCGACGGACACGTGCGCTACTATGGCATACATAGGATGATTGGATGAAGGGATTTCCCTGTGCCTTTGGCCACCACCCGCCGCGCCGGGCTCGTCGACCAGGTCATCGACCAGCTGCGCCAGGCGGTCCGCGACGGGGAGTGGCCGGTCGGGTACCGCATCCCGACCGAACCGGAGCTCGTCACCCAGCTCGGGGTCGGGCGCAACACCGTCCGGGAAGCCGTCCGCGCGCTGGCGCACACCGGCATCCTCGAAGTCCGCCAGGGCGACGGCACCTACGTGCGCGCGACGAGCGAGGTGTCCGGCGCGGTCCGCCGGCTGTGCGGGACCGAGCTGCGTGAGGTGCTGCAGGTGCGGCGCGTCCTGGAAATGGAGGGCGCGCGGCTGGCCGCAACGGCCCGTACCGACGAGGACGTCGCCGGCCTGCGTGAGCTGCTGCACCGCCGTGACCGAGAATGGCACGAGCGCCGGGGCGAGGATTTCGCCCACACCGACGCGGAATTCCACCTCGACGTCGTCCGATGTGGACACAACGAGCTGCTGTTCGAGCTCTACCGCGGCTTGATGGAGGCGATCACCGCGAGCGTGGCGTCGACGACCGACCATCCGGAGCACGCGGAGCGGATCAGGCACCAGGGCCTGGTCGACGCCATCGAGGACGGCGACGCCGAGCGCGCGGCCGGCGAAGCCGCGGGCTTCCTGGACGAACTGCTCACCCGGGTGGACTGAACACCGGCCCGGGACGGGCGTGCCGGTCCTCCGGACCCACGCAGGCGCAGGCGCAGCCGTCCATTACGGCGGTCAGCGCGGCCGCTCACCGCAGCCACGCGGCCTCAGCCGCCCACTGCTGCCAGTCAGCCCCAGTCGCCCACCGAACCCACGCAGCCCGAGTCGCCCACTGCACCCGGGCGGCCCCCAGCCACCCACCGACCTCGGCAGCCACAGCCACCCACGGTGGGCAAGCCGCCGGGCAGCCCGAGCCGCCCACCGCACCCGGGCAGCCACCGTCACCCGCCGCGGCGAGCCCGCCGCGGCGAGCAAGCCGCCGGGCACCACGTCGCGCGCGTGCCGGGGCCCGTCAGGTGCGCGCCCGCCGGGGGTTCGTCAAGGCAGCGTGAGGATTTCCGCGCCGTCGGGGGTGACGACCAGGGTGTGCTCGAACTGGGCGGTCCACTTCTTGTCCTTCGTGGTCACGGTCCAGTCGTCGGCCCAGACGTCGTAGTCGATGGTGCCGAGCGTGATCATCGGTTCGATGGTGAAGGTCATGCCCTCCTCGATCACCGTGTGCACCGAGGGTTCCTCGTAGTGCAGCACGGTCGGCGCGGTGTGGAACGCCGGGCCGACGCCGTGGCCGGTGAAATCGCGCACCACTCCGTAGCCGAACCGCTTCGCGTAGGCCTCGATGACCCGGCCGATCACGTTGAGCTGCCGGCCGGGACGGACGGCCTTGATCGCGCGCGCCGTCGCCTCGCGGGTGCGCTCGACGAGCAGCCGTACCTCCTCCGACACGTCACCGGCGAGGAAGGTGGCGTTGGTGTCGCCGTGCACGCCGCCGATGAACGCGGTGACGTCGATGTTGCAGATGTCCCCGTCCTCGATCACGGTCGAGTCCGGGATGCCGTGGCAGATCACCTCGTTCAGCGAGGTGCAGCAGGACTTCGGGAAGCCGCGGTAGCCGAGGGTGGACGGGTAGGCGTGGTGGTCGAGCAGGAACTCGTGCACCACCTTGTCGACGTCCTCGGTGGTCGCGCCCGGTTTGACGGCCTTGCCGCCCTCCTCCAGCGCCTGCGCGGCGATCTTCGACGCGACCCGCATGGCCTCGATCACCTCGGGCGTGCGCACGCCGTTGCCGGTGTCCCGTTTCGGCGCCGGCCGGTCGACGTACTCGGGGCGGGCGATGTCGGCGGGGACGGCACGGCGCGGCGTCTGGACACCGGGCTTCAACGGGGCGCGATCGGGCATGTCCTCCACCCTACGACGTTCCGGCGGACCGGGGAGAGCCCGCTCAGAACAACACGGTCGCGTACTGGCCGACCTGCTCGAAGCCGATCCTGCGGTAGGCCGCGAGCGCCGGGGCGTTGAACGCGTTCACATACAGGCTCGCGGTGCGGCCGAGGCCGTGCACGAGCCGGTTGACCACCGCCGCGGTGCCGGCCGTGCCGAGGCCGCTGCCCCGCCGGTCCGGATGCACCCACACGCCCTGGATCTGCCCGACCCCCGCGGACATCGCACCGATCTCGGCCTTGAACACGACCTCGCCGCCCTCGAACCGGGCGAACGCGCGGCCGCCGGAGATCAGCTCGCCGACCCTGGCCCGGTAGCTGGCCCCGCCGTCCCCGGATCGCGGGTCGACGCCGACCTCCTCGACGAACATCGCGACCGCCGCGGGCAGGTACCGGTCGAGTTCGTCCGGACGCACCGCGCGCACGCGCGGGTCGGCGGGCACGCGCGGGCTGCCGTCGAGCGCCATCAGCGGCTGGTCCTCACGGACCTCGCGGGCCGGGCCCCATTCGGTTTCCAGCTCGTCCCACAGGCCGAGGACCTGTTCGGCCGGCCCGACGAGCGACGAACACGTGCGGGCCCTGCGCAACGCCCGGTCGGCGAACGACCGCAGCGCCGAGGAGTTGCCGCGCAACGGGATCAGGTTCGGCCCGGCGAAGCACAGCCCCGAGAGCCGCCCGTAGCGGACCGGACGGCTGTCGGCGGCCCACAGTTCGCCGCCGAGGCGCCACGGGTCCAGCCCGGCCGCCTCCACCCTGGCGCTGACCATGCAGCTGCCGACCGGATCCGAGGCGAGCGCAGCACGAACCGCCGGGTAGTCCCGATCATCGAGCAGCCGGGCGCCGGCAAGCCGCAACACAGCGTCAAGAGTGCCAGAAGAAGCCGGTGAACGGAACGCGAGCCCGCCGATACGCGCAGCTGAACACCGGCTTCGGGCACAATCGGAGCATGCAGCGCTACACCTACCAGGTCGTGGAACTCCGCGAGAAGATGATCGGCGGCAAGATGTCCGGCGAGAAACTCGAGAAACTGCTGAACGACCGCGCCGCCGAGGGCTGGCAGCTGAAGGCGATCACCGGGGCCGAGGTGAAGGGCCGGGTCGGCCCCGGCGGCGTCGACGGGCTGCTGGTGACCTTCGAGCGGCCGGTCGGGTAGGGCGGTCCGGCGGGCAGGACCGGTCAGGCACCGCGGTACGTACCGACGGTCCAGGAATTGCGCTCCGGATCCCGCAGGCTGAAGGTGTGCGAACCGTAGTCGGTGTCGTGCAGTGCCATGGTGATCTCGCCGCCGGCCTCCCGGACCCGCGCGTACACCTCGTCGACCCGATCCGACACGACATAGACGGCGCCGGTGCCGGGTTTCATCGCGTCGTGGATTCCGTCGCAGTCGCCGCCGGTGCTGCCCAGCATCATCCCGCCGCCCTCCGGCCACCGGAGTTCGGCGTGCGCGACCTCCCGCGTCTCGTCTCCGGGTACGACGAGTGTCTCCTCGAACCCGAGCACGTCGACGAGAAACCGGATCGCCGCGGGGGCGTCGTCGTAACGGATGGCCGGCCACACTGTCGGTTGTGAAGTCATGACGGCGAGTCTGACGCGCCAGGTGGCCGACGGTCTTGGAGAAACGGGAACTCCGGGCCTCGCAGTGAATCTCGCGTAACACGCGAGAAAGACGGCGCGACTTCCGAGCACATCCCGCCGGGAGGCCGATCATGATCAAACGCCTGATGCTTTTCACTGTGCTAACCGGTGTTGCGCTCGGCGTCGCGGCCTGCAGCAATGAGGTACCGGCGCAGCCCAGTCCGCGCCGACGACCGAATGGCACAGCATGTTCGACGGGGACCAGGCCGGTGGCTGCGCTCAGCCGGATTGTGTCGATCTGAGCTCTCCTGGCCCCTCTCCCACGGTGGCACCCGAGTTGGCGAGCGAACCGGAGGCGAAGGACTTCGAAGTCGGCCTGCGGACGATTTCGAAGCAGTGTTTCGGTTCGGCGGGCTGCACCACGGTCGTCGAACCCGAGATCTCCTTCGTCGGCGGCAACACCCTTGCTTCGGGCTACGAATGCGACCTCACCTACACCATCACCGGTGACGAGAGCGGGGAAATCGTGCAGACCGCCACGAGCACGGGCGGCACGAGCTACCTGGTGAACCGGACTGTGGTCAGCACGCCGAAGTCGAAGACGAAGATCGGCGCGTCCGTGGCCTCGGTCAACTGCCGCCGGTAGGTACCGGACGCAGCCTGCATCGCCGATGGCGCATCCCGCTTCGTCCGCGACCTCCGCTCAGGCAGGATCCTCCGCGGGTTCGTAGCCGAGGTTCGGTAGTTCCTCGGCCAGCCACGTTCGTGGTGAGCAGCCGGCCAGTGCGCGCCATTCGTTCGACAGGTGGGCCTGGTCGTAGTAGCCGGCCGCGAGGGCGACGGCGGCCAGGTCGCGGTGGCCTGCGCGCAGCAGGCCGCCCGCTCGTTCGAACCGCAGGACCCGTGCCGCCTGTTTCGGGGGCAGTCCCAGTTCGGCGCGGAATCGCTCGCCCAGGTGACGGCGGCTCCAGCCAATCTCCTCGGCCAGTTCGCCGACTCGGAGCAGGCCTCCGGTGTGGCGCAGACGGCGCCAGGCCTGGGCCAGTTCCGCGGGCGGCGTGGTCGGTTCGGTCGCGCGCGCGGCGAGCGTCCGGTCGAGCAGGTCGAAGCGGGACGGCCAGTCCGGCGCCTCGGCCAGCCGCTCCGGCAGCCGGGCCAGGTCGCCGCCGAAGTCGGCCAGGTCGGTGATCCGGCCGCTCAGCTCGGCGGCGGTCACGCCCAGCAGCGTGCGGACGCCCAGCGGGTCGAGTTCCAGGTGCAGCCCGCGTTGCAGCCGGCTCTGCGTGATCAGCGCCGGCGCCGTGTGCAGGCCGCCGACCATCGCCTGCCACCGGCCTTCCCCGGGCAGCCCCGCGCACTGGACCGGATCGGCGAGGCTGATGACCAGCGTGACGTGCCGGGACGGCAGGCCCCGGTGCACGGCGAGGGTGACGTCGTCCTGCGCGTAGCCGATGTAGCGCGAGACGAGCGGCCGCAACACCGGATGCGGCGGCCGCACAGCCCAGCTGTGACTCACGGAACCAGGGTAAGCCCGCCGTTTTCTGCTACCACGGGAGTGCGGTCCCCCCGAGAAGGAGAAACGGATGACCATCCAGGAGCAGGCGCATCAGCTGGAACTGCTCGCCGACCAGGTTCCGACCGGCATCGCGCTGGCCACCAGAAGCGAGCTGGACGACCTGCAGGCACAGGTACTCGGGTTGCTCGGCGCGACGACCACGGCCACCTCCGTACAGGGCGCGATCCAGCTCGCCGCCCGGCAGATCGACGAGGTCGCCGCCTCGCTGGAGAACGTGCGCGTGCAGATCCAGGACGCCGCCCGCCACCACCTGCAGGGTTAGCGCGGGCTGCGGCGACTCCGGCCCGGACCCCAGGTCAGCTGATCGCCTGTTCCAGCTCGCCGTCGTAGATCGCGCGTTGCCGGGGTGTCCAGAGCTCGCGACCGGCCAGCTCGCCCTCGTAGATGGCGTGGTCGATCTTCCGCGGGGCCACGCAGTTGCCGATGCGGTGCACGGTACGGCCGGTCGCGCGCAGTTCGTGATACAGCACGTCGTCCGCGGTCCGGGCGGTGCAGAGCACGACGTTGTCGACCTCGTCGAGGACTTCCTGCCGCCCGGTGGGCCAGCCCGCGGGCGGCCGGGAGCGGGATCAGCCGACGGTGACGCTCGGTGCGCCCTCGCCGACGCCCTCGCCGGATTCCTCGGCGATGCGCATGGCTTCCTCGATCAGCGTTTCCACGATCGCGTGCTCCGGGACAGTCTTGATGACCTCGCCCTTGACGAAGATCTGGCCCTTGCCGTTGCCGGAGGCGACGCCGAGGTCGGCCTCGCGGGCTTCGCCCGGGCCGTTCACCACGCAGCCCATCACCGCGACCCGCAGCGGCACCTCCATGCCCTCCAGACCCGCGGTGACCTGGTCGGCGAGGGTGTAGACGTCCACCTGGGCCCGCCCGCAGGACGGGCACGACACGATCTCCAGCTTCCGGGGCCGCAGGTTCAGCGACTGCAGGATCTGCGTGCCGACCTTGACCTCCTCGACCGGCGGCGCGGACAGCGACACCCGGATCGTGTCGCCGATGCCTTGGCGCAGCAGCGCGCCGAAGGCGACCGCGGACTTGATGGTGCCCTGGAACGCCGGACCGGCCTCGGTCACGCCCAGGTGCAGCGGGTAGTCGCACTGCTCGGCGAGCAGCTCGTAGGCACGCACCATGACCACCGGATCGTTGTGCTTGACCGAGATCTTGATGTCGTGAAAATCGTGCTCGGCGAACAGCGACGCCTCCCACAGCGCCGATTCGGCCAGCGCCTCCGGGGTGGCCTTGCCGTGCTTCTCCAGCAGCCGCTTGTCCAGCGAGCCGGCGTTGACGCCGATCCGGATCGGCGTGCCGTGGTCCTTCGCGGCCTGCGCGATCTCCTTGACCTGGTCGTCGAACTTGCGAATGTTGCCAGGGTTGACCCGCACCGCCGCGCAGCCCGCCTCGATCGCGGCGAACACGTACTTGGGCTGGAAGTGGATGTCGGCGATCACCGGGATCTGCGACTTCCGCGCGATCGCCGGCAGCGCCTCCGCGTCGTCGGCCGACGGGCAGGCGACGCGCACGATGTCGCAGCCCGCCGCGGTCAGCTCGGCGATCTGCTGGAGCGTGGCGTTGACGTCGGAGGTCAGCGTCGTGGTCATCGACTGGACGGAGATCGGGTGCTCGCTGCCGACCCCGACCGGCCCCACCATCAGCTGGCGGGTCGTGCGGCGCTCGGCGAGGACGGGGGGTGGCAGAGCTGGCATACCTAGCGCGACGGTCACGCCATCCAGACTACCCACCCCACCCGGCCCCGGTTCAACGAAGTCGACCGTCGCGGTGAGCCGGATTACTCCCGGTCGGGGCGCCGCGGGTGCCCTGTCCCCCGGCCGGGACGGGACTACTGCTGCAAGGTGATCGGGTTGACGATGTCCGCGGTCACCGTGAGCAGCGTGATCCCGCCCCCGATCACCACGAGCACCATGGTGACCGCCGACAGCTTCGTGTAGTCGACCGGACCGCCCGCCGGTTTCCCGCGCAGCTTGCGCAGCCAGTCGCGCACCCGCTCGTACCAGACCACCGCGATGTGCCCGCCGTCCAGCGGCAACAGCGGCAGCAGGTTGAACACGCCGATGAAGAAGTTCAGGCTGGCCAGCAGGAAGAAGAAGACGATCCACAGGCCCTTCTCGACCGCTTCGCCGCCGATCCGGCTCGCGCCGACCACGCTGACCGGGGTGTTCGGATCGCGCTCGCCGCCGAAGATGGCGTCGACCACGGCCGGGATCCGCTTCGGGAACTCCACCAGCCGCTGCGCGGTCTCGGAGAACATCGTGCCGGTGAACGACAGCGTGCCTGGCACGCCGTCGAGGCCGTTGTAGTGCAGGTACTGCGGCGGCACGACGGTGGCGGCGCCCATCATGCCCACCTCGCGCACCGTGCCGTCGGTGGTGAGGCGCTGCACCCGCGGCACGTCCACGGTGAGCGGGACTCGGGACTCGCCCCGCTGCACGACGATCGCGGTCGGCCCGCTCGAGTCCTGCACCACCTTGAGCACGTCCTGCCAGGTCGGCGTCTCCTGTCCGGCCACGGACACGATCTTGTCGCCGGCGAGCATGCCCGCGCTCTTCGCCGGCGTCGGCGCCCCCGCCGGACACGCGGTGTCCTCCAGCTGCTGCTGCGTGGTGGCCGCGCGGGCGCAGGACGTGGAGTCGATGACCGGGTCGGTGGACGGGTGGATGTTCGGCAGCCCCATGGTGATCGCCATCAGGTAGAGCACCACGAAGCCGAGGATGAAGTGCGTCACCGAACCCGCGCACATCACGACGGTGCGCTTCCAGGTCTTGAACCGCCACATCGCGCGTGGCGCTTCCTCCTCGGTGACCTCGTCGAGCGCGGTCATGCCCGCGATGTCGCAGAAGCCGCCGAGCGGAATCCACTTGAGGCCGTACTCGGTCTCGCCGCGGCGGAAGGAGAACACCGTGGGCCCGAAGCCGATGAAGTAGCGCCGGACCTTCATGCCGAACGCCTTCGCGGTCACCATGTGCCCGGCCTCGTGCAGTGCGACCGAGATGCAGATGCCGAGGGCGAACAGCACCACCCCGATGATGTAGGCGAGCACGCGCTACTTCCCCTTACCCAGCGTCGTTCCGGCACGCGCTCGAGCCCACCGCTCGGCTGCGAGTACATCATCGACGTCGCGTGGTTCGCGACGCCATTCGTCGGCAGCTTCCACCGCCTGCGAAACAGTGTCCACAATCGACGTGAAACTGGCGTTCCCCGCGAGGAAGGCGGCCACCGCCTCCTCGTTCGCCGCGTTGTAGACCGCGGGCAGGCAGCCGCCCGCGGTGCCCACCTCGCGGGCCAGCTCGACCGCCGGGAACGCCTCGTTGTCCAGCGGTTCGAAGGTCCAGCTCGCCGCGGTGTCCCAGGCGCAGGCCGCGGCGGCGCCGGGCACCCGGTCCGGCCAGTTCAGCGCCAGCGCGATCGGCAGCCGCATGTCCGGAGGACTGGCCTGGGCGATCGTCGAGCCGTCGGTGAAGGTCACCATCGAGTGCACGATGGACTGGGGGTGCACGGTCACGTCGATGCGCGCCGGCTCGACACCGAACAGCAGCGCCGCCTCGATCAGCTCGAGCCCCTTGTTCACCAGCGTGGCCGAGTTGATCGTGATCAGCCGCCCCATCGACCACGTGGGATGCGCCATCGCCTGCTCGACGGTCACCTCGGCAAGGTCCGCGCGCTTGCGGCCGCGGAACGGGCCGCCGGACGCGGTCAGCACGAGCCGCGCCACCTCGTCCTCGCGGCCCGACCGCAGGGCCTGCGCGATCGCCGAATGCTCCGAGTCGACCGGCACGAGCTGGCCGGGCCCGGCCGCGGCGAGCACCAGCGGCCCACCCGCGATCAGCGACTCCTTGTTGGCCAGCGCGAGCGTGGCCCCGGTGGCGAGTGCACGCAGCGTCGGGGCGAGGCCCTGCGAACCGGGAAGGGCGTTGAGCACGACGTCGGCTTCGACGCTGTCGATGAGTTCGAGCACCGCTTCGGCACCGGCGAGGATGCGCGGAAGCCGGAACTCACCCTTCGCGTAGCCACGGCGCTGCGCCTCGGCGTACAGCGCGAGCTGCAGGTCTTCGACCACCGTGGGCTTGGTCACCGCGACCGCGGTGACTCCGTGCGCGAGCGCCTGCGCCGCCAGCGCGGCCGGATCGGAACCGCCGGCGGCGATCCCGGCGACGGTGAACAGGTGCGGGTTACGTGCGGCGACGTCGAGCGCCTGGGCCCCGACGGACCCGGTGGAGCCCAGTACGAGGACGCTTCGCGAGGTAGTCATCGGGCGTCATTATCGCCTGCCCGGCGCCGTGTCCGGCCGGCGCCCGGCAGTGGGGGATCGCGATGTGGGATCATCGGGGAGCACAACGTCCCAGTGGGCCCGAAGGAGTGGTCGTGGCGAGCAAGGCGATCGAGAAGCGCCCCGAGGTCGACCCGCGGGACGAACCGTCCGCGGAATGGGGCTGGCACGGCTCGTTCCCCAAGGCCACCCGCATCGCCGGCTGGCTCAGCGCGGTCATCCTGCTGCTGATGATCAAGGGCAACCACGAGAACAACACCGAGAACGTGTGGCTGGTCGGCCTGGCCGCGTTCATCGTGCTGGCACTGGTGCTCGACATCCGCCGCCGCCGCACGGCCTGGCGCAAGTAGGTTCCCCTCCCCGGCGCGAGCATGTCCGCGCCGGGGTCTGGCGCACGGGCTCCGCATTCGGCTACGTTGCGGGCTCATGAAATCCCGCCTGGTCGCGCTCCTCCTCGCCGTGGTCACCGCTTCGGCGCTGGCCGCCGCGCCCGCTTCGGCCGTGCCCGCTTCGGCCACCTCCGCGGCTCCGGTCGTCAGCTGCCGGTTCACCCCGACTCCGGACAACCCCGCGGCCCGGCCGGTACTGCGTCCGCTGCCGTTCGCGCTCACCCGCGGCACCGTGGACATCACCTTCCGCTTCAACTACGGCCCGGTCACGGTGCGCCTCGACAGCTCCGGGGCGGCTCCGTGCGCGGTGGCGAACATGGCCAGCCTGGTCCTGCAGCGCTTCTACGACCACAGCCAGTGCTGGCGGCTGTCCGATTCCGAACGGCTGGGCGTGCTCCAGTGCGGCGACCTCTACGAGGTCGAAAAGGGCGGCCCCGGCTACGGCTTCCCGGACGAGGTGTCCGGCGCGGAGACCTACGAGCGCGGCACGATCGCGATGGGCAACCAGGGTCCCGGCACGAACGGCTCGGAATTCTTCATCGTGCACTCCTTCGCGCACATCCCGGCACAGTATTCGGTACTGGGCAAGGTGATCCGCGGAATGGACGCGATCGACCGGATGGTGTCCGACGGCATCGTCCCGACCGATCCAGACGGGCCGCTGGACGGCGCACCCGCCCATCCGGTGAAGATCGAGCGCGCCTCCCTCGGCTGGTGAGCCGACCGAGGTGCCCGGCACCGCGGTAGGCCCGCAGGAACACGTCGATTCCGGATCGTACGACCGTTTCCCAGTCCGCGCCGGAACGTGCACCAGGATGGTGCCTGCAGGTTTGAGCGAGACGAGGAGGTGTCGATCAAGCCGAGGGCTCGGCGCGGTGCAGATGGTGGTGGTGCCGGTGCTGAAGGGGTGTCGCGCCGAAGGCGCGTTTGAAGGCTGTGATGAAGGCGCTTTCCGAGGTGTAGCCGACCTGCGCTGACAATTCGCCTACGGTCGCGTCGTGATGGGTGAGTTCGTATGCGGCGATCCGCATGCGCCATTCGGTCAGGTAGGCGAATGGCGGGACCCCGGCGATAGCACGGAACCGCGCGGCGAAACCAGTGCGGGACATCGCGGCGAGGCGGGCGAGTTCATCGAGCCGCCACGCATGAGCGGGGTTCTCGTGCAGGGCTTGTGCGGCCGGTGCCACCCGCACGTCGGCCAGGACGCGTAGCGTGCCTGCGGGCAGGGCGTTCGGCTGAGCCAGGTACGCGCGCAGGACCTGGACGAGGAGCAGTTGCGCGAGCTGATCACGGGTGAAGCTGTACCCGGGCCGGTCGCAGCTCATTTCGGTGTCCAGTTCCCGCAGCAGCCAGCCGAGGGCCGAGGCCTGCGGGTGTGCGGCCGAGATGTGCAGCAGCGGCGGCAAAGCCTGCACCAGCAGTGCCTCGCCGCCCGGTTCGACCGTCACTTCGCCGCCTACGCCGAAGAATTCGTCCGCCGTGCCGATGCGATGGTCGGGCACGGTCATGGTTTCGGCATCGATCGGCGGCACGTCGGCATGGGTGCGCACGACCAAGGGGCAGTCCCCGCTCACCGCGATCGCCTCGCCGGAGCGCAGTTCACCTGACTGCCCGCCGGAGGCGAAGGTGCAGCTCCCGCGCCGCACGGCGATGATCTTGAGCCGCCCGCGGGCGGGGAAGCGCAGCGCCCACTGGCCGCTCGCGGACAGCTTTCCGGTCAGGCGGCAGCGCGCACCGGCGAGGGTGAGCACCTGGGACAGCGGGTCGGGATGCCGGGCGGCGAGCATGGCTGTACTTTCGCGCTAAAAATCGGGACTCGACAATATTTACCGTACGCTTCTCCGGTTGCACGCTGAAGGCATGAACCTCGCTTCGTACCGGACGCTCGGCCGGACCGGCCTGCGGATCAGCCCGCTGGTCCTCGGCACACTGACCTTCGACGAGCCCGAATGGGGCTGCGATCAGGACACCGCGCTGCGCCTGCTGCAGCACTACGTCGAGGCCGGGGGAAATACGCTCGACACGGCCAACGGCTACGCCGGCGGCCGGGCGGAACAGACCATCGCGAAGTTCCTCCGGACCACCCCGTCGGTGCGGGACGGGCTGGTGCTCGCCACGAAGTTCGCCGGAAACCTGCACCCCGGCGATCCGAACGGCGGCGGCAGCGGCCGCAAGGCAATCGTGCGGCAGCTCGACGAGTCGCTCACCCGGCTCGGCACCGATTACGTGGACCTGTACTGGCAGCACTACTTCGACCGGCACACTCCGATCGAGGAGACGATCGGCACTCTGCAGGACCTGATCACCGCGGGCAAAATCCGCTACTACGGTCTGTCCGACACCCCCGCGTGGGCAGTCGCCCGCGCGGCGAGCCTCGCCGAAGCCCACCGCGAGGCCCCGGTCGCGGCGATCCAGGTGGAGTACTCGTTGCTGGAGCGGACCGTCGAAGGCGAGCTGTTCGGCGCGGCCCGGGCCCTCGGCATCGGTGTGACGCCCTGGGGTCCGCTGGCGGGCGGGGTGCTGTCGGGAAGGTACACCCGGACCGGCGCCGCCGAGTCAGGTCGCCTGGGCTGGGCGAGTACCCGCGCACGACTGACCGAGAACACTGACGCCCTGCTCGACGCACTGCACGAAATCGCCACCGCACAGCGGGTTCCGGTGTCCGCCGTGGCGCTCGCCTGGGTCGGTCACCGCCCCGAAGTGACCGCGACGATCATCGGCTGCCGCACGCTCGAGCAGTTGGAGAGCAACCTGGCGTCTCTCGCCGTGACACTTTCCGCCGACCAACTCGCCACGCTCGACAGCTTGACTGCCCCCGCTTTGCCGTTCCCCTTCGCCTTCCTCGACCACACTGGGGCCGACCTCGCCCAGGGCGGCACGACAATCAACGGGATCCCATCCCGAAACTGGCACCCGTCCCACTGACCGGCGAAGATCGTTACCGCTCGCTCCGCGGGGCGACCAGCTCGCTCGGTCCGCCACCCGATTCGCCGGCCACCGCGGCCAGTTCCTCGCCCACCGACTCCGGATCGGCGGGCTTCTTCTTCGGATCGGTCGTGAGCAGCGACGCGATCGCGCCGATCAGGCAGACCACGATGGCGAAGCCGAAGGCGACCGCGAGACCGTCCTGGAACGGACCGGAGATCAGGTTCGGGAAGAAGCTGCGCCCGGTCAGGAACGAGGCCTGGTCCGGCGGCAGGCTGCTCAGCTGGCCGCCGAGCAGCTGCTGGATCGGGTTGTAGCCGAGGAACGCCGCGAACAGCACCGCGACCGCGGGCAGGTGCGCGACCTGGTCGGCCGAGGCGGCCGACACCCCGTGCGAGGTGAGGCCCTGCGCCATCGCCGAGGGCAGGCTGCTCGACAGGCCGGCGATGATCAGGCTGAAGAAGAAGCCGATCGACAGCACCATGGCCGCGTTCTGGAACGTGGTCATCATGCCCGCGCCGGAACCGCGTGAGTCGGCGGGCAGGCTGTTCATCACCTCGGCCCGGTTCGGCGAGGAGAACATTCCCATGCCGATGCCGTTGACCAGCAGGATCGCCGCGAACGCCCAGTAGTTGAAGTTCACCGGCAGCAGGATCAGCAGCAGGAAGGTCGCCGCGGTGATCACCAGGCCGCCGGAGGCCAGCGCGCGGCTGCCGATCCGGTCGGACAGGATGCCGGAGGTCGGCGCGGACGCGAGGAAGCCGATCGTCATGGGCAGCATGTAGATCCCGGCCCACAGCGGCGTCTGCTCGAAGGTGTAGCCGTGCTGTGGGAGCCAGATGCCCTGCAACCAGATGATCAGGATGAACTGCAGGCCACCGCGGCCGAGCGAAGCGGTGAGGTTGGCCAGGTTGCCCCAGCTGAACGAGCGGATGCGGAACAGCGACAGCCGGAACAGCGGGTTGTCGACCTTCGTCTCGATCACCACGAAGGCGACCAGCACCGCGAGGCCGCCGATCAGGCAGGACAGCACCATCGGGCTGCCCCAGCCGGTGGCCGAGGTGCCGTAGGGCTGAATGCCGTAGGTGATGCCCACCAGCACCGCGATCAGGCCGACGGCGAAGGTGATGTTGCCCCACCAGTCCATCCTGGCGTGCTTGCGCACCCCGGTGTCGTGCAGTTTGAGGTAGGCCCAGACCGTGCCGATCACGCCGATCGGCACCGAGACGAGGAAGACGAGGTTCCAGTTGATCGGGGCCAGCACCCCGCCGATCACCAGGCCGAGGAACGAACCGGCGATGGCCGCCACCCCGTTCATCCCGAGGGCGAGACCACGCTGGTTGGGCGGGAAGGCGTCGGTGAGGATGGCCGACGAGTTGGCCATCAGGAAGGCGCCGCCGACCCCCTGCACGATCCGCCAGCCGATCAGCCACAGCGCGGCGGCGCTGCCGTCGAACCAGGTGACCGCCAGCATGATCGAGGACACCGTGAACACGGCGAAGCCCAGGTTGTACATCCGGGCCCGGCCGTACATGTCGCCCAGCCTGCCGAACGCCACCACCAGCACCGCGGTGACCACGAGGAAGCCCATGATCATCCACAGCAGGTAGCTGGTGTTCGACGGTTCCAGCGGGTTGATCCCGATGCCCTTGAAGATGTCGGGCAGCGCGATCAGCACGATCGACGAGTTGATCGTCGCGATCAGCATGCCCAGCGTCGTGTTGGACAGCGCGATCCACTTGTATCGCGGCCCCAGCTCCGCGATCGAATACGTCCTGCGCTCCGCCACAGTCGAAGACCTCTCTCCCAACGTTCCCTTAGCTAGGCTAAGCAACTTGCTTGCGTTAAACAAGCAACGTTCCGAAACGGTTGCGAGACACGGGTCACAATCGATTGACAGTCCTTTGAGGACTGTTTACCTTCACTCGCCCGAGTGACTACTCGACGGGCTCCTGGACGACCTTCCCCGGGTTGAGGATCCCGTGCGGGTCGAGCGCGTTCTTCACCGCGTGGTGCATCGCGAGCACGGCCGGCCCCAGCTCCCGGACCAGGCCCGGCTGCTTCAGCAGCCCGACGCCGTGCTCGCCGGTGACGGTGCCGCCGAGGGCGAGCGCGTCGGCGACGATGTCGTCGAACGCGGCCTGCGCACGGCGCCGGGCGGGCTCGTCGCCGACCGGGGTGATCAGCAGCGGGTGCAGGTTTCCGTCGCCGATGTGCGCGATGTTCGCGATCTGCGTGTCGTGCCGCTTCGCGGCGAGGTCGATCCGGGCGAGCATCTCGGGGACCAGGTGAGTGGGCACGCAGACGTCCTCGGTGAGCACCGGCCCGAGCCGCTCCAGCGCCGGATAGGCCAGCCGGCGAGCGGCGAACAGCGCGTCGGCCTCGGTCTGGTCCGAGGACTGCGCGGCCCAGCTCGCGCCGGCCTGTTCGAAGCACTCCAGCATCGCCGCGGCCTCGTGCTCCCCCGCCGCGCCGGGCGCGTCGCTGCGGCCGAGCAGCACCACGTCGGCGTCGGAGGACAGACCCATGTTCTTCCACGCGTCGACCGCGGCGAGGCAGTGCCGGTCGACCAGTTCGAGCGCGGACGGCACGATCCCGGCCGCCCTGATCGCGGCAGCGGCCTCGCCGGCGGCGACGGTCGAGTCGAAGTACCCGGCCACCGTCGACTCCGGCGCCCGCTGCGCGCGCAGCCGCACGGTGATTTCGGTGATCACGCCGAGCGTTCCCTCCGAGCCGACCATCAGCCCGGCGAGGTCGTATCCGGCCACTCCCTTCGCGGTGCGCCGGCCGAGCCGGACGAGCTCGCCGGTGCCCGTGACCACCTGCAGGCCGAGGACGTAGTCGCGGGTCACGCCGTATTTCACGCAGCAGACCCCGCCGGCGTTGGTGGCCACGTTGCCGCCGATCGTCGACCACGGCGAGCTGGCCGGATCGGGCGGATACCACAGGCCCTGCTCCGCGCAGGCCGCACGCAGATCGTCGTTGACCACACCGGGTTCCACGACGGCCAGGCGTTCCACCGGGTTGATTTCCCTGACCGCGGTCATCCGGTCGGTGACCAGCACCACACATCCGGCCACCGCGTTCGCCCCGCCGGAAAGCCCGGTTCCGGCACCCCGCGGAACCAGCGGAACCCGGTGCTTCACGCACTCGCGCACGACCGCCTGCACGTCCTGCGCCGTCCGCGGTCGCACGACCACCGCGGGTTCGCCGTGCGGGGCCCATTCCGCCTCGTCGTGCGCGTAGCCGGTCAGCACGTCCGGATCCAGGACGATCCGGTCTTCCGGCAGGACTGCCCGCAGGTCGTCGATCAGCATGAGCGCTCCGTTCCCGATTCCGCCACCCCCGGCCACCCCGCCAGACTAGGCGGAACGACAGCAGGGCCCCGTCCTCCCGCCCGAGCGCGGGAGGACGGGGCCCCGGTTCCGGGGTACGGCTCAGGTGTCGAGCGTGCCGTACACGATGATGTTGTCCAGGTAGCTGTGTGCCTCCCGGTCGAACGCACCACCACAGGTGATCAGCCGGATCTGCGCATCAGTGGTGTCGCCGTACACCGCTTCGGTCGGGAAGGTCTTCTTCGCGATCTGGTCCACCCGGGTCACCGTGAACGTGGCCTTCGACCCGTCCTTGCGCCCGACCACGACCTCGTCGCCCTTCTTGACCTCGTGCAGCCGCCAGAAGATGCCCTTCTGGTGGTTGCCGTCGATGTGGCCGAGCACGACCGCGGGGCCGACCTCGCCCGGCATCGGGCCGTAGCGGTACCAGCCTGCCTGCAGGGGCTGGTCGACCGGCGGCACCTGCACCGTCTTGTCCGCGTTGAGACCGAGCGGTACCAGGGACGAATGCGCGTCGATGCTGGGCACGTCGACCGAGACCGGCTCCGACTTCGCGAGTGCTGCCGCGGCCGGAGACGACGACGCGGGTGCAGCCGCGGGCGCCGGCGCGGACGAGCCGCAGCCGAGCAGCGCGAAGTTGGCGACGAGCGCCAGCAGCAGGGCGAAGAACCCGAGCCGGGACCGCCGCACCGGGCGGCCCGCGGCCGGCACGGGCTGCGTCACCGGGCGATCCGCGCGGCCAGCGAACCGTCACCGGTCTCCGGCGCACCCGCGGGCACGACGGTCACCTGGCCGGGCCCCTCCGCGGGCGGCTGGGCGGGCTCGCTGGGCTCGGTGGTTTCGGTCGGCGGCGTGGTGGTCGTGCCCGCGACCTTGGCGCAGGTGGACGAGGCGAGCACGATGTCGCCGCTGCCGAGCGCGCCGGTGGCCTTGCCGCCCAGCAGCTTCACGTGCAGCGCGTTGACGGTGAGGCTGCCGTCGGAGTGCTTGACCTGCTCGTTCACGATCACCTGCAGGACACCGGGCACGCCGATCTTCTGGTTCGGCGCCGTGCCGACCGGCAGCTCGCCGATCTTGCCCAGGTCCAGCCCGACGAGCTTGGACGAGGCGGTGATGCCGTCCGCGGTGGACTCGCACTCGGAGCTGATCACACTGGCCTTCGGCGTGCTGCCGGCGAGCGGCGCGAGCACCGGGAGGGCGGCGTCGACGATCGCGGCCTTCGAGGTGACCGGCCCGGACGAGCCGTCCTGCTTGGCCGAGCTGCTGATCGCCTTGGCCCTGATCAGGCCCTTCAGCGGCACGTCGACCACCTGCGCGGACTCCTTGCCCGAGGTGGACGACGGGGCCAGCTTGCCGGTCTCCACGGAGATTCCCTTGTCCCCCAGCACACCCGGGAGCAACGAGACCGACGCCGAGGCACCGTAGGCCGATCCGGCGGGCGTCTCGTCGGCGACCGCCGAGGGGGCGGCGGTGGCGAGCAGGGCCAGCGCGGGGACGGCGACCGCGACGGTCCGTCCGCGCAGCAGGGCAGAACGCATGAATTGTCCTTTCGAACACGCGAGAATGGGTCCGCCCGCGGATCCCCGAATCCACGCGTGATCGACCGCATCTGGTCGACCACCGGCGAGAACGCGACATTATCAAGGGGTCTCGGGAACGCAAAGCAAGATCACCCGGGACCGTCCGTGGAACGACCGCGGCAGTAACGACAATTCTGCAATTTCACCACTAAAGAGTGATGTAACGCGAGGCGCTCGGCGGCAAAATCTCACGTAACGCGACCGATACGCCGGGCGGTTGAGCGAAAACTTGGCCATCCCACTCGTCGGAGTGATCCTGCCACGGGTGTGCTCCGGATACCCACCGTGAGATGCCTGTCACGGTCGTAATCCGTCTCCGGAAAATGCCTCCGCCCACGCCCGGGAACCTGACAACAATTGTCCACAGTGGAACGCGCAGTGTCGCCGGTTGACAGTTCCACGGCGAGGAACGTCAGTCGGAGGGGCCGCGCAGGGTGAGGACCACGCGCAGGACGTGCTCGACCGCCGCTTCGAACATCGCGCCGCGCAACTCCCCGCGGGTGGCGAGAGTGCGCGCGGCGAAGTCCAGCATGTGCTCCGGCCCGACCCGGCGAACCACGAGCGCGGCGATCTCCTCCAGCTCGAGGCCGGGGTTGTCCATCCGCGTGAACGCGAACTCGATGACGAGCTCTTCGTCGGTCATACCGCGTCCGGGAACCACGCCTTCCAGCGTAGTTCAGCTTCCGACCACCCGGCAGCGACTCACGCCACCGCGCGCGCCACCTCGCCGACCACCGTGGCGAGCAGCGCCTCATTCTCGCCCTGCCCGAGCCGGACCACGACCAGATCCTGGTCCGGCAGCACGAAAACGCACTGTCCGTACATTCCGGCAGCCAGCGCCGTCCGCTCCGGCACGCGCCCGGCGTACACCGCGTGTCCGCGCCAGAAGAATCCGCCGCCGTAGACCTGCTCGTCGTCCGCTTCCGCCGGGGTGAGGACGTAGTCGAGCCATCCCTCCGGCAGAAGCCGCCGGCCCTGCCATACCCCGTCGTCGAGGACCAGCTGACCGAATTTCGCCCAGTCCGTCGCCGTCGCCAGACACACCCCGCAGAGCAGGAAGTGACCCGCGGCGTCCGAACCGAGCAGCACGCTGTGCATGCCCAGCGGCTCGAACATCAGCCGCCACGGCACGTCCGCACGCTCCGCGAGCCCGGCTTCCGCGGCGACCCGGGTCACGATTTCGGCGCAAAGCAACGGATCGCTGTTCTGGTAGGCGCACCGCGTGCCGGGTGGAGCATGCAGCCCGAGCCCGGCCATCTCGCGGTACACGTCGTCCACCCCCGCGTAGACCGGAAGTGCCGATCGCCGCGGGCCCACGCAGTCACCCCGGCCGGGCAGTCGAGCCCGCTGGCCATGGCAAGCAGTTGCCGCAAGGTGACGGCGGAGCGCTCGTCACTCGCCCACTCCGGGATCGGCACGGGCTGGTCCGGCTCCAGCAGCCCTTCGTGTACGAGCCGCCCGGCCAGCACCCCGGCCACACTCTTCGTGGCCGACCAGCCGTTGTGCCGCATCTCCCGCGGAAACCCGCGCGCGTAGCTCTCCGCGACCAGCTTTCCCCGGTGCACCACCACAACCGCGCGGCCGAGGCCGTCCCCGGTGAGCCGGTCGACGAGTTCCTGGATCCGTGCCACGACCCCGGCGCTCAAGTGTGCCGGATCCGGCTCGCTCCCGACCGGCCAAGGCCCGGCGACCCGAGATTTCGCCGCGACACTGGATCCGGCCGCGTTTGCCGTCCCAGCTTGCAGCCCGTAGCGCCCGTTGCGAACCACCGTGCGTTCGAGCCCGCTCTCCGATCGCAGCGTGACCGACTGCGCCCCGCATGAGACCGCCACGCGATCCCAGTCCAGTGGCGCCGTCGGATCGACCGAGCCGTCTCCGGGAAGCAGGCTGGCGAACGCCGGTTCGGCAAGGTCTTCCGCCAGCACCGCTTCCGGTGTGCGGCCTTGGCCCAGCACCCCCATGGCCAGCCGCAGCGCGTGGAAGCCCAGCCACCTCGCCTCCGCATCGTCGGCGGGAAGAGCAGGCTCGACCAGAGTGGGCGTCTCGCTGTCGGGTCGGTCCATGCGCGTCCTTTCGGCCGGCAGCACCTCACCACAAGATTACGCGGCAACCCGCCGCAGGACCGGTTCAGCGCGCGGTGATCCAGGGCGCCAGCAGCGTCTCCAGGTCCGCATCCAGACCCGGCAGCTCACGGGCCGTGCGAACGACGCCATCGCGGACCGCCCGGTGGCGTCGGCCCGTCTTGCACCTCGGCAACCGGACTCGGCAGCTCGGCGCGAACAACACCGCCACTACTTCCGCACTCGAACGGACAACTCATCCCTCGGCCGCCGGCTGACCGCGGACGGCGTGGGCAAATGGGCCCCCGACCGCGGCGGCTGTGCTGACCGTCGCCGTTCGACCGACCGTTGTAGCGCGGTCCTGGTCACCGAAGCCGTCACCTTGCCACTCACCGCACGCTCCAGCGGACCCGTCGACCAGAGCTCGACCGACACCACCGGCGCCAGATCCGACCCGGTGCGGGGCAACCTCGTCGGCGTCACTTCCGCGGGCGCGGCAAATTCGTAGCATTGCACTGTTACCCAACGGTGTAATACTATTGCACCGTGAGCCCCCGACCCCGAGATCCGGCACTGCGCGCCAACGTGCTCGCCACGGCCGCGCGACTATTGGCCGAGGAAGGTCCCTCAGCGCTGTCGACACGGCGGCTGGCCCGCGAACTCGGCGTGTCCACGGCCGCTGTCTACACCTACTTCGGCAGCATCGAGCAGCTTCGTCGCGAAGTCCGGCTGGACGGTTTCGCCCGTCTGGAGGCACAGCTGGATGCGCTCGGCTCGCCACTCGATCCCGTGGCCGGGCTGTCCGCGGTGGTGCTGGCGTTCTTCGAGTTCGGGATGCGCCGACCGCACCTCTACCGGGCGATGTTCCTCGACCGGCCGCTCGAGGAAGACACTGCCGGTGAGCCGACCTTCACCCGGCTGGCCGACCTCGTCCGCCGCGGGACGGACAGCGGCCGGTTCGGCGCGGTGCCCGCCGATCAGATCGAACTGTGCGCGGCGCAAGTGTGGAGCGCGCCGCATGGCATGGTGACGATGGTCCTCAGTGGAGCCCTTCCCGCCGACGCCGCCCGCGCGGTCCTCGAGGACATGGTGGTGCGCCTGGCGGTCGGCTACGGCGATGACCGCGATCAAGCCGCCGGCTCCCTGACCACCGCCGGCGCGCCGGGGTTGCCGTGACGTCCCGCCACGAACCGGAACCGGACAGGCCCTGCCCCGGGCCGGCGGCTCCGGGCGACGCCGACACGCCGCCCGCGGGTTCGGGAACCGGCGGATCACCCGGAGGCACGCAACCTCCGCACCGGACGCGGCCACAGATCGACTCTGCCGGAGGTGTCCTGCTTTCCGCACTGCCCTCGGCCGTACTGGCCCCGCTGAACGCGATCACCGGGCCGACGGGTGCTGTTGCCTTCGCCGCGGTCCTCGCCACCGCGATCGCGCTGGCCCGGATTCACCGCGGCCACGCCAAGGGACCTGCCTTCGGCGGTCTCGTCGGCGTCCTGGTCGCCGGCACGATCGCCTGGAGCACCGGCTCCGGCTCCGGGCTCTTCCTGCCCGACCTCGCCTGGTATGCGATCGCCGCCGTGGGTTTGACCGGATCGATCCTCATCCGACGACCACTCGTCGGCGTGCTCTGGGTCCTGGCGAACCGGCCGGAGCCCGTCCGGCGCGCCGCAGCACGAGGACGTGACTTCCTTCTCGCCACTGCTGCCTTGGACGTCGTGGCTGTCGTCCGGTTCTTCGTCACTCGCCTGCTGGCCGCCCACCAGACAGATCCGGTGCTGGTCGCGCTCAAAGTCGTGTCGGGATTCCCGTTGACGCTCGCTGCTTTCGGCGTGGCAGCCTGGGCCTGGCGCCGGGCATCGCCACCCCGGCTCGCACAACCGCGGTCAAGGCGCCCCTCCCGATGCGGAGCATGACCACGCTGATCCGGCCACGCCCCCGTCAACCGTGACGTGGTTCTCGACCGCGTTCCCCGGTTGCAGCCGGCGGTCGGCGAAGCCAGGCGGCGGCGCGGTCAGCACCGCTGCGGCCGGGCCGTGGCAGCATGCCGCACCCGGCTTCCGCGGCAGATCGTGAACCTTCAGCCCTCGAGGGTGCCCAGCGCGAGGACTCTGCTCGCGGCGACAAACCGGGCGAGCTCAGCGGCTGAGCCACGGAGCGAGCAGCTTCTCCAGGTCGGCGTCCGACAACGCCCGCGGGCCGCCGTGGAACTCATGCCACCGCGACGCGTCCCGTGCGGCGGTGTACTCCACCTCGAACGCCCGCATCAGCACATACATGAACGTCACCGAACTGAACCGCTCACCCAGCAACGTCCGCGCCGCCCGAGCCACCCCGGCCGCACCGACCACATCCGCGAGCCGCAACTCCTCCGCAGCCGGCTCCAACAGACTGGGGGCATACATCACGACGAACACTCCATCATCGAAACCAGCAACTCAGCCTTCAGCCGCCAACTGGCCACAGGCCGCCGCAATGTCCTGCCCACGGGTGTCCCGCACAGTGCAGGCGACCCCGCCCGCGTTCACCAAGCGCACGAACTCCCGCTCCACCGGCTTCGGCGACGCATCCCACTTCGAACCCGGCGTCGGGTTCAGCGGAATCACGTTCACGTGCACCAACTGACCCAGGTGCTTCCGCAGCCGCTTCGCCAGCAACTCCGCCCGCCACGGCTGATCATTGACGTCCCGGATCAACGCGTACTCGATCGACACCCGACGACCCGACGTGTCCGCGTAATACCGAGCCGCCGACAACACCTCGTCGACCGACCACCGCTCGTTCACCGGCACCAACGTGTCCCGCAGCTCGTCGTCCGGCGTATGCAGCGACACCACCAAACGAACCTGCATCCTCTCGTCGGCCAGACGACGGATCGCCGGCGCCAGCCCCACCGTCGACACCGTCACCGAACGCTGACCGATCCCCAAACCCGAAGGAGCCGGCTCCGTGATCCGCCGCACCGCGGCCACCACACGCTTGTAGTTCGCCAGCGGCTCACCCATGCCTACCCATTTACAACACCAAGGTAGCCCGCATCTGCGCAGCTCAAGCACCTGATAACACGGGACATGTGACCTGCGTCACCGTAGTTCTGGAGTAGGATTTTTGAGGGGCCTTCGAGCCGCCGGCGGAGTCGGTACCCGCAGATCGCCAACCCACTCATCCCATTCATCGAGACAATCAGAGTTCTGGGAAGGGATCATCAGGCGGGCGCGGCCCGATCGGGACCCCAAGATCTCGGATACCCGCGAGTGCGACGTGCGCGACCTCGTCGTCAGGCAACTCGCCACTCATGCCACGTGATCAGCCATCGGCGGGGCCGCCTCTTCAGAGGCGTTCGATGCGGTCGGCCTGTGGGCCCCGGTCGCTCTGACGCACCGCGTACCGGACCCGGTCACCCTTCTGCAGCGGCTCCGACCCCATGATCACGGACACGTGGGCGAAGAGATCGTCGCCG
The DNA here is from genome assembly GCF_014204865.1 of Amycolatopsis jiangsuensis. Lineage (NCBI taxonomy): Bacteria > Bacillati > Actinomycetota > Actinomycetes > Pseudonocardiales > Pseudonocardiaceae > Amycolatopsis > Amycolatopsis jiangsuensis. The sequence goes on from NZ_JACHMG010000001.1 coordinate 3,094,897, forward strand.
CCTGAGTCCGGGGTGATGAAGCCGAAGCCGCGGTTGCCGTCGTAGCGCGCTACGACGCCCTCGCCGCCTCGTACGGGCACGTCCCGCGCCGCCGGCCCTGCGCCCGCGGCAGGTGCCGACCGCTGCGGCGCCGTCTGGGGCTCGGCGCCCCGAACCAGGTGCACGTCGCGGGCCTGCGGGCCCTTGTCTCCACTAGCCACCTCGTAGGCGACGCGGTCGCCCTCCGCGAGCCACGTCAGCCCCTCGGCCAGGGCCCGGGCATGAACGAAGACGTCCCCGGCGCCGGAGTCGGGGTTGATGAAGCCGAAGCCCTTGTCCTCGTCGTACCAGGCCACCGTGCCGTCGGCACCGTCCGCGATACCAGCCGCAGCGGGTGAGCCGGCCCCTGCTCCCAGCGGGATCACGTGCCCGGCCTGCGGGCCGCGCTCGCCTTCGACGATCAGGAAGGCCACCCGCTGCCCCTCGGTGACCACGCCGCCGGTCACGATGGCGGAGCTGTGCACGAAGATGTCGGCGCCGCCGCCGTCCGGCGACGCGAAGCCGTACCCCTTGCCCGGCTCGTACCAGTTGACGGTGCCGAGCAGGCCCACGGCGCTACCGGTGGCCGCATCGGCGGTGACGCGAACGCGCAGCGCCTGGGGCCCGCGGTCGTTCTCGCCGACCTCGAACACGACGGCCTGACCCTCGCGGAGCACTTTCCCGCCGCCGTCCCCGACGATCTCGGAGGCGTGCACGAACACGTCCGGCGAGCCGTCCTCGGGCGTGAGGAAGCCGAAACCCCGTTCGGCGTCGAACCAACGGACGGTCCCTTGCGGCATCAACGGCTCCAGGTCGAGAGGGCGGGCACTGGCCCCCAGTCTCTCTGACAGACCTCGCGGTCCGTCGGCCGGGCCCACAGGCGGGCGGTGCGGAGCAAGGGGCGGGCCGTTCGTTCACCTAGCGACACGCCGAGTTTTGAGACCAGGTCTTAGCGCACTCGCCGCCGCCTACGGCGTAGCCGCCACCATCCAGACGCATCTCGCGACAACCATGCACCGCGCTGAACCCGGATTGTCGCCACGATACGTACTGTCGCCATTACCGGACGCAGTATTGCCGCCAGCCGCCGGGTCAAGCCTGCTCTCGAAGCCGGGTCGAACAAGTGGCGGCTAGACACGCTCAGGTGCCGGGCGGCGTCCAGCTGTTATGGGTTCGAGCCGACGAGGTCGCGGGCACCCACCTCAGGCGGCCGATCAGCGATCAAGCCACGGAGCGAGGAGCTTCTCCAGGTCCGCGTCCGACAGTGCCCGCGGCCCGCCGTGGAACTCGTGCCACCGGGCGGCGTCCCGCGCTGCGGTGTACTCGACCTCGAAGGCCCGCATCAGCACGTACATGAACGTCACCGAGCTGAACCGCTCACCCAACAGCGCCCGCGCCCCACGAGCCACCTCGATCGCACCACGGCCGACCGCATCCGCGAGCCGCAGCTCCTCCGCAGCCGGATCCAACAGGCTGGGGGCATACATCACGACAAACACTCCATCATCGAAACGACAAGATCAGCCTTCAGCGGCCAGCTGGCCACAGGCCGCGGCGATGTCCTGACCGCGGGTATCCCGGACCGTGCACGCCACCCCACCGGCATTCACCAACCGCACGAACTCCCGCTCCACCGGCTTCGGCGACGCATCCCACTTGCTGCCCGGCGTCGGATTCAACGGAATCACGTTGACGTGGACCAGCTGGCCCAGGTGCTTGCGCAGCCGCTTCGCCAGAAGCTGCGCTCGCCACGGCTGGTCGTTGATGTCCCGGATGAGCGCGTACTCGATCGACACGCGCCGACCGGAAGTGTCGGCGTAGTACCGCGCGGCCGAGAGCACCTCGTCGATCGACCAGCGGTTGTTCACCGGCACCAACGTGTCGCGCAGTTCGTCGTCCGGTGTGTGCAGGGACACCGCGAGACGCACCTGCATCTTCTCGTCCGCCAGCTTCCGGATCGCCGGCGCCAGCCCCACCGTCGACACCGTCACCGACCGCTGAGAGATACCAAGCCCAGCAGGAGCCGGATCAACGATTCGATATATCGCCGACATAACGCGACGAAAATTCGCCAGCGGCTCACCCATGCCCATGAAGACGATGTTCGACAGTCGCCCGGGTCCGCCGGGCATCGTGCCGTCGCGCATGACCGCCGCCGCCGAACGGACCTGGTCCACGATCTCCGCCGTCGACAGGTTGCGGTCGAGCCCGCCCTGTCCGGTCGCGCAGAACGGGCAGGCCATCCCGCAGCCGGCCTGGCTGGAGATGCACAGCGTGGCACGGTCGGGGTAGCGCATCAGCACGCTCTCCAGCAACGTGCCGTCGTGCGCGCGCCACAGCGTCTTGCGGGTCGCGCCGGCGTCCGCGGCCAGGGCGCGCACCTCGGTCAGCAGCGGCGGCATCAGCGACTCGACCAGCTTCGAGCGCGCCGCGGCCGGGATGTCGGTCATCTCGGCCGGATCGACGGTCAGCCGCGAGAAGTAGTGGTTCGACAGCTGCTTCGCGCGGAACGCCTTCTCCCCCAACTCGACGGCCGCCTCGGCCCGCTCGGCCACGGTGAGGTCGGCGAGGTGGCGCGGCGGCAGGCCGCGCTTGGGCGCATCGAAAACCAAAGGGAGGGCAGTCATGACCGATCCAGTGTTCCATACCGCCCGGCCGCACCCGGCACCCCGGCGGGGATCCGCCTCCGGCGATGCCCGGACGACCCCTGAATGCCCGGCTCAGGGGTGGGGCTCGGCGGGTCTCCCGCATTAGCGTTCCCCGGCGTCGTCACGTTCCCAGGGGGTGGGGTTCATGCGTTCCAGAGCAGCCGTCGTGCTGCTGGTCCTGTCGTTGCTCGGCACGGCGCCGGCCGTCGCCGCCGACGGCGGCAGCACGATCACGGTGCCCGGCCTGAGCCGCCCGGTCGACCTGCTCGTCGACGAGTGGGGAGTGCCGCACGTCTACGCGGCCGGCACGTCCGACCTGTTCTTCGCGCAGGGTTTCACCGTCGCCCGGGACCGGTTGTTCCAGCTCGACACCTGGCGCCGCCGGGGTTGGGCCAGCTCAGCGAGGTACTCGGACCGTCCTATGTGGAACAGGACAGGGCCGCCCGGCTTTTCCTCTACCGCGGTGACATGCGGGCCGAATGGGCCTCCTACGGGCCGGAGGCGAAGCTCGCCGCGACGCGGTTCGCCGAGGGCATCAACGGCTACATCGACTGGCTCGGCAGGCATCCGGAGTCCGTGCCGCCGGAGTTCCGCACCCTCGGGTACCAGCCCGCGCACTGGCGGCCGGAGGACGTGGTGCGCATCCGGACCCACGCGATCGGCGAGAACCTGATGTGGGAGGTGGCCCGCGCGCGGATGGTCTGCCTCGCCGGAGCGGGCGCGAGCCGGTACCTGCGCAGCCTCCATCCGGACCACGTGGCGAAAGTCCCCACCGGGCTCGATCCGTGTTCGGTGCCTGCGGACGTGCTTTCGGTGTACGACAAGGCCACCGCCGCCGTGACGTTCCCGAAGGGCGTGGGCACGCAGAAGGACATCGCGGACGCCACCAGCGGCAGCAACTCCTGGGCGATCGGCCCCGGCCGCACCGCCACCGGCCGCCCGATTCTCGCCAACGACCCGCACCGCGGCGCCGACGCACTGCCGTCGGGCCGGTACCTCGCGCAGCTGTCCGCGCCGGGGCTGAACCTCACCGGTGCCGGCGAGCCGTGGAACCCGGGCATCGCCATCGGGCACAACGGGACTGTCGCGTTCGGACTGACCAACCTGCCGATCGACCAGACCGACCTCTACGTCTACGACCTCGATCCGGCCGACCACAGCCGTTACCGGTACCGGGGACGGTGGGAGCCGATCACCAAGGTCACCGAGACCATCCCGGTGCACGGGTCCGCCCCGGTCCGGCGAGAGCTGGGTTTCACCCGGCACGGGCCGATCGTCAAGATCGACGAGAAGGCGCACAAGGCGTTCGCGGTACGCACCGTGTGGACCGAACCGGGCAGCTCCGCCTACCTCGGCAGCCTGAACTACCAGCGGGCGCGGAACTTCGGCCAGTTCACCGCGGGCATGCGGAAGTGGGGCGCGCCCGGTTCGAACCTCGTCTACGCGGACACCCATGGCGACATCGGCTACGTCCCGGCCGGGCTGACCCCGCGGCGCACCGGCGCGGACTACGACGGCCTGCTCCCGGTACCGGGGGACGGCCGGTACGAATGGGACGGCTTCCACGCCAACTCCGAACTGCCCGGGCAGCACAACCCGCCTGCCGGCTACTTCGCCTCGGCCAACGACTACAACCTGCCACCCGGATACCCGGTGGTGTCGAACTACGAATGGCAGCTGCCCTACCGGAAACAGCGCATCGACGAGCTGATCGAAGCGAAGCCGGGCGCGACCGTCGCCGATTCGCTCGCCGTGCAGCGGGACGAGAAGTCCCTGGTGGCCACGCAGCTGGTGCCGTTCGTGCGGGCACTGTCCTCGGCCGACCCGGACACCGCGAAGGCGATCGCCCTGCTCAGCGGCTTCGACGGGGTGGCGTCGGTGGAGTCGGCGCCGGCTGCGCTGTACGAGACCTGGATCATGAAGTACCTGCACAGCGGCTGGGCGCACACTTTGCTGCCCCAGGACGCCGCGGACGTGCTGTCCCAGACGATCAACCCGGACTTCAGCCTGGTGATCGACTCCTTCACCCATCCCGATGCGTGGTTCGGCAAGGACGGCGCGGCGGCGCGCGACAAGCTGATCCTGGACACGCTGCCGCTCGCTTTCCACGACGTGGCCGGGAAACTCGGTGAGGACCCGGCGAAGTGGCGCTGGGGCGGCCTGCAGTACGCGCAGTTCAACCACCCGCTCGGCAGCCCGAACGTGGGTCCGACGCCGATGGGCGGCGACTACGCCACCATCCACCCGTCGTTCTTCCACCCGCTGACCTACCAGCAGGTCATCGGGGCCACCTTCAAGATGGCGCTGGACGTCGGCGACTGGGACGCTTCGCGGGCGATCAACGCACCCGGCCAGTCCGGCGACCCGCGCAGCCCGCACTACCGGGACCTGAACGATTTGTGGGCCTCCGGCGGCTCGTTCCCGCTGCTGTCGAGCCGGGCGGAGGTGGAACGCCACCTCGACACGAGGATCCGCCTCGTGCCGCGGTGACGCTCCGGCCGGTCACGGCAGGTTCGCGACGAGGTCGGCGACGGTCTGCGGCTGCGACAGGAACGGATGGTGGCCTGCTTGCACCTCGACCACCTTGTCCGCGCGACGCGAGAATTCGCGCTGGGCCGCCGCCGGGGTGCCGCGGTCCTCAGTGCACACCACGTACGTCGTGGGCAGATCGTGCCACGCCGCCGCACGTACCGGCTGCTGAGTCACGGCCAGCGTCTGCCGGACCAGCCGAGCCGCTGCGTCGCGGACGATGCGCGGCGGGCAGTCCTGCACGAACGTCTCGGCGAACAGCTCGGGCCTGGCGCCGAACGTGCCGCCGTCGGCATCGAAGTCCAGGAACGGCGGCGGAACATCGGCGCCGAAAGTCGACAAGGATTCGCCGGGCTCGGGCAGGTAGCTCGACACGAGCACCAGGTGACGCACCTTCTCGGCGCCCGCCGCGGCCTCGGCGGCGACGATGCCACCGTAGCTGTGCGCAACGACCACGACCGGCTCCTCGCCGTCGGTCAGCGCCGCGCGCACCGAGGCGACGTCCTCGGACAACCCGGGGCCGTCCGGTCCGGCCGGCCGATCGCCCTCGCCGCAGCTCGGCAGCGCCGGGGCGACGCTGCCGATTCCGCGCTCCCGCAGAGCCGCGGCGGCCGCGTGCCACCACCAGGATCCGTCCCGCACGCACGCCCCGTGCACGAAGACAACACGCATTTCGACCTCCGCTACATCACGCATCTCGACCTACGCCCTCCACGGTAGACGTAGTACCAGTTACGTGAAAAAGTGTGCCGATGGGACGACACAAACAGCCGGAGATTCGCGGCCGGATCCTCGACGCCTGCGTCGACCACGCCCTGGCACACGGGCTGCCGGACCGCCTCGAGCCGTTCGCGACGGCGTCCGGCACCTCGACCCGGATGCTGATCTACCACTTCGGAACCCGCGACGCCCTGCTGCGGGAAACCCTGGAACGGGCACGGCAGCGGCAGCGCGACCTGTTCGGCGAACTGCTGTCCCCCCGCGCGGACGAGCCCTATCCGGACACGCTGCGGAGGGCTTGGCGGGTGATGACCGGCCCGGACGGGCGGCCGTACCTGAGCATGTTCGGCAAGCTTCGCGAGGAAGCCGAACAGCAGCTGTGGCCGGACTTTCGCCGTACCGCCACCACAGACTGGCTGCGCCCGCTCGAAGACGGCATGCGCAGCATCGGCCGCCCCGAGCTCGGCACCCTCGTGCTCGCGGTCATCCGCGGTCTCATCATGGACCTGGAGGCGACCGGCGAGACGTCGCGGACCGGCGAGGCCTTCGACGTTTTCCTGGCCACGCTGACCACCGCCGGCCGGTAGCTCAGGAAGTCAGCTTTCCCAAACGCCGCAAGGTTTCCTCGGCACCCAGGGCCTGGGTGATCGAGTGCAGGTCGGGGCTGCGGGTCGAGCCGGTGATCGCGATGCGGATGATCTGCGAGGCCTCCCGGATCGAGCCGGGGTAGGCGTCCGGGTCCTTCTTGTACTCCTTGGCGTTGCGGGCGAATCCGTGCTTCGCCGCGACGTCCCGGATCTGCTGGAACCACTCCTGGCCGTCGTCGAGCTGCCGGTAGGACGCGACGAAGTCGGACGCGACCGCGCGCACCACGTCCGGCGCGACGCCGAGCGCGGCGATCCGCTCGTCGTCGGGGCCGGTCACCTGCTGGTGCAGCTCGGGGAAGAAGAACCCGTAGACAGCACGGAAATCGCTCCACTTCTTCAGGTCCTTGCGCGGGTTTTCGACGCCTTCGCGCTCCACCGACAGCGCGCGCAACGCGAGCTCCCGTGAGGACTCCAGCAGCGCGTGCAGCTGCGGATCGAACCGCTGCGCCCATTCCTGCACGGCATCCAGGATCTCCGCCCCCGACATGGTCGCGACATAGTCGGCCGAAATGTCGTCGAGCTTCACCAGGTCCACGAGCGGGCCCGCGACACCGCACTCGTCGAGGTTGATCGGCTCCTGCAGCGCCTGCTCCAGCGGCAGCTCGGCGAGCCGGCCGTTCGCCAGGCCGCGCAGGTAGTAGAGCACCGCGCGCACCGGGAAGCCGGACTCCAGGTAGAAGTCCACCGACGCCTCGGGATCCTTGCGCTTCGACAGCTTCCGCTTGCTGCCGCCCTCCTGCTTCATCAGCGGCGCCACGTGCGCGTACGGGATGGGCTCGAATCCGAGCGCGTCGAACAGCTGCTGGTGCACCGGTACCGAGGAGATCCACTCGTCACCGCGGATGACGAGGTTCACGCGCATCAGGTGGTCGTCGACCGCGTGCGCGAAGTGGTATGTCGGCAGCCGCGGGCTCTGCTCGGAGCTCTTGAGGATCACCACGTCGTTGCGGTTGGCTTCCGCCTCGATGGTGCCGCGGATCGCGTCGGTGAAGCGCACGCGCGCACCGGTGTCGTCCGGCGCGCGGAAACGGACCACCCACGGCTCGCCGGCGTCGAGCTTCGCCTGCACATCGGCCGCTTCGGCGTCACGCCAGATCGCCCACGAGCCGTAGTAGCCGGTGGGCAGCTTCGTCGCCTGCTGACGAGCGGTGATCGACGCCAGCTCGTCCTTCGTCGCGAAGTCGACGTACGCGCGGCCCTCGCGCAGCAGGTGCCGGACGTAGGTGAGGTAGATCTGCTCGCGCTCGGACTGCCGGTACGGCCCGTAGTCGCCGCCGCGCGCCGAATCCTCGTCGGCGACGAGGCCGAAATACCCGAAGCCGCGTTCGAACTGCTCCAGCGCGCCCTCGACCTCCCGCGACTGGTCGGTGTCCTCCACACGCACCAGGTACGTGCCCCCGGAGTGATGTGCGACGTCCTGGTCGATCGTGGCCGTGTAGATGCCGCCGATGTGCACGAACCCGGTGGGCGACGGACCGAACCGGGTCACCTTCGCGCCCTCGGGCAGCTGCCGGGCCGGATAGCGCTGCTCCCAGTGCTCCGGCTCGGGCAGATCCGCGGGGAACAGGGCGTCGATGACCGAACGGTCCAGCATCGGGGGTCGGGTCTCCCAGGTCGTCGGGGTGTTTCGGGTGCCCGTTGAGTATCGCCGACTGTCGTTTGCGGGGACCGGCCAGGTCCAAGGGTTGCACTACGACCGTTTCCGATATATCGTGAACGTGTCGCAACCGTTCGAAGAGAGGATTCTGATCATGCGAAACAGACGACACCCCTTCCCCGGCGGCCACGAACACGGCGGTCACGAGCACGGCGAGCGCGGCCGGTCCGAGTTCGGCCCGTGGGCCCGTGAGTTCGGGGAGTTCGCTTTCGGCCCTGGTGGCCGTGGCCGGCGTGGCCACGGTCCGGGCGGACGCCGCGGTCCCGGTCCGCGACGCGGCCGGCGCGGCGACGTGCGGGCGGCGATCCTCGCCCTGCTGGCGGAACAACCGCGGCATGGCTACGAGATCATCCGCGAGATCGGCGAGCGCAGTGGCGGGCTGTGGAAACCGAGTCCCGGCTCGATCTACCCCACGCTGCAGATGCTGGCCGACGAGGGCCTGGTCGTGAGCCACGACGAGAACGGCAAGAAGCTGTTCGAACTGACCGGCGAAGGTTCCGCGGCCGCGGAGCAGCAGACCGGCCCCCCGCCGTGGGAGCACTTCGCCGACGACGTGGACCCGGCCGAGGCCGATCTGCGCAAGTCGGCGGGCACGCTCGCGGCGGCCGTGGTGCAGGTGATGCGCGCCGGCAGCCCGGGTCAGCAGGCTCGCGCGGTCGACGTGCTCAACGAGGCACGCCGTTCGCTCTACTCGATCCTCGGCGAAGCCGAGGACGAGCCCGGCGAGGCGGCCGAGTGACCCGGCAGGACGAGGCCGGTGGGTTTGACGCGGCTGTGCACGCGATACCCCACCGGCACCGTCACCTGCCCCGCTCCCGGGTTCATCCGGCGCACCTCGGCGATCGCCCGCTGCGCCACCCGCGCGCTGAACTCGATCTTCAGCACTGACTCCGCGGCAGCCGGATCCGCGAACTGCCACCGGGTGGTGACGCGGCGGCAGCCGAACCCCTGCGCGGCGAAGAACCGTTCCACGGCGGGCGGGTCGTAGTCCGGCAGATCCGCGCGCATCCACCCGCCGTAGGGCTCGCTGGTCACGTCGAGGTCGACGATCAGGATCGTCCCGCCCGGCCGCAGCACCCGGTCCGCCTCACGCAATCCCGGTTCACAGCCCGGGCCGAAGAAGTAGGCCGTGCGCGCGTGCACCACGTCGACGCTCGCGTCGTCCACCGGCAGCCGCTGCGCGCGTCCCTTCCGGACCCGCACGTTCGCCAGATCCCGCACCCGCCTCGCCGCGTCCCGCGCGAGCGGCGGGTGCGGTTCCACGCCGAGCACGGAGCGGGCGTCGCGGGCGAAGCGGGGCAGGTGGAACCCGTCGCCGCAGCCGAGGTCGAGCACGTCCCTGCCGGTCCAGTCGCCCGCGCCGCGCAGTACCCGCCAGATCTCGCCGTCGACGTCCTGCGCCCGGTTCTCCACCTCGTAGTCCCGCTGGTGGTACCAGATGTTGGGACTCGGCAGCACATCCTGGGAAAACCAGCGCACGAACGACTCCGATGATCACGGGCCGGCCGCGGTTCGTACCGGATTTCCCCGCTCAGAGCGTAGAACGTGCCGGCACCGAATAGACTTTCCCCTCATCGGGGAGGAGATCAGGATGTCCGGAGAGGGATCCGGCGCCCGCACGCTCCCGGCCGGGCTGCCGTGCTGGGTCGAGCTGGCCAGCCAGGACGAAACCGCCGCGCAGCGCTTCTACTCCGGCCTTTTCGGCTGGCAGTACGAGCTCCGCCGCGACCCGGCCACGCCGACCGGGCGCTACGGCATCTCCTCGCTCGAGGGCGTTCCCACCGGTGGTCTGTACCAGGCCGGAGCACGCTCCGTACTCGGCTGGACACTGCACATTTCCGTGCCGAACACCGCGACCGCGGCCGAATGGGTCGAACACCTCGGCGGCGAGCTGACCCTCGGGCCGGTCCCGATTCCCGACCGCGGCAGCATCCTGCACGCGACGGACGCGTGCGGCGCGCCGATCGTGTTCTGGCAGACCCCGCCCGACTGGCGCTTCGCCACCGGCACGCCCGGCGCCTTCAGCGGCGCCGACCTCAACACCCACGACGGCGTGAGCGCGGATCACTTCTACACCAAGCTGTTCAGCTATTCGAGCCGTCAGGTCGGTGACGGCGACAGCGTCGACTATGCGGAGTACTCCCTCGACCGGGAGCCGATGCTCTACCGGTACGTGATGGGCCCGGAGTACGAGCGCGGCACTCCGCCGCACTGGCTGGTGTACTTCGAGGTCTCCCCGGCGCGGGGCGCGGACGCGACCGCCGGGCAGGCGCTGATGCTCGGTGGTTCCGTGGTGATCGAGCCCTACGACACGCCGTTCGGCCGCACCGCGCTGCTCGCCGATCCGGACGGCTCGGTGTTCGGGGTGATCGACCACTCGCGGGTGCTGCAGGGCGTGGGCCGCGCCGAGGTCGACGACCCGTACGACGACTGAACCAGCCCGGAACTCAGGCCAGGCTTTTCCAGCAGCGGTTCAGGCGGGGACGAACGCGGACAGCAGCAGCCAGGACACCACGGCCGAGGGCAGCAGCGAATCGAGGCGGTCCATGATTCCGCCGTGCCCGGGCAGCAGCGTGCCCATGTCCTTGATGCCGAGGTCGCGTTTGATGAGCGATTCGACGAGGTCGCCCAGCGTCGCGGTGAGCACGATGGCGGCGCCGAAGAGCACGCCCTGCCACGCGTGGCCGTGCAGCATCAGGCTGATCGTGAGCGCTCCGGCGACGATGCCGGCGATCATCGAGCCGGCGAAGCCCTCCCAGGACTTCTTCGGGCTGATCGTGGGTGCCATCGGGTGCTTGCCGCCGAGTACCCCGGCGATGTAGCCGCCGGTGTCGGAGGCGACCACGGCGATCAGGAACGTGAGCACTCGCCCGACCCCGTCGTCCGGCGGCACGAGCATGGCCGCGAACGAAGCGAACAACGGCAGGTAGGCGGCGGCGAACACGGAGGCGGCGCTGTCGCGCAGGTACCCCTGCGCGCCGCCGGGCAGCCGCCAGAGCAGGCAGACCAGCACGGTGAGCACGAACGCGATGAGCATGCCCTCGTGACCGAACGGCCAGGACAGCCAGATCATCGCCTGGCCACCGGCCAGCACCGGGATCATGGCGACCCGGGTGTCGGCGACCCGCCGCAGCACCCCGGCGAACTCGAAGGTACCGACCGCGATCGCGACCGCGATGATCCCGATGAAAATGAACCGGACGGTGAGCAGGGAAACGACGATCGCCGCCCCGAGCAGCAACCCGACGCCGATCGCCGCGGGAAGATTCCGCCCGGCACGGGAGCCCTTCTTCTCCGGCTCGGCCCCCACCTTCTCCGGCTCGGCCCCCGCCGCTTCGGGCGCTCGCCGCTGACCGTCCGCGGATCCGGGTTCCCGCCACTGGGAACCCGCCGGATCGGATTCCCGCCGCTGAGCGTCCCCCGCTTCGGAGCCCCTCCCCCGGGTGTCCGGCGCAGCTGCGCGCGCCCCGGGTTCCAGCGCTCCGGCGCGCGCGGCTTCGCCCGGGGCTGCCTCGACGTGCGCCGGACTGTCCTGCCCCGGCTGTCCCACGGTTGCCGAGTCCGGCCGCGACGGCGGTTCCGGCTCGGAAGCCGGAACCGGTGGCGGGGTGGCTTCCACCCGCTCCTCGCGTTCCTCGCTCACCTGGCTCATCAGACCTCGAGCAGCTCGGCTTCCTTGTGTTTCACCAGCTCGTCGACCTGGTGCACGTAGGTGTCGGTGAGGTTCTGCAGTTCCTTCTCGGCGCGCGCGACCTCGTCCTCGCCCGCCTCGCCGTCCTTGCCGATCCGGTCCAGCTCTTCCTTGGCCTTGCGGCGGATGCTGCGGATCGAGACGCGGGCGTCCTCGCCCTTGCCCTTGGCGACCTTCACCATCTCCTTGCGCCGCTCCTCGGTGAGCTGCGGGATGACGATGCGGATCACGTTGCCGTCGTTGCTGGGGTTGACGCCGAGGTCCGATTCGCGGATGGCCTTCTCGACGGCGTTCAGCTGCGACTGGTCGTACGGCTTGACCAGGGCCATCCGTGCCTCCGGCACGGTGACGCTGGCCAGCTGGTTCAACGGGGTCGGCGCGCCGTAGTACTCGACGACGATGCGCGAGAACATCGACGGGGTGGCCCGGCCGGTGCGCACCGACGTGAGGTCATCCTTCGCGACGGACACCGCTTTTTCCATCTTCTCCTCGGCGTCGAGGAGGGTCTCGTCGATCACGGCTACTCCCGGTGTTGTGATTGTCGAAGCTGTGCTGATCCCAGCAGGTCTAGGCCGGCTGCCCGTCGGCGGGGGTGCTGACCAGCGTGCCGATCCTCTCACCGCTCACCGCGCGCGCGATGTTGCCCTCGGTGAGCAGGTTGAACACGATGATCGGCATGTTGTTGTCCATGCAGAGGCTGAACGCGGTGGCGTCGGCGACCTTGAGGTCACGCTCGAGCACCTCGCGGTGGCTGATCTCGTGGAACATCTTCGCGTCCGGGTCGGCTTTCGGGTCCGCGGTGTAGACGCCGTCCACGGCCTTGGCCATCAGCACGGCCTCGCAGCCGAGTTCGAGCGCTCGCTGTGCGGCGGCGGTGTCGGTGGAGAAGTACGGCATGCCGACGCCGGCGCCGAAGATGACCACGCGACCCTTCTCCAGGTGCCGTTCGGCGCGGCGCGGGATGTAGGGCTCGGCGACCTGGCCCATCGTGATGGCGGTCTGCACCCGGGTGGGCAGGCCTTCCTTCTCCAGGAAGTCCTGCAACGCGAGGCAGTTCATCACGGTACCCAGCATCGCCATGTAGTCGGCGCGGTCGCGGTCCATGCCGCGCTGCGACAGTTCCGCGCCGCGGAAATAGTTGCCGCCGCCGATCACCACCGCCACCTGGACGCCGGTGCGCGCGACGGCCGCGATCTGCTGGGCCACCGAGTGCACGACGTCGGGATCGACCCCGATCGACCCGCCACCGAACATCTCGCCGCCCAGTTTCAGCAGCACCCGGCGGTAGCCACCCTCGACGCGGTCACCCATGTGTGTCTCCTGCCGCTCCGTAGACCCGACTGTGCCCCGTCCCCGGATCACGGAGACGGGGCACAGTGCCAGAACCTAGTCCCAGTGCCTCGCTCAGGCCTGGCCGACCTCGAACCGGGCGAACCGGGTCACGGTCACGCCTGCCTCGTCGAGCAGGGCCTTCACGGTCTTCTTGTTGTCCTTGACCGAGGGCTGCTCGAGCAGCACGTTGTCCTTGTAGTAGGCGTTGACCTTGCCCTCGATGATCTTCGGCAGCGCCTGCTCGGGCTTGCCTTCCTCGCGGGCGGTCTGCTCGGCGATGCGGCGCTCGTTGTCGATGGTCTCGGCCGGCACCTCGTCGCGCGACAGGTACTTGGCGCGCAGCGCGGCGACCTGCATGGCGGCACCGCGGGCCGCGTCGTTGTCGTCCCCGGTGTACTCGACCAGCACACCCACGGCCGGCGGCAGGTCCGAGCCGCGACGGTGCAGGTAGGTGGCGGTCTGACCCTCGAACGCCACCACCCGGCGCAGCTCGAGCTTCTCGCCGATGCGGGCGGACAGCTCCTGCACGACCTCGTTGACCGGCTTGCCGTCCAGGTCGGCCGCCTTCAGCGCCTCGACGTCACTGGTCTTCAGCGTCTTGGCGGTCGCGACGATCTTGGCCGCGAGCTGCTGGAAGTCGTCGTTCTTGGCGACGAAGTCGGTTTCCGAGTCCAGCTCGATCAGCACGCCGCCGTCGCCGGTGACGAGACCTTCGGCGGTGGCCCGCTCGGCGCGCTTGCCGACGTCCTTGGCACCCTTGATGCGCAGGAACTCGACGGCCTTCTCGAAGTCGCCGTCGTTCTCCTCGAGGGCCTTCTTGCAGTCCATCATGCCGGCGCCGGTCATCTCGCGCAGGCGCTTCACGTCAGCGGCGGTGTAGTTCGCCATCGTGTTGAATCCGTCCGTTTCAGGTACGTGTGCTTGTGGAGCCGCGCCTGGGCGGCCGGTGCACCGGCCGCCCAGGCGCTGTCGATCAGGAGTTGGCCGGGGCCTGCTCGCCGGCCGCGTCCGCGGTCGCCGCCTCCGGAGCAGCCGCCTCCGAGGTGGCAGCGGCCGCCTCGGTCGCGTCGGCAGCGGCGGTGTCCGAGCCCGCGAGGAGCTCCTTCTCCCACTCGGCCAGCGGCTCGTCCGCGGCACCGGTCTCCGGCTTGGCGTCCGCGGAAGCGCCGCCACGCCCGGAGCGCGCCATCAGGCCGGCGGCCGCGGCCTCGGCCACGACCTTGGTGAGCAGCGCGGCCGAGCGGATCGCGTCGTCGTTGCCCGGGATCGGGTAGTCGACCTCGTCCGGGTCGCAGTTGGTGTCGAGGATCGCCACGACCGGGATGTTGAGCTTGCGAGCCTCGCCGACGGCGATGTGCTCCTTCTTCGTGTCGACGATCCACACCGCGCTCGGCACCTTGGCCATGTCGCGGATACCGCCGAGGGTCTTCTCCAGCTTGTCCTTCTCGCGCGTGAGCGTGAGGATCTCGCGCTTGGTGAGGCCGGTGAAGCCGCCGGTCTGCTCCTGCGCCTCGAGCTCCTTGAGGCGCAGGAGGCGCTTGTGCACGGTCTGGAAGTTGGTCAGCATGCCGCCGAGCCAGCGCTGGTTCACGTAGGGCATGCCCACGCGCGCGGCCTCGTTGGCGATCGCTTCCTGCGCCTGCTTCTTGGTGCCGACGAACATGATCGTGCCACCGTGCGCGACGGTTTCCTTGATGAACTCGAAGGCACGGTCGATGTAGGTCAGCGTCTGCTGCAGGTCGATGATGTAGATGCCGTTGCGCTCGGTGAAGATGTAGCGCTTCATCTTCGGGTTCCACCGACGGGTCTGGTGCCCGAAGTGCACGCCGCTGTCGAGCAGCTGCTTCATGGTGACGACGGCCATTGCCGGAATCACACCTTCTCTGTATCGCGCGCGCCCGCGGTGGGGTTCGTTCCGCCACGGATGCGCTGTCCGGTTCGTCGCTCGCGGCCGGGTGACCGCTCGCCCTGGTGCCGTGCCGGTGCCCGGACCCGAGGGGATTTCGTGAGAAACCCCCGGGACCGCCGGGCACCGCGCGCCCCTCCGTCCGGGCCCCGCCGAAAAGGCGGACCGTCCGGGAACGCACGCACGTGCACGCGAAGTCAGCCCAGCGAGTGGGCTGCGGAACTGATTCTACCCCCTGCCACCAGGCCCGTCCCCACCGGCGGCAGCGGACCCGTCGCCGGTTGTCCACAACCGGGCTCACCTGTGGACAACCCCCTCGCTACCGACGGGTAAGGACAGAGCCGTCCCCCAGCATGGACGCCGTGACCAGACCACGCCCGGCAAGACAGCAACTGCCGCCCAGCCCATGCCCGGCCGGAACAGGCCCGACCAGCCCGAAAGCGACCAGACCGACGACCACCAGACCGACGACGACCAGACCGCGCACGACACAACCACGCCCGACCGAGCCGCGCCTGACCGAACGACGTCCCCTTCCCCCTCCAACGCCCGGCCAAGCGGAAATCGGCCGCCCACCGACACCGCCCCGGTCCAGCTACATCGGAGCTTCCACCAGCGACCCCGCTATGGGAGCCACTGCCGACACTGCATCCGCCCCAGCAGGAGCAGGACCAGCGGAAGTCACGCCAGTGGCAAGTGCGGCAACGGAAGCCGCACCACCAGGAGCTACCGCAGCGGCGACTGCACCTGCGACGGAGACTCCAGCAGGAACCACCCACACTGTCGTCGAGGCGCGAGTCGGCGAAGTGAAAACGGCCCCGGTCGACGTCCCTGAACTCGAGGCTGCCGCCACCACTCCCGACCCGACCACTTCAGCAGCACCCGCTTCCGCCCTGGCCACTCCTGCCCGAGCCACTTCCGCCCCGGCTAATCCCGACCCGGCGGTTTCCGGCCCAACGGATCCTGACCCGGTCGTTCCCGATCCGACTTATCCTGATCCGGCTCACCCCGACCCGGCCACCGCCGGTCCTGCGTTCAGCGATGGAAGCACCTCCACCATTTTTCGCAGCGCAGCGGCCCGCCTCGGCATCCCAGCGGCCACTCCTGGCACCGAAGTCGCGGCCGCAGCTCCTGGCGCCCGAGTCCCGCCCGTGACTCCTGGCACCGAAGTCCGGGACGCGACTCCTGGCACCGGCCCCACTTCCGCGGTCGGTCATCCTGTCGCGCTGGCCACCGCCACGCTCGCCGGGCGACTCGCACGGTCTGGCGCACCGCGAGCCGTGTTGTTGGATTTCTCCGATCACGCCCGGGTCGGGGCAGCGCTCCCGGCGAGGTCCGGATCGCCGCAGGACCGCCCGCGCCAGCTCGAAGTTCCCCGGCAAGCCGGGCGCCATCGACGGCAGTCCGATCGGCCACGTCGATTCCGTCTCGTGCTGGTGGTGCGCGGCTACCTGGCCGTCGTCGTCCGGATGCTGTCCCGCTGCGCCACCACCTCGGCACGGGCCGGCAGGTGGCTCGCCTCTGCCGGCCAGCGGATCCGCGGACGGCGACGCGATCCCGCCGGGCCGATCGAAGTGCAGGGCGCCCTCCGTCGTGGTCTCGGCTGGGGCAGTCCTCCACCGCACCTGGCCGTCGCGGGCGCAGTGCCGTTCTTCAGAGCGCGCAAACAGATCCTTCGCACCTGGCTGGTGGTGACGACCGCCGCGATCCTGATCGTCTGGTCCCTCATGGTGGCGAGCACACGGGCGGACGCCAGCAGCCCTTCCGACGCCCAGCCCGGTGTCCCCGCCCCCACTGCCCAGACAGGACGATTCACCTGGCCGCTGACTCCTCGGCCGAAAGTGACGAGGAACTTCGACCCACCCGAGACGCCGTACGGCCCGGGCCACCGCGGCGTCGATCTGGAAGCCGCGCCAGGGCAGCAGGTGCTCGCCGCGGACATGGGCGTAGTGGTGTTCGCCGGCCAGGTGGCTGGACGTGGCGTGGTAGCGCTGGACCATGACGGCGGTCTCCACACGACCTACCTGCCCGTGACGCCGTCGGTCACCGCCGGCGAGCAGATCTACCGCAGCCAGCCACTGGGAACCGTCACGCCCGGCCATCCCGGCTGCCCGGTACCGGCCTGCCTGCACTGGGGCGCCCGCCGCGGCGCGGAGTACCTCGACCCACTGGCGCTGGTCGGCGAACCGGGACGAGTACGCCTCAAACCATGGGCAGAAGGCCCCTGAGTACAGGACGCCACCCACTGACGAGCCACACAGAAGTACCCGAAAGGGGGTAATCCGAACGAGTCAACACGAACACGCGCTCGGTGCGGTCGGGAGAGCCCGCGTGCAGTGGCCAGCCGAGTGCAGTCGCCAGCGCGATACAGCCGGACAACGGAGTGCATTCGGCAGCGGGAGGCAGCCGGGCAGCGGAGCGCGGTGGCCATCGATGGCCAGTCGGCAGCGAAGTGCGGTTGGGGGGGCCGCGGACGCGGTATCGGGCTGTTGGGCTGTCCGGCCGTGGGACCGCTCAACCCGATGGCTGTTCCGCTGGCGGGCTGTTCCGCTGGCGGGCTGTCAGCTCGTGGACTGTTCCGCTGGCGGGCTGTCAGCTCGTGGGCTGTTCAGCCGTCGGACTGCTCAGCCGTGGAACTGTTCAGCCGTTGGGCTGTTCGATCAGCTTGGCGCGCAGCCGCATCACCGCGCGGGTGTGGAGCTGGCTGACTCGCGATTCCGTGACGCCCAGGACTTTGCCGATCTCGGCGAGCGTGAGGCTTTCGAAGTAGTAGAGGCTCACTACGATCTTGTCGCGGTCGGTCAGCTGGGCGATCGCCTCGGCCAGCTGGCGCCGGTTGTCCTGGTCGACGAGGACGGCGACCGGGTCGACGGCATCGTCGTCGGGAAGCGTGTCGACCAGTGAGCCGGCGTCCTTGCCCGCGGCGACGAGGTCCTCGAGCGCCACGACGCTGGTGAGGCGCAGCTGGCCGTAGAAATCCCGCAGGTCGTCGAGGCCGATGCCCAGTTCGCCGGCGAGTTCGGCGTCGGTCGGGGTGCGGTGCAGGCGGGCGCCGAGTCGTTCCAGCGCCCGCGCGGCCTCCTTCGCCTTGCTGCGCACGGCACGCGGAACCCAGTCCTGGGAACGCAGATCGTCCAGGATGGCGCCGCGGATGCGCTGCATCGCGTACGTCTCGAACCGCAGCCCGCGTTCCGGGTCGAACTTCTCGATGGCGTCGACCAGTCCGAAGATGCCCGACTGGACGAGGTCGCCCACGTCGACATGGGTGGGAAGTCCGGTGCCGACCCGGCCCGCGACGTACTTCACCAGCGGCGCGTAGTGCAGGACCAGCCGGTCGCGCGAGGCCTGGTCCGGCTGGTCGGCGAACTGCTGCCACAGCGCCTGGATCCCCGCGTCGACGTCCTGACCGGGACGTCCGTCCCCGTTGACGGCGTCCGGTGTGCCAGGGCCTTTCAGCCCCGTTTCCGTGACCTGCGGTGTCGCGGTCATTGCACGGTCGTTCTCGGCATGCGGCTCAGTCTGGTCTCCGTGCTCGTGCGGATGCGCGTGCGCCGTCGGCGCGGCTCCGGCTCTCCCGGCCGAGCCATCACCGACCTCGTCAGGCCCGCGGGTGTGCTCGGTCATGGATCGCCTTCAGCCGATCGACGGTCACATGAGTGTAGAGCTGGGTCGTGGCAAGCGTAGCGTGACCGAGCAGTTCCTGAACGCTCCTGAGGTCCGCACCTCCTTCGAGCAGATGGGTCGCGGCCGAATGCCGGAGTCCGTGCGGCCCCATGTCGAGCGCGCCGGGCACCGCCGCCACTGCCTCGTGCACCACCCGGCGAGCGGCGCGCGGGTCGAGCCGTTTCCCGCGGACGCCCAGGAAGAGCGCCTGCCCGGACCGTTCACCGGCCAGCTCGGGCCGTGCTTCCTCGAGCCATTCGGACAACGCCGTGGCTGCCGGGATCCCGAACGGAACCACGCGTTCCTTGCCGCCCTTGCCGACGACGGACACCACCCGGCGGGCGAAATCGACCGCACCGACGTCGAGTCCGCACAGTTCCGACACCCGGATGCCGGTTGCGTACAGCAACTCGATCAAGGCGCGGTCACGCAGCGCAACCGGGTCCCGCTCGACTGCTCCGTTCGCGGAAGCTGTCATGAGCGCATCGGCCTGATCGGCACGCAGCACGCCCGGCAGGGTGCGGTGCGCGCGCGGCGCGGCCAGCCGCCCGCCCGGATCAGCCTTCAGCAGCCCGACACGATGCGCCCAAGCCGTGAATGTGCGCGCCGCGGCGGCACGACGTGCCAGCGTCGTCCGGCCCGCGCCATCCGTGCGTTGTCCCGCCAACCATGCGCGCAGCTGGGTGATGTCGAGGTTGCCGAGCCCGCGGGCCGCAGCACTGTCCTCCCCCGTGGTCAGGAATGCCAACAGCGACACCACGTCGCCGGCATACGCACGGACCGTGTGTGGTGACAGCCCGCGCTCCAGCGACAAGTGCCGTTCGTAATCGGTGACGACGGCTCGTTCCTTTTCCGGCAACGCGTCGCGGAGTGCCCGGAGATCGGGGCGTGGCGGGTCTTTTCGGCGCCCACCGGAACGCGCGGTCGCTCCGGGGCGCGCGGTCGCTGACGGCATGACGATTACGCTGCGCGAACCGCCGCCATTGGTCAAGCATCGCCACGCCGATCACCGGGCAGCCGTTCGGACTATTCGCCGCCATCCCGTGTCACCCCGGACCGCGAACCCGTCGATCTCCAGCTCCGGCAGCAGTGCCCGCACCCTGGCGACCGGCACCCCGGCGTTCTCGGCGATCTCTTCCGGGCCACGGCCTGCACGGGACACCAACGCCTCGTAGACCCGCAACGCTTCCTGGCCGAGTTTGTCGGTGGGACGAGCGTGCGTTCCCGGCCCGGGTTCCGCCGTTCCGAAACGACCGACCGTTTCCAGCACCTCGTCGACGGTGGTCACCAGGGTGGCTTTGCAGTCGCGGATGAGCGCGTGACAGCCCGCCGAGTTGCCGGAGTGCAGCGATCCGGGGAGGGCCATCACGACTTTGCCGAGGGCGCCCGCGGTGGTGGCGGTGTTCCGGGCTCCGCTGCGTGCACCGGCTTCGACGACCACCGTGCCGTCCGTGAGGCCTGCGATGAGGCGGTTGCGCACGAGGAACCGATGCCGTGCCGGCGGCGTCCCGGGCGCGTACTCGCTGGCTACCGCGCCACCGTTGTCGATGATGCGTTTCAGCAGATCAGCGTGACCGGCGGGATAGGCGACGTCGACCGCGCAGCCGAGCAACGCGACGGTTACGCCGTCGCCGCTCAACGCGCCACGGTGCGCCGCGGCGTCGATCCCCATCGCAGCGCCGGAAAATACCGGTATGTGCCGGGCGGCCAACGCGTGGGCGAACTCGAGGGCGTTGTGCACCCCGTAGTCCGTGGCCATTCTCGCTCCGACGATCGCGACGGCCCGATCGGCCGCCTCCGCCAGATTCGCGCTGCCCCGGACCCACAAACCGAGCGGTGCGGCGACGTTCTGCACTCCGCGGCCGGTCGCGACGGCCAGGGACAGCAGCGGCCAGGCAGGCCACTCGTGGTCTTCCGGGGTCACGAGCCGGGCGCCGGATTTCTCCGCACGCTCGAGATCCCGCTCCGCGACCGTGGATTCCCGCCGTGCCGCCGTTTCCCGCAGGACGGGCCCGGGACAGTCTGCGGCGCGGACCCGCTGTGCAGCCTCGACCGGCCCCCGCTCTCCCACGAACGCCAGCAACGCCGGCGACGGCGGCTCGGCGACGTGCAGCAGGTACGCGCGGGCGAGCCGCTCGGCATCCGTGGCCGCGGTCTGATCCGGGACGGCGGCGATCATGCCGCACCTCTTCGGAAGGCGCACTCACCGGAGCGCACGAGGGCCAGATGCCGGCGAGGGGCGAGCTGGTCGCGAACCCGGGCAGGATCCTGCGCGGGCTTCGGGTCGGGGGCGCGGACGAGGTGCAGGTGCCTGACCGCGTCCGGCACCTGCACCTCGTCCGGGACCCGGATCGGGAATGGGACCGGTGGCCGGCGACGGTGACGTGGTCGGGATTGTCCGGAGCGGCGGGATGTACTCGACCGGCGGGATGTGCCGGGACGGCGGGGTGTACCGGAACGGCGAGAGGAACCTGCTTGTGGAGGTGAGTCGGGCGGATTGGGTGCGTCAGGTGGATTGGGTGCGTCAGGCTGGGTGGGCGGGTCCGGCGAGCACGCTGGTCCGGTGCGGAGAACCGGCTCGGGGTGACGAGCTGGTCCGGTGTGGACTGCTGCCTCGGGGTGACGAGTCGGCTCGGGTCGGCGGATCGGGCCGGAGGCATGGGAGAGAATTGCCATCAAGGGGTTCCTTCGTGTGGTCCGGTTTGCTGGATTCGTGAGGCGCGCGGCGTGAGCGATTTCGGGTCGGGCCGGCCCTGGGGCTGGTGGACGGTCGGGGCGCAGTTACGGGTTGCGGCAAGCGATGCAGGGGTGGGGTTCGCGCGGTTATGTCGCGTGCCAGGGCGGCAATGGTTGCGAAAAAGTGGCAGGAGGCCGCAGCCGATCGCGAAGCACTGGCCGGAAGGCGACAGCCGACCGCGAAGCGCCAGCGACAAGGCGATAGCCGGTTGGGAGTGGCCGGAAGGTGGTGTCGGTGGGGGGTAGGCGGCGGGCGGCTTTTCGCTGTGGGGTTCGTTGGCGGGGCGTCATGCGGCCGTTCTTTCCCGGAAGTTGAGGGCGGCGGTTACTTGATCGCCGTCGGGGGTGGGGAGGCCGGCCAGGTCGGTCAGGGTCCAGGCGATGCGTAGACATCTGTCGGCGCCTCGGGCGGTCAGGAGGCCTCGGTCCAGCGCTCGGTCCAGAACTGCGGTTGTCGAGGCGGGTAAAGGGAAATCGCGGCGCAGGACGGGGCCCGGTACTTCCGAGTTGATGCGCCAGCCGTGGGGTTGCCAGCGGTGCCGGGCGCGATCGCGGGCCGCCAGGACTCGTTCGCGGACTATCGCGGAGGTTTCCGGGGTAATGGTGCGGTGGGCGGAGATCGCGGTGAGGGGGCGGAGGCGGACCCGGAGGTCGACCCGGTCCAGGAGGGGGCCGGACAACCGCGCCAGGTAACGGCGGCGAGCGGTGACCGAGCACGTGCAGTCGGCTTCTCTCGGCGGCGCACACGGGCACGGGTTCGTGGCCAAGACCAGCTGGAACCGCGCCGGGTAACGGACGACGCCTTTGGCCCGGGAGATGCGTACCTCGCCTTCTTCCAGGACGGTGCGGAGCGAATCAAGCTTCTGGCTGCCGTACTCGCATGCCTCGTCGAGGAACAGAACTCCGCGGTGGGCGCGGCTGATCGCGCCGGGCGCGGCCAAGCCAGTGCCGCCGCCGATGAGGGCGGCAGTGGTGATCGAGTGGTGTGGGGCGACGAACGGCGGGACCGTCACCAGCGGCGACGACCTCGACAGCGATCCATCGACCGAATGGATTGCCGTGACCTGCAACGACTCCTCCGGCGACAGATCCGGCAGCAGTCCGGGAAGTCGTTGCGCGAGCAGAGTTTTCCCCACTCCGGGTGGGCCGGTGAGCAGCAGGTGGTGGCCGCCGGCGGCGGCGACTTCCACGGCCCAGCGGGCCTCCGGCTGGCCGACGACATCGGCGAGGTCGGGCGCCGGCTCGGCTGCGGGGACGGCCGGAGGCGGCGGCGCGACGAGCTCTCCCTCGTCTTTCAGCCAGGCGACCAGATCGGCGAGGCGGGAGGCGCCGGCGACCTCGAGCCCGTCGACGAGCGCGGCTTCGTACAGGGATTCGGCCGGGACGATGGCACGCTCGTGCCCGGCGGCGCGCGCGGCCAGCAGCCCGGGCAGGACGCCGCGGACCGGGCGGATCCGGCCGTCGAGCGCGAGTTCGCCGAGCAGAATGGTGTGGAACAGCTTCGTGGCGGGCACGGCCCCGGTGGCGGCGAGGACCGCGGCGGCGATGCCGAGGTCGTATCCCGAACCCATCTTCGGCAGATTGGCCGGGGACAGCGCGAGGGTGATCTTGCCGTCCGGCCACGGCTGACCGGAGTTGCGCACCGCGGAGCGCACGCGGTCCTTCGCCTCGCGCAGGCCGGCGTCCGGCAGGCCGACGAGGGTGACGCGGCTCAGGCCGCCACCGAGGTCGGCTTCGATCTCGACGACGCGGCCGTCGATGCCGACCAGGGCCACGGACCAGGATTTCGCGTGCGGCATCAGAACGCACCGGCCAGATGCCGCACGACCGGCTGCTCCCCGGCCCGGGCGTAGACCGTGACCACGTCGTACCGGGTGCGGCACCAGCCGACGCGGTGTTCTCGCAGCCAGCGCATGGCCGCGCGGTGCACGCGGGCGATCTTTTCCGGCGTGACGGTCTCGCCGGGTGCTCCGTAGGCATCCCCGGAGCGGGTCTTCACCTCGCAGAACACGACCCGGTCCTGGTCGGCGAGGACGAGATCGAGTTCGCCCTCCCGGCAACGCCAGTTGCGGCTGAGCAGGACCATCCCGGCCTCCTGCAGGTGCCGGAGTGCCAGGTTCTCCCCCCAGCGCCCGAACACCCGGCACCAGAGCGCGCCGGGGTGCGGCTCGTCGTTCATCTGTCCCCCTCGACCGGTGGAGCACCTGTGATCACGGTGCGTGTTCCATCCACCATCGCAGCGTCACCGACCGCGATGCCAGCCCTTCCGGGCTCACCTGTGGACAACTGGGGGGTTGTGGATCAACCCGGGCAACGCAGGCGGAATCGGCAGGGACTGTCGGAGCGAAGTGCTTCCCCGGCGAAGCTCACCCGGCGAAGCCCCTCTGGCGGCGAAAACGGGGTCGCGACACCACCGGCCGGGTACAGCGACGACAAGCCGGCGAGAAACGTCAAAGGCCACGCGCGACCGGAGAAACGGTGCGCGTGGCCTCGACAGATGGAGTGGGTCAGCCCGAGAACGGGCCGTCCTCCGGGAGCCGGAGGTCGGGCTTGTCCAGCTCTTCGACGTTGACGTCCTTGAACGTGATGACCCGGACGTGCTTGACGAAGCGGGCCGGCCGGTACATGTCCCACACCCAGGCGTCGGACATCCGGACTTCGAAGTAGACCTCGCCGCCGCCGTCGCGGACCTGCACGTCTACTGCGTTGGCCAGGTAGAACCGCCGCTCGGTCTCCACCACGTACGAGAACTGGCCGACGATGTCGCGGTACTCGCGGTACAGCGAGAGCTCCATCTCGGTCTCGTACTTCTCGAGATCCTCTGCGCTCATGTGATCCGCGCCCCTCCTCGCGTTCGTCCTGCTCCGGCGGCGGAGCGTTCATTCTTACCCACCGAGCGGCCCGTGGCACGGACCGGCCCGCCCGGTTTTTCCAGGGAGTTCTCCAAAGCAGCGTAGGTCAGCACGACCGGATGCGGCGGAGTGAGCCCGTGTGCGGCGGCCACGGTGGCCACATTCGTGTAGGACCAGCGGTGCGCCGGGCTCGGGCCGTGCTCGCGCAGGGCGGCGAGGTGGTCGGAAGTGCTGTAGCCCTTGTGCACATCGAACCCGTAGTGCGGCAGCTCCCCGTGCAGGCCCGTCATGAAACGGTCCCGGGTCACCTTCGCCAGCACCGACGCCGCCGCGATGGCCGCCACGCTGCGGTCTCCCTTGATCACCGCGGCGTTCGGGGCCGGAATTCCGGGCACGGGGAACCCGTCGGTGAGCACGTACCCCGGATGCGAGCGCAACGCCGCCACCGCGCGTCGCATCCCCTCCAGATTCATCACCCGAATGCCGAGCAGATCGACCTGCTCGGTGGGAATCACGACGATGGCGTAGTCGAGTGCACGCTGCAGCACGCGGTCGTAGACCCGGTCGCGGGCCTTCGCGGTGAGCATCTTCGAATCGGTCAACTCGGGCAGCCGCACGCCGTCTCCCGGGCGCAGCACGCAGGAGGCCACCACCAGCGGACCGGCGCACGCCCCTGCCCCGGCCTCGTCCACCCCGGCCACCGGGCCCAGGCCACGCCGCTCCAGGGCACCCTGCAGACCCCAGAACAGCTCGCCACGCACCACGGCACGCGGCGGGCGCGGTGGCTCGGCCGGGATCCGGGGAACGGGAACGATGCTCACCCTGCTGCCTTCTCGGACGGGGTGCACTTACCGTCTCCGGCCGGCCGCCCTGCGGAGGCCGGACTTCAGTCGCCGTCCCAGGTAGAGCGTGGGCACGGCCGCGGCGAAGCCCGCGCCGAGCGGGAGGCCCTGCTGCCACGCCGGGGCTCCGAGCGCCACCGGCTGGGCGTTCTCCTGCGGATTGGGGGCCGAGATGACGTTCCAGCGGCTCGGCGGCAGCACGATCAGCCGTGCCTTGCCGATGACGTCGTCGACCGGCACCGCACCGTTGGCCCCGCCGCCGCCCTGGTAACGCGAGTCGGACGAGTTGTTGCGGTTGTCGCCCATCACCCAGAGCGCGCCCTGCGGAACCTTCACCGGGGCGAAGGTTTCCTGCCGCTGGTGCCCCTCGTCTTCCCAGTGGATGTAGGGCTCGTCGAGTGCCTTGCCGTCGACGATCACGCGGTTCTGCGGATCACAGCACTGCACTGTCTGCCCGCCGGTCGCGATCACCCGCTTGACGAAGTCGCGCTCGTCCGGCGGGGCGAACCCGACCAGCGAGCCGAGGCCACGCAGCGCGCGGACGACGACGTTGCTCGACTCCTGCGGCGCGATCTCGTTCTCGGTCCATGCGGGCGGGCCCTTGAACACGACCACGTCACCCGGGGAGGGATCGGTGAAGTCGTAGGTGACCCGGTCGACCAGGATCCGGTCGCCCGTGCAGGTCGGACAGCCGTGCAGCGTGCTCTCCATGGACCCCGAGGGGATCATGTAGACCTTCGCGAGGAACGCCTGGATCAGGATCGTGAGCACCAGGGCGATCGCGATCAGGATCGGCAGTTCCTTCCAGAACGACCGCTTCTTCTGGGACTTGCTCCGCCGATGCGACCCCCCGCGCCCGGCAGAGGATTCGTGCTCCTCGTCCGGGCGATCGGGGTCGTCGTCAGCGGTGTTCCGGGACACGGGTTCGACCACGTCGCCAGGCTACCGGTAACCGCACCGGCACTCAGCGCGCAGAGGTGGTCTCGCGGTTTTCGCGGCGCTCCTTGATCTTGGCCTTCTTGCCGCGCAGCTCACGCAGGTAGTACAGCTTCGCCCGGCGCACGTCACCGCGCTTGAAGACCTCGACCTGGGCGAGGTTCGGCGAGTGCACCGGGAAGGTGCGCTCGACGCCGACGCCGAAGGAGATCTTGCGGACGGTGAAGGTCTCCCGGATGCCGCCGCCCTGACGGCGGATCACGACGCCCTGGAAGACCTGGTTGCGCTCGCGGTTGCCCTCGATGACGCGGACGTGGACCTTGAGCGTGTCGCCCGGGCGGAAGTCCGGAATGTCGGAACGCAGTGACTGCGCGTCCAGCGCGTCCAGGGTGTTCATCGGTGGTCCGTCCTCGTATTCGTGTGGCTTACGTACAGCTTGAGCGCGCAGTGAACTCGACTGCGACTAGCCCGGGGCTGATGGCATTCACAATCAGCGTCGCGGTTACCGGCCCTTGGCAGGTGCCGACGGTCGCGCGTCACGCCAACCGAACCATTATGGCATTGGTGGCTCGCCACCGAACGCAGGGGGTCTAGCCGGGATCTTCGCCGAGCCGGCCGAGTACCTCGTGGTCCCGCTTGTCCAGGCTGCCTTCGGGCAGCCGGGCGAGCAGATCCGGACGGCGGCCGGCGGTGCGCACGAGCGCCTGGTCCCGGCGCCAGCGCTCGATCAGCGCGTGGTTGCCCGAGCGCAGCACCTCCGGTACCGCCAGCTCGCGCCACACCTCCGGACGGGTGTAGCTGGGTCCTTCGAGCAGTCCGTCGGAGAACGAGTCCTCGGCCGCCGAGCGCGCGTTGCCGAGGACCCCGGGCAACAGCCGGACCACGGCCTCGACCATGACCAGCACCGCGGCCTCGCCGCCGACCAGCACGTAGTCGCCGATGGACACCTCGTCGACCGGCATCCGGCTCGCCGCGTCGTCCACCACTCGCTGGTCGATACCCTCGTACCGGCCACACGCGAACACCAGGTGCGGCTCGGCCGCGTACTGGTGCGCGAGGTCCTGGGTGAACGGCCGCCCGGCCGGCGTCGGCACCACGAGCCGGGTTTCCGGACGGCAGACGTCGTCCAGCGCCGGACCCCAGATCTCCGGCTTCATCACCATGCCGGGGCCGCCGCCGTACGGCGCGTCGTCGACCGCTCGGTGCACGTCGTGCGTCCAGTCGCGCAGGTCGTGCACGCCGACCTCGACGAGACCGCGGTCGATCGCCCGGCCCAGCAGCGCGGCACGCAGCGGGTCGAGGTATTCGGGGAAGATCGTGACGACGTCGATGCGCACGGCTACCAGTTCCAGTACTCGGTGGCTTCCGCGTGCCACGGCGAGGGCACCTGCTGGTCGATCGAGAACGCCATGCCCAGGCCTTGGGCGATCCGGATGTCCCGGCGCAACGTCTCGTGCAGCGGCGAGCCGGCCGGCGAATCCTTGTCCTCCGACCACGATTCGCTCTGCGTGATGCAGGTGCGCTCACCGAACCGGGCCGAGCTGCACGGCGCCGGCGCACCCCAGGTCTGCGCGTGCCGGAAGCGGAACGTCTTGCCGCTGCTCTGCTCGGTGACGGTGCCCTCGGCGACGAGGCGGTAGTCCTGCGCCGGCACGGTCCACTGCACGTAGTGCTGGCGTCCGCCGTCCGACGGGATCGGGGTGCACTCGTCTCCGTGGCACAGTGATTCGCTGGTCACTCGCTGGGTGTAGTACGTGCCGTTGCCTTCCCAGCCGTCCAGCAGCACCCAGTCGCCCTCGTGCACGAAGTGCTCCGCATCACCCGGCGGCCACGATTGCAGGTCGCCCCACGAGATGTGGGACTCGGTGGCCGACTGCGGGTTCCACGCCCATTGGAAGGCCGCTTCGCCGGGCGGCGCGTACTGGCCCGCGGTGCGGCCGAACATCATCGAGAAGTCGCCGTAGACCGGCGCGGCGGCAACTGCCGGCGTGATCAGGCCGGCAGTGGCGAGAGCGGCGGAAAACAGCACCACGGCGGTACGCACTGCGCGGCTCTTCACTCCAGCAGACCTTCCGGTGGGTCGATGACCACGCGCCCGCCGGCGATGTCCACCGTCGGCACGATCGCCAGCACGAACGGCACGAGCACCTCGCGGCCCTCGGCGTCGAGTGCGAGCAGCTCCCCTGCCGGGGAGTGCACGACCTCGGCGACGGTGCCCACGACCGTGCCGTCGGCCAGCTCGGCGCGCAGCCCGGCCAGCTCGTGGTCGTAGAACTCCTCGGGATCACCGGTGGGCGGCAGCGCATCGGTGTCCACGGTGAGCAGGGCACCGCGCAGCGTCTCGGCGACGTCGCGGGTGAGCACCTGCTCGAAACGCACCAGCAGCCGCCCGCTGTGTTCGCGGGCGGCTGCAATGGTGAGGTCCCTCTCGCTGCCGTCTCGCAGCTTCGTCGTGACGACCGCGCCGAGCGCGAACCGCTCCTGCGGCGCATCGGTGCGCACGTCCACCGCGAGCTCGCCGCGGATGCCGTGCGCTTTCGCGATGCGGCCGACTACGACGTCCATCCTGACCGTCCGAATCCTGGGTGCGGCCGGGTCAGCGGTCGGTGTCGACGACGTCCACGCGGACGCCGCGGCCACCGATGCCGCCCATCACGGTGCGCAGGGCGGTCGCGGTGCGTCCGCCCCGGCCGATCACCTTGCCGAGGTCGTCCGGGTGCACGTGCACCTCGAGCGTGCGGCCACGGCGCGTGGTCAGCAGCTCGACCCGGACCTCGTCCGGGTTGTCGACGATCCCGCGCACCAGGTGCTCGAGGGAGTCGGCGAGGAAGCTCACTCCGACTTCTCGCCCTCGCCGGCCTCGGCCTTCTCAGCAGCCTTGTCGTCGGCCTTCTTCGGGGCCTTCTTCTTCGGCGTGGTGGCCTCGGCGGCAGGCTCCTCGCCCGCCGCGGCCAGCGCCGCGTTGAACAGGTCCTGCTTGGACGGCTTCGGCTCGGCGACCTTCAGGGTGCCCTCGGCGCCCGGCAGGCCCTTGAACTTCTGCCAGTCGCCGGTGACCTCGAGGATGCGCTGCACCGGCTCGGTCGGCTGCGCGCCGACACCCAGCCAGTACTGCGCGCGGTCGGTGTCGACCTCGATGAGGCTCGGCTCTTCCTTCGGGTGGTACTTGCCGATGGTCTCGATGGCCTTGCCGTCCCGGCGGGTGCGCGCGTCGGCGACGATGATGCGGTAGTACGGCGCACGGATCTTGCCGAGGCGCTGCAGCTTGATCTTGACGGCCACGGGTGTGGGTACTCCTCAGTGCTCTCTGGTGCGGTGCGGGCGCACGCGGAACCCCGTGGGGACAGAGTCGCGGGCACCCGGAGGTCAGGAGCTTCCACGCGGTGAGAGGGTCCGGCGGAAGCGGGCAAGCAAACATTCTGCCAGACGGCGCGGACGGACTCGCGCAGACCCCGGCGGCGCGGAGATCCGAGCCGGATCCGAATCGGTTCCAAGTCAGATCGAGGTGACCCCGAGCGCGCCGAGCAGGATCGCCACCGCGGGCAGGAAGTTGTTCACCGAGTGTGCCACGACGCTGCTCGCGAGCCGTCCGGTGGCGAGCCGGGCCAGTCCGATCGGGATCGCGATGACCAGCAGCAGCGTGGTACGCAACGGTTCCAGGTGGCTGGCCGCGAACACCGCGGTGGACAGCAGGAGGGCGGCGATGCGGCACATGCGCTCGCTGCGCCACTTCAGCCGTTCGACCGCACCCCAGAGCAGCCCGCGGTAGATGATCTCCTCGCAGACCGGCCCGATCAGCCAGAGGTAGGCGAACATCACCGCGGCCGCGGGAACGGACATCTTGCGGTCGTCCACCAGCGCGCTGATCGCCGAGGTGGCGTCCGCCGAGCCGACGATCTCGGTCCACACGTAGGCGCCCAGCGCGGCGACCACCAGTCCGACCAGCCCGAACTTGAGCCCCACCTTCACGTCCGCCCAGCACCAGCGCATCCGCAGGTCGAGGACCGGGCCGTTGCCGCGCAGCACGGTGACCAGCAGCGCGACGCCGGCCGCGATCATG
The DNA here is from genome assembly GCF_014204865.1 of Amycolatopsis jiangsuensis. Taxonomy (NCBI): domain Bacteria; kingdom Bacillati; phylum Actinomycetota; class Actinomycetes; order Pseudonocardiales; family Pseudonocardiaceae; genus Amycolatopsis; species Amycolatopsis jiangsuensis. The sequence goes on from NZ_JACHMG010000001.1 coordinate 3,125,134, forward strand.
GTGGGCAGCATGGTGCCGAGCAGGACCGAACTGATCGGCAGCGGCTGTCCGGGGCCCGGTTCGCCGACGAGCACGCTGACGAACGCGGCCGAGGCCAGCAGCACCACCTCGACCAGCAGGAACGCCCCGAAACCCCAGCGGTGCGCGGGAAATTCGGCGAAGTCGGGCACCGAGTCCTCTCCCACGATCGGCGTGCCGCCCGGGAAGGGCTCCCGGTGCTGGGAAGTCGTCACGCCGGTCCTCCGGTGGTCGCGCGGATCACCGGTCGAGCCTAACCGGCCGGACGGCTTCGCACAGTACTCGAATGATCACGTGGATGATCAATGTCCGGTGAAGAGCAGCACCGCGGGCGGCAGGTTGTTGGCGGCGTGGGCCACCATGCTCGCCGCCGTGCGGCCGGACCGGTAACGCGCCAGCCCGAGGACCAGGCCCTGGCCGAACAACGCGATCATGCGGGTCGATTCCCCGTGCAACTGCGCGAAAACGAGCGCGGTGAGCACCAGTACCACCCACGACGGCACCCGGTGGTGCACGAGGGCGTTCCACAGCGTCCCGCGCACGAGCAGTTCCTCGGTGAGCGGGACGACGACGATCAGGATCGCGGCAGCCGCGGCGACCCACGCGTAGCTGCCGTCGGACACGTCGGGGAGGTCGGTGAGCGGGCTGTCGGACACGTCGTCGCCGCCGTAGACCGCGAGGACGCCGAGGTTGAGCAGGTAGCCGACGACGAGCGCGAGGGCTCCGCAGGCGAGGCCGATGCGGATGTCCCGCCAGGTCGCCCGCAGCCCGAAGTCGCGTTCGAGGCCGGCTCCGAAGCGCAGCGAGCCGGCGACCGGGCCGAGACCGAGCACCAGGTTCGGCAGGAAAGCCAGCAGCAGGGCCGGACCGGCGGGCAGATCGAGCGGGTCGTCGTCCCCGGTCTGGTGGTTGACCGCGGCCGTGGTGACGAGCGTGACGAGGTGGTAGCCGACGACTCCGGCGAAGAACGCGACGAACGCCCAGTGGGCACCGAACACCCGTCTGCCGCCGCTGTTCTCGACCACGGGCTCACGCTAGGTGCCGGTGCAGTGGCGCGGCGCGGCGGGGTCAGTCGAAGAGGACGCCGCCCAGCACGATGTGCTTCGGGTGCCGGAGTACGGACAGGTCCTCGCGCGGGTCCGCGGGGTAGACGATCAGGTCGGCGGGTGCGCCGTGCTCGATGCCGGGGTGGCCGAGCCATTCGCGAGCCGCCCACGACGCGCTCGCGAGCGCCTGTGTGCGTGACATACCGGCCTTGTGCAGCGCCTCGACTTCGTCGGCGATGAGGCCGTGCTCGACCATGCCGCCAGCGTCTGTGCCCGCGAAGACGCGTACGCCGGCTTCGACGGCCGAAGACACCATCTCGCCGACGCCTGCGTGCAGCGCGCGCATATGGGCCGCGTACGTCGGGTACTTCGCGGCCTTGTCCGCGATGCCCGGGAAGTTCTCGATGTTGATCAGCGTGGGCACGAGGGCCACGTCGCGGCGGGCCAGTTCGGCGAGCTGGTCCGCGGACAACGCCGTGCCGTGTTCGAGACAGTCGATGCCGGCTTCGATCAGCCCCGGCAACGCAGCCTCGCCGAAGACGTGCGCCGTCACGCGTGCGCCGAGGCTGTGTGCGACGCGGATGGCTTCGGCGAGCACGTCGTCCGGCCACAACGGCGCGAGATCGCCTTCCGCCCGGTCGATCCAGTCGCCGACGAGCTTCACCCAGCCGTCGCCGGCCCGGGCCTGTTCCGCGACGGCCTCGGGCAGCGACGCCGGATCGTCCAGCTCGATCGCGTAACCCGGCAGGTACCGCTTGGGCAGTGCGAGGTGCCGGCCGCAGCGGATGATCGTGGGCAGGTCCGTACGCGACTGCAGGGGCCGGACGTCGATCGGCAGGCCGCAGTCGCGGATCAGCAGGGTTCCCGCGTCGCGGTCGGTGCGCGCCTGCTGCGCCGCTTCCTCCAGCGGCACCGCGCCACCCGGACCGATTCCCGGGTGGCAGTGCGCGTCGACGAGGCCAGGCACCAGGAACCCGCCGGTGGACAGCGTCTGCGCGCCGGGAAGCGGTTCGAACGAGATCCGTCCGCCGTCGATCCACAGCGCACGCGGCTCACCGTCGGGCAGGACAGTGCCGGACAGGTGCAGCGCGCTCACTTCTTCTTGGGGTCCTTCGGCAGCTTGAACTTCGACGGGTCGAAGCCGGGTACGTCGTTCATGCCGCCGAGCTGGGACAGGTCCGGCATCCCGCCGCCGGCTCCGCCCGGGGGCAGCATCGGCATGCCGCCGGGCATCCCGCCGCGCACCTTCGGCTGCGTGGGGCCGCGGCCCTTGCCCTTCTTCCCCTTCTTGCCCTTGCGGGACTTGCTGCCGCCGCCCCCGCCGAAGCCGAACCGGCCGGCCATCTGCGCCATCATCTTGCGCGCCTCGAAGAAGCGGTTGACCAGATCGTTCACGTCGCGCACGGCCACGCCCGACCCGTTGGCGATGCGCAGCCGGCGGGATCCGTTGATCAGCTTGGGATCGGCCCGCTCGGCCGGGGTCATCCCGCGGATGATCGCCTGCAGCTTGTCCAGGTGCTTGTCGTCGACCTCGGCGAGCTGGTCCTTCATCTGCCCGGCGCCGGGCAGCATGCCGAGCAGGTTGCCGATCGGGCCCATCTTGCGCACCGCGAGCATCTGCTCGAGGAAGTCCTCCAGGGTCAGCTGGCCGCTGGTCAGCTTCTGCGCGGCCTGTTCGGCCTGCTCCTGGTCGAAGTGCTGCTCGGCCTGCTCGATCAGGGTGAGCACGTCACCCATGCCGAGGATGCGCGAAGCCATCCGGTCCGGGTGGAAGGTGTCGAAGTCCTCGAGCTTCTCGCCGTTGGACGCGAAGAGGATCGGCTGGCCGGTGACCTCGCGGACGCTCAGCGCGGCCCCACCGCGGGCGTCGCCGTCCAGCTTCGTCAGCACGACGCCGGTGAAGCCGACGCCGTCGCGGAACGCCTCCGCGGTGGTGACCGCGTCCTGGCCGATCATGGCGTCGACCACGAACAGGACCTCGTCCGGGTCGACGGCTTCGCGGATGTCGCTGGCCTGCTTCATCAGCTCTTCGTCGACACCGAGACGGCCCGCGGTGTCGACGACGACGATGTCGTGCTGTGCGTGGCGGGCCTCGTCGATGGCGCGGCGGGCGACGTCGACCGGATCGCCGACGCCGTTGCCCGGCTCGGGCGCGAACGTGGGCACCCCGGCGCGCTCGCCGACCACCTGCAGCTGGGTGACCGCGTTGGGCCGCTGCAGGTCACAGGCGACCAGCATCGGCGCGTGGCCCTGCTTCTTCAGCCACTGCGCGAGCTTGCCCGCCAGCGTCGTCTTACCGGCGCCCTGCAGGCCCGCGAGCATGATCACCGACGGCGGGTTCTTCGCCAGGTTCAGCCGGCGCGTCTCGCCGCCGAGGATCGCCACGAGCTCCTCGTTGACGATCTTGATGACCTGCTGCGCCGGGTTCAGCGCCTGGGAGACCTCGGCGCCCTTCGCACGTTCCTTGATCCGCGCGACGAACGCCTTGACCACCGGGAGCGCGACGTCCGCTTCGAGCAGCGCGATACGGATCTCACGCGCGGTGGCGTCGATGTCGGCGTCGGACAGCCGGCCCTTGCGCGAGAGCGACTGAAGGGCCGAGGTGAGCCGATCGGAGAGGGTGTCGAACACGGGGGTGCACGCTCCAGCTGGGTCGAGAGTTCGCGTGCCGGGCAGCACACAGCCGCCCCGGCATCCCCCGAGGGTAGCCGCTCCGGGGGTTCCGGGACGCGGCCGCTCCCCACGACCGCTCCCGGAACCGGGGCGGAGCACCACACCTCCCCGGGTGGCCTCCGCCGCGAGCACGCGGAGGAACGCCTTTCGTCCACCGCGTTGACGTGGAGTCTGCCGCGCGTGCACGGGGGTGCGGCAGCGTGAAATCCCCCAACCGGGACTGGGTGGAACTACTCAGACGCGGGTTTCGGGTCCGGCCGACTCACGGACGCAGTCGAAGGAGGGCTGGGCATCGGCGAGCGCCTCGGCCGAACAGCCGGCCGCGCACGCCGCCGCCTGCAGGATTTCGGTGACCACCTCGACGTCGACCGTCGACGCCGCGGCCAGTGCGCCGTTGCGGACGTCCACGCGCCCGGCGAGCCCGGCCAGCGCGTGCGCGAGCGCGTGCTGCCCCGCGACGAGCTGGGTGACGACCTCGGCCAGCTCGCCGAGAGTGGCGGCCTCGTGGTGCCCGCGCAGCGACCCGGCCAGCTCCTCGGCGCAGGACCGCAGGTGGCCGGCGACCACCGTCGGCGGCAGCGAAAGCCCCGGGAGGCCGGGTTCCGGATTCCGCATCGTGCTCACTCGTGCTCACCCCCGCTCGCACCCTCCTCGAACCCGCGCCATCCTGCCACCGGAAGCGGCCGGTATGCCCCCGACACCCCGCGCAGGTAGCCCGTACGGCCGAACGCAGTCCGCTCAGGACACCGCAGCGAGCACGGCTTCGACCACCTTCGCGCGCCACTGCGCGGTGACGGAGCCGCGTCGCGGCGACAGCGCGAACGAGTCGACCACTGCGCCGCCGAGGGTGGCGGCCTTCGCCCACAGCACGTGGGCTTCGCCGCGAAGCGCACCCGCCACGCGGAACAGCAGGCCGATACGGTCCGCAGCGCGGAGTTCGAGCACCACTGCGTTCGGACCACTGGTCTCGCCGTCGAACCAGCGCACATGCGGTGCGACGACCGCGACCGACGAGGTGGAGTAGTCACGTTCCTTCGCCGCTATTCGCTCGGTCAGTGGGAGTGTGCCTGCGACGGCGCGCGCGAACTGCTCCCGCAGCAGCGCCGGGTCCGGCAGGGAGCCGAACTTCGGGGATGCGGTGAACACGCCCGCGCGGCCGTCGTCGTGCTCACGCAGGGCAGCTCCGTGAACCTCCAGTGAGTTCAGCGCCAGCACTCCAGCGGCCGGAGCGAGCAGTTCGCGCCCCGCGGGGACGGCCAGCACAGCCGTGACCACCTTGCCGTGCGCGGTGATCCGTACCTGCCCGAGTCCGGTACGCGCGGCCTGGGCGACCAGTTCTCGTTGCTCTTCGTCCAACGGCTCGGGCGGGCTGAACCCCTTGCCGTGCATCGTTGCTTCGCAACTCGCGACGAGTTCGGCGAGCAGACGGTCCTTCCAGTCGGTCCACACGCCCGGTCCCGTGGCCAGCGAATCGGCACGGGTCAGCGCGTGCAGCAGCTCGAGCAGCACCACATCGCTGTCCAGCGTCTTCGCCACACGCGACACGGTCGCAGCGTCGGCGATGTCACGCCGCGTCGCAGTGTGCGGCAGCAGCAGGTGGTGGCGGACCGCGGCGGACACTGTCGCGACGTCCGCCGGCGGCAGCCCGAGCCGCTCGGCCACCTGTGCGGAGATCTTCGCGCCCAGTTCCGAATGGTCGGCGTCGCGGCCCTTGCCGATGTCGTGCAGCAGCGCGCCGATCAACAGCAGGTCCGGACGCGAGACAGTGGTCGTCAGCTTCGCCGCCTCGACGCACGCCTGGATCAGGTGCCGGTCCACCGTCCACTGGTGCACCGGCGACCGCGGCGGCAGGTCGCGGATCGCGCCCCACTCGGGGAAGAGCCGTGCCCACAGGCCAGTCCGGTCCAGCGCCTCGACGGCGTCGACCAGCCCCTCCCCCGCGCCCAGCAGCTCCACGAGGGCGTTGCGCGCGTCGTCCGGCCACGGCGTGCGCAGCTCCGGCGCCGACTCCGCCAACGCCCGGAGCGTCCCGTGCGAGATCGGCTTACGGGTACGCGCGGAAGCCGCAGCGACCCGTAGCAACAGCGCAGGATCCTTAGCCGGTACAGCATCGCGCGCGAGTGCGACCTCGACGCCGTGCAGCACCACGCCTTCGGCCAACGGAGTGCGCGCGGGACGCCGTCCGAACCGGGACCGCGACGGTTCCACCGTGGACCGCAGGGCGACGTCCACCGCGTACGCCACCACGCGTCCAGCGCCGGAAAGCTTGCGTGCCAGTGTGAACCGGTCGCTGAACCCGAGTTCGGCAGCCACCGGATCAGCCTCCGGAGCGCTCAGCACGTCACGCTCGCGCCGTAGCTCACGGCGCAGCTCGGTGCGTACGTCGAGGAGAAGCTCCTTCGCCGTCAGCAGTTCCTCACCTGGCCGGTCCGTCAGCTGGGCTACTGCCAAGGCCTCCAGCACGGCGAAGTCCCGCAGCCCACCGCGGCCGTGCTTCAGGTCCGGTTCCGCCGACTGCGCGATCTCACCGCTGCGCCGCCAGCGCGTGTGCACGGAATCCGTGAGCTCGTCGATCCGTTTGCGGGCTGTGCGGCGCCACTGGTCACGCGCGGCGGAGGCGAGCCGCGCGGCCAGCTCCGCGTCCCCGGCAAGGTGCCGGAGGTCGAGCAAGCCGAGCGCGGTCCGCAGATCCTCCGAGGCGACCTTCAGCGCCTCGCCGGGTGTCCGCACAGCGTGGTCCAACCCGACCTTCGCGTCCCACAGCGGGTACCACAGCGCGTCGGCCATGTCGCCGACGCGAGGATTCCCGTTGTGCACGAGCACCAGGTCGAGGTCGGAGAAGGGCACCAGCTCCCGTCGTCCGAGCCCGCCGACGGCGACCAGCGCGACACCCGGTTCCGCGGTGTCCACGCCGGCCGCCGTGGCGCCCTTGCCGAGCCAGAACTCGTACAGGTCGACCAGCGCCGCCCGCAGTGCGGCGGCCCCCAGCCGGCCGTGCCTGCCCTCGAGCAACCGCGCGGTCGCCCTGGTCAGCTCACCCCCGTCGGCCATCCGCCCGGCCTACAGCGCGTCCGCGCCGCGTTCGCCGGTCCGGACCCGGATCACCGTCTCCACCGGCGTGACCCACACCTTGCCGTCGCCGATCTTGCCGGTGTGCGCGGCGGTGGTGACCGCGTCGAGCACCTTCTCCACCGCCGTGTCGTCGGTGACGACCTCGATCTTCAGCTTGGCCACGAAGTCCACCGAGTACTCGGCACCCCGGTAGACCTCGGTGTGTCCCTTCTGCCTGCCGTAGCCCTGCACCTCGCTCACCGTCATGCCGAGCACGCCCAGCTGCTCGAGCGCGGAGCGGACGTCGTCCAGCGTGAACGGCTTGACAATCGCGGTGATCAGCTTCATGCCTTGGTCTCCTCGAGTTTCGTGGCGGCCGGGTGCTTCACCGGGAAGGTGCTGTGCTGCCCGATCCCGCCCATCCCGGTGAAGTCGTAGGCGCTCTCCGCGTGCTGCGCCTCGTCGATCCCGCTCACCTCGTGCTCGGCGCTGACCCGGAACCCGCCGGCCTTCTTGATCGCGAAGCCGATCACCAGCGACAGCACGAACGAGTAGGCCAGCACCGCGAGTGCCGCGACCACCTGGATGCCCAGCTGTCCGAAGCCGCCACCGTAGAACAGCCCGTCGGCACCGGCGGAGTTCACGCTCGTGGTGCCGAAGAAGCCGATCAGGACGGTGCCGACGAGACCACCGACCAGGTGCACGCCCACCACGTCGAGTGAATCGTCGAACCCGAGGCGGTACTTGAGCGACACCGCCAGCGCGCACAGCACCCCGGCGATCACGCCGATCGCGATCGAGCCGAGCGGGCTGACGAACCCGCACGCCGGGGTGATCGCGACGAGCCCGGCGACCGCGCCCGAGGCCGCGCCGAGCGTGGTCGGCTTGCCGAACTTGAGCTGCTCCACGATCAGCCAGCCGAGCACGGCGGCCGCGGTGGCCACGGTGGTGTTGGTGAACGCGACACCGGCCAGGTCGTTCGCGCCGAGCGAAGAACCAGCGTTGAAGCCGTACCAGCCGAACCACAGCAGGGAAGCACCGAGCAGCACGAACGGCACGTTGTGCGGGCGGCCGGTGTCCTTGGGCCAGCCCTTGCGCCTGCCGAGCACGATGGCCAGCGCGAGACCGGCGGCGCCTGCGTTGATGTGCACCGCGGTGCCACCGGCGAAGTCGAGTGCCCCCAGCTGGTTGGCGATCCAGCCGCCGGTCGCGTCCGGGCCGAGGAAACCGTCGAAGGAGAACACCCAGTGCGCGACCGGGAAGTACACGATGACGGCCCAGATCACCACGAACAACGTCCAGCCCCAGAACTTCGCCCGGTCGGCGATCGCGCCGGAGATCAGTGCCGGGGTGATGATCGCGAACATCAGCTGGAACATGCAGAACGCGAGCAGCGGCAACGCGTCCGGCCCCGGCCACGGCACCGGCGGCGGTCCGTCCGCGGCGAACCCGACCAGCGCGCCCGCGGCGTTCGACAGCCCGGCGAAGTCGAAGTTCCCGATCAGCCCGCCGAAGGAGTCCTCGCCGAACGTCAGCGAGAAGCCGAAGAGCACCCACAGCACCCCGACCACGGCCAGCGCGACGAAGTTCATCATCAGCATGTTCAGGACGCTCTTCGCGCGGACCATCCCGCCGTAGAAGAACGCGAGTCCTGGCGTCATGAGCATGACCAGCGCGGCGCTGATCAACACCCACGCGGTGTCTCCTGCGTTCAGCACAATCTTTCCTCCCGTGCACTGGGGTCGCTGGGCGGAAAGTCTTCGGCGCGAGTGTTTCCCGCAGCGGCGCGGCAGGTTTCCCCGGCGTGAACACCGGCACCGGGCTTGTTACGGCGAGGTTTCCGCCTGCACGGGGTGGCGTGTCCGGTTGCGAAACGTCGTGGTCGAATGACCGCATGACGGCGGCCGGACCCGGAAATGACCCACTGCCACGCCGGGTCGTGGAAGCCTTGCGCTGTTCGGTCTGTGGCGCCCCGGTCGGGTTAGCAGGACGCACGCTGCGGTGCGAACGGCGTCACTCGTTCGACCTGGCCCGGCAGGGTTACGTCAACCTGTTGCACGCACGGATCCCCGCCGGCACGGCCGACACCGCACCGATGGTGGAGGCGCGGTCGGCGTTCCTCGCCTCCGGCGCCTACGCACCGCTCGCGAACGCCGTCGCGGCAGCGGCCGGGACGCCGTCTGGCTTGGTCGTCGATGCCGGCGCCGGGCCGGGCTACTACCTCTCGCGCGTGCTCGACGCGGCGCCCTCCGCGGTCGGGCTGGCGCTGGACGTCTCGGCGATCGCGCTGCGCCGTGCCGCGCGGGCGCACGCGCGGCTGGGTGCCGCGGTGTGGAACCTGTGGGAACCGTGGCCGGTCGCCGACGGGGTCGCGGACGTGGTGCTGGACGTCTTCTCCCCGCGCAACGCCGCGGAGTTCCACCGCGTCCTGAAGCCCGGCGGACTGCTTGTGGTGGCCGCGCCGCTGCCCGGCCACCTCGCCGAACTGGGCGACCTCGTGCTCGCGGTGGACGAGCGGAAGGAACAGCGCCTGGAAACCACCCTGGGTGCCTATTTCACCCGGGAATCGGTCACCGAGGTCGTCCACACGAGCCCCTTCACCACCCGGCAGGTGCACGACGTGGTCGCGATGGGCCCGGCCGGCTTCCACCTGGACCGCGACGGACGGCGGGAACGGCTCCGCTGGACCCCCGCCAGGAACGTGACGCTCGCGGTCGCGGTCGGCGTCTGGCGACGGAACGACTGAACAAGCCCACACGCAGGCATTTCACACCATTCTCCAATTGTCCATAGAATGGGTTATCAGAGCATTAATGTCTTGTCATTCACCATTTTCCGGAGAACGTCACACAAGCGGTGAGTGATCGGCTACGGTGTTAGCTGTTTCCATTTGCCGACACCGATCATGGGGAGGACCGGGGCATGTGGGAGGACGTCCAGTTCTCGGTACTCGACCCAGGCGGGTGGAGCACGGCACCCAACGGATTCGCACTCCAACCGGACGAGGCGAAACAGGTGCTGAAGGAATTGCGGGGGTACGAGGACAGATTGCTCGCGATGCACCAGAAGGCACAGAACCTGTGCAGTATGGCGGCACCGTCGGAGGATCCGGCGACCATGGCGATGCATGTGGCCCGAGTCGGCGACGGCAGCGGAAAGTTGGGGGCTTTCTCCTACGGAGGCGGACATATCGATCTGCAACTGGCTTACGTTCGGGAGTTGATCGACAGGATCGCCAAGGCCCTGACGGCTATCGGCGAGACCGATCAGGCTCAAGCAGCGGCCCTCCCGGGTGCTGACACTCCCTCGGGACACATGTGATGAAACTACGCTTGACGGTCACGGCAATCGGCGCCGTGCTGCTCCTCACCGGCTGCTCGAGCACAACACCAGGCACCGCGACCTCGGCACCGACGATGAGTTCGTCCGTACCAGCGAAGCCGTCCGCGCCCTATGGCGGTGCGCCCAAAGTCGAACACCCGCTGCCGGACACAGTGCTGTCAGGAGACCCATGTGAAGCACTCACTCCGCAACAGCTCACCTACTGGCTCGGTTCCGCCGTCCCCGGCAAACCCGGAAAAGCAATCGACCGGCTCTGCAACTGGACCAATTCGAACACCGGCAGCTTCATCGGTGTCTCCTTCGACGGCAAGAACAGCGACGGCCTCAGCAACACGTACGCCGTCGTCCGGCCGCAGATGAAACGGTTCGAGGCACTTCCACTCGTTCAAGGCTTCCCTGCCGTCGCCTACGACAAGCAGCCTGGCCCCTACTCGATGTCGTGCGACGTGGACGTCGGAGTGACTGACCACCTGGCCTTCAGCGTGGAAGCCTTCCCGCGCAGGGACAAGTCCGGCAAAGTCGATCCCTGCCCGCTCGCCGCGCAGGTGGCGGGGGACGTGGTCACCACGTTGAAGCAGAAAGCCGGGCGGTGACATGGACTTCGCCGAGGCGGCCAAGGAGTACTTCGCGAAACTGCCGGGGCCGGTGCCGATCGAGGAGATCGTCAGTCAGGTGCTGGCCGGGGACACCGGGGGCTGGCACGAGGGGGCGACGGCGGCGCGGGAGCTGGCCACCGAGCAGGAGGCGCTGAGCCAGGATCTGAGCCGGACGCTGGCGAAGCTGGAGTCGACCTGGAGCGGGCAGTCCTCGGAGCTGGCGGCGTCGCGGATGCAGAAGCTCCGTGCTTCGACGATCGACGGGGGCCAGACCTTCACCGACAACGGCGGCACCCACACGACCGGCATCTCGATGCACGACGCCCTGCGCAACCGGCTGACCCCGCTTCCGCCCAAACCGGGGCTCGCCCCCGGCAGCCGGGTGGACTGGTACGACTACGACATGCTGTCCAAGGTCACCGAGTACAACGACACCGCACAGCAGAACCTCGAGCTGTACCAGGACTTCACCACCCAGACCCAGGGCAACTCGCAGCAGCTCAAGACCGACTACGGCACGATCGGCGCCTACGACGGCGGGGACGTGACGATCGACCGGCAGTCCCCCGGCCCGCAGAAGTCCACGGGCGGGCCGGGACCGAACGGACCGAGCGGCGGCGCCCCGACCGCCCCCGGAAGCACCCCCGGCCCCGGAACTGCGCCGGCCACCCAGCACCTGCCCGGGCAGGACCCCTCGGCACCTGGAACCGGCGCGGGGAGTGGCACGGGAAGCGACCAGACGACGACCGCCGGATCCGTTCCACCGTCGTCCGGGCCGCTGGTTCCGGGCGGCGGGAACGGACCGAACGGCTACGGCCCCGGATCCGGCCCGGGATCCGGCCCGGGGTTCGCGGGCGGCTTCGGCGGAGCGGGCGCGGCCGGCGGCGGCATCGCGGCGCGGCTCGGCGGAGGCGGCGGGACGTCCGCGCGGTTCGGCAGCGGCGGCACGGCCGGTGGTCCCGAGGCAGGTCCGGGCGCGCGGTCGGGCAGCGGCGCCGGGGAAAGCGCGGCGAGCCGGGTCGGTGGCGGCCGTGGCACAGCGGGCGCGAAGGGCATGTCCGGCGCGGCGGCCCCCGGCGGCCAGCGCGGCAAGAAGGAAGAGGACGAGGAGCACGAACGCAAGTACGTGCTCGACGTCGACCTCTTCGCCGACGACGACAAGGCAGTCGATCCGGCGACCGGCATGCGCCCGGTACCCCCGACGCTCGGCGCCTGACCAGACCGGCCCGCGCGGCTCCACAACCCACCGCGGCCGGCCCGACACCACCGACGATCGACACCGACGGCACCGGCCGGGCCGGACGAGCGCACCACGGAGAGCAGGCACGAAGGTCCCGGCAGCCGGGCCTTCGGGGACCACCCTGCGGGAGGCATGGCCACGGGGCGCGCGCCTGGGTAGCGTGGCGTGCGATGAGTGAGCGCACCTGGGGCTTCCGCACGCGCGCGTTGCACGCCGGCGGGACGCCCGATCCGGCGACCGGCGCGCGGGCCGTGCCGATCTACCAGTCCACCAGCTTCGTGTTCGAGGACGCGACCGACGCGGCGAACCTGTTCGCGCTGCAGAAGTACGGCAACATCTACAGCCGTATCGGCAACCCCACCGTCGCCGCGTTCGAAGAGCGCATCGCGAGCCTCGAAGGGGGCATCGGCGGGGTCGCCACGGCCAGCGGGCAGGCCGCGGAGTTCCTCACCTTCTCCTCGCTCGTCGAGGCCGGTGACCACATCGTGTCGGCCAGCGGGCTCTACGGCGGCACAGTCACCCAGCTCACCGGCACGCTCGCGCGCTTCGGCGTCGAGACCACGTTCGTCAGCGGCGAAGTCGAGGACTACGCGAAAGCGATCACCGACCGCACGAAGCTGATCTACACCGAGATCATCGGCAACCCGAGCGGAAACGTCGCCGACCTCGCCGGGCTGGCCGACCTCGCGCACGCCCACGGCATCCCGCTCGTGGTCGACGCGACGCTCGCCACGCCGTACCTGTGCCGTCCGATCGAGCACGGCGCGGACATCGTGCTGCATTCGGCGACGAAGTTCCTCGGCGGACATGGCACCACCCTCGGCGGAGTGGTGGTGGAAGCGGGCACCTTCGACTGGGGCAACGGCAACTTCCCGCGCATGACCGAAACTGTCGACAGCTACGGCGGTCTCAAGTACTGGGAGAACTTCGGCGAATACGCCTTCTGCACCCGGCTGCGCGCCGAGCAGCTGCGTGACATCGGCGCCGTCCTCTCGCCGCATTCGGCGTTCCTGCTGCTGCAGGGCGTGGAAACGCTGCCGCAGCGCATGGACGCGCACGTGGCCAACGCGCGCACGGTCGCCGAGTACCTGGCCGGTGACCCCCGCGTGGCCTGGGTTTCCTACGCCGGGCTGCCGGACCATCCGCACCACGAGCGGGCCGCGCGGTACCTGCCGGCCGGACCGGGCGCGGTGTTCTCGTTCGGCGTCCGCGGTGGCCGCGCGGCGGGCGAGAAGTTCGTGGAATCCGTCGAGCTGCTGTCGCATCTGGCGAACGTCGGGGACGCGCGCACGCTGGTGATCCACCCGGCGTCGACCACGCACGCGCAGCTGTCCGAGGAGCAGCTGGCGGCAGGTGGCGTCGGCCCGGACCTGATCCGGCTGTCGGTCGGGCTGGAGGACGCCGAGGACCTGCTGTGGGATCTCGACCAGGCGCTGGACAAGGCGGTGACCGCATGAGCCACGAGATCGGCGCGGTGGCGCGGCAGCAGATCCTGGGCCGCACGGAATCGGTCACGGTGGTGGGCGCGTCGGCGAATCCGGCCCGTCCGAGCTTCTTCGTGGCGACCTACCTGCTCTCGTCCACGCGGTACCGGGTCAACTTCGTCAACCCGCGGCTGGACACCCTGCTCGGCCGGCCGGTCTACCCGTCGCTGAAGGACGTGCCCGGCGGCGTCGACCTGGTCAGCGTGTTCCGCAAGCACGACGACCTGCCCGGGGTGGCCGAGGAGGTCATCGAGGCCGGTGCCCGCACCCTGTGGCTCCAGCTGGGACTGTGGCACGAACCGGTGGCAGACCGGGCACGGGAGGCGGGTCTCGACGTGGTGATGAACCGCTGCGTGAAAATCGAGCACGCGCGGTTCGCCGGCGGGCTGCACCTGGCCGGCTTCAACACCGGCGTGATCAGCTCCCGCCGGCAGACCGCTCCCTGACGTCTCCGGTCGTCGCGACGAGGAACTCCTCGCCCTTCGAGGTGGCCAGCCCGTCCGGACGGCCGGCGAAGTAGCGCCGGTTCAGCTCGGCGGCGCTGACGTGCCGGACGTCCGCGAAACCGCATTCCCTCGCCAGCTCCAGCATTTCCTCCGGCGCGAAGAAGCTCAGGAACGGCGTGCCCGCGGCCTTCGCGCCGTCGACAGCCATCTGCCTGCCCGCGCGGTCCTCTTCGGACAACGACTCGACCGGCGTCTGGAACGTCATGGCCACCACCGTGCCCGCGGCGAAGGCGGCCAACGCGCGCAGCGTGGCGGCGTTCGCCTCCCGGGTGAGGTACATGCTCACCCCGGTCGAGGCGACCACGGCCGGGCGTGCGGGGTCGAACCCGGCCGCGACGAGCCGGGCCACCCAGTTCTCGCCGGCCTCGAAATCGACCGGCACGAATCGGTACGGCAGCGGCAATCCCAGCTCCATCAGCCGCGCCCGCTTCCATTCCTGAGTGCCCGGCTGGTCGATCTCGAACACCCGTACCCCACCCGGCGCTCGCTGGGCGAAGGTGTCCAGCCCGGCACCCAGCAGCACGTACTGCGGCACGGCCCGCTCCCGCACCAGGTCCTCCACGAACCGGCTCCGCGCGACGATGCTCGCCCGGAACCGCGCGGTGGTGGCCATATCCATGTCCGGCCGGTCGCGCCAGCCCTCGTCCGGACCGGCGAGCCGGAGGCCGACCTCGTCGGCCAGCACGTGCGGCGGTGCGTCGGCCAGGTGCAGCGCCCGCCAGAGCGCCACCCGCACCGCGGTGTGGTCCGGCGCGGTCACGACGCCACCCGCAGGACCCAGACCCGGCCGTCGGGATCCCGGACGGACGCTTCGCGCGTGCCGTAGTGGGTGTCCTCGAACGGGGTGAGCACCTCGAGCGCGGGGTCCAGCGACTCGTCCGGCACCGGCACGACCAGCGACGCGGACGGTTCCCGGTCCGGCACCTCGGCCACGAAGACCGGTGGACCGTCGCCGCGGCTCAGCTGCCCGGAACTGTGGTCGGTCTCGAAATCCAGGGTGAACCCCACCCGCTGGAGGAACTTCGCCGTCTTCCCCCAGTTCCGGGTCTCCAGGAAGACCGCGGCAATACCCTCACCCATGCTTCTCGTCCTCTCCGGAAGGGACGTCGAGATACGCCCGCAAAGCCGCCGCGACCAGCGCGGACAGCGACTGCTCGGTCTCGATCGCCCGGACCTTGACCTGCTTGACCAGCTCGACCGGCAGGTACACGTTGAACTGCTTGACCTCGTCCCTGCCCATCCTAGAATGCTAGCAAGCTAGCCGCGGCCGGACAAGCCGCGGCCGGTTCGGCCGGATGCCGTGAGAAAGTGGGGGCATGGCGAAACCCTCCGCACTGCAGATCCGCAACATCCTGGCCGCGGTGATCATGGCCGTCGCGCTCGTGTGGAACCTGGTCGTCGGCGGGCCGTGGTGGGTCAGCGCGATCGTGGCGGTCGCGTGCCTGCTGTCCTCGTTCTCCGCCTACCTGAACCGGCCGAGCGCGCGCAACTGACGCTCCGCGCCGTTCGAGGCTCCCCGGCGTCAGCGGTCAGCCGGTGGTTTCGGTGAACCGGGCGGTGACCGCTGCGCGGCCGCGTTCGGTCAGTTCGCCGGGCAGGCGCAGGCGGGCCATTCCGCCGTCGGGATAGATGTCCAGGCGGGCTTCGGTGATCTCCGGGCCGTCCGCCAGCGCGAAACGGTGGCGGGTGTCGGGTTGCAGCCGGGTGCGTGGCAGCAGCGGCACCCACTCGCCTTCGCCGAGCCGGCCGCTCACCGCGGCCCAGCCCGGAGCGTTTCCCTTGAGGTTGCTCGTGTCGAGTTCGGCGAATCGGACGACGCCCGCGCCGGCCAGCGCGAGGGTCACCCAGTCGTTGCCGTCGTCGCGGCGGCGGGCGGTTTCCCAGCCCTCGGCCTGATGCGCGGCGAGGCCGGGCGAGAGCAGGTTGTTCGGCGACGAGTAGAACATGTTGCTGCAGCCGGTGACGTACGCGCCGTTCTCCAGAGCGGCGAGGTCCAGCGACCGCGGGTCCAGCAAGGCCGGATCGGGCACCGGCGACCCGTGCACGCGCAGCCGGGCCACGCCGCCGTCCGGGTGCTGGGTCAGCCGCACGTGCGTGTACCGGCGCGGCGAGGTGACCTCGAAGAAGTTCTCCGTGTGCCCGGCCGCGGGCTCGCGGTCCACCAGCACCTCCCAGTCGGCACCGCGCAGCTCGTCCGCGCTCGGATAGCCCGGCACCGAGGTGGCCGCGACCGAGACGAACGGCGGGTAGTTGCCTTTGAAGAACGCCGTGTCCACCACCACGCCGGACACCACGCCGCCGAGGCCGAGCCGCACGATCGCGTGGTCGTCACCGGGTTCGCGGTGCCGCCGGGTCTCCCAGCCGTCGTAGACCTGGCCCTTCGGGCCGAAGGTCTCCGCCCGGTGGGCCGGCCGCCACGGGTTGACCAGGTTCTCCTTCTCCGCGAACAGTTCGTCGGTCGCCCACATGACGGTGCCGCCGAAGCTCCGCGAGGCCAGATCGGGCTGGACAGTCCACTCCGGACGGTCGGACACGGGTTCCTCCATCTCTAGCAGTTGCCTCGGGTGAGCAGTTGTCCGTGCGGCTCGTCGCCGGTCACCGGTTTCCCACGCAGCCAGGTGCCGCGCACGACCCCGGCCAGCGGACGCTGGTCGTAGGCGCTCACCCGGTTGCGGTGCGCCAGCTTCGCCACGTCCACCACGAACGCCTCGTCGGGAGCGAACACGCAGAAGTCCGCGTCGCAGCCGGGCGCGAGCCGTCCCTTGTTCCGCATGCCGACCTGCGCGGCCGGGTTCGCGGCCATCCACCGCACCACGTCGGCCAGGGTGAACCCCCGGGCCCGGGCCTGCGTCCAGATCGCCGGAAGGCCCAGCTGCAGACTGGAGATCCCGCCCCAGGCGAGCCCGAAGTCCCCGGTGTCGAGGCGTTTCAGCTCCGGCGTGCACGGCGAATGGTCGCTCACGATGGTCTCGATGAGGCCGTCGGCGAGACCCTGCCACAGCAGTTCCCGGTTCCCGGCCTCACGAATCGGCGGGCAGCACTTGAACTGCGTTGCCCCGTCGCGGATTTCCTCGGCCACGAAGCTCAGGTAGTGCGGACAGGTCTCCACCGACAACGCCACACTCTCGCGCCGGGCGCCGGCGATCAGCGGCAACGCGTCCGAAGAGGACAGATGCAGGACGTGCGCCCGTACGCCGGTGCGCCGGGCTCCCTCGATCACGTGCGTGATGGCCAGGTTCTCCGCGCCACGCGGACGGGAGGACAGGAAGTCGGAATACCGCTCGCCGTGGGGATCCGGTGCGTCGTCGATCGCGTCGGAGTCCTCCGCGTGCACGATCAGCTGCGCGTCGAAGGAGGCCAGCTCCCGCATCGCCGACTCCAGCCCGGCCGGGTCCAGCGGCGGGAACTCGTCCACCCCGGAGTGCAGCAGGAAGCACTTGAACCCGAACACGCCCTCGTCGTGCAGCCCGCGCAGTTCACCCTCGTTGCCCGGGATCGCACCACCCCAGAACCCGACGTCCACGTGTACCCGGCCGGTGGCGGCCTTGCGTTTGACCGCCAGCGCGGGCACGTCGACCGTCGGCGGCAGGCTGTTGAGCGGCATGTCCACGATCGTGGTCACGCCGCCTGCCGCGGCCGCGCGGGTGGCGGTCTCGAACCCTTCCCACTCCGCGCGACCCGGGTCGTTCACGTGCACATGGGTGTCGACCAGTCCGGGCAGCAGCACCTCGTCCCCGGCGAGGTCGACCACCCGGGTCCCCGGCAGCTCCGTGATTCCCGGTTCCACGACGGCGATCCGGCCGCCTTCGATCCCGATCGTCACCGGCCCCTCGCCGCCGGGGGTCACCGCACGCGCGGCGCGTACCACGAGATCCATCTGCGGGCACACTCCTCACCCCGGCGCACGCGGCACCGGGAATTTCACGCTACGGAAAGACTGTTTCGCCAAACGAGATTAACCACGGCGTTCGCGGCTCGTCAACGCCGCACCGTCCACGTTACGGTCAGCGGGTGGAGTTGGAAGCCGAGTTCACCAGCGAACCGTTCCGCGGCGAAGGGGCCCCGCCGGACCACGCGGTCCGCGCCCGCGACGCGGCGGACGAAGCCGGTCTCGACACCGACTTCGGGCCCCTCGGCACACTCGCCCGGGGCAGCACGGACGAGCTCCTGCAGTCCCTGCCCGCCATCGCGCGGGCCGCGCTCGAAGGTGGCGCCACCCGCGTCACCCTGCAGCTGCGGCGGACCGACGAACCCGAACCCGGCCAGGCGGTCGAGCTGAACGGCGCGCTGTCCCGGCTGATCGCCGACGTGGAACGGGAGCTGGGCGCGAAACTGGGTGAACTGGACCGCCCCGGCAAACAACGCGCGGTGCGGCTGCTGCGCGAACGCGGCGCGTTCCACCTGCGGAAATCGGTGTCCGCGGTGGCCGAGGCACTCGGCGTCACCCGCTTCACCGTCTACAACTACCTCAACCGCGAAGCCGACTGACCAGCGCGTTCAACAAAATGTTGACGGCGGCGCGGCACGGCCGTACGGTCAGCGGAACGCCCAGCTCCCCCGCCGCGAGGAGATCCCGTGCCACTCGCACTCGCCGAGTTCAACTCCGCCGAAGCCGCCGAAATCAGGCCGGTGCTCACTGCCTGCCTGGCGGTGCCACGCTGGGTGGAGACGGTGGTGGACGGCCGGCCGTACGCCGATTTCGCCGCACTGCTCGCCGCCGCGGACAGCGCGACGCCGCTGCGCCGCGACGAGGTGCGGGCCGCCATCGCCGCCCACCCGAGAATCGGGGAACAGCCGAAGGACACCGGCACCGAAGGCGAGTGGTCACGTTCGGAACAGTCCGGAGTGGACAACGCGGACGAGTTCGCCGCCGCCAACGCCGAGTACGAAGCCCGCTTCGGTCACGTGTTCCTGGTCTGCGCCCACGGCCGGAGCGGTGGCGAGCTGCTGGCGAACCTGCGTGCGCGGCTGGCCAACGACCCACTGTCCGAACTGGACGTCGCCGGCGCCGAGCTGGCCGAGATCGCGCAGCTGCGTCTGGCGAAGGCGGTGACGGCATGAGTCTCGTGACCACCCACGTCCTCGACACCGCGGCCGGGAAACCCGCCGCCGGGATCGCGGTCCGGTTCGAGCACGAGGGCAGGCTGCTCGCCGAAGGCGTCACCGATGCCGACGGCCGGATCCGCGATCTCGGCCCGGACACCCTCGAACCGGGCGTCTACCGGCTGGTTTTCGACACCGCCGCGTACCTGGGACCGGAGGCGTTCTTCCCGGAGGTGACGATCGCCTTCCGGATCTCCGACGGCACCGCGCACCACCACGTGCCGGTCCTGCTGAGTCCGTTCGCCTACTCGACCTACCGTGGCAGTTGAAAGGGAGCTGACGTGGGAATCTCCTTGGGCCCCAACCAGTACGGCAAGGCCGAGGTCCGGATGGTCACGGTGCGCCGCGACGGTGCGGTGCACCACCTGCGCGACCTCACCGTGTCCAGCGCGCTGCGCGGCGACCTGACCGACACGCATCTCACCGGCGACAACTCCGCTGTGCTGGCCACCGACACGCAGAAGAACACCGTGTACGCGTTCGCCAAGCAGCAGGACGTCGGCGAGATCGAAGACTTCGCGTTGCGGCTGGGCCGGCATTTCGTCGGCACCCAGGAGAAGATCAGGACCGCCCGGATCACCGTCGCCGAGCACGGCTGGGACCGGATCCCGGTCGACGGCGTGCCGCACGAGCACGCGTTCAGCCGCTCCGGCGGCGAATCCCGCACCACCACCGTGACCGTAGCGCAGGATCGGGCGTGGATCGTGTCCGGTGTGGACGGTCTGGTGGTGCTCAAGTCCACCGGTTCGGAGTTCCACGGCTTCCCGCGCGACGAGTACACCACGCTCGCCGAGACCGACGACCGGATCCTCGCCACCGCCGTCACCGCGCGGTGGCGGTACCAGGGCGACAGCGGGATCGGCTGGGCCGAAAGCCACCGCGAAATCCGGCGGACGATGCTGGAAACGTTCGCCACCAAGCACAGCCTGTCGTTGCAGCAGACCCTGTACGCGATGGGCGAAGCCGTGCTGCGGGCACGGCCGGAGGTCGCCGAGGTTCGGCTTTCCCTGCCGAACAAACACCACTTCCTCGTCGATCTGAGCCCGTTCGGCCTCGAGAACCCAGGCGAGGTGTTCCACGCCGCCGATCGCCCGTACGGCCTCATCGAGGGCTCCGCGATCCGCGACGAAGCCGAAGAGCCCGGCCCGGCCTGGACCGACGCCGTGCTCTAGCCCCGACCCCACCGGGAGAGCGCATGTCAGCCAAGGAACGACCTTCTCGGCATCCCGTCGACGCGGCTCCCCCGTTGCCGCAGCTCGTGCTCGGCGGTGTGCAGCACGTCGCGGCCATGTACGCCGGCGTGGTGGCCCCGCCACTGGTGATCGGCGCCGCGGTCGGGCTGTCCCCCGGGCAGCTGGCGCTGCTGATCAGCGCCGCACTGTTCACCGCGGGACTGGCCACGCTGTTGCAGACCCTGGGGATCTGGCGCTTCGGCTCGCGGCTGCCGCTGGTCAACGGCGTCACCTTCGCCGCCGTCGCGCCGATCCTGTCCATCGCGGCCCAGCACCGTTCCGGCAACGCACTGGGCATCGTCTTCGGAGCGACGCTCACCGGTGGCGTGTTCGTGGTGCTGGCCGCACCGTTCTTCTCGAAACTCACGCGATTCTTCCCACCGGTGGTGACCGGGACCGTCATCACGCTCATCGGCATTTCGCTGCTGCCGGTGGCCGTGCAGTGGATTTCCGCGCAACAGTCCGCAGCCCGCCCGTCCGGGCTGCTGCTGGCCGGCGTCACGCTGGCCGCGGTGCTGGTGTTCACGCGGTTCCTGCACGGCTTCTGGAGCCGGATCGCGCTGCTGCTCGGCCTGGTCGTGGGCACCCTCGTGGCGTGGCCGCTCGGGCAAGTCGACACGTCGACCCTGCGGGAGGCGCCGGTGTTCGGCATCGCACCGCCGTTTCACTTCGGCGCCCCGGAGTTCGACGTGGCCGCGATCGTCTCGATGCTCGTCGTGATGCTGGTGACGATGGCCGAAAGCACCGCCGACCTGCTGGCGCTCGGCGAGATCGTGGGCCGCCCGACGACCAGCCGCACGCTGGCCGACGGACTGCGCGCGGACGGGCTGGCGACCGCGGTGGGCACCGTCTTCGGCGGTTTCGCCTGCACGGCGTTCGCGCAGAACATCGGCCTCGTTTCGCTGACCCGCATGTACAGCCGGTACGTGGTCGCGGCCGGCGGCGTGGTGCTCGTGCTGCTGGGAGCGTTCCCGATCACCGGCGGGATCATCGCGCTGGTACCGCAGCCGGTGCTCGGCGGCGCCGGACTGGTGCTGTTCGGCAGCGTCGCGGTCAGCGGCGTGCGGACGCTGGCGAAGGCGTCGTTCGAGCATCCGGCGAACGTGGCCATCGTCGCCGCCTCGCTCGGCGTCGGGCTGATCCCGATCGCCATGCCGGGCTTCTACTCGGGCTTCCCCGCCGCGCTCCAGGTGGTGCTGAACTCGGGGATCAGCGCCGGCTGCGTGACCGCGGTGGTGCTGAACCTGGCGTTCGGACCGCGCTTGATAGAACGCTCTACCGCAGAAGAGCTATCCTCGGTGTCGTGACAGGGACGAAAGACCGGATCCTCGCCGCGGGCGCGGAGCTGTTCCGCCACGGCGGCTACAGCGGCACGGGCGTGAAGCAGATCGTCGAGAAGGCCGGCGCGCCGTTCGGGTCGCTCTACCACTTCTTTCCCGGCGGCAAGGAGCAGCTGGGCGAGGAAGCCGTGCGGACGTCGGGCATGCAGTACATCGAACTGTTCGATCTGTTCGTCGGACCGGCCCCGGACCTGGTCAGCGGCCTCGAGACGTTCTTCGCGGCGGCGGTGACCACGCTGCTGGACACCGACTACGTGGAGGGCTGCCCGATCGCGACCGTCGCACTGGAAGTGGCGACGACGAACGAACCGCTACGCAAGGCGACCGCCGACGTGTTCACCGCCTGGATCGACGCGGGCACGGAGAAGTTCGCCGTGTTCGGCCTGCCCGAGGACACCGCACGCACGCTGACCATCGCACTGATCAACAACCTGGAAGGCGCGTTCGTCCTGGCCCGTTCGATGCGCTCGACGGAACCGATGGCGGTGGCCGGCGCCTCGGTGGTGGACGTCGCCCGCCGGCTGCTGGCCGAACTCGGCCAGGACGGGAAACGGCTGAGCTAGGCCTGGCCACTGGCTGACCGCGGCGCTCGGCGTGGTGCGCGGACGGCACCCACCGCTTCGGCGACCCGGCGGAGAGTGTCGATCGGGTCGTCGCCGAGCGGGTAGATGCCGACGTGGTCCGCGCCGGCGTCCAAGTGCGCGACGATGCCCGCCGCCACGGTCGCGGGGGCGCCGTACAGGACGAGCGCGTCGATGAGCCGGTCGCTGCCGGACCCGGCGAGGTCGTGGTCGGTGAAGCCGAGCCGTCGCAGGTTGCTGGCGTAGTTGGTGACCTGCAGCCCGGTTGCGGCCGGCGCGGACCGGGCCAGCTCACGCGCCCGCGTCGCGTCGGGTTCCATGACCGCGAAGTGGCCGGGCAGCAGTAGTTTGTCGACGCCGAGGATTTCCCTTGCCTGCCGGGTGTGCTCGGGAGTGACCATGCACGGGACGGATCCGGCGGTGCGGTCCCTCGCCAGCCGCAGCATCCGCGGTCCGAGCGCGGCCAGCACCACCCGGCCGGACGGCACTCCAGCCGCGGTCAGCTCGTCCACATAGGACGCGAGCGTCGCGTAGGGCGAGGCATACTCGGCGTGCACCTCACGATGCCCGATCCCCACGCCGAGGAGGAACCGATCGGGATACCTCGCGACGATCCGGTGGTAGGAAGCGGCGACCGCACCCGCCTCGGCGGTCCACACGTTCACCACGCTGGTTCCGACGACCAGCCCGGAAGTGGCCTCCAGCAGCCGCTCCGCCAAGGCGAGATCCGCCGGCGGCGAGGCATCCAGCCACACCGTGCCGTAACCGGCCCGCTCGACCTCCACGGCCTTCTCGGGACTCACTTCGTGCGCACGCAGGTGTGCGCCGAGCAGACCCAGTTCGATGCTCATGCGACGAGTCCAGCACGGCCTCCCCCGGTGAACCAGAACCGGAATCCATGCGCTCGGATCAGTCTTCGTGATCGTCGCGGGCTCACGTCCCGGTGAGGTGCTCCGGGCGCACCGGGACCCGGGGCAGCGCCAGCCCGGTGGCCGCGCGGATCGCCGCCACGATGGCCGGGGTGGACGAGATGGTGGGTGGTTCACCGACTCCGCGCAGGCCGTAGGGGGCGTGCGGGTCCGGCCGTTCCAGCACGTCGATCGACATCGGCGGCATGTCCAGCACGGTCGGGATCAGGTAGTCGGTGAACGACGGGTTCCGCACCTTCCCGTCCACCACCTGGATCTCCTCCATCACCGCCAGGCCCAGTCCCTGCGCCGACCCACCCTGGATCTGCCCCAGTACGGCCTGCGGATTCATCGCCTTCCCGACGTCCTGCGCGCAGTCCAGCTGCACGACCTTGACCAGGCCCAGCTCCACGTCCACGTCGACCACCGCCCGGTGGGCCGCGAAACCGTACTGGACATGGGCGTCGCCCTGGCCGCTTTCCGGGTCCAGCGCGGTGGTCGGGCGGTGCCGCCATTCCCGCGTCTCGTCGAACTGCTCGTCCGCCAGCACGGAAAGCAGGTCCGCGACGACCTCCCCGCCGACGGACAGCAGTTTGCCGCCGCTGAGCCGGGTCCGCGGTTCGAGCGAGGCGTGCTCCAGCAGCCGAGCCCGGACCGCGGCGCAGGCCGAGCGCACCGCTCCTCCGGTCACGTAGGTCTGGCGGGACGCGGACGTGGACCCGCCGTTGCCGATCGAGGTGTCCATCGGCAGCACAGTCACCTGCTCGACCCCCAGCTCGGTCCGCACGATCTGCTGCAGCACGGTGACCAGGCCCTGACCGACCTCGCACGCGGCGGTGTGCACGGTGGCAGCCGGTTCACCGCCCACGACCTGAAGCCGTACCCGGGCCGTCGAGTAGTCGTCGAACCCTTCGGAGAAGCAGATGTTCTTGATTCCCACCGCGTAACCGACCCCGCGGACCACGCCCTCGCCGTGCGTGGTGTTGGAAACCCCGCCAGGCAGGTTCCGCAGATCGCTGCCCCGTTCCGCGGGCAACGGCTTGTCCCGCACGCGTTCCAGCAGCTCGACGACCGGCGCGGCGGAGTCCACGACCTGCCCGGTCGGCATGACCGACCCCTCGCGCATCGCGTTGCGCACGCGGATCTCCACCGGATCGATACCGCACGCCTGCGCCAGCTTGTCCATCTGGGACTCGTAGCCGAACGCCGCCTGCACCGCACCGAAACCGCGCATCGCACCGCACGGTGGATTGTTCGTGTACGTGCCCCAGCAATCCACCGACGCGTTGTCCACTGTGTACGGACCGATGCCGAGCGTGGCGGCATTCGCCACCACCGCACCGGTGGACGAGGCGTACGCGCCGCCGTCGAGGAAAATCCGTGCCCGGACATACACGAGACGGCCATCGCGGGTGGCCCCGTGTTCGTAGTACATCCTCGCCGGATGCCGGTGCACGTGGCCGTAGAAGGATTCCTCGCGGTTGTAGACCATTTTCACCGGCTTGCCGGTGTGCAGTGCCAGCAGGCACGCGTGCACCTGCATCGACAAATCTTCGCGGCCGCCGAACGCACCGCCGACACCGCCGAGGGTGAGCCGCACCTTCTCCACCGGCAGCCCGAGCGCGGCCACGATCTGCTGCTGGTCGACGTGCAACCACTGCGTCGCCACGTACAAGTCGACACCGCCCTCGGTGTCCGGCACCGCGAGCCCCGACTCGGGACCGAGGAAAGCCTGGTCCTGCATGCCGACCTCGTATACCCCGGACACCACCACGTCGGCCGGCACCTCGAGAAGGCCACGCCGGATCGGCACGTGCCGCACGACGTTGCCGCCCGGATGCAGCTCGGGCCCCGCACCCGCGACCGCCGCTTCGGAGTCGGTGACCGGGGTCAGCTCCTCGTAGGTCACCTTGATCCGCTTCATCGCGCGCCGCGCGGTCTCCGGATGGTCGGCGGCGACGAGCGCGACCGGTTCACCCTGGTAGCGCACGACCTCGTCGGCGAGCACCGGCTGGTCGGCGTGTTCGAGGCCGTACCGGTTCACGCCCGGCACGTCCTCGTGGGTCAGCACCGCGTGCACCCCGGGCACCCGCAACGCTTCGGTCAGGTCGATCCCGGTGATCCGCGCGTACGGGTGCGGGCTGCGCAGCGTGACACCCCACGACATGTCCTCGTGCCAGAGATCCGAGGCGTACGCGAATTCCCCGCGCACCTTCACCGTGCCGTCCGGACGGGCCGCGCTCGCGCCGACGCCGTTCGCGGTGGTCGTCGCCTGCTCCGTGGTCGTCATCGGTCCCCCCGCAGCCGCGCGCTCACAGCCGCCAGCTCGCGGGCGATCACGGACTCGTCCGCCGCCTTCAGCCGGCCCTGCTCCACCACCGTTTCGCCGCCCACGAAGACCCGCGCCAGCGACGGCGTCGCGGCCAGTACGAGCGCGGCCACCGGATCGTCGATGCCCGCGTGGTTCAGCCCGGAGAGGTCCCACACCGCCAGGTCCGCCAGCTTGCCGGCTTCCAGCGACCCCAGTTCGGCCTCCCGGCCGAGGCAGCGCGCACCGCCCATCGTGCCCAGCCACAACGCTTCCCTCGTGGTCAGAGCCGTCGGGCCGCCGCGTTGCCGAGCCTGGAGCAACGCCTGGTGCAGCTCCTGTCCGAGCCCGCCCGATTCGCTGGACGCCGCACCGTCGACCCCCAGACCGACCGGCGCGCCCGCGTCGAGCAGATCCCGCACCGGGGCGATCCCGCTGCCCAGCCGCCCGTTCGACGTCGGACAGTGCGCGGAGCCGGTGCCGGTGGCGCCGAACCGGCGCACCGCGTCCGGAGCGAGGTGCACGGTGTGCGCCAGCCACACGTCCGAGGCCAGCCAGCCCAGCTTGTCCGCGTACTCGGCGGGCGTCATCCCGGTTTCGGCCAGGCACTGACGTTCCTCGTCCAGCGTTTCGGCGAGGTGGGTGTGCAGCCGGACACCCTTGCGCCGGCCCAGTTCCGCGGCGCCGGCCATCAGCCGCTCGGTCACGGTGAACGGCGAACACGGGCCGGCCGCGATCTGCAGGTGCGCGCCGGGACCGGCGTCGTGGAAGCGGTCGATCGCCGCTTCGGTGCCGAGCAGCGCGTCCTCGGTGCTCTCCACCAGATGGTCCGGCGGGAGGCCGCCCTCGGACTCGCCGCGGTCCATCGAACCCCGCACCACGTGCAGGCGGAGACCGATCCGCTGCCGCGCGGCGACCAGCGCTTCCACCTGATCGCCCCCGTCGGAGGGGAAGACGTAGTGATGGTCGGCTACCGTCGTGCAGCCGCTCAGCGCCAGCCGCGCCATTCCCGCGGTGCCGGCCGCGTGCGTGCTTTCCGCATTCATCCGGCCCCACACCGGGTACAGCGAGACCAGCCAGTCAAACAGCGTGTGGTCGGCCGCGAGCCCGCGGGTGGCCCACTGGTACAGGTGGTGGTGGGTGTTCACCAGGCCAGGGGTGACGAGGCAGCCGGCGGCGTCCACGCGCTCGTCGGCCTCGCCGGTGAACGCTCCTTCACCCACCGCGGAAATACGGTCGTTGTCAATCAGCACATACCCACTGCGGTACTCCGGACCGCTGACGGTGGCGATCGCCGCGTTCTCCACGACCGTCCTCATGCGGCACCTCCCTTGGCGACGAGGCGCACCGCGTCGAGGATCTTCTCGTATCCCGTGCAGCGGCAGAGGTTTCCCGCCAGCGCCTCACGGATCTCGGCGTCGCTCGGCTCGGGGATCCGGCCGAGCAGATCGTGGGCGGCCACGATCAACCCCGGAGTGCAGAAGCCACATTGCACAGCGCCGGCGTCCACGAAGGACTGCTGCACCGGATCGAGGCGGTCCCCCTCTGCCAGCCCCTCGACCGTACGGACCTCTCGCCCCTCCACCTGTCCCGCCGCGACCAGACAGGAGCAGACCGGCACTCCGTCGAGATACACCGTGCACGAACCACATTCGCCCTGCTCGCACGCGTTTTTCGAGCCCGGCAACCCCAACCGCTCCCGCAGCACGTACAGCAGGCTTTCGCCCTCCCACACGTCATCCGCCTGCCGGCCCTCACCGTTCACCGTCACGTTCACGCGCATGAGTACTCCGTCCACGCCCAACCCAAGGTCCGCCTCGCCAGCACCGACAACGCGTGCCGCCGATATCCCGCACTACCCCGCACGTCATCGATCGGCGCCGCGGCTTCCGCCGCCAGCTCACCGAAACGCCGCAGCAGCCCATCCTCCAGCGGCACCGGCCGGTCCCACGGCAATTCCCCCGTGACGAATTCCTCCGCCGCCAGCGCACGGCGCGGCACCGGAGCGGCGGAACCGAGCGCAGCACGCACCGTCCGCCGATCCGGGCGCAGGACCAGCGCGAAGGAACACACAGCGATCACCATCGCGTTCCGGGTACCCACTTTGCTGAACTGCTGTGGCCCGGCGTCCGCGGGCAGGTGCACCGCGGTGATCAGCTCATCGGGTTCCAGCGCGTTCCGCTTGACCCCGAGGTAGAACTCCTCGGCCGGCACTATTCGCGTGCCCCGGGTCGAGGCGACCTCCACCCGGCCGCCGAGCGCCAGCAGGACCGGATGGGTGTCCCCGGCGGGCGAGGCCGCGCCGAGGTTGCCCCCGACCGTGCCCCGGTTGCGGATCTGCGGTGAGCCGACCGTGCGCGAAGCCATCGCCAGGCCCGGCAACCGGTCCCCCAGCTCGGTGATGACCCGCGCGTACGGCACGGCCGCGCCGAGCCGTACCTCGCCGTCCGAAGTGGACCATTCGGCCAGCTCCGGCACCCGCGTCAGATCGAGCAGCGCGGCCGGGCGCCGGTGGTCGAAGTTCAGCTCGACCATCACGTCGGTGCCACCGGCGATCGGCACGGCGTCGGGGTGTTCGGCGCGGGCCGCGAGGGCTTCGCCGAGCGATTCGGGGCGCAGGAACTCCACGCGGGCTCCTCTTCTCGGGGCGGACGTCCCAGTACACGCCGCCCGCCCGGCACCGGGCAACGGCGGCACGCCATGAAAGCCACCGCAGCGCGAGACCACCCGTTTGTGCTTTCCTACAAGCCTGATGACGACCGTGCGAACCCTGCTGGGCCTGCCCGGGCTGCGCCGGCACCCGGGGACTGCCGACGCGCTGCTCGACCGGGCCGTGACCCGGCTGTACGCGACCGAGCTGCGCGATCCCGGCCGGTACCTGACCGCGGGCGAACTCGTGCTGTCCGGGCTGCTGTGGTGGCGGGAACCGGGCGACGCGGACCCGTTCGTGGCCGCGCTGGCCGACGGTGGAGCCGCCGCGCTCGCCGCGTCCGGCGCCGATTCGAACGGGATCCCCGACGACGTCGTCACCGCGTGCGAACGACATGGCGTCGCGCTGCTGGAGGTGCCGCCGGACCTGTCGTTCGCCGTGGTCACCGAACGGGTGGTGCTCGCGCTCGCGGCCGCCGCGGACGGGGCACGCAAACGCTTGCTGACCGCCGCGGCCGAAGGCACGCCCGTGGCCGGCTTGCTCGCTCGCGCCGCCGAGGAGCTGGGCACGCCGTGCTGGGTGCTTTCCGCGGTGTCCCGCGTCGTCGCCGGAACCGCGGAGCTGCCGATCGACCCGTCCGAAGCGGTCCGCCACTTCGCCGGCTCCCGCGGCCGCCCGACCGCGGCTGGCGGGCTCACCGTGCTGCCGGTGGAAGGCCGGCAGGCGGTGCCGTGGCTGCTGGCCGTCGAAGGCCCGTTGAACGGCGCCCACGCCGAGCTCGCCCAGGAACTGGCCGGCCTGATCGGGTTCGCCCGGGCGCGGGAGCGCCACGAACCGGCCGCGGTCACCGAGGGGCCGGTGCGGGCGATCGCCCTGCGCACCGAAGGGTCCGCCGAGGCCGCCGACGTCCTGGCCGAACTGCTCGCCCCGGCCCCGTTCACGTACTCCAGCACCGGCCCGGACGAGGCGTTCGCCCTGGTTCCCGGCCCCTCCTGGCCCGAGGGCTGGGCAACCGCCGCGACCACCGCGTTGTCCACAGTGGAGCCACTGCTGCGGGCTTCCCGCCTGGTGGCCGGCTTCGCCGACGCCGTGCCCGCGGCCGAGGCCGACGGCGCGCTGGAACTCGCCCGGCAGGCGCGCGGCCTCGCGGCCGCCCGGCCGGGACCGGCGGCCGTGGTCCCGGCCGACGAGGTGGGCGTGCACCAGCTCCTGCTGGCCGGCGCGTCCCCGAAGCTGCGCAGCGCGTTACGCCGGCGCCTGCTCGGCCCGCTGCTCGACTACGACGCCGAACAGCATTCGGACCTGGT
Source organism: Amycolatopsis jiangsuensis (assembly GCF_014204865.1). Classification (NCBI taxonomy): domain Bacteria; kingdom Bacillati; phylum Actinomycetota; class Actinomycetes; order Pseudonocardiales; family Pseudonocardiaceae; genus Amycolatopsis; species Amycolatopsis jiangsuensis. The sequence goes on from NZ_JACHMG010000001.1 coordinate 3,154,519, forward strand.
GCGCACGGTCCGGGCGTACCTGGAATGCTCCGGCTCCCCGACCCGGGCCGCGAAAGCTCTGCACATCCATGTGAACACCCTGCGCTACCGGATCGGCCGGGCAGCCGAACTCCTCGGCGAGGACCTGACCGACTTCACCACCCAGGTCGACGTGTACCTGGCGTTGAGGGCCGGACAGCCGTGAAGGCCTCCTGCGGGGAACTGGATTCCCGGCAGGAGGCCTTCACGGATTTCGTCGGTGCGCGTGCCTCAGAGGGCCTTGGCGGCGCGGTCGGCCACCAGGCTCAGGAACCGGCTCGGGTCGCCCAGCTCGCCGCCCTCGGCCAGCAGCGCCATGCCGTGCAGCAGCTCCGCGGTCTCGGTCAGCGTCGCGTCGGACGGGTTCTCCCCGTAGGCCTTGCGCAGGCCGGTCACCAGCGGGTGCTCCGGGTTCAGTTCCAGGATCCGCTTGACCTGCGGCAGTTCCTGACCCATCGCGCGGTACATCTTCTCCAGCGTCGGCGTGAGATCGCCCGAGTCACCCACCACACACGACGGCGAGGTGGTCAGCCGCGAGGACAGCCGGACCTCCTTGACCGTCTCCGCCAGCGTCGCCGACATCCACGTCAGCAGGTCGGCGTAGTCCGCCTTCTGCTCCTCGGAGGTCTTGTCGTCACCGAGGTCGACCTCGCCCTTGGCGACCGACTGGAAGGACTTGCCGTCGAATCCGGTGACCCCGTCGACCCACATCTCGTCCACCGGGTCGGTGAGGATCAGCACCTCGTACCCCTTGGCGCGGAACGCTTCCAGATGCGGCGAGTTCTCGATCGCGGCGCGCGATTCGCCGGTCGCGTAGTAGATGTGCTCCTGGTCCTCGGGCATCCGCGACACGTAGTCCCGCAGCGAGGTCGGCTTCTCCGCGTGGTGCGTCGAGGCGAACGACGAGATTTCCAGGATCTGCTCCCGGTTCTCCGGATCGTCGAGCAGGCCCTCCTTGATCGCGCGGCCGAACTCGCCCCACAGGGTCGCGTACTTCTCCGCGTCCTCGGTCATCATCGTCTTGATCGTGGTGAGGACCTTCTTCTCCAGCCGCCGCCGGATCGCCCGAATCTGCCGGTCCTGCTGGAGAATTTCACGCGAAACGTTCAGCGAGAGGTCCTGCGCGTCGACGACACCCTTCACGAAACGCAGGTAATTCGGCATCAGCGCTTCGCAGTCGTCCATGATGAACACGCGCTTGACGTAGAGCTGCACACCGCGCTTCGCGTCCCGCATGAACAGGTCCATCGGCGCCCGCGACGGCAGGAACAGCAGCGCCTGGTACTCGAAGGTGCCCTCGGCCTGCATCCGCACGGTCTCGAGCGGATCGGTCCAGTCGTGACTGATGTGCTTGTAGAACTCGTGGTACTCCTCGTCGGAGACCTCGTCCTTCGAACGCGCCCACAGCGCCTTCATCGAGTTGACGGTCTCGAGTTCACCGGCCGCACCTTCTTCGCCGTCCCCGGTCTTGGCCATCCGGACCGGCCAGGTGATGAAGTCGGAGTAGCGCTTGACGATCTCGCGGACCTTCCACGGCGACGTGTAGTCGTAGAGGTGGTCCTCGTCGTCGGCCGGCTTGAGGTGCAGCGTGACCGCGGTGCCCTGCGGCGCGTCGGCCACCGATTCGATGGTGTAGGTGCCCTCGCCCGAGGACTCCCAGCGCACGCCCTCGTCGGTGCCTGCGCGGCGGCTGACCAGCGTGACCTTGTCCGCGACCATGAAGCCGGAGTAGAAGCCGACGCCGAACTGGCCGATCAGGTCCTGCCCGACGGTGCCCTTCGACTCCTCCTTCGACTCCTTGAGCTTGCGCAGGAACTCCGCGGTGCCCGATTTGGCGATGGTGCCGATCAGGTTCACCACGTCGTCGCGCGACATGCCGATGCCGTTGTCGCGCACGGTGACCGTGCGTGCCTCGTCGTCCAGCGCGATCTCGATGTGCAGGTCGTCGGTGTCGGCCTGCAGCTCCTTGTCGCGGTAGGTTTCCAGCCGCAGCTTGTCCAGCGCGTCGGACGCGTTCGACACCAGCTCGCGCAGGAAGATGTCCTTGTTCGAGTAGATCGAGTGGATCATCAGCTGCAGCAGCTGCCGCGCCTCGGACTGGAACTCCAGCGTCTCGACCTGCCCGGTTTCCTCAGCCATGACTTGTGCGTTTCCTTTCCCGCCCTGAAAAGACCGGCCGGAAGTCTATCGGGAGACGCGCCGCCGCGGGTGCGGGCCGCAGGACGCGGACCACCATCCGCAGCGGTCCGGCCGGCTTGCGCGGCGATGCCGGTCCGCCTGCCGCGCCCGGACGCGCTACTGACCCGTATCCGTCGTAAATTTGCGTAAATATGTCTTGATATTGCTTTTCGTAGCCGTGCCGTTGCATGCTCGTCCCGCTCTGGCTCGTCCCCTGCCGATCTCAAAGAAGAGAAGACGCCATGACACGCATGCGCCTCGCCCGGTTCGTCGCCGGGCTCGCCGCCGCCGGGCTCTCCGTACTCGGGATCTCCGCGGTCGACACCGCCGCCGCCAGTCCACCCGGCCACGCCGTGGCCCGGGGTGGCCCGACCGATCTCGCCGCGGGCAAACCGGTCGAAGCGTCCACCGCGCTGGATCCGTATCCGGCGGCCCACGCCAACGACGGCGACCTCGGCACCTACTGGGAGTCCACCGCGGGCTACCCGGCCGATCTCACCGTCAAGCTCGGGACCGACGCGGACCTCGACTCGCTCGTCGTGCAGCTCGCCCCGGACCCGGCCTGGGCCGCGCGCACGCAGCACTTCGAAGTCCTCGGGCGGGCGCAAGGCGCCACCGATTTCCGCACGCTGAAAGCCGGTGCGGACTACCTGTTCGATCCGGCCGGCAACGACAACACGGTGACCGTCCCGCTCGAAGGCCGGGCCGCCGACCTCCGGCTGCGGTTCTCCGCCAACTCCGGAGCTGCCGGCGCGCAAATCGCCGAACTGCGGGCCTTCGGCACTCCGGCGCCGAACCCCGATCTGGTCGTCACCGCAACGAGCTGGACCCCGGAGGACCCGACCGAGACCAACCCGGTCGACGTGTCCGCGACAGTGCGCAACGCGGGCACTGCCGACGCAGCGGCCACCACCGCCACCATCAGTGTCGGCGGCACCGTCGCGGGCAGCACACCGGTCGGTGCGCTCGCCGCGGGCGAATCCGCCACGGTGACGGTGAAAGCGGGAACCCGGCCGCAAGGCGAGTACCCGGTCGCCGCGACCGTCGACCCCGACGGCAAGGTGGCCGAACAGGACGAAACCAACAACACCTACACCTCGCCGGACCAGCTGGTGATCGGCCAGGCGCCGGGACCGGATCTGGAAGTCACGGGCATTTCCTCCGACCCGGCCAATCCGGTGGCGGGCGCGAAGGTGTCCTTCACCGTCGCGGTGCACAACCGCGGCACGAGCGCCGCACCCGCGTCGGTGACCCGGCTGACCGTCGGCGGGACCACAGTGGACGGTCCGACCGGTGAGCTCGCGGCAGGCGACACCGAGCAGGTCGCGATGACGGGGGCCTGGACCGCGGCCGACGGCGGCGTGACGCTCGCCGCCACGGCGGACGCGACCGGCCAGGTCGAGGAAACGAACGAGGCCAACAACCGGTTCGCCCGGTCGATGGTGATCGGCCGCGGCGCCGCACTGCCCTACACCGAGTACGAAGCGGAGAACGCGAAGTACCAGGGAGAGCTGCTGCACACCGATCCGCTGCGGACGTTCGGCCACACGAACTTCGCGACCGAGTCCTCCGGCCGCGCCTCGGTCCGGCTGACCGAGCAGGGCCAGTACGTGGAGTTCACCTCGACCAACCAGACCAACTCGATCGTGGTGCGCAATTCGGTGCCGGACGCACCCGCGGGCGGCGGGCAGGACTACTCGCTCAGCCTGTACGTCAACGGGACCTTCGCACAGAAGCTGACACTTTCATCGGTGCACAGCTGGCTTTACGGCAACACGGACGATCCGGAAGGACTGACCGACCGGCCCGGCGGTGACGCGCGACGGCTGTTCGACGAGTCGCACGCGCTGTTGTCGAAATCGTATCCGCCAGGCACCAAGTTCACGCTGCAGCGCGACAGCGACGACACCGCCTCGTTCTACATCGTCGACCTGATCGACCTGGAACAGATCGCCCCGGCGCTGCCGAAACCGGCCGGCTGCACGTCGATCACCGAGTACGGCGCGGTGCCCGGCGACGACGTCGACGACGCGCCCGCGATCCAGAAAGCGGTGACGGACAACCAGAACGGCAAGATCAGCTGCGTCTGGATCCCGCCGGGCCAGTGGCGGCAGGAGGCGAAGATCCTCACCCCCGACCCGACGCGCACCGGGTACAACCAGGTGGGCATCTCGAACGCGACGATCCGCGGCGCGGGCATGTGGCATTCGCAGCTGTACTCGCTGATCCAGCCGCAGGACGCGGGCGGCATCAACCATCCGCACGAGGGCAACTTCGGATTCGACATCGACAAGAACGTGCAGATCTCCGACCTGGCGATCTTCGGGTCCGGGCGGATCCGCGGCGGCGACGGCGGCGCGGAGGGCGGGATCGGGCTCAACGGCCGGTTCGGCACCGGCACGAAGATCTCGAACGTGTGGATCGAGCACTCGAACGTCGGGGTGTGGGTCGGCCGGGACTACAGCAACATCCCGGCCCGGTGGGGACCGGCCGACGGGCTGGAGTTCAGCGGCATGCGCATTCGCGACACCTACGCCGACGGGATCAACTTCACCAACGGGACGCGCAATTCGCAGGTGGTGAACTCGTCGTTCCGCACCACCGGCGACGATTCGCTCGCGGTGTGGGCGAACAAGTACGTGCAGGATCCGGCGACCGACGTCGCGCACGACAACCGGTTCGCCAACAACACGATCCAGCTGCCATGGCGGGCGAACGGGCTGGCGATCTACGGCGGGCACGGGAACACGATCGAGCACAACATCGTGTCCGACACGATGAACTACCCGGGCATCATGCTGGCCACCGACCATGATCCGCTGCCGTTTTCCGGGCAGACGCTGATCGCGGACAACGCCCTCCACCGCTGCGGCGGCGTCTTCTGGGGCGAGGCGCAGCAGTTCGGCGCGATCACGTTCTTCCCGCAGAGCGGCGACATTCCCGGGGTCACACTGCGCGACACCGAAATCCACGATTCGACCTACGACGGGATCCAGTTCAAGACCGGCGGCGGGAACCTGCCGGACGTGACGATCTCGAACGTCACGATCGACAAGTCGAACAACGGCGCGGGCATTCTCGCCATGGGCGGCGCCCGCGGCTCGGCGACACTGAAGGACGTGACGATCACGAACTCGGCCAAGGGCGACGTCGTGATCGAACCGGGCTCGACGTTCGTCGTCAACGGCGGGCCGGACCCGGCGATAGCGCGCCGCGAGGACCGCTGACGCACCGGCAAGAGTCCGTGCGGGGAACCCTGAGGGAATCGGATTCCCTCAGGGTTCCTTTCTGAACTCAGGCCAAGCGCCGCGCGTAGGCGTCCAGCCGGGCGGGTTCGAACGGCAGCTCCGCCTGGGCCAGCGCGCCGCAGTGGTATCCGCCGAGCAGGTACCGCGCCAACGCCTCCGCGGTAGCCGGCTCGTCCAGCACTCCGCCGGCGGTGTCCGACGCGTAGTCCTGCAATCGTTTCGCTGCTGCCGGAGCGCCTTCGCGATAGAAGGCGTACGTCGCGGCGAACCGGGTCGGCAGCTGGTGCGGATGGAGGTCCCAGCCCTGGTAGAAGCCGTTCTCGAGCGAACGGCGCACCAACCGCAGGTGCTCTGCCCACGCACCGGCCAAGTCGTCGCCCACCGGCAGCCGGTTGGTCGAACCGTCGGACAGCCGCACGCCGGTGCCCGCTGCGGCCACCTGCATGAACTGCTTCGCGAAGTCCGCCGCCGGATGCGCCATGCTCTGGTAAGCCGCCCCGATGCCCAGGCCCGCGCTGTAGTCGTAGGTGCCGTAGTGCAGTCCGGAACACCGGCCGTCCGCGGCCTGGATGATCCGCGCCACCGACACCGTCCCGTCAGTCGCCAGAATCGACTGCGCGGTCTCGATCTGCACCTCGAACCGCAGCGCGCCCTCGGACAGCCCGTACGCGGACTCCAACCGCGCCAGCACCTCCGCGGCGGCCTCGACCTGCTCCACCGCGGTGACCTTCGGCAGCGTCACCACGAAGCCGCCCGGCAGCGGCCCTTCCTCCAGCAGGCCGGACAGGAACAGGTCCAGCGTGCGGATCCCGCGACGGCGCGTGGCGGCTTCGAAACTCTTGAACCGGATGCCGGTGAACGGCGTGCCTCCCGTGGTCGCGAGAGTGCGCCCGGCCGACAACGCGGCCGCGTCCTCCACGTCGTCGTCCGGGTGGCCGTAGCCGTCCTCGAAGTCGATCCGGAGGTCTTCGATCGGCTCGGTGAGCAGCTTCTCCCGGACCCGCTCGGCGACAGCCGGATCCAGCTCGAGCAGGTCCGCGTGCTCCACGAACACCCGCATCGCCTGCTTGCCCCAGTCAGCGACCAGGCGCGTGCGGTACCGCGACGCCGGCACGTACACCGTGTGCACGGGCCGGCGCCCCGGCGGCTCACCGGGATAGCTCGCCGCGACGCGCGCGTCGGCCTCGGCCAGGCGCGCGTCGGCCGCGGTGTAGACCTCCTCGGTGAGCCGTCCCGCCATTACTGGATGTGCTCGTAGGCCGGCAGCGTCAGGAAGTCGGGGAACTCGTCGGCCAGCGCGACCTGCTCGAACAGCTCGACGGCCGGCTTGAGCAGCTCCTCGGGCACCTCGGAGGACAGCTCGCCGCGCACGTCCGCGACGACGCCGCGAACCAGCTCCGCGGTGACCTTGTCGCCGCTGTCGAGCTCGGTACCGTTCTTCACCCACTGCCACACCTGCGACCGCGAAATCTCGGCCGTGGCGGCATCCTCCATCAGGTTGTGGATGGCCGCCGCGCCGTTGCCTCCCAACCACGACGCGATGTAGCGGACGCCGACGTCGACCGCGGCACGCAGCCCGGCCGCAGTGGCGCTGCCGGGGGTCGACGCGACGTCGAGCAGCTGGTCCGCGGTCACGCTCACCTCGTCGCGAGTGCGCTCCAGCTGGTTCGGCTTGTCGCCGAGGACCTTGTCGAACTCTTCCTTGCACAGCGCGACCATGCCGGGGTGTGCGACCCAGGAGCCGTCGAAGCCGTCACCCGCCTCGCGCGCCTTGTCGGCGTGCACCTTCTCGAAGGCACCCTTGTTCGTGTCCGGGTCCTTGCTCGGGATGAACGCGGCCATCCCGCCGATCGCGAACGCACCGCGCTTGTGGCAGGTGCGCACCAGCAGCTCGGTGTAGGCGCGCATGAACGGCGCGGTCATGGTGACCGAGTTGCGGTCCGGCAGCACGAACTTCTCACCCGCGTCGCGGAAGTACTTGATCACGCTGAACAGGTAGTCCCAGCGGCCCGCGTTCAGCCCGGAGGCGTGCTCACGCAGTTCGTAGAGGATCTCTTCCATCTCGAACGCGGCCGGGATGGTCTCGATCAACACGGTCGCGCGGACGGTGCCGTGCTCGATACCCAGCTCCTTCTCGGCGTGGGTGAACACGTCGTTCCACAGTCGCGCTTCGAGGTGGCTTTCCATCTTCGGCAGGTAGAAGTACGGGCCCTTGTCGTGCGCCAGCAGGGCACGCACGTTGTGGAAGAAGTAGAGCCCGAAGTCGACCAGCGCACCGACGGCCTTGCGCCCGCCGAAGCTCAGGTTGCGCTCGTCGAGGTGCCAGCCACGCGGGCGGACCACGATCGTGGCGTGCTCGACGTCGTCCTTCAGCTCGTAGTGCTTGCCGTTCTGGTCGAGCGTGATGCCACCGCGCACGGCGTCGTGCAGGTTGACCTGGCCGCCGACGACGTTGGCCCAGTGCGGCGTGTTGGCGTCCTCGAAGTCGGCGAGCCACACCTTGGCACCGGAGTTGAGCGCGTTGATGGTCATCTTGCGGTCGGTCGGGCCGGTGATCTCGGTCCGGCGGTCACGCAGCGCGCCGGGCGCCTCGGCGACCTGCCAGTCACCGTCGCGGATTTCCTTCGTCTCGGGCAGGAAGTCGAGCCGGCCGGTGGTGCGGGCCTCCTCGCGGCGCTTGCCGCGGGCGACGAGCAGCTCGTCCCGGCGCGCAGCGAAGGCGTCGTGCAGCCCCGCCACGAAGGCGAGGGCTTCCGGCGTCAGGATCTCGTCCCCGCGCTCGACCGATCCGCCGAGGACCTGGGCTTCAGACATGCGAAACACCCCGAGTACTGGTTTGGATAACGTCCCTACGGTTTTTACATCACGGACTATAGTTTCTGCATAGCGGAAGCTCAATCGGGGCTGTGAGGAGGACCACCGGTGGCGGCGGAGAAGAGCGGACGGGATGGCGGCGGCGTGCAGTCCCTGCAGCGCGCGTTCGAGCTGCTGGAACACCTGGCGGACACGGGCGGCGAGGCCAGTCTGTCGGAGCTGGCGACCCTGTCCGGGTTGCCGATGCCGACGATCCACCGGCTGATCCGGACGCTCGTGGACTTGGGGTACGTCCGGCAGAACAGCAACCGGCACTACGCGCTGGGCGCCCGGCTGATCCGGCTGGGCGAGAACGCGAGCACGCAGTTCGGCTCGTGGGCGCGTCCGCTGCTGGCGGAGCTGGTCGAGGAGGTCGGCGAGACGGCGAACCTGGCGGTGCTGGAGCGCGACGAAGTGGTGTACGTGGCGCAGGTGCCGTCGAAGCATTCGATGCGGATGTTCACCGAGGTGGGCCGCCGGCTGCTGCCGCACGGCACCGGTGTCGGCAAGGCGATGCTGGCGCAGCTGCCCGCCGCCGACGTGGCGGCGCTGCTCTCGCGCACCGGTATGCCCGCCTACACCGAGCACACCTTCGCCGACCCGGACGCGCTGGCCGGCGAGCTGAAGAAGATCGCGGGCCAGGGCTACGCGCTGGACGAGTCCGAACAGGAGCTGGGCGTACGCTGCATCGCCGTCGCGGTCCCCGGAGCCCCGGTCCCGGCCGCGGTGTCGGTGTCCGGCCCGTCCGGACGGCTCACCGCCGAGGCGGTCGGCCACATCGCCCCGGTGGTGCAGAAGATCGCCGACCGGCTCGCACAGCAACTGCCGGTCAGCTGAGGTCTCCCCGGGGTGTCACGACATCGGCTTGTCGTCGACCTGGACGCCGTACCGCACGTCGCTGCCGTCGACGGAGTTGATGGTGGCGGTGAGGCCGAGCTTCGTGGACCCGCTCAGCAGCTCGCACCGCATGTGCTCGCCCTGCACCGCCTTGATCGGCCCCGGACACACGATCGAATCCGGCCGCTGCCCGACCGACTTCTCCAGCGCGTCGGAAATCCCCTTCTCGAGTTCGGCCTTCGCCACCTGCCGGCCGACCTCGACATGCGCGGAACACCCGGACACCACCAACCCGGCCGCACACGCAGCCAGCACCACACGACGGAACACCGCAAGCCTCCTCAGGCCCAGACGGAACGGGGAATCAGATCGAGCAGATCGCACCGGAGATCCAGTGCGGGAATGAGCAGTTCGGGATCCCGGTGGTCGAACGAGGACGTCCGCTCCTCGGGATTGCTGTGCTGGTAGAACGGGTCCATGAAGTCGAGGTACGGACCGTTGATCGTGAACCCCTTGAACTTCCGCGGATCGGTTTTCAGGAAATGGGTCACCGGCGGGGCCAGCACCGCACGGGCGAACTGCTCGTCGGCAGCGGCGACCTCGAACCGATCGTCGAATTCCTGATCGCCGACCACGACGTCACCACGCCCGATCGCCTGGTTGATCCGGCTCGCGAGCGGCACGCCCACCCGTACCCGCAGCGGCGGGAAACTGCCAGGGAGACGTACCCATATCTCCCTCTTCCAGCCGTTGTCCTCCCGGTGCCGCCGGTAGAACTCCGCGGCGAGGAACGGACGGCCCCGATGCATCCCGGTGATGACGTTGCGCGCTTTGACCGCACGGGGCGGCCGATAGAACGGCTCTCGCGGAATGAGAACTTCGTCCACGACAGTACGATTGCTGCGCCAGTAGTCCGCGGGCGCGTTGACGGCCTCGTTGTAGTAGTCACAATAGGCGTCGTTGCGCACGTCGAACCGCCAGCCCCGCCGCGGCCCTTCCTGCCACAGCCGGCTCAGCGCACGCGCCTCGGCGCGATGGGAAGAGCGACTGTTCCAGACGAAGAACCAGGTCATCAGACCGGCGAACACGAGCGTGCCACCAATGACGATGACCAGGATGAGCGCCGTGCTCACCGCGCGGGCTCGTCGTCGTCGAACAGATCGAATTCCTCGAAGTACTCCTCATCCACCACGTCCGGTTCCGAGCGCTCCGGCTCCGGCGCCGGCGGCAGCACGGACTCCGGGCGGGAAGCACCGAACAACCGCTCGTCGGAATCGAGCACCCGGTCGAGCAACTCGGTGTCGCCCAGGCCTCGCCGCACGACGTCGGCCTGTGCCCAGGCCACGGTGGACTGCGCCTCGCTGATCGCCTGCATGACATCCGCCGAGAGCACCGAGGGATCCGTCTCCCGGGCACGCTCGCTGAAGATGACCGACGAAATGACCCCGCCCGGACCAGCGACCACGGTGACGACGCCGTCCGGCGAGGTGGCCTTGCCGGACGCGTTCTTCAGCTCGCCGGCAACGCGCTGATAGGCCTCCGCACGCAGGCGGTTGTCCGCCGCGGACGCGTCGATCGTTTCGATGCGGGCCAGCAGCTGTCGTGCTGTCTCGTTCATGCCTGCTCCGGCTCGATCGTGGCGAGGAACTTCTGGAAGTCGTCGATGACGTGTTCGAACTGATCGGCCAGCAAGGCGGACAACACGACGTGCAGCACCGCCCGCCGCGCCGGCTCCTGCTGGTCGCGCAGCGCCAGGAAGACCTGGAACTGGACCAGTTCCAGCTGCTTGCCGTTGACGCCGGCGATCAGCCGCACGGCCTGGGTGAGACCCGGGTTTTCCGCGGAACCGACCTCGTTGCGCCGCCCGAGTTTCACGCCCTGCGCACCGGCGTCACGCAGTTTGTCGACCGCCTCGTCACCGACCGTCGTGAGCGGTACGTCGTCATCCCGCACCTCGCCGGTGATCGTGATGTTCGCGACGAATCCTTCGCGGGCCGCCCCGGGGTTGAGCGCGACAAACGCCGCCTCGGGAGTACCGACCTCGCCGGGCGGAACCGATCGCCATCCGTCCGGCAACTCGAACACGATCGGGACGGGAAGAGTGCCTGCCACTTGCTGCTCCGAATCTGCTGTCTACACGAATCTGCCCGGACTGAGCTCAGAAGCCGAGGAAATCGCCCACCGCACCGGCCGCGTCGGCGATACCGTTGCCCACGTCGGAGGCCACGTCGGCGACGTCTCCGGCCACGTCCTGCACGGTATCGACGACTTCCGCCGGATCGATGGCGATGTCGAAACCGACCTTCCCGCCGATCCCGACCGCCACGCCGAGCGAGGCACCGATGTGGAACTTCCCGTCGTCGCCCATGCCGAGCTGGCCACTGGCCTCGGCCCCGACTCCGGCCCAGGCCTCACCGTGCACACCAGCGGTGACACCGGCGACTTCGGCGCTCGCGTTGCCTTCGATCTTCCCGCCGGCGAAGGCCTCGGCCTTTCCCTGCACCCCGGTCCAGCCGGCCGTGCCCTCCGCGGAAGCCTTGGCACCGATCTCGCCCGAGACGTCGCCTTTCACCGAGACATGGTCACCGTAGTGCAGTTCGCCCTCGGCACTGCCCTTGGCGAGATAGGCCTCCGCGTACGCACCCGCGTTGACTCCCAGATTGCTCGCGCCCGCGTGCGCTCCCGCACCGGCGCCCAGCACCGCACCTTCGATCTTGCCACTGCCACCGAACGTGCCGTCGCCGAACTTGCCGTCCAACGACCCGTCGAGCAGGGAGACGTCGGCGGAAGCGGAGACCGTGTCCTCGGACGTGTCGATGCCGAGCTTCTCGAGCACACCGCCCCACTTGTCGACGAGCATCCCGTCGGACTGCTCGGTGCCCCACTCGGCGTTCCAGCTCTTGCCCTTGGAGAATTCCCGACTTCCCAGGTCCTTCGTGAAGGTGCCGTCGGAGTCCTTCGTGAAGCCGAGTTTCTTGGCGACCTCGTCGCCGGTTTCCTCGACGGTTCGGCGGGCGGCGGCGAGGATCTGTTCCGCTTGGCGGGTCGCGGCCTGGCCGGGGTCGGTGAACGACGGCCACGGGCCTCCGGTGGCCAGCGACTGGACCAGCCGGGCGTTCCACTGCGCGGTGGCCGCCCGGGTGGCGGCCTGCCCCTGGGTGTACAGCTCGATCGCACGCTGCGCGTCGGACTGGCTCTTGGTCAGCGCGTCACCGTAGTCCGCGAGCGCCGCGGCGCCCTGGCCGAGTGAGCCGATGGCGTCCAGCCACTTCTTCGGCTCCGCTCCGAACGCCTGGCGGAACTCGTCGGCGGCGGCGCCGGTCCATTGTTCGGCGTCGATCCCGGACAGCTCGTCGGAGATTCCGGCCATCTTCCGGATGGTGCCCGCGAGCTGCTTGAGATCCCCCGAGATGAGCTGCGGTTCGCCGGGGACGAGTTCCTTGGGGTCGGTCGTCTCCCCCAGTTCGGCCGCCATCAGAACACCGGTCCTTCGCCGCTGGGATCGCCGAAGTCACCGGGATCAGCAGAGTCACCGGCTCCCCCGGCCGCGCCGGGGAACAGCTCCCGGGAACGCCGCGGATTCAGCACCCCCGCCGGATCGTCCTCGATCGACCCGCTGATCCGCCCCGTGGCCGCGCCGGTCCAGCCGCCCGGCGCCGGGCGGCCGAGGCGTTCGTCCAGCTGGGACGGGGTGAGACCGCCGGTGAACCCGCCGCCGGGCACACCGCTCAGGCCGGCGCCGATCTTCGCTCCACCGTCCAGCCCCAGCGCGTCGAGGGCGCGGGCGCCGAACGTGCCGATCTCGTCTCCGGCCTGCTCGTCGCCGAGCGTGTACCAGCTCGCGGCCCTGCGTAGTGCGTCGCCGTGTTCCCGGGCCTTCTCGATCAGCCGGTCGACGACGGACTCCGCGTCCTCGAGATACGTCTGCCAGCCTTGCTGCACGCCGGCGTGGCCGTAGTCGCCACTGGGACCGGGCCACGGCATTTCACCGACCCGGCCCACCGCGTCGCCGATGCTGTTCGCCGCATCGGCGAGTTCTTCCGGCACCGTGCCGAAACCACCAGTCATCCCCTCGGACCCCTCGATCACCGGTTGTTGATCACCAGCGATCAACCTGGCAGAAACCGGGGGTCGCCAGGGGTATTCGGGCTGTTATCACCCGTTCGGGTCAGCCGAGGAGGGCGTCCACGAACGCACCCGGTTCGAAGGGGGCCAGATCGTCCGGGCCCTCGCCGAGGCCGACGAGCTTCACCGGTACCCCGAGTTCCCGCTGCACCTGGAACACGATGCCGCCCTTGGCGGTGCCGTCCAGTTTGGTCAGCACGATGCCGGTCACGTCGATGACCTCGGCGAACACCCGCGCCTGGGCCAGCCCGTTCTGGCCGGTGGTCGCGTCCAGCACCAGCAGCACCTCGTCCACCCTGGCCTGCTTCTCCACCACCCGCTTGACCTTGCCCAGCTCGTCCATCAGGCCGGTCTTCGTGTGCAGGCGACCGGCGGTGTCCACCAGCACCGCGTCCACGCCCTCGGTGATGCCCTGCTTGACGGCGTCGAAGGCGACCGCGGCCGGGTCCGCGCCTTCCTTGCCGCGCACCACCGACGCACCCACGCGTTCGGCCCAGGTCTGCAGCTGGTCGGCGGCCGCGGCGCGGAACGTGTCGGCCGCGCCGAGCACCACGGTGCCGCCCTGCGCCACGAGAACGCGGGCGAGCTTGCCCGTCGTGGTCGTCTTGCCGGTGCCGTTCACACCGGCGACGAGCACCACGGCGGGCTGCTTCTTCCCGTCCACCTCGTGCGGCAGCGCGCGCACCGAACGCTCCGCGCCGGTGGACAGCGCAGCGGTCAGCACCTCGTGCAGCACTTCGCGGGCCTCCGCGGACGTGCGGACCGCGCGGCGGCCCAGCTCGTCACGCAGCCGCTCCACGATCTGTGTCGTGGTAGCCGCGCCGAGATCGGCGACCAGCAGCGTGTCCTCGACGTCCTGCCACGAGTCCTCGTCGAGGTCACCACCGCCGAGCAGGCCCAGCAGGCTCTGCCCGAACATCGAACGCGACTTCGACAGCCGTCCGCGCAGCCGCTCCAGCCGGCCGGCCGCGGGCTCGATCTCGTCCAGCTCGGCCGGCTCGAGAGTCTCGGCGGGCGCGACCGGCGCATCTTCCTCGACCGGTTCGATCGGCTCCACGGTGCCGGGGACGACCGCCTGCGGAGCCTCTTCCGGAGGCTCGGGAAGGGTGACGTCGCGCACCGAACGCTGACCGGAATCCCGCGGGACGGCGGCGTCGTCACCCACCGCGGGCTGCCCGTCGACCTCCGGCCGGTCCTCCACCGGATGCGGAGCCGGACGCGCTTCCGGCTCGGCTTCCGGTTCGGCGGCAGGCTCGGCTGCGGGTTCGGTCCCGGGTGCGGCCTCCCCGCCGGGCGCGAAGGTGATGCCGCCGCTCGCGGCGTACCCACCGCCCTTGGGCTTCTGCTCGACCTCGGCGCGCTCGGCCATGCTGATCCGCCGCCTGCGCGCGATGAGCAGCCCGGACACCAGAACGGCGACCAGGACGACGACGGCGGCGATGACGATCCAGAACCAGGTGCTCGACACCCCACCATCCTGTCATCCGCGCCCCGGCCCGCCCGGACACCCCACGCCGGGCACACCCGGCGGTACGCCAAGAGATAACCCAGAGGGTTCCGATTGGGCCAAGACTTCACGAAGTCGCTTGCGCCGGCGCGGCTGCCGGACTAGACCACTCCGGATGACCAGCCACCGCTTCCGCGTCCTCGGGCTGCTGTCGGGCACCTCGGCCGACGGCATCGACGTCGCCGTCGCCGAACTGCACGCCGAAGACGAGACGGTGGTGCTCGCCCCGCTCGGCACGTTCGAAGTGCCCTACCCCGCCGAGCTGCGGGACGCGATCCTCGACGCCCTGCCACCGCACCCGAGCAGCGCCGGGGCGCTGACGATGCTGGACACCCGCGTCGGGCAGGCCTTCGGCGAAGCCGCGGAGCGCGGGATCGCCGAGCACGGCCCGGTGGACGTCATCTCCTCACTCGGCCAGACCGTGTTCCACTGGGTCGAGAACGGTGCCGCGCTCGGCACCCTGCAGCTCGGCCAGCCCGCGTGGATCGCCGAACGCACCGGCGCACCGGTGATCGCCGACCTGCGCATCCGCGACATCACCGCGGGCGGCCAGGGTGCCCCGCTGGCGAGCACCCTCGACGCACTGTGGCTGCGTGGCCTCGCCGAGCAGACCGGACGGCCGGTGGCGGCGCTGAACCTGGGTGGCATCGCGAACATCACCGTGGTCACCGAGGGCGACGCGGTCCTCGCCTACGACACCGGACCGGCGAACGCACTGCTCGACCTCGCCGCCGCCCGGGTGACCGGCGGCGAACGGCACGCCGACGTGGACGGGCGGCTCGCACTCGCCGGCTCGGTGCGGATGGACCTGCTCGACCGGCTGCTGACCGACCCGTACTTCGCCGCCGCTCCACCGAAATCCACCGGCAAGGAACATTTCCACGGCGGCTACCTCGACACCGCGCTGGCCGGCCTGCCGCCGCTGGACGGCGAGGACCTGCTGGCCACCCTCACCGAACTGACCGCGGTCACCGTCGCGGCGGAATGCCGCCGCCGCGGCGCGGCGACCGTCGTGACGTCCGGCGGCGGTGTGGCCAATCCGGCCCTGATGGCCGCGCTGGCCCGGCACCTGCCCGCCGGATCGCTGTGCACGAGTGACGACCTCGGCCTGCCCGGCGCGGGCAAGGAGGCCTACCTCACCGCGTTGCTCGGCTGGTTGAGCTGGTGCGGGGTCCCGGCGACCCTGCCCTCGGCCACCGGCGCCCGCGGCCCGCGGCTGCTCGGCGCACTCACGCCGGGCCGCCACCCCCTGTCTCTTCCGGCCCCACTGGGGGGCGCCGTGACCCGGCTCCGGGTCGCGGAAACCGGCGCATCACGGTAGGAGAAAGCCCATGAACCCCGTCGATCTGGTGATCGTCATCGTGTACCTCGCGGCGATGCCGGTCATCGGCGTACTGGTCGGCCGCAGACAGAAGTCCGCGAACGACTACTTCGTCGGTGAACGCAGCATGCCCTGGTGGGCGGTGACGCTGTCGGTCGTGGCCACCGAGACGTCCACGCTCACCGTCATCTCCACGCCCGGCCTGGTCTTCGGCAGTGCGTTCCTGTTCCTCGAGGTGGCCTTCGGCTACATCATCGGCCGGGTGATCGCCGCCTTCGTGCTGCTGCCGCGCTACTTCCGCGGGAACTACGTGAGTGCCTACGAGTTCCTCGGCCGCCGGTTCGGCCGCGGGCTGCAGGGCACCGCGTCGGTCACCTTCGTGGTGACCCGGCTGCTGGCCGAGGGCCTGCGGCTGTTCGCGGGCGCGATCCCGATCAAGGCGATCCTCGACCACTACGGCATCCACACCGCCTACTGGCACATCGTGGTGCTGCTGACCGCGCTGACGCTGATCTACGCGTTCGTCGGCGGCATCAAGTCGGTGATCTGGGTGGACGTGATCCAGTGGTCGCTCTACATCCTCGGGGCGATCGGCGCGGTGATCTTCCTGTCCACCAAGCTGCCGGACGGCTGGATCGGCACCGCGGCCGACCAGGGCCGCTTCCAGCTCACCGACTTCGCGTCCAACATCGTGACCAGCCCGTACGCCTTCATCGGCGCGGTGGTCGGCGGTGCCTTCCTGTCAATGGCCTCGCACGGCGCCGACCAGCTGATCGTCGGAAGGCTGCTGTCGTGCAGGAGCCTGCGCGACGGCCAGCGCGCGCTGATCGGCTCGTCCATCGTGGTGTTCGTGCAGTTCGCGCTGTTCCTCGTGGTCGGCGCGATGCTGTGGGTGTTCACCGGCGGCAAGAACGGCGCCACCGCGACCGCCGTCGCGAACGGCACGATGCCCCCCGACGACGTGTTCTCCAACTTCATCGTGAACGATCTGCCGGTCGGACTGGCGGGGCTGCTCATCGCGGGCATCCTGGCCTCGACCATGGGTGCGCTGGCCTCCGCGCTGAACGCCCTGTCCACGTCCACGATCGCCGACCTCTACCAGCGGTTCACGCACCGTGCGATCGAGGATTCCAAGCTGCTGCGTCACGGTCGCATGTGGACACTGATCTGGGCCGTCGTGTTCGCGATCTTCGCCTCGCTGTTCACCAACTCCAAGGACCCGGTGATCCAGCAGGGGCTCGGCATCGTCGGCTACACCTACGGTGCCCTGCTCGGCTCGTTCTTCCTCGGACTGCTGATCCGCAAGGCCCGCCAGTCCGACGCGGTGATCGGGTTCGCCTGTTCCGTGGTGGGCATGGCGTTCCTGATCCTGTTCGTCAAGTTCGACAAGGAAACCACGGCGGTGCACCTGCAGTTCGGTTCCGCGACGAAGACACTCGTCCCGCTGGCGACCTACTGGTACACCTTCGCCGGCGTGCTGATCACGCTGGTCGTGGGCGGCCTGCTCGCCCTGCGCCACCGCGGCGCGGACCCGAAACTCGCGGAAGTGGAAGAGCCGCAGGAGGCCACCATCTGACGTCACTCGGGGAGTCGGGGGCCGGTGAGAACCGGCCTCCGCACTCACGAGGAGACCGGGACCGGTTCCTCTTCGGTGGTGCGCAAGCGCTGGGAGATGACCTTGGTGATGCCGTCGCCCTGCATGCTCACGCCGTACAGCGCGTCGGCGATCTCCATGGTCGGCTTCTGGTGGGTGATGATGATCAGCTGCGACGAATCCCGCAGCTGCTCGAGCAACCCGATCAGCCGGCGCATGTTGGTGTCGTCCAGCGCCGCCTCGACCTCGTCCATCACGTAGAACGGCGACGGGCGGGCCCGGAAGATGGCCACCAGCATGCCCACCGCGACCAGCGACTTCTCCCCGCCGGACAGCAGTGACAGCCGCTTGACCTTCTTGCCCGGCGGGCGAGCCTCCACGTCGACGCCGGTGGAAAGCAGATCGTCCGGTTCGGTGAGCACCATCCGGCCCTCGCCGCCGGGGAACAGCACCCCGAACACCGTCTCGAACTCGCGCGCGACGTCGTGGTAGGCCGAGGTGAAGACCTCCAGGATCTTCTCGTCGACCTGCCTGATCACGGCTTCGAGGTCCTTGCGGGTGTCCTTGAGGTCCTCGAGCTGGGTGGAGAGGAACTTGTACCGCTCCTCCAGCGCCGCGAACTCCTCCAGCGCCAGCGGGTTGACCTTGCCCAGCAGGGAGAGGTCCTTCTCCGCGCGCTTGGCACGACGGGTCTGGGTGGCGCGGTCGTAGGGCATCGGCGGCGGCGCGGTGACCTCCTCGCCACGCTCCTTCGCCGCCTCGTACTCGGCCATCTCACCCGCGCTCGGCGGCACCGGCACGTCCGGGCCGTACTCGGTGACCAGATCGGTGAGCCCGATGCCGAAGTCCTCGGCGATCTTGGCTTCCAGGGTTTCCAGCCGCAGCCGCTGCTCGGCCCGCAGCACCTCGTCGCGGTGCACCGCGTCGGTCAGCTTCTCCAGCTCTCCGGACAGCTCGCGCACCTTGGCCCGCACCGCGGTCAGCGCGGTTTCCCGGGTCTGGCGCTGGGCCTGCGCCTCGTCCCGCTCGGCCGCCGCGCGCTGCACCGAATGCTCGATCCGCTCCAGCGCGAACTCACCGGCGTTGACCACCGCGTTCGCGATCTCCGCACCACGCTGGCGGGATTCCCGGGCACGCGCGGCCCGTTCGCGGGCCTGCTGCTCGGTGTGCGCCGCGCGGCGCAGCGACTCGGCCCGCCCGGCGATGCTGCGCGCACGCTCCTCGGCGGTGCGCTGGGCCAGCCGCGCCTCGACTTCTTCCTGGCGCACCACGGCGAGCCGCTCGGCCGCTTCGTCGCGCTCCGCGGTGTCCGGGTCGTTCTCCACCGGCTGCTCGGCGACCGCGGCCAGCCGCTCCTCCAGCTCGGCCAGCTGCTCGAGGGCCTGCTCCCGGCTCTGCTCGACCTGCGCGCGCTGCGTGGTCAGCCGCTCCACCTCGGCGCGGCCGGACCGGGCGACCTGCTCCAGCCGGTTGAGCCGCTCCGAGGACCGGGCCTTGCGGACCTTCGCCTCGCTCAGCGACTCCTTGGCCTGGCCGACCTCGTCACGGCGGGCCTGCTGCTCGGCGCGCGCGCCTTCCAGCTCGGCGGAGTACCGCTCCAGCGACCGCTCGGCGGTGCGCAGCCGCTCCCGCGCCTCGTCGACCGCGGCCTGGACCTCGATCACGCTTTCCCGCGCGGCCGAACCACCGGCCACCCAGTGCGCGCCGAACACGTCGCCTTCCCCGGTGACCGCCCGGACTTCCGGATGCGCGGCCACCAGCTGCCGTGCGGTGTCCAGGTCCGGAACCAGCGCGAGCCGTTCCAGCGCCCGTTCCACCGCCGGCCGCAGCTGCTCCGGCGCCCGCACCACCTCGCGGGCCCACCGCGCGCCGCCGGGCAGCACCGGCCAGTCGGTGGTGTCCATAGTGGACGAACCAGTGCCGAGCACGATCCCGGCTCGGCCGGAATCGGTGTCCTTCAAGTACTTCAGCGCCGACAGCGCCTGTTCTCCCCCGGACACCGCGATCGCGTCGGCCACCGGGCCGAGTGCCGCGGCGAGCGCGACCTCGTGGCCCGGCTCGACGGTGAGCAGCGCAGCCACCGAACCGAGCAGGCCGGGCAGCTCCGCGGACGCGCCGAGCAGTGCGCCCGCGCCGTCCTTGCGCTTGAGCCCCATCGACAACGCCTCGACGCGCGCCTTCTCCGACGCGATGTCACGCTCCGCGCCACGCTCGGCCTTGACCAGCTCTTCGACCCGGGCTTTGGCGGCGTTGTTGGCCTCGACCGCGCGGTCGTGGCGCTCACGCAACTCGTCGTCGCCGGAATCCTCGACACCACCGGAGGCCTTCTCCTCCTCCAGCTCCTCGACGGCGATCTCGGCCCGTTCGGTGGCTTCCTCGAGCGACACCGTGAGCCGGTCGATCTCCTCGGTGGTCGCACCGTTCTTGCTGCGCGCGGCCTCGACCTGACCGGTCAGCTTCGCCATGCCCTCCCGGCGGTCGGCGATCGCCCGGACCGCGGCCCAGTGCGCCCGCTCGGCGGCCTGCACGCGCTGTTCGAGCTCTTCGCGCCGCAGCACCGTTTCGGCGAGCAGCTCCCGGGCCTCGAGCACACCCTCGTTCAGCTCCTGCTCGCGCTCGGCGACCTGCTCGGCCTCGGCCAGCAGGTCCTCCGGGTCCCGGCCGCCGGTCGGCGCCTCCACGTCGGCGGACAGGTGGCGCTGGCGTTCCACCGCCAGGCGCACGGTGCCGCGCAACCGCTCGGCCAGCGCGGACAGCTTATACCAGGTTTCCTGCGCGATCTGCAGCCGCGGCGCGTCCTCGGCCAGCGAGGCCTCCAGCTCGGTCTCCTCGGCGGACACCAGTTCCAGCGCCTGCTCGACCTCGGACCGGCGCTGCCGCGCGGTGCGCTCGTCGGCCTCTTCCCTGGCGATCGCGTCGCGCTGGGTGACCAGGTCGTCCGCGAGCAGCCGCAGCCGGGCGTCGCGCAGCTCGGACTGCACCGACTGCGCCTTGCGCGCGATCTCGGCCTGTTTGCCCAGCGGTTTGAGCTGGCGGCGCAGCTCACTGGTCAGGTCGCCGAGCCGGTCGAGGTTGCCCTGCATGTTGTTCAGCTTGCGCAGGGTCTGTTCCTTGCGCTTGCGGTGCTTGAGGACGCCCGCGGCCTCCTCGATGAACGCGCGGCGCTCCTCGGGCTTCGACTCCAGGATCGCCGAGAGCTGCCCCTGCCCGACGATGACGTGCATCTCGCGGCCGATACCGGAGTCCGACAGCAGTTCCTGCACGTCCATCAGCCGGCAGCGGTCGCCGTTGATCTCGTACTCGCTCGCGCCGTCGCGGAACATCCGGCGGGTGATCGACACCTCGCTGTACTCGATGGCCAGCGCGCCGTCGGCGTTGTCGATGGTGAGCGTGACCTCGGCCCGGCCGAGCGGGGCACGGCCCGCGGTCCCGGCGAAGATGACGTCCTCCATCTTGCCGCCGCGCAGGTCCTTGGCGCCCTGGGTGCCCATCACCCAGCGCAGCGCGTCCAGGACGTTGGACTTGCCCGAGCCGTTCGGCCCGACCACGCAGGTGATCCCCGGTTCGAACCGCAGCGTGGTGGCCGAGGCGAAGGACTTGAAGCCCTTCAGCGTCAAGCTTTTCAGGTGCACGTGGTGCTGACCCCTCTGGCGCTGGGTACTGGTCTGGCTACCGGCGTTCCGATCCGCACAGGTTACCCGGGGCGGACCCGCGATCGCGTCAGGCCGGGTTCCCGGGCGCGCCTTAGCACAGAGCGGGTCGCCTCGGCAACCCCGTGCGCCCCTTCCGTCACACGCTCACCAGACTCCCGCGGCAGAGGTAGCGGTGAAGCTCAGCGTTCGGTGAACCCCGTCAGGCCGCCTTTGGCCGGCGCCCAGCGCTCCACCACCCGGTCCACTCGTCCGGGTGAGGTCTGTGACCGCAGCGCCGCCAACAGCCGCGCACAGTGGTCCCGAGTACCCTCCGCCACGACCTCGACCCTGCCGTCGGGCAGGTTGCGGGCGAACCCGGTCAGGCCGAGTTCCAGCGCCCGGCTGCGCGTCCACCAGCGGAAACCGACTCCCTGCACCTGCCCGTGCACCCAGGCGGACAGCCGGACGGGCGTTTCCTGTTCACTCACGGGGTCCATCCTGCCGTACGCCGCCGACTGCGGACCGTGACCAGCCTCGACGCACGTCCGGGCGAACTGCCGTCCGGCGGTGATAGCCTCCCGGCCGGGGTCCGCGTCCGGGCACCCCGAATCCCCCGCCGTGCGGGGCCCGGACCGAGTGACACAGCACCGGGTGGCACCGAACCAGTGGCACCTTCCCGCGTCCGTAACCTCAGAGGAGCCTGCATGTCCCGCCCCGACGGGCCTGATCCGAGCGTCTCCGTCCCGGCCGCCCCGAAGAACACCGCCCCGCCGCCGGGCCGTGGCCGGTCCCGCCGGTCCAACCTCGCCATCCTCGGTGTGAGCGGTCTCGTGGTGGCCACCGCCTTCGCCGCGGTCGCCGAGCTGGCCGGCCCCGGTTCCCCCGCCGACACCGCCACCGACGTCCCTGGCCGTACCGGACAGGGCACCTTGCCCGGCACGTCCCAGGTCACCCCGGGCGGCCAGGTGCCGGGCGCTCCGGCGAGCACGCCCGGTTCGCCGACCTCCGGCGACTCGACGGTGCCCGCCACGCCGACCACCGTCGTGTCCGTGGGCCCGGACGGGGTGCCGACCACCAGCGTCGGCGTGCCGCCGCCGGGCAACCCGCCGGGTGGCGGTCCCATCGGCCAGCCGACGACCACGCCGCGCAGCGACCCGCCGACCACGCACACCACGCCGCCGGACACCCCACCGCCGGACACGTCGACCACCCCGACCACCCCGCCCACGAGCGACGACCCGCCGAGTTCCAGCGACCCCACGGACCCGCCCACGAGCAGCAGTGGCGGCGGCGGTTCCTCGAGCGGCGAGCCGACCAGCGACAGCTCGAAACCATCCACTTCGGACACCCCGCCGAGCGAGCCGTCGTCGCGCTGAGCCTTTCCTTGCCGGATTCCGTGCCGAGGCTTCAGAGTTCGAAGCGGTAGCCCATGCCGGGTTCGGTGAGCAGATGGCGCGGGCGGGACGGTTCCGGTTCGAGTTTCCGCCGCAGCTGCGCGAGATACACCCGCAGGTAGTGCGATTCGGTCTCGTACGACGGGCCCCACACGCCGTGCAGGAGCTGCTTCTGCGCGACCAGCCGGCCGCGGTTGCGCACCAGCATTTCCAGTACGCCCCACTCGGTTCTGGTCAGGTGCACCTCACGGCCGTCGCGGCGGACCCGCTTCGCCGCCAGGTCGACCGTGAACGAGCCGGTGTCCACGAACGCCTCCGCGTCGTCCGGCCCGGCCACCGCCGAACGCCGGACCGCTGCCCGTAATCGGGCCAGCAGTTCGTCCATGCCGAACGGTTTGGTCACGTAGTCGTCGGCACCCGCGTCGAGCGCGCGCACCTTGTCCGCGGAGTCGCCGCGCGCGGACAGCACGATGATCGGCACCGTGGTCCAGCCACGCAGACCCTCGATCACCTCGGTGCCGTCCAGGTCCGGCAGGCCGAGGTCCAGCACCACCACATCGGGTTTGGTCTCGGCGACCGCCTTCAGCGCCGCCGTGCCGTCGTGCGCGGTGATCACCCGGTACCCGCGGGCGTTGAGGTTGATCCGCAGGGCCCGCACGATCTGCGGTTCGTCGTCGACGACCAGCACGGTCGCCACCTCGGCGTTCATCGGACGACGCCCTCCTCCACACCCACGAGTGCACGCCCGGCGCAGGCCGGCAGCGACAGCACCACGGTCAGCCCGCCGCCCGGGGTGTCCTCGGCCCGCACGGTACCGCCCATCGCCTCGGTGAACCCCTTCACCACCGACAGCCCGAGACCCACCCCCGGCACCGAATCACGGTCGCCGCCGAGCCGCTGGAACGGCGCGAACGCCGACTCCGCGGCACCTTTGCCCCATCCCCTGCCGTGGTCGGCGATCCGCAGCTCGACGAATTCCGAATGCGCGCTCGCCCGCGCGGAAACCACCCCGCCGCCGTGGCGTAGCGCGTTGTCGAGCACGTTCGCGATCGCCCGTTCCAGCAGGCCCGGATCGGCCAGCACGGACGGCAGCCGCGGATCCACCTCGATCAGCACACCGTCCGAATTGTCCACAGTGGACAACGCGTGTGCCAGCACCTCGTCGTAGCCCACCGGGCGCAGGAGCGGGGTGACCGCACCGGTCGCCAACCGCGAGGAATCCAGCAGGTTGTCGATCAATCCGGCGAGCCGGTCCGCGGAGACTTCCACGGTCTCCAGCAGCTCCGCGGTGTCCTCTTGCGACAGTGACAGGTCGGGTGCCCGCAGGCTGCCGATCGCCGCCTTGATCGAAGTGAGCGGGGTACGCAGGTCGTGCCCGACCGCGGACAACAGGGTGGTGCGCAGCTCGGTCGCCTCGGCCTTGCGCTCGGCCGCGGCCGCGGCGGCCGCCATCCGCTGCTGGCGCAACGCGAGAAGCGCCTGTCCCGCAACGGCTTCCAGCACCCGCCGGTCCGCCGCGGGCAGCGCCCGGCCGCGCAAGGTCAGGTGCACGTCGGCCGTCACCGCGATGTCCACATCGGCCGCGTCGGGATCGGCGCACGGTTCGGGCCCCACCGCCGCGGCCTCCTGCCACTGACCGTCCCGCTTTTCCAGCAGCGTCACGGAGTTCAGCCCGAAGTTCTCCCGGACCTTGTCCAGCAGCCGTTCGATCGGATGCGGATTCGTCAGCACGGTACGCGCGTACGACGCCAGCAGCGACGCCTCGGTCCGCGCCCGCGCCGCAGCGGCCCCTCGTCGTGCGGCGGACGCGACGACCAGCGCCACCAGCACGGCGACGACGATCATCGCGACGAGCGTGACCACGTTCTGCGGGCTGTGCACGTTCAGCGTGTACAGCGGTGGGGTGAAGAAGAAGTTCAGCAGCCCGGCACCGAAAACGGCGGCGAGCAGCGCCGGGCCGAGCCCACCGACCAACGCGACGACGACCGTCGCGAGCACGTAGAGGACCACGTCGGTGGAAAACTCCACCGCGTCACGCAGCAGCACGCCGAGCCCGGTCGCGGCCAGCGGCAGCAGCACGCCCAGCACCCATCCGAGCGCGAGCCGAGACGGCGCCAGCGCACTCGTGCCCAGCCGCGCCCGCAGCCGTCCACCAGCGTAGGAGTGGGTGACCATGTGCACGTCGATCGGCCCGGACCGCCGCACCACGGTCGCGCCGATGCCCTCGTCGAACAGCCGCGCCATCCGGGAACGCCGTGACGTGCCGACCACCAGCTGGGTGGCGTTCACGCCGCGGGCGAAGTCGAGCAGCGCGGTGGGCACGTCGTCGCCGACGACGGTGTGGAAGGTGGCGCCGACGTCCTCGGCGAGGGTCCGGCAGCGGGCCATCGCGGTCGGTCCCGGCCCGGCGAGCCCGTCCCCCCGCAGGATGTGCACGACCTGCAGTTCGGCTCCGGCCCGGCTCGCGATACGGCTGGCGCGCCGGATCAGCGTCTCGCTCTCCGGTCCGCCGGTCACCGACACGACGACGCGTTCGCGCGTCTCCCAGGTGTCGGTGATCCGCTGCTCCGCGCGGTACCGCTGGAGTGCGACGTCGACCTGGTCGGCCACCCAGAGCAACGCCAGCTCGCGCAGCGCGGTCAGGTTGCCGGGGCGGAAGTAGTTCGCCAGCGCGGCGTCGATCCGCTCGGCCGGGTACACGTTGCCGTGCGCGAGCCGCCGCCGCAGCGCCTCCGGCGTGATGTCCACGAGTTCGAGCTGCCCGGCCCTGCGCACCACCTCGTCCGGCACGGTCTCCTGCTGGGCGACGCCGGTGATCCGCTCCACGACGTCGTTCAGGCTCTGCAGATGCTGCACGTTGACCGTGGACAGCACGTCGATCCCGGCCTCGAGCAGCGCGGCCACGTCCTGCCAGCGCTTCTCGTGCCGCTGCCCTGGCGCGTTGGTGTGCGCCAACTCGTCGATCACGGCGACTTCCGGGGCCCGGGCCAGCACCGCGGCCAGATCCAGCTCGGCGAACTCGTGCCCGCGATGGACGACGGTGCGCCGCGGCACGATCTCCAGCCCGTCGAGCAGGTCCGCGGTCTTCGCGCGGTCGTGCGTCTCGACCAGGCCCACGATCACGTCGGTACCGCGGTCGCGGCGGCGCCGAGCCTCGCCCAGCATGGCGAAGGTCTTGCCGACGCCCGGAGCCGCGCCGAGGTAGATGCGCAGCTCGCCACGGCGCGGCTTCGGGGTGTCCGGTGTGCTCACGGTGTTCAGTGTGCTCCCGGAACGGCCGAACGCACGGCAAGGTTGAGCAGGAGCACGTTCACGCCGGGCACCCCGATCCCCGCGCCCGTGGTGGTGGCCCCGACCAGCCGCCGCACCTCGCCCTCGGGCAACCCGGTGACCCTGGCCACGCGCGGGATCTGCAGGTCGGCGTAGGCGACGCTGATCGACGGGTCGAGTCCGGAGGCCGACGCGGTCACCGCGTCCGCGGGCACCCGGGACGGCGCGACGCCCTCCCTCGCCGCCACGCGGTCCTTCCGTTCGGTGATCGTCTTCACCAGATCCTGGGTGAACGGGCCCTGGTTCGATCCCCCGGAAGCACCTTCCGGGGCGGCCGAGGGCCGGGTGTGGAACCACGGGTCGTGCGCCGGATCGGCAGGCACCGGGTCGATGCCGATCAGCGACGAGCCGGCCACGCGACCGTCCTGGGTGACGAGGGAGCCCTCGGCGTGGTCTCGCAGGCCGGGAATCCGCCCGGCCCCCCACACCGCGAGCGGGTAGAGCAGGCCGAGCAGGATCGTCATCGCCACGAGCAGCCGCAGGCCCGCCCATGCCTGGTTCAGCGGAGTACGCACCGTTCTCACCCGATTCCCGGAAGGTGGCGCACGATCAGGTCGATCACCCAGATCCCGAGGAACGGGCTGACGATCCCGCCGAGGCCGTAGACGAGCAGGTTGCGCCGCAGCAGCGCGGACGCCGACGAGGGCCGGTACCGCACGCCACGCAGCGCGAGCGGGATCAGCGCCACGATGATCAGCGCGTTGAAGATCACCGCGGACAGGATGGCCGAGCGCGGCGTGGCCAGTGCCATGACGTTCAGCGCGCCGAGCTGGGCATAGATGCCGGTGAACATGGCCGGCAGGATGGCGAAGTACTTGGCGAGGTCGTTCGCCACGCTGAAGGTGGTCAGCGCGCCCCGGGTGATCAGCAGCTGCTTGCCGATCTCCACGATCTCGATCAGTTTGGTCGGGTTCGAGTCGAGGTCGACCATGGTGCCTGCCTCCTTGGCCGCCATGGTCCCGGTGTTCATCGCCACCCCGACGTCGGACTGCGCGAGCGCGGGCGCGTCGTTGGTGCCGTCGCCGGTCATCGCGACCAGCCGGCCACCCTCCTGTTCCTTCCTGATCAACGCCATCTTGTCCTCGGGCTTGGCCTCGGCGAGGAAGTCGTCGACGCCCGCGTCGCGGGCGATCGCCCGTGCGGTGAGCGGGTTGTCGCCGGTGACCATCACCGTTTTGATGCCCATCTCGCGCAGTTCGCCGAACCGTTCCCGCATACCCGGCTTCACCACGTCGGAGAGCCGGATCACGCCGCGTACGAACGCTTTTCCGTCGGCCGCCTCGGCGACCACCAAGGGCGTGCCACCCTGCTGGCTGATCTCCTCGACGACGCGCCCGGTCTCCTCCGGTACCTCGCCGCCGCGGTCACGTACCCACTCGCGCACCGCGGAAGCCGCCCCCTTGCGGACCGCGCGATCGCCGAGCTCGACGCCGCTCATCCGGGTCTGTGCGGTGAACGGCACGAACTCGGCCGCCGTCTCCGAGTCGTCCGCGACCGGCGGCAGCCCGTACTCCGCCGCGGTCAGCTCGACAATGCTGCGGCCTTCCGGCGTACCGTCGGCGAGGCTGGACAGCCGGGCCGCGCCCGCCAGGTCATCCACAGTGGACGAACCGACCGGGATCAGTTCGGTTGCCCGGCGGTTGCCGAAGGTGATCGTGCCCGTCTTGTCCAGCAACAGCGTGGACACGTCGCCCGCCGCCTCCACCGCGCGCCCGGACGTGGCGAGCACGTTGCGCTGCACCAGACGGTCCATCCCGGCGATGCCGATCGCGCTCAGCAACGCGCCGATGGTGGTCGGGATCAGGCACACCACGAGCGCGCTCAGCACGACCACGGACTGCTCCCGCCCGGAATAGGCGGCCATCGGCTGCAGCGCCACGACCGCGAGCAGGAAGATGATGGTGAGTGTGGCCAGCAGGATGGTCAACGCGATCTCGTTCGGCGTCTTCTGCCGGGAAGCGCCCTCCACCAAGGCGATCATCCGGTCCACGAAGGACTCCCCTGGCCGGGTGCCGATCCGCACCACGATCCGGTCGCTGAGCACCGTGGTCCCGCCGGTCACCGCCGACCGGTCACCGCCGGACTCCCGGATCACCGGGGCCGATTCCCCGGTGATGGCCGATTCGTCGACGGTGGCGATGCCCTCGGTCACGTCCCCGTCTCCGGGGATCACCTGCCCCGCCTCGACCACCACGAGGTCCCCGACGCGCAGGTCCACCCCGGGCACCCGCTCCTCGGACCCGTCCTCGGCGAGCCGCCGCGCCACGGTCTCCTTCTTCGTCCGCCGCAACGTCTCGGCCTGCGCCTTGCCCCGCCCCTCGGCCACCGCCTCGGCCAGGTTCGCGAAGAACACGGTGAACCACAGCCAGACGGTGATGAGGATGGTGAACACGCTCGGATCGGTGATCGCGAAGACGGTGGTCAGCAGCGAGCCGGTCCACACCACGAACATCACCGGGTTCTTCAGCTGGTGACGGGGATTCAGCTTGCGCAGCGCGTCCGGCATCGACGCCCACAGCTGTTTCGGCCGGAACACCCCGGCGCCGACTCGTCCGGTGTCCTCCTGCCGTCTCGTGGACGGTCGCTCTTCGAGCACTGTCATGCCAGAGCCTCCGCGATAGGTCCCAGCGCGAGAGCCGGGACGAATGTAAGCGCCGCGACCAGCACGACGGTGCCGGTGAGCATCGCGGCGAACAGCGGTCCGGTGGTCGGCAGCGTGCCCGCGGTCTCCGGCACCTTCTTCTGCCGCGCGAGCGAGCCCGCCAGGCAGAGCACCGCGATGATCGGCACGAACCGGCCGATCAGCATGGCCACCGAGAAGGACGCCTGGAACCAGTCGCTCGTCGCGGTCAGGCCGCCGAACGCGCTGCCGTTGTTGTTGCCGGTCGAGGCGTAGCCGTAGAGGATCTCCGAAAGACCGTGCGCACCCGGGTTGCCCAGTGCGCCGGTCGTACCCGGCAGCAGCAGCGCGATGCCGGAGCCGAGCAGCACCACGGCCGGCATGGCAAGCATCGCGATCGCCGCGCAGGTCACCTCCCGCTTGCCGAGCTTCTTGCCGAGGTACTCCGGCGTGCGCCCGACCATCAGCCCGGCGAGGAACATCGCGATCACGGCCATCACGAGAATGCTGTAGAGCCCGGTCCCGACCCCGCCCGGCGAAAGCTCGCCGAAGAGCATGTTCAGCAGTGCCCCGCCCCCACCGAGGCCGGACAGGCTGTCGTGCGCGCCGTTGACCGCACCGGTCGAGGTCCCGGTGGTCGAATTCGCGAAGATCGAGGTGAGGCTCAGACCGAAACGCTGCTCCTTGCCTTCCAGGCCGACCCCCGCGGCCAGCGCGGCCGGGCTGCGCGTCAACGCTTCCGACGACCAGATCACCGCGAGCATCCCGCCCCACAGGATCCCCATCACGCCCAGCAGCACGTGCCCCTGCCGCGGCTTGCCGACCAGCTGCCCGAACGCACGGGTCAGGCACACCGGGACGACCAGGATCAGGAAGATCTCCACCAGGTTGGTCCAGGCGTTCGGATTCTCCAGCGGGTGCGCGGAATTGGCGTTGAAGACGCCGCCGCCGTTTGTGCCGAGTTCCTTGATCGCCTCCTGGCTCGCGGCAGGCGCGAGTGGGATCGTGGCGCGGCTGCCGTCCGGATTCACCACCGGCGCCCCGGAACGCAGGCTCTGCACCACACCGAGCGCCATCAGCACGACGGCGAACACGAACGCCATCGGAAGCAGCACCCGGACCACGGCGCGAGTGAGGTCCACCCAGAAGTTCCCGAGCCGGTCGGTGCGCGAACCGGCGAACCCGCGGATCACCGCCATCGCGACCGCCAGGCCGACCCCCGCGGACAGGAAGTTCTGCACCGTCAGGCCCGCCATCTGCACGAAGTGACCCATGGTCGTCTCGGGGACGTAGGACTGCCAGTTCGTGTTGGTCACGAAGCTCACCGCGGTGTTGAACGCGACCGCGGGCGGCACCGGTCCACGACCGAAATCCCACGGCAGCACCGATTGCAGCCGCTGCAGCAGGTAGAGCACCACGATGGAAACGAAGGAGAAACCGAGCACCCCGGAGGCGTAGGTCTTCCAGTGCTGCCGCGAGTCCGGGTCGACCCCGGCGAGGCGGTAGAAGGCCTTCTCGACCCGCAGGTGTCTCTCGCCGGAGAAGACCCTGGCGAGGTAGCCGCCGAACGGCCGGTAGACCACCGCGAGGGCGGCCAGGAGCACGCCGACCTGGATCAGGCCGGCACCGACGTCACTCATCTCAGAACTTCTCCGGCCGTACGAGCGCGACGACGAGGTACCCGATCAAGCCCAGCGCCAGCAGGCCGCCGACCACGTCGGCCACGGTGCCCGCGCCGCTCACAGCTTCTCCAGCCCGCGCAGGACACCGGCGAGCACCAGGAAAACGCCGATCAGCAACACGGCGTACAGCAAATCCGCCACGAGGCACCTCTCAGGAAGGGTCACCCGGATCGGGTGGCCGTCAGGACCAGGCCACTGTGCGGCCGGCACCCGGCCCTCCCCCGCGCTTCTGACGGCTCCTTGACGCCGTCGGCCCGACGCGTTTACGGGACCTTGACGCCGGGTGACCCCGGCCACGCCGGAACGGCAGCTCATGACGGGTCGTGACCGGGCCGTGACAAGTACCACACCCAGTAGCGGATCAGGGACGGAGCGTGCAATTCGGACAGACATTCACGCAGCACTGTGTTACACCTGAGTAACAAATAGTTGTACCAACTAAGCAAAATTCTCGGGAGGCGGAGAATGTGCGGAATCGCCGGCTGGGTGGCCTACGACAGTGATCTCACCGGACGGCAGGAGATCGTCGATGCCATGACCCAGACCATGGCCTGCCGGGGCCCGGACGACCGGGGCACCTGGGTCCGCCGCAACGTGGCGCTGGGCCATCGCCGGCTGGCCATCATCGACCTTCCGGGCGGCCGGCAGCCGATGAGCGTGCGCACGCCGAACGGCGACGTCGCCATGGTCTACAGCGGAGAGGCCTACAACTTCACCGAGCTGCGCGAGGAGCTCACCAAGCTCGGCCACACCTGGGAGACCGACAGCGACACCGAGGTCGTGCTGCACGGCTACCTGCAGTGGGGCACCGAGGTGGTGGACCACCTCAACGGCATGTACGCCTTCGCCATCTGGGACGAGCGGGACCAGAAGCTCGTGATGATCCGCGACCGGATGGGCATCAAGCCGTTCTACTACTACCCCACGCGCGACGGCGTGCTGTTCGGCTCGGAGCCCAAGGCGATCCTGGCGAACCCGTCGGCCCGCAAGGTGATCGACGTGGACGGCCTGCGTGAGCTGTTCGCCTTCACCAAGCAACCGGGCTGGTCGCTGTGGAAGGGCATGTACGAGGTCCAGCCGGGCACCGTGGTCACCGTGACCCGCGAGGGCATCAACACCCGCACCTACTGGAAGCTCGACGCCCGTCCGCACACCGACGACCAGGAGACGACCGTCGCCAGGGTGCGCGAGCTGATGACCGACATCGTCCACCGCCAGCTGGTCGCAGACGTGCCGCGGTGCGTGCTGCTCTCCGGCGGCCTGGACTCCAGCGCGGTCACCGGGCTGGCCGCGGCACGGCTGTCCGAGCAGGGCGAGCAGCTGCGCACCTTCTCGGTGGACTTCTACGGGCAGGAGGAGAACTTCCAGCCGGACGAGATGCGCGACACCCCGGACTCGCCCTACATCCGGGACGTCTCGAAGCTGGTCGGTTCCGCGCACCAGGACGTGATGCTCAACCCGGCCGAGCTGACCGACCCGGAGGTACGCCGCGCGGTCCTGCGGTCGCGGGACATCCCGGCCGGGCTCGGCGACATGGACACCTCGCTCTACCTGCTGTTCAAGGCGATCCGCGCGGAGTCCACAGTGGCACTGTCCGGCGAGTCGGCGGACGAGGTGTTCGGCGGCTACCGCTGGTTCCACGACGAGGCCGCGGTGAACGCGGACACCTTCCCGTGGCTGGCCTTCAGCAACAACCTGATGGATCGGCGGGAAGGCCTGCTGACCCCGGATCTGGCGGGCAAGCTGAACCTGGACGCCTATGTGGCCGACCAGTACCGCACCGCGGTCGGCCAGGTCGACCGGCTGGACGGGGAATCGGGCAAGGAAGCGCGCATGCGCGTCATCTCGAACCTGCACCTGACCCGGTTCGTGCGCCAGCTGCTCGACCGCAAGGACCGCATGTCGATGGCGGTCGGCCTGGAAGTGCGGGTGCCCTTCTGCGACCACCGGCTCGTGGAGTACGTCTACAACGCCCCGTGGGCGCTGAAGACGTTCGACAACCGGGAGAAGAGCCTGCTGCGGCACGCGACGAAGCATGTGCTGCCGGCCTCGGTGCGGGACCGGGTGAAGAGCCCGTATCCCTCCACTCAGGACCCGAACTACGCGGCCACCCTCCAGGTGCAGGCGAAGGAGGTCCTGGCCGAGCGCGACCACCCGGTGTTCTCCGTGGTCGACCGGAACTGGCTGCAGAAGGTGTCCGAAGTGGACAGCGGGGCGATCGACAGCAGGCAGCGCACCGGCCTGGACCGGGCGATCGACCTGTACCACTGGTTCGACATGTACTCCCCGGAACTGCAGCTGGACTGAGCAGGTCCGTGGAGTGAACGACAGAGTGCCGGGGTGGTTGCCGGAATTTCCCGGGCCACCCCGGCACTTTCGTGCCGGATGCTCACAACTCCAGGCGGCCGTCCACGCTGGCACCGCGTACGTCGAGGTCCGCGCCCGTGCCGCTGATCAGCCTGCGGGCCGCGGCGTTGTCCACTGTGGTCGTCGCGACGATGAAGCGGACCGCTCCGCCGTCGCGGGCCGATTCGAGCAGCGCCTCGGCCACCCGCCGGCCGATGCCGTGACCGCGGATCGAGCGGGCGAGCCACACCCCCGCCTCGACTTCCACTGCCGAGGCACCGGACACCGGCCGCAGCCGGGCCGCCCCGGCCGCGTGGCCGGCGACCTCGATCACCCAGGTGCTTTCGATGGCCGTCTCCGGATCGAGCGACCGGCGGCGGTGGAAGGCGAGGAACGCCTCGCGCAGCTCCTCGGTCCAGCCCTGCGGATCGTCGGCCGCGGGCATCACCTCGAGCGGCAGGGCATCGGCGACCGCGGTGTCCGCGAGCCGTGCCAGACCCGGCTCGTCGAGCGGGATCAGCACGATGTCGGACTCTCCGGCTCCAGGCACGCCCTGCAGCTTGGCACAGCGCGGTCCCCGGCGCTAGCCGGTAATCCCGCTTACCATCGCCGCAGGCGATCAGGCCGGAATCTCGGTCAGTGGCACCGGCCGCTGCTCCCGGCGGGAGACTTCGCAGGCCTCGGCGACGCGGAACGCCTCGAGCGCGTCCACGGCACCGGCCGGGCTCGGCCGTTTCCCCGCCGCGACGTCGAGGAAAACCTTCAGCTCCGCGGCGTAGGCGGGACGGAACCGCTCCATGAAGCCGGGATACGGCGGACCGGGCAACGGCGTCGCTTCCGGTTCGACAGTGTGCAGTGGCGCCCGGTCGTCAAGTCCCACCACAGCGTTACCGTCCGAGCCCAGTGCCTCGAAACGCACGTCGTAACCGGCGCCGTTGTAGCGCGTCAACGAGACTGTGGCGAGAGTGCCGTCGTCAAGGGTCAGGGTGGCCGCCGCCGTGTCCACGTCGCCGGCTTCGCTGAAGAACGGCGCGCCTTTGTTGCGCCCCACCGCGTAGACCTCCTCCACCTCCCGTCCGGTGACCCAGCGGATGATGTCGAAGTCGTGTACCCCGCAGTCGCGGAACAGGCCGCCGGAATGGGCGACGTACTCCGCGGGCGGCGGCGCCGGGTCCAAAGTGGTCGCCCGCACCGAGTGCAGCCAGCCGAGCGCACCGCTGTCCACCGCGGCCCGCGCAGCCTGGTACCCGGCGTCGAACCGCCGCTGGAAGCCGATCTGCACCGGCACGCCCGAGCCCTCGATCCGGTCGATCACCGCGAGCGTGCCAGGAATGTCGGCAGCCACCGGCTTCTCGCAGAACACCGGGATCCCGGCGTCGACCGCGCGGATGATCAGCTCCGGGTGCGCGTCGGTCGCCGCGGTGACGACCAGCCCGTCGAGACCGGCGCCGAACAACGCGTCGAGACCGTCGACCGCCGTCACCCCGAGCCTGTCCGCGGTCGCCCGTGCCCGCGCGCTGTCGACGTCGGCCAGCACCACCGAGGAGACCTCGGTGAAGCCGTTGAGCGTCTCCGCGTGCGCCGCGCCGATCCTTCCGATGCCCGCCAGTCCCAGCCTCATCGCCGTCCCTTCCGATCGTCTTCCCGGTGACTCGCCGTGGTGTTCCGGACCACCAGCGACGGGTGCAGCAGATGCCGGACCGGTTCGGACCGCTCGCCGCGCACGCGTTCCAGCAGTGTCTCGAGCGCGAGCCTGCCCATCTCGATCCGCGGTTGGTCCACTGTGGTCAGACAGAGATGCCGTAGCGATGCCAGCGATGTGTTGTCGTAGCCGACCACGGACACGTCCTCCGGCACCCGCAGACCGTTCTCCTCCAACGCGGAGATTGCCCCGACCGCGTTGAAATCGTTGCCCGCCACCACAGCCGTCGGCAGGGCGGACCGGTCGCCACGGGACAGCAATTCCCGTACCGCCTTCTCCCCCGCGGTGTCGGTGTGCTCGCTGCGCACCACGACCGGGACGAGCCCGTGCCCGCGCATCGCCCGCCGGAACCCCCGGCGGCGAGCGGACGCACCGGCCGCTCCCCCGCCGTCCAGATGCGCGATTCGGCGGTGTCCCAGGCGTACCAGGTGGTCCACGGCCAGCGCCGAGCCCGCCTCTCCGTCGTCGTTCACCGTGTCCACCCCGCTGGAGCGGGAGGTGCGCGAGACCAGCACGACCGGGCACTGCCGTGCGGCGGCTTCGATGGCGGAGGCCGGCACCACCGGAGACAGCAGCACGATCCCCGCCGGGCGGAAGGAAAGCAGGCTGTGCAGAGCGTTCCGCTCGCGCGAAGGCATCCGGCCGCCGGTGTTGAGAACGAGTTCGAACCCGGCCGCCCGCGCGGCCGCGTCCAGGCCCTCGACCACGTCCGCGAAGAACGCGTTGCGCAGGTCGCTGACCATCACCGCGACCACAGTGGACGTACGGCTGGCCAGCGAACGCGCCATCACGTGCGGCGAATACCCCAGCTCCGCCGCGGCTTTGCGGACCGCGGTGCGCCGCCCCGGTGAGACCTTCGGCGAATCGCGCATCACCAGCGACACCAGCGCGCGGGAGACGCCGGCACGCGCGGCGACGTCCTCCATGGTGGGTCTGCCCATGCCGCGGCCTCCCGGCGGATCACTGGGTCACGGACTGGAAACCGGCCCTTGACCCGATTCGCCGGACGCTACAAGCTTGGAGCGCTCTAATCAAGCGCCGGCCCGACTGACCCCGTGTGGCGGAGAGGGATCCATGACAGCAGTGCCGAAGATCCGCGTGGCGGCCGCACCGATTTCCTGGGGCGTGTGCGAGGTGCCCGGCTGGGGCCGGGTGCTCGACGCGCCGGCCGTGCTCGGCGAGATGGCCGGGCTGGGCATCACCGCGACGGAACTGGGCCCGCCCGGGTACCTGCCGCGCGACCCGGGTGAACTCAACGCCCTGCTCGCCGGGTACCGGCTGCGGCTGGTCGGCGGTTTCCTGGCCGTGGCGCTGCACGAGAACCCGGAGGCCGCGATCGCCGAAGCCGAGGCTTCCACGGCACTGTTCGCCGCCTGCGGGGCGGAGGTGCTCGTGCTCGCCGCCGCGACCGGGCTGGACGGCTACGACGAACGGCCCGCGCTCAGTGCTGCCGAATGGTCCACTGTGGTCACCACGGCGGGCCGGATCCGGGATCTGGCGGCGCGGCACGGGTTGAAGACCGTGCTGCATCCGCATGTCGGCACGCACGTGGAGACCGAGGCCGAGGTGGAGCGGTTCCTCGCCGACAGCGATCTGCCGCTGTGTCTGGACACCGGGCACCTGCTGATCGGCGGCACCGACCCGGTCGCTTTGGCACGCAGGCATCCGTCACGGGTGGGGCATCTGCACCTCAAGGACGTGCGCGGCGATCTCGCCGCCGCGGTGCGGGCAGGCGAGCTGCCCTACACCGAAGCGGTGGGCAGGGGCCTGTACGTTCCGCTCGGTGAAGGCGACGTGGACATCGAGGCGATGGTCCGCTTCGTCGCCGAAGCCGGTTACGACGGCTGGTATGTACTGGAGCAGGACACTGCGCTCGGGGAAGACAGTCCCGTGGACCGGCCGGGACGGGACGTGGCCGTGAGCCTCGCCTGTCTCACCGGGATCGCCGGCCGGCTGGCCGGCTGAGGGAGAAACACGAGCGAGGAGAGACGACGATGTCCCATCGCGGGGAGCGCGTCCGGCGCTCCGGCCGCCTGACGGCGGGCCTGCTGGCAGCGGGGCTGGCTCTGACGGCGTGCACCGGACCGTCCGCCGAGCCGAAGGCGGCCGCGCCCGCGTCCGAGCCGGTGGAGTCCGGGCAGCTGAAGGTTTCCGTGATCACCCACGGCACCGCGGGTGACGCGTTCTGGAACGTGGTGAAGAACGGCGCCGAGCAGGCCGGCAAGGACCTCGGCGTGCAGATCGAGTACAACTCCGACGGCGACCCCGGCGCGCAGGCCAAACTGATCGACAACGCGGTCGCGCAGCGGACCGGCGGGCTCGTCGTGTCGATGGCGAACCCGGAGGCGCTGCGGCCGTCCATCGAGGCCGCGGTCCGCGCCGGCATCCCGGTGATCACCATCAACTCCGGCGAGGACAAGAGCGTGGAGTACGGCGCGCTCACGCACGTCGGGCAGAACGAGTCCATCGCGGGCGAGGAGGCCGGGAAGAAGTTCAAGGAGCTCGGCAAGAAGAAGCTGCTGTGTGTCGTGCACGAGGCGGGCAACGTCGGGCAGGCGCAGCGGTGTGCCGGTGCGAAGACCGGGTTCGGCGGCGGGGTGCAGATGCTGCAAGTGGACATCTCCAACCCGACCGACGCGGAGTCCCGCATCCGCGGCGCGGTGCAGACCGACCCGTCGATCGACGCGGTCCTCACACTGAACTCGCAGGTCGCCGCGCGGGCGGTGAGCGCGATCAAGTCGGTCGCCTCGAAGGCGCGGGTCGGCACGTTCGACCTGAACTCCGACGTGGTGGCCGCGATCAAGTCCGGCGACGTGGTCTTCGCGGTCGACCAGCAGCAGTACGAGCAGGGCTACCTTCCGGTGCAGTTCCTCAAGCTCTACCGGGACAACGCGAACGTCGTCGGTGGCGGGAAGCCGGTGCTCACCGGCCCCGATCTGGTCGACAGATCCACTGTGGACAAGGTCGGCCAGTACGTGCAAAGGGGCACCCGATGACCACCCTCGACGAACGGCTGGTGAAGCCGCGGGCACTCGACCGGCTGGTGGTGCGCCCGGAGATCGGCGCACTGCTGGGCGCGGTCGTGGTGTTCTTGTTCTTCACCCTCGTCACGGACCGGTTCTTCAGCGCCGGCGGGGCCGCCACCTGGCTCGACGACGCGGCCACGCTGGGCATCATGGCGGTGGCGGTGTCGCTGCTGATGGTCGGCGGCGAGTTCGACCTATCCGCGGGCGTGATGACCGCGTCCACCTCGCTGGTCACCGCGATCCTGGCCACCGCGGCCGGCTGGAACGTGTGGCTCGCGCTGCTCGTGTCGCTGGTGTTCGCGCTGCTGGTCGGGTTGTTCAACGGCTGGCTGGTGATGAAGACCGGGCTGCCCAGCTTCATCGTCACGCTCGGCACTTTCCTCGCCCTGCAGGGGCTGAACCTGGGCGTGACGCGGCTGGTGACCGGCACCGTACAGGTCTCCGGGATGCGCTCGACCGACGGCTACGCCTCGGCCGGATTCGTTTTCGCCTCCACAGTGGACATCGGCGGCACCCCGTTCCAGATTTCGATCGTGTGGTGGATCGGCTTCGCGGCGGTGGCCGCGTGGCTGCTGGTGCGCACCAAGTTCGGCAACTGGATCTTCGCGGTCGGCGGCTCGGCGGGCAGTGCGCGGGCGGTGGGCGTGCCGGTGGTGCGCACGAAGATCCTCCTGTTCATGGGCACCGCGCTGGCGGGCTGGCTGGTCGGCTCGATCAACATCCTGCGGTTCGCGAGCGTGCAGGCCAACCAGGGCATCGGGCTGGAGTTCCAGTACATCATCGCCGCGGTGATCGGCGGCTGCCTGCTCACCGGTGGCTACGGTTCGGCGGTCGGGGCCGCGATCGGCGCGCTGATCTTCGGCATGGCACGCCAGGGCATCGTGTTCGCCGGCTGGGACAGCGACTGGTTCATGCTGTTCCTCGGCATCATGCTGCTGGCCGCGGTCCTGGTCAACAACGCCTTCCGGCGGCGCGCGGAAAGGGTGCGGCGATGAACCCTCTGATCGAGGTCACCGGGGTCGGCAAGCGGTACGGCAGTGTGGTGGCGTTGCGTGATGTGTCCACTGTGGTCCATGCCGGGCAGGTCACCTGCGTACTCGGCGACAACGGGGCCGGGAAGTCCACGCTGATCAAGATCCTCGCCGGGGTGCACCAGCACGACGAGGGCGAGTTCCTGGTCGAAGGCGCCCCGGTGCGGTTCACTTCGCCGCGCGAGGCGCTCGACCGCGGCATCGCGACGGTCTATCAGGATCTGGCGGTGGTGCCGTTGATGAGTGTGTGGCGCAACTTCTTCCTCGGCTCCGAGCCGACCGTCGGCTTCGGCCCGTTCCAGGCGCTGGACCGGAAGAAGGGACGCGCGCTCACCAAGAAAGCGCTCGCGGACATGGGCATCGACCTGCGCGACGTGGAACAGCCGGTGGGCACGCTCTCCGGCGGCGAACGACAGTGCGTGGCCATCGCGCGGGCAGTGCACTTCGGGGCGAAGGTGCTGATCCTCGACGAGCCGACTGCCGCGCTCGGTGTGAAGCAGGCCGGCGTGGTGCTGAAGTACGTGGCGCAGGCCCGTGACCGCGGCCTTGGCGTCGTGCTGATCACGCACAACCCGCACCACGCCTACCCGGTGGCCGACCGGTTTCTGTTGCTCAAGCGTGGCGCGGCACTCGGCTCGTACGAGAAGCCGGACATCACTCTCGCCGAACTGACCCGGCAGATGGCCGGCGGCGCGGAACTGGAAGCCCTGGAACACGAACTGCGCCAGGCGGAATCCTCATGACCGACGCAAGTGTGCCCATCGAGGCGCTCACCGTCGGCCGGGTCGGGGTCGACCTGTATCCGCAGCAGAGCGGGGTGCCGCTCGCCGAGGTGAGCACGTTCGCCAAATCGCTCGGCGGTACGGCGACCAACGTCGCGGTCGCCGCCGCGCGGCTCGGGCGCCGGACCGCGGTGCTGACCAAGGTCGGCGCGGACGGGTTCGGCGACTACGTCCGCCACGCACTGTCCGGCTTCGGCGTCTCCCCGGCGCACGTCGGTACTTCGGCGGAGCTGCACACCCCGGTCGTGTTCTGTGAGCTGAACCCGCCGGCGGATCCGCCGCTGCTGTTCTACCGGGACCCGATCGCCCCGGACCTCACGCTCGCCGACGCGGACGTGCCGTGGGATCTGGTCCGCGAAGTCCCGCTGCTGTGGGTGACCGGCACCGGCGTTTCGGCCGAGCCCGCACGCGCCACCCAGCGCCGGATCCTCACCGCCCGCGGCCGGCGTGAGCACACTGTCGTCGACCTCGACTACCGGCCGATGTTCTGGCCGGACCTCGCGGCCGCGCGCGCGGAGATCGGCTGGATGCTCGACCACGTCAGTGTCGCGGTGGGTAACCGGACCGAGGTGGAAGTCGCCGTCGGCACCGCCGATCCGGACGAGGCCGCGGACCGGATGCTCGCCCGCGGGCTGCGGCTGGCGGTGATCAAGAAGGGCGCCGACGGCGTGCTGATCGCCACGCCGGAAGGCCGGCGAACCGTGCGACCGCAACAGATCGAGGTGGTCTGCGGGCTCGGCGCGGGAGACGGCTTCGGAGGTGCGCTGGTGCACGGGCTGCTGTCCGGGTGGGATCCGGCCCGGATCGCCGAGTACGCGAACGCCGCGGGCGCGCTCGTCGCGGGCCGGCTGGCCTGCGCCGACGCGATGCCCACCGCCGCCGAGATCGAGGAGCTGCTGTGAAACTGACGACGGCACAGGCTCTCGTGCGCTGGCTGCTGGCGCAGCGTTCGGAGACCTTCGACGGCCGGGAGGTGCCGCTGTTCCCGGCTGTCTGGGCGATCTTCGGGCACGGCAATGTGCTCGGCCTCGGTACCGCGCTGGAGGAACACCGGGACGAGCTCCCGGTGTGGCGTGGGCACACCGAACAGGGCATGGCACTCGCCGCGACCGGATACGCGAAGGCCACGCACCGGCGGCAGGTCGGCGTGGTCACGTCGTCGATCGGGCCGGGCGCGCTGAACCTGGTGACCGCGGCGGGTGTCGCGCACGCGAACCGGCTGCCGGTGTTGCTGCTGCCCGGTGACACGTTCGTCAACCGCGCACCGGACCCGGTGTTGCAGCAGGTGGAGCCGTTCCACGACGGCACGGCCACGGCGAACGACGCCCTCCGCGCGGTGAGCCGCTACTTCGACCGGATCACCCGGCCCGAGCAGCTGCTCGCCGCGTTGCCCCAGGTCGCGCGGGTCCTCACGGATCCGGCCGACGCCGGGCCGGTCACCCTGGCGCTGCCCCAGGACGTGCAAGCCGAGTCGTACGACTTCCCCGAGGCGCTGTTCGAGCCGGTCACGCACCGGCTGCCGCGCACCCGGCCGGACCTGCGGGCGCTGACCGAAGCCGCCACCGCACTCCGGTCCTCGCGGCGGCCGCTGCTGGTTCTGGGTGGCGGCGTCCGCTATTCCGGCGCCGGGGCGCAGGCGCTGGACTTCGCGCAGCGACACGGGATTCCGGTCACGGAGACCACCGCCGGGCGCACCCTCGTGCCGCACGGGCACGAGGTGTACGCCGGTCCGCTGGGAATCACCGGCTCGGCGTCGGCGAACGTACTCGCCGCTTCCGCGGACGTGGTCCTTGCCGTGGGCACCCGGTTGCAGGACTTCACCACCGCGTCGTGGACGGTCTTTTCTCCGGACGTGCGGCTGATCGCGCTCAACGCCGCCCGCTTCGACGCCGTGAAACACGGAGCCCTCGCGGTGGTGGGGGACGCTGCGGCCGGTCTGACCGACCTCGGCGCGCACCTGGAAGACTGGCACGTTGACCCACAGTGGACTGCACAGGCAGCCGCGCAACGAGCCCGCTGGGACGCGCACATCGGCTCGTTGCGTTCAGCGGCTTCGGAAATCCCCAGCTACGCCCAGGTCGTCGGCGTGGTGAACGACCTGTCCGAACCGCGCGACTACGTGATGACCGCGTCCGGCGGCCTGCCCGGTGAGCTGATCGGTGGCTGGCGCGGGTCCGGCGAAGTGAGCATGGACGTCGAGTACGGCTTCTCCTGCATGGGCTACGAGCTGTCCGGCGCGTGGGGTGCGGCGATGGCGCACGAGGGTGGGCTGGTCACCACACTCCTGGGCGACGGTTCGTACCTGATGCTGAACTCGGACCTGTTCTCCGCCGCGTTCGCCGGCCACCCGTTCGTCGCGGTGGTCTGCGACAACGACGGGTACGCGGTGATCGGGCGGCTCCAGCAGGGCCAGGGTGGCAAGCCGTTCACCAACTTCTACCCCGATTGCCGCACCTCCCACGACGAACCACCCCGCGTCGACTTCGCGCGGCACGCCGAGGCCATGGGCTGCACAGTCTTCGAAGCGCACTCGCTCTCGGAACTTCGCGACGCGTATGCCCAAGCCCGTACCGCTGCCGGCACGACCCGCCGCCCTGCCGTGGTCGTCGTCCGCACCCTGCCCGCCGCGTGGACCGAAGCGGGGGCGTGGTGGGAGGTCGGCGTGCCGGAGCACCTGGCCGGCCGCGCCGAATTCGACGCCGCCAAACCCGGCCAGGTGCGGTACCTGCATCGTTAACCCAGCGTCTTCTCCAGCCACGGCCGCACGACCGGCAGCACCGCGCCCGCCTGCATCGCCTGCATGTGGTCGAGACCGTCGAGGACCTCGACGTCCCAGCCACGGGCAACCAGATCGGTAAGGCGGTGGTCGAGGGGACCGGCGATGTCCACCGTCACGCCGCCCCAGCGCTCGCCGTATTCGATCCGGTCGGCAGAACCGGCGAAACACAGGCGGGCGCACGAGGGCTGCGCGGCTTCGTCGTCGAAGTCCCGCAGAGCCTCGTACAGGGTCACGAACTGTTTCGTCTGCCCAGGTGACAGGGTGACCTCGACGGAATCCCAGTCCCCCGGCGTCGCCTCGGCGTTCGTCGGTTCCACAGTGGACAACTCATGCGTGGCGTGGGTGACGGCCAGCATCGGCTCGTACGGCCCGGACAGCGGCGGAAAGCCACCCATCACCAGAGCGTCGAGCCGATCGGTGCGCAAAGCCAGCTGCAGTCCGGACAGGGCGAGCCACGAGTAGCCGTAATAGGCGAACCTCGGCGCTCCCACCGCGTCGGCGACCGCCAGAAAGTCGGCCGCGATCGTGGCCGGGGTGAGCGTGTCCGGACGCGGGTGCGCTAGCACGTGGCCTTCGTAGTCGAAAGCCACCACCCGGAACCCGGACAGCCCCCTGATCAGCGACCGGCCCAGCTCCGGGTCGGCACCCCACTGCCGCATCACCTCGGCTTTTTCCCCCGCGGCAGCGCTCGGGTCGACCGGCAGCAGCACCACCGGCCCCGCACCGTGCACCTCGACGTCCAACCGGCTTCCCCCAGACAAGGCAACTTCAGGCATCTCATCTCTTTACGTCGTAAACTATTGCTCCGAAGGCTACTTTACGACGTATCGAGTTGTCGAGCCGGTCAGCGCTACGACGTGATTGCGACCTGGTGCGGACGGCATCGCCACCCCGGGACCGCATCGTCGAAGCCATGCCGGATGTCCAGCCACCTCTGCCCACGGCCGTACGCGCCGCCGAACCCACTGCGGCCACCAAGGCTCCGCACTCCCCCGCGCTGGACGGGATCCGCGGCGTGGCCATCCTCGGCGTACTGCTGTTCCACACCGGTCACCTGCCGGGCGGCTTCCTCGGCGTGGACCTGTTCTTCGCTTTGTCCGGCTACCTCATCACCGGCCTGCTGCTGCGTGAGGTCCACGCCACCGGTACGGTTTCGCTGATTTCCTTCTGGGGCAGGCGGATTCGGCGGCTGTTTCCCGCGCTCGCCGTGCTGCTCGCCGTGGTCACCGTCGTGGTGCGGCTCGTCGGGGACCCGGGAATGCTCGCCTCGACGCTCGCCGACGGGCCGTGGGTGCAGCTGAATCTCGTCAACTGGCACCTGCTCGCGGAATCGGCGGCCTACTGGGACCGGTTCGGGCCGAGCCGGGTGTTCGAGCACCTGTGGAGCATTGCCGTCGAAGAGCAGTTCTACCTGCTGTGGCCGGTGATCGTGCTGGCGCTGGGGCGGCGGGTGCGCCACCGGGTCGCGCTGGTCGCCGTACTGGCGTCGGCACTGTCCCTCGTGCTGATGATTCTGTTGGTCGACCCGGCGGATCCGACGCGCGTCTACACCGGAACCGACACCCGCGCGTTTTCCCTGCTGCTGGGCGCAGTGGTCGCCGCGCGGCCGCCGCGGACCGGACGGTGGGGCGATGCCGCGATGGCAGTACTCATGACCGGGCTCGCCGCGCTGTGGGTGTTCGCCGACGGCACCGGTTCCGGCTGGCTGTACACCGGTGGGCTTTTCGCCCACTCACTGGCGGCAGCGCTGCTGATCGGACTGTGCGCCCAGCAGCCACGAGCGCTCGCGTCCAGGCTCTTCGCCTGCCGTCCCCTGCGCTGGTTCGGGCTGATCTCCTACAGCTTGTACCTCTGGCACTGGCCCGTGTTCGTGCTGCTCTCGCCCGAACGGACCGGGCTCGACGGCTGGGCTCACACCGCAGTGGTCTGCGCCGTGTCGATCGTGCTGGCCACGCTGT
Source organism: Amycolatopsis jiangsuensis (assembly GCF_014204865.1). Taxonomy (NCBI): domain Bacteria; kingdom Bacillati; phylum Actinomycetota; class Actinomycetes; order Pseudonocardiales; family Pseudonocardiaceae; genus Amycolatopsis; species Amycolatopsis jiangsuensis. The sequence goes on from NZ_JACHMG010000001.1 coordinate 3,198,482, forward strand.
CGAAGTACTTCGTGGAAGATCCCATCCGATTCCGGGCACGGTGGGCAAGAGGCCGCCGCGGAGTACTCGCGTTCACTGCGGCGACAGTGGTGCTCGCGTTGCTGTGGACGGCGATGCCCGAGCCCGCGCCGCCCGCGATCGACCTCACTCAGCTCAGCTGAACAGCGGACAGGTCCGCCGCTGGTCCGACGCCGGGGTGGGCTGGACGAAGTCCACCTGCACCCGCGTCGCCGGGGAGCCACCGCTCTGGATCTGCACCCCGAGCGCCGTGCAGACGATCTGGTCGATCCCCCGCGCGGTGACGTCCTGCACGGTCAACGGGAGCCCGATCCGGAGCAGGTCCGGCGCGGTGCTCATCCGCACCTGGGTGACCGTGGTGCCCGCGATTTCCGTGTGCAGTTCCGAGTCGTCCGGACCGGGGCCGGTCAGCAGCAGCGACACCGCCTCCGGGATCGTGCCCAGCTGTCCGGTCTCCCGCAGCTGCGGACGGAGCTGCCGGTGGACGTCCACGAAATACAGCGTGACTCCGGGAGCCACCCCGGTCGGCGCCTCGCCCCGCCCCTCGGGCCCGGACGGTTCGACACCGCACCCGGTCAGCAGCAGAGCCGCCGCCAGCGGCCAGATCCGTTTCACTGCCCCTCCCTCGGCAACCGCAGGACGAAGCGGGCTCCGCCATCGACGTTCTCCGCGGTGAGCGTGCCCCCGTGCAGACGGGCGTTCTCGAGCGCGATCGCCAGCCCCAGCCCGCTGCCGGGAGTCCGCGTCCGTGCGGCATCGGCCTTGTAGAAACGGTCGAACACGTGCGGCAGCACCTCCTTCGGCAATCCGGGCCCGTGGTCGGTGACTGCCACCAGCACCTGCGTGCCGGACAGAAAAATCCGCACCCGCACCGGCGGAGCGCCGTGCCGCAGCGCGTTCCCGACGAGGTTGGCCAGGATCACGTCCAGCCGTCGCCGGTCCAGACCCAGCACGATGCCCTTCGCCGGGGCCAGCTCGACCTGCTCGGTCCAGCCACGGGCCCGCAGGCAGTCCGCCACCGCCGCGGCCACGTCCACCTGGTCGATCCGCAGCTGCGCGGTCCCGGCGTCGAACCGGGACACCTCCATCAGGTCTTCGACGAGCCGGACCAGCCGGTGGGTTTCGGTGATCGCGAGCTGCGCGGATTCCCGTGCGTCCGGTTCCATCCCGCCTGCCGCGGTTTCCAGCACCTCCATGACCGCGGTCAGCGTGCTGAGCGGAGTGCGCAGTTCGTGGGAAACGTCCGCGGCGAACCGCCTCGCATCGGTCTGCATCCGCTGCATCGCCGTCATCGAGGTCTGCACCGATTCGGCCATTTCGTTGATGCTGACGGTCAGCTGGGCCAGTTCGTCGGCGCCCTGCGGGGGTGCGCGCGCGTCCAGGTCGCCGTCGGTGAGCCGCCGCGCGGTGTCCCGGAGCTCCCGCACCGGCCGGAGCACACTGCGTGCGGCCAGCAACGCCAGCAGGATCGCGAGCGGCAACGCCACGGCGGCGGTGGCGGCCGCGTTCGTGGCGAGCCCGTCGATCTGCTGCTCGACCTCGGTGAGATCGTGCGCCGAGTACACCTCGATCCCCGACGGCGTGCGCGTGCCGTCCGGCGCGGTGCGCAGCACCGGCGTACCGATCACGAGCCACGGCGTACTGCCCACGGTGACCCGCTCGGTGACGAGCCCGTTCTGACTGCGCACCGCGGCACGCAGTGCGTCGCTCGCCGGCTCGACGCCGGCCTCGGCGCGCAGATCGCGGTAAGTGACCACGGTGTTCGGCCCGGCCGCACTGCGCAGCCGGTCCAGCGCATCCTGGTCCGGCGGATACGTCAGCCGCGGCGTGACCGCACCGATCTGGCTCACGAGAGCGTCACTGAGCCGCCGCTGCGCCGAATCCACCAGCGCAGTGCTCGCCGTTCCCGCGCTGGACCACGCCGCCGCGGCCGCGCCGAGCACCGTCACCAGGACGAACGCGACCAGCAGCCGAGGCCGCAGCCCACGCGGCCACCACCACCTCATACCGGCCCGAACCGGTAGCCGAACCCACGCACAGTCTGCACATACAGCGGATTCGCCAGGTCGGCCTCGATCTTCGCGCGCAGCCGTTGCACGCAGTTGTCGACCAGCCGGGAATCGCCGAGGTAGTCGTGCTCCCACACCTCTTCCAGCAGCTGCTGACGGCTGAACACCCGGCCGGGACCACGCGACAGGGTCAGCAGCAGGCGCAGTTCGGTCGGGGTCAGCGAGACGGTTTCGCCGCGCAGCGAAACGGTGAGCGCGGCAGTGTCGATCTTCAGCTCACCATGCGCGCGAACCCCGTCCGAACCGCCGTGCGTGCGGCGCAGCACGGCGCGGATCCGCGCATCGAGCACGGTGGGCTGCGCCGGCTTGACGACGTAGTCGTCGGCACCCGCGGCCAGCCCGCCGACGACGTCGAAGTCATCACCGCGTGCGGTGAGCATGATGACGGGGACGTCACCGGCTCCGCGGATCCGGCGGCACACCTCGAACCCGTCGATGCCCGGCAGCATCAGGTCGAGCACCACCAGCTCCGGTGCGGCCGAACGGAATTCGGCGAGACCGGCCTCCCCGGTCTCCGCGGTGCGCACGTCGTGCCCGTGCCGGGAGAGCGCGAGTTCCAGTCCGCGCCGCACCAGCGGATCGTCCTCGATGAGCAGTATCGCCACCACGCGTCCAGTATGGACAACACGGACCCGCACCGCCCGGATCGTCGCGGTCCTTGCGACACAACCGCGACACAGCGGCGAGTGACCCGGGACGCGGCGGCGGCACCGTAGTGGCCATGACCAGGACTCGAACCCTCGCACTCGGCATCGCCGGGCTGCTGCTGAGCGCGACCGCGTGCGCCGAACCGTCCGACGGGGCCGGAGAGCCTGCCGGACACTCCGGACTGTCCACAGTGCTCTTTCTGGGCGACTCGATCGCGGCCGGGGAAGCACTGCCGCTGGCCGCCGCGTTCAAGGCAGCCGGTGTCGGCTTCACCTCGATCGCCTCCGACGGCGGCGGCAACGTCGTCGGCCCGTTCTCCGACAAGAACTGGGAGAAGCTGCCGGAGAAGATCGGCGCGGCCAAGCCGTCCGTGCTGATCTACCAGTCCACCACCTACGACTGGGGCAGCCCCCAAGAACAGCAGGCAGGCTACGAAAAGCTGGTGACAACGGCCGCGCACGCGGGCGCGAAGACGCTGTTCGTGACCTTCCCGCCGATCCGGCCGGACGATTTCTACCAACCGCACATGACCGAGCTGAACCACACTCCGGAGGTCGCCCGTACCGTCGCGGCAGGCTCCCACGGCCAGGCGGGCGCGCTGGATGCGAGCACCGTCTGGGGCCCCGCCTACCAGCCGACGAAGGACGGCAAGCCCGACCGCAGCGCGGACGGCATCCACACCTGCCCGCAGGGCGCGGCACGGTTCACGCAGTGGCTGCTCACGGAACTGGCCAAGCAGTACCCCGGCTTCCAGCCACCGGCGCCGGACACCTGGGCCAACGCCGGCTGGTCGGCCGACCAGCGCTTCCAGGGCTGCTGACCCGCGTCACTTCCCCAGCAGCCGCCGGATCTCGTGGACCGCCGCGCGACCGGCCCGGTTCGCACCGACCGTGCTCGCCGACGGGCCGTAGCCGACCAGATGCAGCCGGGGCTCGGCGACCACGCGGGTGCCGTCCAGCTGGATGCCGCCACCCGGCGCCCGCAGGTGCAGCGGGGCCAGATGGTCGATCGACGCGCGGAACCCCGTCGCCCACAGGATGACGTCCGCGGGCTCGAAGCTGTCGTCGGCCCACACGACGCCTTCGGGCACCAGGTGGTCGAACATCGGCTTGCGGTCGAGCTGGCCGGCGGCGCGTGCGGCGCGCACCTCGGGCGTGAGCGCCAGGTCGGTCACGCTCACCACGCTCTCCGGCGGAAGTCCTTCGCGCACACGGCGTTCGACCTTCGCCACCGCGCGTCGTCCCCAGTCCTCGCTGAATGGTTCGTCGAGCCACACCGGAGGACGGCGCGTGACCCAGGTGATCGATCGCGCGACCCGTGCGATCTCCAGCTGCAGCTGCACCGCCGACGTACCGCCGCCGACGACCACCACCCGGCGGTCGCGGAACTCCTCGGCCCCGCGGTAGTCGGCGGTGTGCAGCTGCCGTCCGGCGAACCTACCCGGGTAGTACGGCAGGAACGGACGGTCCCACGTGCCGGTCGCGCTGATCACCGCGCGTGCGGACCAGGTCTCCGCCGGCGTCTCGACCAGCAGCCGCTCCCCCGCCGTCCGGACTGCGGTCACGTCGACCGGACGCCGCACCGGCAGGTCGAAGGTGCGTTCGAAGCGCGCGAAGTACTCCGAGACGACCTCGCTCGCCGGACGCGTCACGTCGGGCGTGCCGAAGGCCATGCCGGGCAGGTCGTGGATGCCGTGCACCTTGCCCAGCACGAGCGACGGCCACCGGTACTGCCAAGCCCCGCCCGCGCGTTTGCCGTGATCGAGCACGACGAACCCGCTGTCGTTGACGAAACCGGCGCGGCGCAGGTGGTAGGCCGCCGACAGCCCGGCCTGCCCGGCCCCGATCACCACGACGTCCGTAGCGTGGTCCGCAGTACTCATACAACGTTCAACAACTCCGCGCGCCCGGTATTTCGGGCCGCGGGTCACACCGAGACGCAATTGCGGCCGGAGTCCTTGGCCCGGTAGAGCGCGGCATCCGCGGTGCGCAGGACTTCGTCGAGGGTCTCGCCGGCAGCGGGGTAACGGGCGACGCCGACGGACACCGAGAGTCCGCTGATCCGCACCGACCCGTTCACCGCGACCGTCATCTCGCCCACCGCGCTTCGCACCCGTTCGGCAATGCCGAGGACGTGCGTGGCACCCGTGGCAGGCAGCAGCACCACAAACTCTTCGCCCCCGAAGCGGCCGACGGTGTCGCTCTGACGCAGTGAACCTTCGATGGTCACCGCGACCGCGGCCAGCACCTCGTCGCCGGTGAGGTGGCCGTAGGTGTCGTTGATGCGCTTGAAATGGTCGAGGTCGATCATCAGGACGGCGAATTCGCTGCCCTCACCGCGACGGCGGGCGCGAGTGAACTCGCGGGTGGCCAGGTCGTGCCAGCCCGCCGTGTTGAGCAGGCCGGTCTTCTCGTCGGTCACCGCGGCCACCTGGAGTTGCTGCTTCAGCAGCAGATAGCGGTGCAGGAGCAACAGCGGCGGCAGTACGAAGACCACGAGCACCGGCTGCCACACGAGGGCGAGCGCGGTCAGCCCACCGAGGCACAGTGTGGCCAGCTCGAAGGCGTTGTCCTCCCACGTGCCGACGAGGTCCGCGGACGAACGGCTGTTCGTGTACAGGAAGATCCCGATCGCGACGAGCCCGGCGTTCACCACTTCGAACACCGCTGCAGCGAGAACGAGTGCGCAGAGGCCGTACCAACTGTCGATGCCGACGTCGTTCAGGCCGGTGACAGCGAGCACGGCAGACGCCGCGAAGCACGACAGCATCGCCCACCCAGTACTCGCCGCGAAGCGATGTGCGGGTCGCGTACGCACGTTTCGCCATACACGCAGCCACAAGTGGAGGTACAGGACGAGCGCGAGCAACGCCACCCAGGCAGGCGGCAGCAGCACCGCGCCGGCGAGGTACCAGACGGACGTGACGTTGATGTGCGTCTGGCCGCTCATCCACCGCCGGAGCCGCTCGATGCGCCGCGACATCTCCGCCTGCGCGATCCCGACCGCGACGAGCGCGCCGAACCAGACCGGCCGCACCGCCCCGCCGAACCCCGTCATCAGCCCGGCCACGGTCACGGCCGCAGCCAGCACCTCGCACCCGACGGCGTACCCGATCCACCGCCGCCGCGCGACCATCCACATCGCCCACCGGCCCGGCCAGCCACGCCAGGAGGTCACCGCTGCCCGCACCGCGCGGCCGCCACCTGACTGCATCGTGCCGCCCCACCCGAGAACTCCGCCGACGAGGTGGCCCAGCGTAGCCGGTCGACAGCGTCTCTTTCGCCGAACCGGTGGAGAACCCCCAAGGACCTGCCCCCGAAACATGCCGTGAGTAGCGCGAGCGGGCATTCGACCCGAGCCTCCCACGGTCGGGTGGACTCTTCCGGGTGGGCGAGCCGCCTCGGCTCGCCCGGCTCGTCCGGCGAGACGGCCCGGGCAGCGGAACGGCTCCAACCCCACAGCGCCAAGCGGCCCGGCGGCATGGCGCAGACGAGCTTGGTCCAAGGAGAGGTCGAATGCAGCTCCCGCCTCCACCGACGCAGCTTGGCCCTACTCGCCACGGCCCAGCTCGGCTCGGCTCAACCGGGCCCTACTCTGCCCGCTCGCCAGGCCAGACGTACCGACGCAGCCAGCACACCCCGGCACAGCCCGACTCGGCCCAAGCTGAGCACGGTCCCGCGCCAGCCCAGCACGCCACCCATCCCGATCCAGGCCAGCACGCACCCATCCGGCCCAGTCAGGTGGGCGCGGTCCGACGCAGTCCAGCTTTCCGGTCATTCGCGCGGTCTTGCACGCGAAGCGTGCCGTCCCCCCGTGGTGCGCGGTCCACCCGAGCTCAAGCTGGGCGCGGTCCGGCCAGTTCAGCGCAGTCCCGCGCCCTGGCCGACTATCTCGGCCGAATTCGGGGACTCCTGTCGCCGGCAGAGCTGCCCCCTGCTGTCGGCGCAGCTCCGACCGTTCGCGATCCTTGGCCTGCCGGGGCACAACCCGGCGCCGGATTTCGGCGCCGGGAGCCGCGCCGGGTGCTGGTCAGCGGCGCCGCAGAGCCCGCACGATCGCCAGGACCACCACCAGCACCACGGCACCGGCGGCGACCGGGATCAGCCGCTTCGCCACGGACTGTCCGGCGTAGTCGAGCAGGTCGATCGGCTCGGCTTCGCCGGTCGCGCCACCGGCCGGAACACTGTGCAGGTGCGGCTTCTCCGCGGATCCGGAGTCATCGGACGAATCCTTGGCGGCCGTCGCCGCAGAACCACCCGACGCGGCGGCCCGAGCACCTTCACCGGCACCACCAGCCCCAGTGGTTCCCGTAGCTCCACGAGCCCCACCAACCGCGCCAGCTCCACCAGTCCCGGCAGACCCAGCAGCACCGCCAGACCCGGAAGCACCGCCTGCCCCGGCCGACGCCGCTGATCCCGCGACCGCAGCGGCCCCAGCAGCACCAGCGGCGGCCTCAGTCACACCGGTCCCCGAACGTTCGCCAGCCCCACCAGCACCAGCCGACTTGGCAGCTCCGCCTGAGACAGCCGCCCCCGCGGACTTGTCAGCCGCACCCGAAGCAGCAGCACCATCAGCCCTACCCGAAGCACCAGCACCGCCCGTATCGCCGGTCCCACCAGCCCCGGCAACACCGCCCGCACCACCAGCCCCGGCAGCACCACCACCGGCCCCGGCACCACCACCGCCCGGCCCTTCCGTGGCCGGGGAGGTCGCCAGCGAGCCGGCGAGGTTGGTCGCGAACGTGTCCAGGATCTTGCCGCCCACCTCGCTGATCATGCCGCGGCCGAACTGGGCCGGGCGGCCGGTGATGGACAGGTCGGTCGCCACCGCGCCGTGGGTGCCGCCGCCGGGCTGTTCGGTCAGGGTCAGGGTGACCGTCGCGGCGGCGGTGCCGGCGCCGCGCGAGTCCTTGCCGGAGGCCTTGATGACAACCTTGCGGGCCGCCTCGTCCTTCTCCAGGAACTCGCCTTTGCCCTTGTACAGCAGCGAGATCGGGCCCAGCTTGACCTTCACCGTGCCCGCGAAGGTGTCGCCGTCCACCTGGGTCAGCGCGGCGCCGGGCATGCACGGGGCGACGCGCTCCGGGTCGATGACGGCCTGCCAGACCTCCCCGAGGGGAGCGGGGACGGTGAATTCGTGGTCGAGCCGCACGGGCCGACCTCCTCTCCTGCTACGTCGAGCCGATGCGCTCCACCATACGGCGGCCCGGGCGCCCTGGCGGGGTCCGTGCGCGAACCCCGCCAGGGACCGCTGCCTCAGCCCACCGCGGCGGTGATCGCCCGCCCGGTGAGCACCCGCGCGAGGTGCTGCCGGTATTCGACGTCGGAGTTGCCGTCCGCGGCCGGATTGGTGCCTTCGGCGGCGTGGGAGGCGGCCGCGCGGATCGTGTCCGCGGTGGCCGACGCACCCAGCAACGCCTGTTCCACCGCGGTCGCCCGCACCGGGGTCGCGCCCATGTTGGTGAGCGCGATCCGGGCTTCCTCGATCACGCCACCTTCGGTGCGCACGGTGGCTGCCACCGCGCACATCGACCAGGCCTGCGCCACCCGGTTGAACTTCTCGTAGTGTGCCCGCCAGCCGGTGTGCTTGGGCAGCCGCACCTCGACGAGCAGCTCGTCCGGGGCCAGCGCGGTGGTGAAGTAGTCCTGGAAGAACTCCGCCGCGCGCACCGTGCGCCGGCCGCCGGGACCGGCCACGACGAGTTCGCCGTCCAGCGCCAGCACCGGGGCCAGCAGGTCACCCGCCGGATCGGCGTGCGCGATCGCCCCGCCGAACGTGCCGCGGTGGCGGACCTGCGGGTCCGCGACGGTGTCCGTGGCCTCCTTCACCAGCGCCGCGTGCTCGGCGATCGACGGTTTTCGCTGCACCTCGTAGTGCGTGGTCATCGCACCCACGACCAGCACGTCGCCTTCCTCGCGGACGCCGCGCAGCTCGGCGACCTTCCGCAGGTCGACCACAGTGGACGGGGCGGCGAGGCGCATCCGCAGCACCGGCAGCAGGCTCTGCCCGCCGGCCAGCACCTTGGCATCCTCGCCCGCCGCGGCGAGCGCCTGGATCGATTCGTCCACAGTGGACGGAGCAACGTAGTCGAACGGAGCCGGGATCACTGGGCACCTCCGGAGGCGTCGATCGAACCGAGGCCACCGCCGGCCTCGTTGCCGGGACCGCCGGCCCGCACGGTGCCGTGCCGCACCGCGCTCCACACGCGCATCGGCGACAACGGCATTTCGATGTCGTTCACGCCGAAGTGCCGCACCGCGTCGACCACGGCGTTGACCACCGCGGGCGTGGACGCGATCGTGCCCGCCTCGCCGACTCCCTTGGCTCCCAACGGATTCGTCGTCGACGGGGTCTCGGTGCGCTCGGTGGTGAACGACGGCAGGTCCGCTGCCGAGGGCAGCAGGTAGTCGGCGAACGTACCGGTGGTGAGCGTTCCGCTCTCGTCGTGCACAGCCTCCTCGAACAGCGCCTGCGCGATGCCCTGCGCGAGCCCGCCGTGCACCTGGCCCTCCACGATCAGCGGGTTGACCACCGTGCCGACGTCGTCCACGCACACGTACGAACGCAGCGTGACGCGGCCCGTCTCGGTGTCCACTTCGGCCGCGCACAGGTGCGTGCCGTGCGGGAACGAGAAGTTCTCCGGATCGAAGGTGGCGTCGGAATCCAGCGACGGTTCGGTCCCGTCGGGAAGGTTGTGCGCGGCGAACACGGCGAGCGCCACGTCCTGGATCGTGGTGGCCGAATCGGTGCCCTTGACCGCGAATTTGCCGCCGGTGAACTCGAGGTCGTCCTCCGAGCACTCCAGCAGGTGCGCGGCGATCGGCTTGGCCTTGGCGATCACCTTCTCCGCGGCCTTGACGACCGCGATCCCGCCGACGACCAGCGACCGGGAACCGTAGGTGTCCAGGCCCTTGTGCGAGGACTGGGTGTCCCCGTGCAGCACCTCGACGTCCTCGAACGGCACCCCCAGCTGGTCGGCCACGATCTGGCTCCACGCCGTCTCGTGCCCCTGCCCGTGCGCCGAGGCACCCGTGGTGACCTCGACCTTGCCGGTGGGCAGCATCCGCAGCGACGCGTACTCCCAGCCGCCGGCACCGTAGTCGAGCGAGCCGAGCACCCGCGACGGCGCGAGCCCGCACATCTCGGTGAACGTGGAGATCCCGATGCCCAGCTGCACCGGATCGTTCGCCGCACGGCGCCGCTCCTGCTCGCGGCGCAGCTCGTCGTATCCGAACAGCTGCTTGGCCTTCTCCGTGGCCGCCTCGTAGTTACCCGTGTCGTAGGTCAGCCCGGCGACTGTGGTGTACGGGAACTCCTCGTGCTTGATCCAGTTCTTCTCGCGCAGTTCCAGCGGATCCATGCCCAGCTCGTCGGCCAGCTCGTCCATGATCCGCTCGATCGCGAACGTCGCCTCCGGCCGGCCGGCACCGCGGTAGGCGTCGGTCAGCGTGGTCGTGGTGAACACGTTGGTGCAGGCGAAGTGGTAGGCCGGGATCTTGTAGATCGCGTTGAACATGAACGCACCGAGGATCGGCACCCCCGGTCCGACCAGCCCGTTGTAGGCACCCAGGTTGGCCAGCAGCTCGACCTTCAGCCCGGTGAGCGTGCCGTCGGCGTTCGCGGAGATCGTCAGGTCCTGGATCTGGTCCCGGCCGTGGTGCGCGGCGAGCATCGTCTCGGACCGGGATTCGTTCCACTTCACCGGTTTCCCGAGTTTCTGCGCCACGAGCAGCGCCATCATCTCCTCGGGCAGCACGCCGATCTTGCCGCCGAACCCGCCGCCGACGTCCGGGGCGATCACCCGCAGCTTGTGCTCCGGGATACCGAGCGTCATCGCGGACATCACGCGCAGGATGTGCGGCACCTGGGTGGCCGACCACATGGTGACCTGCGTGCCGGTCGGGTCGACCACGCACGCCCGTGGCTCCATGAACGCGGGCACCAGCCGCTGCTGGCGGAACCGGCGCTTGAGCACGATCTCCGACGAGGAGAGCGCCTGCTCGACGTCCCCGCCGGTGCCGGCACCGGCCGAATCGAAGACCCACAGCGCGTTCTTGTTGCTGTCCAGCTCCTCGTGCACGAGCGGAGCGCCTTCGGCGAGCGCGGCCTCCATGTCCAGCACCGGCGGCAGCTCGTCGTAGTCGGCCTCGATCGCCTCCAGCGCGTCGTGCGCCTCACCGGCGGACCGGGCGACCACCACGGCCACGCCTTCCCCGGCGAAGTTGACCCGATCGGCGGCCAGCACCGGACGCCGCGGCGCACCCATGTCCGGCGTGACCGGCCAGGCACAGGGCATGCCGATGCTACCGTCCGGATCGAGGTCGGCGGCGGTGTAGACGGCGATGACGCCGGGCGATTCCTTCGCCGCGGACGTGTCCAGCGAGGTGATCTTCGCGTGCGCCAGCGGGCAGCGGAGCACCGCAAGGTGCAGCATCCCGGGCAGCGCGATGTTGTCGGTCCAGCGCGTGCGGCCGGTGATCAGCCGTTCGTCTTCCTTGCGGCGACGGGACTTTCCGACCTCGGGTTCGATGGTCGCGGTCATCACTCACCACCCACGCCGACGTGCTTGATCTGCTCGGCCTCGGGACCGGCGCCCGGGCTCATGTGCCGGGCCGCGTCCCGCACCGCGCGGACGATGTTCTGGTAGCCGGTGCAGCGGCAGAGGTTGCCTTCGAGCCCCTCTCGCACCGCCTGCTCGTCCGGATCCGGGTTGTCCGCCAGCAGATCGATGGACTGCATGATCATGCCGGGAGTGCAGAACCCGCACTGCAGCGCGTGATTGTCGTGGAAGGCCTGCTGGACGGGGTGCAGCTGCCCGTCGCGGGCGAGCCCTTCGACGGTGGTGATCTCACTGCCGTCGGCCTGCACGGCGAGGACGGAACAGGACTTCACGCTGTGCCCGTCGAGGTGCACGGTGCAGGCGCCGCAGTTGCTGGTGTCGCAGCCGACGACGGTGCCCACCTTCCCGACCCGTTCCCGTAGATAGTGGACGAGCAGCGTGCGCGGCTCGACGTCGTCGGTGTACTTGGTCCCGTCGACGGTGACGGTGATCCGCATCAAAGGCCTCCAAGAGCAAATGCCCGCCTGGCCCCGGCGGGCCGGCGGGCCGGTTCGGGAACGGCCAAGGCGCGACGGTGATCGGCCTCACACGCGAGCGTGCTACTCCTTTCCCGCGCGGACAAGTCCGAATGTCGCATGTCCCCGTCGCACTTCCGCAGCTGCACGGGTTTCTGGTCTGTCGAACCGCAGATGCGGCACTCCGTACGGGTGATTTTTACGGCCACTCGCCGCGATCACGCGACGGCGGCTGTGCACACACCAGTACGCGCTCCGGTCGGCGATTCACCGAGGTTTTCGGCGTGGCAGCGCGGTTTCCGGATCGGGCACCGTCCGTTCCGGACCGCCTCAGGCGTGGATGCGCCCGCTCAGCGCGGCCAGCCGGCGACCGGTGCCGCTCCAGCGCAGCGCGATGATCTCCGCCGCGATGGACACCGCGGTCTCCTCCGGCGTGCGCGCGCCCAGGTCCAGACCGATCGGCGAGGACAGCCGTTCCAGTTCGGGCTCGGTGATCCCGGCCTCCCGCAACCGGGCGAAGCGATCATCGTGCGTTTTGCGTGAGCCCATCGCGCCCACGTAGCCGACGTCGAGGCGCAGTGCGACCTCCAGCAGCGGCACGTCGAACTTCGGATCGTGGGTGAGCACCGCGATCGCGGTCCGCGAGTCGATCCGGCCCGCTTCGGCCTCAGCCTGCAGGTAGCGGTGCGGCCAGTCGACCACGACCTCGTGCGCCTCCGGGAACCGGCTGCTGGTGGCGAACACCGGACGCGCGTCGCACACCGTGACCTGGTAGCCGAGGTAGGCGCCCATGCGGGCCATCGCGGCGGCGAAGTCGATCGCGCCGAACACCAGCAGCCGCGGCGGCGGTTCGAACGAGTTCACGAACACTGCCATGCCTTCACCGCGGCGCTGACCGTCCGGACCGTAGTGCAGGGTTCCGGTACGCCCGGACGCGAGCAGGCCACGGGCGTCGTCGGCGACCGCGTCGTCCATCCGGGACGAACCGAGCGAACCCTCGACCCGATCCGGCCAGACGATCAGGCGTTCGCCGACCAGCCCGGCCGTTTCGTGCTCGATCACGGTGACCACCGCGACCGGCTCGCCCGCCCGCACCGATTCGACCACCCGGTCCAGCTCCGGCATCGATTCGCGGTCCACCGGCTCCACGAAGATGTCGATGATCCCGCCGCAGGTCAGGCCGACCGCGAAGGCGTCGTCGTCGGTCACGCCGTAGCGCTGCAGCACCGGCTTGCGCTCGGCGACCACCTCCTGCGCCAGCTCGTACACCGCGCCCTCGACGCAGCCGCCGGACACGCTGCCGGCCACCGTGCCGTCCGGCGCGACCACCATCGACGCGCCGGGCGCGCGGGGCGCCGACGAGAAGGTGGCCACCACGGTGCCGAGACCCACGGTCTCGCCCGACTGCCAGCGGCGGTACACATCGTCCAGTACGTCACGCATCGGCTATCTCCCCGAGCAGTTGTTCCAACGTCGCCAGGCTGTGTCCGGCCAGCAACCGGTCGATGTGGGGAAGGGCGGCGACGATGCCGGACTGGACCGGCGCGTAACCCTCTCTCCCCGCATGCGGATTCACCCAGAGTACGGCGTGCGCGAGCCTGCGCAGTCTGCCGAGCTGTCCGGACAGCAGACTTACATCGCCTCGCTCCCAGCCGTCGGAGAACACGGTGACCACCGCTCGGCGCGCGACACCGCGCTGTCCCCAGCGGTCGAGGAACACGCGCAGCGTCTCGCCGAGGCGGGTACCGCCGGCGAAGTCGGGCACCGCGGTGCCCGCGGCGAGCATGGCTTGCTCCGGATCGCGCTGACGCAGCTGCCGCGACACCCGTGTCATCCGCGTGCCCAGCGTGAACACTTCGACAGCCATGGGCGCCGACCGTGTGAGTACGTGGGCGAAACGCAGTAAGGCGTCGGCGTACGGGCTCATCGAACCGGAGACGTCGATCAGCAACACGACGCGCCGCTGCCGTGTGCCGCGGCGATGGTAGGCGAGACGGACAGGCTCCCCACCGTCGGCGAGCATGGCACGCAGTGTGCGCGAAGCGTCCAGCCGCCCACCGCGCTCAGGCACGCGGCGCGCGGCGCGGCGCCTGGGCAGCACGGGCTGCAGTGTGGAGAGGAGCTCCCGCAGATGCTCACGCTCGGCCTTGCTCAACTCGGCAAGGTCGCGGTGCCGCAGGACTTCGTGATCGCTCGCGGCAATCCGCAACCGGTCCTCGGCGTCCGCACCGGCCGACTCCCCGTCTCCGCCGGACGTGAGCGGGGCGATGCGGGCACGCTTCGGCGCAGGCGCGCCGGCCTGCTTCGGCAACCGGTCGTCCGCGGCGAACCATCGCGCGAACGCTTCCTCGTAACGCGGCAGATCGTCCGGGTCGGAACACAACGTGAGGCGCCCGGCCCAGTACACCTGCGTCGGCGCCGCGAGGTCGACCTCGCCGACCGCCGCGAGGTACGCCTGCACCCGGCGAGCGTCACAGGCCACGCCCGCCTCACGCAGAGCCGCCGCGAACCCGGCGAACCCGGCGAGCGGATCCGCCCGTTCGGTGTCCATGCCCCCATTGTGTCCCTGGTGTGCACTCGAGGTGGCACCGAAGGCGGTCCGCGCCGCCGTTCGCGTAACGGAACGACGGCGCGGACCGGTCGCCCTCCACAGCGACCGGACCCGCAACCGGGTGGGCGCGAAGGGCCTGCACCGGCGGCGGAACGCCTGGACGGTGCCGTTTCTCGCGGCGCTTCTTGGGGATGCTTCTTGGCGATGCTTCGGGAGGTACGTTCGGCAGTGGTTCCCGAAGGCGCTTTCGGACGGCACTTCTTTGGCGGTGCTTCTTGACAGCGCTTTGGGCAGCGACTGACGACGACACTCGACGACGGTGATTGATGCTCGTGGGATGCTCAGCTCGCGATGATGCATCCAGCATGACCGAGCCCGGCAAGGCTGGTCAACGCGTTTTCCGCCCGCGCAACAGCCCGCCCGGCCGTCACGCTCCGGCTTCCGGAACCCGTCCGAAACCGCACCCGCCAGGGGACGTCGAGTGGCCGCCATCCCGCATCAACCGACCGCGGCAACTACGGGTCCGGCAAAACCCGGCGGGCGCAGCCATCACCTTGCCACCCACCCAGCGAACGCAGCCATCGTCGCCCAGCCACCCAGCGAACCCGGCCACTGTCTCCCACCGACCAGCGAACCCAGTTACTGTCTTCCGCCGACTCACCGGACCTAGCGACCGCCACCCAGCCTTTCATGGAAACAGCCACCGCCGCCCACCGACCAGCGAGCGCGGCCAGCGCCGCCCACCGACTCAACGGAACCAGCCGCCACCGCCCACCAACTCAACCGACCCAGCCGCCACCGCCCACCAGCCGGCGCTGCCTCCTACGCGCCCAGCCCGGGGCACTCTCCCTCAGCCGACTCAGCCGACCGGCCACTGTCGCCTACCCGCCCAGCGGAACGTTCAGGCGAACAGGGCGTCCAGCTTGGCCCGGACCCGGTCGAGGTCTTCGCTGTACTTCAGGACCGCGCCCAGGGTGCGGGCGGCGGTCGCGGCGTCCAGTTCATTCCGGTTGAGGGCGAGCAGTGCCCGGGCCCAGTCGAGCGATTCGGCTGTCCCGGGGGGTTTCAGCAGTTCCAGGTCGCGAAGCCGGTGTACCGCCTCGGCGATCTGGCGGGCAAGGGTCTCGCTGACGTCCGGCACCCGCCGGCGCAGGATCCGCATCTCCCGGCCCAGGTCGGGGTGTTCCAGCCAGTGATAGAGGCACCGGCGCTTGAGTGCGTCGTGCACCTCGCGCGTCCGGTTCGAGGTGAGCACCACCAGTGGCGGCTGCTCGGCGCGAATTTCGCCGTATTCGGGGATCGTGACCGTGTATTCGTCGAGCAGCTGCAGGAGGAAGGCCTCGAACTCGTCGTCGGCGCGGTCGATCTCGTCGACCAGCAGCACGCACGGCGCGGTGGTCAGTGCCTGCAGCAGCGGCCGGGCCAGCAGGAACCGCTCGGTGTAGAGCGACCGCTCGGCAGTATCGGCATCCAGCCGTCCGCCTTCGGCCGCTTCGAGCGCACGCAAGTGCAGCAGCTGCCGAGGAAAGTCCCACTCGTACAGCGCCTGCGCGGCGTCGATGCCCTCGTGGCACTGCAACCGGACGAGCGGCACCTCGAGCGCTTCCGACAACGCAAGCGCCAGCGATGTCTTGCCGGTACCCGGCTCGCCCTCGCAAAACAGCGGCCGGCGCATCCGCAACGCGAGAAAGCCGGCCGTCGCCAATCCTTCGTCAGCGAGATAACCGGTGGAGTCGAGCGCGGCAGTCAGGTCCTCGGGCGAAGCAGGAGACTCGGTCACACCGTCGATCGTAGGACGGTCCCGGCCCGAAGCGCCGCGTCAACGGCCGACCGGACCGATCCCATGCTGCACGCACCACCCGTGGCCTGGACGCTCACGATCTCACCCGCCACCCGACTACGGTCCCGGCACCGACGGTCTCGCCACCCACCCGCGCCGGAACCACTGTCCGCATTTGTGGAACCTACGCCCCCGCGACGTCGGCAACGCCGCACCGTTACTGCACCACAGCACCACTGCGCGATGCAGACCAACCTGACCCACGAACCCGACCTCCCCGCGGATTGAACCGATCTGCGAACCGGACGGCTCCGCGGATCAAGCCGACCGCGAACCGAACTGCCCCCGCGGTTTGGACCGACCCGTAGATCCCCGGACCGCGACAAGCCGCAACGCCTCGCAACCCCCCCGGACCGCGACAAGCCGCAACGCCCCGCAAACCCCCCGGATCGCGACAAGCCGCAACGCCCCGCAACCCCGGTCCGCGACGAGCCCGACGCGCGCTGGCACCAGCCTGCCCCACTCCGCTGCCAGTCACCCCGTGGCAGCGGGCGGTCGTTCCCGGCGGCAGTGCTGTGTCACCTTTCCGGTGGGACGGGTCGTTCGAGGTCTGCCGGGCGATCGACGTCGTGACCGTTGCCCAGGTCGCCGCATTCGACGAGGCGGACGTCGGTGCGGGCTTTGAGCCAGTCGCGGGCGCCGCGGTCTCCCGTTGCCGCGGCGGCGACTTCGGGCCACCAGCGGCGGCCGAACAGGACCGGGTGGCCGGGCACTCCGTCGTACGCGGCGCGCGCCACGGTGGTTTCCGTCGCCTCCGCCAGCACACGGCGGAGCGCCGACGGCGGGATCCACGGCAGATCGACCAGGTGCACCAGCACAGCGGCGGCCCGCGTCTCCCGAGGGATCAGATGCTGCAGGCCCGCCTTGAGCGACTCCCCCATACCCTCCTGCCATCGGGGCGCCTCGACGGCTTCCCACGGCTGCGCCAGCAGCCGGCGCACCTCGGCCGCTGCCGCACCGACCACCACTCGGACAGGCTCGCAACCGGCCTCGGTGAGGGCGCGGCCGGCTCGCTGGACCAGGGCTTCGCCCTCGAATTCGACGAGCGCCTTCGGCCGGCCGAAACGGCGGCCGGCGCCCGCGGCCAGCACCAGGCCGGCGACGCGTTCAGCCATGTGCGGCCTGCCCGGACGCGGACAGCTTCAGGTCGTCGGAGATCGCGGCGGCAGTGGCCAGCAGGGACGGGACGAGTTCCGTCCGCGCGGTTTCCGCGGAGGTGCGGCTGGCGTGCGTGGAAATGTTCACCGCGGCCACCGCGCGACCGCTCCGGTCGTAGATCGGGGCGGCGACCGAGCGGAGGCCTTCCTCGAGTTCCTGGTCGACCATCGCCCAGCCCTGGCGGGCGACGGCGGCCAGCTCGGACTTCAGCGAGTCGCGGTCGGTCAGGGTGTGCGCGGTCAGCCGCTCGAAATCGGTGACGCCGAGGAACATGTCCAGCTCGAACGGGGTCATGTCGGCGAGCAGCACGTGTCCCATCGACGTGGCGTAGGCGGGGAACCGCGTGCCGACGTTGATGCTCACCGTCATGATCCGCGACACCGCGACCCGCGCGACGTACACGATGTCCGGGATCTCCAGCACGGACACCGAGCTGGATTCGCGCACCTTCGCGGACAGCCGTTCCAGGTGCGGTTGCGCCAGCTCGGCGAGGCTCAACCCGGCCAGGAAGGCGTAGCCCAGCTCCAGCACCCGCGCGGTGAGCGAGAAGTACTTGCCGTCGGTACGCACGTAACCCAGGTCGACGAGCGTGAGCAGGAACCGGCGCGCCGCCGCTCGGGTCAACCCGGTGCTGCGGGCGACCTCGCTGAGCGTGAGGTGCGGTGCCTCGGCACCGAACGCTTTGATCACCGCCAGCCCACGCTCGAGCGACTGCACGTGATGCGCGCCGCGTTCGGCCGGATCGTCGGAGTCCATGCTCCGAACCCTATCCGGCCGGTGGCTGGGCTGTGGCTTCTCCCAGCTCGGCCAGGGTGCGCTGGGCGATCGCGAACGCGGCGTTCGCGGCCGGCACCCCGGCGTACACCCCGGTGTGCAGCAGCACTTCCCCGATCTCGTCCGCGGTCAGGCCGTTGCGGACGGCCGCCCGGACGTGCATCGCCAGCTCCTCATGGCAGTGCAACGCGGTCAGCGTGGCCAGCGTGATGCAGCTGCGGGTACGCCGGTCGAGCCCGTCTCGCGTCCACACCGAACCCCACGCCGCCTCGGTGATGTACTCCTGGAACGGCCCGCTGAACTCGGAGGTCCGTGCCACGGCTCGGTCCACGTGCTCGTCACCCAGCACCTCACGGCGGACCCGCATGCCCGCCTCGTGACGTTCTTCGCTCACTCGTTCTCCATGATCTGCTCGAGGAGCAGCCGGGTGAACTCGCCCGGCTGCTCGTAACTGCCGAGGTGCGCGGCGGAGGCCATGACCTCGAGCCGGGTACCCGGGATGCTTTCGGCGAGCTGCCTGCCGTGTGGTTCGACCGGGGTCGAGGGATCGTCGGCGCCCGCGATCACGAGCGCCGGCACGGCGATCTTCGGGAGCTCGCCGAGCAGGTCCATCCGCTCGATCGCGCCGCAGCACGCGGCGTAGCCCTCGGACGGCTGCGCAGCGATCATGTCCCGCAGGAACGCGGCCCGGTCCGGATGAGCCCGCGAATAGGCCGGGGTCACCCAGCGCCCGACACTGGCCTCCGCGACCGCCACGGTGCCTTCGGCGCGCACGAGCCGAGCTCGATCCGCCCACATCTGCGGTGGTCCGAGCCGCGCGGACGTACAGCACAGGGTGAGGCTCGCCAAACGTCCGGCAGCGTGCACGCCGAGCCAGAGGCCGGTCATCCCACCCAGCGACAGCCCGGCGAAGTGCGCCCGCGCCACGCCGAGGTCGTCGAGCAGTGCGAGCACATCGCCACCCAGGTCGGCCACCTCGTAGGGCCCGGACGGCACCGGCGAGGCGCCGTGGCCGCGCGTGTCGTACCGCACCACCCGGAACCCGCGCTCGACCAACGGCGCGACCTGCGGCTCCCACATCCGGTGGTCGCTGCCGATCGAGTTGGACAAGACCACCACCGGACCGTTCTCCGGTCCCTCGACGACCCGGTGCACCCGGACACCGCTCACTTCCCTACCTCCACTGCGGACGCTCGGTCAGAACTCGAAGAAGACTGTTTCCCCCTCGCCTTGGAGCCGGACGTCGAACCGGTACCCGTCGGCGGTCCGGCGCGCCAGCAGAGTCTCCCTGCGGCCCTCCGGAACGCTCGCCAGCACCGCGTCACCGGAGTTGTCCTCGTCCTCGAAGTAGATCCGCGTGACGACCCGGTTCAGCAATCCGCGGGCGAACACCGACACATCGATGTGCCGGGCCTGCGGTGCCCCGTCCTCCCCCGGCACGACACCGGGGAGCACCGTGTGGATCCGGTATTCACCGGCGGCGTCGGTGGGACACCGGCCGAACCCGCGGAACTCCGGGCCACGGTGCCCGCGCGGATCGTCGGGGTGGCGGAAGCCGCCGTCCGGATCGGCCTGCCAGGTCTCGATCATCGCGTCCGGGATCGGATCGCCAGCACCGTCGTAGACCACACCGCGGATCCACACCGCACCCTCGGCGCCCTCGGGTACCACGAACGGCCCGTCCTCCCACGGCAGCCCGATCGACAGGTACGGCCCGACGGTCTGCGAGGGCGTGCTTCCCAGCTTCACTCGTCGTCCTCCTCGTCCTCGAACACCGACTGCTCCCGTCCACGCACGACGATGTCGAACTGGAAGGCCAGCGCCCATTCCGGCACTGTGCGTGCGAGGTCGAACCGCGAGATCATCCGCTGCCGGGCCTTTTCGTCCGGGATCGAGGTGAAGATCGGGTCCTGCGAGAACAGCGGATCGTCCGGGAAGTACATCTGCGTGACCAGCCGCTGGGTGAAGGCGGAGCCGAACACGGAGAAGTGGATGTGCGCCGGGCGCCACGCGTTGTCGTGGTTCTTCCACGGGTAGGCGCCGGGCTTGATGGTGGTGAACTCGTAGCGCCCGTCGCCGTCGGTGAGGGTGCGGCCCAGCCCGTCGAAGTTCGGGTCGAGCGGTGAGGGCCATCGGTCGCCGGTGTGCCGGTAGCGGCCGCCGGCGTTGGCCTGCCAGATCTCCACGAGGGAATTGCGGATCGGCCTGCCGTCACCGTCGAGGAGCCGGCCGGTCACGATGATCCGCTGCCCCTGCGGTTCGCCCTCGTGCTGCCGGGTGAGGTCGTTGTCCAGTTCGCCGATCCGGCCCGGTCCGAGCAGCGGGCCGGTGACCTCGGTGAGCTGCTGGGGAAGCAGCACCAGCGGTTGTTTCGGATGCCGCAGGGCGGTGGACCGGTAGCCGTCGAAGCCCAGCGGCGGATGTGTGCCCTCCGGGTCACGGCGGTAACGCGGCAACCGCAGATCGGTCGGGGTGCCCATCGTCTGTCCTCCTTCCTCACACGCTCTCGATCACGACCGCGAGGCCCTGACCGACACCGATACAGATCGCGGCGACCCCCCACCGGCCGCCGGTGCGGCGCAGCTGCCGGGCGAGCGTGCCGAGGATCCGGCCGCCGGACGCGGCGAGCGGGTGTCCGATGGCGATCGCGCCGCCGTTCACGTTCACCAGCTCGGGATCGAGTTCTTTCCATTCCCGCAGGCAGGCGAGGGATTGCGCGGCGAACGCCTCGTTGAGTTCCAGCGCCGCCACGTCGCCCCAGCCGATCCCGGCCCGTTCGAGTGCGATGTCCGCGGCCCGCACCGGTCCGATGCCGAAGACGTTCGGGTCCACCCCGGCCGCACCGCGACCCGCGATCCGGGCCAGCGGATCCCGGCCCAGGCGCCGGCCTGCCGCCTCGTCGCCGAGCAGCAGGACCGACGCCCCGTCGCTGAGCGGCGACGAATTGCCCGCGGTGACCGTGCCGCCGTCCGCCCGGAAGGCCGGTTTGAGCTTGGCCAGCTTCTCCGTCGTGGAGTCGGGCCGGATGCTCTCGTCGCGATCGAGCTCCACGCCCTCGACCGGCACCACGTGATCGGCGTAGAAGCCCTCGTCCCACGCGCGGGCGGAGCTGCGGTGGCTGCGCACCGAGAATTCGTCCTGCTCGTCGCGGCCGATGCCGTAGCGCCCGGCGAGGTATTCGGTGGCGTCACCGTTCGAGATCACGTACTCCGCGGGCATGGCCGGGTTGACCATGCGCCAGCCCAGCGCCGAGTTGTACAGCGTCTGGTTGGCGGCCGGGAACGCCTTCTCCGGCTTGGCCATCACGAGCGGCGCGCGGCTCATCGACTCGACCCCGCCGGCGGCGATCAGCGAGGCGTCGCCGACCTGGATCGTGCGGCTCGCGTGCAGCACCGCGTCGAGCCCGGACGCGCACAGCCGGTTGACCGTCGCGGCCGGCACCGACGTCGGCCAGCCGGCGAGCAGCGTGGCCATCCGTGCCACGTTCCGGTTGTCCTCCCCCGCGCCGTTGGCGTCACCGAGCAGAACCTCGTCGACAGTGCCCGGGTCGAGGTCATTGCGCTCGGCGAGTACACGCAGCATCCCGGCCGCCAGGTCGTCCGGGCGCGTTTTCGCCAGGGCGCCGCCGTGGCGGCCGAATGGGGTGCGGATCGCGTCGAACAGGTAGACGTCGCTCATTCGCCGGCCTTCTTCAGTTCGCGGAGCAGGGACAGTTCGCGTTCGGTGGGCTCGGGTGTGGTCTTGAGGTCTTCGGCCACCTTCAGTGTCCACCCGGTGGCTGCCACGACGCTGTCCAGCTCGATGCCCGGGTGCAGTTCGGTGAGCGTCAGCTCCGCGGTGTCAGGGTCGGGCCGCAGCAGCCCGAGATCGGTGACCACGAGGGTGGGGCCGGCTCCGCGCAGGCCGAGCCGCTCCCGGTCGCCACGGCCGGAGCCGTGGCCGAACGAGGTCACGAAGTCCACCTGGTCCACGAACGCCCGCTTGTTCTGGCGCAGCACCACGAACACCTCCTTGCAGGAGGCGGCGATCTCCGGCGCCCCGCCCGCACCGGGCAGCCGCACCTTCGGATCGTGGTAGTCGGTGCCGATGACGGTGGTGTTGATGTTGCCGAACTTGTCCAGCTGCGCGGCACCGAGGAAGCCGACGTCGATCCGGCCCGGCTGGAGCCAGTAGTTGAAGACCTCGGGCACGCTGACCACGGCGTCGGCGGTGTCGGCGAGCTCACCGTCGCCGATCGACAACGGCAGCCGAGAGGGTTTCGCGCCGAGGCAGCCGGATTCGTAGATCAGCGTGAGGTTCGGCGCGTGCGTGCGGCGCGCGAGGTTGGCCGCGGTACTGGGCAATCCGATGCCGACGAAGCAGGACGTGCCTTCGCCGAGCGCCCGGGCGGCGGCCACGCTCATCATCTCGTCCGCGGTGTACTCATTCATGCCTTCACTCCGGTCAGATCGTTCAGCCAGCGGGTGAACTCCTCCCGCTCTCGGCCGATCGGGTCCCACGCCTGGTAGGCGGCGTTGTCACGCTCGTAGTAGCCGGCCGCGTACGACGGCTTGGCGCCACCGGGCACCTCGGCGACCGCGGTGACCGCCCAGGTGGGCAACACGATGGCGCCCGGGCGCGGCTCCAGCTCGTCGACCACTTCCTCCACGGTGACCAGCGAACGCTTGGCGGAGAGCACGGCTTCCTTCTGGACACCGACGAGGCCCCACATCTGCACGTTGCCCGCCCGGTCGGCGCGCTGCGCGTGCACGATGGCGACGTCCGGGTTCAGTGCCGGCACCGCGGTGAGCTGCTCCCCGGTGAACGGGCAGGTGATCGGTTTGATAGTGGCCGTCTGGCCGGGCAGGTCGGTGCCGGTGTACCCACGCAGCACGGCGAACGGAAGCCCGGAGGCCCCGGCGACGTAGCGGTTGGCCATGCCCGCGTGGCTGTGTTCTTCGATCTCCAGCGGCACCGGCCAGGCGTGCTGCACGGCGTCGCGGAACCGGTGCAGCGAACCGACCCCGGGGTTGCCTCCCCAGGAGAAGATCAGCCTGCTCGCGCAACCCGCACCGATCAGCTGGTCGTAGACGATGTCCGGAGTCATCCGCACGAGCGTGAGCTCCCGGCGGCCCTGCCGGATGATCTCGTGCCCGGCCTCCACCGGAATGAGGTGCGTGAAGCCCTCGAGCGCGACAGTGTCCCCGTCGTGCACCAGCTCGGCGACCGCCTCGCCAAGCGCCAGCACCCGTGCCATCTCGAGTCCTTCCGTGTGGGTGTTCTCTGCGGTAGATTGTTCGCATAGCGCACAGTCGTTCTATATGAGAACATAGCATGGTTCGGTCGAGCCGGGAAGGGAAGAGCAACCGGATGGGGGACGGGAGTGGTCAATGACCGACAGGTGATTTGATCGGTCGGTTTGTGGTGTGCGGTAAGGAAGTTCGGTTGCTGCGGCGGCGACGGGCCGCTTGCCGACGTGGTGATCATCGGAAGCTCGGGCTGCGGATCGGGAGGGGTTTGCGCGCTGCCGTGGGCAGCTGGCTTGGGATCGGCGCCCTTGCGGGGCCACACGGCGGCGTCATCGTGTGGTGGTCGGGCGCCACACGGCAGCGGCGTCGTGTTCCGGTCCGGCACCACACGGCGACACCGGCGTGCGGAGGTTTCGCGCTATACGCGCGGTACCGTCGTGCCGGGGCTTTCGGCACCACATGGCGACACCGTCGGGTCGCGCTCCGGCGCCACACGGCAGCGGCGTCGTGTTCCAGTCCGGCACCACACGGCGGCACCGGCGTGCCGAGATTTCGTGCAATACGCGCGGTACCGTCGTCTCGACGTTTCCGCACCACACGGCGGTACCGTCGTGCCGAGGTCTCGGCGCCACACGGCGACACCGTCGGGTCGCGGTCCGGCGCTACAGCAACAGCGTCGTGTTCCGGTCCAGCATCACATGGCGACACCGGCGTGCCGACGTTTCGGCACCATACGGCGGCGCCATCGGGGCGCGGTTCAGGCAACGCACAGCGGCAGCATCGTGTCCCGGCCAGCACCGGCACGGCGGCACGTCGTGTGTTGAATGTTTCGGCGTCGCACAGCGGTGGTGTCGGGTCGCGGCGTTGGTGTGCTCACAGTTTCGCGAGTCCGGTGGCGGTATCTCCCAGCACCGGGTGCGGCGTTGGGAGATACCGCCATGCGAACGCGGCCGTCCGCTGTGGAGCGGCGTTGCGCATGCGAGGGCTTCAGCCGCAGCGCTCCGCATGCGAGGGTGTCGGGCGCGGTCCTCCGCGCGCGAGAGCTTCGGGCGCGGTCTTCCGCGCGCGAAGGCTGCGGGCGCGGTCCTCCGCGCGCGAGGGTTTCGGGCGCGGTCTTCCGCGTGCGTGAGGACCGCGCGACCGTGCTGTGGCGGCGCGGTAGTGACCTCGCCGGTCCGGCGGTGCGGGCATTAGGCTGCTCGCCATGCCGAAGATCGCCGTGACGCGCTGGATTCCGGATGAGGCCGTGCGAGTTCTCGAGTCTGTCGGCGAGGTGGCGGTTTCGCCCGCCGACCGGCCGCTCACGCCGGAGGAGCTGCGGGAGTTCGTGTCCGGGTCGGCCGCGGTGGTCTCGATGCTGCACGACCGGATCGACAGTACGGTCGCGGAGGCCGCGGGTCCCGGGCTGAAGGTGGTCGCGAACGTCGCGGTGGGTTACGACAACGTCGACGTCGCCGCGATGACCGAGCGTGGCGTCGTGGTGGCCAACACGCCGGGCGTACTCACCGACGCCACCGCCGATCTCACATTCGGGCTGCTGCTCGCCCTCACGCGTCGGCTCGGCGAAGGGGAACGACTTGTGCGCTCGGGCCGGCCGTGGTCGTTCCACTTGGGTTTCCTGCTCGGTTCCGGGCTGCAGGGCACAACACTCGGCATCGTGGGGCTCGGGCAGATCGGCCGTGCGGTGGCCGAGCGGGCGGCCGCGTTCGGCATGCGGATCGTCTACTCCGGACGGTCCCGTAAGGCGGATTTCGCCGGAGAGTTCGTGCCGTTCGAGGAGGTGCTGCGGCGTTCGGACTTCGTTTCGCTGCACTGCCCACTCACCCCGGACACGCGGCATCTGATCGACGCGGCCGCGTTGCGGGCGATGAAACCGGGCGCGTACCTGGTGAACACCACGCGCGGCCCGGTGGTCGACGAGTCCGCGCTGGCCGACGCGCTGGAGGCCGGGGAGATCGCCGGAGCCGCACTGGACGTGTTCGAGGCGGAGCCGGACGTCGAGCCACGCCTGCTCGGCCGCGAGAACGTGGTGCTGACCCCGCACCTGGGGTCGGCGACCGTGGAAACCCGCACCGCGATGGCGGTGCTGGCCGCGCGCAACGTCGCCTCGGTGCTCGCCGGGGCGGAACCGCTGACGGAGGTGAGCGCGTGACCCGTGTCGTGATCGCACCGGACAAGTTCAAGGGCAGCCTCACCGCGGTCGAGGTGGCCGACGCGATCGCACTCGGCGTGCGGGATGCGTTGCCGGACGCCGAAATCGCCGCCCGCCCGGTCGCCGACGGTGGCGAGGGAACGCTGGAGGTTCTGGAGAACGCGGGCGGGGCCATGGTGCGGCTGTCGGTGCGCGGCCCGCTGACCGAGCAGGTCGAGGCGCGCTACGTACTGCTCGAGGACACCGCGTACCTGGAGTCGGCGCGGGCGTGCGGCATCGAGTTCGTCACGCCCAGCCCGGAAACCGCCCTCGCCGCGCACACCTGGGGCGTGGGTGAGCTGCTGGCGGACGCGGTGAACCGGGGTGCGCGACGGCTCGTGCTGACCGTCGGCGGAACGGCGAGCACGGACGGTGGCGCGGGCATGCTGGCCGCGCTGGGTGCCGGGGTGTTCGACCCGTTCGGCTCACCCGTGGGCCTCGGCGGCGGCGCGCTGGCGCGGGTCGCGCGGGCGGAGCTGGGACCCGTGCGCGAACGGCTGGGTACGGTGCCGGTGACTGTCGCGACCGACGTCACGAATCCGCTGCTCGGCCCGAACGGCGCGGCCGCGGTGTTCGGGCCGCAGAAGGGTGCGGGCGCCGAGGACGTCGCCACGCTGGACGCCGCGCTGGCGGGCTGGGCCGAGGTGCTGGCGAACGCCGGCGCCGGCGACGTCTCGCAGGTGCCCGGCGCGGGCGCGGGCGGCGGTATCGCGGGCGGGGCGATCGCCGGCCTGGGCGCGGAGGTCGCATCGGGCTTCGACCTGATCGCGTCCCTCACCGGGGTGGACGCCGCGTTGTCCGGCGCCGACCTTGTGATCACCGGAGAGGGGTCGCTGGACGAACAGTCGTTGTCCGGCAAGGCACCCGCCGGCATCGCCGCGCGAGCGGCGCGGGCCGGGGCACCGTTGCTGGTACTGGCCGGGCGGATCCAGCTGGACGCCGCGGCGCTGGCCGGGCTGGGCGTGGTGGGGAGCAGCGCGCTGATCGACCATGCCCCATCGCTCGACCACGCCCGCACGCACGCCGCCGAACTCCTGCGCACCCGGGCGGACATCCTGGTCAGGGAATGGGCGACACGCTGACCTCTCGGAGCCGGATTTCCGGGCTGCGCAACCGAACACTGGACAGCACGAGGTGGAACCGCTGCAGCACCCGAGCGGAAATTCCGGTCGAGGAATGCGCAACGCACTGACGTCCTGGACCGGAATCATCGGGCCGCGTCGCCGGGCGCGCGACAACTCGAGGCGGACCGCTGCAGCAGCGAACCTGGAGTCCAGCCGAAGTGCCAGCGACGTACCGACACCCGGAATCGAGGTCACCGGGCGCCGCCACCGCACGCTCGACAGGCAGAAGCGGACCGCTACGGCACCAACCTCAAAACCAGCAAAAGCCCACCAAGCACCAAAGTCTCGGAACTGGATCCCCTGGCGGTCCAGCCAAACGCCAGACAGCGCGATGCGGACCGCCGCAGCACTGAACCCGAAGTCCAGCAAAGAAACCCACGACCCACCAACGCTTGGAACCGGAGTTGCCGGACTGCGCAACTGAAGCGCTCGACAGACCGACGCGGCACCGCTGCAACATCCGAGCGCACATGCTGGTGCTGTGTCGCGCACGGTTGGCGAGGTATCGCTGACGGCGGCCGGACCAGGGTTTCGTGAGTGTCCAAGCCGGTTCTCACCGGCTTGGACACTCACGAGCCGGTATTGCCTGCCGAACCTCTCGTGGCACCGCACCGCTCAGGGACTCGACGACACGGTGACGACCCGAGACCGATATTCACCAGGCGGGGCGGCCGGACAATCGGCAGAGTGCGGCGGTTCAGTCCGCTCGGGAGCCGGGGTGGCGCTCCGTCCACCCGGCAGCAACGCGGGGCGATACTCCGTACGCCCGACAACGGGGTTGCGTAGACGAACACTCGGCAACGCGAGAGGCCGCCACCCACCCTGGGCAACGCGAGGCTCCCCTACCCCCAGCCATGGGCAGCGCCAGGCGTTCCGAACACCCGGGAACGCAGACTTCAGGGCAACGCCGGACGCCGAGCCAACCACCTGGAACGTGAAGCTCAACCCCGTCCCCGGAGCACGAAGCTCCACCCACCGAAAACGCGAAGCCCCACCCACTCACCCGACAGCGCGAGCGCGAGGCCCAACCACCCGCCGCCGGCCCTCCCCGGCAAGCCCGCCCAGACCGCCGTGCCGCGCCCGCCGACGGGGCCACAGGTGCCACTCCACGCCGTCGACTTGCCAAATTTGCTCATTCAAGCTAATTTTTGCTCATGCGAGCAAGAACGTTCACCGAGTCCGGCAGGCGGGCGCAGATCGTGACGGCGGCGATCGAGGTGATTGCCGAGGACGGATACGCCAGGGCGTCGTTCAGCCGGATCGCGAAGCAGGCCGGGCTGTCCAGTACCGGGATGATCAGTTACCACTTCGCGGGAAAGGACGATCTGCTCACCGCTTGCGTCGGGGAGATCGAGCAGGTCATGCGGGCGTTCATGGAGCCACGGATCGATGCCGCGGTCGGGCACGTCGCCCAGTTGCGGGCGTACGTCGAGTCCAATGTGGACATGGTGGGCGAGCATCCGGCGGCCGTGCGGGCGCTGATCGACCTCGTGAAGAACGCCGGTTCGCAGAGTGCCGCGGTGAACGGGCGGCTGGACTTGTTCGAGGAGCACTTCCGGACCGGCCAGGCGGCCGGCGCGTTCCGCCGTTTCGACTCGCGGACCATGGCGCTCGCCTGCGCGGCCGGGATCGACGCGGTCGTCGCCACCATGGCCGCCGCGCCGCCGGGGGCCGAGGAACTCACGCGGCTGGGACGTGAGCTCGCCGAAGCGTATGTGCGGGCGACCGCACCTGATGTCGAGGGGGAAGAATGACCGTTCAACAGCCCGACATGGGCCTGCGCCGCGTGGTGCGCGCCAACGTGCGCAACGTGATCTTCGAAGTCGTCGTGCCGATGGCGTTGTTCTACGGCCTGCGCGCGGCCGGGGTGAGCCAGTGGTGGGCGCTGATGTCGGGCGTTCTCGTGGTCGCGCCGTATGTGCTGTGGACGATCGTGCGCAACCGCCGGATCGACCTCATCGCCATGGTGACGCTCAGCGTCCTCGTGCTGTCGGTGGTGCTCGGCCTCCTGTCGGACGATCCACGCACGCTCGCGATCCGGGAAGGCTGGACTGCCGCGCTCGGCGGGCTCTTCGGCGCCTGGATGCTCGTCACGGTGGGGCTCGGCAAACCGGCCCAGCTCATCCTCGGCCGCACCATCGCCGAGGTGAAACGCGGCGCCGAAGGCGCGCGGGCGTGGGCTGCGCGCTGGGACACCGACGCCCGGTTCCGCCGCGGGATGCGCATCGATACCGCGGCCTGGGGAGGTGTGCTGCTGGCCGGTGCGGTGGCGCACGTCGTCCTCGTCTACGTGCTGCCGATCGACTTGATCTCGCTGGTCACCAACGTGGTCTGGTTCGGCTCGCTGGCCCTCCTGATCGCCTGGCACGTCTGGTACCTCAAGAAGGAGAACCTCGATGCCTGACGTCCTGGTCGCCGGGGCCGGCCCGACCGGGCTGCTGACGTCGTTCGAACTGGAACGCGCCGGGCTCGAAGTGCTGGTCCTGGAACGCGATGCGCGGCCGAGCCGGCAGTCGAAGGCACTCGCCGTGCAGCCCCGTTCGATCGAGGTGCTGGCCGAGCGCGACCTGCTCTCCGCGATCGAACCGCACGTCCAGGCCCGTCTGGAGGCCGGGCACTTCGCCGGGCTCCCGGTCGGCTATGCCGATCTGCCCACGCGTTTTCCTTACCAGCTCGGCGTCGAACAGGCTCACATCGCGACGGCGATCGAGGGGAAGCTGCGTACGCCGGTTCTGCGTGGCGCGGCCGTCACCGCTGTGGCACAGGATGGCAGCGGCGTCACGGTCACCGCTGGCGGGCGCGAGCATCGGGCAGGCTGGCTGGTCGCCGCGGACGGCGGGCACAGCACTGTGCGCGCCTTGCTGGGCGCCGATTTCCCCGGCTACTCGGCGCGGATCTCCTTGGTCGTCGCGGACCTCAAGCTCGATCGCAAACCTGACGGTCTCGCCGAAAACTGGCAACTGCCGGCGCACGGTTCGGGATTCCTGCTACCGCTCACCGGCGGACGCCACCGGGTCATCGTCGCCGGGGAGGAACAGCAACAGCTCGGCCGCGACGCCCCGGTCACCGCGGAAGAACTGCAGCGCGGCCTGCTGGCCGCGCACGGGCCGGGCATCGAAGTGGGCGAAGTCCTCTGGGCCTCACGGTTCGGTGACGCGGCGCGGCAGCTGGCGAGGTACCGGCACGGCCGCGTCCTGTTCGCCGGCGACGCCGCGCACATCCACCTCCCCGTGGGCGGACAGGGGCTGAACCTGGGGCTGCAGGACGCGGTGAACCTCGGCTGGAAGCTGGCCGCGCAGGTTCGCGGATGGGCACCGGAGGGGCTGCTCGACAGCTACCACGACGAGCGGCATCCGATCGCCGAACGCGTGCTGCTCAGCACCCGGGCGCAAGGGGCGCTCGGCATGCCGAACCCCGAGTCGGCGGCCGTGCGCGAGATCTTCCGCGGGCTCCTCGCCGTTCCCGAAGCCCGCCGCGACGTCGCGCTGGAACTGTCCGGCATCGGGATCCGCTACCCGGGCACCACCGGTCGCGCGACCGCGGTCCCGGCCACACCGGACGGGCGCGGAGTGCTCATCGGCACGCCGCTGCCGCCGGGCTGGGCCGACCGCCTCGTCTCCGCCGGGGGCGCCGAGCCGCAGCTCGTCCGTCCCGACGGCTACCTGGCCTGGGCGGGTGGGCCGGACCTGGACGCCGCGGCGCGGCGGTGGTTCGGCCTCCCGGCCTGACGGTCAGGCGGACTGCTGCGGCAGCACGGCGAACGCCACGTCGCCGGTCTCGTCTTGCTGGACGTCGAGCACCTTGTCGTCCAGCAGTGCGGCGGCCTGCGGCTCCAGGAAGACCTTGGCCCCGCCGTCGGCGCCGACCACACGGTCGCCGTCCTCCGGGGACGGGGCGACGGACAACGCCAGCTGCGCACCGTCGCCTTCCATGCTCTGGAGAGCGAACCGCAGTCCGCTATCACCGGTTTCGGTGCCCTCCTGGGCGGTCAGCGCGGTGATCGCCTCGGCGGCGGCTTCGGTGACGGTCAGCATCTTCGGCCTTCCCTTCGTCGCGGTCGGATGCGATGTCAGATGGTGGATCTCAAGCTAAGGTCGCCTGCCCGGTCGCGCAGCGTGAGCGGATCGGTGATCAGACGAAGGTGGCAGCGGTCACAGTGCGTCCCTGCGGCCGGCCGGTCAGGCTCTCCGGTTCATCGCCGAACGGATCGCGTCGGCGACCGTGCCGCCCACCGGGTCCACCGGTTCCCCGGCGCCGGCGGAAGCCTCGTCCTCGGCACCGGCCGGATCGGCCTGCCGTCGCTGCACTGCCACGCCGGGACCGGGCTCGTCCTCCTCGGCGGGGTGCCGATCACTCATGAGCCCTCCTGGCGTCCGCAGTGTTCGAGTGGAGCTACCCGAGGCGGGCCGCGGTGAAACGGGGTCACCCGCTGTCACCCGGATCACAGGTTTTCAGCGGGTTCACCAGGTTAACAAGGTTGTGAACCGCGAGTAACGTCGAACGTATGACCACCACCAGGTGGACGTCCGGGCGGCCACTGTTCAGCGCCGGCCGGCACCACGAACTCGGCGGGCACGCCGCGTGGTATCTCCTCGCCGGCGGGATCACCACCGGGCTGCAGGCGGTGCTGTTCCTCGTCCTGCAACCGCAGCTCGGCGCGCAGTGGGCGAACCTCGTGGCCATCGCGCTCACCACCGTGGGCAACACCGAGTTCCATCGCCGCGTCACGTTCGCCGGGCGCAGCAGCCGCGCCGGGAAGCGGCATCTGCAGGACCTCGCGACCTTCGCCTTCTACGCCGGCTACGGCTCGCTCGTCCTGGCCGGGCTCGACGAGCTGGTGACCCACCCGACCGCATGGGAGCAGACGAGCGCGCTGCTGGCCGCGAGCTTCGTCGGCGGTGTGGTGCGGTTCGCGGTGCTGCGCTGGTGGGTTTTCGCCCGCCGCCACGCGGAACAAGCCGGCAGCTGAGCCGGACACGCCGGGGGGCGTTCAGTCGCCGAGGGATCGCGCGCGGGTATTCAGGTAACGCGCATGGGCCAGGTTGGTGGCCAGCCGCGCTGCCTCGATGTACGCGGCCCGCGTGGCCGAGCCGAGCGATCGGACTGGGCGAAACTTGCATCAGTAGCCGGTAGAGGGCGACGATCTGCGGCCAATCGGTGTCCTCGAGGCTCACTGCCTGGTCGTGGATCGCGGCGAGCGCGGCCTACAGCTGATACGGACCGATTGGGCCGTGCGGCAGGGCGCGGGTGATCAGGTCGACGCCGCGGCGGATCGGCTCCGCCTTCCACCAGGTCCGGTCCTGGTCGTGCAACGGGACCAGCTCGCCGTGCCCGGTCAGCCGTGCCGGGGTGCGGGCGTCGGTGAGCAGCATCAGCGCCAGCAGGCCGGCGGCCTCGCTGTCGTCCGGCAGGGCCGCGGCGGTGATCTCGGCCAGCCGGATCGCCTCCGCGGCCAGATCGGCGCGATGCAGGTCCGGGCCCGACGTCGCGGAGTAGCCCTCGCGAAAGATCAGGTACAGCACGTGCAGGACGGACTCGAGCCGCTTCGCCCGCTCGGCCTCCGGCGGCATCCGGAACGGGACACCACTGCCCTGGACAGTGCGCTTGGCACGGGAGATCCGCCGGGGCATCGCTGTTTCCGAGGTGAGGAACGCCCTGGCGATCTCGGCAGTGATCAGACCGCCGGCGGCACGCAACGTCAACGCGATCTGCGACGGCTGCGGCAACGACGGATGGCAGCACAGGGTCAGCAGGATCAGCGTGTCGTCGGCGTCGCCCGTTGTGGAATCCGCGGGCGAGCGGGCCGCCTCCCCCGGCAGCACCCGGCTCGCCGCCGCGGCCTCCCGGCGCCGTGAAGCCTGTTCGGCACGCAGCAGATCGATCAGCTTGCGCGAGGCGACCTGCAGCAACCAGCCGTACGGTCGCTCCGGCACGCCGTTGGCCCGCCACTGGCGCACGGCGATCAGGAGCGCCTCCTGCACGGCGTCCTCGGCCGGATCGAACCGGCCGTAGCGCCGCACGAGCCCGCCGAGGACCTGCGGGGCGAGCCGCCGCAGCGCGTCCTCGACCGGTTCGTGGGGCATCGTCTCGTCAGAGGTCGTCGGACTCGGCCTCCGCCAGCGGCCGGATCACCACGCCGGAATCGGCCGGCCGGCCCGGCGCGCGGTTCAGCCCGGCGGCGATCTCGGTGGCCCGATCGAGGCCGTCGCAGTCGACGATCCAGTACCCGGCGATGACCTCCTCGGCTCGGCGAACGGACCGTCGGTGACAACCTGCACACCGTCGCGCAGCCCGGCGGGCCAGCAGTGGCGCGGTACTTCATCGGATCCTCCTGTCCCGCGGCGCCCTGTTCCCGCGGCACCCTGTTGTTCCCGCGACACCGCGGTGGCGCCGTCCGGCAAGGCAACGGAGCCGGGGACCCGGACCGGACACCTACGCGGCAGTAGCTCCGGAGAGGGTGCCGTCGGCAGCCGTGACCACTCTCTGTTGCGCCACGACCAGGTCACTCTTCGTGACATGTCGGCGGCGCGATCCGCACATTCTGCGAGCCGGGATTCGTACTGTGCGTCGTCCGGTCTCGTTTGTGTCAAGACCACTGCTGCTAACGGGGTATTCGTAGTTGAAAGATGGACTGTTGGGCCAGCAGCCGCCTAGGGTTACACAGCGTCGCAACGGACGTGGCTGTTACCCCGCCGATCGGGGGAGCCGCGACCGCAACATCACAGAGTGTTGACCCCAAGACTGCGACGGTCGCCGGGTCGCCGGGGAGACGACCATGTCAGCACCGTCGAAGCCGTCCCGCACCGAGGAACCCGCCGTCACGGGGTACGTGACGCCGGAAATGCTGCCGCGCTCCGGTGGGCGGCTCACCAAGGAGGACCTCGATCCTCTGGTGCGCGCGGCGGGCCGGAACGACCAGGCGGCGATCGCGAAGCTGCTGCACGTGCTGCGTCCGGTGGTCGCCCGCTACTGCCGGGCCCGGATGGGTGGCCGCGACCTGTCCTATCTCTCCGCCGACGACGTCGCCCAGGACGTGTGCATGGCCGTGCTCAAGGCCCTGCCCGACTACCAGGACCGCGGCGGCTCCTTCCTCTACCTCGTGCACGCGATCGCGGCGAACAAGGTCGCCGACGCCTACCGCACGGTCGCGCGCGACCGGTCCGACCCCGTGCCGGAGCTGCCCGAGCGTCCGCTGACCGGCAACGAACCGGAAACGCGGGCACTGCAGGTCGATCTGGGCGCCCGGCTGCAGGAGCTGCTCACCAGGCTCGCGCCGCTGCAGCAGGAAATCCTCGCGTTGCGCATCATCGTCGGGCTCAGCGCGAACGAGACCGCCGAGACGCTGGGCATCTCCCCCGGCAACGTCCGCGTCACCCAGCACCGCGCGCTGAGCAAGCTGCGCGAAATGATCCAGGGCCAGGACTTCTGACCCGTGCGGCGCGGGCGCTCAGCCCAGCCCGTACACGCGAGCGGCGGTCTGCTCGAACACCGCCAGCCGCTCCGGATCGGTGAGCGGGCCGGTGAGCGAGACCGCGGCGTCCAGCACCACCTCGTAGGCCGCGGCCAGTTCGCACACCGGCCAGTCGCTGCCGAACATGACCCGGTCCGGGCCGAACGTGCCGAACACGTGGTCGGCGTAGCGGC
This sequence comes from Amycolatopsis jiangsuensis, assembly GCF_014204865.1. Classification (NCBI taxonomy): domain Bacteria; kingdom Bacillati; phylum Actinomycetota; class Actinomycetes; order Pseudonocardiales; family Pseudonocardiaceae; genus Amycolatopsis; species Amycolatopsis jiangsuensis. The sequence continues at coordinate 3,232,802 of NZ_JACHMG010000001.1, forward strand.
GCAGGTGACCCACCCGCCATTCGTGCCAGTCCGCCTCGGTCACGAGTCCGGAAAGCTTGCAGTGGACGTTCTCCCGCGCGGCCAGCTCCGCCAGGCGGACGGCCCACGGCTGCCACTCCCCGGCCGCGACACCGGGCTTCGCCGCGTGGTCGAGCACCAGCGGCAGGTCCGGCAGCTGCTGCGCCACCTGCCGGGCGGAGCCGAGCTGCGCCGTGGTGACGAGCAGGTCGTAGACCAGTCCGGCAGCACCGACCGCGGCCAGCCCGCGCAGCACTTCCGGACGCAATAGCCACTCCGCGCCGGGTTCGTCCTCGACCTGGTGGCGGATGCCCACGAGCGGGCCGAGTTCCTTCAGCCGCGCCAGCCGATCGGCGACGTCCGGGGCGGTCAGGTCCACCCAGCCGACGACACCGGCGATCAGCGGCTCGGCCGCCGCGGTGACGAGGAACTCCTCCGTCTCGGCCTGCTCCGGCACGGTCTGCACGAGGACGGTGGCACGCACCCCGGCGTTCGCCGTCACCCGGCGCAGATCGTCCACTGTGTACGGCTTGTGGATCGGAGCCATCGGCTCGGCGGCCAGCCACGGATACGCGCGGCGGGCGGGATCCCACAGGTGGTGGTGCGAATCGATCACTGCGTTCCTCCGGAAACGACGGTGGCTGCCTCGGTGCGGAGCAGGCCCTTGTCGACGAGGTCCTGCCACAGCCCGGCCGGCACGTCCGCCGCGGCGCGACGGACGTTGCGCGACACCTGACCAGGATCGTGCGCGCCGAGGACCATCGAGGACACTGCCGGATGGACACGCGGCAACGCGAGGGCCGCGTCCGGCAGTTCGACGCCGTGCAGCGCGCAGATTTCCGCGATGCGCTCGGCTTTCCGCACCAGCTCCGCGGGCGCGGTGGCGTAGTCGTAGATCCTGCCCGGTTCCGCGGTGGCGAGGATTCCGCCGTTGAACACGCCGCCGGCGACCACCCCGACACCGCGCTCGAGGCACAGGGGCAGCAGATCGTCGAGCGCGGCCTGATCGAGCAGGGTGTAGCGGCCGGCCACCAGCACGTGGTCGAGGTCGAACCGGCGGACGAACTCGGCCAGCATCGGCGCCTGGTTCATGCCCGCACCGATCGCCCGCACCACGCCCTGGTCCCGTAGCTGCAGCAGGGCAGGGAACGCGCCCGCCACCGCCTCGGCGAAATGCTCGTCGGGGTCGTGCACGTAGACGAGGTCCACGTGATCGGCTCCGAGCCGGGTCAGGCTGTCCTCCAGCGAGCGGAGCACGCCGTCGCGGCTGAAGTCCCAGCGGCGGAGGTAGGTCGCGGGTACGTCGAACCCCTGGCCGTCGCGTGTGCCAGGCTCGGCCGCCTGCGGTTCGAGTACCCGGCCGACCTTGGTGGACACCACGTACTCGTCGCGCGGATACGCCGACAACGCGGCACCGAGGCGCCGTTCGGACAGCCCGAGCCCGTAGTGCGGCGCGGTGTCGAAGTAGCGGATGCCCTCGTCCCACGCCCGTCGCACGGTCGCCCCGGCCGTCTCGTCGGAGATCGCGTGGTAGAGGTTGCCCAGCTGCGCGCCGCCCAGCCCCAGCGGGGACAGCCGCGGCGCCACACTTTGCGGTACCGGGACGTGGGTCATCGCTCCTCCTGACCAGCTGCGTGGCACGCTGTGCGAGTACGCCGAAACATCCGAGGTCTTTGCAGGGAGGGGTGGTCGCCGTGCCCGTCACCGATGTCGCGATCGACAAGATCAAGGACATGATCATCTCGGGCGAGCTGGCGCCGGGCGACCGGCTGCCCAAGGAGGCCGAGCTGGCCCAGCGGCTCGGGCTCTCGCGCAGCTCCCTGCGCGAGGCGGTGAAGGCGCTGTGCCTCATCCGGGTGCTGGACGTGCGCCAGGGCGACGGTACCTACGTGACGAGCCTGGAGCCGAACCTGCTGCTCGACGCGATGACCTTCGTGGTCGACTTCCACCGCGACGACACGGTGCTGGATTTCCTCGCCGTGCGGCGGATCCTGGAACCGGCCGCGACCGCGATGGCCGCGCTGCACATGAGCGACGCGGACGTGGCCGAGCTGGCCGAGCTGCTGGGCGAGCTGGCCGACGCGCCGACGGTGGAGGCGCTGGTGGCCAACGACCTCGAGTTCCACCGCAAGATCGCGGACGGCTCCGGCAATCCGGTGCTGTGCTCGCTGCTGGACAGCCTCTCCGGGCCGACCGCGCGGGCGCGGATCTGGCGCGGGCTCACCCAGGAGGGCGCGGTGGCCCGCACCCGCGAGCAGCACGCCGCGATCCACGAGGCGATCGCCAACCGGGAGCCAGAGCTGGCACGTTCCTGGGCGACGGTGCACATCGCCGGGGTCGAACAGTGGCTGCGCAGCACCCTCGCCCCGGCGACCGCCGAGCCCTGAACCCACGTCCCGCTTCCGCCACCCGACCGTCACGGACGCCTGCACGGACTTCCCGGGAGGTCGGATCATCGCCGGCCCGCCGGTCAGGTCTGCGGTTTTCCGCCGGCGTAGCGGCTGATGATCAGGGCGACCAGGATGATGCCGCCGTAGATCGCCTTCAGCCACTCCGCGGGCACCTGCGCGATGCGCAGCAGGCTGTCCACCGACTGCAGCAGCAGCACCCCGGTCAGCGCGCCGACCACCGTGCCCTTGCCGCCGTCCAGCGAGACGCCGCCGATCACCGCCGCGGCGAACACCTGCAGGATCAGGCCGTCGCCCTGGTCCGCGCCGAGGGCGCCGACGTAGCCGGTGTAGGCCAGTCCGCCGATCGCGGCCAGCACCCCGGCCACCACGAACACGATCCACGAGATCCGGTCCACCCGGATGCCCGCCGCGCGCGCCGCCTCGCGGTTGCCGCCGATCGCGTACAGCGACCGGCCCGCCCGGTGGTAGCGCAGGCCGAGCCCGAAGAGCAGGAACAGCACCGCGGCCAGCCACACCGACATCGGCAGCCCGGCGAACGTCGTGGTCGCCAGGGCGGTGAACGCGTCCAGCCGGTCGAACAGGGTCTTTCCGTCGGTGGTGCCGATCTGCGTGCCGCGCAGCACGGTGAGCATCGCCAGCGTCACGATGAACGCGTTCAGTTTCAGCTTCACAATCAGGAAGCCGTTCACGAAGCCGATCAGCGCGCCGGCCACCGGGATCGCCAGCAGACCGAGCGCGGCCGGCCATCCGGTGCCGAACCCGGAGGAGGCGGACGGGATCACCAGCATCGCGCCGATCGCCGGTGCGATGCCCATGGTCGATTCCAGGGACAGGTCGAACTTGCCGGTGAGCAGCACCAGCGATTCACCCAGCACCACCAGCGACAGCGCGGCCGCCGCGGACAGGATGCTGATCACGTTGTCGAAGGTGAGGAACGTGTCGCTGATCAGGCCGCCGATCACGAACACGACCACGAGCGCGGGCAGCAGCGCGAGTTCACGCAGCCACAGCGCGCCCCGCCGCCGCGCCGGCCGGGCAGGAACCGCGGTCCGCGGGTCGCTCATCAGGTCATGCACGGGGACCAGCTCCTTCGATACCGGCCACCAGAGCACTGTCCGCCCAGCCGGCCCCGTGCTCGGCCACCACCGCACCGGCCCGCAGCACCAGCACCCGGTCGGCCAGCCGCAGATCGTCCAGCTCGTCGCTCACCAGCAGCACCGCCTTCCCCTCGGCCCGCACCCGGTCGACGACCGCGAGCAGCGCCTCCTTCGACTTCACGTCCACCCCCGCGGTCGGATTGATCAGGACCACCAGGCGCGGATCGCTCTCCAGCGCGCGGGCGAGCACCACCTTCTGCTGGTTCCCGCCGGAAAGATCGGACACCGGCTGCTCCGGCCCGGCGGCCACGATGCCGTAATCGGACAGCGCACGGGCACCGCGGCTGCGGCGGACCTTCGGTGGGGCGAAACCGCCGCGGCCCAGCCGGTCGAGCACCGAGAGGGTGGCGTTGTCCATGACCGAATGTCCCAGTACGAGTCCCTGGTGGTGCCGGTCGCGCGGAACGCAGCCGACGCCCGCGTGCACCGCCGCGGCGATGTCCCCGGGCGGTAGCCGTCTTCCTTCCACCGCAACGATTCCCGCCGTGGGCGAGCGCAGGCCGTACACGGTCTCGGCGACCTGGTGTTTGCCGCTCGCGTTGCTGCCCGCCAGTCCGACGACCTCGCCGCGGCGGACGCGCAGCGACACGTCGTGGAAGCCGTCACCAGACAGCGTGTCGACAGTGAGCACCTCGTCGGCGTCGACGGCCAGCGGATCCCGGACGGCGGCGTCACGGACCGAAAGCCCGCCCTGTTCCCCGGTCATGGCGTCGACCAGCGCGGCCCTGCTGACGTCCTCGACCGGCGCGGTCAGCACATGCCGTGCGTCGCGCAGCACGGTGACCGCCTGGCACACCTCGTGCACCTCGTGCAGATGGTGGGAGATGAACAGGAACGTCACGCCGCTGCTTCGCAGGTGCCGCATGCGTTCGAAGAGCCGCTCGATCGCCTGGCTGTCCAGCTGCGCGGTCGGCTCGTCGAGCACGATGAAGCGCGCGCCGTAGCTGAGTGCCCTGGCGATCTCGACGAGCTGCCGGTCCTCCACCGACAGCTCGCCCGCCGGCGTGTCCACCGGCACCCGCACGTCCCACGAGTCGAGCAGCTCACTGGCCTGCCGGCGCAGCTTCTTCCAGCCGATCGCGAACCCGCCGCGCGCATGCCGGTTGAGGAACAGGTTCTCCGCGACGCTCAGCTGCGGCACCACCATGGCGTGCTGGTACACGCACGCCACCCGTGCCTTCCACTCGTCCTGTTTGGACAGTGGCGGCGCCGGCTCGCCGCCGAAGGACACGCTTCCGGTGTCCGTACCGGACAACCCGGTGAGGATGGACACGAGCGTGGACTTGCCCGCGCCGTTGCGGCCGACCAGCGCGTGCGATTCACCGGGCCGCACGGTGAGGCTGACGTCGTGCAGTGCCACGGTCGGCCCGTAGCGTTTGCCGACGCCCGCCGCGTGCACCACCGGCGCGCTCACAGGTGGTTACCCCACAACGCTTTGTCGTCCACGTTCGCCTTCGTGACCACCGGTGCGGGCAGCTGGTCCTCCAAAATGCCCGGCGAGACTTCGACGATCTGCGAACCGTGGTCGGTCGGGCCGGGCTTGAACGTCTCCCCCGCCATCGCCTTCTTCAGCCAGTACATGCCGTATTTGGCGTAGGCGTCGGCCGGCTGCGACACAGTCGCGTCGAGTTCGCCGCTGCGGATCGCGGCCAGCTCCTGCGGGATGCCGTCGTTGCTCACCAGCACCACGTGCCGCGGATCGCCGGCCGGGAACAGCAGATTCTTGCGCTTGAGCGCCTGCTCGGTCGGCGCGAGGTAGATCCCGCCCGCCTGCATGTACGCGCCCTTGATGTCCGGGTTCGCGGTGAGCAGGCTGTCCAGCCCGGAGGAAGCCTTGTCCGCCTTCCACTCCGCGGCGATCTCCAGCACCTTGACCGCCGGGTACTTCTGCTTCATGCATTCGCGGAACGCGGCCGAGCGGTCGCGGCCGTTGACCGAGGCCAGATCGCCCATCACCTGCACGACCTTGCCGCTTTTCACCCGCTTGCCGATCTCGTCACAGGCCTTGGTGCCATACGCCTTGTTGTCCGCGCGCACGACCATGGCCACTGTGCCGCTCTCCGGCGCGACGTCCACCGCGACCACCGGAACACCCTTGTTCTCGGCCTGTTTGAGCCCGGCGACCACCGCGGCGGAGTCGACCGGGGTCACGACCAGTCCCTTGATGCCCTGGTTGAGCAGCGTGCCGATGTCGGTGATCAGCTTCGCCGCGTCGTTGTCCGCGTTCACCGTCGGGAGCGCGTCCAGGCCCTGTTCCTTCGCCATCTGCGGCACGTAGTTGTGGTAGGCCTGCCAGAACGGCGAGGTCAGCAGTGGCACGGTCGCGCCCACTCTGCCGCCGGCGGCGCCGCCGGACGAGGCCGGTTTGTCCTTCGTCGACCCGCACGCGCCGAGCACCACACCGCAGACGGCCACCGCGGCGGCCAACCGGATCACCTTGGTACGCACTGCATCCTCCTTGACGACTCGCGTGGGAGATCAGTTCTGCACAGGTCCTCGTGGCCGCAGCCCGTACATGCCGCCGTCGACCGCGAGCGCGGTTCCGGTGGTCGACGCCGAGAGCGGACTGGCCAGGTACACCACCGCGTTCGCCACCTCGTCCGCGGTGACCAGCCGGCCCATCGGCTGCCGGGCGGCCAGCGCCGTCCGTTCCGCGGCCGGATCGGCGGCCGAGTCGAGCAATCTGCCGACCCACGGCGTGTCCGCGGTACCCGGGCACACGCAGTTGACGCGGATTCCGTCCGGCAGGTGGTCGGTGGCCATCGCCAGGGTCAGCGCCAGCACCGCGCCCTTGGTGGCCGAGTACAGCGCGCGGGCGGGCAGCCCGGCCCAGGCCGCGATGGAGCAGGTGTTGACCACCGCGGCCGCGGGCGAGTCCTGCAGGTGCGGCAACGCGGCGCGCGCCGTGCGGACCATGCCGACCACGTTCACGTCGTAGACGCGGTGCCATTCGTCGTCACCGTTGGCGGTCACGTCGCCCTGCGCACCGATACCCGCGTTGTTGACCAGGATGTCGAGCCGGCCGAAGCGCTCGGCCACTGCGTCCACCGCGGCCCGGACCTCGACGTCGGCAGTGACGTCGCACCGGAACCCGGTCAGCGGCGCGGGCAGGCCGTCCGTGCCCAGATCCAGCACGGCGACCTGGGCACCGCGCCGGGCCAGCAGGTTCGCGGTGGCCAGGCCGATCCCGGAAGCACCGCCGGTGACCACGGCGACCAGTCCCTCGAATTCGCTCACTGCGCACGCTCCGTCCACTCCGGACCGTCAGGGAAGCGGAACCGGCGCAACGTCGCGTCGTGCATCCGCGCGGAGAACCCCGGTGCGGCCGGGGCGAGGTAGCGGCCGTTGCGCACGACGGCCGGATCGGTGAAGTGCTCGTGCAGATGGTCGACCCATTCGATGGTGCGGCCGGCATCGGTACCGGACACCGCGACGAAGTCGACCATGGACAGGTGCTGCACCAGCTCGCACAGCCCGACACCGCCGGCGTGCGGGCACACTGGAACGCCGAACTTGGCTGCCAGCAACAGGATGGCGAGGTTTTCGTTCACCCCGCCGACGCGCGCGGCGTCGAGCTGCAGCACGGACAGCCCACCGGCCTGCAGCAGCTGCTTGAACACCACCCTGTTCTGCACGTGTTCCCCGGTCGCCACGCGGATCGGTGCGAGTGCCTTCGCGATGGCCGCGTGTGCGAGCACATCGTCGGGAGAGGTCGGCTCTTCGATCCAGTACGGGTCGAACGGCGCCAGCTCGGTCATCCACGACACCGCGGTGGCCACGTCCCAGCGCTGGTTCGCGTCGACGGCGATGCGAATGTCCGGGCCCACCGTTTCACGGGCCAGCTTCATCCGCCGCACGTCGTCGGAAAGCCTGCCGCCGACTTTCAGCTTGATCATCTCGAAACCGTCGGCCACGGCCTGTTCGGCCAGCCGCACCAGCTTCGCGTCGGAGTAGCCGAGCCAGCCGGGCGACGTGCTGTACGCGGGGTAGCCCTCGGCTTCGAGCTTCGCGATCCGTTCCGCTCGGCCGGGCTCGGCCTCGCGCAGGATGTCCAGCGCTTCCTGCTCGGTGAGCGCGTCGGACAGATAGCGGAAGTCGACCAGCGAGACCAGCTCTTCGGGAGTCATCCCCGCGGCGAACTTCCACAGCGGCAACCCGGCTCGGCGCGCGGCCAGGTCCCACGCGGCGTTGACCACCGCGCCGATGGCCATGTGCGAGACGCCCTTTTCCGGTCCCAGCCACCGCAATTGCGAGTCGCCGATCAGGTCGCGGGACAAGTCGCCGAGTGCCCGGGCGTCCTCGGGCACCTCACGGCCGACGACGTGCGGGGCGAGCGCGCGGATGGCGGCGGCCTGCACGTCGTTGCCGCGGCCGATGGTGAAGGCGAACCCGTGGCCGTCGGGACCGCTGTCGGTACGCAGCTCGACGTACGCGGCGGAATAGTCGGGATCCGGATTCATCGCGTCCGACCCGTCCAGCTCCTCCGACGTCGGGAAGCGGACGTCGAGCACTTCCAGGCTCACGATGCGCGCCATCTCAGGCCTGCCTCATGCGCTGGCGCTGCCGGCCGAGACCGTCGATCTCCAGCTCGACGACGTCCCCTTCGCGCAGGTAGGGCTTCGGCTCGGGGTGTCCCAGCGCGACCCCCTCGGGCGTACCGGTGTTGATCAGGTCGCCGGGGCGCAGGACCATGAACTGGCTGAGGTAGTGCACGATCTGCGCGACGGTGAAGACCATGTCCCTGGTGGTCGAGTCCTGGACCTTCCGGCCGTTGACCCAGGTGCGCAGACCGAGGTCCTGCGGGTCGGGGATCTCGTCGGCGGTCACCAGCACCGGGCCGAGCGGGTTGAACGTCTCGCAGTTCTTGCCCTTGTCCCACTGGCCGCCGCGGTGGATCTGGAACTCGCGCTCGGAGACGTCGTTGGACAGCACGTATCCCGCGACGTGCGCGAGGGCCTGGCCGGGGTCGTCCAGGTAGCGCGCGGTCCTGCCGATCACCACGCCGAGTTCCACCTCCCAGTCGGTGCTGGTGGAACGGCGCGGGATCAGCACGTCGTCGTCCGGCCCGGACACGACGTCCGGCGCCTTCATGAACAGCACCGGTTCGGCAGGCACGGCCGCGCCCGTCTCCTCGGCGTGCCGCCGGTAGTTCATGCCGATGCAGACGATCTTGCCCGGCGCCGCGATCGGCGGCCCGGTCCGCCACCCGGTCCCGTCGGCCACCGGCAGCTCCCCCGCCGCGAGCGCGGCCGCGGCCCGCGCGGGGCCGTCACCGGCGAGGAAGGCGCCATCGACGTCCGGGGTGATCCCGGAGAGCTCGTGAAGTGTTCCGTCACCGGCACGGATGAACGGACGCTCGGCTCCCGCCGCCCCGAGACGCACAAACCGCACGGACGTGTCCCCTCTCGCTCGAGTCACTCACTGCAGTACCGCGATACATCCGATGTATAGCGGATCAGTGCCCCTCGAATCTAGAGGAAGCGGGCCATCGGCTCGGGAAAGTGATCGGATCACCAGGGTCGGGAGTGGTCGGGAATGGTTCGAACCACTCCTTGGTTGATCGTGCTCCTCCGGCAGCCCGCGCGCACGTCGGAACCCGCCCGGCCGCGAGCGTGGTCCGGAATACCTCCCGGCGGGTCGCGGTTGCCGGAAGGGGCAGGACTTCCCGGCAGCGGAGGGCGGATGACGAGCGGACCCGAGACCACCCGGCACACCACCGGTGAGGCCAGGCGTGCGGCGGAGGAGAAACCCGGACGCAAGGGCGTCCCAACCGACGCGACAACCATCGACACCGCGACCGGCCCGGCCCGCACGACTGCCGGCACGGCGATCAGCCCGGCCCACACGACCGGCGCAACCACCGACACCACGACCAGTCCCCACACGAGCAGCGCAACCACCGACACCGCGACCGGTCCCCGCACGACCGGCGCGACAGACGTCCCGGAGACGAACGCCTCCGCCGGGCCGCGCTCGTCTGCTCGGCCGGCTCGGCGATGGAGTCTGCTGCTGATCCTCGGGGGGCTGTCCGCGTTCGGGCCGCTGTCCATCGACATGTACCTGCCCGCGCTCCCGCGGATGGCTGCCGATCTGCGCGCCCCCGACACCACCGTCCAGCTCACGCTGACCGCGTTCGTGGTGGGACTGGCCATCGGGCAGATCGTGGCCGGACCGCTGTCGGACGCGCTCGGGCGGAGGCGGCCGCTGCTGGCCGGGCTGGTGCTCTACGCGGCCGGTTCCGTGCTCGCCGCGCTGAGCCCCGGGATCGAGCTGCTCATCGCGGCCCGGGTGCTCGAGGCACTGGGCGCGGCCGCCGGGCTGGTGATTTCCCGCGCCACCGTGCGGGACCTGTACTCCGGCACCGCGATGACCAAGTTCTTCTCCATGCTGATGCTGGTCAACGGGCTGGCCCCGATCCTCGCCCCGGTGATCGGCGGGCAGCTGCTCACTTTCACGTCCTGGCGCGGGGTTTTCGTGGTCCTCACCGCGTTCGGCTTGCTGCTGCTCGTTTCGGCCGCCGTCGCGCTGCCGGAGCCGCTGCCCGCCGAACGTCGCCGTCCTGCGCGGCTCGGCGGCGTTCTGCGCACCTACGGCCACTTGCTGGCCGACCGCACCTTCCTCGGTTACGCGCTCGCCGCCAGTCTGCTGTTCGCCAGCCTGTTCGCATACATCTCGGGTTCTTCCTTCGCCCTGCAAGGCGTGTACGGCCTCAGCCCGCAGCTCTACAGCCTGGTTTTCGGCCTCAACGGCGTCGGCATCGTGCTCGCCGGGCAGCTCAACGGACGCCTCGTCGGCCGCTTCGCCGAGCGGAACCTGCTGCTCACGGGCCTGACCATCGCCGCGGTCGCCGGCACGCTCACCCTGACCGCCACGTTGCTCGCCCTTCCGCTGCCGGGCGTGCTGATTCCGTTGCTGTTCATGGTGTCCAGCGTCGGACTGGTGATGCCGAACGCGAGCTCTCTCGCACTCGACGCGCACGCCCGGTCGGCCGGTTCCGCCGCGGCACTGCTGGGGGTGCTGCAGTTCGCGATCGGCGCGATCGCGACCCCGCTGGTCGGCCTCGGCGGACCGGGCACCGCGGTGCCGATGGCGGCGACGATGGCCGGATTCGGTGTGCTCGCGCTGCTCGCCTCGGCGCTCACCCGGCCAGGTCGGCGAGGTTCCCGTCCCGGAGCTGCTCGGCCGTGACCGTGATCCGCTCGTCCACCAGACGCTGCAAGGCATCGCCGTCGTCCCACTGGTTGACGTTCATCGCGGCGTGCACGGCTCCGTCCGGGCCCAGCCAGAACGCGGTGAAGTCGTAGGCCGACAGGTCTCCGCGGACCACGAGCCGGTCGCTGCCCGGATCGGCCAGCCCGCGGTACTCGCAGCCGATCGCCGGGCCGCCCCGGTCCGGGTCGTACTGGTCGGTGAAGAAGTACGGGCTCTCCAGGTACGGCTCGTGCTCGCCGAAGAGGTTGCCCGCCACGTGCGTGCCGTGCCCGCGCGCGGCCGCCCAGTGCTCGACGCGCACCCGGCGGCCGTAGCGGGGGTGGAAGTGCGAGGCGATGTCGCCGACGGCGTACACGTCCGGAGCCGCCGTGCGCAGGCCCGCGTCGACGCAGACCCCGCCGTCGTCGGCGATCTCGAGGCCCGCCGCGTGCGCGAGATCGACCCGCGGTGCCACGCCGACCGCGATCAGCACCACGTCGGCCGGCAGCTCGTCGCCGCCGGTGAGCCGGACGCCGGTGGGCACGGTGTCCCCGGTGATCGCGGCGACGCCCTCGCCGAGCCGCCACTGCACGCCGTGTTCGGTGTGCAGGTCCCGGAAAACTCCGGCGATTCCGTCGCCGAGCACGTTCGCTAGCGGAAGCTGCTCCGGCGCCACGACGGTCACCTCGGCGCCGTGGGTCCGGGCGGCCGCGGCCGCCTCGGTGCCGATCCAGCCGGCTCCGACGATCACCACGCGCTGGGCTTCGGTGAAGGCGGAACGCAGCTTCAGCGCGTCGTCCAGGGTCCGCAGCGTGTACAGGCCGGGCAGGTCGCCGCCGGGCACGTCCAGCTGCCGCGGCCGGGAGCCGGTGGCCAGCACGAGCCGGTCGTAGCGGTGCTCGCCGCCCGCGTCGTCGAGGACGAGCCGCGCGCCGAGTTCGAGCCGGGTCGCAGTGACCCCGGAGGAGAGGCGGATGTCGTTCTCGGCGTAGAAGTCCTCGCCGTGCACCCAGTCGGGCTCGTCGGCAGCACCGAGCAACACGCCCTTCGACAGCGGCGGCAGCTCGTACGGCCGGTGCGGATCGGTGCCGAGCAGCAGAATGTCCCCACCGAATCCACGCTCCCGCACCGCCGCCGCGGCCGACGCACCCGCCAGCCCGGCCCCGACGACGACGATCTTCCGAGGTTCCGCCATGTCCCGTCCTCCCGAGTCCCCGCGTCCTGCCGCCGGACGGTACTCCCGTCGCCGATCCGCCACACCCCCGTCCGGAGCGCGAAATCGGTGTGCGTAGGCAATTCGGGTGAACCGGCGTAAGAGCCCGCCGCGGCCCCGGTCCCACCGCGGCACGAAGAGCACGCGGAAGAAGTGTGGATCGGAGGGCGAAGCGTGACAGGGCGGGACGAATGGTCGGTGGGCTGCCGGGATCTGGCGGGCAGGCGCAGGGACCTGACGGTGTTCGTGAGCAGTGACGACAAGATCGTGATCGTCGCGCCGCCCGGCGAGGCGGCCGTGCTCGGCCCGCTGGAGGTCGGACGGCTGCGGGCGGCGCTGCGGGATGCCGTGGTGGCGACGGCCGCGCCGGCGCGACGCACCGGAACCGAGTGACAACTACCGTTCCTACTTGCGAGTAGGTAGAGTCGGTGCCGATCGGTGCAGACCCCGAGCAGAAGGTGCCGGCCATGACCACCTATTTCGTGACGGGCGCGACGGGCTTCCTCGGGAAGCGCCTGGTCGCCCGGCTGCTGGCGCGGCGGGACACCACCGCCGTGCACGTCCTCGTCCGCAACACCTCGCGCGAGCGGCTGGACGCGCTCGCCCGCGAGTGGCCGGAGCGCGACCGCCTGGTCCCCGCCGTCGGTGATCTCACCGAACCGCTGCTCGGCCTCGACCCGGCCACCTTCGCCGGGCTGGACCACGTGGTGCACCTCGGCGCCGTCTACGACCTCACCGCGGACGAGGAAACCAACCGCGCCGCGAACGTCGAGGGCACCGGCAACGTGCTGGCCTTCGCCGCGGCCGCCGGGGCGCGGCTGCTGCACCACGTCTCGTCGATCGCCGTGGCGGGCACCCACGCCGGCCGGTTCACCGAATCCGACTTCGACCTCGGGCAGAGCTTCGAATCCCCTTACCATGCCACGAAGTTCGAGGCCGAGAAGCGGGTACGGGACCAGCGGGAGGTGCCGTACCGGGTGTATCGCCCCTCGGCCGTGGTCGGCGATTCGCGCAGCGGCGAGATGGACAAGATCGACGGTCCCTACTACTTCCTGCCGGCCATTTCCCGGCTCGCCGCGCTGCCGGGACGGCTGCCGCTGGCCGCCCCGGACCTCGGCGCCACCAACCTCGTCCCGGTCGACTACGTCGTCACCGCGATGGACTACCTGATGCACCGCGAAGCGCCTTCCGGCAGTACGTACCACCTCGCGTCGCCGCGCCCGCAGAAGCTGCACGAGGTGTACAACGCCTTCGCGCGCGTCGCCGGCGGACCGCGCGTACGGACGACAGTGCCGACGAAGCTGCTTCGCGCGACAGCGTCTCGCCTCGCAGCCGGCGTCGACCGCCTGCCTGCAGGGCGTGCGACGCGCGCGGCTGTGCTGAACGAGCTGGGAGTTCCACTCGAAGTGTTGCCGCACCTCAGCATGGCGGTGGAGTTCGACACCGCGCGAACGACTTCGGAGCTGTACGGCAGCGGTGTCGAGTTGCCCGAGCTTCGCGACTACGCGGAGCCGCTGTATCGGTACTGGCGCGAACATCTCGACCCGGACCGCGCGCGCCGTTCGGGACTGGCTGGGCGCGTCGTCCTCGTGACGGGTGCGTCGTCCGGCATCGGACGGGCGACAGCGCTCAAAGTGGCGCGTCGCGGCGCGAAGGTGGTCTTGGTCGCGCGGCGCGCTGAAGAGCTCGAAGAGCTGCGCGCGGAGATCACCGCGGGCGGCGGTGAAGCCGCGGCGTACCCGTGCGATCTGACCGACGGCGATTCCGTCGACGCGCTCGTGAAAGCCGTCCTCGCCGACCACGGTGCGGTCGACGTACTCGTGAACAACGCAGGTCGGTCGATCCGCCGTTCCGTGCAGCTGGCCACCGAACGTTTCCACGACTACGAGCGCACCATGGCCATCAACTACTTCGGCCCGGTCCGGCTGATCCTCGGCCTGCTGCCGTCGATGACCGAACGCCGCTCCGGCCACGTCGTGAACGTGACGACGATGGGCCTGCAGACCGACACGCCCCGGTTCTCTGCCTACCTCGCTTCGAAAGCGGCGCTGGAGGAGTTCGGCCTGACCGCGGGAAGGGAAACCCTGTCGGACGGCGTCACCTTCAGCTCGGTGCGGATGCCGCTGGTGCGCACCGCGATGATCGCGCCCACCGGCTCGTACCGCGGCCTGCCCGCGAGCTCCCCGGAACGAGCCGCCGCGCTGGTCGTCAAGGCCATCGAACAGCGGCCGCAGATCCTCACCCTGCCCGAGGGCCGCGCCGCCGAACTGGCCGCCCTCGCCGTCCCCGACCTGACCCGGTTCGTCGCGCACCTGGCTTACCGGGTGATGCCGGAGTCCGCGCCGGAAGCACGGAACCGGCCACGCCAGCCCGCACCGGCCGCGGTCGCGGCCACGCTGACCCGGCTCCTGTGGCGGCGCCGCGGATAGCCGACGCACGGGGACACCGTCCGGTCACGGACTGCGAATGCGACGGACGGAACTCCCGCGGACGCAGGTCACTAGGTTAGCCTTACCTCTGTGGCACAGACGATCGAGGAAGCGCCGGCCCGCACCGAGCCGCGGCTGCACGCCGAAGAACTGACCCTGGCCTACGACGGGCGCACCGTCGCCGAATCGCTCGGCGTGGTGATCCCGGACAAGTCGTTCACGGTCATCGTCGGCCCCAACGCCTGCGGCAAGACCACGCTGCTGCGCGCGTTGTCGCGGATGCTCAAGCCGCGCAAGGGCTCGGTGTACCTCGACGGCGAGGTGATCTCCAGCTACGGCGCGAAGGAGGTCGCCCGCAGGCTCGGCCTGCTCCCGCAGAGCTCGGTCGCCCCGGACGGCATCACCGTGGCCGACCTCGTGGCCCGCGGCCGGTACCCGCACCAGAAGCTGCTGCGCCAGTGGTCTCGCGACGACGCCTCGGTGGTCGCCGAGTCCATGCGCGCGACCGGGGTCGAGGACCTCGCCGAACGCCTCGTCGACGAGCTGTCCGGCGGACAGCGCCAGCGCGTGTGGATGGCGATGGCACTGGCCCAGCAGACCGACCTGCTGCTGCTCGACGAGCCGACCACCTACCTGGACATCGCGCACCAGATGGACGTGCTGGACCTGTGCGCGAACCTGCACGTGGACCAGGGCCGCACGCTTGTGGCGGTCCTGCACGACCTCAACCATGCGGCCCGCTACGCCACGCACATGATCGCCATGCGCGACGGGGAGGTCCTCGCCACCGGAACTCCCGCCGAGGTGGTCACCGAGGAGAACGTGGAACGGATCTTCGAACTGCCGTGCCGCGTGATGGAGTGCCCGGAAACCGGGACACCGCTGGTCATCCCGCGCCGCCGGGCGGCGTGAACCGCTAGGTTCGTGCCATGACCCTCGAACGGTGGACCCAGGTCGAGCACTATGTGGACGAAGCGTTGCTGGCCGCCGATCCGGTGCTGGACGCGGCACTCGCCGATTCGGCCGCGGCCGGCCTGCCCCCGATCGCCGTGTCGCCGAGTCAGGGCAAGCTGCTGAACCTGCTGGCGGTCACCGCGGGCGCGCGGTCGATCCTGGAGATCGGCACGCTGGGCGGATACAGCACGATCTGGCTGGCGCGCGCCCTGCCCTCCGGCGGCCGGCTGGTCACCTGCGAATACGAGCCGAAGCACGCCGAGGTCGCGCGCGCGAACCTCGACCGCGCCGGCTTCGGGCCGGACGTGGCGGAGATCCACGTCGGTGCCGCGCTCGACACGCTGCCGAAGCTCACCGGACCGTTCGACTTCGTGTTCGTCGACGCGGACAAGACCAATCTCGCGGGGTACGTCGAAGCAGTGTTCCGGCTGTCCCGGCCGGGCACCACGATCGTGCTGGACAACGTGGTCCGCAACGGCGCGGTGGCCGATGCCGCCGACCCCGATCCGTCGGTACGCGGCGTGCGACGGATGTTCGACCTCCTACGAGGCGACGCCCGCTTCGACGCGACGGCCATCCAGACCGTCGGCGACAAGGGGTACGACGGCTTCCTGCTCGCCCGCGTCCGCTGAGCCCGGTCCAGCTGAACCGGGTCCGCCGACCTGGTCCGCTGAACCCGCGCCCGCCCAGCGTCCTGCCAAGCCCAGTTCGCCAAGCCCGGCCCGCCGGCCCGCCGGACCCGGTCACCGGCTCATGAACGCCCGCCAGATGTCGGCGGGCACGTCGCTGCCGGCCAGTCTTCTGCCATCGGCCTCGAACAGCCGCCGCTCGTCGTCCGAGCCGATCCACACCGCGGTCGCGAGTCGGCGGGTGTAGCCGACCGCCCAGGCGTCCTGCGTGTCCTCGGAACTGCCGTGCTGGAATTCGCCCGTACGCAACGCCGCGGCGCGGCCACCGGGCAGGGTGGCCGGCAAGGTCGCAGTCACCTGATCGGCGATCCGACGGCTGGTGCCCTCGTCCGGCGAGAACGCCGGCGTGCGGCTGTCCTCGTGCTGCCACACCACATCGCCGTCCTGGTCGAGGATTTTGTCCACCAGATGCGGCGTCGTCCGCATACCGCCGGCCGCGAACGTCGCGTACGCACCGGCCACGTCCAGCGGCCGCAACGGGTAACGGCCCACGGCGATGCCGGAGCCGATCAGATAGCCGTCCTTCTCCCGCAGGGTCGGCGTGCCGTCCATGGTTGCCGGGATCCCGGCGTCCCGGGCCGCGGCGCTCACCGCGTCCGGACCGAGCCGCTTGGCCAGCGCGATGTACGGGGTGTCCGCGCCCGAAGACATCGCGGTGCGCAGGGTGCACGACTGCGGGCACCCTGGCGGGTAAGCGAAATCCTCGCCGAGGAAGTTGATCTTCTCCGGCGACGGTACCCGCTCGTCCGGCGAAGTACCCGTGCGCAGCGCGCCTGCCAGTGTGAACGGGTAGAAGGCCGAACCGAGCGGATGCGCAGTGCCCGCGTAGTCGCGCACACCGTTGTCGCCGCCGTCGTATGCCCGCACAGCGCCGTTCACCGGGTCCACGGACACCAGCCCACCGCGGAATTCCTTCGGTTCGCCGCGCAGCCGGTCGTGCAGCGTCGAGCGCGCGGCGGCCTGCGCGCCCCGGTCCAGCGTCGTCTGCACGATCAGGTTTCCTTGCTGCAGGCGGGAAAGCGGGAAGCCGTCCCGCTCCAGTTCGGCCAGCACCTGCTGCTTCACGTGGTACTCGTCGTAGCCCAGCCGCTCACGCGTCTGACCGGGCGGGCGGATGTCCGCGCCGGGATAGGTCATCGCGGCCGCCTCGGCGCCGTGCACGTACCCGCGTTCGACCAGCTTGTCCCGCACGTAGGCCCAGCGTTTGGCGGAGTGCGCGTCGCCGGAGACGGCCGGGTCGTGCACCGAAGGCGACTGGATCATCCCGGCCAGGAAGGCGGCTTCGCTCCAGGTCATGGTGTCGTCGAGCGGGCGGCCGAAGAAGGCGTTCATTCCCGCCGCGGGCCCGAACGTGCCGCGGCCGAAGGAGATGATGTTGACGTAGCTCTCGAAGATCCGTTCCTTGCTCTGCTGCTGGGTGATCTTCGTGGCGAGCACCAGCTCCTGCAGCTTGCGGCCCAGCGTCGCATCCTCGTCGCCGGTGGACTTCTTGATGTACTGCTGGGTGATCCCCGACCCGCCGCCGACGCCGGTGAGCAGCGCCCGGCCGATCCCGGTGGGGTCGAAGCCGGCGTTGTCCCAGAACGTCGGGTCCTCGGTGGCCACGATCGCGGCACGCAGCTTCTCCGGCACCTTGTCATACGGTACGAACCGCCGGTCACCGTCCTCGGGCACGACACGCAGCAGCTCGCCGCCGTCGGCGTAGCGCAGGGGCACGGTCTTGCTCAGCGAGTCCAGCACCGCCTGCGGACTACGGACGTCGAGCAGCAAGTAGGCGATCCAGAACGCGATCAGCGGCAGGCCGACGGCGGCGCCGCCCACGCAGTAGGCGACCCGCCGGACCCGCCGCCACCGCCGGCGGCGTTCGATTCGGCGGTCTTCAACGGCCGATTCCTCGTCAGTCGAGCTCTCCACCCCGGCCATGACGAGCGACCGGAGGAAAAGGTTCAGCGGATCCGGTGATCAATTCACGCGAGGAAGGCACGCAGCAGTGAAGCGGTGCCCTCGACGTGCTCGGCCATCGCCTGCCGCGCGGCCGCCGGATCGCCGGCCAGTATCGCGTCGACGATCGCCTGGTGCTGCACGTTCGAATGCCCCAGGTTGGGCTCGAGCAGCGGGATCCGGTCGAGCAGCTGGTTGACCCGGGTCCGTGCGTCGGCCACGGCCGTGGTGAGCGAGCCGGACGCGGTGACCTCGGCGATCGCCAGGTGCAGCCGCGAGTCGCGGCGCCGGTAGTCGGCGAGCCCGGCCGCCTCGGCCTCGGCCAGCGTCCCGGTGAGGTGCTGCCGGTCGGCGGGGCTCAGCGTGCGGGCGGCAGCCGCCTCGGCAGCCCCGTTCTCCAGCACGTACCGCAGGCACAGCGCGTCCTCCAGCTCGGTGCCGTCGATCTCGCCGGTGACCCGCTCGGCCGGATCGGGCAGCACGTCGCTGACGAAGGTCCCGCCGTAGCGCCCCCGCCGCGACACCACGTACCCCGCGTCGGCCAGCGCCCGGATCGCCTCCCGCAACGTCACCCGGCTCACCCCGAGCCGCTCGGCCAGCTCCCGCTCGGACGGCAGCCGCTCCCCCGCACCGACCACTCCGAGCCGGACAGCCTGCAGCAACCGCTCGACCGTCTCCTCGAAGGCGTTCCCGGCGCGCACGGGCCGGAACAGCGCCTCGTTCGCACTCACCACCGAGCTTTCCACGGGCTCGAGTCTAGGCTTCCCGGGTACTGCCACCGCCCGGGCGCGCGAGCCGGCCACCCTGGTCAGCGGTCCGCCTGGTAGCTGCGCACCAGCGGAAGGAAGAGCTCGTCGACGATCGACCGGACACGGGCGGGTGCCGGCGGTTCGAGGTTCATGAGCAGATCGTGGCGCAGCAGGTCGAACGGCAGATCGAGCAGCGCGGAGGGCAACTTCGCCAGGTCGATTTCGCCACGGTCGTGGGCACGGTGGTAGAGCGCGCGGACCCCTTCGGTGGTGAGCATCCGGTCCCGCACCTGCGTGGGGGTCAGACCGGTGTCGTACAGCAAGCCGGAGAACGCGGCGGCCGCGGCGATCGCGAAGAACCCGGCAAGGGCTTCACCCACGGCGGTCAGGGAGGCGAGCAGATCGCCGCGCAGCGCGCCGGTGTCCGCGTCGGCGATCGGATTGGCGGCACGGTGGTGCTCGACCGCGGCGAGCACCAACGCGTCTTTGTTGGCCCAGCGCCGGTAGAGCACGGCCTCGCTGGTCCGGGCACGGACGGCGACCGACCCCATGGTCAGGCGCGCGTACCCCGTCTCGACCAGCTCCTCCCATCCGGCGGCGAGGATCGCGGACTCGAGTTCCTTGCCGTGCCGGCGACGGCGCACGGGTTCTTCGGCGACCACGAGCTCACCATAGAAAGCTTTGCCTTTCTTGCCAAGCGGACCTATGCTCGCTAGAAAGAAATCACTTTCTTAGGGGATGCCATGCTGGGACCGAAGCCGCCGTCGCAGGTGCTGATCGCCGGAGCCGGACCGTCGGGACTGATGCTGGCCTGCGAACTCGCACGCCGCGATGTTCCGTTCCGGCTCCTCGAGTCGGCCCCCGGCCCGCAGGCCGGCTCGCGCGGCAAGGGCATCCAGCCGCGCACCCTCGAAGTGTTCGATGACCTCGGCATCGTCGATCGCGTGCTCGCTCACGGCCGGATGGCGATGCCGATGTGCTCCACAGCGCCGGACGGCCGGATCGTCTCCGGCGGCGCCGGCACCGCAGAAGCCCGCTCCGACGTCCCTTATCCGGCAAGCCTGATCACCCCCGAATGGCGAGTCGAGGAGGCGCTCCGGCTGCGGCTGGCGGAGCTCGGCGGCACGGTGGAGTTCGGCACTGCACTTGGCAGCTTCGAGCAGTCGAGCGAGGCCGTGTCCGCAACGGTGGTCCGGGACGGCGTGGCGGAAACGGTCACTGCGCGCTGGCTCGTCGGCTGCGACGGCGGGCACAGTGCCGTCCGCAAGCGGGCGGGAATCGCGTTCCCTGGCGAAACCCGCGACGAGATGCGGATGATCGTGGCCGATGTCGAGGTCGACGGTCTCGGCCGCGAAGCCTGGCACACGTGGTGGCACGAGGAAGGCTTCGCCAGTCTCTGCCCGCTGCCCTCGACCGGTGTGTTCCAGTATCAGGCGACCATCGCGCCGGGACAGGACGGCGAACTCAGCCTCGCGAACCTGCAGCGGATCTTCGACCGGCGCAGCGGACGCACCGACATCCGCCTCCACGAGCCGGAGTGGTCGTCGTTGTGGCGCGCCAACATCCGCCTCGCCGACCGCTTCCGCGCGGGTCGCGTGTTCCTCGCCGGCGATGCGGCGCACATCCACTCACCGGCCGGCGGCCAGGGGATGAACACCGGCATCCAGGACGCGTACAACCTCGGCTGGAAAATCGCCGCCGTCGCGAACGGGGCCCCACCGGCCCTGCTGGACAGCTACGAAACCGAACGGCAGCCGGTCGCCGCCGGTGTGCTCACACTGTCGAACTCCCGTCTCGAGCAGACACTCGAAAACAAGAGCCTGCCTGCCGGCGGCGACGCCGACACCAGGCAGCTCACCGTCGGCTACCGCGGCTCGCCGCTGGCCCGTGACGATCGTGACGAAATCGCCCGGCTTCGCGCCGGCGACCGCGCTCCCGACGCGACCGGTCTGTGCACAGTGGACGGCAAACGCCGCCTGTTCGACCTGATGCGAGGCGAACACTTCACCCTGCTGGATTTCGGGACCACTGCGGACCTGCCGCAGGCACCCGGCCTCCGGATCTTCCACGTCGTCGAAGAACCGGCCGAACCCAGCGACGTCGCCGACACCGAAGGCCTGCTCGCCGCGGCTTATCAGGCCTCCGGCCAGACCCTCGTACTGATCCGGCCCGACGGGTACCTCGCGCTGATCTCCGACGCCGGCGACGCTGCCGCCGTATCGGACTACCTGGCCGCGATCGGCAGCTCCACCTGAGGCCGAGGCAGTGCCGCCGTACGAAGGCCTCAGCACTCGATGACGTTCACCGCCAGCCCGCCGCGGGCGGTTTCCTTGTACTTGACCGACATGTCCGCGCCGGTTTCGCGCATGGTCTTGATCGCCTTGTCCAGGGTCACGACGTGGCTGCCGTCGCCACGCATCGCCATGCGGGCGGCGTGGATGGCCTTCGAAGCGCCGACCGCGTTGCGTTCGATGCACGGGATCTGCACCAGCCCGCCAACCGGATCGCAGGTCAGGCCCAGGTGGTGTTCCACGCCGATCTCGGCCGCGTTCTCCACCTGCGCGGGCGAGCCGCCCAGTATCTCGGTCAGGCCCGCCGCGGCCATCGCCGAGGCCGAGCCCACCTCGCCCTGGCAGCCGACCTCGGCGCCGGAGATCGAACCGGTCTGCTTCAGGATCGAGCCGATCGCGCCCGCGGTGAGCAGGAACGTGACGATGCCGTCGTCGGACGAGCCGGTGATGAACCGCTGGTAGTAGTGCAGGACCGCGGGGATGATCCCGGCCGCGCCGTTGGTCGGGGCGGTGACCACGCGCCCACCCGCGGCGTTCTCCTCGTTCACCGCCAGCGCGTACAGGCTCACCCAGTCCATGGCGTACAACGCATCGCCCGCGCCGTCCTCGGCGAGGAGCTTGTCCTGCAAGGCCTTCGCCCGCCGCGGCACCCGGAGGCCGCCGGGCAGCACGCCCTCGTGGGTGCAGCCGTTGCGCACGCATTCGGCCATCACCTGCCAGATCTCCAGCAGGCCGTCCCGGATCTCCTCCCTGCTGCGCCACGACAGTTCGTTGCGCAGCATGATCTCGCTGACCGGCAGGCCGGTTTCCGCGCAGTGCCGCAACAGGTCCGAGCCGGTGCGGAACGGATACGGCACCGGCGTCGAGTCTTCCACGAACACGGTGTCGGTCTCATACGATTCGTCGCGCACGAAACCGCCGCCGACCGAATAGTAGGTGCGCTCACGCAGGAGCACGCCGTCCTCGGCGAAGGCGCGGAAGACCATTCCGTTGGGATGCGCGGGCAGGGATTTCCGCCGGTGCATGGTGAGGTCGGGATCCTCGGTGAAGGCGACCTCGTGCCTGCCGCCCACGAGCAACCGCCCGGACTCCCGGATCGCGGCGACCTTCTCCGGCACGGTGTCCGTGTCGATCTCCTCCGGACGCTCGCCGGACAGCCCCAGCAGCACCGCTTTGTCACTGCCGTGCCCGAAACCGGTCGCGCCGAGCGAGCCGAACAGCTCGGCCTGCACCCGCGTCACCCTGTCCAGCGCTCCGTCGCCGGCGAGACCGTCCACAAAGGTCGCCGCGGCCCGCATCGGCCCGACGGTGTGCGAACTCGACGGGCCGATGCCGATGGAGAACAAGTCGAAGACGCTGATCGCCATTGATCCGCCCCTTCTCTAGTGTCTGGCCAGCAGTGAGCTGGCTTCCTGTGCGGCTGGTCCCTGCTGGGCGAGGTGGGCCAGGTTCTCCGGCAGGTCCTCCCCGCGGTGGGCCTTGGTCTGGGCATACAACCGGCCCGCCCGATACGACGACCGCACCAACGGACCCGCCATCACCCCCGGGAAACCCAGAGACTCGGCAAACCGCGAATGCTCGACGAACTCCTCCGGCTTCACCCACCGATCCACCGGATGATGCCGCGGCGACGGACGCAGATACTGCGTGATCGTGATGATCTCACACCCCGCATCGAACAACTCCCGCAACGCGACCCGCACCTCATCCGGCGTCTCACCCATCCCCAGGATCAGATTCGACTTCGTCACCAACCCCGCCGCACGCGCCCGCGTCAACACCTCCAACGACCGGGCATACCGAAACCCCGGACGGATCCGCTTGAAAATCCGCGGCACCGTCTCCACATTGTGCGCCAACACCTCCGGACGCGACCCGAACACCTCACCCAACTGACCGGGATCAGCATTGAAATCCGGAATCAGCAACTCCACACCCGTACCCGGATTCAACGCATGAATCTCACGCACCGTCTCCGCATACAACCACGCCCCACCATCATCCAGATCATCCCGCGCCACACCCGTCACCGTCGAATACCGCAGGCCCATCGCCTGCACCGACTCCGCCACCTTCCGCGGCTCCGCCCGATCCAACGCCGCCGGCCTACCCGTATCAATCTGACAGAAATCACACCGCCGCGTGCACTGATCCCCACCAATCAGGAACGTGGCCTCACGGTCCTCCCAACACTCATAAATATTGGGACACCCCGCCTCCTCACACACCGTGTGAAGACCCTCCCGACGCACCAAGCCCTTCAACTCCGTGAACTCCGGACCCATCCGCACCCGAGTCCGAATCCACGACGGCTTCTTCTCAATCGGCGTCTCACTGTTACGCACCTCAAGCCGCAACAACTTCCGCCCCTCCGGCTGGGCGCTCATCGGGCCAGCTCCGCGTACAGCGGGTGCTTCTTGGCCAGCAGCTCGACCCGGTGCCGCAGCGCCTGCCGCACCGAATCGTCGAAGTCCGGTTTCAGCGCCTGGGCGATCACGTCCGCGACCTCAGTGAAGTCATCGTCGCCGAAACCGCGCGTGGCCAGCGCCGGCGTACCGATGCGCAGACCCGAGGTGACCATCGGCGGCCGCGGATCGAACGGCACCGCGTTGCGGTTGACCGTGATGCCGACCGAGTGCAGCCGGTCCTCCGCCTGCTGACCGTCCAAAGCGGACTGGACGAGGTCGACGAGCACCAGGTGCACGTCCGTGCCGCCGGTGAGCACCCGCACGCCCGCCTCCGCGCAGTCGGTGCGGGAAAGCCGGTCGGCCAGGATGCGCGAACCGGCCAGCGTGCGCTCCTGGCGTTCGCGGAACCCGGCACTCGCGGCGATCTTCAGCGCCACCGCCTTGGCCGCGATGACGTGCTCCAGCGGCCCGCCCTGCTGGCCGGGGAACACCGCCGAGTTGATCTTCTTCGCCAGCTCCTCGCGGCACAGGATCAGACCGCCCCGCGGACCGCCGAGCGTCTTGTGCGTGGTCGTGGTGACGATGTCGGCGTAGGGCACCGGCGACGGGTGCAGCCCGGTCGCCACGAGGCCGGCGAAATGCGCCATGTCCACCATCAGTTTCGCGTCGACCAGATCGGCGATCCGCCGGAACTCGGCGAAGTCGAGCTGCCGCGGATAGGCCGACCAGCCGGCCACGATCAGCTTCGGCCGGTGCTCCACGGCCAGCCGTTCGATCTCGCCGAGATCGACGATGCCGGTCTCCTTGTCGACGTGATAGGCGACGACGTTGTAGAGCTTGCCGGAGAAGTTGATCTTCATTCCGTGCGTGAGGTGCCCGCCGTGCGCGAGATCGAGGCCGAGAATGGTGTCCCCCGGCTTGAGCACGGCCACCATCGCCGCCGCATTGGCCTGCGCCCCCGAATGCGGCTGCACGTTGGCGTGCTCCGCGCCGAACAGCGCCTTCGCCCGGTCGATCGCGAGCTGCTCGACCACGTCGACGTGCTCACAGCCGCCGTAGTAGCGCCGTCCCGGATAGCCCTCGGCGTACTTGTTGGTCAGCACGGAGCCCTGCGCCTCGAGCACGCCGGCCGGCGCGAAGTTCTCCGAGGCGATCATCTCCAGCGTGGACTGCTGGCGGTCCAGCTCCGCGGCGACCGCGGCGGCGACCTCCGGGTCCACTTCGGACAAGGGAGCGTCGAAGGTGGTCATCAGCCCTCCTGGGTGAACGCGGCGTAGGCGGTGGCGTCGAGCAGCTCCGGCACGTCGCCGGTCAGCCGGACCTTCACCAGCCAGCCTTCGGTGTAGGGATCGGAGTTGACGATCTCGGGACTGTCCCTCGTGGTCTCGTTCGCCTCGACCACCTCGCCGCTGACCGGCGAGTACAGCTCACTGACCGACTTGGTCGACTCGACCTCGCCGAACACCTCGCCCGCGGTGACCTGGTCACCGGCCGCGGGCAGCTGCACGAACACGATGTCGCCGAGCGATTCGGCGGCGAACGCGGTGATGCCCACCGTCGCCACGCCGTCGGCGACCGACAGCCACTCGTGTTCCTTGGTGTAGGAGAGGTTTTCCGGAACGCTCATTGCGGGGATCCTTTCGGTACGGCCGGCCGCTCCTGTCCGCAGCGCCGGCCGCCGGGCTTTCAGGCCCGGGAGTAGAAGGGCAGGCCGACGACCTCGACCGGTTCGATCTTGCCCCGGATGTCGACCGACAGCCGGGTGCCGGGCTCGGCGTACGCCCGATCGACGTACGCCATCGCGATCGGGTACCCGAGCGTCGGCGACAGCGCTCCGCTGGTGACCTCGCCGACTTCGGCTTCTTCGGACAGCAGCCGGTAACCGCGGCGCGGCGCCCGGCGCCCGGCGCCGCGCAGGCCGACCCGTACCCGGGGCACCTCGGCCTTCGCCAGCTCTTCCAGCGCGGCCCGGCCCACGAAGTCGCCGGGCTTCTCGAACTTGACCACGCGACCGAGGCCGGCCGCGAACGGATTCAACGCCCGGCTGAGCTCGTTGCCGTACAACGGCATTCCGGCCTCGAGCCGGAGCGTGTCACGACAGGCCAGTCCACAAGGGATCAGTCCGTGCGGCTCGCCGGCCTCGGTCAGGATCCCCCACAGCGCCGGCGCTTCCGCCGCGGCGACGAACAGCTCGAAGCCGTCCTCGCCGGTGTAACCGGTGCGGGCCAGCAGCACCTCGTGCCCCTTCACCACCGCGGGCACGCTCGCGTAGTACTTCAACGCGGCCAGATCCGCATCGGTCACCGCGGCCAGCACGTCGGCCGCCTTCGGCCCCTGCACCGCGATCAGCGCGGTCGCCTCGGAGCGGTTGTCCACCACGGCGTCGAAGCCCCGCACACGCTCGGCGAGCGCCTCGGCGACCACGTCGGCGTTCCCGGCGTTGGCCACGACCAGGTACTCCTCGTCGGCCAGTCGGTAGACGACCAGATCATCGAGCACGCCACCCTCGGCGTCGCAGATCATCGTGTAGCGCGCACGGCCCGGCTTCAGCCCGGAGAGGTTGCCGACCAGCGCGTGGTCGAGCACGTCGGCGGCCTGCGCACCGCGGACGTGGATCTCGGCCATGTGCGAGAGGTCGAACAGGCCCACGGCCTCGCGGACGGCTTTGTGCTCGGCCAGCTCGCTGGCGTAGCGGACCGGCATCGACCAGCCGGCGAAATCGGTGAACAGGGCGCCGAGGTCCTGGTGAACCCCGTGCAGTGACGTCTCTTTCGACACACGTTGCCTTTCGTAGTCGTCAGTGGCGGCCGAAGTGCCGGCCACTCACGAGCTGTACGCGTCGAGGGGCGGGCAGGAGCAGACGAGGTTGCGGTCGCCGCGGGCGCCGTCGATCCGGCGCACCGGCGGCCAGTACTTCGTCCGGCGCGACACTCCGGCCGGGTACACGGCCAGCTCGCGGTCGTAGTCCGCGCTCCACTCGCCGACCAGCGCCTCCGCGGTGTGCGGCGCGCCACGCAGCGGGCTCGTGGCCGCGGTCCACCGGCCGGCCGCGACCTCGTCGATCTCGTGGCGGATGGCGATCATCGCCTCGCAGAACCGGTCGATCTCGGCCAGGTTCTCGCTTTCGGTCGGCTCGACCATCAGCGTGCCCGCGACCGGGAACGACATCGTCGGCGCGTGGAAGCCGTAGTCGATGAGCCGCTTGGCGACGTCGTCGACGGTCACGCCGGTCTCCTTGGTGATCCCGCGCAGGTCGAGGATGCACTCGTGCGCGACCAGGCCGTCCTGCCCGGTGTAGAGCACCGGGTAGTGCGGTGCGAGGCGGGCGGCGACGTAGTTGGCCGCCAGCACCGCGACCTCGGTCGCCGCGGTCAGGCCGGACGCGCCCATCATCCGTACGTACGCCCAGGAAATCGGCAGGATCGAGGCCGAACCGTAGGGCGCACCGCTGATCGGGCCGACGCCAGTCTCCGGGCCGGCCTGCGCGAGCAGCGGGTGGTTCGGCAGGTGCGGCGCGAGGTGCGCGCGCACCGCGACCGGGCCGACTCCCGGGCCGCCACCGCCATGCGGGATGCAGAACGTCTTGTGCAGGTTGAGGTGCGAGACGTCGCCGCCGAACTCACCCGGTTTCGCCAGTCCGAGCAGCGCGTTCAGGTTCGCGCCGTCCACGTAGACCTGTCCGCCGCCGTCGTGCACGATCTTCGCCAGCCGTTCGATGCCGTGCTCGTACACCCCGTGCGTGGACGGGTAGGTGACCATGATCGCGGCCAGCGTGTCCCGGTGGCTGTCCACTTTGGCCTGCAGGTCCTCGAGGTCCACATTGCCCTCGGCGGTGCACTTGACCACGACCACCCGCATCCCGGCGAGCACCGCGGAGGCGGCGTTGGTGCCGTGCGCGGACGACGGGATCAGGCAGACGTCCCGCTCCGGCTGACCGTTGGCCCGGTGGTAGCCGCGGATGGCCAGCAGCCCGGCCAGCTCACCCTGGCTGCCCGCGTTCGGCTGCAGGGACACCTCGTCGTAGCCGGTGACCTCGGCGAGCCAGCCGGACAGCTGCCGGACCAGCTCGTGGTACCCCTCGGCGTCCCCGGCCGGCGCGAACGGGTGGATCCCGGCGAACTCGCGCCAGCTGATCGGCTCCATCTCGGTGGTGGCGTTGAGCTTCATCGTGCACGAACCGAGCGGGATCATCCCGCGGTCGAGCGCGAAGTCCTGGTCGGCGAGCCGGCGCAGGTAACGCAGCATCGACGTCTCCGAGCGGTGCGTGCTGAACACCTCGTGCGTCATGAACCCGCTCTCGCGCACGAGACCGCTCGGCAGCGCCTTCGAGACTTCACCCGCACTGTCCACACCAAACGCACGAAGCACCTTCGCCAGCGTCTCGGGGCGAGTCACCTCGTCACAGGCGACGCGTACGTGGTCGGCGTCGACATGGCCGAGGTTGATTCCCGCCTCGCGGGCAGCAGCGTGCACCTCGGCGGCACGGCCAGGCACATGCGCCACGACAGTGTCGAAGAACGCCTCGTGCACGACCTCGACCCCACCCGTGCGCAACGCGTCCGCGAAGCCCGCAGCCAGCCCGTGTACGCGGTCCGCGATGGACTTGAGGCCCTCCGGACCGTGGTAGACCGCGTACATCGCGGCCAGCACGGCGGGCAGCACCTGCGCGGTGCAGATGTTCGACGTCGCCTTCTCGCGGCGGATGTGCTGCTCACGGGTCTGCAGCGCGAGCCGGTACGCCGGGTTGCCGTCGGCGTCCACCGACACCCCGACGAGCCGGCCGGGCAGCGAACGCTCCAGACCGGACCGTACGGCGATGTACCCGGCGTGCGGTCCGCCGTACCCGAGCGGCACACCGAAGCGCTGCGTCGAGCCCACCGCGACGTCCGCGCCGAACTCACCGGGCGCCGCGACCAGCGTGAGCGCCAGCAGGTCGGCAGCCACCGTGTACAACGCGCCCGCGGCCTTCGCCGCCTCGGACACCGCCTGGTAGAAGCCACGCCCCCGCAGCACCCCGGACGCGCCCGGGTACTGCACGACGACACCGAAGAACTCCTCCGGCAGCCCGGTGAGCAGGTCGCGCACCTGCACCTCGATGCCCAGCGCCGCGGCCCGCGTACGCACCACCGCGACCGTCTGCGGCAGGCATTCCGCGTCCAGCACGAGCACGTCGGACTTCGCCTTCGACGTCCGCCGCATCACCGTCATCGCTTCGGCGACCGCGGTGGACTCGTCCAGCAGGGAGGCGTTCGCGGTGGCCAGTCCGGTGAGGTCGGAGACCATCGTCTGGAAGTTGAGCAGCGCCTCGAGCCGGCCCTGCGAGATCTCCGGCTGGTACGGCGTGTAAGCGGTGTACCAGGCCGGGTTCTCCAGCACGTTGCGGCGGACCACGCCGGGCGTGACGGTGTCGTAGTAGCCCAGCCCGATCATCTGCGTCATCGGACGGTTGCGCGCGGCGAGCGCACGCAGCTCAGCGGTGGCTTCCTCCTCCGACGCGGCGGCCGGCAGGTCCAGGTCACGCGTCGTGCGGATGGCCGAGGGCACCGCGGCCTCGACGAGCGCGTCCAGGCTTCCGTAACCGCATTCAGCGAGCATCTTGGCCCGCTCGGCCTCGCCGGGACCGATGTGACGGGTGTCGAAAGGGGTGGAGGTGATGGGAGCTCCTCGGGACGGGCACCGGGCGCGGCGGTGCGCTGGGAACTCCCCCTCTGTCATGGGCACCTGAGAGATTCACCGCGCAGATCGCTCTGCCATGCGGCTTTCACCTTGGGTGAGGCGCGGGTGCGCCTGCTTTCCAGAGTGGCCTCGCCGAAAGCGGTAGTGGGTACCTGAGAGATTCCGGGGAGTTTGCTCCTTCGGTGCCCCTTCGCCGGCACTGCTCGACGGCACTGCTGACCTGAGGCTCTCCCGCTCCGGCTCGAACGGCCCGTATGAAGTTGTCCCGCGGCGTGCCCGCGGGCGCTGCTGTGGTGGCACCATACCTGCCGGTCCGCGAACCAGTCCAGCTCGACCGGGTCACGCCACACCCGGTGGGGCACCTCTCACAGCGGGGTGACGTAGGCCCCGGAGATGCCGCCGTCGACGAGGAATTGGGAGGCGGTGATGAAGCTCGCGTCGTCGCTGGCGAGGAAGGCCACCGCGGCGGCGATCTCCTCCGGCTCGGCGAACCGGCCGAGCGGCACGTGCACCAGCCGCCGCGCCGCGCGCTCCGGATCCTTCGCGAACAGCTCCTCAAGCAGCGGTGTGTTCACCGGGCCCGGGCACAGCGCGTTGACCCGGATGTTCTCCCGCGCGAACTGGACGCCCAGCTCACGCGTCATCGCGAGCACTCCGCCCTTGGACGCGGTGTAGGAGATCTGCGACGTCGCCGCGCCCAGCACCGCGACGAACGACGCCGTGTTCACGATCGCACCCTTGCCCTGGCGCTGCATGTGCGGCAGGACGGCCTTGCAGCACAGGTACACCGAGGTGAGATTGACCCGCTGCACCTTCTCCCACGCCTCGATGCCGGTGGTGAGGATGGAATCGTCCTCGGGCGGCGAGATGCCCGCGTTGTTGAACGCCACGTCGACCGTGCCGAATTCGTCGACAGTGGCCTGGAACAGCGCGTCGACCTGCTCGGCGTCGGTCACGTCGGTCTGTACGAACCGGCCGCCCACCTCGTCGGCCGCCGCCTTGCCCTGCTCCGGGGTGACGTCGGCGATCACCACCTTGGCTCCCTCGTCTGCCAGCCGACGGGCGGCGGCGAGGCCGATCCCGCTCGCCCCGCCGGTGATGACCACGACGCGGTCCTCGAAACGCTGCACCATCTGGTTCATGCCTCCGTGTTCAGGACGTGCTCAGGAAAACGTTCTTCGTCTCGGTGAACGCCGCGGCGGCGTCCGGGCCCAGCTCCCGCCCCAGCCCCGACTGCTTGAAGCCGCCGAACGGCGTCCAGTAGCGGACCGAGGCGTGCGAATTGACCGACAGGTTCCCGGCTTCCACCGCGCGCGACACCCGGAACGCACGGCCGACGTCGCGGGTCCAGATCGATCCGGACAGCCCGTAGTCGGTGTGGTTGGCCATGCGGACCGCTTCGTCCTCGTCGCGGAAGCGCAGGACCGCGACGACCGGGCCGAAGATCTCGTCGCGGGCGAGCGGATCGGCCAGCCCGGACGGCGTCACCACCGTGGGCGCGAACCAGTAGCCCGGCCCGTCCGGGGCGCTGCCGCGGAAGGCCACCGGCGTTCCGTCACCGACGTAGGAGGAGACCTTCGCGTGGTGCGCCGCGGAAATCAGCGGGCCCATCTCGCTCGTCTCCGCACCCGGGTCGCCGACGACGACACCTCGCACGGCCGGCTCCAGCAGCTCCATGAACCGGTCGAACACGGTGTCCTGCACCAGGATCAGCGACCGCGCGCAGCAGTCCTGACCGGCGTTGTCGAACACCCCGTACGGCGCGGTCGCGGCGGCCTGCTCCAGGTCGGCGTCGTCGAACACCACGTTCGCGTTCTTGCCGCCCAGCTCCAGCGTCACGCGCTTCACCTGCTCCGCGCAGCCGGCCATGATCTGCTTGCCGACCTCGGTCGAACCGGTGAACACGACCTTGCGCACCGCCGGATGCGTCACGAACCGTTGCCCCACCACCGATCCTTTGCCCGGCAGCACCTGGAACACGTCGTCCGGGAGGCCCGCCTCGCGGGCCAGCTCGGCCAGCCGCAGCGCGGTCAGCGGGGTCAGCTCGGCGGGTTTGAGCACCACCGTGTTGCCCGCCGCCAGCGCCGGTGCGAACCCCCAGCCGGCGATCGGCATCGGAAAGTTCCACGGCACGATCACCCCGACCACGCCGAGCGGCTCGTGGAACGTGACGTTCACCCCGCCTGGCACCGGGATCTGCTGGCCCAGCAGGCGTTCCGGCGCGCCGGCGTAGTACTCCAGCACGTCGCGGACGTTGCCGGCCTCCCAGCGGGCGTTGCCGATCGTGTGCCCGGAATTCGCCACCTCCAGCCGCGCCAGGTTCTCCCGGTCGGCGTCCACGGCGGCGGCGAATCGGCGCAGCAGCCGGGCCCGATCGCCCGGCTCCACCGCCCGCCACGCCGGGAACGCGGCCTGCGCACGGGCGATCGCCGCGTCCGTTTCCGCGGCACTGGTGAGCGGAACCTGGCGGACCACCTGCTCGGTGGCCGGATTGAGTACGTCGAAACTGCCCGCCGTGTCGGCTGCGTTCGTCATCTGCCCTCCCGCGCGGCGTTCACCAGAGCGGCGAACAACCGGACGTCGTCGGTGTCCTGTTCCGGATGCCACTGCACGCCGAGCACGAATCCACCGGACAGCTCGGCTGCTTCGATCGTGCCGTCCGCGGCACGGCCGGAGGCGACCAGTCCCACACCGAGCCGGTCGACGGCCTGGTGGTGGTAGCAGCGCGCCTTCGTCTCGGTGCCGAAGATCGCGGCGGCACGGCTGCCCGGGGTCAACGCGACCGAGGTCGTACCGAACGTCGCCCGAGCCGGTTGGTGTGCCGTGCTGCCGAGGGATTCCGGCAGGTGCTGGGCCAACGTGCCGCCGAGGGCGACGTTGATCACCTGCATCCCGCGGCACACGCCCAGCACGGGCTTTCCCGCGGCCCGGGCGGCCGCGAACAGACCGGCTTCGAAGACGTCCCGCTCCGGACGGCTGGCGGTGGACGGGTGCGGCTCCTGCCCGTAGCGGCCGGGATCGACGTCCGCGCCCCCGGTGAGCACGAGGCCGTCGACCCGTGCCACGAGCTCGTCGTACGCCGCGGTGACCGGTGGCAGCAGCACCGGGATGCCGCCCGCGGCCACGACACATTCGGAGTAGACCCGGTGCAGCACCGTGGCTTCCGCGTCCCAGACGACGAACTTCGCGGGCTCCGCATACGTGGTGAGGCCGATGACCGGCACGTCAGAGGAGTCACAGGCGTTCGAAACCACGGATCCGTTCCCAATCCGTCACCGCGCTCTCGAAGGCCGCCAGCTCGACCCGCGCGGCGTTGAGGTAGTGGTCGACGACCTCGTCGCCGAAGGCGTCACGCGCGATACGGCTCTCGTCGAGCGCCGCGGCCGCCTCGGTGAGCGTCGTGGGCACGACTGGCTTGCCGGAGGTGTAGGCGTTGCCGGAGAACTCGGGCTCCAGCGTCAGCTCGTTCTCGATGCCGTGCAGACCGGCAGCGACGAGCGCGGCGACCGCGAGGTACGGGTTCACGTCCCCACCGGGCACCCGGTTCTCCACGCGCAGCGACTCGCCGTGCCCGACCACGCGCAGCGCGCAGGTGCGGTTGTCGGTGCCCCAGGCGATCGCGGTCGGCGCGAAACTCCCGCGGACGAACCGCTTGTAGGAGTTGATGTTCGGCGCGAAGAAGCAGGTCAGCTCTCGCAGCGCGGCCAGCTGCCCGGCGAGGAAGTGCTCCATCAACGGCGAGAAACCGTGCTCGCCGTCGCCGGCCAGCACCGGGTCGCCGGAGGCGGAACGCAGGCTGAGGTGGACGTGACAGGAGTTGCCCTCGCGCTCGTTGTACTTCGCCATGAACGTGAGGCTCTTGCCCTCCTGCGCGGCGATCTCCTTCGCGCCGTTCTTGTAGACGCTGTGGTTGTCGCAGGTGGCCAGCGCTTCGGCGTAGCGAAAAGCGATCTCCTGCTGCCCCGGGTTGCACTCGCCCTTCACCGATTCGGGGTACAGGCCGGCGCCGGCCATCTCGGTGCGGATGCGGCGCAGCAGCGGTTCGAGCCGGGCGGTGCCGAGCATCGAGTAGTCGACGTTGTACTGGTTGGCCGGGGTCAGGCCGTGGTAGCGCTTGTCCCAGGCCGTTTCGTACGAGTCGTCGAAGACGATGAACTCCAGCTCGGTGCCCACGTACGCGCCGAGGCCGCGGTCGGCGAGCCGGTCCAGCTGGCGGCGCAGGATCTGCCGCGGCGACACGGCGACGGACCCGCCCTGCACCCGTTCGACGTCCGCGAGCACCAGTGCCGTGCCCTCGTGCCACGGGATCTCACGCAGCGTGTCGAAATCCGGGCGCAGTACGAAGTCGCCGTAGCCGCGCTCCCAGGACGAGATCTCGTACCCGTCGACGGTGTTCATGTCCACGTCCACGGCGAGCAGGTAATTGCACGCCTCGGTGGCGTGGTGGGCGACCTCTTCCAGGAAGTACTCGGCCGAACAGCGCTTGCCCTGGAGCCGGCCCTGCATGTCGGTGAGGGCGACGAGCACCGTGTCGATCGTGCCCGCCGCCACCCGCTCCCGGAGCGCGTCCAGCGTGAGCAACCCTCGCCTGCCTGCCATCGCACCGTCCCAAAGGTTTGGGTGGGATCCTTTGCGCGTTCTTCCTACCTGCCCGCCGCGGCGCGGTCAATCCGACCAAAGGTATGCTTCCAGTCCTTTTGGCGGCGTCCGCTCTGTCCGGGATGCCCGGCTGAGAAGAAACTGTGAATCGGCCCGTTCCGGGACCAAATGCGGGGTCTTCTACGTTGGACAGGGCAAGAGAGGTGAGAGGGATGACTGAAGCATTCACGCAGGCCAGGTTCAGCCAGCAGCCGGCGAGGCCGCAGTACCCGACGCTGCCCACGGGGTGGCCGATCGGGTCCTACGAGTCCTACGAGCAGGCGCAGCGGGCGGTCGACCACCTCGCCGGCACCGACTTTCCGGTCACCGACGTGACCATCGTCGGCGTGCAGCCGATGCTCGTGGAGCGGATCGCCGGCCGGATGAGCTGGAGCAAGATGCTCGGCAGCGCGGCCATGTCCGGTGCCGTTTTCGGCCTGTTCCTCGGGTTGGTGCTGAGCATGCTCAACCCGGGTGCCGGCCTGCTGCCGATCGTGCTCGGCCTGGTCGCGGGGATCGCGTTCAACCTGCTGTTCGGCGCCCTCGGCTACGCGGCCAACCGCAACAAGCGCGGTTTCGTCTCGCAGAGCCAGCTGGTCGCCCAGCGCTACGACGTACTCTCCCAGCCCCGCAACGCCGAACGCGGCCGCGAACTCCTGGCAGACCTCGCGGCCCGCTCGGCGTTCGGACACTGACCCGGCACCACTCCGCCGCCGGCCGGCCGGGTGCGGTCCCGGCGGTGGCCTCCGCCGGCCGTTGATGCCGGAGGAGGCGCCGGGCTCCGGCGTGGGTGCCGGGTTTTGGTGCGGGACTTGCGTGCAGGGCTTTCGCCACTGAACGGCAACGCCGGCTCTGGTGCCGGATTTCAGCGCCGGACCTGCGTACAGGGCTCTCGCCACTCAACGACGACGCCGAAACCGGCGCCAACGACGCCACCGGACACGGACCCAACTCCGGCACCGGACCACGGTGCCGGATCTCGCCGGATTTCGATGCCGGACCTGCGCACAGGCGTCTCGCCACTCAACGGCGACACCGGACTTCGGTGCCCGACATCGCAGCCGACGACGGACCGGACTCCGGCACCCGGCCACGGTGCCGGAGCCCGATGCCGGACCTCCGCACAGGAGTCTCGCCACTCAACGACGACGCCAGAACCCGATGCCGGCGACGCCAGCTGACGACGGACCGGACTCCGATACCAGGCCACGGTGCCGGAGCCCGATGCCGGACCTCCGCACAGGAGTCTCGCCACCAAACGGCGACACCGGACCACGGTGCCCGACATCGCCAGCCGACGACGGACCGGCACCGGCACCGGCACCGGCACCGGCACCGGACCACAGTGTCGGATTTCGGTGCCGGACCTGCGTACAAGGCTCTCGCCACTCAACGACGACACCAGAACCCTGCACCGACGACGCCACCGGACAACGGACCGGACTCCGGACCTGCGCACAGGAGTCTCGCCACCAAAAGACCACACCAGAACCCGGCGCCGGCGACGCCACCGGACGACAGACCGGACTCCGGCGCCGGGGCTGGTGCTGTGTCGCACAAGGTCGACGAAGTAGCGGCGGCGTAACCAGGATCTCGTCAGTGTTCAGATCGGTGCTCACCGGCTTGGACGCTCACCAGCCAGCCTTGCCTGCCGAACATTCGTCCCACAGCGCTGGCTCCCGGCTCACCACCCGTCCAGGCACCGGACCGGCGGCCCGGGGCAGCTGACTCGGGTACGTCGCGGCCCAAACCGCCAGACCCGAGACGTCCCCGAAACCCCGACCGGCCGCCGCGGCGGCCGGCAGGTCCACTCCCACCACGACACGACGGGCGCCCCGGGCCATTGCGGTCCGGAGGCCCGTCGCAAAGGGAGACGGGGGAGCAGCCCCGACCTCTGCTCCCCCGCCCCCGCGCGGCTCTACCTCGTGGGCGGAGCGGGCTTGGCCGGCGAACCGGTCGTCGACGGGGCACTCGCCTGGGTGCTCGAAGCAGTACCCGAGCCTGTGCCCGAAGCCGGCGCGCCCGACGGCTGCGTGCCGGGAGCCGGGGTACCCGGGCTGGGCGTGCCCGATGGCGTCGGGGTGCTCGAGCCCGGCTTCGGGATCGCCGCCGCGAACGGGACCCCGTCGTCCTCGCGGCAGTAGGACCGGCTGCTGTTGTAGCCGTCCAGATTGCCCCGGTCGTCCTGCACGCCCTCCACGATCTTCGGCCGCGGGAAGCGGTTGTCCGAAC
The DNA here is from genome assembly GCF_014204865.1 of Amycolatopsis jiangsuensis. Classification (NCBI taxonomy): domain Bacteria; kingdom Bacillati; phylum Actinomycetota; class Actinomycetes; order Pseudonocardiales; family Pseudonocardiaceae; genus Amycolatopsis; species Amycolatopsis jiangsuensis. The sequence continues at coordinate 3,268,799 of NZ_JACHMG010000001.1, forward strand.
CCCGCGTCGCGGTGGTGCCGGTGTCCTGCTCGCAGCCGTACCGGGTGATCGTGAGCGGACGGCCCTGCTCGTCGTACAGGTAGACGTCCTTGAGCGGCTTGCCATCCGAGTCGAACGCGTACACGTTCCGCAGTTCCTCGTCGCCGTAGCTCAGCTGCTGGTTGCCGTAGTCGTCGGTGGCCGGCGTGGAGTACGACGCGTTGCCCGCGTAGTACGAACCGCGGTTGTCGATCTGTTCGATCGCCGCTCCGAGACCACCGAACACGCCACCGACCACGAACGCCGAAATCGGTACCGCGAGCCACAACAGCCTGCGGTCCCGGCGGGTCCGCGGCCCGGCCCAGACCACCGCGACAGCGGCCACCACCAGAAACGGAAGCAGCGCCGCGGCGTACGTGTTCCGCACCATCAGCAGCAGGCCGAACAGCACCAGCACCGCCGCGCAGAGCAGCCACCAAGCCGGCGTCAGCGCCCCAAGGTAGGCCGCCGAACGTTCCCCCCGACCTTCGCGCCACGTCCGCATCGACTCCCGCAGCTTGCCGACCTCGGGCAGGTCCAGCACCGACTGGATCCCCCGCCGCATCAGCAGCCACAGACTCACCGCGAACACCGGCGCCAGCACCAGCACCCCGACGAGCGGGTCCGGATCGACCGATACCGCTGCCGAAAACGCCAGCAGCGCCATCCCCAGCGCGACGGTCACCATGCCCCACAAGGCGATCCGCGGTGCGACCGGACTCGGCGCCGCCGGCTTCACCAGTACCTCGGTGGCCCCGTCCCCGCCCGGCGGCGGAGCCGGATAACCGCCGGCCGCCCGCAGTTCCGCCGCATAGCTTTCCGGCGTGCCGAGCCCTTCGACGAGCGCCTCGACCCGTGCCGAAGCACCCAGCTCGGCCTCCATCTCGGCCAGATGCGGCCGGACGTCCTCCAGGATCTCCTCGACCTCCCCGGCGGGCAGGTCGGCGAGCGCAGTGCGGACCCTTGCCAGGTACACCCGCACGGCGGTGGGCTTTTCCGTACTCATCCTGCTTCTCCCCGTGTCTTTCCCGCCTCGCGGAAGTCCAGCCTTGTTCCTCCGGCGACCCCTGCGCCGCCCGTCACCCGCCTCCGGCAGGTAACTCGAGCGGATTGTGTGCTCATGTCGCCTCCTTGAGCAGTTGCCCCATCGCCGAAGCGAAGCTGCGCCACGTACTCACCGATTCAGTGAGCCGCAGCCTGCCCGGTTCGTTGAGGCTGTAGTACTTGCGGTGCGGGCCTTCTTCACTGGGCACCACGTACGACGTGAGCAGCCCGGCCTTGTACAGCCGCCGCAGCGTGCCGTACACCGACGCGTCGCCCACCTCCTCCAGGCCGGCGACACGGAGTCTTCGAAGCACGTCGTAGCCGTACCCGTCCTCGTCACGCAGCACCGCCAGCACCGCCAGGTCCAGCACTCCCTTGAGCAGCTGACTGATCTCCACGACACCCTCCAGGTCTTGCGCTTGGAACGGTACCACGCATAGCGCAGTAGTGCGCACGGCATTACGCCAAGCCGTGCGCGAGCCACGAGCAGACGCATCCGCGGCCACTTCGGGGTATACAGCGTATACAGCGTGGTCTACGCTGTATACATGAGCACGCCGACCGCGGAGCGGATCGCAACCGCCGCCCGGGAAATCCTCGCCGCCGAGGGAACCGCCGCAGTGACCATGCGCCGCGTCGCCGAGGCCACCGGGATCACCCCGATGGCGATCTACCGGCACTACGACAACCGCGAGGTGCTGCTGCGCGCGGTCGCCACCACCGCGGCGCGAGAGCTCGCCGAGGTGTGGCGGGAGCCGGCTCCGAACGAGGACTGGGCTGCCCGTTTCGACCTGCTGCAGGACCGTTTCCTCGATTTCGCCGTCGGCCAGCCGCACCTCTACCGCTTCCTGATGACCGACGACTGGGCGCAGGCGCGGCGGTTCCCCGGCGATTTCCGCGACCACGGCGGGCCACCGCTCGCCGAGCTGGTCCGCCTGGTCGAAGAGGGCATGCGGACCGGTGTACTGCGTGAGGACGACCCGCTGGAGGTCGCGCTGACCGTGAGCACGCAAACCCAGGGGATGGTGCTGCTCTACCTTTCCGGCCGGATCGAAACGTCCGAAGTGGACTTCCGAGCGATGTGTCACCGGTCGGCTTGGAGGATTTTCGATGGTCTCAACGCGTGAGGAACGGATCGAGCCGCAGCAGGCTGCGCACGGGCGGCCCCGTCACCTCGGGCTCGCGGCCGGGGCGGCGCTGTGTTCGGCTGTGTTGTTCTACTTCGGCACCGGCCTCGCACCGATCGCCATCCTGACCTGGCTCGCACCGTTGCCTGTCCTGCTGCTGGCGACCCGTGCCGGCGGGCTCCTGTCAGCGGGCACCGCCTTCGCGGCTTTCCTTCTGGGCACCGCGAACATGTGGTGGTATCAGGCACATTCCGGCGACGAGCCACTGTGGCCGTTCGGCGTCCTCATCGACGTGAGCACGGCTCTCGTGTTCACCTTCGCGGTGTGGGTGTTCTGGGCGCTGGTGCGCCGCCACCGGGTGCTGTTGGCGAGTCTCGCAGCGCCGGCTGCCTGGACCGCGGTCGTCCACCTGATCGCGGTCGCCAATCCGATGGGCATGATGGGGACCCTCGCGAACGACCAGGGCGACGTGCCCCTGGTCCTGCAAGCGGCCTCGTGGGCCGGTATGTGGGGCGTCGAGTTCCTGGTGCTGCTGCCCGCTTCCGCGGTGGCCGCGCTCTGCGCGCCCGGCGTCGCGCGCTCGGCGAGAGTGCGGACCGGGGCCACCGCCGTGGTGCTGCTGGTGGTGTTCCTCGGCAGCAGTGCGCTGCGGCTGACCGGAGCAGAAGGCCGGCCGCACGGGATGGCCGCGATCACGCAGAACGCCGGCTATCACTGGGGTCCCGAGCTCGGCAGCCCGGAAGGCAGCGCGCTCGTGCAGTCCTACGTCCGGCAGATCGCCGCGTTGCCGCCCAGCGTCCACCTCGTGGTGCTGCCGGAAGCCGCGTTCAGCGCCGAAGAGGAATGGCCCGCCGTCCTGCTCGGTCCGATGCGCCGCGCGGCGAAAGCCCAGAACACGACAATCGTGCTCGGCTTCGAGTACTACGACCGTCCGGGCCACCACAACTACGACTACGCCTTGGCCTTCCCGCCCGACGGCGGCGCGCCGGCCCGGTACCTCAAGCACCACGACCTGGTGAGCCCCCGCGGCCACGACCTGGTCTTCGCACCCGGCGCCCAGGTCCCCACCGCGATGGTGATCTGCGGCGACACCAACTTCCCCCGGCCGGCCCGCGACTACACCGCGGCCGGTGCGCGGGCCCTCGCGGTCCCCGCCGAACTCGCGGCTTCACCGGACGAAGGCGGCGGTTGGCAGCACTCCCGCAACGCCCTGCTCCGTGGCGTCGAAAACGGGCAATCCCTCGCCTGGTCCGACGCCAACGGCAACGTCGTACTCGCCGACGGCTACGGCCGCGTGGTCGCGGAAGCCCGTACCGGCGGGCCGGCTGCCTTCACCACTGTCACCGCCGACGTCCCGGCCGGCCCCGGCGACACGGCCTACACCCGCTTCGGCGACTGGTTCGCCTGGCTCTGCCTGTTGATCGTCCTGATCGGACTGGTGGCGACCCACCCGCGCATCGACCGCCGGGTCAGCGGCGCGTCCGCGGGCGCGGCTGACACCGGGGACAGGAGAACGACGAACGGTTCATGAACGGTTCTCGCCGGATCGCCGTACCGCACCGGCCGCACGGCAACCCTTCCTGCCCGTAGGCGTCGAGCGAACGGTCGAAGTACCCGGACTGCCCGTTCACGTTGACATACAACGCATCGAAGGACGTGCCGCCGGCCCTCAGCGCGGCCGACATGACGTCGGTGGCGGCCTCGAGCACGGCCTTGCCCTGCGTGGTGGTGAGCCGGTCGGTGGGGCGGGTGCCATGCAGCCTGGCCCGCCACAACGCCTCGTCCGCGTAGATGTTGCCGACGCCGGACACCAGCGTCTGATCCAACAGAGCACGCTTGATCTCCGTCCGCCGGGAGCGCAGCGCCTGCACCGCGGCTGCCGGATCGAACCGCGGATCCATCGGGTCACGGGCGATGTGCGCGATGGTGCCGGGCAGCGCCTCGCCGTCGGTCTGCACGAGATCGTCGAGCGCGAGCCCGCCGAACGTGCGCTGGTCGACGAAACGCAACTCCGGCCCGTCGTCGGCGAACCGGACGCGCACCCGCAGGTGCTTCTCGTCCGGCGCGTCCCCGGGCTGCACCAGCATCTGGCCGCTCATCCCGAGGTGCGCCAGCACTGCCTCGCCGTGCGACAGTTCGAGCCACAAGTACTTTCCCCGCCGCCGCGCGGCCTCGATCCGCACGCCCGCGAGCCGCCCGGTGAAGTCGGCGGCACCCAGTGCGTGCCGGCGGATGGCGCGCTCGTGCAGCACCTCGACCGAGCCGACGGTACGGCCGGCGACGTGGGCCTGCAGACCGGCGCGGACGGTCTCCACCTCGGGAAGTTCAGGCATGCCCTGCATTCTCCTCCGCCGCCAACCGCGATCCGGGCCCGGGCACGTGAAAACGGGGCCCGCCGACGTGTTGCCGGCAGACCCCGTTCACAGTGCATGTTTCAGCTCCCGGTGGCGGATTCCTCGTCACCGGTGCCGAGCTCTTCGGACAGCGAGCGCCACGCGGTCTCGGCCGCCTTCTGCTCGGCTTCCTTCTTCGTGGTACCGGAACCCTCGCCCAGCGGACGGCCGCCGACGTACACCGTGGCGGTGAACTCCTTGCGGTGGTCCGGCCCGGTGTCCTCGACGCGGTACTCGGGCACACCGAGTCCCGCGGCGGCGGTGAGTTCCTGCAGGCTGGTCTTCCAGTCGAGACCGGCGCCCCGCAGCGGCGCCTCGGCCAGCAGCCCGTCGAACAGGTGATGCACGAGCTTGCGCGCGATCTCGATGCCGTGCGCGAGGTAGACAGCACCGATCACGGCCTCGAGACCGTCGGCGAGGATGCTCGCCTTGTCCCGGCCACCGGTGAGCTCCTCGCCCTTGCCCAGCAACAGGTGCGCACCGAGCCCACCCTCGCCGAGCCCACGCGAGACCCCGGCCAGCGCGTGCATGTTGACCACACTGGCACGCAGTTTCGCGAGCTGTCCCTCGGGCAGATCGGGGTGCGTGGTGTACAGGTGGTCGGTCACGACCAGGCCGAGCACCGCGTCTCCGAGGAACTCCAGCCGCTCGTTCGGCGGCAGCCCACCGTTCTCGTACGCGTACGAGCGGTGGGTCAGCGACAGCCGGAGAAGCTCGGGGTCCAGAGAGACCCCGAGCGCCTCGAGCAAGGGTGCGGGATCCTGCGCCGGTCCTCCGACGGGCTTACCCCCCATGGCGGCCTGCCCGTCAGGCGGGCTCGACGACCTGGCGGCCGTTGTGCTGGCCGCACGCCGGGCACGCGATGTGCTGGAGCTTCGGCTGCCGGCAGGCGCGGTTGGAGCAGGGCACCAGCTGAACCGGAGCCGCCTTCCACTGGCTGCGGCGGGAGCGCGTGTTGGATCGCGACATCTTCCGCTTCGGGACGGCCACGAGTAGATCTCCTTCAAACGGTCTGCTCGCGCTGGCGAGCGAACTTTCTTCTCCCGGATCGAGCTGGACGCTCGTCAGGCTTGCTCTCCGGAGCCGTGCGCAGGCTTTTCGCCCGCGTTCCCGTCGATGCGATCGACGAGCGCGGCCCACCGAGGGTCTATCTTCTCATGCCCGTGTGCGGGCTCGAGATCGGCCCACTTGACGCCGCATTCCGAGCACAGCCCGGCGCAGTCCTCGCGGCACAGCGGGGCCAGCGGCAGCGCGAGCACCACCGCGTCACGCACCGGCGGTTCGAGGTCGATCCGGTCGTCGACCAGCCGGGGGATCTCGTCCTCCTCGGTGGTCTCCTCGGTCGCCGAACCGGGATAGGCGAACAGCTCGGTGAGCTCCACCTCGACGTCTTCGGTCACCGGGTCGAGGCAACGGGAGCACTCACCGGACGCGCTGACCCGCGCGGTGCCGCTGACCAGCACTCCCTCGACGACGGATTCGAACAGCAGGTCGAGCTCGACCGGCGTGCCCGCGGCGATCTCGAGCACGCCGGGGACACCCAGCGCGGTCTCGAACGAAGCGGAGCGGCGGACGTCACGGCTGAGCCCCGCGTGCCGGCCGAGCTCACGGGTGTCGAACACCCACGGGCTGCGGTCGTCGAGCTGCGCGGGGCGGGAGTCGCGGGCAGGGTTCTCGGACATCGTCCACCAGGGTACCCACCCCCTGCACCCTCGTCAGTGGCTACGCCGGTTCTCCCCGGCGTAGCCACTCAGAGGGGCGTCAGACCTGGTAGTCGTACAGCGTGGGGCGGCCGTTGCCGCTGTGGTTCGCGGGCGCCCGCAGGTGGTTGCGGCCGGAGTCGACGGTGCGCAGCGTGGTCGCCAGCAGCTCGGAGAACTCGGCCAGCTTGCCGTCCACGTAGGCGTCGCAGTCGCTGCGCTGACGGTCGGCCTCGGCGTGCGCCTCGTCCACGATGCGCGCGGACTCGGCGTGCGCGGCCTGCACGACCTCGGTCTGCGAAACGAGCCGGGCCTGTTCGGCGCGGGCGTCCTCGATCGCCCGGTCGTAGGCGTCGCGGCCGGCCTGGACCATCCGCTCGGACTCGGCACGCGAGCGTTCGGTGAGATTCTGGTACTCCGTCTGTCCGGCGGCGACCATGCGCTCCGCCTCGTTGTGCGCGTCGGCGAGCATCTGCTCGGCGCGGGCACGGGCGTCGGACAGGATCCGCTCGGCCTCCGAAGTGGCGTCCGAGACGGTGCGCTCGGCCTCTTCGTTGGCACCGGAGACGGTCTCGCCTGCCTCCTTGCGCGCGGTGTGCAGCAGGTCGTCGCGTTTGTCGAGCACGTCCTGCGCGTCGTCGACCTCGCCGGGGAACGCGTCGCGCACGTCGTCGAGCAGCTCGAGAACATCGCCACGGGGCACGACGCAGCTGGATGTCATGGGCACCCCGCGGGCCTCTTCGACGATCGTGACGAGCTCGTCGAGCGCCTCGAAAACCCGGTACACGGCCACTCCCTCAAGCAGTAATCCCCGTTCGCTGTGGTCCAGTCTGCCCGCTTCGCAGCCCGAACCGGTGCACGCGCACTCGATCGGGCGTGTCCTCTTCCGGCGCGCCCGGAAAGCCGTGAAGGCATCCCTGGGTTTTGGTTGTCAAGCGGCGGTGTGTTTGTGTGTGGTGTGGTGGGGCCAGGCGGTTGTCTCGTTGTAGTGGGTGTGGGTTTTGAGGCATCCGTGGAGGATGCCGACGAGCCGGTTGGCGAGTTGGCGTAGCGCGGCTTGGCGGCTGGTGCCGCGGGCTCGTTGCGTGTCGTAGTAGGCGCGTGCTCCGGGTGAGGCTCGTAGTGCTGATTGCGCTTGCCGGGTCAGGGCGTCGAGGAGGCGGTTGTTGTGCACGAACCGGGCCCGGACGGTGGTTCTGCGGCCTGAAGCGATGGTCAGGGGGCTGGTTCCGGCGTAGTTTTTGCGGGCTTTCGCGCTGGCGAAGCGGGCGGGGTCGTCTCCGAATTCGGCGAGCACCCTGGCGCCGAGGATCTGCCCGAGTCCGGGAAGGGACACGTAGACCTCGGCGTCAGGGTGCCGGCCAAAACAGGCTTTCACCTCGGTTTCCAGGGTGTCGATCTCGCCGGTCAGGGTGGTGATCACGGCGATCAGCGACCGGGTGACCGCTGCCTGGGCCGCGGTCAGGGCTGGGCCGCGGCCCAGTGCCGGGGCGCGCAGCGCGGTCTGGATGGCGGTGGTTTTCTCCTCGACGTCGCGCCGGCGGGCGCGTCTGAACGCGGCGGCGATCTGTGTCCGGGACAACCGGGCGGCGCGGTCGGGATCGGGGGCTTTCGCGAGCAGTTCCAGCGCTTCGGGCCCGGCCGGGTCCCCGAACGCCTCCAGCGCGGCGGGAAAATAGTCCCGCAGTGTGGCCCGCAGCCGCAGCACATGCCGTGTCCTGTCCCAGATCAGCGCCTGATGCGCCCGGGTCAGCCCCTGCACCCCGTCGGTGAGGTCGCTGCCTCTGGCCACGGGGTCAGCTGGTGCGCGTCGGTGCGGACCAGGTCGGCCAGCACGTGCGCGTCCCCGGCGTCGCTCTTCGCGCCCGACACACCCAACCGGTCCCGGGACCGGGCCGATTGCCGCGGGTTGACCGCGAACACCCGATACCCAGCCGCGACCAGCGCCGCCACCCACGGGCCGTGGTCGGTCTCGATCCCGATCAGCACCTGGGCGGGCTCGGCGTCCTCGCCCAGCAACCGCGCGAGCAGTCCGTGCAGCCGGGCGATGCCCTCGACCCCTTCCGGCAACCGGGCCTTGCCCAGCCGCCGCCCGGCCTGGTCCTGAACCTCCACATCATGATGATCCGACGCCCAGTCGTCACCCACGAACACCACCACGCCACACACGCTCCCGTCCGCTCACAGGGCCAGTCCGGCAGCCACGCGGAAGAAGATCAACGGCCTAATGGTCGAGTGCTCACACCACACGGGCGGGCACGACATCCCTTCAGTGATCAACTTCTTCCGCCACCGGCAGGGGCACGGTCTTCACGAAGGACTCACACGATCCGGGCCACACAAGTGCTCACCCACCAGCAACCACCACATCCAAGCCTGCCAAACCAGACCCGAACACAACCCATTAGGCCACTTCCGGGGAATCGATTCCCCGGAAGTGGCCTTCACGGGCCGCAGGTCAGGCGTCGAGGTCGATCTGCTGGAAGGTGGCGTAGTCGTCCGGCGTGTAGGCGAGTTCGCCGCCCTCACCGGAGATCACGCGGTCCTCGGAGCCGACCGGGTACAGCGTGTAGTAGCCGGCATCGCAGGACGGCAGGATGCCCTCCCGGTTCTCGTAGGTCTTGCCGTCGGTCGCGGAACCCGCACGCACGCCGTCGACGACCTTCTTGGCCTCGGCCGACAGCGTGGAGTAGCCGGCGGTGTCCAGCTTCGACAGGTCGCCGCACTGGGTGGTGTCGCCGCCGCCACCGTCGATGTCGATCACCTGGAACGACTCGTAGTGGTCGCCGGTGTAGAAGTACTCGCCGCCCTCACCGGTCACGATCCGGCGGGTGCCGCGGTCGCTCGAGCCCGGCGTGGGCACGGTGTACTCGTGGTAGTAGCCGGAGTCGCAGGACGGCAGGATGCCTTCCCGGTTGTCGAAGACGACGCCGTCGTTCTTCGGGTACGGGAACGGGCCGCCCTTCAGGATGAGCTGGTAGGTGTCGGTGGCCTCGGCGGGCAGCGAGGACAGCGCCGCGTGCTCGAACCCGGCGAGGTCACCACAGGAGTTCTGCCGCGGGGAGACCTGCGTCGACGAGGCGGGCGACGTGGGCGCGGTCGCGGCCTCCGCGGCCGAACCGAACCCCAGAAACCCGACCAGCAGCGCGAGCAGGACACCCGCTATACGGGAGCGATGGTTGGTCATTTTCGGACCGTAGCCCGATCTGGTGGTCACGAGGATGCCCTGAGGTGAACACTCCCCGGTCCGGGCCGAAATCCCGACGAAGGTAGGAATCCGTTCAGGCTAACCGGCCCGCGCGGGCTTGCCGGAGCCACGCGAAACCGGGTGGACCCGGCGGCTCAGTCCTTCTTCGCAAAAGCCGCGACCAGCCGCTCATACACCACCGGCGGCACCAGGCCCTCCATGTCGCCGCCGAACGCCGCGACCTCCTTGACCAGCGAGCTGGACACGAAGCCGTACGCCGGGTTGTTGGCCATCAGCAGGGTTTCCAGGCCGGTCAGTTCCCGGTTCATCTGGGCCATCTGCAGTTCGTAGTCGAAATCGCTGACCGACCGCAGGCCCTTGGCGACCGCCGCGATGTCGTTGTCGCGGCAATAGTCCACCAGCAGGCCCTGCCACGAGTCGACCCGCACGTTGGGCAGCTTCGCGGTGATCTCGCGCAGCATCTCCATGCGTTCCTCGACGCTGAAGAGGCCCTTCTTGCTCTTGTTCACCCCCACCGCGACCACGACTTCGTCGAAGAGGAGCGAGGCCCGCTCGATGATGTCGAGGTGCCCGTTGGTGGCCGGATCGTAGGAACCGGGACAGACCGCGCGACGCATGCGCGGACGCTACCAAGCCACGCCGCTCAGCGTGCACTTCGTGACGACTGCGTCACACCGTCGGTGAACGGTGGTACTCGGCCCAATACAGCGCCGTGTCGCCGTACCGCTTGTCGCGGGAGGGCACGAACGCCTCGGGCCACGCAGGCGCTCCGTCGCGCGCCGCTCGTTCGACCACTACCAACCCGCCGTCGGCCAGCCAGCCGCCAGTGTCGACCGCGGTCAGCACCGCGCCGAGCGCGGACGCGTCCACTGCGTACGGCGGATCCGCGAGGAGCAGGTCGAACTGCACTGTCGCCGGTCCGGCGACCACTGTCTCCACCTGGCCGGCCCGCACCGTGCCGCCGAGCCGCAGGTCCGCGACGTTGCCGCGCAGCACCTCCACGGCCCGCCGGTCGGCCTCGACGAACCACGCGTCCGCAGCGCCGCGCGAAAGGGCTTCGAGACCGAGCGCGCCGGATCCGGCATACAGGTCGAGCACGCGTGCACCGTCGAGCTCACCGGCCACTTCGAGGGCGTTGAAAAGCGCTTCCCGCACTCGCTCGGACGTCGGGCGGGTGCCCTTCGGCGGCACCTTCAGCCGCCGGCCGCCCGCCGTGCCCGCCACGATCCTCGTCACCCCGTCATCTTCGCCGAGCCCGCCGGCGCGCGTTTCGGCAGGACTTGGTGAATCTCGCGCACGCGCGGGCGCGTAGAGTCGTCGTTCGCCCTGCAGAGGCGACCGAGCTGTTGAGGAGCGTTGCGTGTCGGAACCCCGGGTGAGGCGGGCGGAGATCGCCGTCGAGCAGGCGCACGTCGACCGGGTCTACACGCGGCTGGCGGAGCTGCGTGCCCAGGCCGAGGCGATGCGGGCGAAGGGCTACGAACTCGGCCAGGGCGCCCAGCGCGAGGCGATCTTCGAGCAGGCCTCCATGCTCTTCGAGCGCGACATGATGGTCTACCACGCCAACCAGACCCTGCAGACGCTCGATGCGGAGTACGAGGGCCTGGTGTTCGGCCGGCTCGACCATCGTGACCGCGAGCGGATCTACGTGGGCCGGCTCGGGATCCGCGACACCGAGTTCGACAACCTCGTCACCGACTGGCGCGCCCCGGCGGCTGCCGCGTTCTACCAGGCCACCGCCGAGGAGCCGATGGACGTGGTGCGCCGCCGCGTGATCCGCTGCTCCGGGCAGAACGTGCTCGACGTGGACGACGACGTGCTGATCGCCGACGCCGTGCCCGAAGACATGCAGATCGTCGGCGAAGGCGCGCTGATGGCCGCGCTCGGTCGTGCGCGCGGCGAGAAGATGCGCGACATCGTCGCCACGATCCAGAAAGAGCAGGACGAGGTCATCCGCGCACCGTGGCGGGGGGTCACGGAGATCACCGGTGGCCCGGGCACCGGCAAGACCGCGGTCGCCCTGCACCGTGCCGCGTACCTGCTCTACAGGTATCGCCGTCAGCTCGGCGGTGCGGGAGTGCTCGTGATCGGGCCGTCGGGCGTCTTCACCAGCTATATCTCGCGCGTGCTGCCGTCGATGGGCGAGACGAACGTCGAGCTGCGCGCGCTCGGCGAAGTACTCGACGGGCTCGAAGCGACCCGGCAGGACACCTCCGCGCTCGCGGCGGTCAAGGGCTCACTGCGGATGCGGAAGGTGTTGCTGCGCGCGTTGCGGGACACGCCGCCCGAGGCGCCTGACGAGCTGCGCATCGTCTACCGCGGCGAGGTCCTGAAGCTCGCCGGGCGGGAGCTGGAGAAGGTGCGGCGCAAGGCGCACACCCAGGGCGCGCCGCCGAACCGTTCCCGCGTACGGGTCGCGGAGCTGCTGCTCGCCGCGCTCGCGGACAAGGCGGAGGAGTACGCGAAGGCGGACGGGAAGGAGATCGACCGCGCGGAGTTGATCACCGACCTCGGCGAGCGGATCGACTTCCACCGCTTCCTGGTCGTGTGGTGGCCGGTGCTGTACCCGGCGCAGGTGCTCAAGTGGCTGGGCGAGGAGAAGCGGCTCGCCGCGGCCGCGAAGGGCGTGCTGAGCCGGGCCGAGATCAGCCTGCTGGCGGCCGATTTCGCGGACCGGGCGCGGGGGTGGTCGGTGGCCGACGTGGCGCTGCTCGACGAGCTGCGCGTCCTGGTCGGGCCGGAGCCGAAGCGCCGTCGCAGGCAGACCGTGGTCGAGGTCGAGCCGGACCGCACCGGCGGCGGTACCCCGCACCGTCCGGAGCACTACGACGAGTACTCGCACGTCGTGGTCGACGAATCGCAGGACCTGTCGCCGATGCAGTGGCGCATGGTCGGACGCCGCGGCAAGTACGCGAGCTGGACCGTGGTGGGCGATCCGGTGCAGAGCTCGTGGCCGGATCCCGGCGAGGCGGCGCAGGCACGGGACCAGGCGTTCGGGACGAAGACCGCCCGTCGCCGGTACACGCTGCGCACGAACTACCGGAATTCGGCGGAGATCTTCGAGCTTGCGGCGAAGGTGGTGACCGGGCACGCGCAGGCCGAAGAGCTGCCCGCGGCGGTGCGCACCACGGGGATCGCCCCCGAGGTCCGGCCGGTCGACGCCGCGGCGCTGGCGACGGCCACGCAGGCCGCGGTCAAGGAGCTGCTCGGCGCGGTGGAAGGCACCGTGGGCGTGATCACCGCGATGGACCGCGTCGGCGAGGTCAGCGGCTGGCTGAGCGGTCAGGCCGACGAGCGTCTGAAAGTCGTGGGCAGCCTCGACTCGAAGGGCCTGGAGTACGACGCGGTGGTGCTGGTGGAGCCGATGGAGCTGGTCACCGAGTCCTCGACCGGGCGCCGGGTGCTGTACGTGGCGCTCACCCGCGCCACCCAGCATCTGATCGTGCTCGCCTCGGACCCGGACTGGCTACCAGCGTCCTGACGGCTTCGCCACTCAGCGGCGAGGCCCGGGCAAGCCACCCTCGTCGTCGCGCACTAGAGCCCCACGACCTGCTCTTGCTCACCACGTCACCGCGCGCAACAGCCCCACAACCTGGCCGTGCCCACTCCGGCCCCAGCCTGACCACCAAACCCCGGCACCATCCTGCAGCCTCGCCACTCGGCGGCAAGGACCGGAAACCCACCACCTCATCACCCACTACAGCCCCGCACCCTGCTCGTGCTCACCCCGGCCCGGAACTGGCCACCAGCGTCCTGACGCCTTCGTCACGGCTTCACCACTCAGCGACGAAGATCTGAGAAGCCACCACCTCGTCGCGCGCTGCAGCCCCACCACTCGACCGTGCTCATTCCGGCTCCAGCCTGGCCGCCAGAGTCCTGACGCCATCATGCGGCTTCGCCACTCAACGGCAACGACCCGGAAACCCACCACGTCACCGCGCGCCGCAACCCCGCAACTTGCTCATGCCCACCCCGGCCCGGGCTGGCCACCAGCACCCCGACACCATCCTGCAGCCTCGCCACTCAACGGCAAGTACCCGAGGAACCACCACGTCCTCACCCGCTGCAACCCCGCAAACTGCTCATGCCCACCCCGGCTCCAGCTTGGCCGCCACGCCTCTGACGCCATCGAGAGGCAACGTCACCCACGCACGAGCGAGATCCCGGGAAGGGAACCGGCCCATCGTGCGTTGCACCCGGATGTGACTTCGCTGCCTGACGTGCCCCTGTCCGTGCTCGATCTCTCCCCCGTCTCGGACGGGGCCGGGGTCGGCGACGCACTGCGCAACACGATCGACCTCGCCCGGCACGCCGAACGGCTCGGCTACCAGCGCTACTGGCTCGCCGAGCACCACAACATGCCGGGCATCGCCAGCTCGGCCACGGTGGTGCTGATCGGGCACGTGGCCGATGCCACCGAAACCATCCGGGTCGGCTCGGGCGGCATCATGCTGCCCAACCACGCGCCGCTGGTGGTGGCCGAGCAGTTCGGCACGCTGGAGGCGTTCCACCCCGGCCGGATCGACCTGGGGCTCGGCCGTGCCCCGGGCACCGACCAGCGCACCGCGCTCGCGCTGCGCGGCCCGGGCGGGCTGTCCGCGGAGAACTTCCCCGAGCAGCTGATGGAGCTCGTCGACTACTTCGACCACGACCCGGCGCGTGGTGTCAACGCGGTGCCCGCGGAGGGGAACAAGCCCGCGGTGTGGCTGCTCGGCTCGTCCGGCTTCAGCGCGCAGCTCGCCGGACGGCTCGGTCTGCCGTTCTCGTTCGCGCACCACTTCGCGGCCGAGAACACCTTGCCGGCCGTGCGGCTGTACCGGGAGAACTTCCGCCCGTCGGAAGTGCTTTCGGAGCCACACGTGATGCTCGGCGTCTCCGTGGTGGCCGCCGACACCGACGAACGCGCGGAATTCCTGGCCGGCCCGAGCGGCCTGACGTTCCTCAGCCTGCGCCGTGGCCGGCCGATCGCCCTGCCGACGCCGGAGGAAGCCGCGGAGTACCCGTACACGGAGACGGACCGGGCGTTTCTCGCGCAACGCTTCGGGTCGGGCATCATCGGCTCGCCGGAGACCGTCCGGAAGGGGCTGGAGCAGCTGCTCGCCGACACGGACGCGGACGAGCTGATGGTCACCACCATGGTCCACGGGCACTCCGACCGCGTGCGCTCGTACGAGATCGTCGCGGATCTCACGAACTGATGCCCGTCTTCACCTGGCGCGGCCAGGACGTGCGGTGGTCCCGCCAGGGGGCGGGGCCGCCGCTCGTGTTCTGTCACGGCACACCGTGGTCGTCGAAGCTGTGGGAGCCGATCGCCCGCACCTTCGCGCGGGACCACACGGTGTACCTGTGGGACATGCCGGGCTACGGCGAGTCCACGATGGCCGAGGGGCAGGACGTTTCGCTGGCCGCGCAGGGCGAGACGTTCGCCGCGCTGCTGGAGCACTGCGGCCTGACCGAGCCCGACGTCGTAGCACACGACTACGGCGGCGCAGTCAGCCTGCGCGCCAACCTGCTGCACGGCGCGCGCTACCGTTCGCTGGTCCTCGTGGACGTCGTCGCGCTCGCACCGTGGGGGTCGGAGTTCTTCCGCCTCGTCGCCGACAACGCGGCGGTGTTCGCCCAGCTACCGCCGACGTTGCACGAAGCGCTGGTACGCGAGTACATCGCGGGCGCCGCACACCGCCCCCTCCCGGAGGAGGCGCACGACCTGCTCACCCGCCCCTGGCTGGGCGAGACCGGACAGGCCGCGTTCTACCGGCAGATCGCCCAGGCGGACCAGCGCTACACCGACGAGATCGAACCACACTACGGCGACATCACGTTTCCAACGCTGGTGGTCTGGGGCACCGAGGACACCTGGATCCCGGCCGACCGCGCACACCGCCTCGCCGAACTGATCCCGGACGCCGGACTGGAACTCGTCGACGCCGCCGGCCACCTGATCCAGCTCGACGCGCCGGCCGCCCTCACCGCCGTACTGCACCGCTGGCTCGCCCGCTGACCTGCTGCGGCCAGCTGAGTTCCTTCAGCCCGGAGCGCCCTCCGACGGTTCGCTGCGGACTGAAGCGCCTGTCCACTGAACTCCTACCGCCGGAGATTCCCTCGACTGAGTCACTGCTGGCTGGAGTGCCCGTCGGCGGTTTGCTGCGAACTGAAGTACGCGTCCCGTGAACCCCTACAGCCGGAGCGCCCTCGGCTAAACCCCTGCAGCCGGGATGCCCGTCGGGCTGGCTTGCTGGGAGCTGGCGCGCCGTCCGCTGCCCCCAGCCGAAGATCCGTCGGATGAGTCCCTACTGGCCGGCATTACTCAGCTACGGAGCAGCTGCTGCGCGACGTACCGATGCACGGGATGTCTGCGTCCGAAGTACCCGCTCGTTGGATCTGCACCGCCCACAGCAGTCGCCCGTGGAATCCCTCACCGCTGTCGATGCCGGCGTGCTCGGTACGGGATTTCACAATCACGATCCAGGAGTGGCGTCCCAGGCAGTACCCAGCCAACTGACCCATCCACCACACCAGCTGCCAAGACTCAGTCGACTATGCAGCCCCACATGTGCGAAACCTCGCCCGCCACAGCACCGCAAGACCCCGCCGACCTCGCACGGCCCCGCCCACCGCAAGACCCCGCCCACCGCACGGCCCCGCGAGCTTCGCTCAGCACGCGGTCCAGTGACGTAGAGCCTGCCGCTGCCCACCCGGCCGCAGCCGGGCGCACTGTCGTGTCCCCTTCAGCCGTTGCCGTTCATCGGCGACAACCGGTCGCCGATCGGTGGCCACTGCATGGCAAGGTCACCAGTCGTCTTGTAGCATGTGCTTGATACAAGGATGAGGAGTTCACCATGTCCCTCGAGAACACACTGGCCGTTGCGATCTTTGCCGGCTTGTTCGGCCTCGCCATCCTCATCGTGTTGTGGCCCGGCGATCGGCAAGGTGCCCGGCTGCTCACCAAGTGGGGCCTGCCCGAGCCGAACCCGGACCAGGTGGCCGTCGCGGTGCGCTACCTGCGCCGCCGCCGCTTCTGGTATCCGTGGCTGTTCATCGGGCTTCCTCTCATCCCGCAGCCGAAGTCGTTTCCGACGGCCGACGGCATCGGCTTGTTCGTGATCGTGGTGCTCCTCGGCGGGCTCATTGCCGAAGCAGTCGCGCAGCGTCCATCGCGGCAACCGCGGAGAGAAGCTGTGCTCACCACTCGCCGGGTACTCGATTTCGCCCCGCTGTGGGCGATCGTCGTCGCCGGCTTGGCCGAGCTCGCCGCTGTGGTCCATCTCGCCGTTTCGGGGCAATGGCCGTTGCTCGGCCTGGTCCTCGTCGTGGCGGCCGCGGCGTGGGTCATCGTGCTCCTCGCGGTGCGCCGGCCCTCCACCGGCGACGGCCAAGTCGACATGGCGCTGCGAACCCGCAGCGCGCGGGTCGCGCTCGGCCTCGCAACCGGGACCGCCGCGATGGTCGGCTGGACCAACGGGAACTCGTTCCCGACGTTCTTGGCGTTCGTGGTGACGCTCGCCGCGTTCTCCGCGATAGCGGGCCCGCCACCGCGGAAGTCGAAGAAGAATCGAGCCACCGCCGCGACGGCACGGTAGATGACGGCCCACTAGATGCCGCTACGAGTGATCGTCGACGCCGAGAGCGGCGTTCCGCCGTGGCGCCAGGTACACGACCAGATCATCCGCGCCATCACGACCGGAGCGCTCCCCCGCGACGCGCGACTGCCGCCGATCCGGCAACTTTCCCGCGACCTCGGGCTGGCGTCCGGCACCGTGGCCCGGGTCTACCGCGAACTCGAGACCGCTGGCTGGGTGACAACCGCGCGGGCACGCGGAACCATCGTCACCGGACCGGCCAAACGGCCGGAGCCCGCCACGCTACTGCGTGACGCCGCCACCGAGTACGCACTTCGCGCCCGCGAACTCGGCGTCGAGCAGGCAACGGCTGTCGACGCCGTCCGATTGGCGCTGGAAAACGCCAGCGCGGACACGCCGCGGCACTGAGGCCGGTGCTCTCCGTGAAAGCGGGGGAACCTCAGACACTCGCCCCCCAGCAACCGTGTGTCGTAACTGGACACCGGATGGCCGACCGCTCGCGCGATCCGCTCCCCCGAGAAGCTGCTGGAGACAGAAAACCCTCGCATGGCGGTGCGCACGGCTGAAACCCGCGAAGCGACTGCACTCGACTGATCCACTGCGCGGCAACCGCAGCCGGACGAATGACCGCGCAGCAACCACAGCCAGCTGATTCCCGCACAGCGACCGCAGGCGGCCAAGCCACACGAAGCCATGCGGACGACCAAACTGCCGCAAGACGCCGTAGCCAGCCAGGCCCCGACGAAGCAGCGCAGAAGAACTCAGCTGCCACGACGCGGCCAAATCCAGCGAAACAGCGCACACAGCCAAGCTCAGCAGCCACGACGGCGTCCAAACCTGGCGAAGCAGCGCCCAGTCAAGCCCAGTAGCCACCACGCACGGACGAACCCGCACAGCGGCGCGCGTGTGACTAAGACTCTGGGCAGACCCTAAGTCCCGCAAAGCCACCACACGCGGCTGAACCGCAAAGCGGCGCGCGGCTAAGCCCAACGAAGCCGTCCACACGGACAAGCCCGCGAAGCAACACAGCCGACGAGCTCCCGCAAGGCGAGCGCCCACGTCTCAGCTCCCCCGGAGCAGCTACGAGCAGCCGGCCCCGGGGTAGGCAATGTCGACAAGGTAGCTCTGGTCAAGCAGCTCGCGCAGCGGTAACCCCAGCATCGGGCTTTCCGGCAGCCGTTTGCCGGCAATCAGCGTCACTCCCGAGTACGCGACCCACAATGATCAAAGTTGCTCACACAGCTGTGGCAATCCGATCAGCTTCAGGTGCGCTCCCGGAAAGCTGATGTCAAGAGCGACCGGAGCAGCTTCCCGTCGCCCATCCGGCCGGCGCGGTTTTCGCCGTTCTGCGAACCATCTCCCACACGGTTGCGGGCACACCTCCTTCTGCCCGTGCGGTCCCGCGGTTCACTCACCGGACGAGACTGGAAAGACCGGCCTCGGCGCGAACACGTGACTGAATTAGCTTCTCGTCAGCACCCTCCCCACTGCGGCCACGATCGGTTCCAAAACGCCAATCTCCGTGCCCACGCACTCCGTGATACCTGCGCCGACGACGTCCATTCCGGACAGTTCGTCGACTGCCGCGACCAGTTCTCCGATCGAGCGACCACCCGGCTCCGGGCAGTTCACCCCGCCGAATTCTTCGGGATCGAGGACGTCCAAGTCCAGGTGCAGATAGACCTGGTCCACGCCGGCCGCGCGCAACGAGCCGGTGACGTCTTCGGTTCGCACCGCGAGCCCATCGGTGATGGCGCGCTGCTCCTCAGGATCCAAGTGGCGAGTACCGAAAAGCGCCGCCTGGCCCCGTTCAACCGCCGGCTCTGCGGAGAACTCCTTGTCCCCCTCTCCGAGTAACGAGCGCAGAACCATGCCGTGGAAGGCGCCCGAGGGCGACGAGCCCGCAGTGTTGAGATCCGCGTGCGCATCGAACCATGCGACGCCGAGGCCGGATCCGTAGCGGAAACGGGCAACGCTGACCGGAAGCAGCTCCACGCCGCAGTCGCCGCCGATGGTGAGCACCGGACCTTCCGGTGCTTCCAGGGCAGTCAGATGTGCCTGCCGGTTCGGGCCGGTGAGCATCGTCCGGTTGGCGATACCGGCCACGACGCCGGACGCCGCGGTGTCCTGGCGGACGTGGTGCACCGGCAGGCCGAGCACGTGCCCGGCCAGTTCGGAAAGCGCAAGGCAGCCCTCGACCAGCCCCCGAGCCCGGGGACCGATCGCGCCCTGCCACTGCGGCACCGCGTTGATCAGCATGAGATCGACGCTAGCGCGATCACCGCCGCCATGGCGAGTCCAGCTTGTAGCGATGGGCCCTTTCGCACCGACGTCGGTGCGAAAGGGCCCATCGCTACAAACAAAACTGGCGCGGCGGACCGCTACTCGAGCACGATGAGGAGGTCTCCACCCTCGACCTGCTGAACGGAGGTGATCGCCAACCGCCCGACCTTGCCTGCCGCCGAAGCGGTGATCGACGCTTCCATCTTCATGGCCTCGATCGTTGCCACGGTCGCTCCGGCCTCCACCTGGTCGCCTTCGGCCACCTGCAGCGTCACCACGCCGGCGAACGGCGCGGCGATCTGCTTCGGGTTGCCCTTGTCGGCCTTCTCGGTGACCGGAATGTCCGAGGCGATGGAGCGGTCACGGATCTGGATCGGCCGGAGCTGCCCGTTGAGGGTGGACATCACGGTACGCACGCCCCGCTCGTCGGCCTCGCCGATGGCTTCCAGCTCGATGAGGAGCCGGACGCCGGGTTCGAGATCGACGGAGTACTCCTCACCCGGGCGCAGACCGTAGAAGAAGTCCTTGCTGGGCAGCACGCTGGTATCGCCGTAGGCCTCACGATGGACAAGGAATTCCCTGGTGGGCCCCGGGAACAACAACCGGTTCAGCGTGCCGCGCCGATCATCGGTCAGTTCCTTGTGGTCCTCTTCGGACAGTTCCGTCACCGGCTTGGCCGCCGAACGGCCCTCGAGCGCCTTGGTGCGGAACGGTTCCGGCCAGCCACCAGGCGGGTCGCCCAGTTCGCCGTGCAGGAACCCGATCACCGAATCGGGGATGTCGAACCGGTTCGGCTCGGCCTCGAAATCGGCCGGGGTGACACCGGCGCCCACGAGGTGCAGGGCGAGGTCGCCGACCACTTTGGACGACGGCGTCACCTTCACGAGGTGGCCGAGGATCCGGTCGGCCGCAGCGTACATCGCCTCGATGTCCTCGAAGCGATCGCCGAGCCCGAGCGCGATGGCTTGCGTGCGCAGGTTCGACAACTGACCGCCCGGGATTTCGTGGTGGTACACGCGACCGGTCGGCGAAGCGAGGCCGGCCTCGAACGGTGCGTAGATCTTGCGGACGCTCTCCCAGTAGGGCTCGAGGTCGCCGATCGCCTGCAGGTCGAGGCCGGTACTACGAGCGGAGTGATCGGTGGCCGCGACGATCGAGCCGAGCGAAGGCTGGGACGTGGTGCCCGCCATGGACGAGACGGCGCCGTCCACCGCGTCCGCGCCGGCCTGGATCGCGGACAGGTAGGTGGCCAGCTGGCCACCCGCGGTGTCGTGCGTGTGAATGTGCACCGGCAGGTCGAACTCCTTGCGCAGCGCGGTCACGAGCCGAGCCGCCGCGGGCGCACGGAGCAGACCGGCCATGTCCTTGATCGCCAGGATGTGCGCGCCGGCGCCCACGATCTGCTCGGCCAGTTTGAGGTAGTAGTCGAGCGTGTAGAGCTTCTCGTTCGGATCAGAGAGATCGGAGGTGTAACAAAGAGCGACCTCGGCCACGGCGGTGCCGGTCTCGCGAACGGCTTCGATGGCCGGCCGCATCTGCTCGACGTCGTTGAGGGCGTCGAAGATGCGGAAGATGTCGATACCGGTCGCGGTCGCCTCCTCGACGAACGCAGTGGTGACTTCAGTCGGGTAAGGCGTGTAGCCGACTGTGTTGCGGCCCCGCAGCAGCATTTGGAGGCAGATGTTCGGTACGGCCTTGCGCAGCTGTTCGAGCCGTTCCCACGGGTCCTCGGCGAGGAAGCGCAGTGCGACGTCGTAGGTCGCGCCGCCCCAGCATTCGAGGGACAGCAGCTGCGGCACGGTCGCGGCGACCACCGGCGCCACGGCGAGCAGGTCTTTCGTGCGGACTCGTGTCGCGAGGAGCGACTGGTGCGCGTCGCGGAAGGTCGTGTCGGTGACGCCGAGCAACGGCGATTCGCGGAGCCAGCTCGCGAAACCTGCCGGGCCGAGTTCGGTCAGCTTCTGCTTGGAACCGTCCGGAGGAGCGAGCTCGGACAGCTTCGGCAGCTTCGTCGCGGCGTCGGGTGTGCGCGGACGTTCACCGTGCGGGCGGTTCACCGTCTGGTCGGCGAGGTAGGTGAGCAGCCGCGTGCCGCGGTCCGCGGAGTGGCGTGCGGTGAGCAAATGCGGCCGTTCCTCGATGAACGACGTGGTCACCCGGCCCTCGCGGAAATCCTGATCGTCGAGCACGGCTTGCAGGAACGGAATGTTCGTCGCCACGCCGCGGATACGGAATTCGGCCACTGCACGGCGAGCACGGCCCACCGCGGTGCGGAAGTCGCGACCGCGGCAGGTGAGTTTCACCAGCAGCGAGTCGAAGTGGGCGCTGATCTCGGTCCCGGAGAAGGCGGTGCCGCCGTCGAGCCGGATGCCGGAACCGCCGGGGGAACGATAGGCGCTGATCATGCCGATGTCCGGGCGGAAACCGTTCGCCGGGTCTTCGGTGGTGATGCGGCACTGCAGCGCGGCGCCGCGCAGGTAGATCTTGTCCTGCGAAAGGCCGAGGTCGTCGAGGGTTTCGCCGGAAGCGATGCGCAGCTGGGACTGCACGAGGTCGACGTCGGTGACCTCTTCGGTGACCGTGTGCTCGACCTGGATGCGCGGGTTCATCTCGATGAAGACGTGGTTGCCCTGCCGGTCGAGCAGGAACTCGACGGTGCCGGCGTTGCGGTAGCCGATCTGGCGGGCGAACCGCACGGCGTCGGCGCAGATGCGGTCCCGCAGGTCGGGGTCGAGGTTCGGCGCGGGCGCCAGCTCGACCACCTTCTGGTGTCGCCGCTGCACGGAACAGTCACGTTCGAAGAGGTGGATCACGTTGCCCTCGCCGTCGGCGAGGATCTGTACCTCGATGTGCCGCGGCTCGACCACAGCCTTCTCCAGGAACACCGTCGGGTCGCCGAAGGCGGACTCGGCCTCGCGCGCGGCCGCTTCGATGGACTCGCGCAGCTGGGCCGGGTCCTCGACCCGGCGCATACCACGCCCACCGCCGCCGGCGACGGCCTTGACGAACACCGGGAAACCGAGGTCGTCGGCCGCGGCCACCAGTTCGTCGACGTCACTCGACGGCTGCGAAGAGCCGAGTACCGGGACGCCGGCCTCCCGCGCGGCCTTCACCGCGCGTGCCTTGTTGCCCGTGAGTTCGAGGATGTCCGCGCTCGGGCCGACGAATGTGATCCCTGCCTCTTCGCAGGCCAGGGCGAGGTCGGGGTTCTCCGACAGGAAGCCGTAACCCGGGTAGACCGCGTCGGCACCCGCCTTCTGGGCGGCCTTGACGATCTCCTCGACCGAGAGATAGGCACGGACCGGATGGCCCGGTTCGCCGATCTCGTAGGCCTCGTCGGCCTTCAGCCGATGCAGCGAGTTGCGGTCTTCGTGCGGGAACACGGCGACCGTGCCCGCCCCCAGTTCGTAGCCTGCGCGGAACGCCCGGATGGCGATCTCCCCGCGGTTGGCCACCAGCACCTTGCGGAACATGCCCGGTCCTTCCGGTCGCGGATCGGTATCGAAGGCACGTTACCCGGTTGTTCCCGCTGTCCGGGAGTTGTAGTCCAAGTGATGGACATCATGCGCGCCGACCTGCGTGCATGATGCCGGGGGTCTTCGCGCCCACGCAACACTCAGCGACCTGGCGCGGGCAACGTGCACAGGAGCCGGTTCGCCGATCCGGAAGGCACGTTCTTGAGCACATTCGGCGTCGCGGCCTGCACCAATGCCGTTTCGACGCTGGATGGCGAATCGTCCGGGTGCCCGGCTCGGTAGACCGCCGCGGCTCCCGCCGCCACCGCCGCGGCCATCGAGGTGCCGGACAACGTACCGGCGTCCGGGGAGCCGGCGACCGGCGCGGGCACGTCGACGCCGGGCGCATACAGGTCGATCGGCGTCCCGAAGTTCGAGAAACTCGCGACCTGGTCCTGCACGTCGCTTGCCCCGACCGTGAGCGCGGAGGAGACACGTGCCGGCGAAATCTGGGCCGCGTCGGTGCTGCCCTCGCCGGCCGGGACCACGGTCGGCACCACGGCGGCCAGGTCACCGACGGCCTTGTCCAGCTGGTCGTTGGGCACGCCGCCGATCCCGAGCACCGCGACCGCAGGCTGGTGCGCGTTCTTCGCGACCCAGTCGAGGCCGGCGATGATGTTGTCGGTGGAACCGCCGCCGGCCTGGTCGAGTACCCGGACCGGGACGATCTGCGCCGCCTTGGCGACGCCGTAGCCGCGGCCGGCGACGATTCCGGCGACCCGGGTGCCGTGTCCGTTGGTGTCCGAGGTGTCCGTGCCGCCGCTGAGGAAATCCTTACCGGGCAGGACACGACCTTGCAGATCCGGGTGTTTGGCGTCGACGCCGCTGTCGATCACGTAGACGGTGACGTCCGCGGCATCGGAATCGTAGTGATACTTCTGGTCGAGGCCGGTGCGTTGGTCGATCCGGTCGAGCGCCCAGCTCGGCGGGTTGGCTTGAGCTCCTCCCGCCGCCTGAGCCGGCACCTGGAGTCCGGTGACCAGCAGAAACGTCATAATTGCCGAAAAAGGACCACGCGCCGCTCGGTTCCGCATGCCAGGGTCGTATCCCGGTCGCCGTCGAGCGGCAACTCGGGGTCACACGATGGGCTGGTCCCTCGGGAAAGGCTCTCGGTGGCCGCACAGTGGCGAGTGGGCATGGCGATCTTGGTACGACGGAGGTTGAGAACCGGACCTCGATCTCCTGGCCAAGGGTCGTGGTGATCGCTGCCAAGGGGCGCGGTGGTCGCCGCCAAGGGACGCGGTGGTCGCTGCCGAGGGGCGCGGCGATGCAGATCTATGGGACGTAGATCGCAAGGGCTGGGATGTGACTGTGGCTTCTGAACGGCGACGAGTGCTTCGCGGTGCACGAGCCCGCTTCACCACGGTAGGCGCGTGCTGGTTACGCCGTCAGCGAAAGCGGGGCGGCCGTGTAGTGCTTCGGCACGCTCGCGTACAAGAGGTGCGGGGCCGGACCCCATGAGAGTGGGGCAGGCGATGGCGCCGCGTGGTTCGCCAAGTACGTGGATGGCGTCGCGTGTTTCGGCGCGGGGAATTTGGCTCGCGACGCCGGCTCGCCAACACATAAGTCTGTGCCGATCAGGTGTACCGCCGCTCGGTCGCTGTCGCCCGGAAACGGCCGATGGTCGCTTACGCGGGCGACACGTGGGCGCTGACCGACATGTTCGGCAGGTAGACGAGCGCGTCGAAGGCGTGCACGACATCGACCGGCGTGAACATGTGCGCGTGCCGGATGCTCGATGGCCCCGGCTCGTCCCTCGTCCGGTCTTGCCGCACATCGACCACGCAGGCGTCTGCACCGTCCAGGGCGGCTTCGACGCTGCCCTCAGCCAGCGGCGGAAGTTCCTGCTCGTAAACGCGGAAGCCGAGGCGCTCTCGTTCGTCGGGTTCCAAGCCGGTCGTGGTTCCGGCGCCGGCCGTGAGCCCCAGGGCGAAGTACTCGTCTCCGAACTCTTCGGCCAGGTGAACGCCTGCCGGCGGGAAAGCCACGTTCGGCATCGGCGAGAACGGCGTGCGCTGGAGGTGTCCGTTGTGGACCATGAGCGCGATCTTCGTGTCTGCTCCGTGCAGACGGCGAAGGAGCTTCACCGTCGCAGCCATGTAGGTATCGCGCGAAGAGCTCTGCAACGGCGGGGCTGTTCCCGCCATCATGGCTGCGAGTTCGCGCAGGTACACGTCAATACGCAGCGCGCCGATCGCGTGATGTTCGGCAATGGACTGACGGTCCCGTTCACTCCGCTGCCGGTGAACGGGCGCCAGCGAACGGAGGTAAGCGGCCAGGGTTGTCAGAGCCGCCGTCGCCGCGTCGCGTGCCGAGACCTCCATTGCCTCATAACGGCCAGGGGCCACGGCGCTGCTCACCCCCGCGTAGGGCTCGGTAGCGGTGATCGCGGCCTCTACCAGGGGAAGGAGTTCGGGGTCGACTTCCTGGAGGTACTCCCGGACGGCATGCAGCGCGGGCAACGGCGAGCCACCCGAGCTCGGCACGTCCAGACCGGAGTAGTGCACGCCGCCGCGGTCACGGAGCCAGGTGAGCATTTCGTGCATCTCCGGCGAGTCACCGAGAGTGAAGGTGAACCCGTCTCGCGCGATTCCGGCGACGTGACCGGGACCGCCGCGCAGCCATCGTTGCACAAGGTCACCCTCCGCGAAGCCGGATTCGAAGCCGAGCACGGTGAATCCGTGGTCGTCGACGAGACTGCGCAGCAGGCGGGAACGAAGCTCACCGAATTCCCGGATGTGGTGGTTGTTCTCACCGATCGCGACGATCCGCGCGTCGCCGAAGAGGTCGGTGATCGGCGTGAGATCGCCGGACAGCGGCGAACGGGCTCTCAGTGATGGCATGAGCAGCACGCTAATGCAACGTCAGCGGGAGACGGCAACCGATTTGTCAGTATTCGCCCGCGAAGCGACAGCTCTGAACCGACTCGCAGGCGACGTGGCCACACCACACACCGGCGAGGCGACCGCTCACGCACACGCCGGCGAAGCGGCCGTCGCGCACAACGCGGCGAACCGGCAACTCCACAACCGGCGTGACGACCGCTCCGCACACGCGACGACGACCGGCCACACCACACACCAGCGAGACGACCGCTCCACACACACGACGACGACGTGACCACACCACACACCGGAGTGACGGACCGCTCCGCACACAACCCGACGAACCGGCAACTCCACTGCCGTTGGCAATGACACTGACACTGCCGACGGCACTGGCACCGGCCCGGCACCGGTGCCACCACCGGGGACGGGTCAGCTCTTTTCCAGGAACTCGGCCCGTTCCAGGTCCACCACGTCGGTCACCATCTGGGCGAGGCCGGGGTGGTCGGTCAGGGCAGGGTCGCCGACCACGATTTCCTGCGCTTGCGCGCGCGCCTCGGTGATCACGTCCTCGTCGCGGAGCAGGGAGAGCAGTTTCAGGCCCGAGCGCTTCCCCGACTGCGCAGCGCCCAGGATGTCGCCTTCACGGCGCAGCTCCAGGTCCAGCCGGGACAGCTCGAAGCCGTCCGTGGTGGACTCCACCGCGGCCAGCCGCTCACGGGTCGACGTGCCGTCCAGTGCCTCCGTGACCAGCAGGCACAGGCCCGGCACACTGCCCCGGCCCACCCGGCCACGCAGCTGGTGCAGCTGGCTCACGCCGAACCGGTCCGCGTCGAGGATCACCATCGCGGTCGCGTTGGGCACGTTGACGCCGACCTCGACCACGGTCGTCGCCACCAGGACGTCGATCTGGCCTGCGCCGAAGGCCCGCATCACGGCGTCCTTCTCGTCCGCGGGCATCCGGCCGTGCAGCGCGGCGACCTTCACACCGCTCAACGGACCGTTCGCCAGGTCCGGTGCCACGTCCAGCACGGCCAGCGGCGGACGCTTGTCGCTCTTGTCCGACGGCGGCTCGTCGCCGATCCGCGGACACACCACATACGCCTGATGCCCCTTGGAAACCTCTTCACGCACCCGTTCCCAGGCACGGTCGAACCACGCCGGCTTCTCCGTCACCGGTACGACGGTGGTCTTGATCGGTGAGCGGCCCACCGGCATCTCACGCAGCGCCGAGGTCTCCAAGTCACCGTAGACAGTCATGGCGACCGTGCGCGGGATCGGCGTCGCAGTCATCACCAGCACGTGCGGGCTGGTCGAATCCGCACCGCGCGAACGCAGCGCGTCCCGCTGCTCCACGCCGAACCGGTGCTGTTCGTCGACCACCGCCAGGCCCAGGTCGTGGAACTGCACGGTGTCCTGAATGAGCGCGTGCGTTCCCACGACGATGCCCGCTTCGCCGCTGACGGTGTCCAGCAACGCCTTCTTGCGTTCCTTCGCCCCCATCGAGCCGGTCAGCAACGTAACCCGGGTTGCGTTCTCCGCGGCCCCCAGCTCACCTGCCATCCCCAACGCGCCGAGCATCTCCCGTAGCGAACGCGCGTGCTGCGCCGCCAGCACTTCGGTGGGCGCGAGCATCGCTGCCTGCCTGCCGGAGTCGACTGTCTGCAGCATCGCGCGCAACGCGACCACTGTCTTCCCCGAACCGACTTCGCCCTGCAACAGCCGGTTCATCGGATGCTCGGACGACAGGTCGGCGGCGACCTCTTCGCCGATCGCGCGCTGTCCCGCGGTGAGCTCGAACGGCAACTGCTTGTCGAACGCGTCGAGGATGCCGCCGTCGGTGTGCGGGCTCGGCTTCGCCGGGCGCGACACCGCGGAATGCCGCCGCTGCGCGAAAATCAGCTGCACGGCCATTGCTTCGTCCCACTTGAGCCGGTGCCGCGAACTCTCCAGGTGCGCCCAGTCCTCAGGACGGTGAATACCACGCAGCGCACGCTCCAGGCCGATCAGCTGATGCCGCGTGCGCAGGTCGTCGGGCACCGGATCGTCGCCGATCTCGAGCACGTCGAGCACCTGCCGCACACACTTCGCGATCGACCACGTCGGCATTCCCTGCGCGGCCGGGTACACCGGGATGATCTCGGCAAGGAAGTTGTCCACGGCCGCGGCCTCGCGCTCGGGTTCGAGCAGCTCGTACTCCGGGTTGGCCAGCTGCAGGGTGTCCCGGAACGCGGTGACCTTGCCCGCGAACAGCCCGGTTTTGCCCGGAGCGAGCTCCTTTTCCCGCCACGCCTGGTTGAAGAAGGCGCACGCGAGCCTGCGGCGGCCGTCGGTGATCACCATGTCGAGAATGGTGCCGTTGCGGGACTTCATCCGCCGCTTGCTGATCTTCTCGATCCGCGCCAGCACGGTGGCGTGCTCGCCCAGCTCCAGGCCGGCGATGTCGGTCAGCTCGCCGCGTTCGGCGTACCGGCGCGGATAATGCCGCAGCAAATCGGAAACCGTCTCGATGCCGAGAGCGCCGGCGAGCGCCTTCGCCGTCTTCGCGCCCAGCAGCAAGGGCAGTGCGTCACGTAGTCCGGCCATCGTCATTCGACCCCCATCAGCAGCACGGCATCGCGCTGGCCACTGGCGTAACTCGTCAACTCCACCTCGGGATGGTCCAGCCGCAGCTGCCCGGCGAGCTCGGCGGCCACGCCCGGCGGGGCGTCCGCACCGCCCAGCACGGTGACGAGTTCGCCGCCGAGCGCGAGCATCCGGTTGAGCACCCCCATCGCCGCCGCGACGAGGTTCGTCTCCGAAGCCGGCGCCGGCTCGATCAGCACCACCTCGTCGTCGACCAGGCCCAGCACGTCCCCGGTCTGCGCCCGGCCCACCCAGGTCAGCGAATCCTCTCTGGCGATCCGCAGCTCACCGCGCCGGGTCGCGGCCGCCGCCTCGGCCATCGCGACCACGTCGTCGTGCACCCGGCGGCCCGCGTCGTGCACCGCGAGCGCGGCCAGCACCTGCACCGGCGACGCGCACGGAATCACCACCACGTCCCGGTCCGCCGCCATCGGATGCCCGGCCGCGGTGTCCGCTGCGCCGGTGAGGTCCAGCCCGCCGGGCAACACGATCAGGTGTTGTCCGGCTGCTTCGTTGAACAGGCCGATCAGGTCCGTTACGCCGGGTGTCTCGCCGTCGGCCACGGCCAGGACCGCCAGTCCCTCGGCGCGGAGCAGCTCGGCCAGCGCACCGCCCCGCACCACCGCGACCACCGACCGGTCCAGGCCACCACCCGGCTCGATCGGCGTGGGCGTGACCAGCGGCTCGACCCGGATGTGCCGTGGCCGGCCCAGCTGCAGCCCAGCCTCGATGGCGGCGCCGATGTCGGCGCAGTGGACATGCACGGCGTGACTGCCCGAGCCGTCGCCGGCCACCGTGACGCTGTCCCCGAAGCCACTCAGTTCCTTGCGCAACGCCGGAAGCCGGTCCTCGTCGACGTCCTCCAGCAGGTACATGACCTCCCACGCGTACGGCTGCGGCTCCGGCGTACCGACCGCCTCCAGCTCGTGCTCGGGCCGCTCGGTCTCGCCGGTGATCACCGCCGCGAGCGCGTCGAGGACCGCCACGAGACCGCGTCCACCCGCGTCCACCACCCCGGCTTCGGCGAGCGCGGGCAACTGCTTGGGGGTCTCTTCCAACGCGTACGCGGCCACCGCGGCGACAGTGCGCGCGACCTCGGCTAGCGACCGCGTCTCCCCGCGCACCGAGGCGGACGCGGCGTGCAACACCGTGAGCATCGTCCCGGCGACCGGCCGGCTCACCGCGCCGGTGGCGACCCGGTCGGCCTGTCCGAGCGCGGCGGCGAGGCCGACGCCGTCGAGGTCGCCCCCGTTCGCGGCCCACTCCGCCATCCCCCGCACGACCTGGGACAGGATCACGCCCGAGTTGCCCCGCGCGTGCCGGACCGCGCCGCGCGCCAGCGCCGCCAGCGCCGTCGCCGCGTCCGCGGGCTCGGCACCGGCGAGGACCTCGTGCGCACCGGTCATGGTGTACAGCAGGTTGGAGCCGGTGTCGGAGTCGGCGACCGGGTAGACGTTGATGCCGTTGATCGCCGGGCGCAGCACGGACAGGCTGCGCACACAGGCCCCCGCCCACTCCGACACCGCCACCGCGTCCAGCACCTGCACCCCGTAACCTCCTCGCCGGTCACCGCGAGGGTAACGACCCCGCGGCGAGGGCCCGGAGACCACTCGTTACTATGGTCGAGTTGCCCGGCGCGTTCGGGCACGCATTCTTTGTCCCAGTATCCAGAGGAGTTCGACGTGGCTGCCGTGTGCGACGTCTGTGGCAAGGGGCCCGGCTTCGGCAAGTCGGTCTCGCACTCCCACCGGCGTACCAACCGCCGGTGGAACCCGAACATCCAGACTGTGCACGCCAAGGTCGGCGTGTCCCAGCGCAAGCGCCTGAACGTGTGCACGTCCTGCATCAAGGCGGGCAAGGTCGTTCGCGGCTGAGCGAAGAGTTGAGGATGGCGAGTGCTCGCGCAGAGCACTCGCCATTTTTTCGCTTCAGGTGCCTTCCGGAGGCGCATTACGGCCCGTTGTCAGGGCCTGGACCCCGGTGGTCGTCGCCTCGGGGAGTCGACGCAGACCGGTCAGCGCAGGAAGCCGGTCAGCAGGCCGCGGAGGGAATCCGGGGCGCTGAGTACGCCGTGGTCCTGGCCCGCGACGATCTCGTGTCGGCCATGGGCGACAGCAGCGGCGACGGCTCGGGCGGACGCGGTCATCCAGTCCTCCCCCGCGCCACCGGACAGGGACAGGACCGGGACGGTGATCGCGGCCAGCCGGTCGGCGGGCAGCCGGTTGCCGGGGCCGCAGACGGTCAGGTCGTAGGGCAGCGTGTGCGCCAGGCCGGTGAACCAGCCCCACACCGGCTCGTCTCGCATCTCCGCGACGGCCTGCGGCGACGCCCCGGTGCCCTCGGTCAGGAACAGCTCCACAGCGCCGTCCCGGTCTCCGTCGGCGACCAGCGCGCTCACCCGGTCGACCAGGTCGTCACCAGGGCGTTGCCGCTCATCGGCCACGATGAACGGCGGCTCGTAGACCGCGACCTTCGTGATCGGCAGGCCGCGGGCGGCCGCTTCCAGCGACAGGATCGCGCCCGAAGAGTGGCCGAACACGGCGGCGGAACCACCCACCGTCTCGAGCAGCGAAGCGAGGTCGTCGATCTCCCGCTCGACCGTGTACACCGGGGCGTCCCCGCTGTCGCCGCGGCCTCGCCGGTCAAAGGCGACGGCCTGGAAACCGGCGTCACCCAGCGTCGCGGCGAGCGCGGCCACCGTGGTCCGGTCGGTCACCGCGCCGCCGACCAGCAGGACCGGGGAACCGGTCCCGTAGGTGTCGAACGCGATGGGGGTGCCGTCGCCGGAAGTGACGGTGGCGGTCATGGGGGTCCTCCTGGGGTCGGGTCCGTGCTCACACTTTCGTGGTCGAAGCCGCGCCCCGGGACCGGACACGCCGGATCAGGGCAGTTTCCAGTCCAGCGGTCCGGCGCCCTGGTCGGCGAGCAGCTGGTTCGCGCGGCTGAAGGGCCGTGAGCCGAAGAACCCGTTGTGCGCCGAGAGCGGGCTCGGATGCGCCGATTCGATGCACGGCACCGCACCCAGCATCGGCCGCAGATTGCGTGCGTTGCGCCCCCACAGGATGGCCACCAGCGGTCCGCCACGCGCGGCGAGAGCCTTGATCGCCTGCTCGGTGACCTGCTCCCAGCCCTTGCCCTGGTGCGAGTTCGACTTGTGCGGCTGCACCGTGAGCGAACGGTTGAGCAGCAGCACACCCTGCCCGGCCCACGGGGTCAGATCACCGTTGGCGGGCAGCGGATGGCCGAGGTCCTCGGTGTACTCCTTGTAGATGTTGATCAGGCTCTTCGGGATCGGCCGCACGTCCGGTGCCACCGAGAAGCTCAGCCCGACCGCGTGCCCGGGCGTGGGATACGGATCCTGGCCGACGATCAGCACCCGCACGTCCTGGAAGGGCTGCTGGAAGGCACGCAGCACGTGCTCGCCCGCAGGCAGGTACGTGCGGCCCGCGGCGATCTCGGCACGCAGGAACTCCCCCATCGCGGCGACCTGGGGAGCCACCGGTTCGAGGGCCTGCGCCCAGCCTGCTTCGACGATCTCATGCAGCGCTCGTGCGGTCACGGCCCGCGAGCCTAGCGCGAAGTGCGCGTGGTCACTCTGGCGGGTCGAGGCGGCGCAGCTCCTCGCGGAAGCGGGCACCGCGGCGCACGTACGAGTCGACGACCATCGCGATCTGCTCGGCGGAGAACGACTTGTTGGGCCGCACCTTCGCCGGTACCCCGAGCGCGACCTCACCCGGGCCGACGTGCGAGTTGTACGACAGCACCGCACCGGCGCCGACCATGCCGCCGTCCTCGATCACGGTTCCGTTCAACACCACCGAACCCGACGCGATGAGGCAGCCGGTGCCGATCGTCGCGCCCTCCACGTGCACGGCGTGGCCGATCGCCGACGACGGGCCGAGGATCGTCGGATGCCGCGAAGTGCAGTGCAGGACGCAGCCGTCCTGCACGTTCGACCGCTCGCCGATCTCGATGTACCCGTGATCACCCCGCAGCACGGTCTGCGGCCAGACCGAGGCCCGCGCGCCGATCCGCACGTCGCCGATCACGGTCGCGTCCGGGTGCACGTAGGCGTCCGGGTGGATCGTCGGTTCGCAGTCACCGAGTGCGTAGATGGCCAAAGCAGCCTCCGGTCCTTCCGTCAGTCGCGAACGAGGTCCTTGCCGTAGTAGCGGCTTTCCGGCTGGTCGCCGTAGTACCCGAAGGCCGGGATCTCGCGGTAGCCCGACGAACGGTAGAGCGCGATCGCCTCCGGCTGCTCGGTACCCGTCTCCAGCACAACCCCGCGGCCGCCCGCGGCCCGCGCCGCACGTTCCAGTTCGGCGAGCATTCCGCGGGCGAACCCCCTGCCGCGCGCGGACTCCACGACGTACATCCGCTTCAGCTCGACGTTCCCCGATTCCCCGTGCGCGCGCCAGCCACCGGAGGCCACCGGCACGCCGTCGAGGTAACCCACGAGGAACAGTCCCCGCGGCGGGGCGAACTCCGCCACGTCGACCGGGGTTTCGTCCTCGGTGCCGTACCGGCGGACGTACTCCTGCTGCACCTCGGCGGTCAGCTTGGCCGCATCGGGGTGATCGAAGGCGACGACACGGATCTCCACCGCACCAGCCTAATCGGATCGGGCGGGCAGGGTACTCACTGCTGCCAGTGTTCCCAGCCGCCGGCGTGGCGGTACTCCTCGCCGTCCACGGTCACGCCGGAGCCGGGCATCGTCACCACGCCGATCTTGCGCCAGCCCTCGGGCAGGTCGTCGAACGGCGGGAACGTGGCGACCAGCGCGTGGTCCTCGCCACCGGTGAGCACCCAGCGCAGCGGGTCGGCGCCGAGCGCACTGCCGACCTCCCGCAGCCTCGTGGAGACCTCGAGCAGGCTCGTCTGCACGTCGACGCCGACTTCCGAGGCTTCGGCCAGATGCGCGAGGTCGGCGAGCAGGCCGTCGGACACGTCCAGCATCGCGGTCGCGCCGGCGAGCGCGGCCTGCGGGCCGGCCTCGTACGGCGGTTCCGGGCACCGCTGCGCGTTCACGACTCCGACCGGCGACCGGAATCCGCGGCCCAGCACGGCGAGCCCGGCCGCGGCCCAGCCCAGCCGCCCGGCCACGGCGAGCACGTCGCCGGGCCGCGCGCCGGCGCGGGTCACCGGCTCCCGATCTTCCAGGTCCCCCAATGCGGTGACGCTGAGCACGAGCTGATCGGCGCTGACGAGGTCGCCGCCGGACACACCGATGCCCGCACGGCCCGCCTCGGCCCACATCCCGTCCATGATCTCCGCAACCACCTGCGCCGGGGTATCCGGCGGACAGGCGAGACCGACGAGGACCGACGACGGCTTCGCGCCCATCGCCGCGACGTCCGACAGGTTCACCGCGACCGCCTTGCGCCCCACCTGTTCCGGGCTCGACCAGTCGAGCCGGAAGTGCACGCCGTGCACCAGCACGTCGGTGGTCGCGACCACCCGCCCGTCCGGCGCGGCCAGCACCGCCGCGTCATCGCCGGGACCGAGCAGGGTCGACGCCGGCTGGCTGCGTCCCCCGGTGATCCGCCGGATCAGGGCGAACTCACCCGTCCCGGCCACCGAGCCTTCATCCGGTGACACCGGTCACCTCCCGTTCCTCTTCGCCGGAGTTAGCTCGACCACCGACAGTCGGATCCCCTAGGTTTTTCCCGGGGCCGGCGCTAGTTTGCCTACACCGTTCCTACCTCGACACCGCTCGCACCGACGAAAGGGCACGCCGTGGTCCACGCATACATCCTGATCCAGACCGAGGTCGGCAAGGCGGCCGCGGTCGCGGCGGAGATCTCCGGCGTGCCCGGCGTGACGACGTCCGAGGATGTGACCGGCCCGTACGACGTGATCGTGCGTGCCACCGCGGACACCGTGGACCAGCTGGGCCAGCTCGTCGTCGCGCGAGTGCAGAACGTGGAGGGGATCACCCGCACGCTGACCTGCCCGGTCGTGCATCTCTGACGCGTGGTGCACTGGTGCGGTGGCAGACACCGACACCGGGGCACCGCCGAAGGTGGTGCTCGTCTCCGCGTCCGTGCTCGTGGTCGCGCTGGCCGTCGCGGTCGCCGTTTTCGCGCTGACCCGGCCGGACACCGACGCGGGAACGGGTCCGGACGGACCGCTCCCGCTCGTCGCCGTGCCCGCCCCGCAGGCGGACACTCCCGGCTGCGCCGGTCTCCTGGGCGCGGCGCCGGCCACCCTCACCTCGAACGGCGAGCAGCTCGACCGTCGCCCGCTCGCCGATCCGGCGCCGAAGGCCACCGCCGCCTGGGGCACCGACGATCCGGTGGTGCTGCGCTGCGGACTCGACCGGCCGGCAGAGCTCACCTCGACCGCGCAGCTGCGGGTGATCAACGGCGTGCAGTGGCTGCAGGTCAGCCAGGACTCGGCGGCCACCTGGTACGTGGTCGATCGCGAGGTGTACGTCGCGCTCACCGTGCCGGCTTCGGCCGGAACCGGGCCACTGCAGACGGTCTCCGACGTCGTCTCGGCGAAGCTGCCGGTCAGGCCCCTGAAGTTCTAGCCGCGATCGTCTCCAGCGATTTCCCGGTGGAGCGCGGGCCGAGCACCGCGACGTCCACGATCAGCACCGCCATCGCGGCCGCGACCACGGCGAACATCGTGGTGGCACCCGCCGACTGCAGGATCGGCAGCAGCACGAACGGCATCGCCGCGGTGGCCAGCCGGGACAGCGCGTAGGCCGAACCCGCGGCGGTGCCCCGCAGCGACGTCGGGAACAACTCGCCCTGGTAGGTGTGGAAGGCGTTGGAGAACACGTTGCTCGCGGCCGTGTAGCAGAAGCCGAACACCGCGATCAGCACGCCGGAGGTGGCGTAGCCGAACGCGAGCCCGAACACCGCCATCCCCGCCGCGCTCGCGACGATCAGCCATTTGCGTTCCAGCCGCTCGATGATCGGCACGGACAGCGCGGAGCCGATCGGATAACCCAGGAACGTCAGCGCGCTGAAGGTCAGTGACGAGACGAGGCCGAAGCCCTTGGCCGCCAACACGATCGGCACCAGCGAGCCGAAGCCGTAGTAGCCGAAGGACTGCAGCAACTGGAAGACGTACAGCATGCTGGTGCGCCGCAGCCACGGCGGGCGCAGCAGGGCGGAAGCCCGGACCGGTTCCGGGGCCGGCGGTTCCGGCTCCGGTTCGGGCAGCGGCTGGGGCGCGCTGTCCTCCAGCCGGCGCACGATCTCGTCGGCCTCGTCCTCTCGCCCCTGTGCGGCGAGCCAGCGCGGTGACTCCGGCAGCGTGAACCGCAGCGCCCACACGATCGCGGCTCCCAGTGCGCCGATCACGAACAGCCACCGCCAGCCCTCGAACCCGAGCGGCGCGTGGCCGGCCAGCGCGCGGGCGAGGAACCCGGCCGCGGGCACGCCGCAGAAGCCGATCGTGTAAGCCCAGGCCGTCGCGCGGCCGCGGGCGCGCGCGGGCAGCAGGTCGGCGAGGTAGGCGTCCGCGACCGGCAGTTCGGCGCCGATCCCGATGCCCGCGACGAACCGGCAGGCCACGAGTATCCACACGTCGGTGCTGAACGCGCCGAGCAGGGTGAAGACCGAGTACAGGCCGAGGGTGAGCAGGAACGCCCGGCGCCTGCCGAGGCGGTCGGCGAGCCGGCCGAGGAACACCGCGCCCACGAAGGCCCCGACGAACGCCGAGGCGAGCACGTATTTCAGCGTTTCGGCGGTGACGCCGAACTCCTTGCTCAGGACCGTGCTGATGGTCGCGGCGAGGAAGAGGTCGTAGAGGTCGAAGAAGGTGGCGACGCCGACCACCGCGACGAAGTACCGGTGCCGGCGGGTGATCGGGAGCCGATCGAGCCGGGATGCGATCCGCACGTGCTGCCTCCTGCCCGTGCCGGGACCGCGGCACGAGACGTGCCGCCGGGTGCCCGGCTCACCAGTCGATCACTGTAATGGGTGACGAGTCAGCGAAGTCCGGTGCCGCGGGCGATCGCGGTGTCGATGAGAGTGGACAGCAGCGTCGGGTAGTCCACGCCGGTGACCTCCCACATCTTCGGGTAGGCGGACTTCGTCGTGAAGCCGGGCATGGTGTTGACCTCGTTGATCACCGGCTGTCCGTCGGCGGTGACGAAGAAGTCGACCCGGGCCAGCCCCTGGCAGTCGAGCGCGCGGAAGGCCGCCACGGCCATCGCACGCAGGCGTTCGGTGACCGCATCGTCCAATTTGGCCGGAATGTCGAGCTCGGCATCCTCGCCGAGGTACTTGGTTTCGAAGTCGTACCAAGCGTTCTCGTCCTGGGCGAGCACGCGGATCTCCGCCGGCAGCGAGGCCTCGACGCGGCCGTCCGGGAATTCGAGCACCCCGCATTCCACCTCACGGCCGGTCACCGAGGCCTCCACGAGCACCTTCGGGTCGGTGCGACGGGCCAGCTCGATCGCACCGTCCACATCGGACCAGTCGGTGACCCGCGAAATGCCCACCGACGAACCGGCTCGCGAGGGTTTCACGAAAACCGGCAGGCCAAGGCGTTCCCGATCGGACGGGGACACTGTGGACTGTCCACGCCGGAGCGCGGCATAGGTGCCCACGGGCAGGCCCTCGGCGGCGAGGAGCTTCTTGGCGTATTCCTTGTCCATTGCCGCGGCGCTGGCGAGCACACCCGGGCCCACGTACGGGATGTCGGCGAGTTCCAGCAGTCCCTGGATGGTGCCGTCCTCGCCGAAAGCACCGTGCAGTACCGGGAACACGACGTCGACGCCGCCGAGCACCTCCGTCGCGCGGCCGGGGTCGACCGTGCGCAGCACGCGGCTGGTCGGATCACCGGCGAGCACGAGCGCGCGCCCGGTCTCCACCGACGGCAGCTCCCGGCCCTGGATGCTGAGCTCCTCCGGATCGGCGGTGCCGAGCACCCAGCCGCCCTGCGGGGTGATGCCGACCGGGAGCACCTCGAAGCGGTCCGGGTCGAGGTTCGCGATCACGCTGCCCGCGGACAGGCACGAGATGGTGTGCTCGCTGCTGCGCCCGCCGAACACAACCGCCACCCGGGTTTTTTCCGCACTCATAGCCGGTCACCGTACCGGGTGACCACGGTGAACAGCGCAGGCCCGGGGTCCGCGACCCGTGAACGGTCAGCGGAGCAGCTGCACCAGCGTGGGCAGCGCGGCGATCAGCGCCTCTCTCGAAGAACCCGCATACCCGAGCGCGATGCCGTAGGTGGTCGGAGTACCGGCGAAGTGCCGGGAAAGGCCGTCGAGGCGGATGGAATGACCTTCGGCGGCGGCGATGCGGCGGGCCTCGTCCTCCGGGCTTTCCGCGGGGACGACGAGGTGCGCGCCGGCGTCGTCGCCGAGGACCGGGACCCCCGCGGTGGACAACGCAGCGGCCAGCAGCGAGCGGCGCTCAGCCAGTTCACGGCGAAGCCTGCGCAGGTGACGGCCCAGGTCGCCGGTTCGCGCCAGCTCCACGAGCACCCGCTGACCGGCCGGGGACGGGCGGGTACCGGTGAGATCGCGGTAGTCCAGTACGGATTCGGCCACCCCCGCGGGCGCCACGAGCCAGCCGGCGCCGAGCGTGGGGGTGAGGATCTTGCTCGTGGTCCCGAGGTGCACCACGACGTCCGGCGCGAGCGCGGCCAGCAGCGGCAGCGGGGCGACGTCGAAGCGCAGCTCGCCGTCGTAGTCGTCCTCGATCACCAGCATGCCCTCGGCCCGCGCGCGCTCCACGAGCTGCACCCGGCGGGCCGCGCTCATCCGGCTGCCCATCGGGTACTGGTGCGCGGGCGAGCAGTAGACCGCGCGCGCACCGGCCGGGATGGCGTCCGGACGAAGGCCTTCATCGTCGACCGGCACGCCCACGACGGTCAGGCCGGCCTGCCGGAACGCCTGCACCGCGCGTTGGTACCCCGGCTCTTCGAAGGCGACCACGGAACCGCGCCGCACCACTGCCGCGGCGAGTTCGACCACAGCCGCAGTGGTACCGCCTGTCGCGAGAACAGAGCCCGCTGCCAAGCCACGGTGGCGCAGCAGGTGCTCGTACACAGTCGCGCGGTACTCCGGCAGCCCGGCGCGGTGCGCGCGCGTCAACGGTTCCGGGTCGGCCGCCGCCCGCCACGCGCGGCGCCAGGCCGCACGGTCTATCCCGCCGGCCCACGGTGCCCCCGGAGTGAGGTCGAGCATCGGCACTGTCTCCGCCTCGGCGACCAGCGAGTCCGGCGGTACGACCGAAGCCGCGGCGCGCGTCGGCGGGGTGGTCACGTAGGTTCCCGAGCCGTGCCGTCCGGCAATCCAGCCCTCGGCGTGCAGTTGTTCGTATGCCGCCGACGTGACGGTGCGCGAGACGCCGAGCCGCTCGGCCAGCGCACGGGTCGACGGAAGCCGGTCACCGCCTCGGAGGTGACCGCCGGCGGCGGCTTCGCGTAACGCGTCGGCGAGCTGCACGGCGAGCGGGGTGTCGGCAGCCCGGTCCAGGCTGACCGGCAACGCGGTGTCCGCGTACGACACGGCTGACCTCCGTTCCAACCCGAAGTGGACTTCTCAAGTGTAGAAGAAGTGGACATTCAACAAGGCCACTCAAGGCTCGCAGACTGAACGTATGACAAGCCTCTCGCCCACCACACGCACGACCCTCGGCCGCAAGCGCAACCGCGCTGCCTCCGACCGCGAGACGCTCTACGCCGTGCTCGACGAGGCCCTGATCTGCCACCTCGGCGTCGTCCACGACGGCACCCCGCTGGTGCTGCCGACCGGGTACGGCCGCGACGGCGACACGCTGTACCTGCATGGTTCCACGGGAGCGGCCAGTCTGCGCACTGCGGCCGGTGAGCTCGACGTGTGCGTCACCGTCACGCTGGTCGACGGCATCGTCTACTGCCGTTCCCTGAACAACCACTCGATGAACTACCGCAGCGCGGTGATCTTCGGACGAGCCCGCGCGCTGACCGGCCGCGACGAGAAGATGCACGGCCTGCGCGTGCTGACCGATCACCTCGCGCCGGGTTCGTGGGAACACTCGCGCGGCGTGAACGCGAAGGAGTTCGCCGCCGTCTCCGTGCTCGCGCTCGACCTCTCCGAAGCGTCGGTGAAGCTGCGCGCGGAAGGGCCCGACGACGAGCCGGAGGACGTCGCCGCGGACGCCGCGTGGGCCGGCGTGCTGCCGATCCGCACGGTCTTCGGCGAACCGGAGCCGTCGGCGGACCTGCCGTCGACGTGGTCCGTGCCGGAGCACGTACGCACGCGCGTCAGCGAGGCAGCCGCACAGTGAACGTCGTACGGCCCGGCTGGCTTTCCACGCTGACCGCGCCGCCGTGTTCGACTACCAGTGAGTGCACCACGGACAACCCGAGCCCGGTCCCGCCCGCCGCACGCGTGCGCGAGTTGTCCACGCGGTAGAAGCGATCGAAAATCCGCTGCTGATCCTCGGGCGTGATCCCGGGGCCGGCATCGGTGACGCGTACGACCGCTTCGCCGCCTTCGATGGACAGGGACAGCTCAACGGGCGTGCCGTCCGGCGTGTGCACGGCTGCGTTCGCCAGGAGATTGTCCATGACCTGCCGTACGCGCATCGGATCTGCCTGGAGCACCACTGCGTCATCCGGTAGGCGCGTGGTGAGCGGATGGTGGGGACGTCCGGCGCGGAACGCGTCCGCGGCAGCCGTCGCGAGCTCGGTCACGTTCATCTGTTCCGGACGCACGGGGTGCTCCGCGTCGTGCGAATCGAGGCGCGCGAGCAACAGAAGGTCGTCGACGAGCACGCTCATCCGCGCTGTCTCCGCGCGGATCTTCGACAGGTGCGCTTCGCGTTCCGCAGGCTCGTTCGCGGCTGCGTACTGGAAAAGGTCGGCGTAGCCACGGATCGAGGTCAACGGCGTACGCAGCTCATGCGAAGCGTCCGCGACGAAGCGCCGTAGCCGTTCGTTCGCGACAGTGCGCGCGGCAAGTGAGGCTTCGATGTGACTGAGCATCAGGTTGAACGCCGTACGCAGTTCTTCGACCTCAGCGCCGCCACCGTCCCCCGAAGCACGCACTGGCAGGTTCGCCGTGGCGGTGAGGTCGTGCGAAGCGATGTCGTGCGCCGTACCTGCCATGTCAGCCAGCGGCCGCAGTCCTCGGCGCAACACGAGCCGCCCCGCCATGACGAGGATCGTGAGCGCGATGAGGAACGCGACCACTTCGACGAACACCAACTGCCGCACGGTGTTGTCGAGGTCAGCCTGCGGTGCGGCGCTCAGCAGCACAGTGCCCGTGCCGCCTTCGTCGGTATCCACCGGACAGGCGCGCACGCGGTAGTCGCCTTCGCCTTTCAAGTACACCGTGCGGTAGATGTCGCCCTTCGCCGCTTCTTCGGCGACCTTGACCAACGGCTGCGGATCGGAAGGCAGCGCGCCACCTGGCTGCATGACAGCCGATCCGTTGCTGACCGCGAAGACCGCGGAGTACCAGGAGTAGACGGTCTCCGGATTGTCCGTCGAGGTACGCAGATGCGGCACCTGTGAGACCTGGCTGGTCTTCAGCTGGTCGTCCAGGCGCCGGCTGAGGTAGTCCTGCATGAGCCCGACCGTGAGCGTGCCGACGATCGCGAACACCACGAGCGCCACCGCACCCAGCCCGAACGCCAGCCGGGTGCCCAGCCGCGAAGCGCGCCAAGCCGCGTACCAGCGTCGCGCCCAACGCCCGGCGCGGCTCACCGGCCGGCCCGTCGCACGACGTATCCGACGCCGCGCACGGTGTGGATCAGCGGTTCCGCACCGGCGTCCAGTTTGCGGCGCAGATGCGAGATGACGAGCTCGACGACATTGGACCGGCCACCGAAGTCGTACTCCCAGACGTGGTCGAGGATCTGCGCCTTGGTGAGCACGGACGGCGAACGCCGCATCAGGTAGCGCAGAAGCTCGTACTCGGTCGGCGTCAGCTCGGCGGGCCGGCCGTCGCGACGAACCTCGCGGGTGTCCTCGTCGAGAGTGAGATCACCGACCTGCAGGACAGCGGTACGCGCGGGTTGCGGCTCGGCACCGGACGTACGGCGCAGCACCGCGCGCAGCCGCGCCATCAGCTCCTCGACGGAGAACGGCTTCACGAGATAGTCGTCGCCACCGCGGGTGAGGCCGGCCACGCGGTCGGCTGTGGCGTCCTTCGCGGTCAGGAACACCACCGGGACCGCGCCGCTGCTCTCTCGCAGCCTGTCGAGCACGGTGAAGCCGTCGAAGTCGGGCAGCATCAGGTCCAGCACCACGATGTCGGGCCGGAACTCGGTGACGCGGGCGAGCGCGTCGGCTCCCGAGCCTGCGGTCACGGCCTGCCAGCCCTCGTACCGGGCGACCGTCGCGACCAGGTCGGCGATGTGCGGCTCGTCGTCGACGACGAGCAACCGCACCGCGTTCGGGTTCTGCACCCCACCATCCTCCGTGACGCGCGCGCGGGCGCGCGACCCGAGCCCGCGGCCGACAGTCATTCGACAGGTTCCGCCCAGATCGGCCACAGGTTGCCGGACGAGGCTGAAATCCGTGAATCCGAACGTGACCATCCCGCGTTGTCACCGTCGTCCCCGAATCACCGGACACGGTGTCGGTCTACCTTGCTGGTCGCGCCTTGGAATGGCTTCCGGCGAGGGCTGGACAGTTCTTCCTGTGGCGCTTCCTGACCAGAGACACGCCGATCCGCCCGCTGGTGGAAGACATTCGCGGGCACGTCGTGGTTACCTACCGTGCGCGTAGCCGTGACGACGCTGTGCTGCTGCCCGAACTGCTGGACCTCGCGAAAGCGCGCGGGCACTCGTGCACATACTCGAAGGCTCCTGATGCCCCGGCACGTGGAGTACGTGATGGGCCTGCCTGCGGGACGAAGCAGACTTCGGCCCGGCCGTCGCGGACGCGTTCGCCTGGCTGCACGAGGTGGACGCACGGTTCAGCCCGTACCGGGCAGACAGCGAAGTGAGCCGCTACGGACGGGGACAGCTGGCCGCGAAGAACCTGAGCGAGGACCTCGACGAGGTGTTGTCACTGTGTGCCTACTACGAGGACATCTCCGGTGGCGCCTTCACCGCACAGCCACCGGGACACGCCTTGGATCCGTGCGCTGTGGTCAAAGGCTGGGCAGTGCAGCGCGCGGCCGACCGACTGCACGCGGCTGGCGCACGGACGTTCTACCTCAACGCGGGCGGTGACGTCGTCACATCCGGAGAGCCCGAGCCTGGACGGCCGTGGCGCGTCGGCATCCGTCATCCCGAGCAGCCGCAAGCGGTCTGCGCCGCGCTGGTTTCCCGAGACAGCGCCGTCGCCACGTCCGC
The DNA here is from genome assembly GCF_014204865.1 of Amycolatopsis jiangsuensis. Classification (NCBI taxonomy): domain Bacteria; kingdom Bacillati; phylum Actinomycetota; class Actinomycetes; order Pseudonocardiales; family Pseudonocardiaceae; genus Amycolatopsis; species Amycolatopsis jiangsuensis. The sequence continues at coordinate 3,311,375 of NZ_JACHMG010000001.1, forward strand.
GGCGTACGAACGCGGCGCGCACATCCTCGACGGCCGTACCGGTCAGCCCGCTGTCGGTCTCCTGCTCGTGACTGTGGTCGCCGACGACCTCACGCACGCCGACGCCTTGGCCACGGCGACTTTCGCGCTGGGTGCCGACGGCATCACCTGGGCCGCCGGCCAGCCCGGCATCGAAGTGCTGATCATCGACGAGAACCGGCGCGTGCACCGCTCCCCCGGGCTACGGCAAGGCTGAAAAACCGCTTCGTCCAGTCGGGGAGAACAGGCATACTCCGGGAGAAACCGGACCGGACGCAGGGAGCTCGATGACCGCCGTTGTGGACAAGATCACCGTCGACTGCGCAGACCCCTGGCAGCTCGCGCAGTTCTGGGCCGCCGTCACCGGACACCCGGTGACCGACGAGGACGAGCCCGGTGACGACGAAGTCGGCATCGTCCTGGAGTCCGGCATCATGCTGTTGTTCGTCGCCGTTCCGGAACCCAAGGCCGGCAAGAACCGCCTGCACGTCTGCCTGCGGCCGGACATCCCGCGGGACGAGGAAGTGCAGCGGCTGCTCACCCTCGGCGCGACCTTGTACGACGACCACCGCAGCCCCGACGGCCCCGGCTGGGCGGTCCTGCGCGACCCGGAAGGCAACGAGTTCTGCGTCGAACGCAGTGCCGCGGAGAAGAAGGCCACCGAGAACAAGACCGCTGAGAAAAGTGCCTCCGAAGAGAAGGCCACGGAAAAGAGCGCCGCGGAGGCATGACCGACTCGTTCGCGCTCAACCGCGCCAGCTGGGACGAACGCGCGCCGGTGCACGCGCGGTCGAAGGACTACGCCTTCGACCGGTTCCGCGAGGACCCCGCGCACCTGAGCGACGTCGTGCGGTTCGACCTGCCGCGGCTCGGTTCCGTCGCCGGACTGCGCGGCGTGCACCTGCAGTGCCACATCGGCACCGACACGCTCTCGCTGTCCCGGCTCGGCGCCCGGATGTCCGGCCTTGACTTCTCCCCGGTGTCCCTCGACCAGGCCCGCTCGCTCGCCGAAAGCACCGGCGCCGGCATCGACTACCACGAGGCGAACGTCTACGACGCGGTCGAGGTGTTCGGCGAACAGCGGTTCGACCTCGTGTACACCGGCGTCGGCGCGTTGTGCTGGTTGCCGCGAATCGGCGAATGGGCGTCAGTGGTCACCCGGCTGCTGCGGCCCGGCGGCCGGCTGTTCCTGCGCGAGGGCCACCCGATGCTGTGGGGGCTCGACGACGAAGCCGAACGCGCGTGGCCGAAATACGACTACTTCGAACACGCCGAACCGCTGGTGTTCAGCGACGACACCACGTACGTGGAGACCGACGAACGCCTGCGCGACACCACCACGCACAGCTGGAACCACGGCCTCGGCGAGATCGTCACCGCGCTGCTGGAGCGGGGCATGACGCTGACCGGGCTGACCGAGCACGATTCGGTGCCGTGGAACGCGCTGCCGCACGAGATGGAACCGGCCGGGCACGGCGAATGGCGGCTGCGCGACAACCCGCGCCGGCTCGCGGCGAGCTACACCCTGCAGGCGGTGCTGGCCTCCTAGAGTGCGCGGCATGACTCGTGCCCGCGTCGCCGTCGCCGCACTGGGCGGCACCATCTCCATGGCCCCAGGACGTTCCCCGGATGACGGCGTGGTGCCTAGGCTCAGTGCCGAGGACCTGCTCGGCGGACTCGGTGCCGACCTGCCGATGGACGTCACGGCGGGCACGCTCGCCGGGCTGTCCAGTGCGTCCATGAGCTACGCGAAGCTGGCGCAGACCCGGCAGTGGGGCATCGAGCAGATCGAGGCCGGCGCCGCCGGGCTGGTGGTGGTGCAGGGCACCGACACCCTCGAGGAGACGGCGTACTTCTTCGAGCTGACCTGGCCGTTCGACGAACCGGTGGTGGTCACCGGCGCGATGCGGAACCCGAGCCTGCCCAGCCCGGACGGACCGGCCAACCTGCTCACGGCGCTCACCGTCGCGGCCGATCCCCGCAGCCGCGGCCGCGGCGCGCTGGTCGCGTTCGACGACGACGTACACGCGGCACGCTGGGTGCGAAAGGCGCATTCCAGTCACCTGGAAGCGTTTTCCTCCGTCCCCGCCGGGCCGCTCGGCATGGTCGCCGAAGGCGCCGTGCACTACTTCCACCCTTCGGCGCCGCGTCCGCCCGCGTTGCCGGCCGGTGAGGTCGACGGGCTGGTTCCGCTGCTGGAATCCGGACTCGCCGATTCCGGCGAGCTGCTTTCCCTGGTGCTGGCCGCAGGGGCGCGTGGCGTGGTGCTGGCAGGCGCCGGCGTGGGCCACGTCTCGAGCGGGACCGCGGACGTCGTCCAGGCCGCGCAGGTGCCGATCGTGGTCGCCACGCGCACCGGTGCCGGCCCGACTTTCCGCGGCACGTACGGGTTTCACGGTTCCGAATCGAGTCTGATCCGGATGGGGGCGACCATGGCGGGCTGGCTGTGCCCGCGGAAATCCCGGGTACTGCTGCAGCTTCTGCTCGCCGCCGGAACGTCCCGCGCCGAAATCGAGCACCAGTTCCGCCTCCGCGGCGACCTCGACCGCTGAGCGTCCACGCCGGATAATCCGTCCGGACGAGGAGCCGGAGCAGCAGCCGTACGACCGGCAAGCAGTCCTGACGCGCTGCCCGAAGAAGCCCCGCCGGGCCGACCAACGGGCACCTCGGGACGCTGCCGATGCGGGACACTGGACACGGCTGCTACCACCGGTAGGGAAACGGCCTGCCACAGAGAGGAACGCGTCTTGTCGTCGTCGGTGCTGCCTCTGCCGAACGAGGCCGTCTGCCCGTTCGGCCCCAACCCCGAACTCTCCGCACTCCGGGAAACCACGCCCCTGCCCCGGGTGTCGTGCCCGACCGGAATCGAGGCGTGGCTCGTCAGCCGTTACGCCGACGTCCGCGAGGTGCTGGGCGCCCCGCAACGGTTCAGCAGCCGCGGCGGCTCGGCCGGGCACCTGCTGGCGCACACGCCCCCGGATTCCCCGATCGAGGAAGGCGAATTCGCCCGGATGGACGGCGCCGACCACGTCCGGTTCCGGCATCTGTTCGCCCCGGCCGTCTCGACCGCGAAGCGGATGGCGGAGATCCGGCCGATGGTGCAGCGCATCGTCGACGAAGCACTGGACGCGCTCGCCGAGCGGGACCACCCGGTCGACCTGCACGAGGAGTTCGCCAAACCGGTCACCACGGCGGTGATCGGGGAACTGCTCGGCGTCCCCGCGGCGGACCGGGGACTTTTCCACCGGGCGGCCGAGGCGCTGTTCAGCGGCGAAACCGACGTCGACGAGTTCGGCGCCGCGAAAACGCCGCTCTACGACTACGTGCAGGACCTCGTCACGCAACGGCGAGCGGAACCGGGTGAGGACGCGATCAGCATCCTGGCCACCCGCGGCACCGATTTCAGCGACTTCGAGCTGGTCCGGATGGCGGCCGGGCTGCTGGTCGCCGGATACGACACGACCGCGAGCCTGATCACCCACGCCACTCTCGCCCTGCTCGAAGACCCCGGCCAGCTCGCGCTGCTGCGCGACGAGCCGGACGTGCTGCCCGGAGCAGTCGAGGAGGTGGTGCGCCTGCTCGGCGTCGGCGCCGGTCTGCTGCGCGTCGCGGTCACCGACACCGAAATCGCCGGAACGCCGATCGCCGCCGGCGACTACGTCGTGGTCGCCGTGCAGGGCGCGAACCACGACCCGGCCCAGTTCGCCGAACCCGGCCGGCTCGACCTGCGCCGCGACAACCGGCGCCACCTCGGCTTCGGCTTCGGCCCGCACCAGTGCGTCGGCCAGCAGCTGGCGCGCCTGGAACTGAACGTGGTGCTGGGGACTCTGCCGCGGCGGATCCCGTCCCTGCGCCTGGCCGTGCCGATCACCGACCTCCGGTTCAAGACCGACACCCCGATCACCGGGCCCGCGCACCTGCCGGTCACGTGGGACGAGATCCGGCCCGCGTAGTCACTCCGCCCGGTGCGGGCCGTGCACCGGGTCTGAGACGTAGGAGCGCATCTGCCGGGCCTCCCGGTATACGTGCACGCTGATCGCCGGATCCGGCCCGTCGTTGCGCACCTCGTGCACGTACCCGGGCCCGAACACTCGCGACTGCCCGGCCGAGAGCGCGTGCACCTCGGTCACGGCGCGGCCGCCGGGTGCGCGGCGGGCGACGGTCTCGCTCAGCCGGCCCGAAACCACGGTGAAGGCACCGGTGGCGAAAGCGTGGTCGTGCAGGTCGGTGTGCTGGCCGGGAAGCCAGCTCAGCAGCCAGATCTCCTGGCCGCCGGCGCTTTCGACCAGCGCGGAGAACCGCTCGTCGGGGTCGTAGCGCAGCAGGCTGCCCCAGCGTTCCCGGTCGGCGGCCACCTCGACGGCGGTGCGCACCGGATGGCGCAGGGCAGGGTTTTCAGGACGCAGCAGGGTGTTGTCCGGAACGGCGAACATGACGGAGAAATCCTTCGCAGGAAGCAGTGTCGAGCTGGGCCGGGGCTGGGTTCACCGACAACAGCGACACGACGCGCACATGACCGGGCACGGGGCACACGACCCCGGCCACACAGTCTTCGCACCCGTCAGCATGCCCCACACTCAACCAGCGCCTGCCCGGCCGGACAACCCGTCCCAGCTCGTGGACGCCTCAGCTCCACTCGTGCTTCTGCGACCGGCCGAGCAGCTCCGCTCCGGCCTGCCGCGGGTCGACCCCCTCGTGACAGACCCGGTGCATCGCATCCGTGATCGGCATGTCGACCCCGAGCCCGCCGGCGAGCGCGCGGATCGACGAGCACGACGCGACCCCCTCCGCGACCTGCCCTCCGGCCGCGGCCTGCGCTTGCGCGAGCGTCTCCCCCCGGCCCAGCCGTTCGCCGAAAGTACGGTTGCGCGACAACGGTGACGAGCACGTCGCCACGAGATCGCCCAAACCGGCCAGCCCGGCGAATGTCAGCGGGTCCGCGCCGAGCCGCGCGCCCAGCCGGGCCATCTCGGCGAGGCCACGGGTGATCAGCGTCGCCATCGTGTTCGCGCCCAGCCCCATCCCGGCCGCCATCCCGCAGCTCAGCGCGATCACGTTCTTGCACGCGCCGCCGAGTTCGCAGCCCACCACATCGGTGTTGGTGTAGGGCCGGAAGTACTGGTTCGACGTGGCCCGCTGCACGGCCTTGGCCCGCTCGTGGTCGGCACACGCCAGCACCGCCGCCGCCGGCTGCCCGTCGGCGATCTCGCGGGCCAGGTTCGGACCGGACACGACCACGATCTCGCCGGCGTCCACCTCGGCCAGCTCCGCGATCACCTCACTCATCCGCTTGAGCGTGCCCAGTTCCACGCCCTTGGCGAGGCTGACCAGGATCGCCTCCGGCGGCAGCAGCGGCCGCCAGCCGGTGAGGTTGCCGCGCAGGCTCTGGCTCGGCACCCCGAGCACCACCGCCTGCGCCCCGTCCAGCGCGGCCGCGGCGTCCGACGTCGCGGTGATCCGCTCCGGCAGCCGCGTGCCCGGCAGGTACGACTCGTTGCGGTGTTCTGCCCGGATTTCCTCGGCGATGTCCTCCCGGCGCGCCCACATCGTGACGTCCCGCCCGGCGTCACCGAGCACCTTCGCGAACGCGGTGCCCCACGAGCCCGCGCCGAGCACGGTGACCCGCTGCACGTCGTCCGTGAAGGCTCGCTTCCCGGAATCCCTCGGAGAGGTCTTCACGGACTCCGCGGCCATCCCCATCAGGAACCGTCCGCCGGCTTCTTCGCGGGCGGCTCCTCCTGGCGGATCTCCGCCAGCAGCTCGGTGACCCGGTCCATCATCAGCTCGGTGATCTCGCGCAGCGTCGACGCACTGCGCGGGTTCGCGCCGTCATAGGCGGACAGATCGAGCGGATCGCCGACCAGGTGCGTGATCCTCTTCCGCGGGAACGGTGTGAACTTCTTGGTGTAGCCGTTGAAGATCTGGTTGGTGCCCCACCGTGCGACCGGGATCACCGGCACGTCGTTCTGCAACGCGAGCCGGGCGGCACCGGTGTAGGACTTCTTCGGCCAGCCCGCCGGGTCCTTGGTGATGGTGCCCTCCGGGTAGATCACGATCACCTTGCCCTCGGCCAGCGCCTCGTGCGCGTGCTTGAGGCTGTCGCCGGCCGCGCTCGACCCGCGCGACACCGGGATCTGTCCCGAGCCGGTGACGATCCGGCCGAACACCGGCACCTTCTTCAGGCTGTCCTTCAGGAAGAACCGCGGGACTCGCTTCTGCCGGTGCACGAACACCGCGTCCACAACCGGGTCCAGATGCGAGATGTGGTTCATCACCAGCACCGCCGGTCCGTGGCGCGGGATCTTCTCCGCACCGAGGTACGCCCGCTTGCCGATCGCGGTCAGCGGGTAGAACACGGTGGCGGCCAGGCCCACCCAGAAGCCGCCCTTCTCACGCCGCGTCAAGACTCCTCCTCATCGAAGCTGTGCACGATCGAAGCTGTGCACGCCTGATCCTGCCGCGCGCCGGTTCACGCAGTCCAGGGAGGGTGCGCTCACCACCCTCGGACCGGGTTTCGGGTAAAGATGGACGGGTGGACGTGGACTTGGTCGTGCCGTTGAAACACCCGCGTGAAGGCAAGTCGCGGCTGCGGGGAGCGGTCGCCGCGGACCGGCACGCTGAGCTGGTGCTCGCGCTGGCGCAGGACACCCTGACGGCGGTCACGTCGGTGGCAGGAGTGCGGCGGGTGCTGGTGGTGGCCGCCGAGCCGGGCGCGTTGCCGATGCTGGCCGGCCTGGGCGTCGAGCTGGTCGAGGAACCTGTGGCGGGCGGGCTGAACGAGGCGTTGCGATACGGCGCGGAGCTGCTGCGTGCGGACTCCCCACGCGGCCTGGTCGGCGCGCTGCAGGCTGATCTCCCGGCGTTGCGCGCGGGAGATCTGGCGCGCGCGCTGTCCGAGGCCGACGGGCGTCGTGCGGTGGTCGCGGACCGGCAGGGCACCGGCACCACGCTGCTGCTGGCCGCACCCGGTGCCCCGCTCGACCCGCACTTCGGCGCCGGTTCGGCGCGGCTGCACGTCGAGTCCGGAGCCGTCCCGCTCAGCGGCGAACTGCCGTCGCTGCGCAGCGACGTCGACACCCCGGACGATCTTCGGCACGCCGCGACGCTGGGCCTGGGCAAGCGCACCGCGGCGCTGCTCCCGGCGGAGTCCGCGCCGGTGCGCTGAGCTGTTCACTCGACCTTCATCGCGGTCTGCGCGGACGGCAGGGTTGTAGTGAACAATGGGTACCGTGAGCACAGCAGACGGCAATCCCCCGGCCACCGAAGGACCGCCCGCGCGGCGGCGCAGGGCCGCGAAGCCCGACGCCGGCCCGTCCCCCGCCCGCCACACCGGCTCAGCAGCGAAGCCGGCCACGGCCGCCACCTCGACCTCGGGCTCGGCCTCGGCCTCGGCGAAGAAGCCGGCGAAGGGCGAGAGCGCCAAGCGAGGCAGCACGCGTAAGACAGCGGCGCCGGCAAGTGCGTTACGCACCACAGCCCCCACGAAGCCCGCCGGGAAGACGAAGGGCTCGTCAACCTCCGCACCGGCAGGTACCTCGAAGCCCGCCAAAACTGCCAAGTCCGGCAAGACGACTCCGGAAGCCGCGAAGGGCGCCTCGGGCCCGACCGGCAGGACCACACCGGCCCCGGCCACCGCCAAAGCCGTCCCGGCCGCCAAGTCCAAGCCCGGCAAGGCGACCCCGGCCGCCGCCGCCAAGAGCACCTCGGTTCCGGCCGCCGCGAAGCCCACCTCCGACTCAGCCGGCAAGACGACATCGGGTGCCGCCAAACCCGCGGGCACCACGGCCAAGTCCCGCGCGGCCCGAGCCACCGCGTCCGGCGCCGGGAAGCCCGCGCCGTCGACCGCGGTGAAAACCGCCAGTCCGGTACTCGCGGCCGCCCGCCGCGGGCCGGGCGCCGACGAGGAGTTCCGCGCGATTCCGTCCGCTCCGCCCGCGGTCACCACTGCGCCCACCGCCGTCGAGACGTTGCCGGACGACCGTTACTTCAACCGCGAGCTGTCCTGGCTCGACTTCAACGCCCGGGTGCTCGCGCTGGGCGAGGACGAGTCGCAGCCCCTGCTCGAGCGGGCGAAGTTCCTGGCCATCTTCGCGTCCAATCTGGACGAGTTCTACATGGTCCGGGTGGCCGGGCTGAAGCGGCGGGACGACACCGGGCTGTCCGTGCGCAGCGCGGACGGACTCACCCCGCGCGAACAGCTGGACTACATCTCCAAACGCAACCAGGACCTCGTGGAGCGGCACACCGCCGCGTTCAAGGAGCACCTGCGCCCGCAGCTGGCCGAACAGGACATCCGGATCGTCGGCTGGGCCGATCTGAGCGGGGCGCAGCAGCTGCGCCTGTCCAGCTACTTCTCCGAGCAGATCTTCCCGGTGCTCACCCCGCTGGCGGTCGATCCGGCCCACCCGTTCCCCTACATTTCCGGGCTTTCGCTGAACCTCGCGGTCACCGTGCGGGATCCGCACGGCGGCACGGAACGCTTCGCGCGGGTCAAGGTGCCCAGCAACGTGCCGCGGCTGATGCGGGTGGAGACCGAGCGCGCCAGCCGCAGCGCGACGTTCCTGCCGCTGGAGGAACTCATCGCGGCACACCTCGGCGAGCTGTTCACCGGGATGGAAGTGACCGAGCACCACGTGTTCCGGGTCACCCGCAACGCCGACTTCGAGGTCGAGGAGGACCGCGACGAGGACCTCCTGCAGGCACTGGAACGGGAACTGGCGCAGCGCAGGTTCGGCCCGCCGGTGCGGCTCGAGGTGGCGCAGGACATGAGCGAGCACATGCTCGAACTGTTGCTGCGCGAGCTGGAAGTGGCGCCCGAGGACGTGGTCGAGGTGCCCGGCCTGCTCGACCTCACCTGCCTGTTCCAGCTTTCCGGGGTGGACCGCAAGGAGCTCAAGGACCGGCCGTTCGTGCCCGCGACGCATCCGGCGTTCGGTGAACGCGAGACGCCCAAGAGCGTGTTCGCGACGCTGCGCGAGGGCGACGTGCTGGTGCACCACCCCTACGATTCGTTCTCCACGAGCGTGCAACGGTTCATCGAGCAGGCCGCGGCCGATTCGAAGGTGCTGGCGATCAAGCAGACGCTGTACCGCACCTCGGGCGATTCGCCGATCGTCGACGCGCTGATCGACGCCGCCGAAGCGGGCAAGCAGGTCGTGGCGCTGGTGGAGATCAAGGCGCGGTTCGACGAGCAGGCCAACATCACCTGGGCCCGCACGCTGGAACGCGCGGGCGTGCACGTGGTCTACGGGCTCGTCGGACTCAAAACGCACTGCAAGGTCTCCATGGTGGTCCGCCAGGAGGGCTCGACCATCCGCCGCTACTGCCACCTCGGCACCGGCAACTACAACCCGAAGACCGCGCGGCTGTACGAGGACCTCGGGCTGCTCACCGCCGATCCGAGCATCGGCGCGGACATCACCGACCTGTTCAACGTGCTCACCGGGTACTCGCGCCAGGACACCTACCGCACCATCCTCACGTCGCCGCACGGGATCCGCCGCGGCATCGTGCGGGCGATCGGCGAGGAGATCGAACTGGCCAGGGCCGGACTGCAGGCGGGCATCCGGATCAAGTGCAACTCCCTCGTCGACGAGCAGGTGATCGACGCGCTCTACCACGCTTCGCAGGCCGGGGTTCCGGTGGACGTGGTGGTGCGCGGGATCTGCGCGTTGAAGCCGGGAGTGGAGGGGCTGAGCGAGAACATCCGGGTCCGCTCGATCCTCGGCCGGTTTTTGGAACACTCGCGGGTGTTCCACTTCCGGGCCGGCGGCACGCACTGGATCGGCAGCGCGGACATGATGCACCGCAATCTTGACCGCCGGATCGAGGCGCTGGTGCGGGTCAAGGACCCGAAGCTGACCGCCGAACTGGACGCCGTGTTCGACTCCGCGCTCGACCCGGCCACCCGGTGCTGGGTGCTCAGCACGAACGGGGAGTGGCAACCGTTCCCCGCTGCCGGTTCGCAGGTGCGTGACCACCAGACCGAACTCGCGAAACTGCACGGAGCTGCCGGATGAGCGTGGATGTTCGGGCCGCCGGCGCGGTCCTGTGGCGCCCCGCGGCGTCCGGCACCGAGGTCGCGGTGGTCCATCGGCCGCGGTACGACGACTGGTCGCTGCCGAAGGGAAAGGCCGACCCCGGCGAGACACTCCCGGCCACCGCGGTGCGGGAGATCGCCGAGGAGACCGGCTTTCGCGCGGTGCTCGGGCGCTACGTCGCGCAGACGGCCTACGAGGTCCCCGCACGGGGCAACGGGAAGCTGCTGAAGAAGACCGTCGACTACTTCAGCGGCGAAGCGGTTTCGGGCGAGTTCCGGCCCAACGAAGAGGTGGACGAACTGCGCTGGCTCGGGCCCGTGGAAGCCGAGCGATTGCTCACCCGGCCCGCGGACGTCGGTGTGCTGCGCGAGTTCTGCGCGCTGCCCGCGGACCTCACCACGGTGCTGCTCGTCCGGCACGCCAAGGCAGGCAAACGCGACGACTGGACCGGCGACGACGACCTGCGCCCGCTGTCGCAAGCCGGCCAGCGGCAGGCCGAGGCGTTGCGGGAACTGCTGCCACTCTTCGGCCCGGACCGGGTGTTCTCCGCGCCACGCCTGCGCTGCGTGCAGACCGTCGGCGGTGTCGCCGACGACCTGGCCACCGAAGTCCGGCACGAGCCCGCGTTGTCGGAAGAGGGCTACTGGCCCGACCCGGCCCGGGGAATCGCCCGTCTGCTGGCCATCGCCACCGCCGGCGGCACGCCACTGATCAGCAGCCAGGGCGGGGTGATCCCGGACCTGGTGAGCGCACTGGCCGTCCGCGAAGCCCTGGACCTGCCCGCCTCCCGCGGCGGCGTGGTCCCCAGCAAGAAGGGTTCGCTGTGGGTGCTGTCGTTCCGCACCTCCGGCACGACACCCGCGACGTTGGTGAGCGCGGACTACTACCCGAGCCCCCTGCCGCTACCGGTGCCGTCCCGTTCCTGACACCCGTTCCACGGGGAGAAGGGGAGCAGGATGGGCATCCTGCTCCCCTTCCCCGGGGCGGGTGGTGTCGCTGCTGCTTCGGGACCGGTTGTTCGCGCTGCTGCTTCGGGCCCGGTCGGTCGCGCTGCTGCCCCGAGTCCGGTGGGCATCGCTGATACTCCGGGGACGGGAAGTGCCGCTCCCTCTTCGGGTTCAGTGGGAATCGCTTCGGTTCCGGCACCGTCCGCCTCGTCCGCTGGCGCACCGCTCGGCCCCTTCAGCACTACCCGTACCGTGGCCCGCTCCAGCGGTCGGCGCACTGACCTCACCCTCCGGTGTCCGGCCTTGTGGAGCCAGGTCGTTGTCCCTGCTTCAGTTCCGACGTCACCGGTCCTGGGCATCGACCTGCTCCCGCAGTCACAGCAGCCCGCACCGGTCCACCCGCCCGGTACCGAGTTCCCCGGACCATCGCCCCGACTCTGTCGCATAACCCGCTCAGCGCCCGATCCACCCCGCGTGCAGTGCCGTTGTGGATTCGATCCCGTCCTTCGCCTGCCTGCCGGGGTCGAGTCCGGCAGGCGGGTATTCCGGACTCGCCGTCGTCGGGCACCGACCTTTCCGGCCGCCCGTCACCGCGTCCCGGCCGTTCGCGGGGCCGGATATGAATACCGCCATTCCCGGGCGATCGGATTGCCCGAAGATCCCGCTTTACCGTCCCCGGCTTACCTCCGGCGCCCGGCATTCACTTCGACGATCGAACTGGCTCGCCCCCATTTACCGATCGTCAAGCGTTTACCGCACCCGCCGCACCGCCACACCGGCAACTCCGCACATCGCACACCGCCGGCGCGTATCCATAGACACTCGCCCCAGCCTGAGCACGCTTATCCGAGCCCCACCACCGCCAGAACACCCAGAGCACCGCCACCACCGTTTCCGCCACCCCTCCGCACCCACAGCCCCCGGAAAACCCCCGAACGGCCGATCAAGGGACCGCGAAACGCGGCAGGGCCCCGACCCTGGGTGGGTCGGGGCCCTGCCGTGAAGTATCGCCGGGAAAGGGCTACTTCTTCTTCGCCGCCGAGGTGCGCTTGGCGGCCGTGGTCTTCTTCGCGGTCGCCGTGGTCTTCTTGGCGGCCGGCTTCGCCGCGGTCTTGGCGCGCGAGGTGGTCGCCTTGGCCGGGGTCGCCTTGGTGGCGCGCGAGGTCGTGGCCTTCGCCGCGGTGGACTTGGTCGCCCGGGTCGCGGTGGACTTGGCCGCCCGCGTGGAGGTGGCCTTGGCGGGCGCCTTGGCCGCGGTGGCACGGGTCCGGGTCGTGGTGCTGCGCGTGGCCGCCGGGCGGGACGCGGCCGCCCGCGTGGTGCTCGCGGCACGTGCGGTGGTGCCGGTGGCGCGCTTGACCGCGGTCGCCTTCGGCAGCTTCTTCGTGCCGGAAATGACGTCCTTGAACGTGGTGCCCGCGCGGAAGGCCGGCACGTTGGTCTTCTTGACCCGCACCGACTCGCCGGTGCGCGGGTTGCGTGCGGTACGGGCGGCGCGAGCACGCTTCTCGAACACCCCGAAGCCGGTGATGTTCACCTTCTCGCCCTTGTTGACCGTCCGGATGATGATGTCGACGAGACCGTCGACCGCCTGCGAAGCAACCTTTTTGTCGCCCAGACGCTCCGACAGCGCCTCGATCAGCTGGGCCTTGTTGGCCATTCCAGTCCTCCAAGAAGAACTCTTCGTCCACGGCCACGTCGGCCGACTAACGCACACGGTATTACCAACGCAGCACAAATTCCAAACGGCACGCGGAAATTTCCCTTGTCCCGGGTACGGTTCCGCCTCCCGAGGGACCCGGGAGCTGCCGTCTGGTGCGGGCGGAGAGCGTGGCCGCCGGGACCCGGATTCCCTTTCCGAGCAGGGAATCCGTGCCCCGGCAACCGGTCAGGAGGTGGGCGCGGGCAGCGTCACCGGCTTCCACGAGGGGCGGGCGGACTCGAACGAGTCGATTTCCTCCGCGTGGCGCAACGTGAGGGCGATGTCGTCGAGTCCCTCGAGCAGCCGCCAGCGGACGTAGTCGTCGATCTGGAAGGCCGCGGTGAAGTCCTTGGCCCGCACGGTCTTGCTCTCGAGGTCGACGGTGACCTCGGTGCCCGGCTCGTTCTCCAGCAGCTTCCAGAGCAGTTCGACGTCGGACTGCTCGCACTGCGCGGCCACCAGGCCGCCCTTGCCGGAGTTGCCGCGGAAGATGTCCGCGAAGCGCGCCGAGATCACGACCCGGAAGCCGTAGTCCATCAGCGCCCACACCGCGTGCTCACGCGAGGACCCGGTGCCGAAGTCGGGTCCGGCGACGAGCACCGAACCGCGGGAGAACGGCTCGGTGTTGAGGACGAAGTCGTCCTGCCCGCGCCAGGCGGCGAAGAGGCCGTCCTCGAAGCCGGTCCGGCTCACGCGCTTGAGATAGACGGCGGGGATGATCTGGTCAGTGTCCACGTTGGACCTGCGCAGCGGCACCCCGATGCCGGTGTGCTGGGTGAACGGTTCCATGGTGGGAGCTCCTCTCAGAGGTTCACGTGCTCGTGAGTGACAACGCCGGTTCTCCCCGGCCCCGGCACTCACGAGGCGGTCAGGCGGTGGCCGGAACCAGGTCGGCCGGGGACGAGAGCGTGCCCCGTACGGCGGTCGCGGCGGCCACGAGCGGTGAGACCAGGTGCGTGCGCCCACCCTTGCCCTGGCGCCCTTCGAAGTTGCGGTTGGAGGTCGACGCGCTGCGCTCGCCGGGCGCGAGCTGGTCCGGGTTCATGCCCAGGCACATCGAGCAACCCGCCTGCCGCCATTCGGCACCGGCATCGGTGAAGACCTTGTCCAGCCCTTCCGCCTCGGCGGCCTGGCGCACGCGCATCGAACCGGGCACCACGAGCATCCGCACCGATTCGGCCACCCGGTGCCCGCGCAGCACGTCCGCGGCGGCCCGCAGGTCCTCGATCCGGCCGTTGGTGCACGAGCCGAGGAAGACCGTGTCCACCGTGATCTCGCGCAGCGGGGTGCCCGGCGCCAGATCCATATAGGACAGGGCCTTCTCCGCGGCGAACCGCTCGTTCTCGTCGGCGATGGCGGCCGGGTCGGGCACCGAAGCACCCAGCGGCAGACCCTGTCCGGGGTTGGTGCCCCAGGTCACGAACGGGGTCAGCTCGTCCGCGTCGAGGTGCACCTCGGCGTCGAACTGTGCGCCCTCGTCACTGCGCAGCTCCCGCCAGGCGGCCACCGCGGCATCCCACTCGGCGCCCTGCGGGGCGTGCGGACGGCCCTTGAGGTAGGCGAAGGTCGTCTCGTCCGGCGCGATCATGCCGGCCCGCGCACCCGCTTCGATGGACATGTTGCAGATGGTCATCCGCGCTTCCATCGACAGGTCCTCGATGGCCTTGCCGCGGTATTCGAGCACGTACCCCTGTCCGCCGCCGGTACCGATCTTCGCGATGACGGCGAGGATGATGTCCTTCGCGGTCACGCCGGGCCGCAGAACCCCGTCGACGTTGATCGCCATCGTCTTGAACGGACGCAGCGGCAGCGTCTGGGTGGCGAGCACGTGCTCGACCTCCGACGTGCCGATGCCGAAGGCCATCGCACCGAACGCACCGTGGGTGGAGGTGTGGCTGTCGCCGCACACCACGGTCGTGCCCGGCTGGGTCAGGCCCAGCTGCGGTCCGATGACGTGCACGATGCCCTGTTCGGCATCGCCCATCGGATGCAGCCGGACGCCGAACTCCTTGCAGTTGCGGCGAAGCGTGTCGACCTGGGTGCGGGAGACCGGATCGGCGATCGGCAGCTCGATGTCCACCGTGGGGACGTTGTGGTCCTCAGTCGCGATGGTCAGGTCGGGACGGCGCACCGGCCGCCCGGCCAGCCGCAGGCCGTCGAACGCCTGCGGGCTCGTCACTTCGTGCACCAGGTGAAGGTCGATGTAGAGCAGATCCGGCTCCGCGCCTTCGCCTCGGCGCACGAGGTGGCTTTCCCACACCTTCTCCGCCAGCGTACGGGCCTTGCCGGTAGGGCTGGTCATTCTCCGGCTCCTTCCACAGGATCGGCCGGGAGCGCGGAACTCGGGTGGTCGCTGACGAGGCGGAGCCACGGCACGGCGCAGCCCGGGTTTCGTTTTTCCCAGATTCTGGACTTCCCAAAGTGCGGGAAGTTAGTATCGCGTCGTGGGACAGCATAGCGGTATCGGAGTACTGGACAAAGCCGTGGCCGTGCTTCAGGCGGTCGCGGAGGACCCGTGTGGGCTGGCGGAACTCTGCACGCGCACCGGACTGCCACGGGCGACCGCGCACCGGCTGGCGGTCGGCCTCGAGGTGCATCGCCTGCTGCGCAGAGGACCGGACGGCCGGTGGCGCCCGGGCACCGCGCTCGCGGAGCTGGCCGGCGGATCGACCGATCCGTTGCTGGACGCGGCGAGCTCGGTCCTGCCGAAGCTGCGGGACATCACCGGGGAGAGCGTGCAGCTGTACCGGCGGGACGGCGTGCAGCGCGTGTGCGTGTCGACCGCGGAGCCGCCGAGCGGCCTGCGTGACACCGTTCCGATCGGTTCGCGGTTGCCGATGACGGCCGGCTCGGGCGCGAAGGTCCTTGCCGCGTGGTCGGATCCGCACACCCAGCGGACCATCCTGGCGGACGCGGTGTACGGCGAGCGCACGCTGCTCGAGGTACGCCGCCGTGGCTGGGCGCAGAGTGTCGCCGAACGGGAACCGGGGGTGGCCAGCGTTTCCGCCCCGGTCCGCGACTCCTCCGGCGCGGTGGTCGCCGCGGTGTCGGTCTCCGGGCCGATCGAGCGCATCGGCCGCAAACCGGGTGCCCGCTGGGCGGCCGACCTCCTCGCCGCGGCCGACGCGTTGCAGGAACGACTCTGACCCCACCCGCTCCCACCGCGACCCCCCGAGGGCCGCCTCCCCCGTCCCCACGGCGCGGAGGCGACCCTTGTCGTTCCGCGCCGATCGTCCTCAGTAGACCGACCGCGACGTCCGCTGTGGACCATCTCCGCGACGGCCCGTACGCGCCGGCCGGGATCGCGACACGCCGCAAGGAAAACTTCGCTCCGGCCGGTTCCGATCCGCTTGCCCCGCACCGGACCGCACCGGACCGCAGCGCCCCGGCAGCCGCAGGACGATCAGCCGGTTTCCGGAAAAACCCCAGCGCACAGGCTTTTCCCGTCCGGTCCGGCGGTCGATCCGAAGCCACTGCGGTGTTCCGGCCGGCGCGAACAGACCCCGCGCCGCCACGCGCCGGACACCCGGATCCGGGCCGGAAAACCGAGGTCCCGATTGGACTCGCCGGGCGCGTGGGTGATAATGGCCTCGTTCGGCCTGTATGGCCGTAAAAAACAAGTTCTGGTTGGAGGAACTGGAATGGCCAACAAGGCCCAGCTGATCGAGGCGCTGTCGGAGCGCATCGGCGACAAGAAAGCCGCCGCGGAAGCCGTCGACGGTCTCGTCGACATCATCATCCGCACCGTCCACAAGGGCGAGAAGGTGACCATCACCGGCTTCGGCGTCTTCGAGAAGCGCGCCCGCGCCGCTCGCACCGCGCGCAACCCGCGCACCGGCGAGTCCGTGCGGGTCAAGAAGACCAACGTGCCCGCCTTCCGCGCCGGCACCACCTTCAAGGACGTGATCTCCGGCTCCAAGAAGCTGCCGAAGGCCACTGCCGTGAAGCGCGCGAGCGCCTCCCGGGCGACCGCGTCGAGCACCACCCGGGCCGCGGCCGCCAAGCCGGCCACCACGCGTACCCGTGCCACCGCTGCCAAGGCCCCCGCCGCGAAGGCGACCGCCACCAAGGCCAAGGCCACCACCACGCGCGCCACCAAGGCGACCGCGGCCAAGGCCACCAAGGCGACCGCCCCGAAGGCGAGCACCGCCAAGGCAAGCACCGCCAAGGCGAGCACGACGCGGGCCACCAAGGCCGCGGCGAAGCCGGCCGCCAAGAAGACCACGGCGACCGCGCGCAAGACCACGGCCGCCAAGCGCCCCTCGGCTGCCAAGAAGAAGTAACGCCGTCTCCGGACACCGGAACAGGCCCCGCCCGCTCTCGGACGGGGCCTGTTCCGTGTTCCCGGAGCGGCCGAGCAGACCCCTGGCGAGACAACGGGGCCGTTGGGCGCCCGCGACGAACTCGGCATCCTGGATCCGATCACCGAGCAGGCCCGTGCCCGCGCCGCTGAGGAAGTCTCGATCTCGCCGGGGACGGTCCCGCTGACGTCCGCACATCCGATCACCCGGGCGGATTTCGAAGCCGCGGAAGAGCCCACTGCATCAGGTCGCCCTGGTACGCCTGGGGATGCCGCTCGTCGACGCGGTGAGGTCGACGAACTCGCCACGGTATGCGCAGAACTGGGCCGCTACACCTTTCTGCTCTCCGTGGCCCCGCCGCGGATCCGCGGACTGACCGGGGTACCGGTGAACCCGCAGCGGTGTTCTGAGATTCAGAACACGAAGTACCGCAGCCACAGATAAGGCGCGGCCAGCGCGACGGTGAGCAGGGTGACCACCGCGCCCTTGCGGGTGAACTGCCAGAACGAGATCGGCGTGCCGGACCGTGCCGCGATACCGAGCATGACCACGTTCGCGCTGGCCCCCACCGCGGTGAGGTTGCCGCCGAAGTCCGCGCCCAGCGCCAGCGCCCACCACAGCGCCTCGGCGTGCGCCGGGTCGGGAATGTCGTGCGTGAGGGCCAGGACGAGCGGGCTCATCGTGGCCACGTACGGGATGTTGTCGATGAAGCCGGACAGCACCGCGGAAACCCCGAGCACGAGCAGTACCGCGGGCAGCGCCTGCCCGCCGGTGGTGTCGGCGGCCAGCCGCGCCAGTGAGTCGATGACACCGGTTTTGACCAGCGCGCCGATCATCACGAAAAGGCCGGCGAAGAACAGCAGCGTCTCCCATTCGACGCCGGCGAGGTAGTCCTTCGGCCTGGTCCCGGACACCAGTACCAGCACCCCGGCGCCGAGCAGCGCGACCACCGCCGGATCGAGGTGCACCACCGAATGCAGGACGAACCCGGCGAACACCAGTGCGAGCACGATCCCCGAGCGCAGCAGCAGCTTCGGCCGGGTGATCGCCTCCCGTTCGTTCAGGGCAAGGACATCGGCGACCCGCTCCGGATCGACCCGGAAGCTGCCGCGGAACAGCCACGGCAGCAGCACGCACAACAACGCCACCTCGAGCACCACGATCGGACCGAGGCCGACGAGGAACTCGTTGAACGACAGTCCCGAACGGCTGCCGATGATGATGTTGGGCGGATCCCCGATCAGGGTCGCGGTGCCGCCGATGTTCGACGCGAGCACCTCGCCGATGAGAAACGGCGTGGGCGCGATGTCCAGCCGGTCGCACACCAGCAACGTGACCGGGGCGACGAGCAGCACGGTCGTCACGTTGTCCAGGAACGCCGACGCGACGGCGGTGATCAGTACCAGCAGCAGCAGGATCCGCAGCGGCGAGCCCTTGGCGCGTTTCGCGGCCCAGATCGCGACGAACTCGAACACCCCGGTACGACGGAGGATCCCGACGATGACCATCATCCCGAAGAGCAGGAACACGACGTTCCAGTCGATGCCGGTGTCCTCGGAGAAGAAGGCGCTGCCCGAGTCCATCACCCCGGCCGCCAGCACCACCCCGGCACCGCCGAGCGCGGCATGCGTTTTCGGGATCTTCTCGGTCGCGATGAGGAAATAGGCGACGACGAAAGTGACGACCGCGATGATCGTGCTCACGCCACCCACCTCACGACCGGGACGCTCAGCGCTGTCCCAGCGCCAGTTCCAGCAACCTCGACGCGGAAACCACGCCCACCAGCGTGGTCCCGGAGAGCACCGCCACGAGGGGACAGCGCAGCCGGGCCATCTTCGCGGCGACCTCGACCACGGTGTCGTCCGCGTCCACCGTGGGCAGCTCCGCCGGTTCCTCCGGCAGCAGGTCCGCCACGGTGTGGCCGGACAGCTTGCCCGCCATCCGGTCGGCCATCGGCTCGTCGAGCACGCCGGCCAGCGAAGGATCGTCGCGCACGTACTGCGGGACGAGGAACTGCACCACCTCCGTGGCAGGCAGCACCGAGCACGGGATGCCGTCGGCATCGATCACCACGAGTCCCGGCAACCGCCGCACGGCCAGCATCCGCACCGCGGCCAGCGCATCGGAATCGACGGGGACGACCGGGAAGTCCTCCGCCATGTCGGCAGCACGCATCTGCCCAGGCTAACCGGTTCGCGGCCGCCGGAAACCGCGGCGACGCCGGCGTTGCGCGGAAGTGATCGCGGAATTCGGCGGCGGCGAAGCGGATCATGGTGCTCCTGGGATGCGGCGAGGTACTCGTCACCCGGGCGGGCACGAGCCGGCCGACCAGACTTCCCGGCACTCCACGCGTAAAGATGCCGTACGGACCGGTCTCCGGCAAGTCGTGCGACGTCGCGTACCGGGCCGGGATCGTCGTTCCCGGCCGCCTCGAAGAGGATTCGTTCTCGTGTCCGATCCGGCACCGTGTGTGACGGTGCGTGTCCGCGGTCACGTCACGGAAATCGCGGCCAGCAAGGGATTCCGTCTTGTTACGGGAACGTGATCGCTACCCAGCGTGTTCGACTGTCCGGTGCACGGAAAAGGCTCGCGCGCGAACCCGGTTTCGCCAGCGCACACCCGTTTTTCCGGTTACGCCCGGTACTGCCCGGCGGCCGCCCCCGCCGCCCCGGCGCACGGCGGCGGCAGGTCACGAAAAGCACGTGCCACAGGTGAACCGAGCTCATGTTCAGCACCGGCAAGTGTTGGATTATGCAATCATCTGCCCGGCAACGAACCGGCTCGAAAGACATGAGAAACCATTGCCGATAGTTCGAGTAGAGAATCTGTACAAGGTGTTCGGCCGCCGTCCCACGGAGGCGGTACGCAGGCTGGAGAACGGCACGGACCGCGCGGATCTGGACCCGGGTGTCACCGCCGCGGTGATCGACGCGTCGTTCACCGTGGAGCCCGGCGAGATCTTCGTCGTGATGGGCCTCTCCGGTTCCGGGAAGTCGACGCTGCTGCGCACGCTGAACGGGCTGCTGCCGGCCACGTCGGGCCGCGTGCTCGTGGACGAGAACGACCTCACCGGGATGTCCCCGGCGCAGGTACGGGATCTGCGGCAGCGGCGGATGAGCATGGTGTTCCAGCACTTCGCGCTCTTCCCGCACCGCACCGTCGCGGAGAACGTCGCCTACGGGCTGAGCGTGCAGGGCGCGCCGCGCGAACGGCAGCGGGCCCGTACCTCCGACGCGCTGGAACTGGTCGGGCTCACCGGCTGGGAGGACCGGCTGCCCGGTGAGCTCTCGGGTGGGATGCGCCAGCGGGTGGGACTGGCCCGCGCTCTGGCCGCGGACACCGAGATCCTGCTGATGGACGAGGCGTTCAGCGCGCTGGACCCGTTGATCCGCAAGGAGATGCAGGACCAGTTGCTCAACCTGCAGCGGCAGCTGGGCAAGACCATCGTGTTCATCACCCACGATCTCAACGAGGCGATGCGCCTCGGCGACCGGATCGCGATGATGCGTGACGGCCGGATCGTGCAGATCGCCACCGCGCAGGAAATGCTGACCACACCGGCCGACGACTACGTGACCCGGTTCGTGCGCGACGTCGACCGCACCCGCGTGCTCACCGCGTCCGCGGTGATGGAACCGGCCGGGATCTCGTTCACCACGGACACTTCCGCGGTGGAAGCCCGGGAGACCATGCTCCGTCACGAACTGACCGGCGTGCTCGTGACCAGCGACGGCCGGTTCGCCGGTGCGGTCACGCGCAGTGCGGTGTCGGCGGCGGCGGACCGCGGCGAGGCCTCGCTCGAGGGGGTGCTCGACCGTTCGGCCGCAAGCACCACACCGGAAACCCCGGTCGCCGAGCTGTTCGGCGCCTCCGCGTCGGCACCGGCGCCGCTGGCCGTGGTCGATCAGCACGGCGCGCTGCTCGGCATGGTCACGCAGCAGTCGCTGCTGCGGTCGCTGAGCATGGTCGAAGACGCACAGGAGGAGGTGGACGCGCATGCGTGAGCTCTTCCTCGCCGACGGCTGGCATGTACCGCGGATCCCGGTCGGTGACTGGTTCGCCGCGATCGTCGACTGGCTGACGAACAACATCGGGCCGTTCTTCGACTTCGTCGACATGGTCGTCAAGGGCGCGGTCAACGGGGTGGCCTCGGCGCTGACCTGGCCGCCGTCGGTGGTGCTCGTGCTGATCTTCGGAGCGCTCGGCTGGTGGGTGCGCGGCTGGCGCTTCGGCATCGCCTCGCTCATCGGGTTCGCGCTGGTGGACGGCCTGAGCGAACTGCCGTCGGCCATGGAGTCGCTGTCGCAGGTGCTCGTCGCCGGGGTGCTGGCGGTGCTCATCGCCGTCCCGACCGGTATCGCCGCGGCCCGCAACGAATCCGTCAGCCGGGTCGTGAAGCCGGTACTGGACTTCATGCAGACGCTGCCGTCGTTCGTCTACCTGATCCCGGTGGTCGTGTTCTTCTCGATCGGCCCGGTGCCGGGTGTGGTGGCCACCGTGGTGTTCGCGCTGCCGCCCGGCGTCCGGCTGACCGAGCTGGGCATCCGCCAGGTCGACCCGGAGATGGTCGAGGCGGGCGAGGCGTTCGGTTCACCGCCGCGGCGGATCCTGACCGAGATCCAGATTCCGCTCGCCATGCCCTCGATCATGGCCGGCATCAACCAGATCATCATGCTGTCGCTGTCGATGGTCGTGATCTCCGGCATGGTCGGCGCCCCCGGCCTGGGCTCGGAGGTCTACGCCGCGGTCACCAGCCTCAAGATCGGCCAGGGTTTCGAGGCCGGGATCGGGGTCGTGGTGCTGGCCATCTACCTCGACCGGCTGACCTCGACGCTCGGCGCCCGCTCGGCAGTGGGCCGGGCCCGCCGCCGCACCGCGGCCGCGTGAGCACCACGTATCGGAGAAAGGACGAACGAGTGCGGACAACGAAACGGTTCACGCGGATCCTCGCGGTCGGCGCCGCGGTGACGGCCCTGGTGGGTCTCACCGCCGCCTGCGGCGGACGGGAGTCGCAGTCCGGCAACAGCCAGGAAGCCAAGAGCATCACCATCGGCTACATCGGCTGGGACGAGGACATCGCCCTGACGAACCTGTACCAGACGGTGCTGGAGAGCAAGGGCTACAAGGTCAACGCGCAGCTGCTCGACGCCGGCCCGATCTACGCGGGCCTCGCCAAGGGTGACGTCGACCTGTACCTGGACTCCTGGCTGCCCACCACGCACAAGAAGTACTGGGACCAGTACCACGACCAGCTCGAGGACCTCGGCGTCTGGTACGACCAGGCCACCCTCAACCTGGCCGTGCCCGACTACGTGCAGGACGTCTCCAGCATCGCCGACCTGAAGGCGAAGGCGGGCGACTTCGACGGCAAGATCACCGGCATCGAAGCCAGCGCGGGCGAGACCGACATCGTGCAGAAGGACGTCCTGTCCCAGTACAGCCTCGACGGCGCGGTCACCCTGCAGAACTCCTCGACGACCGCGATGCTCGCCGCGCTGGACGGCGCGATCAAGGCCAAGGAGCCGATCGTGGTCACCCTGTGGCACCCGCACTGGGCGTACTCGCGCTACCAGTTGAAGGACCTGCAGGACCCGAAGGGCGCGATGGGCAAGGGCGAGCAGATCCACTCCGTCGGCCGCAAGGGCTTCAGCGAGGACTTCCCGGCACTGACCGAGGTGTCGAAGAAGCTGAAAATGAGCGACGAGGACCTGGGCTCCCTGGAGGACGCGATCCAGAAGGCCCAGAAGGGCAAGGAAAAGGACGCCGCAAAGCAGTGGGCGGACCAGCACAAGCAGTTCGTGGACGCCGCTTTCGCCGGCGTCTGATTTCTCCCGGTTCCCATGGTCCCGCGCCCCTCCTGGGGTGCGGGACCATTGCCGTTGCCGGGTCTGTCGGCACCGTCTCGCCGGTTCACCACACACGCGACTGGCGCCGCTTCTGGCTGGGTTTCGGCTTTGTCGGTGCCGGAATTGCTGCTGCGCCAACCGGCCACCACGCGACCTGCCACCGATTCCCGCTGACTTCCGGCTCTGTCGCTGCCTCAACCGACCACAGGCACCCCGGCCAACCGACGACCCCACCCCGTCGCCGCCCACATCGCCGCCGCAACGCCTGTCCGCCACTCACCCTGCCGCCGATGCCGGCGGACTTCCGGCTCCATCGCTGCAGAAACCGCCGCATCCTCAACCAGCCACCAAGCGCCGAGCCGCCGATTCCCGCTGACTTCCGGCTCTATCGTTGCTGGAACCGCCGCAGCCCCAACCAGCCACCACACGCGACCACAGGCACCGCCGCCAACCCACTATCCGGCTCCATCGTTACCGAAATCGCTGCCGCCACCCCGCGATGCCGGTCCGACCTTCGAGCCCTGCGCCAGCCACGCCCCAGCCCCGCCGAACTCAGCCCGTCACGCCCGCTTTCACCGAACCCCTTCCGCGCCGCGGACCAAACCCGGCTCCTGGACTGGACCAGCGCCTTCGCGACTCTCTCCGTAGCCCAGCGGCCAGAACCGATCCGTCCCGTACAGACCACAGCGTCGCGCGGCCGTTATCTCCCTGGAACACACACCTGGCTTGGCCACAGCAGATTCCCCAAGGCAGGCCTTACGGGACCCGCTCAGCGGGCCGGACTGAACGCGACTCCGTGCACCCGCCCTACCGCGTCCGCCCACCGCGGATCCGACGGTTCAGCCGGAAACCCGAGCCGTGGCCCGAGGCGTGCCCAGGCACGCGGATGCTGCGCTCGATAACCGCGCAGTACCTCGTCGAGCTCCGCTGTGGACAGAAACCGCCGTTCCGGCCGGTTCCAGCGGTACCGCCCGCACCGTACCTCGATCGGCGCAGCCACCCGCAGGTTCCGATACCACTGCGGCTTCCCGCCCCACGCCGCGACCACGACGATCTCCGGCACCTCCACACGATGCCGCACCACCTCGACCACAACCTCACGCCGAAGCCCCGACACACGCCCCCGATGCGCGAGATACACCAGCCGATACCCGAACAGCCTCCCCCATCCCGCCCGGTACAACGGAATCGGCGCCCGCAACAACCACCGCACCACTCCCACCGGAGGACGATCGGTCACCGGCATCCCACACCTCCACCCTCGCGCCGCGTTACCCCAGCCGCCCGCCGGCGCACCCCGAGCCCCGACGTCCTTCGCCAGCCTGCCCGAACGCGCCGAACTCCGCGAGCCCGCAAGGCCAGCCCGAACACCCCACCAGCTACCGAGTCAGCGTGCCCCGGCAGTGCCTCACTTTCCAGCCACCACAGTCCCAGCTTGCCCGAAAACGCTTGCAGCAGACGGCATGACACTCAGTCGTCTTCTTCACCCCACTGAGCGCACGTACACAGCCATGCGTTCGCGCCACAACCACAGACTCCCAAGAGGCGCGACCGCTGTGCTGAATCCGGCTGAAGGTGAAGCCGCCGAACAACCTCGCATCATTGCCCAGACCCGATGCAGTTCGCGCCGCTCCTGCCCGACGGATCGCCGGGTCGCCGGGTCGCCGAGCCAACGTCCGCGTCTCACGGCCCCGCGACGTCAGCCCGCTACCCCGACAGCAATCGATCCCGATCCCCCGACACGCGATTCCGACGACAGCACCAGCCACACCGACTCACGCCCTCCCGGCTCCGAACACACGTTCCACCCTCCGCGCCGCCAGCACAGCCGACCGAGCGTCGAGCCCGTCAAGCCATCACGGCCAAGCCGCGGCCAGGGCCAGCGGCCCAGCCGTCCACACCGCCGCCAACCCTCCACACCGGCCCCTGCCGTCACACCGCCCGCAGCCGTCCACACCGCACCCAACCGTTCACACCGCCCGCAGCCGTCCGCACCGCCCCCAGTTGTCCACACCGCACCCAACCGTTCACACCACCCCCGGCCTGCCGGCACAGACCCGCCCCACTCGCTTCAGCACCCGGTCACACCGCGGCCGTTCGATGCCCCCTCTCCCGGCGAATCCCGCGGCGAATGCGGCACACTGGAGGCATGTCCCGCGCCCCGGCCGCCCACGACCGTGCCGACGTCCCCGCCGACGTCGATGCGGTCACCGAGGCGGTGCTGACCGCGTCGAGGCTGCTCGTCGCCGTGTCCGCGCGGTCCATCGCGGCCGCGGGTGATCTGATCACGCTGCCGCAGTTCCGGCTTCTGGTGATCCTGCACTCCCGCGGCCCGCTCAAGCACGCCGCGCTCGCCGAGCTGCTCGGCGTCACCCCTTCGACCGCCAGCCGGATGGTCGACCGTCTGGTCGCCGTGGACATGGTGGCGCGGCAAGGCAATCCGTCGTCGCGGCGGGAAGTGGTCATCGAGCTCACCCGGGAGGGCGCCCGGATCGTCCGGCTGGTCACGAACCGTCGCCGCCGGGAGATCGCCAAGATCGTCGAGACGATGCCGGAAGGCGCGCGCCACGGGCTGGTCGACGTACTGACCGCCTTCGCCGAGGCCGGCGGCGAACCACCGGCGGGCACGACCGCCGAGGGCGGCTGGGCCTGACCGGTCATCGCACCACCCCGAGCACGGACTGGTGGGTGATCCATCCGTCCAGCCGGTGCTCCGCGCTGAGCACGGGCAGTCCGGTCCCCGAAGCGCTGGTGAGCACCGTGAGCGCGTCGGCGAGTTTCATGTCCCGCGTCAGCAGCGGCGGCAGTTCGGCCAAGTCGCCGGCCGTGCCCTCCTGCCCCTCGGCGACTGCTTCGGCGACCGCGCGGGCGGTCACGCACCCCTGGTAGGTGCCTTCCGTGTCGATCACGGGCAGGATTCCGTGTCCCGAAACGGCCAACGCGTGCGCGGCCTCGTCCAGTGCCAGCCCGGACGGCAACGGTTCCGGCAGCGGTTCGGTGACCGCGGCGACCGTCGTTCCGGCCAGCTGGCGTTCCGCCGGGGACCGTTCCAGATCCACGCCGCGACGGCGCAGCTTGAGCGTGTAGATCGTGTCGCGGCTGAGGACCCGGCTGATCGCCGTGGCGATCACGATCGCGGTGAGCATCGGCAGGATCACCGTGTACTGCCCGGTCAGTTCGAACAGCACGATCACCGCCGTGATCGGCGCCCGTGCCGAACCCGCGAACGCAGCGCCCATGCCGATCAATCCGTACACACCCGGTTGAGCTGTTAACTCAGGCAACCAGGCATGGACGATGATGCCGAACGCCGTACCCGCCATCGCGCCGATGAACAGCGACGGCGCGAAAACGCCGCCGGAGCCGCCGATCCCGATCGTCAGGCTGGTGGCCACCATTTTCCCGACCAGCAACACGAGCAGGAACGCCAGCGCGTACTTGCCTTCGACAGCGTTCTGCAGCACCGGATATCCCACGCCGTACATCTGCGGCAGCACGAGAAGCACTCCGCCGAGCACCAGCCCGCCCGCTGCCGGCTGCAGCCATTCGGGACCTCGCCACACCCGGTCGCAGAGATCCTCGATGAGGTACAGCACGCGGGTGAACAGCACCCCGCACGCGCCGACCAGCAATCCGAGCGCCACGAACAGCAGATACTCCACCGGGTTCCGCATCGTGAACGGCGGCAGGTCCAGGAACGGGACGTTGCCGAGCACCGCCCGCCCCACGACGCTGGCGGTCACGCTGGCCAGCACGACCGCTCCGAACGACTCGGCCGCGAAGTCCCGCAGGATCAGCTCCATCGCGAAGAACGGGCCGGCGAGCGGAGCGTTGAACGTCGCCGCGATCCCGCCCGCCGCACCACACGCGACCAGCACCCGCAACCTCGGCTCCGGCAGGCGGGTCAGCCGTCCGAGCGTGGACCCCAGCGCCGACCCGATCTGCACGATCGGCCCCTCCCGGCCGACCGATCCCCCGGCTCCGATCGTCAACGCGGACGCCAGCGCTTTCACCGCACTGACCTGCGCCGGTATCCGCCCGCCGCGCTCAGCGACCGCGTACATGACCTCCGGAACGCCGTGGCCGCGCGCCTCAGGTGCGAACCGGTACACCAGCGGTCCGTACACCAGCCCCGCGACGACCGGAGCGAACAGCAAAAACCACGGCCCCAGCGCGGAAAACCACGGATGCGCCACCCGGCCGGCCGCCGAGTAGTCCGCCTGGCCGGAGAACAGGTGCGTGAAGCTGGTGATCAGCCACCGGAACACCACCGCCCCGACCCCGGCACCCGCGCCGATCACCAGCGAGAGACTGATCAGCCCTGCCGCACTCTCCCGGACCCATCGACCGAGCGGCACCCGCACCGGCACCCGCACACTGTTGTCTTGAGACACCATTGCAGTATGAAACATTTGCTGTGGCACTTGGTAGCCCCGTGTGCGCGAGGTCTCTCTGACGAGACGGACGAACCCGGAACACCACAGCAGAGCCCCACCACCTGACGACGGGACCAAACCGGCACGGCTGCTGATCGGGACGTCTCAGCTGAGACAGGAGGTGCACTTTTGCGGTGGATGCTCACCTCGTTGACCGGCAATCCTGCACGCCAACCGATGCAGCGCTACCTCTCGTACGATTGCGACCGAGCCAGTTGCCGATTACCGGCGACGTCCGTGCACGGTCCACGCGCGAGGCCTCACCCGCAGCTACCACAGCGTGAGCACTGCCAGGCCACCGCCAAGTTGGATGACACACGGGCATGCCCGCCGCCAGGATCTGCCACACGGCATGTCCGTCCGCCAACACGATGGGCCCGCGACCCGGCGTGCTCGCCGACGCGATGGGCCATACGGCATGCTCGTCGACAGGATGGACGTCGCATCGCGCATACTCGCCGGCGCGACGAGCCGCGGCTACGGTGAGCCAGCCGTTTTCGATGCCGTGCACGCGACGAGCTCTGGACCACATCAACCACCTACCTTCTGCCTGTTCTCGCTCCGATCACAGGAGAAAGTGACCCCGCTGGCGCACAAGACGACGCGCGCCAAACGCTCCGACACTGGATTGTCAGGAACCTGTCACACACGTACAGCTCGACGACCTTGCCTCCAGCGCACCGAGCCCTCAGGCGACACACCACTCGCCCGACGTGACGCTGTGGCAAAGGATGGCAGCCGGACACCCCACGCGAGCGGACACCACTCCCGCCCGAGTTCGCCCGTTGCGCGACCGCGGGGTAAGCACATCCGTCCCACGACCGGGCCGAGCGCGATCGCACCGACCGAACCGGCGCACAGTTGAAGCAAGCAGGACAGACAAAAATCCCCGCAGCAGAAGAGAGTCTGCTGCGGGGATTCAGTGAGTACCCCCGATGGGATTCGAACCCACGCTACCGGCGTGAGAGGCCGGCGTCCTAGGCCGCTAGACGACGGGGGCTTAGGAACTTCCCCGTTTCCGGGGCGTTTCTTGCGAGAGAGAACTTACCAGAAGCTTTCGCGGGGCCGGTAAGCGGGTCCCTCTCCGCAGCTGGGGTACCAGGACTCGAACCTAGACTAACTGGACCAGAACCAGTCGTGCTGCCAATTACACCATACCCCAGTGAGGCGCTTTCCCAGCTCAGCCGGTTCAGCACCGCACGAGGAGAAATACTAGAACACGCCACCGCGGACTCGCGCAGCGGGGGTCCCGGTCGCACGCTGGGCCGGCACCCCGACCGTGGCGTACTCCGAAACGAGCAGCTCAGGCAGCTCGCCCAGGCCGGACAGGGTGTACACCCCGGCAGGCGCACGCTCGCCCACCTGGCCCGTGCCGTCCCGGTCGAGCCAGACCGCACCCAGACCGGCGTCGCGCGCGCCGATGGCGTCGGTGTCGAGCTTGTCCCCCACGTGCACCGCCTGTCCCGGCGCGCATTGCAGAGCGAGGCAGACCGACCGGAACATCGCCGGATCCGGTTTGGCGACACCGAGTTCACCCGCGATGGCGACGTGGTCGAAAAACGGCGACAGCCCGAGTTCGGCGATCTTCCGTCGCTGGTGCACGCCTGAGGCGTTCGTCACGGCAGCGATCTGCAGCCCGGCGGCACGCAGCCATTCGAGGCAGGGCAGTACGTCGTCGAACAATCGCCAGGAACGCGCCAGAATCTCCCGCCGACGCGCTTCGAACGCGCCCACCTGCACCGGCTCGACGACAATGCCCAACTCGGCCAGGAAGCACTCGGTACGCCGGTGATGCATGACGTCGTAGTCGAGTTCGCCGGCGACCACGAGCGCGACGTGCTCCTCGGTGATCACGTCCCACAACGGCCACAGATCGCCACGACCTGTGAGGGCGTACAGCGTACGGCGGATCGCGGCAGTGCAGTCGATCAAGGTGTCGTCGATGTCGAGACACACCAGCCGCAGCTCGGGAGGCACCCACGGCGCCCGCCCAGGGTTGCCGGCGAGCGAGGGCGTCGAAGCAGCCGCGGCGAAATCCACCCAGTGAGGCTAGTACTCCAGCCGTAGATCGTGATGTTCATGGTTCTCGGGTGGCTTGTCGCTGGTAGTGGGCCTGCCGTGCTCGGTATTGGTGTTGTCTGCGCCAGATCGAGCAGCGTAGTCGGTGCGCGATGTCGGTGATCGGTGTGATGGCGAGTGTGGCGAATAGGTGCTGGACTTCGTTGCAGGTCAAGGAAATCCAGTCGGTCGAGGTCGCTTGCCGGGTGCGCTCGGTGGCGGCAACGATGGTGAGGAAGGCGTGGGCGAGCATCGCCAGGATGGTCCAGCGGTGCCAGGAGGTCCAGCGGCGGACTTGGTGCTGGTCAAGTCCGGTGAGTCCTTTGCTGGTTTGGAAGGATTCCTCGACGCGCCATCGGGTTCCGGCCACCCGCACCAGAACGGGCAGCGCGGTGGCAGTGGCTGCGAAGCAGCGGTAGAACGCGAGTTCTTTCGTGCGGCGGTTGCGCCGGATCAGCAGCCACCGGTGTCCCGCCGGTGTGGTGTCAGGGTCGATGTCGATCAGGGCCCAGTCGTAGTAGCGGTGTCCTTTCGCGCCCGCACCGGCGGAGAAGCGTTGCCACACGTGTTTCGGCAGCCGTCCCGCGAGGTCGTCGGGGCGGAAGGTGCCGACTCCGGTCGCGACGCGGCGGTCGCGTCCGATGGCCAGCACGTAGCCGGCACCACGGTGTTCCAGTTCCGTGCGCAGGTGCGGGTCGGCGCCATACACTTCGTCGCCGGTCACCCAGGACGCCGTGATTCCGGCGTCGAGGGTGCGGGCGATCATCTCGGTGGCCAGCGCCGGTTTGGTCGCGAACGCGATGTTCTCGTCGATTCCGGCCGCGTGGCAGCGTTCGGGGTCGCTGGTCCAGGACTTCGGCAGATACAGGGCCCGGTCCACGAAGGCGTGTCCCGCGGTGGTGGCGTAGGTCAGATAGACCGCGACCTGGGAGTTCTCGATCCGCCCAGCAGTGCCCGTGTACTGGCGCTGCGTCCCGACCGTGTGGCTGCCTTTCTTCACATCCCCGGTCTCGTCCACGATCAGGACCGCGTCAGTCTCACCGAGGTGCTCGACCACGTAGTCACGCAGGTCGTCGCGTACCGCGTCGGCGTCCCACACCGCCCGCGCCAGCACATGCTGCAACCTGTCCGGGCTCGGGTCCCCGACATACTCGGCGATGGTCCAGCAATTCTTCCGCGGCAACTCAGACATCAACCCCAGCAACAACTTCTCCGCCCCACGACGCGGTTCGACCCGCCCGAACCGGCCCGCGATCCGCCCCATGAGCTCATCGAACATCGCCCGCCACCGGACAGGGTCTATGCTCACACCTGCGGCCGTCAGGCGATCTTGGGAAGTCCACACAACCAACCATGATCAACTGTCGGCCGCACCCATCTCCAGGCACCCCCCCACCAGCCCCGATCACGAAGTCCGGCTGGAGTACTAGGGCACGCGCCGCGCCCGCAACGCGGCCAAAAAGGTGATTACCACTGCGCTGTTTCGGGTCACGACCTCTACTCCGGGTACCGAAAGTTCGCACCGAACAACACTCCCGACACCGCCGCACCCCGCCGCTGCCCACGGCCGATCCCCTCAACCGGACCGAGAATTTCCGACTCCGGGAAGGAAGTGAGTGAAGCGCGGGGAAGTCCGGACTGATGCGCAGGGATGAAGCTGCAACGAAGCAGAGTGCTCAAGACCGAGCCGGCAACCGACGTTGCGCACCGCCGCTCGCCGTACCGCGGCCAGTGCCACCACACGTCTCCCCACCGCTACCGTCGGCCACATTCCCACAGCCACCCGCCCGACAGGCCGCAAAGCAACATCACACGGTTACACCATAAAATAACCTTACAAAGCACTCGATGCAACTATGAATTTGCAACCATAGCTTCCCTGGAACCGGCATCAAATAACGTGTTAAATTGCAGATAGATTATCCGGCATTATCGCAAGGAAAGACGCGGAGGGTGCCCTCCTTGCGCGTCGATGCATATTGATCCACTCACCGATTCACCCTTCAACGCCCGCCTGGCTGCCGCACGACGGGTCCACCTCACACTCGCCATCCACGCCCCGCGAACACGCCAGCCCTACGAGCCACACCCCCTGACAACGACCCCGACACCGCCTCACCTTCTCTCTGCGCCTCTTGCACGCGGGCGTACCCACTGCGACCCTCGCCCGACTCCCACCGCCGCGCCCAGCCGTAGCCCGCATCCGACTCTCGTCCGCTACCGACCGTTCCGCCGGTGCTCGATGACAGGATCCTCACACGCCGGGTTGACGTCACCTGCCTCCGACGTGCATGCTCGTGTTATTCAACGGCTGATGAAATGACGGGAGCTGAGGGGAATGACCGAGCGCACAGGGTGTGTGGTTGTCGGTGGGGGTCCGGCGGGCATGGTGGCCGGTTTGCTCCTGGCGCGTGCCGGTATCGAGGTGACGGTGCTCGAGAAGCACGCCGATTTCCTGCGCGACTTCCGCGGCGACACCGTGCATCCGTCCACCCTTACGTTGCTGGACGAGCTGGGCCTGGGCGAGAAGTTCAGCGCCCTTCCCCACACCGAACTGCACAGGGCCGGCTTCCCGACCAACGACGGTGGCGTCATGACCATCGCCGACCTGTCGCTGCTGGACGTGCCGCACCCCTACATCGCGATGGTGCCGCAGTGGGATTTCCTCGACCTGCTCGCCGACGCCGCACAGCAGGAGCCGACGTTCACGCTTCGGCTCGAGACCCAGACGACCGGGTTGCTGCGTTCGGGCCGCCGGGTGTCGGGCGTGCGCTACCGCACAGCAGACGGCAGCGAGGGAGAACTCGAGGCCGACCTGGTCCTCGCCGCTGATGGGCGATGGTCGCTGACCCGTCAGTGGGCGGGACTGGAACCGCGTGAATACGACACACCGTTCGACGCCTGGTGGTTCCGGCTTTCCCGGCACGAGGGCGAAGCCGAAGGGACGCTGACGCCACGGATGCGCAACCGGCGCTTCGCTGTTCCGTTGCCGCGCAAGGACTACTACCAGGTCGCTTACTTCGCCCCGAAGGGCGAGGACCTGCGCCCGGCAGGCATCGAGCACTTCCGCCGGCGCATCCTCGACGTCTGCCCCGAGTTCGCCGACCGGACTCACGAACTGGAGTCGATGGACGACGTCAAGTTCCTCGACGTCCGGCTCAACCGGCTGCACCGCTGGCACGTCGACGGCCTGCTCTGCATCGGCGACGCAGCACACGCGATGTCCCCGGTCGGAGGCGTCGGGATCAACCTGGCAGTACAAGACGCGGTCGCCGCCGCGAGGCTACTGGCCGACAGCCTCCGCCGCGGCCGTCCGACGACGAAGGAACTCGCAGCCGTACGCAGCCGTCGTCTCCTGCCGACGATCGCCGTACAGACTTTGCAGCGATTGCTGCATCGCGAAGTCGTGCGCCCCGTGATGGCCGGCCGGCGCAACCAGCCCCCACCCGTGATGATCGCGCTTCTGTCCCGTTTCCCGAAACTGTGCTACCTACCGGCCCGCCTCCTGGGCGTGGGGTTCCGCCCAGAAGCAGCACCGCCGTTCGCCCGCCGACCGATGGAACCAGTCACCGCCACGCGGTGAAGGCTGTCCGGAAGAACGAGTGACTCGTTGATCGCGGCAATGCCGCGACTCCGGAGCGGACGGCGAGCTTGCACATCGTGCGGTCACGGCGCGCTGACATTTCGCCTTGGATCGCATCCGCGGCACAGCGCTGCTCCACTCCGGGGAGACCATCCGCAACTCGGCTCGCGGAGAGCCCACACGAAGCTCGGCTCCCGGAGAGCCCATTCGCGACTCGGCTCCTGGACAACCCACTCAGGACTCGGCTCCCGAGTGGCCCGGGCCCACCACGAGTGAGCCGGCGTTCGCCGGAAGAGGCCACGTTGCGTGGACGTGACTGTCGCCACCCAACGGCAACAACCCAAAAGCGCCCTCCACCAGCAAGTCGCCACCCAACGGCAACGCGGCAAGACACCCCGGATGTTGATATGGCCACGGTCTCGGCTGTCCGAGACCGTGGCCATCGAGCGGCGAAAAACCGGTCAGACGTCCTGCACCGGGTTGGTCAAGGTGCCGATTCCCTCGATCGTGATCGACACCGACTGGCCGTCGGCGATCGGGCCGACGCCTTCCGGTGTGCCGGTGAGGATGACGTCGCCGGGCAGCAGCGTCATCACCCGCGACACGAACTCGACCAGCTCGGGAACCTGGTGGACGAGGTCGGAGGTGCGAGCGTCCTGCTTGACCGCACCGTCCACCTCACTGCGCAGGGCCAGGTCAGCCGGGTCGAGCGAGGTTTCGATCCACGGGCCCAGCGGGCAGAACGTGTCGAACCCCTTGGCCCGGCCCCACTGCCCGTCGGACTTCTGGAGTTCACGCGCGCTCACGTCGTTGGCCACCGTGTAGCCGAGGACCGCGGCGGCGGCACGCGCAGCGGGCACGTTCTTCACCGGCTGGCCGATCACGATCGCGAGCTCGCCCTCGAAGTCGACCCGGCCGACATCGGACGGGCGCCGGATCGGAACGTTCGGGCCGACGACCGTGGTGGACGGCTTGATGAACAGCATCGGCGCGGAAGGCACCTCATTGCCGAACTCCGCCGCGTGCTTGGTGTAGTTCCGCCCGACGGCGATCACCTTCGACGGCAGGATCGGCGCGAGCAACCGGACGTCGGCGAGCGGCCACCGTTTACCGGTGAAGTTCGGCTGGCCGAAGGGATGTTCCGCGATTTCCAGCACCTCGGCATCGTCACCTTCCCCCTCGACCGAAGCGAACGCGACACCACTGGGATGAGCAATACGAGCTAGACGCACGCCCCCAGTCTACGTACTCCGGCCGGAGACGCCGAACTCCGATCGCCGCGAACGGCCCGTTCACGCGCGTTTGGAGCGAACGGGCCGTTCACTGCGCAAGTGACCTCGGCACTGCGAACCGGTTCCGAAGCGAACGGGCCGCTCACCACACCGGTCCTCACCGACAGCGACAATCGCGTGCAGAGCACACCCGTGGACCAGAGCCAGACATGCAAGGCGAAGACGGCCGAGCACGTCGACAAGGTGCGCCCGGCAGGCACAAGACGACTCAGCCGTCGATAGAAGTCGTCACGAGGCTCTTGTGCACCAAGGCGTCACACAGCGCAAGCCAGCTGGCCTCGACGATGTTGCCGTGCACGCCGACCGTGGTCCATTCGTGTTCGCCGTCACTCGTGTCGACGAGGACCCGGGTGACCGCGTCCGTGCCCGGGTTCGACGGGAGGATGCGCACCTTGTAGTCCGCCAGCTCCACACTGTCCAACCAGGCCAGATGGGGTACCAATGCCTCCCGCAGGGCCGCGTCGAGCGCGTGCACCGGCCCGTTCCCCTCTGCCGTCGCGATGACCCGGCGCCCTGCGACATGGACCTTCACCGTCGCCTCGGAAACGACTTCCCCGTCCTGGCGATGGTCGAGTACGACGCGGTAGGACTCCAGTTCGAACGGCGGCGCGGGCGGCTCCTCGGCGGAGACCTGCTCGATCTCACGTCGCAGCAGCAACCCGAGCGACGCGTCCGCGGCCTCGAAGGACCAGCCTCCCGATTCGAGTTCCTTGACCTTGCGCACCGCGTTCGTCAGTGCTTCGGGCCGGCCGGCAAGGTCGACCCCGAGCTCACGTCCCTTGAGCTCAAGGCTGGCCCTGCCGGCCATCTCGGTGACCAATACCCGCATGCCGTTGCCGACCGAAGCCGGATCGATGTGGTTGTACAACAACGGATCCACTTTGATCGCACTCGCGTGCAGTCCCGCCTTGTGGGCGAAGGCCGACGACCCGACGTAAGCCTGGTGGGCATCGGGTGCGAGATTGGCGATTTCGGCAAGCGCATGGGAGACCCGGGTGAGCTCGGCAATTCCCCCGGTCGGGAGGATCTCCAGTCCGAGCTTGGTCACGAGGTTTCCCGCCACGGCGAACAGATCGGCGTTGCCGGCCCGCTCGCCGTAACCGTTCGCGGTGCACTGCACGTGCGTCGCGCCGGCCTGCACCGCGGCGACGGAATTCGCCACGGCACAGGAAGTGTCGTCCTGGCAATGGATTCCCAAGCGGAATCCGGTCTTTTCCTTGACTTCACGCACCGTATCGGCCAGCCCCAGAGGAAGCCGGCCACCGTTCGTATCGCACAGCACGAGGACATCGGCACCCGCGTCCGCGGCCGCGTCGAGGATCCGCAGCGATGTCTCGGGCGAAGCTGCGTAACCGTCGAAGAAGTGCTCGGCGTCGAGGAACACCCGGCGTCCCTCGCCGGCCAGGAACGCGACTGTGTCCCGGACCATCGCACAGGCCTCGTCGACATCCGCGCGCAGCGCACGCTCGATGTGCCTCAAGTCCGATTTGGCCACCAAGGTGACCACTGGCGCTTCGGAGTCGAGCAACGCCCGGACCTGGGGATCCTTCTCCGCTGTGGTGCCCGCTTTGCGCGTGGCACCGAAAGCGACGAGTGCCGCGTGCTTGAGCGGCAACTCACCTTTGGCGGCCCGCGCGAAGAACTCGGTGTCCTTCGGCAGCGCACCCGGCCAGCCGCCCTCGATGAACCCGACTCCCAGCTCGTCCAGCAGGCGGGCGACGGCGAGTTTGTCAGCCACGGAGTAGGTGACTCCCTCGCGCTGAGCGCCATCGCGCAGGGTCGTGTCATAGAGGTGGAAGGCGTCGCCGAGCGGCGTTCCGGCGGGCTCCGTGCGGGTCACGGCGTTCTCCTTGTGGTGGGCAGAACCTGGTGCAGGCAACAAAAAAACCTCCCGCATGGGTGCGAGAGGTTGCGCGCCGGATGCTCTTGTGGAGCGTCTACCCGGCGCGCATGGCAATAATGATGGAGAAAGCGGTCATGTTTCGCATCATGCCACAGCTTCGCCCGGCTTCCAAGTTCCGGGCGAAGCTTCCCACGGGCTGGGAGGTGTCAGCCGCGGAGACCTGCCAGGTACCGGCCGAACGCGACCACCGCGGACGCGTTGCGCGGGCCTTCCACCAGCGCGGCGTAGGGCAGCGCGAAGAAGCGTCCTTTCCGCACGGCCGGGATGTCCCGCACTCCGGGCTTCGAACGGAGGAAGTTCTCCTTGTCCGCAACGCTTCCGACTTCGCCGCCGTAGTCGTTGATGAGGATGACGTCGGGTGCGCGCTGGATCACGGCTTCCCAGCTCACCGTGGTCCAGCTGTCGTCGACGTCGGAGAAAATGTTCTCGCCACCCGATTTGGTGATGATTTCGTCCGGTCCGGCGTTCTTGGCCGCAGTGAACGGCTGGTCGCGGCCGTCGTCGTAGAGGAACACCTTCGGTGTGGGACTCCCGTGGGGGATCGCTTCCGCCACGCTCGCGACCTGGCTGCGGTACTCTTGGATCATCTTCTCCGCACGATCACTCACTCCGAAGATCTTCCCCAGATTCCGCATATCCGTGTACAGCGCGTCGAGCGGCGGCATGATGCCGCGTTGCTTGCCGGCTCCGTTGCGGCACGCTTCGGTCAGCTGATAGCTGGCGATCCCCAGCCCGGCCAGCGCGTCCGGAGTGAAGCCGGTCGCCTCGGAAAAACCGTAGTTCCAGCCGGCGAAGACGAGATCGGCGTCCGCGCCCTGCACCACTTCGCGATTGATCTTCTCCGCGAGGTGGGGCACCGTGCCGAATTCGGTCTTCCAAGGAGAGGAGGCCACGCCGGCGGACTGTCCTTTGTCGACGACGTAACCGGCCATCCGGTCGCCGAGCCCGAGCGCGAACATCAGCTCGGTGATTCCGATGTCGTTCGTAACCACACGTGCCGGCGGCTTCCGCACGGTCAGGGGCGTACCGCAGTTGGTCACCGTCACCGGGTAGCCGGGTGGTGTGGCGCCACCGCTCTCGTCCGACACTTCGGCGCCACAGCCGGTGACGAGGAGCATGGCGGCCAAAGCTGTCGCGATCGTCTTACGCATGCCTGTCCTTCTGGGAGTCGAGCAGTTCGAACAACAACTGCGGACGTCCCGTGCCCGGATGCCGCACGACGTGTGCGTGCACGCCGAACACGTCGGCGAGCAGGCGTGGCGTGAGCACCTGCTCGGGCGTGCCACTCGCGACCAGGCGACCGTCACCGAGGACGTAAACCGTGTCGCACATGGCAGCGGCCAGGTTCAGATCGTGCAGTGCCGCGAGCACGGTCAACCCGCTTTCCCGCGCCAGGGTAAGTATCTCCAGCTGGTGGCGAATGTCGAGGTGATTGGTCGGCTCGTCGAGCACGAGGATGCGTGGTTGCTGCGCGAGGGCGCGGGCGATCAGCACGCGTTGCCGTTCGCCGCCGGACAACGTCAGCACCCCCCGGTCGGCCAGATGTGTGAGACCCACTTGCGCGAGAGCGGCTTCGCAGACCTTCCGGTCACCGGCTGTGATCCGGTCGAGTAAACCGTGGTGCGGCTGCCGTCCCATCGCCACCGCCTCGGACACGGTGAAATCGAACTCTGCGTGGGATTCTTGGGCGACGGCCGCGATCGCGCGCGCCCGGACCCGCGGTGCCATGCTCTCGACCGGCCTGCCGTCCACGAGTACGGCACCTGCCGACGGTTTGAGTACATGGTAAGCAGCGCGCAACGTGGTCGACTTGCCGCTTCCGTTCGGTCCGACGAGCCCCACAAACCGGCCTTGCTGCGCTTCGAGCGTGATTTCTTCGACCAGTTTCCGGCCACCTGCGGTCACACTGACGCCCTGGAGCGAGAGGTCCATTCACGCCCCTCCGAACACATAGGCACGTCGGCGCATCAGCATCAGGAACGCGGGGACACCGACCGCCGCGGTCACCACCCCGATCGGCAGCTCCTCGGGCGCCGCGAGAACACGTGCGATGACATCCACCCACACGAGGAAAACCGCGCCGGCTAGGGGCGCGACGGCCAGCACCCGCCGATGATCGGCCCCGACGACGAGGCGCACCAGATGCGGCAGGATCAGCCCGACGAAACCGATCGCGCCACTCACCGCGACCAGCACCCCGGTCATGGCGGAGCAAACGACGAACAGCAGCACGCGAAGCCGCGCGACGTCCACTCCGAGCGTTGTCGCCGCTTCGTCGCCCATAGCGAGCGCGTTGAGCCGGCCGGCCGAAGCGCCCAAAAGGCTGATACTGACAGCGACCACTGTCGCGGCGATCGGCAGCGCTCCCCAGTTCGCACTGGCGAGACTACCCAGGAGCCAGAAGAGGGCCGATCGTGCGGCCTCGCCGTTCGGCGCCTGGAAAACCAGCACGGTGGTGACGGCGAAGAATCCGTACGACAGCGATGTGCCGGTCAGCACCAGACGCAGCGGCGTGAGCCCTTGCCTCGTGCGGGCAACGAGGTAAACGACGACCGTCGCGCCAAGCGCTGTCAGGAACGCGCCTACCGACATGGCATAGATGCCCAACGACGCGAAGGCCCCGAAGAGCGCAACAGCCGTCGCGCCGACCGACGCGCCGGACGAAATGCCGAGCACGAATGGCTCCGCGAGCGCATTGCGCACCATCGCCTGCACCGCGACGCCGACCGTCGCCAAACCCGCACCGACGATCACCGCGAGCAGGACGCGCGGAAGACGGATGTCCCAGATGATCCGATACTGTCCTGCATCTTCCGGGCCGATCGCGCCCCCGAACAGGCCCGCGCGGAGAAAGGCCCACGTGTGGGTGATCGGCACCGCCACCGTTCCGATCCCGACCGCGAGCACCAC
Source organism: Amycolatopsis jiangsuensis (assembly GCF_014204865.1). Taxonomy (NCBI): domain Bacteria; kingdom Bacillati; phylum Actinomycetota; class Actinomycetes; order Pseudonocardiales; family Pseudonocardiaceae; genus Amycolatopsis; species Amycolatopsis jiangsuensis. The sequence continues at coordinate 3,350,411 of NZ_JACHMG010000001.1, forward strand.
CGACCCCGGAAGCGCAACCAGAAGGACGACCAGAACCAGCGTCAAAGGCCGTCGCCGCTGAGTGGCGATTGGCTGGTCAAGCCGTAGTCCGCCCGTCTGGCCGTCTCCCACGGCCGGCGACGCATGCGAGTCTGGAGCGCGAACAGAGGCCAGGCAGTCGCCGCCAGAAGGCAACAGTGGGTTGCCGGCAGACGCTCGGTTACCTGCAGGCGTTCGGTTGTCAGCGGGCACTCGACTGTCATCAGGCGTTCGGCTGCCTGCGGGCACTCGATTGTCTGCAGGCGTTCGATTGCCGACGAGTATTCGGTTGTCAGTGGGCAATGGCTCGTTACTAGGCGAAGCACGCTGACTGGCTGCGGATCCGGTTTCGCCGCCGTCGGGCGACAGTTCGCCACCAGCGGACGCGCATTCACCACCGGCGGACACACGTTCGCCGGTGGAAGGCGACAGCTCGGCACCAGGAACCACACGTTCATTGCCGACGGACGTGTCACCACCGGTATTGGGCGTACCTCCATCTTCAGCAGAGGCAGACCCGTCGCGGGCAGACGTACGTTCGCCGCCAGCGGACAATCGTTCGTCCTCGACCGACGCATATTGGCCGCTAGTGGGCAACAACTCGCCACCGGTCGACGCTTGGTCGCCACCTACGGGCAACAGTTCGCCACCAGCCGGCGTACGTTCGCCGCCAACCGACAGCAGCTCGCCATCAGCCGACAGCTGGTCGCCGCCAGCAGGCGACAACTCGCCACCAGTAGGCGCCTGGACGCCGCCAGCGGGCGACAACTCGTCACCAACCGACACCTGGTCGCCGCCAGCGGGCGACAACTCGTCACCAACAGACGCCTCATCGCCGCCAGCGAGCAACAGCTCACCCGCGGCCGACGTACGTTCGCCGCCAACCGGCAACGACTCGCCACCAGTCGACGCCTGGTCGTCGCTCGAGGGAGACAGTTCGTTGTCAGGGAGCGCCGGGGCGTTGGCAGCGGACGCGCCTTCGCCGCCAGATGGCGACCGTTCGTCGCCGGGCAGCTCCTGGGCGTTTCCGAGCAGCGGCAATCCATCATCGGACGACGACACTCCGCCGCCGGTTAGCGACCGTGCGCCGCCAGCAGTTGCCGGTGGTTCGCCGCCAGACGGCGACGCTTCGCCGCCAGACGGCGACGCTTCCTCACCAGGGAAGTCAGGACCGGAACGGCCGTCCGCGGAGGCCGGGGCGTCGGCTGGGTCGGAAAGCGACGGCGTGGGACCGTCCGGCGAAGGTTTGTCAGGAACCTGACGGCGTTCTCGGGACGGCACCGGCGGGGGCCCAATCTGTACCGGTCCGCGAGAAGGAAGACGGCAGCTGTCCCGAAGCGCGCGCCGGGGAGCTGGTGTCGTCTCCCGCAGACCACGGCGGGAGGGGACAACGAAACGAGAGTGCGAACCCCCGCCGGTGTCGGGCTCGCCTCCGGGTGGGAGGCCTACCGTTGCGGGTCAGCGCCGGACTTCGACCGGTCTTCCGCGGCGGGGGTTCGTGCGAGAAGCTGCGGTCTAGCCGGCCGTGCGCACGGTGTTCGACGAGACCAGGGCGGCCAGCCGGTCGCCGATCGCCTGGGTCGCGCCCGGCGAGGCCTGGTCACGTGTGGCCAGGTCGAAGGCCACCGAGGCCTCGATGCGCCGTGCGGCCTCCTTGTGACCGAGGTGGTCCATCAGCAGCGAAACCGACAGCACCGCGGCGGTGGGGTCCGCCAGACCCTGGCCGGCGATGTCCGGCGCACTGCCGTGCACCGGCTCGAACATGCTCGGGTTGCGCCGGGTGATGTCGAGGTTTCCGCTGGCAGCGAGGCCGATGCCACCGGTCACCGCGGCCGCGAGGTCGGTGATGATGTCGCCGAAGAGGTTGTCGGTGACGATCACGTCGAAGCGCGACGGGTCCGTGACGAGGTGGATGGTCGCGGCGTCCACGTGCGAGTACGCGACGGTGACGTCCGGGTGCTCCAGCGACACCTCTTCGACGATCCGCGACCACAACGAGCCCGCGTGCTCCATCACGTTGGTCTTGTGGACCAGCGTGAGGTGCTTGCGCGGCCGCTCCTCGGCACGGTTGAACGCGTCAGCCACCACGCGCCGTACGCCGAAGGCGGTGTTGACGCTGACCTCGGTGGCGATCTCGTGCTCGGTGTCCTTGCGCAGCAGGCCACCGTTGCCCGCGTACGGGCCTTCAGTGCCTTCGCGCACCACGATCATGTCGACATCACCGGCGTCGGCCAGCGGGCCGCGTACGCCCGGGTACAGGCGCGCGGGACGCAGGTTCACGTGGTGGTCGAGTTCGAAACGCAGGCGCAGCAGCAGGCCGCGTTCGAGGATGCCGCTGGGCACCGTCGGGTCACCGACCGCTCCGAGCAGGATCGCGTCGTGCTGGCGCAGCTCGCCCAGTACCGATTCGGGGAGCAGCTCCCCGGTCGAGTGCCACCGGGCGGCACCGAGGTCGTAGTTCGTGATCTCCGCCGTCGGTGCTACTTCACCGAGCACCTTGAGCGCCTCGGAGACCACTTCGGGCCCGATCCCGTCACCTGGGATCACTGCGAGCCGCATCCACACACCTCCGTAGCCCAGGCCACCGGGCACCCCGATGGCCCATACACACAACAACGCCAGCAGGCGGAAGGTTACCGGCCGTAGACAAGACGCCGTAGCCGCACCACCCTTATGCCGCATCCTCCCAGGGGGTGAGACACCTGTTCGGGTGAATGAAAGCGGGAACCTGCCAGGCCCGATCAGCCCGGACAGGTCCCCGCCCTCAGGTTCTCGACCTTTCGCGGTGTTCGGTGGAATCCACCCGTTCAGGTGGCCGCGAGGGTGAGGGTCAGCCGCGCGAAACGCCCGATTCGACCCGCACCACGGAGGCGCGCGCGCCCGCCGCGTTGTGGTGTTCGAGCGCCAACAGCCCCTTCGGCTTGTCGCCGGCGACCGCGGCCTTGTTCCGGTTGACCACCAGCGCCGTACCGGGCTTCGCGACGTACGCCAACGCCGCGTCGCCGCCACCCTGCACCGAGTACGCGGGCGCGAGGGCATCGAACGACAGAGGCGTGCTGACGGAGTCGATCAGCCCGTTCGTGGTGCCCGGCGCGACGTAGTAGCCACTCGTGCCCACGGTGTAGCTGATGCGGTGCGAAGCCGCCTTCGGGTCGATGCCCAGTGCGGCGATGCTGACCGGCAGCACCATCACGTTGGAATCGAACACGTTGGTGTCGACGTCACCGAGCTGACCGTTGACCGCCTGCAGATCGACGCTCGGGAAGTCGGGCTCGTTCAACGACACTGTGTTCGCGAGAAGCACGTCGGTCCCCGTCGCCTTCGTCACGAAGGTCTCGAAGTCCGGCTTCCCGTCACCAGTGGTGTCGATGTCCACGAACGGCACCGTGTTGCTGCCGAGGTTCGCGAAGTCGCTCCAGGTGGTGATACCGAACGCCAGCGTCGCGTTCTCGGGCTCGCCTTGCGTCTTCGCAAGCGGCGCGGTGGACGCCGCACCGACGTAGCGCAGATCGCCGCCCTTCGCGGTGCGGTTGAGCGTGCAGTCGGAGGTGACGCTCGCATCGCACTCCGGCAGCTGCGGCGACTCGGCCTGCAACTCGAGCACACTGATCAGCGAGCGGTACCGCTGCGCACCGCTGCCCTGGTCGATGCCCTTCCCTCCGAGGTTGAGCACCGCCTGGTCCGCCTTAGCGGCGAAGCGCACACCAGTCGGCGTGGTGATCGCCGAGACCGGCTTCGGCGCCGAGTAGACGGCCACGCGCAACGGCACCGTCGCACCGTTCTTCGGTGTGAGCGCGACGCGGCCCGAAGCGTCGGCGACGAACTGACGGGCCAGCCCCGCCTGCGTCGCTTCCATCGTCGGGTCCATCACCTTGCGCAACGCCTTCGGGTCGGCGATCTTCAACGTCACCTTCACGGTCGCGACACCGCGCGGGCTCAGCTTCACCGAGCTCTTGTCCACTGTGTACTCGACGCCCGGAAGGCTGTTCACTGCCTCGTAACCCACCGAGTACTCGACCGGCTTGACGCCCTTGTTGACCACCTTGATCGTCTTGCTCACGGTGACCGGGCCGGTTGCCTCGACGGTGCCGAAGGTGACGCTCACGGCGCCGGGATCATCCTGCACGTAGGCCAGCACTTGGTTGTCGAGCGCGGCTTTCGCGTCGATTCGGCCGGCGCCCACCCGCTGCGGGGCGTAGGTGTGTCCCTTCCCGTCGGCGATGTCGTGCGCGGCGGTTCCGACGACGTCCGCCTTGACCTCCTCGACGTTCCAGTCCGGATGCGCCTGGCGGACCAGCGCGGTGATCCCCGAAGTGTGCGGCGCGGCCATCGAGGTGCCCGAGATGACGAGCCGGCCGTTGCCACTGCCGCGGAACGCCGACGTGATCGTGTCGCCGGGCGCCGAAACGTCCGGCTTCACCGACGGACCGCGCCCGCCCCGCGAGGTGAACGAGCTGGGCGTATCCACAATGGACTGATCGTAGGTCTGCAGGACCGTGCGGCCGTCGCCGAACATACGGACGTTCAGCGTGCCGGCGGTCAGCCCGGGCCGCGCCGCCTCGGTGGCCTTTCCGGTGAGCTGGAACATCGGCACCGCCGCGTTGCCCGCGATTCCCGCCGCGAAATGCTCCAAAGTGGACGAGAGCAGCACGCCCTTGGCACCGGCGGCTTCCGCGGTGTTCGCGCGCGCGGCGGAACCGCAAGCACGGGTGGCGTCGTTGTCGTCCCATTCCAGCCATATGATCTTGCCCGCGGCCTTCGCCTTGTCCTCGGCGGAGTAGGCGTCGCATCCGGCATTGTTGTCCGCGGACAGCGAAACCACCGGCGCAGTGAGGTCGAGCGTGTCGTAACCGGTGTAGTCTTGGCTGTATTGCCCGGGCTGCTGGCCGGTGATCGGAGCCTTGATCTCGACGGCGTCCTTCAGCTCTCCCGCGTCGCGGCTGCTGGCGACGGTGAGCGCCTCAGGCGTGTTGCCCGGCGAGCCGGCGATGTCGTTGATGTCGCCGCCGTTGCCGGCGGAGATCACCGGGACCACTCCGGTTTGGGCGAGCTTGCGCACGAAGAGCGAGTCCGGGTCGTCCGGCGCGCCGAAGTCACTGCCCAGGGAAAGGTTCACCACATCGAGATGGTCGGTGAAGTCACCGTCGCCGTCCGGGTCCAGCGCCCAGTCCAGCGCCTGCGACGTGACGTTGGTGGAGCCCTGGCAGCCGAACACCTTGATGGCGTACAGCAATGCCTTCGGCGCCGTGCCCGGGCCCACCCGCATCGCGTCGAGCGTTTCCTTGTCCAGCTTGCGGTAGTCACCGGTGAAGGTGCTGCCGTCCGCGTTGACCCCGAAGCCGGCGACGGTGCCGGCGACGTGGGTACCGTGCTCGCCGCAAGCGATCGGGTTGGGGTCCGGTTTCGGCGTGGCTGAGCCGGTCGCGCCTTCGGAGTCGTAGTCGTCGCCGACGAGGTCGGTGCCGCCGACCACCTTGGCGCTGGGGAACAACGGCGTCGGCTTGGTGCGATCCACCGACTCGTAGGCCTCCGGCGTGCCAGGGCCGCCGAAGTCGGCGTGGGTGTAGTCGATGCCGTCGTCGATGACGCCGACGCGGATGTTGTCGCCGAGCTTGCCAGTTTGCTGCCAACTGGCGAGGGTGTTGGTGAGTTGCTCAGCGCTGGCGTTGGTACGGGTCTTCGGCACCACAGTGCGCACAGACACCACGTCGTCGCGCTTCGCGAGTTCACGGATCTTCGCGGCGTCCGCCGTCACCACAGCGCCGGCAACGGCGTTGGCAGTCTGCGTGACGAGCTTCATCCCCGCGTCCGCGGACCGAAGCTGGCCCACGAGGGAGCTGACCGCGGCCGCGACGTCGGCCTTCGCCGCGCGTGCAGCCTGCTTGGCTTTCTCCTTGCCCTTGCCCTGTTCAGCGTTGAACGCGTCGACGGCGGGCTTCTTGGCCAGCTCCACGAACGCCGTGACCTCGCCTTGCGCAGCGCTCAGCCGCGGCGAAAGCTTGCCCTGGAATCCGGTGGCGTCGACCTTCGCGGGAGCAACCGGATCGGCGAGCGGTGCGCTCTGTGCGGACGCGGACGGCACGCCGACGACGGCGGCCGCCAGCACCACCGCGGACCCCACGACCGCCGACCGAGCTGCCCACCCGGGCAACCGGGTTCTGCTCATGAGTACCCAACCCCTTACTCGAGGCCCGGATCACGAACCTGCTCGCGCTCCCCACCACACCCCCGACAGGTGAGCCCGGGCGCCGCACCGTGCCCTCACGGCGCGTGGTTCAGCCTCGCGGCACAGAACCTAACTGCCCGAAACCCCTACTTTCGTGCGGAAAAGGCTCCGTTATGCGAATGTTGCCGGTTCGGGCGGGCACGCGAACGCAGCCGGCCCCTCCCCCCGTTTCGGGGAAAGGGGCCGGCGGATGGCTGTCCGGACTAGCTGAAGTCGACCGCGCGGATGGTGTGCGCGCCGACCGTGGCGCCGATCGGCTCCAGCACGTTGCCGTCCACGTGCCGGTCGACGCGCAGCAGCATCACCGCGTCGGATCCGTCGGTGGTCTGGCTGATCTGCGCCGCCTCGATGTTGATGCCGGCCTCGCCGAGCAGGGTGCCGACGCGGCCCATCACACCCGGCCGGTCCGGGTACTCGAGCAACAGCACGTCACCCTCGGCCCGCAGGTCGAAGTGCCGCCCGTTGACCTCGACGATCTTCTCCACCTCGTCCTTGCCGGTGACCGAGCCGGACACGGTCAGCGTGGCGCCGTCGCCGTGCACCGCGCGCACCGTGACGAGACTGCGGAACTTCGGGCTTTCCGATTCGGACACGAGGTCCACCTGCACACCCAGCTCCTCGGCCAACCGCGGCGCGTTGACGAAGGTGACCTGGTCCTCGACCACGCCGGCGAAGACGCCGCGCAGGGCGGCGAGCTGCAGCACCGAAGTGTCCTCACTGGACAGCTCACCCTTCACCGCCACGGTCACCGAGGTCGGCGCCTTCGGGCTGAGCGCGGTGAGCACCTGGCCGAGCTTCTGCGTCAGCGAGAGATACGGCCGCACGTGCTCGCCCACCGAACCGCCGCCGGACACGTTGACCGCGTCCGGCACGAAGTCGCCGCGCAGCGCGAGCAGCACCGACCGGGCGACGTCGGTGCCCGCGCGGTCCTGTGCCTCCGCGGTGGACGCCCCCAGGTGCGGGGTGACCACGACGTTCGGCAGCTCGAACAGCGGGCTGGCCGTGGTCGGCTCGGTGACGAACACGTCGATCCCGGCACCGCCGACGTGCCCGCTGCGGATCGCCTCGGCGAGGGCGTCCTCGTCGATGAGGCCACCGCGGGCCGCGTTGACGATGATGACGCCCTGCTTGGTCTTCTTGAGCGCTTCCGCGTCGATCAGGCCCTTGGTCTCCGGCGTCTTCGGCAGGTGGATGGAGATCGCGTCGGCGCGGCCCAGCAGCTCGTCGAGAGTCACCAGCTCGATGCCGAGCTGCGCGGCGCGGGCGGCCGAGACGTAGGGGTCGTAGGCGATGATCTTGGTGCCGAACGCGGCCAGCCGCTCGCTGACCAGCTGCCCGATCTTGCCGAGGCCGACCACACCGACGGTCTTGCCGTTGATCTCGATCCCGGAGTACGAGCTGCGCTTCCACTCGCCACCGCGCAGGCTCTGGTCCGCGGCCGGCACCCGCCGGGCAACCGAGAGCAGCAGCGCGACCGCGTGTTCGGCGGCGGAGACGATGTTCGACGTCGGCGCGTTGACCACGAGCACGCCCCGCTCGGTGGCCGGCGGGATCTCGACGTTGTCCAGGCCGACGCCGGCCCGGGCGACGACCTTGAGCTGCGTGGTCGCGGCGAGCACCTCGGCGTCGACCTTGGTCGCGGACCGGACCAGGAGCGCGTCGGCGCTCTTCACCGCCTCGAGCAGCGCGGGACGGTCGGTCCCGTCCACCTGCCGGACCTCTACCTCGTCGCCGAACACACTCAGCACGGACGGCGCGAGCTTCTCCGCGATGAGGACGACGGGCTTGCTGGGCTTGGTCACGATGCGGCTCCCACTATCTGGTCACGAAATCGAGGACGCTCTCCTTCGGTGCACGCCGTTGTGCCCGGATGCGCGGAGTTTAGCCCGGACGGCGGACCTCGCGCGCCCTGCGTTGGCCACATCCCGGCAATCCGGCGGCAACATCGCCACGGGCAGCCCGGCACCGGCCACCACGCCACGCCCGGGATGCGCTGTGCGGCAATGGAAGGATCTTCCCTGCAGCCACCGGTCGGTGTACCAGGCGCGGCGGGCAAACCCGTCCACTGGGTGAGACATAGCGCCTGGGCCGTGATCAGTGGCCGTTTTCGCCCTGTCTGGCGCCGGACTACTTCGGGCGCGGAATGTCCGGGGATCCGGACACCGGGTCATCCGGAGACTGGGTTACTTCGGGCACTGAATTACTCTGGTAGGGACGCTCTGTGTGCAGGAACCGGCCCTCCACAGCAGCCGTCGACCAGGCTTGGCAGAGAGCCGCCGACAGCGTCGCCGTTCAATCGCCATTCAGTCGCCCTTCAACGGCGACGCCGCGCACACCCGCGCCGGCCCCCGCGAGAGCCGGTTCACCCAAGCCGCGCGCGTGAGGCCCGATCGAGACCACAGCCAAGCCCGGCAAGCCGTCGCCGTTTTCCGGCAAAAGCCTCTTACCTGCGAATACTCACCCCGCGGCCAGGTCCTCCGGCAGCTCGAACTCTCCGGCCCGCACGCCGTTGGTGAAAGCGTCCCACTCCGTCGGCGTGAAGATCAGCACCGCTCCGTCCGGTTCGGCCGGCTGGCGGAGGGCGACGTAGGTGAGGCCATCGGTGTGCGGGACGAGGGCGTACTCGACACAGTGCTCGAGCGTCTCCCCCTCCGGTTCGGCGCGGGTCCAGGCGACGCCGGTGAGATCGAGCTCGTGCCGGATGTGCGCCTTGTCGTCCGGTTGGCCGGCAGCGCGGTCGGCAGTAGGGCGCTCACTCATGATCACAGCGTATCCGTCGCCCGGCGGAAACGGCCTCGCGGACGGCGAAGGCCCCCTCGACCACGGGATACGCGGACGAGGGGGCCGTCGCCGAAATCCGGCGAAAGACTCAGGCGGTCTCGGTGATCGGGCGGTCCACCCACGACATCAGGTCGCGCAGCTTCTTGCCCGTCGCCTCGATCGGGTGCTGGTTGCCCTGGTCCTCGAGCTTGGTGAAGTTCGGGCGGCCGGCCTCGTCCTCGGCGACCCACTCCCGGGCGAACGTGCCGTCCTGGATCTCACCGAGGATCTTCTTCATCTCCTCTTTGACGGCCGGCGAGATCACGCGCGGGCCGCGGGTGAGGTCGCCGTACTCGGCGGTGTCGGAGATGGAGTACCGCTGCCGGGCGATGCCGCCCTCGTACATCAGGTCGACGATCAGCTTCAGCTCGTGCAGCACCTCGAAGTAGGCGATCTCCGGGGCGTACCCGGCCTCGGTGAGCACCTCGAACCCGGTCTGCACCAGCGCCGACGCGCCCCCGCAGAGGACCGCCTGCTCGCCGAAGAGGTCGGTCTCGGTCTCCTCGGTGAACGTCGTCTTGATGACGCCCGCCCGCGCACCGCCGATGGCGGCGGCGTAGGACAGCGCCAGCGCCTGCGCGCCGCCGGAGGCGTCCTGCTCGACCGCGATCAGGCAGGGCACGCCCTTGCCGTCCACGAACTGGCGGCGGACCAGGTGACCCGGGCCCTTCGGGGCGACCATCGCGACGTCCACACCGGCAGGCGGCTTGATCAGGTCGTAGCGGATGTTGAAGCCGTGCCCGAAGAAGATCGCGTCGCCGTCCTTGAGGTTGGGCGCGATGTGCTCGTCGTAGATGAACCGCTGCTTGGTGTCCGGGGCGAGGATCATGATCACGTCCGCCTCGGCCGACGCCTCGGCGACGGTCAGCACGCGCAGGCCCTGCTCCTCGGCCTTGGCGCGTGACTTCGACCCCTCCTGCAGGCCGATCCGGACGTCGACACCCGAGTCGCGCAGGCTCAGCGAGTGGGCGTGGCCCTGGCTGCCGTAGCCGATCACGGCGACCTTGCGACCCTGGATGATCGAGAGGTCGGCGTCGTCGTCGTAGAAGATTTCCACTGCCATGGGGGGTACTACTTCCTTTCCTGACTTCACGAAATCAGCGGGGTGAGGTGGCGGTGATCGAGCGGGCCCCGCGACCCACCGCGACCATGCCGGACTGCACGAGTTCCCGGATGCCGTACGGCTCCAGCATCCGCAGCAGCGCGCCGATCTTGTCCGACGTGCCGGTCGCCTCGACGGTGAGCGCCTCCGGCGAGACGTCCACCACCTTGGCGCGGAAGAGCTGGACGGTCTCGAGCACCTGGCTGCGCACGGTGGCGTCGGCCCGGACCTTGACGAGCAGCAGTTCCCGCTGCACCGCGCTGCCCGCTTCCAGCTCCACGATCTTGATCACGTTCACCAGCTTGTTGAGCTGTTTGGTCACCTGTTCGAGCGGTAGCTCCTCAACGGCGACCACGATCGTCATGCGGGAGACCTCGGGGTTTTCCGTGGGCCCGACGGCGAGGGACTCGATGTTGAAACCACGGCGGGAGAACAGGCCGGAGACCCGGGCCAGCACACCGGGCTTGTTCTCGACCAGCACGCTCAGCGTGTGGACGGTCATGCTTGCTCTCCCTCCGCGGCGGCGGCCTCGATGGCTTCGCGCGAGACCTCGTCGTCGTCGAACAGCGGCCGGATGCCGCGCACGGCCATGATCTCGTCGTTACCGGTGCCCGCGGCGACCATCGGCCACACCTGAGCATCCTTCCCCACGACGAAGTCGATCACGACGGGGCGGTCGTTGATCTCCATCGCCCGCCGGATGGTGGCGTCGACGTCCGCCTTGGTCTCGCAGCGCAGGCCGGCGCAACCGAGCGCCTCGGCCAGCAGCGTGAAGTCCGGGATACGGTGCTTGTGCGTGCCGAGGTCGGTGTTGGAGTAGCGCTCCGAGTAGAACAGGTTCTGCCATTGGCGGACCATGCCCAGGTTGCCGTTGTTGATCACGGCGACCTTGATTGGCGCGCCCTCGATGGCGCACGTGGCCAGCTCCTGGTTGGTCATCTGGAAGCAGCCGTCGCCGTCGATCGCCCACACCTGCGTGCCGGGCAGGCCGAACTGCGCGCCCATCGCGGCCGGCACGGCGAAGCCCATGGTGCCGAGCCCGCCGGAGTTGATCCAGGTGCGCGGCTTCTCGTACTTGACGAACTGGGCGGCCCACATCTGGTGCTGGCCGACCCCCGCGGCGTACACCGCGTCCGGTCCGGCCAGCTCGCCGATCCGCTCGATGACGTACTGCGGCGACAGCGAACCGTCGTCCGGCCATTCGTAGCCCATCGGGTACGTCTCGCACCACGAGTCGACCTGGGTCCACCAGTCGGCGAGGTCCGGTGCGCCGTTGTGCTCGAACTCGGCCCGCACCGCGGCGATCAGCTCGGTGATGATCTCCTGGCAGTCCCCCACGATCGGCACGTCGGCCTTGCGGTTCTTGGAGATCTCGGCGGGATCGATGTCCGCGTGCACGACCTTCGCCTCCGGCGCGAACGTCGAGAGCTGACCGGTGACCCGGTCGTCGAAGCGGGCGCCGAGCGCGATCAGCAGGTCCGCTCGCTGCATCGAGGCGACCGCACCGACCGAACCGTGCATGCCGGGCATGCCGACGTGCTGACGGTGCGAATCGGGGAACGCGCCGCGAGCCATCAGCGTGGTCGCGACCGGGATCCCCGTCAGCTCGGCGAGTTCGAGCAGCGCCCCGGCGGCCTCGGCCTTGAGCACGCCACCGCCGACGTAGAGCACGGGACGGCGCGCTTCGGCGATGAGCTTCGCCGCTTCGCGGACCTGCTTGCCGTGCGGCCGCAGCGTCGGGCGGTAACCCGGCAGGCGCAGCTCGGGCGGCCAGGAGAACGACGTCATCTCCTGCAGCACGTCCTTGGGGATGTCGACGAGCACCGGGCCGGGCCGTCCGGTGGCGGCCAGGTGGAACGCCTCGGCGATCGCCTGCGGGATCTCGGCCGGATCGGTGACGAGGAAGTTGTGCTTGGTGATCGGCATCGTGATGCCGCAGATGTCGGCTTCCTGGAACGCGTCCGTGCCGATCAGGCCACGCGACTGCTGCCCGGTGATCGCGACGACCGGAACCGAGTCCATGTTCGCGTCCGCCAGCGGGGTGACCAGGTTCGTCGCACCCGGCCCGGAGGTGGCCATGCAGACGCCGACCTTGCCGGTGGCCTGCGCGTAGCCGGTGGCGGCGTGCCCGGCGCCCTGTTCGTGCCGGACGAGGACGTGCCGCACCTTCGTCGAGTCGAGCAACGGATCGTAGGCGGGGAGAATGGTGCCACCCGGAATGCCGAAGACGACCTCGGCGCCGACCGCCTCGAGCGAGCGGACGAGCGACTGCGCGCCGGTGACCCGCACCGGCGTACCGGCCGGCGGGGTCGGTTTCGGACGTGCTCCGGGGACACCGGGCGCGGTCGGCCCGGGCTTCGCGTCGCTGTGCGACGTGGCACTGGTCATCGGTTCTGCCTCGTGGGTTCTCGGTGTCACTCGTTCGGGTAGGTCGGGCGGTACTGCGGTCGAAACCGGTTCGGGACAACAAAAAACCCTCGCCGACCGTAAGGTCGCACGAGGGTCGCGCGTCGACGCAGCGGACTCTTCCTAAGCGTCGACGCGCTGAGGAAGTACGAGGCCGGTCTGCGGTTTCACGGCGGTGACGTTAGCCGCGCGCCTGGGCGAGTGTCAACTGGGCGGGACGGCGATTCCGCATGCTGGACAGCCAGTACTGCTTCCGCGGACCCGCGCGCCGGTCGCCGGAGCTGGCGGTGCACCATTTCCCCGTGGCCGAAAAAGAGCAGGACCAGCGCGCGGACGAGGGCCGGAAGGCCGTTTTCCGGATCCCCAGCACGGCGTACCTGGCGATCGGCCTGCTGATCGTGTGTGTGACTCCGGTCGCACTCGGGGAGATCGGCGGATTCCAGTGGCTGTACGTCTTCCCACTCGCGCTGCTCGTGTTCGTCGCGCGCACCCGCACAGTCGCGACGAGGGAGGGCCTGAACGTCCGGACCGTCTTCGGCAAGCGCGACCTGCCGTGGTCGTCCCTGAAAGGCTTGGCGATCACGAACAAGGCACGCGTGCGAGCAGTCCTCGGCGATGACACTCAGGTTGCACTGCCCACCGTGCGGACGCGGCATCTGCCCGTGTTGGCACTGGTGAGCGAGGGGAAGATCAAGGACCCGTCCGGTGTGCTGAGCGACGAGGAACTGGGGGCGCCGGCTGCCGGGCAGCCGAACCCTTCCGCGCAGCCGCGAGAGGCCGCGGCCGAGACCGCGCCGTCCGAAGGTGAACCGAGCGAGTAGAATTGGTAGGACCAGTTTGCGGAGCGGTCTCGCGACTCCGTCTGGACCAGCCTTCTGACCTGGGAGAATGCCGTGCCGCACCTCCGTTCCCGGACCACCACCCACGGCCGCAACGCGGCGGGCGCGCGCTCGCTCTGGCGCGCGACCGGAATGACCGACAGTGACTTCGGCAAGCCGATCGTCGCGATCGCCAACTCCTACACCCAGTTCGTGCCCGGCCACGTGCATCTCAAAGACTTGGGCGAGATCGTCGCCGAGGCGGTCGCCGAGGCCGGCGGCATCGCGCGCGAATTCCACACCATCGCGGTCGACGACGGTATCGCGATGGGCCACTCGGGCATGCTCTACTCGCTGCCCTCGCGCGAGATCATCGCGGATTCCGTGGAGTACATGGTCAACGCGCACCAGGCCGACGCACTCGTGTGCATCTCCAACTGCGACAAGATCACGCCGGGCATGCTGAACGCCGCGATGCGGCTCAACGTCCCGACGGTGTTCGTGTCCGGCGGGCCGATGGAGGCCGGAAAGGCTGTGGTCGTCGAAGGTGTCGCGCAGGCGCCCACCGACCTGATCACCACCATCGCGGCCTCCGCGAACTCGGCGATCGACGAAGAGGGCCTGTCCACCGTCGAACGCTCCGCGTGCCCCACCTGCGGTTCCTGCTCGGGCATGTTCACCGCGAACTCGATGAACTGCCTCACCGAAGCGCTCGGCCTTTCCCTGCCGGGCAACGGTTCCACGCTCGCCACGCACGCGGCACGGCGCGATCTGTTCTCGAACGCCGGACGCACCGTGGTCGAGCTGTGCAAGCGCTGGTACGGCGGCGACGACGAATCCGTGCTGCCCCGCTCGGTCGCCACGAAGGAAGCGTTCGAGAACGCGATGGCGCTCGACATGGCCATGGGCGGGTCCACGAACACCGTGCTGCACATCCTCGCCGCCGCGCAGGAAGGCGAGATCGACTTCACGATCAGCGACATCGACGAGATCGGCCGGCGGGTGCCGTGCCTGTCCAAGGTCGCGCCGAACTCCGACTACCACATGGAAGACGTGCACCGTGCCGGTGGCATCCCCGCGATCCTCGGCGAACTGCACCGTGGTGGTCTCCTGAACACCAGCGTGCACTCGGTGCACTCCCCCGACCTCGACACCTGGCTGGGCGAGTGGGACATCCGCGCCGAGTCCGCGTCGGAGAAGGCGCTCGAACTGTTCCACGCCGCCCCGGGCGGGGTGCGCACGACGCAGGCGTTCTCCACGGAAAACCGCTGGTCGTCCCTCGACACCGACGCTGCGGGCGGCTGCATCCGCGACGTCGAGCACGCCTACACGAAGGACGGCGGCCTGGCGATCCTGCGCGGCAACCTCGCCGAGAACGGCGCGGTGATCAAGGCCGCGGGCATCGACGAGGACCTGTGGCACTTCGAGGGCCCGGCGCGGGTGCTGGAGAGCCAGGAGGAAGCCGTGTCGGCGATCCTCAAGAAGGAAATCCAGCCGGGTGAGGTGCTGGTGATCCGGTACGAGGGCCCGGCGGGTGGTCCCGGAATGCAGGAGATGCTGCATCCCACGGCGTTCCTCAAGGGTTCCGGCCTGGGCAAGAAGTGCGCCCTCATCACCGACGGCCGGTTCTCCGGCGGCTCGTCGGGCATCTCGGTGGGCCACATCTCCCCGGAAGCGGCAGCGGGCGGGCTGATCGGCCTGGTCGAGAACGGCGACCGGGTCCTGCTGGACATCCACCAGCGCCGCCTCGAGCTCCTCGTGGAGCCGGAAATCCTGGCCGAACGCCGGGCGAAGATGGACCTGTCCGAACGGCCGTGGCAGCCGAAGGAACGCCAGCGCCCGATCACCTCCGCCCTGCGCGCTTACGCCCGGATGGCCACCTCGGCCGACACCGGCGCAGTCCGGGACCCGAACCGCTGATCCGGCTCCCCAACCCTCGAGGGCCGCGTACCCCTGACGTTGGGGTGCGCGGCCCTTTTCATGCCTTTGACCAGGGTCTCGCCACCGGATGGCAACGGCTTGCCCGGGCTCTACGCCGCCCTGCCCGGAACGGGCTCTGCGCGGAATAGGCCCGGCCCGGCCGGCCCGGAATAGGCTCTCCGCCGCCCCTGCCCGAAACAAGCTCGGCGCGACCCGGCCCCGGCACTGGCTCTGCGCAGCCCCTGCCCGAAACAAGCTCGGCGCGGCCCGGCTCCGGAACAAGCTCTGCGCTGCCATGCTCCGGAACGGGCTCTGCGCAGACCTGCCCCGGAATCACCGCGGCTCGGCTAGCCGCAGGCAGGAGCGGCCGCACGCCGTCAACGACCCACCCGACCAGCACTCCGCGACCGTCGCCGCCAACCCATCCCAGCAAGGTCAGCACGGTGGTGACCACCAACAGGCCCCAATCCAACAGGCCCAAGTCAACGGGACCAAGTCAACGGGCCCCGAGCAGTCGTCGACCGCTCCCTCGACCTCTTGCAACTGAGCATGCGAGGAGCCCACCGCTTCGACATCCGTCAGCCGCACCCGCACCCGTCGCCTCCCTATGACGACAGTCCGTCCCG
Organism: Amycolatopsis jiangsuensis; assembly: GCF_014204865.1. Taxonomy (NCBI): domain Bacteria; kingdom Bacillati; phylum Actinomycetota; class Actinomycetes; order Pseudonocardiales; family Pseudonocardiaceae; genus Amycolatopsis; species Amycolatopsis jiangsuensis. The sequence goes on from NZ_JACHMG010000001.1 coordinate 3,366,347, forward strand.
CCACCCCAGCGGGACCTGACACACCCCGGCCGCCAAGAGTCCCGGCGAACACCCCACCGGTAGGCAGCCGACGAAGAACCACCACCATGAGCACAAGAGTGGCAAGCCCAAGCAAACAGCAGGTCAACGCCCATTGCCGAAAAATGGCAACGCCCCGGATTCCCGCGTGGCCACGAAACGGCGACCAGCCGACGCCGCCCGAACCACGCCCACCAGTCACGCGAACCGACCAGATGACCACCATCAGCCAACCGAACACCTCCGCCCAGCGGGCAGCGCCTACCACCGGACAGCGTCTGCCAGCTGACCACCGTCCAGCGGTCGAGCAGCATCACCAGTTCGGCATCCGATCGGCGTCGGTCAGGCAGATGGCTTCCATCGGTCGGCGGGCCAGCAAGTCCGCGAGGTAGACGGGTCAGCGAGTAAGCAAGTCAGCGAATCGGCGAGCCAGCAGTCAGCAAGTCAGCGGGTCAGGACGATGACCACCACGGAAGCTGCCGCCGCCAGCAGCAGCGAGATGATCCCCAGCGGCAACGGCCGTTTCCGCCAGGGCGTGTTCACCTCCAGCGAAATGCGGCCGGCTCCGGTGAAGATCAGCGCGAGCGCGGACAGCCCGAGCAGCAGCTCGAACTCCCAGCCACGACCGTCGCCCTGGAAAAAACCTCCGTGGAACTTCGCGTAGACGATATTGGCCGCGACGCCGAGCAGCCCGGCCGCCGCGAGCGGGGTGAATAGGCCGACGATCACCAGCGCACCACCCGCGACCTCAGTGATCCCGGTTATCCAGGACAGCAAGGTCGTCTGCTTGTGGTAGCCGAACATTTCGAGCGCGTGCGCGAATCCGCCGACGCCCGGGCCGCCGAAGGCGCCGAACAGGTGCTGAAGCCCGTGCGCGCCCATGATCACGCCCAGTCCGAGCCGCAGGATGAGCAGGCCGAAGCCGAGGCCACCCTGCCGGGGCTCGTCGTAGTCGTTGCTCGTGGAGTCTTCGACGCCGGACAGCAGGTCGGTCTGGTAGTCGTCCCCTTGACTGGTCACGCGCGAAGAGTAGGGGATACCGCCGCCACCCGCGAGCGCGCGCGCCGAGGTCAGGGGCACTTTTCAGGGTTTACCCGGAGGTGGTCAATATTCGCCGTGCACCAGATTGTCGGGCAGCTCTCCGCCGGCGTACCGGGCGATCTCTGCCGCGGCCACGGCGTACGAACGCCGCCGGACCCCGTACACCGCGCCACCGACGTGCGGAGTCACGACGACTCCGGGCGCCGTCCACAGCGGGTGGTCCGAAGGCAGCGGCTCCGGATCGGTCACGTCGAGCGCGGCCCGCAGCCGTCCCGCGGTCACCTCCGCGACCAGCGCTTCCGTGACGACAACGGGTCCGCGAGCGGCGTTGACCAGCACGGCGTCGTCCCGCATCGCAGCCAGGAAACGAGCATCGACCATGCCTCGAGTACGCGACGTGAGAGGGACCATCATGACGACCACGTCGTGGTGCGGCAGCAGGTCCGGGAGCTCGTCGACGCCGTGCACCCCGTCGCGCGCCGACATGCCGACCATCGTGCACCGCGCGTCGAACGATTCGAGTCGCTTCCGCAGCTGCCGCCCGAGATCACCGGCGCCGACCACGAGCACGTGCTGCCCCTGCAACGTCTCGGAGGTCATCCGTTCCCAGCGCGCCGCCCGCTGGGCCGCGGCGAAAACGTCCAGCCGCCGGTACATCGACAGCAGCACGGCGACCACCCACTCGGCCATGCTGCCGCCGTGCGCGCCGCGGCAGGTGGAAAGCAGCACTCCGTCAGGAACCTTACCTATCCAGTCGTCCGCACCGGCGGACAGCAACTGCACGAGCTTGAGATTCGGCAGGTCGCGCCACAGTTCGTCACCCGCCGGGTGCCGGCCTGGGATGAGTACCTCGGCCTTCGCGGCCTCCGGCGGCACCGGATCACCCCATTGGTAGCGCACGGCCTGCACGAGGGGGACCTCGGAGAGCGCGGCGACACCTTCGTCGTCGGGGACCAGCACGGTTACCGTCATGATCACCACGGTAACCACTTACCGGTGGCTCACGCCGGGGCACCTAGGCTGGAACCATCATGCGTACCCGGTTCCGGTGGTCGGCGCCGCTGGCCTTGCTCGCCTGCGGCGGCCTTGTGCTTTCCGGCTGCGCCAGCTTCGACGACACCACCGCGGGACAGACGTTCAGCCCCGCGCCGCCGCCGAGCCCCGAATCGCCTCCCCAGGTCCAGGACCCGGGCGACGATTCCGGGAAAGGGCCGGGCAGCGAGCCGTCGCAGAGTTCACCCACACCGGTCCCGCCGCCGCAGGGGTGCAAGGACTTCGACAAGGCGGTCATCGCGACGTGCCTGGACACTGTCTCCGCCGTCGCCGGCCTGCCGGGCGACGGATCGTCGCCGACCGCCCTTGCCGGCGAACGGAAAACCGGTCGCGTCCTGCTCGCCACCTCCGGCCATGACGCGGCATCGTTCGCCCAGCTCGACGTCCAGGCCGCGGGCGACGGGGGCCTGACCGGTCTGGCACTGTCCCCGAAGTATGTCGAGGATCAGCTGGTCTTCGCCTACATCACGACGCCGACCGACAACCGCGTCGTCCGGTTCGCCAAAGGCCAGGCGCCGAAGCCTGTGCTGACCGGGATCCCGAAAGGCGCCACCGGCAACCGCGGCGCCATCGCCGGTGACGGGCACGGCGCCCTCCTCGTCGCGACCGGCGACGGAGGCAACTCCGCCGCCGCAGCCGACCCGAAGTCTCTGGCGGGCAAAGTGCTGCGGATCGATGCCTCGGGAAAGCCGGCCGGCGACAACCCCACCCCCGGTTCCGCGGTTTACGCCTCGGGCCTGCACGCCCCCGGCGGCCTCTGCGGCTCGTCCGACGGGAAGCGCATGTGGGTGACCGACCAGCCCGGCACCGGCCCGGACGCCGTGTACCGCCTCCAGCCAGGTCAGACTCTCAGCACGCCCGCCTGGACCTGGCCGGAGAAGCCGGCGGTCGGCGGCTGCACCGACTTCGTCGATGCGAACGGTATCCTCGCCGTCGCCTCGTCGACGGGTCTGCAGAACGTCCCGGTCAGCCCGGACGGCGCCGTCACCGGCAAACCGACCGTGAGCCTGGACGGCAAGGGCAAGCCCCCGACGACCTACGGCCGGCTCGCCGGGATGAGCATGATCAGCCCGCAGATCGCCGTCGCCGGTACCACCAACAAGGACGGCGGAAAACCGGTCTCCAGCGACGACCGGGTGGTCCTGATCGTCATCACCGACACCGGCGGTGGCCAGGGGAAAGACTGAGTCCTGAGCTGTCGGAGAAGGAGCGTCGAGCTCTGTCGCCGCTGAGCGGCGAATCTGGCCCCACGGGTCTTCCTGGGTCACCTCCAGCAACAACGTGACGCGCCGACAGTCCATGTCGACGTCGAGCAAGGACCTCGACCGTCCTCGACTGTGACTCTCCGACCCGACCGCCGCTCATCTGGTCCAGGCCCACGCCGAACGTCACACCTGAAGGTCGCCCGCGAATGGCAAACTCCGCCGGGCCGTCGCCACTCGACGGCCCGGAATTCGTCCCTACCGACTCCGCGCTCTGCACGTGTGCTCGACGGCGGTGGAACGTTCGCCACTCAACGGCGACGAAGACGTTCGCCGTTCGTTGGCAATGGCGATGGCAATGGCGATGGCGATGGCGATGGCGATGGCGATGTTCACCGCTCGGTGGCGGTGGCGGTGGCGACGTTCGCCGCTCGGTGGCGGCGGCCGGTGGCGGCGGTCGCGGTCGCAGTTGCGACGGCAGCGGTCGCGGTGACGGTGGCAGTCGCGGCAACGGTCGCGGTCGCGGTCGCGGCAGTGAGGACGCTCGCCGCTCAACGGCGATTCGCGTACCGTGCTCAGTCGCGGTTCAGCGGCGAACCGCGTTGACGTCGCCTCTCACCGGCGACAATTCGTTCCAGTTCGGCATCCCACAGCGACCTCGCCCTGGCCACCGCCACTCAAAGGCGGCAGCTTTCCAGCACTGCCTCGTGGCATTTCCGCGCCGTCCACCCGACGGAACAACCCCGTCATCCGCCGAACTTCCCGACCACCAAGGCCCCCCACCTCGTCGCCACCGGATGGCGAGCCTTCCGGCCTGGCGCTTCAGGACCAGCAACTCACACAAAGAGGTTCCGTTCCAGGCCTCTTCGCGCGAGGGAGCGTACGGAGAAGTCCGCCACCGAACGCTCCGGCACGGCTCTCGGACAACAAGCGCCGAACACTCTCAGCCGGTAAGAAGGCGACGGGCAATCAGCGGCAACCATCCGCCGGGCACCACCTGCGTATCGCCACAAGCCAGCGCGGTCCCGCGCCGTCGCCGCTGAGTGGCGAAAACGCCGTCGCCACTCAACGGCGACGGCGAGAAACCCGGCTTTCCGCACGAGCCGCACGGATATCCAGGATCGACACGGCGATGGAAACCAGCGCGAACGCCATCCCCAGATACCGTCCGACCCCGGCACCGACCGTGACCCCCGCCGCGGCCAGGAAGGCGCGCTGGTCGCTGTCGAAGACCCAGTCCAACGTCGACCATCCGATAGCCATCAACAGCACCGTCGCGAGGCCGGCCACGAGCCACAGGTGCGGCAGCCCGGACATCCGGGCCTTCCGCACTTGCCCGAAAACGACGACACCGACCCCGACCAGCAGAAGGACGAGCGGCGGCACCCACGAAAACGGATCCGAATGCCAAGCCGAACGCACGACGTCGTCTTGGGCCAACGACCCGAACGCGTCCTGCACCTCGGGGGTCGCGGTGTCGGCGGTCAGCACCGTCCACGGCAGGAACAGCGTGCCCAGCGCGAGCAGGCCGGCGGCCAGGCCGAGCCACTCGCGCCAGGTGACACGCGTGATCGAGAACGCCACTCAAGAACCGACGCGCTCGATGATCAGCTCGCGCACGCGCTTGGCGTCGGCCTGCCCCTTCGTCGCCTTCATGACCGCGCCGACGATCGCGCCCGCCGCGGCGACCTTGCCGCCGCGGATCTTCTCGGCGATGTCCGGCTGCGCGGCCAGAGCCTCGTCGACGGCGGACAGCAGCGCCGAATCGTCGGAAACGACCTTCAGCCCGCGCTTCTCCACAACCTCGCGCGGCGAACCCTCACCGGCCAGGACGCCTTGGACGACCTCCTTGGCCAGCTTGTTGGTCAGCTCGCCGGAGGAAACGAGCGCGATCACCTCGGCCACCTGCGCCGGCGTGATCGGCAGCTCGGCGAGCTCGACCTCGCGCGAGTTCGCCTCCTGCGCCAGCGTGTTCACCCACCAGCCCCGGGCCTCGTCCGGAGTCGTCCCGGCCTCGACCGTGGCCGCGACCAGGTCGACGGCGCCGACGTTCAGCAGGTCACGCAACGCCTCGTCGGAAAGCTCCCACTCGCCCTGGATCCGCTTCCGCCGTTCCCACGGCATCTCCGGCAGGGTTGCGCGCAGCTGCTCGACCCACTCCCGCGAAGGCGCGATCGGAGCGAGGTCCGGCTCGGGGAAGTATCGGTAGTCCTCCGCGGTTTCCTTGGCCCGTCCCGACGACGTGGTCCCGTCTGCCTCCTGGAAGTGCCGCGTCTCTTGGCGGATCGAACCACCGTCGGCGAGCACCGCAGCCTGACGCGTCATCTCGTAGCGCACCGCACGCTCGACGCTGCGCAGCGAGTTCACGTTCTTCGTTTCGGTACGCGTACCGAATTCCTCGGTGTCCTTGGCCATCAGCGACACGTTCGCGTCACAACGCATGGAGCCCTGGTCCATCCGGACATCGGACACGCCGATCGCGCGCAGCAGGTCGCGCAACGCCGTCACGTACGCACGCGCCACCTCCGGCGCCCGCGCACCGGTGCCGGTGATCGGCTTGGTTACGATCTCGATGAGCGGAACGCCGGCGCGGTTGTAGTCGAGGAGCGAATGCTCGGCGCCGTGGATCCGGCCGGTCGCGCCGCCGACGTGCAGCGACTTGCCGGTGTCCTCCTCCATGTGCGCGCGCTCGATCTCGACGCGCACGACCTCCCCGTCGTCGAGCGTGACGTCGAGGTAGCCGTCGAAAGCGATCGGCTCGTCGTACTGGGAGGTCTGGAAGTTCTTCGGCATGTCCGGGTAGAAGTAGTTCTTCCGGGCGAACCGGCACCACTCGGCGATGTCACAGTTCAGCGCGAGCCCGATGCGGATCGCGCCTTCCACGGCCTTGCCGTTCAGCACCGGCAGCGAGCCCGGCAGTCCGAGGCAGGTCGGGCACGTCTTCGTGTTCGGCTCGCCGCCGAACTCGTTGGCGCAACCGCAGAACATCTTCGTCTTCGTGTTGAGCTCCACGTGGACCTCGAGCCCGAGGACGGGGTCGAACCGCTCGACGACCTCGGCGTAGTCCATCAACTCGGCCACGGCAGTCACTTCGTTCCTCCCAGTTCCGGAACCCGGTGCACGAGCGAACCGCCGGCAGCGGCGTCGCGCGCGGCCTCGTACGCGGCACCGACGCGGTACAGCCGGTCGTCGGCGAGCGCGGGGGCCATGATCTGCAGGCCGACCGGAAGGCCATCTTCGTCGGACAGTCCGCTCGGCACGCTCATGGCGGCGTTGCCGGCGAGATTCGACGGGATGGTGCACAGGTCGGCGAGGTACATCGCCATCGGATCGTCCACGCGCTCCCCGATCTTGAACGCAGTGGTCGGCGTCGTCGGCGAGACGAGCACGTCGACCTTCTCGAAGGCAGCGGTGAAGTCACGCGTGATGAGCGTGCGCACCTTCTGTGCGGAGCCGTAGTACGCGTCGTAGTAGCCGGACGAGAGCGCGTACGTGCCCAGCATGATGCGCCGCTTCACCTCGGCGCCGAAGCCCTTCTCGCGCGTGAGCGACATGACTTCTTCCGCACTGTGCGAACCGTCGTCGGCGACACGCAGGCCGTAGCGCATGGCGTCGAACCGTGCGAGATTGGACGACGCCTCACTCGGCGCGATGAGGTAGTACGCGGGGAGCGCGTACGTGAAGTGCGGACACGACACCTCGACGACTTCGGCCCCCAAAGCGCGCAGCTGCTCCACTGCCGCTTCGAAAGAGCGAAGCACACCAGGCTGGTAACCGTCGCCGCCGAACTCCTTCACGACCCCGACGCGGACGCCTTTGAGGTCCGCGTTGGCACCTTCGCGCGCCGCGGCCACGACGGGCGGCACGGGCGCGTCGATGGACGTCGAGTCCATGACGTCGTAACCGGCGATCACCTCGTGTAACAGTGCTGCGTCGAGCACCGTACGCGCGCACGGTCCCGCTTGGTCGAGCGAAGACGAGAAGGCGACCAGACCGTAGCGGGACACACCGCCGTACGTCGGCTTCACGCCGACAGTGCCCGTGACAGAGCCCGGCTGACGAATCGAACCACCCGTGTCGGTGCCGATGGCGAGCGCGGCCTCGAACGCGGCGATGGAAGCCGACGAACCGCCACCGGAGCCACCGGGGATGCGCGCGTGATCCCACGGGTTGTGGGTGGGCCCGAACGCCGAGTTCTCCGTGGACGAGCCCATCGCGAACTCGTCCATGTTCGTCTTGCCCAGGATGACGGCGCCGGCTTCGCGCAGCTTGCGCGTCACCGTCGCGTCGTACGGCGGGATCCACCCTTCGAGCGTCCGAGAGCCGCAGGTGGTCGGCACGCCTTCGGTGGTCAGCACGTCCTTCAGCGCCAGCGGCACGCCGGCCAGCGGCGACGCCGGCGACTCTCCCGCGGCGAGCTTCTCGTCGACCGCCTTCGCCGCGGCGAGCGCACCTTCGGTGTCGACGTGCAGGAACGCGTGCACGTGGTCGTCCACGGCGGCGATGCGGTCCAGGTGCGCCTGCGCGACCTCGACCGCCGACACCTCGCGGGCGTGGATCTTCGCCGCCAGCTCGGCGGCGGTCAGCTTGACGAGTTCACTCACTGTTCTTCTCCCAGGATCCGCGGCACCCGGAATCGGCCTTCCTCGGCAGCTGGCGCGCCGGACAGCGCCTGCTGCTGGCTGAAGCAGGGACGAACCTCGTCCTCGCGGAAGACGTTCGTCAGCGGCACGGCGTGCGAGGTCGGCGGGACGTCCTCCGCGGCGACCTCGCTCACCTTCGCGACCGAGTCCAGGATCTGGTCGAGCTGGCCGGCGAAAACGTCCAGCTCGTCATCGGTCACAGCCAGCCTGGCCAGCTTCGCGAGGTGCGCGACCTCGTCTCGGGAAATGTTGGGCACGCGGGTGACTCCCGGGGTGTGCTGTGCGGGTGCTCTCGGAAGCTGCAAGTCTATGGTGACGGCGTCGGACGGCTCGACCGGGTTGTTCGCCGGGCGCCGGGCGCAGTGTCCCGCTGGCCGGACGGCGGGACCGCGACGGGCACCCGGTCTGTCACAATCGGCGCCCGGCGAAGTCGCGTTCCACGGCAGGGCTGGAACGCCTGAGGCGAGAGGGGCGCGTGGTGTCGTTCCTGATCCGGGTCCAGCTTCCGGACTCCCCCGGCACCCTCGGCGCCGTGGCGACCGCGCTCGGCACGGTCGGCGCCGACATCCTCAGCGTGGACGTGGTCGAACGCAGCAGCGGCCTGGCGATCGACGACCTCGTGGTGGAGCTGCCGTCCGGCCGGCTCCCGGACGCACTGATCACCGCGGCGGAGAGCGTGGAAGGCGTCGAGGTCGATGCGGTCCGGCCGTACGCCGGGATCCTGGACACGCATCGCGAACTCGAACTCGTCGAGGAGATCGCGGCACAGCCGAAATCGGGCCTCGACCTGCTCGCCGAGGGTGTGCCGAAGATCATCCGCGCCGGCTGGGCGGTGATCGTGGAGCACGGCGAACCGGATTCCCGGCGCCTCGCCTCGTCGAGTGCCGCCCCGGAGAGCCCGTTCACCGACCTGCCGTGGCTCCCGCTGGAACGAGCCACAGTCCTCGACGGCGAAGAGTCGTGGGTCCCGGAGACCTGGAAGGAGCTCGGCACGGAACTCGCCGCGACGCCGCTGGGTAAACCGGGCAAGGCATTGCTGGTGGCCCGCCCGGGTGGCCCGAATTTCCGCGCCGCGGAGGTCGCCCGCCTGGCACACTTCGCCGGCATAGTCGCCGTGGTCCTGGACGGCTGAGCCGAACTGCCGGCCGGGCCGAACTGCTGACTTGGCCGCCCACCGCACGTCGCCGTCCTCCGACGACCCCAGCCGCATGCCCGCCAACGGCCTGCCGAAGCCACCACCACCACCCCAACGGCCGGCTGAGTACTCGCCTCGGCGCGGAGAGCACTGTCCACTGATGCGCCCCGGGTTTTGTGCAGGCTCTGATCTCAGGGAGGATGCAGAGCATGCCGGCACCGAAGAAGTACAGCGACGAGCTGCGTGAGCGGGCGACGCGGATGGCGTTGGACGCGATCGCGGCCGAGGGGCAGCGGATGGCGGTGATCCGTCGGGTCGCGGGCCAGTTGGACGTGCACCCGGAGGCCTTGCGGACGTGGGTCAAGCGCGCCGAGATCGACGCCGGCGCGGCGCCCGGTCGCACCAGCGACGATGCGGCGCGGATCGCCGAGCTGGAGCGCGAGGTGCGTGGGCTGCGGCGGGCAAACGAGATCTTGAAGACGGCTTCGGCGTTTTTCGCCGCCGCGGAGCTCGACCGCACAATCAAGTAACTCCGGACGATTCCGCGCATTGGCGGGAGGTTCCGCTCGCGGTGGTCGTCGATTATGTCGACGGCCATCGCGAGCGGGTTGTTGAGGGGAAGAAGCGCGGGGTCGAGTCGATCTGCGCGGTCTTGAACGACGCGGGCGTGCAGATCGCCCCGAGAACGTATTGGGCAGCCAAGAAGCGTGCACCGTCGAAACGTGCTGCGCGGGACGCGGAACTGCTCACTGAGATTGAGCGCGTGTTCCGCGAGAATTACGGCGTCTACGGGGCGCGGAAAATTCATGCCCAGCTCAATCGAGAGGGAATCCGCGTGGCCCGCTGCACGGTCGAGCGGCTGATGCGCCAGAAGGGCCTGCAGGGACTACGGTGAGGCAAGCGGCCCAGGATCACCATCGCTGCAGCCTCGCCTTCGCCGGCGGACCTGGTCGACCGCCGCTTCACCGCCGATCGGCCGAACCAGCTCTGGGTCGCGGACATCACCTATATCCGGACGTTTTCGGGGTGGGTGTATGCCGCGTTCGTCATCGATGTTTTCTCCCGAATGGTCGTGGGCTGGCAGGTATCGACTTCCCTGCACACAAACCTCGCCCTCGACGCTCTGGAGATGGGAATCTGGGCGCGAAAACGAGCCGGACAAGACGTCACCGGCCTCGTCCACCATTCCGACCGCGGAGTTCAATATCGAGCCATCCGCTATACCGAGCGCTTGGCGGAAGCTGAAGTCGTCGCCTCGGTCGGTTCACGCGGGGATTCCTACGATAATGCGATGGCCGAGGCATTCAACTCGCTGTTCAAGGGCGAATTGATTCATAACCCTATCGCCCGCGGCCGCGGCTGGCAATCCGTCCGCGATGTCGAGATCGCCGTCGCAGAATACGTCGACTGGTACAACCATCGTCGTCTCCACGGCGAGCTCGGTCAGCGCACTCCCGCCGCCGTCGAAGTCACCTACCAGGCGTCACGCTACGATCAACCCTCCGAGCCCGCCCGGGCTGGGTAACAGGCAACGAGACCTGCACCAGACCCGGGGCGCATCACACCCTGTGCCAGGTTCCCCGGAGAACTCGCGCCGGGACCACCTACAGCGACGTTGTTACGGCACGGCAATTACCCGCGTCACCCCGAGACGGCGAACCCGACCGGCTCGACCGCCGCCGCGACCAGTGCGGTCGACAAATTGAGTGAGGCACCAGCGACAAGCTGCCGCTGACCTGTCCTGCCGCTGATCGTCCTTCGCCGTCAATCGACAATTCGCGGCACGCAGCCATCACTGACCTGCCTCTCACCGCCAATCGACAGCTCGCGGCAGGAAGCCACCGCTGACCTGCCTCTCGCCACCGATCGGCAACCGGCGGCACGCAGCCGTCGCGGAGCCGGTTGCCACACGAGCGGCAAGAGCGGCCGCAAGCGCCCGAGTTTGCCGCCAGTCAGCAGACCCGAGACCCAGCGACCGGCCGACCAACCGGCCGATCGTGGCCGACCGGTGGCGAGAACGTGCTCCGAGAACACTCCGCCGGCCGTTGCCGAAAACTGGCAACACCCCTTGACCTGCGAGAAACCCCGTTTACAGGTCGTACTCGTACGCAACGAGCCTGACCCCCGGATGCGGGCTCCAGTCCCGCTCCGGCAGCCGGCTGAAGCCGATTCGCTCGTAGAGCCGGTGTGCCGTTCGCATCTGGTCGAGACTGCTCAGCACAACTTTTCCCAGCCCGAGCTCGCGACCACGGTCCAGCACCGCCCGGGTGAGCGCATCCCCGATGCCACGGCCGCGTGCCTCGCCGGCCACTGCCAGCATCCGGAATTCCAGCTCTCCGGGTCCGGAGATTTCCGCGTACTCGCTGCCCGGCAGCACCACGGTGACCGACCCGAGCACTCGGCTATCCGCTTCAACAGCCACCATCAACTCGGCATGTTCGGCTCGGTGGGCGACACTCCGCAGCACCGCTTCATACCCAGTATCGACCTCGAAGAACCCGTCGCGCCGGTACGCCTCTGCCGTCACCTCGCCGATCGCCGCGAACTCCGCCACCCGCGCCGGCCGGATCCGGAACTCAGCCATCGTCCTCCTCGGTTTTCGGTTCCTCGTCCACGCCCGTGTCGAGCGCCACCCCCGCGGCTGCGTCGGGTCCGCGCTCCAGCAGCACCCGGAACCCGCTCTCGTCCAGGATGGGTACCTTCAGCTGTACAGCCTTGTCGTACTTCGACCCCGGAGAGTCGCCGACCACCACGAACGCCGTCTTCTTGGACACCGATCCGGCCGCCTTGCCGCCGCGGGCCAGGATGACTTCTTTCGCCTCATCGCGGGAAAATCCCTCGAGCGAGCCGGTGACGACAATCGACAGTCCCTCCAGATGCCGAGGTACCGAGTCGTCACGCTCCTCTTCCATCCGGACACCGGCGCGTCGCCATTTTTCGACGATCTCCCGGTGCCAGCCGACGTCGAACCACTCTTGCACGGCGTGCGCGATGGTCGGCCCGACGCCGTCGATCTCCGCCAGCTCTTCCTCGCTCGCCTCCTCGACCCGCTGCACCGAGCCGAATTCCCGGGCCAGCGCCTGCGCCGCGGTGGGTCCGACGTGCCGGATCGACAGCGCGACGATCACCTTCCACAGCGGACGGTTCTTGGCCGAATCGAGATTCGACAGCAGCTTGCGGGCATTCGCCGAAAGGTCCCCCGCCTTGGTGCGGAACAACTCCACCTCGGCGAGCGACTCTTCGCTGAGATCGAACACGTCGCCCTCGTCGGCGACCACGCGCGCGTCGAGCAACGCGACCGCAGCTTCATAACCGAGCACCTCGATGTCGAACGCACCACGACCGGCAAGGTGGAACAACCGTTCCCGCAGCTGCGCGGGGCAGAACCGCGTATTGGGGCAACGGATGTCCTTGTCGCCCTCCTTCTGATAGGCCAGTTCCGTGCCGCATTCCGGGCAACGCGTCGGCATGACGAACTCGCGTTCGTCCCCCGTGCGCACGTCGACGACCGGACCGAGCACCTCGGGAATCACGTCTCCCGCTTTGCGAATCACGATGCGGTCGCCGATCAGCACGCCCTTGCGCTTGACCTCTTCTTGGTTGTGCAGGGTCGCGCGCGCGACCGTGGACCCGGCAACCTTCACCGGCTCGGTGACCGCGAACGGCGTCACGCGGCCGGTACGTCCGACCCCGACCTGGATGTCGAGCAGCGTGGTGATCGCCTCTTCCGGTGGGTACTTGTAGGCGATCGCCCATCGAGGTGCCCGCGAAGTGCTGCCGAGACGACGTTGCAGGGCCACTTGGTCGACTTTGATGACGACGCCGTCGATCTCGTGCTCGGCATCGTGCCGATGTTCACCCCAATAGGTGATGTGGTCGGTGAGCTCCTTCGCCGTGTGCAGAACACGGGTGTGCGGCGAAACCGGAAGACCCCAGGCCGCCAGCGCGTCGTAGGCGTGGGACTGCGTGACGGGTTCGAAGCCCTCGCGCTTGCCGAGACCGTGGCAGATCAGGCGCAGCCTGCGTTGTTTCGTGATCTTCGGATCCTTCTGCCGCAACGAGCCGGCGGCTGTGTTCCGCGGATTCGCGTACGGCGGTTTACCGGCTTCGACCATCTTCGCGTTGAGATCCAGGAAGTCCTCGACGCGAAAGTAGACCTCGCCACGCACCTCGACGAGCTTGGGCACCGGAAAGTCGTCAGTCCTGGTCAGCCGGTCGGGCACCTGCTCCAGGGTGCGGATGTTGAGCGTGACGTCCTCGCCGGTGCGGCCGTCGCCGCGGGTGAGACCTCGGGTGAGCTTGCCGTTCTCGTACAGCAGGTTGATGGCGAGTCCGTCGATCTTCAGCTCGGCCAGGTACTCGGTGGACCCGATTTCTTTCTCGACCCGCTCCACCCAGGTCCGGAACTCGTCCTCGTCGAAGACGTTGTCCAGGCTCAGCATGCGTTCGAGGTGGTCGTACGCGGTGAACTCGGTGGAGAACGTGCCGCCGACGTTCTGCGTCGGCGAATCCGGGGTGACCAGCGCCGGGTAGTCGTTCTCGATGGCCTGCAGCTCGGCGAGAAGCGCGTCGAACTGACCGTCGGAGATGATCGGCGAGTCCAGCACGTAGTACCGGAACTGGTGGCCGCGGATTTCCTCGGCGAGGGCGCCGTGGCGCTCGCGGGCGTCGGCCGCCACATCGGTCACGTCCTGTGCGGCCTCGGTGGCCGCCGGATCCTGGGGAAGGTCGGTGCTGCTCACAGGTGGTGAGCCTAGTCGGAGGCACCGACACTTTCGTCCGGTCGCTCCGGCAGCGTGCGGACCAGTTCCCGGAACTCCAGCAAGCCGACAGCGCCCTCCGGCTCGGTTTCGGCCGTTTCGACCCGGCGTAGCCGCTCAGCGGCGACCCGTTCGCCCAGCGTGGCGTCGAGCGGGAGGAAGGTCAGCGCAGTACGGGCTGCCTCTTCCAGGTCCGAGAACACCGGGTGGTGCACGGCCACATCGACCACGTCCTCGTCCACCTGGGCTACGACCCGGACGTCGGCGAGGCGGACCCGGTGCTCGCCGAAATTCACCGTCACCTCGGTCGGATCGGGAACCGGCGGTACGGAATCGTGGTACTCCCAGATCGCGTCGTCCGGCGGCGCGCCGGCCTTCCAGGCGTCGGTGTACGGCCGCAGCTCTGGATCTTCCTGGCCGCTGAGGACGAACGCGTAGATCGCCTGGCGCCCGCGCTCCAGCGAGAAGTGCAACCGCGGGTGCAACGCCTCCACCAGCATGCACAGGTCGTGCTCCACCCGATGTGGTTCTCGATCGCCGAGCGCCGAGCTGACTTCTGGAAGCAACTCGTCCCAGCCTGTCCAGAACGCATCCGCGGCAGCCGTGACGTCCGAAGGCACCGGCTGGTCGGGCCAAGGCGTGCGCGGATCAGACGGCATGACGTCGGCTGCTGTCCCGGAGTCGGACCCCGGACGACGACGGCGAAAAAGACCCATGACTCGAAACTCCCCCTCGTTCCTCTCCCTCCCGCCACGGTACGCGCACCGCGACGGGAGGGTCGGCGGATCACCAGTTCTCGGGTGGCTCCAGAAAGGCTTTTCCCAGGTCACGACTGAGAGCGAGGGCGCGACGCATCCACTCGTTCGTGGCACCCGCCAGGCCACAGGCGGGCGTCGGCACAGCCTGTTCGGCGAGGATGGAGCGATTGAATCCCAGCCGGTCGACCAGATTGAGCGCGGGCATCGCGAGGTCCTTCAGCGACGGCGCCTTCGCCGAATTCGTAGCCGGCACAAGCCCCAGGAAGAGCGACGTACCGCTGTCCCAGGTTTCACCGATTTCGTCGAGCAGCGCTGCGGGCGCCTCGCTGAGCTGACTGACGTCGAAGGCGACTCCACCGGCACCGGCTGAACGCAGCAGGCCGATCGGCGGACGCGGAGCGCAGCAGTGCACGACAACAGGTTGGCCGGTGAGTCCGCCGATACGGTCGATCGTCGTGGTCAGCAGCTCACGAACCTCGGGCTCGGGAACAGCCGGGACGTTGCCGTACCCCGACGGCGTAGGCAGCCGTCCCCCGAGGACGGCCGGCAGCGACGGCTCGTCGAGCTGGACCACGATGGGCGCGCCGATCCGGGTTGTCAGCTCCTCGACATGCTGGACGAGGCCGTCGAGCAGCGAAGCTGTGACATCGCGCAACGCCCCCCGATCGGTGAGCACTCGGTGCCCTCGCGCAAGCTCGATCCCTGCCCCGAGCGTCCACGGACCGGCGAGCTGAATCTTGAGGACCGGCGGGCTGCCTGCGTTCTCTCTGGCTTGCTGTACGGCGTCGAGGTCCCATCGCAGCAGGTCGAGTGCACGTCGATGATCGTGCCCTGGCCGCCCGGTCATGCGATATCCACTCGGCACGACCTCGACGGCGAGGTCGACCAGGAGTGCGGCCGTGCGGCCGATGGTGTCCGCGCCGACACCACGGGCCGGCAGCTCGGGCATGTGTGGAAAGTCCGGCAGCTCCCCGAAGACGACAGCAGCCGCCTCCACCGGATCGACCCCCGGCATGGAGCCGATAGCGGTGGCCACGCCAGCAGGCCAAGCTCGTTCAGTCACAAGCTGGATTGTCGCCGAACGGGCGAGTGCGCGCCGAACCACCCCTGGCGGCCTCATGCGGCCGGGATTCCACCAGGGTCGGACGTTGGCCGCCCGCTCTTTCGACTGCACCAATCCCGCTGTCTGCACTGCCTGCGAGGTGGCGAAACCGGCTCGGCTGGTGGTGGGCTGGTGATGATGGCAGTAGGTGTAGCTCTTGCTCTGACAGCCGTGATGCCTTGGCGTGAGCTTGTCCGCCTCCTGTTGTCGGCACCGGCCCGCCGCCCGGGAGCCACTTTTCGAAGACCAGCCGCGCCGACGTAGCCGCAAGACGGCGAACGTCGCGCTCCCGCCGCCAAGCGGCGAATGCCGTCGGGTGCGCACTTTCACTGGCCCGCTGCTGGTCATCATCCGTCACAGCGCACCCGAGACACAGCCGGACGGTCGCTTGACTCCCATCGCCCACGGTCGGCCGATCGCCACCGTCCACGCGGACAGTCAGAACGGTGCATACGCTGGTCAGGTGCCAGCTCGCACCGAGATCGCTCGCGTCAGCCCGGTCGCCGGCGGAGCTTTCGTCTTTCTGCGGCTACACCTACGTCGAGATCCCGGACCAGCGCTCGAACCTCTCTTCAGCACCGCTCTCGCGACCCGGCTCGTCATCGACACCACCACGTTCGAGCCCGGGGCCAGACCCAGTACGTGATCGGGGTCTCACGCCGGTCAGGTGGACACCGACGTGAATACGCCTCAATGTAAGAAAAGTTTGGGACATAGCAGTCCCGCCTGGACGGAGGTCGCCGTGGAGCCGTTGCCCGATGGCAGCAACTCGAACTGGGCCGAACCCGGCATCTACGAGGTAGCTGCTGGGGTCTACCGGATACCGTTGCCATTGCCGAACGACGCGTTGCGTGCCGTCAACGTTTATGCCGTGACAGACGGCTCGCACCTCGTCCTGGTCGACTCCGGCTGGGCTCTCGAC
Organism: Amycolatopsis jiangsuensis; assembly: GCF_014204865.1. Taxonomy (NCBI): domain Bacteria; kingdom Bacillati; phylum Actinomycetota; class Actinomycetes; order Pseudonocardiales; family Pseudonocardiaceae; genus Amycolatopsis; species Amycolatopsis jiangsuensis. The sequence goes on from NZ_JACHMG010000001.1 coordinate 3,382,981, forward strand.
GAGGCCCGCCGGCTATTGGCTGACGCGCTGCAGGGCATCGGTGCGGAGCTCGGTGACATCCGGGAGTTCCTCGTCACCCACGTGCACCGCGATCACTACACCCAGGCAGTCGCTCTTCGGCGTGAATTCGGGACCAAGGTCGCTCTCGGCAAGCTTGAGGAGCCGTCGCTGAAGGCGTCCTCTGAGCCGGAACGCTTTCCGATGCATGCCCAGATCGGCCTGCTTCGCCAGAGCGGTGGCGACGAAGTCATCACCGCCCTCAGCCGGATGTTCGGGGAGAGCCCTCGCCATACCGAAGCACATCTCTGGGAAGATCCCGACGAGTGGTTGTCCTCAGGACGCCGAGTCGTGCTGCCTGGCCGAGAGTTCGACGTTATCCACACGCCTGGCCACACGAACGGCCACGTCGTCTTCCTCGACGACGCTGCCGGCCTTCTCTTCTCCGGCGACCACGTCCTCCCGCACATTACTCCGTCGATCGGTTTTCAACCGGTTCCCACCAAGTTGCCCCTCAGCGACTATCTCGACTCACTGCGCCTGGTCCGTGAGATGCCGGATCAGCGAATGCTTCCTGCACACGGTCCGGTCACCGACAGCGTGCACGCCCGGATCGACGAACTCCTCGAACACCATGCGCAGCGCCTGGAAACGATGACTGCTCAAGTGGTTTCCGGTGCGAGCACCGCGTTCCAGGCCGCGACTCGCATGAGCTGGACGCGTCGAGAACGAAAACTGTCTGAAATGGACGCATTCAACCAGATGCTCGCGGTCCTGGAGACCGGCGCGCACCTGGATGTCTTGGCTTCGCAGGGCAGACTCTTAGTCGACGAGATCGACGGCGTTCGCCACTACAAGGCGACGTAGCTGTCTTCACAGCCGTCTGTTCGTGGATTACCAGTCTATTTGCAATCGAACCCGTCCTACGGGGGCCGGTCAACCCACGTCGAGGCGATCGATCGTGAGCCCGCCCGGTGAGACTCAACATGCCACGACAACTGGTTCGGCCGAGGGCCTCACTTCGGAGGCCATCGACAACCATCCGAATCAGCGGTCCGCGGCAGTCACACTGGCCGACAGTGACGATATTACAGCCGACATGTTTCGGCGGGCGATACGCTCTCCGCGAACACGCCCGAAGCAATCGGAGCGCACCCCGACCACCGGACGAAAGCGACGAGAAGCAGATTGACCTGGTGAGCGCCAACAAATCACGAAACCGGAGTTGCTTCTTGACCCAGAACCTTTAGAACGCAAAGCAAATTACCGCACACCGCCTTCGCGAGCGGCCTAGTTTTCTTGCTCTCAAACAGGTTCGAACCTCGCATCTGTTCCCCTCTCAGCATCGTACAAAGCTCTACTGCGAGCTGCCGTCGGTTCCAACCGTGCCAGAACCCTGGCTTCGTTGCCAGGCAGAGCGGAGCGAAAGTCCCCATCGCACATGAATTTTCTGCCTGTGCGCACCCGGATGCGTATCGTGACGGTCATGGACAACTCGACATCGCCGGCGACGCCGGCTGACGCCCCCAAGATCCCCAACGAGACCGCCGACTTGGCGTTTGTTCTCCGCGCAATGCAAGCGGACCTCGGACTTTTCGAGCGCCTGCAGCCAGAAAAGCTCATGGACGTGATCAAGGCAGCAAACATCGAGATCGCCCGGATGCAAGCGCTCCAGCTGCACTGCTTGGCAGGGCTGCGAAGACGAAGATCTGACGCGTGAGGTTCCCCCGCTTGGCCGGAGAGCGGATTATCTGGTTCCGGCGGGGGCCGGTTGATGGTAGCTGGCCTCGTACTCGGTGGGCGAGTGCCAGTCCAGCTTCTTCTGGATCCGCTGGGTGTTGTACCAGCCATCAATGTAGGCGAACAGGGCGTTCTCGGCTTCTTCCCTTGTCCGCCAACTGTTCCGGTAGACCAGCTCGGTCTTGAGCGTGGAGAAGAAGTTCTCCATCAACGCATTGTCGTAACTGTCACCGACCGAGCCCATCGATTGTACGATCCCGTTGTCCGCCAACCGGTTCGAGAACCGAAACGCCGTGTAGGTCGATCCCCTGTCCGAATGATGGATCAGCTGGCCTTCCCGGACCTGCCGCGACCACACCGCATACTCCAACGCGCCCAGCACCAGCTCGGTGTCGCAGCGATCCGAGCACTTCCAGCCCACGATCCGGTTGGAGAACGCATCGCGGACCGCAGCGAGCCACAACACGCCCTGACCAGTCACAATCCGGGTAGCGTCAGCTACCCACAACCGGTTCGGCTCGACCGCGGTGAAGTCCCGGTTGACCAGGTCCGGCGCCGGCGTGGCCCGCGGATCCTGCCGAGTAGACCCGGTTCGCCACTTCTTGCGCAGGAACGCGCCTTGCAACCCGGCACGCCGCATCAGCCGCTCGACACGTTTACGACCCACCTGGATGCCTCGGCGGCGCAACATCGCGTGCACCCGCGGCGAGCCATAGGTACCGCCCGAGCAGGTGTGAATATCGACGATCTCAGCCACCAGACCATCGTCGGCTACCCGCCGCGCCGAGGGCTGTTTCGCCTGCTTGAGCCATCCGTAGAAGGTCGAGGACGCGATACCCAAAACCCGCAATACGAGATCGACCGGGTGCTGCGGATGCTCACGCACGAACCGCATCATCACCTCCGGGTCGGGCCGATCTCGGAGGCGAAATACGCGCTCGCATCACGCAGCACGGCGTTGACCCGCTCCAGGTCCGCGACCCGCTTGCGCAGCTGCTTGTTCTCCTCGACCATCTCACTGGTCGGCCGGTCGGCTCGCTCACCACGATCGGCCTCGTCCTGGCGAATCCAGTTCCGCAACGCCTCGTGATGCACGCCGAGCTGCTCGGCCAGCTTCCGGATCACCGGCTTCGGGTCAGACTCCCGGTACAGCCGGACCGCCCGGGCCCGCAACTCGTCGGAGTACTTCTTCGGTGCCGCCACTGATGTCCTCCTTCCGGCCCTATCGGACCATGGCTTGGAGCTCTCCGTCAAAGCGGGGGAACCTCAGCGCGCGAACTGGCATCTGAACTCGCGCTCACACTGCACATCACGGACAATCGGGCAGGCGCCATGGTTTCCGCCGCCGAAGCCTTGACCAGTCGTCTCCCACGGACTCTCCGTCTGATGGACGAGGGACAACTCGATCTCTATCGAGCGATGAAAGTCTCGGATGGCACCAGTTGGCTGTCCGACCATCACGCGCGACTCGTCGACGTCTTGCTCGAGAGCCGGGTGTCCGACAAGAACCCGACTCAGATTCGCAAGGCAACTTCTTACGCCGCAATGAAGATCGACCCAGCCGGAGCGACAAACCGGATGACCCAGCGGCACGCTGATCGCCGAGTCGTACTTCATCACCAGACGGGAGGAACATCGCAGCTGTCCGTGGACAACGCCTCTGCGGACAAGGCAACCGCTGCCTACTTGCGTGTCGACAGGATCGCTCGCTCACTCCGGACGGACGACGACAAACGCACTCTCGACCAGCTTCGCGCCGACGTCGCGCTTGACCTCCTGCTCAGCGGGAAAGGTGGCGTCGCCGAGAAGACCGAGGTTTATCTGTACCTTGATCTTGAGACCTACCTCGGACTCAACGAAAGCCCCGCGGACCTGGTCGGCCACGGCCACGTTCCTGCGGAACTGGCGCGCCACATCGCGACTGGACCGGACACCACGCTGCGCCGAGTCATCACGGACCCACTGACCGGTCAAGTCATCGAGGTGGGCAAGTTCCGATACCGGCCCAGTATCGACGTCGATGAGTTCGTGCGAGTACGTGACCACGTGTGCCGGCAACCCGGCTGCCCAAGACCCGCGCTGAGCTGCGTCACCGAGCCCGCCGACTCCGGTCGCCCAGAGGCGGACTCGACGCTGAGCTACTGCATCCGGCACCGACGTCTGAAGAACCGCGCCGATTGGGAGTACCAGGTCCTGAGTGGCGGCAGGCTCGCCATCACCACGCCAACTGGCCAAAAGGTCGAGAGTATGCCGCCACCACTGCACGAGCCACGGCCCCGGCCAGAGCAACCCGACGAGAGGCGTTTGGGCGCGTAACCTGCACCTCAGTTCGTATTGGAGATTTTCGCGCTTCCCAGCACGAGGTCCCCGGCTTCGTTGTCTCGCCTGTAAAGGACGACGACCTGTCCGGGCGCGACCCCGCGCAGTGGCTCTCGCAGGTGGATAGCGACCCGGCCATCCGCCCCGGCTTCGGCGACCGCTTCGGCGATACCTCCGTGCGCGCGCACCTGTACGGTACACTCAGTTGGCCCCTCCAGCGGGCTTCCCCCTGGCCAGATGGCCCGGTCGGCTTCTATCGCGTGCACGCCGAGGTCTGTTGAAGAACCGACTTTGACGGTGCCGGAGACCGGCTCGAGCGAAAGGACATACCGAGGTCGCCCATCAACGGCCGGCGCGTCGATGCCAAGGCCCTTTCGCTGTCCGACGGTGAACCCGTGCACACCTGTGTGGTGTCCGAGCACCGCGCCGGTCTCCGCGTCGACCAGATCACCAGGGCGCTGCCCGAGGCGATTCTCCAGGAACTTCTTGGTGTCGCCGTCGGGAATGAAGCAGATGTCGTGGCTGTCAGGCTTTCGCGCGACGGACAGCTCGCGCCGCTCAGCCTCCGCGCGAACCTCCGACTTCCACGAGTCACCCAAGGGGAACATCGCATGGCGGAGTTGCTCGGGCGTCAACGAGGCCAGTACATAGGACTGGTCCTTGCCCTCGTCCGCGCTCCGCCGCAACTTCACTTCACCGTTGACGGTGGCCAAACGTGCGTAGTGGCCAGTGGCCACCGCGTCGAAGCCGAGAGCCATTGCCTTCTCTAAGAGCGCCTCGAACTTGATCTTCTCGTTGCACGTCACACATGGGTTCGGCGTGCGTCCGGCTGCGTACTCACCGACGAAGGTTTCGACGACTTCCTCGGTGAAACGCTCCGCGAAATCCCAGATGTAGAAGGGAATCCCGAGAACGTCCGCGGCCCGCCGCGCGTCGTGTGAGTCCTCGATCGTGCAGCAGCCGCGGGATCCTGTCCGCAGAGTGCCCGGCTGAGCGGAGAGAGCGAGATGTACGCCGACGACCTCGTGCCCGGCATCCACGGCCCGGGCCGCAGCGACAGCGGAATCGACACCGCCGCTCATAGCGGCTAATACTCGCATCAGCTATACCTCTTGCTTCTGTGTCTGCTTGCGCATGCCCGCGAGGCCGGCTTGCCGAGCTCTGGCGACCACTCCGCCGATCTCGCGGGTCAACGTGTCCACGTCGTCCAGCGTGGACGTATGGCCGAGCGAGAAGCGGAGCGAACCACGCGCAGCTGCAGCGTCCGCTCCCATCGCCAGCAGGACATGGCTTGGTTGCGCGACCCCGGCTGTGCATGCCGAACCGGTGGAGCACTCGATGCCCTTGGCGTCCAGGAGCATCAGCAGGCTGTCACCTGCGCAGCCGGGAAAAGTGAAATGGGCGTGGGTGGGCAGGCGTTCGCCGCGATGACCATTCAGGATTGCGTCGGGTACCTCGCGGAGAACGGCTTCGACGAGTTGGTCTCGCAGCTTCTCGATTCGAGCGGCATACTCGGCGCGCACGCTGACACTTGCATGAACGGCCGCGGCGAAGCCGGCGATCGCGGGAACGTCGAGAGTTCCGGAGCGGACGCTGCGTTCCTGGCCACCGCCGTGCAGGACAGGGACACAAGCGGTGTCGCGGCCGAGGAGGAGAGCTCCGACGCCGTAAGGGCCGCCCAGTTTGTGTCCGGTCAAGGTGAGAGCCGCGGCGCCGCTGGCGGCGAAGTCGATCGGGATCGCACCGATTGCCTGGACCGCGTCCGTGTGCAGCGGGATCCCGTGCTCGTTGCAGACGGCGGCAAGGGCTGCGATCGGGTTGATGGTGCCGACTTCGTTGTTCGCCCACATCACCGTGGCGAGAGCAACGGTTTCCGGGTGCGCGCCGATCGCGGCGCGAAGCGTCTCAGGAGCGACGCGGCCTTGTGCGTCGACCTCGAGCCAGGTGACCTCGGCATCAGAGTGCGCTTCGAGCCATTCGACGGTGTCCAGGACAGCGTGGTGCTCAACCGTGCTGCACAGGATGCGGCGACGCTCGGGAACCTCGGCGTTGCGGGCCCAGTAGATGCCCTTGACCGCGAGGTTGTCACTCTCCGTGCCACCGCCGGTGAAGATGACTTCCGAGGGGCGGGCACACGTCGCCGCTGCGATCACTTCGCGCGCTTCCTCGACGGCGCGGCGAGCGCGGCGGCCCGAGGAATGGAGCGCTGAGGCGTTGCCAACGGTCGGCAAAGCCTCGGTCATCGCTGCCACGGCTTCGGGCAGCATCGGAGTGGTCGCCGCATGGTCAAGATAGGTCATCGCCCTACCAGGGTAGACCGCTCCGGGCAGTGACGGAGCCCGCCCCGGGCCCGGAAGGTCCTGTCACACATGACCCGGCCACCTGCTCGTGAGGCGAACACCGACGAGTGCGAGCAGGGCCAGTACCGCGCTGAGCGTTCCCATCGCGGCGGCCGGCTGAGCCGCGGACGCGACCGCGGCCAGCAGAACCCCGCCGAGGCCGATCAGCAGGGCGGACCCGACCCAGTCGGCGAGCTGCATCGCGGAGGTGTTGAATCCGCGTTCGCCTTCCGGCGAGTAACGGAGCAGGAGCACCGAGATCGCGGGCATGGCGACGCCCATCCCCGCACCGCCCACGGCGCAAAGCACGCACGCGACCCAGCCGGGGAACCAGGGCTGCGCGACGAAACCAAAGCCCGCCACACTGACCGCGACCAGCGCGAAGCCAGTCCGCAACGAAGCTTCCCGGGACCAGTCGAGAAACCGACCTTGGATCATCGACCCGGCCGACCAGCCGAAAGCCGTGATGGTCAGCGGCAGGCCGGCGAGGGCAGGGCTGTAGCCGTGGACAGAGGTCATGGTCAACGGCAAGTAGGCCTCCATCCCGGCGTAAGCGCCTGACAACAGGGCACGTGACGCGACCACGGTGGGAAGCCCAGGGCGGGAGGTGAGCGTGCCCGCGGGAAGGAGTTTCCGCAGCGCAACCGCGAGCACCACCAGACCGGCCGCGCCGTACGCGAACGCTGCCGGTGACGGGTGCTGCGCGGCCCAGCTCAGGGCCGCCACGCCCAGAGCGGCGAGCACGGCTGCGACAACGCCGGCGCGACGCCCCGACTTCGGCGGGGCGTGGGCGGGCAAGCGGCGGGTGACCACGATCAGGAGGGCGAATCCGAGCGCCACCAGCGGCACCAGGCCGAGGAACACCCAGCGCCACCCGATGGTCACCGTGACCAGGCCGGACACCGACGGACCGACTACCGCGGGCAGCACCCATGCGGCGGCGTTGGCGGCGTAGATCAGCGGTCGCTCCCGATCGGTGAAGGTCAGTGCGATCAACAAGGACACGGCCACGAGCAGAAAGCCCGAGCCGAAACCCTGGAGCGCGCGACCCACCAGGAGCACCGGCATGCTGCCGGCCGTTCCGGCGACGACCAGGCCCGCGGCGAACAACACCGGACCGACCAGCAAAGCCGGCCTGGGGCCCCGGCGGTCGCCTATCCGGCCGGACAGCACCGTTGCGACGACGCTGACCACGAGGAACGTGGTGAACGGCCAGGAATAGAGCGCGAGGCCATGCAACTCGGCCACCAACGTGGGCATCGCGGTCGCCACGCCCATGCCCTCGAACGCCACCAGCGTGACCACGAGCAGCAGGCCCACGGTCACGAGCCGGTGCTCCCGGCTCCACAAGACACTGGTACGAGGCTGGGCTCCGACAGTCCGGGTCATGTCGCGACCTTGCAACCTCCAGCACTGTAGAGGTCAAACTTTTCGACTGTAAGGAACCTGTCATCCAACTCGTCGAGAGGGAACAGATTCGAGCCGCAGCTGGTGCGCAAGGGCCGCCGCCTCACCACGAGACCGCACTTCGAGCTTTTCGAGCAGGTTCCGCACATGGAATTTGACGGTGTGCTCGCTCAGCTGGAGCCGTTCGGCGATCTGCCGGTTGCGCTGCCCTCCGGAGATACCGGTGAGCACTTCCAGCTCCCGCGGGTTGAGACGATCGAGCGGGTGCAGTTCGGGCGTCTCGGCGACATCAAGTACCAGCGTGGCGGTCACCGTGGTGCCCCAGCCGGGCACGGAGTCGACTTCCCAGCGTCCGCCCAGCGGTGCCATGCGCTCGGCCAGACGGGGGTCGATGGTGTTCTTCGGCACCTCCGGTCCGTCGTCGCGGACCGTGACGCGCAGGGCGTCCTTGTCGATGCGCCACGAAACGCGAACGCGGGTGGTGCCGGGGCGATCGAGCGCAGCGAGAACGAGGCCGCGACTGACCAGCCGCGCGGCATGCGCGATGTCTTGGTGCATCTGACGATCGTCGTGCGGGCCGGCCAGTTCGATGGAGGCCTCGACGTGCGCGACGACGGGCGCGAGCTGATCGGCCAGAACGGTGAAGGCTTCGCGAGCGGATTCTGTCGACAAGGCTTGTGCACGGTCTGTCACCACGCGGAGGTCGACCAGCGCGCGTGCAGCCAGGTCAGTGGCAGTCTGCCGGGCGACAGCGTCACTGAGCTTGCCCGAACGCAGCACCGAAAGGAGCGCGACGAGTGTCGCGGAGTGCGTTTGGCCGAGATCGGTGAGCGCCTCGGCCCTCGCTGTGGCCGCGGCAAGGTTGCCGGCGATCAGGTCAGGCTCCAGCTCGCTGGCACGCTGCCCCGCGTCGAGGCTGGTCAGGTGCCACAACCGGACGGCGAGATCGAGCACGTCGGAAGCCGGATGGGGATCTTCGGGGACCAGCGCGAGCACCGCTCCCTTGCCGATGGCCGGCCGGGACGACAAGAGCACGAGACGACATTCGGCACCACCGAAAGCAGCGTCGAGAACGACTGCCTCGCCCGGGATCGCCTGGTCGGCGAGGTAGTTGAGTTCAGAGCTGGTCACAGCGTCGGTGACAGCTTGATCTCCGACAGTCTTCAAGGGGTAGCGCGGACAGTCCCCGCTCTGCATCACGGCTGCGCGATGTGGCAGCAACACCGCCAGCTCGTGGGAAAACTGCGGCAGCATTCGCGGCCGCGGCACGGACATGACTCGCACGACGACGTCGAGCATGGAATTCGGGTCGGACCAGGTTTCGTCCACGAATTCCACAGTAGGCGCGCGTGCCGGTGGACGTCCTGCTCTCTCGGCTAGTGAGCACCACTCGTCCGGATAGTTCGGAATACGGCGTCCAGCGGTTGGCTTCCAAGAAGGACGTGCGGACGACCCGTCCCGCAGCGAAGGAGAGTGCGAATCGACATGCGAGCCATCACGTTTGCCGAGTACGGCGGACCGGAAGTTCTGCAACTGTCCGAGGTCCCGGTGCCCGAACCCGGAGCTGGCGAAGTACGCGTGGCTGTCCGGCGCGCGGGTGTCAACCCGCTCGACTGGAAAGTGCGCAAAGGTGTGATGTCCGACGGCACGCCGCTGAAGGGCCCGCAGATTCCGGGCTACGAGGTCGCGGGAGTGGTCGACGCGGTCGGTGATGGCGCGGAGTTCAGCATCGGCGACGAGGTCTTCGGATGGTCGAGCGAAGGCGCCTACGCGGAGTTCGCGCTGGCCAGCGCGGTGACCCGCAAACCGGCGGACCTCTCGTGGGACGACGCTGCGGCGTTGCCGGTAGCAGGCGAAACGGCGTTGCGCGTACTCCGGCTGCTCGACGTGAAGGCTGGAGAAGTGCTGCTCATTCACGGCGCGAGCGGCGCAGTCGGGCGATTCGCGACGCAGGCAGCCGTCGAACTGGGCGCGACCGTGATCGGCACGGCGGGGCAGCACAACCTCGACGAAGTCGAGTCGCTCGGCGCGATCCCGGTCCGCTATGGCGACGGCTGGCCGGAACGGGTTCGCGAGGCGGCAGCGGGCCAGGCGGTGGACGCGGTGTTCGACACGTCCGGCCACGGTGTGCTGCCTGCTTCGGTCGAGCTTCGCGGGTCGACCGAGCGGGTGGTGACGGTCGCCGATCCTGCGGCGTTCCAGCTCGGGCTGCCGTTCTCGGCAGGCGAGGACGCGGATCGCCGCGAAGTACTGAACGAAATCCTCGGTTATGTGAAGCGGGGCCTGCGGATCGCGCAGGGAACCAGCTATCCGTTGGAGGAAGCGGCAGCTGCTCAGGTGGAGAGCGAGAAGGGGCATCCTGGTGGCAAGTTGACGATCGCCGTTTCCTGACCACGGGCGATGAGTGCGGCTGCCAATGAGGTGGGAGCCACGTCGACGGCGACGGCAGGCAGGGCGCGGTCCAGCCAGCGGACGTCTCGGACCAGCTCTTCTGGTCGTCGCCGTTGAACGGCGACGACCAGAAGGCAGTGTATCCAGGACGCCGTGGCCGTTCGACGGCGACGCATCCCGATGGCGGCACGGGAGGGAGGTCACCTCGTCGCTCGGCGGCGAGACCAGCTGGATTTCGGCGTCGCCGCTGGGCTGCGGTAGGCAGAGCCCCTCGCGCTGCCATTGGAAGACGCGCGTTGCCGCCCGGGAGCCCCGGCGCCAACACTGGAAGGCGCACGTTGCCACTGGAATGCGCACGTTGCCACCGAGAGTTCGACGTTGCCACTCGGAGACGCACGCTGCAACTGCGGGCCCCGCGCTACCGCCGAGAAGCGCGCGTTGCCACCGGAAGACACACGTCACCACCGCGAGCCCCCCCCGCTACCGCCGAGAGGCGCGCGTTGCCATTGGGCGGCGCGCGTCACCACCGAAAGCCCCGGCGCTACCGCCGCGAGACGAGCGTCGCCTCTGAAAGACGACAACCTGGTGGCGACCGATTTGGGACAGAGCCCTAGTAGTGCTTTGTTAGGTGTGTCGTTGTGGCTGGTCAGGTGGTTGATGTGATCTCCTGTGCGGGTGCTTTCGGAGGAGATGGACGAGGTTCGTCCGGTGATCGAACAGTTCGCTGAGCGGATGTTCGGTGGGTTCGCGCGGCGTGATCAGCGGGGGAAAGGTGAGCTGTATCTGCGTGGGCTGATGCTGGACGGCAAACGCAAGTCGATGCAGCCGATGGCGCAGCGGCTTGAGGTCGATCATCAGCAGTTGCAGCAGTTCGTCACCACCTCGACCTGGGAACACGTCGAGGTCCGGCGACGCCTGACCGGATGGGCCGGGGAGTTCATCGCCCCGGATGCCCTGGTCATCGATGACACCGGGTTTCCCAAGGACGGCAAGGATTCCCCAGGTGTGGCGCGGATGTATTGCGGTGCGCTGGGCAAAACGGGGAATTGCCAGGTCGGGGTGAGCGTGCACGCGGTCACCGACTGGGCCTCGGCCGCGATCGACTGGCGGCTGTTCCTGCCCGAGTCCTGGGACGACGAGAAAGCAACCGACGGCGGGGCCGCGGCCGAGATCCGGCGTCGGCGGGTACGCAGTGCGATCCCAGACGAACTGCGACATCGGGAGAAGTGGCGGCTGGCGCTGGACATGCTCGACGAGGTCATCGGTGAGTGGGGACTGCCGAGCCGGCCGGTGGTGGCCGACGCCGGCTACGGCGACGCCACCGAATTCCGGCTCGGCCTGACCGAACGTGGCCTGACCTACGCCCTCGCCGTCAGCCCGACCGCGACCGCCCACCCCGCCGAGGCCGCGCCGGTGACCCCGGCCTGGAAGGGCACCGGCCGCCCGCCACAGCCGCGCTACCCCGACCCGCCACAGGACCTGAAATCCCTCGCGATGGCCGCCGGACGATCAGCAGGCCGGTACGTCCTCTGGCGACACGGATCACGCAAGACTCCCGGCAACCCCACCGCGAGCATGCGCTCCCGGTTCCTCGCGCTGCGCATCCGCCCAGCTAACCGCAACATCCCCCGCGACAGCGACGGCAGCCTGCCCGAATGCTGGCTGCTGGCCGAGTGGCCTCCCGGCGCACCCGAGCCCACCGACTACTGGCTCTCCACCCTCCCTGCCGACACGAAACTGCGGGACCTGGTCCGGCTGGCCAAAATCCGCTGGCGCATCGAACACGACTACCGCGAACTCAAAGACGGCCTCGGCCTGGACCACTTCGAAGGCCGCTCCTGGCTCGGCTGGCACCGCCACGTCACCCTCGCCGCCGTCGCCCAGGCCATCTGCACCCAGCTCCGCCGCACCCCAAAAGCCCCTGCGCAGGCCTGACCCTCTACGCAGTCCTGCGCGAACTCCAGACCCTGCTCGCGGCCTGGACCGGCACCTGCCACACCTGCCGACAACCCATCCAGCCCCGAACACCACCACAGAAACCCCAACTCAACAGCACCTAACAAAGCACTACTAGGGAGTGTTTTAAAGTCGTAGCCACTCGTTGATCGCGGCGATGTGGACCGTGGCTTCGTAGCGAACTGCGAGCTTGTCGTACCTGGTGGCCACGGCCCGGTTGCGCTTGAGGCGATTGATCCCGCACTCCACAGCGTGGCGCTGCTTGTACATGTTCGGGTCGAACGCTGGTGGCCGGCCGCCGGCACTGCCCTTGTTCTTGCGATGGCGAATCTGGTCTGCTTTTTCCGGGATGGTGCATCGGATGCCCCGTTTCCGCAGGTAGCCACGGTTGACCCGGGACCCGTAGGCCTTGTCCGCCAACACGCGATCCGGGCGGGTGCGAGGCCGGCCGCGGTCGGCACGCGCGACTCGAATCCGCTCCAGCACCACCTGAAACTGAGGCGAATCACCGCGCTGCCCGGCGGTCAGGACCAGCGAGAGCGGCTTCTGCGCCTGCTCGGTGGCCAGATGCACCTTGGTCGTCCAGCCACCCCGTGACCGCCCCAGCGCGTGATCGGCAGGCTCGGGTTCGCCAACCCCGCCAGGCGGTTCAGCCTGCGCAGCCCCATCCCTTCGCGCCCCGGCAGCGTGCTGATGCGCGCGGGCGACGGTGGAGTCGACGCTGACATCCCAGGTGATCAACCCCGAGGCATCGGCACGAGCCTGCAACAGTGCCAGGATCATCGCCCACGCGCCGACACGTTGCCACCGGCGAAACAACCCATACACCGCCTGCCACGACCCGTAAGCGGGCGGCACGTCCCGCCACGGCGTGCCGGCCCGCACCCGCCAGCGGATCCCGTCGATGAGCTGCCGTTTGGTCCACTGCGGTGGCCGGCCAGGCTTCTTCCAGACCGGCAGCATGGGTTCCAGCACGGCCCACTGCGCGTCGGTCAAGTCCGCCCGCCCGGTGACCGTTACGCTGGCCACGAGGTCTCCGGTATTCCGATTTTCTTGGTCGTTGATCGATCTACCGGAGACCTCACCTATTTCATCAACGACACGCCGACACACTGCACCACACGGAAAACCGGCTGCTCACGACTTCGAAACATCTCCTAATGGGGCAAGATCAGGCGCGCAAGTCCTTCAGCAGCTGATCTCCGTGGAGGCTCCGGTACGGCACTCAAGCGGAGATGGCGCCACCGTGCCCCGGCGAGGAGGTCGGCTCCTGGCCAGGCGATGCGCCGGCGTCGCGGCCGGAAGAGGTGGCGGCCGCACGCACAAGCGGAGCCGCGACGTTGTATCCGGCGGAGGCGGCGACAGCGTCGCACGCAGCGCGGGTGGCAGTCACCCGGCGGCGACCGCGTTGCGGCGGAATCCGGACCGTACCGAGGGCTGAGTGCACCGAAGCCTCCGCCAGGGCGGCAAGGGATCGACGGTCCTCAGCCCGGCCCGGGGCGATCTCCGGGCACACGTGCGCCTCCAGGACCAGACCGCGCAACGCGGCGACGCGGCGGAGGGACGCGATGAGCGATTCCGGGCCGATGAAGGCCGGCCGGCTGGTTTCGCGACCGTCGGACAGGCGGTAGCGCAGCGCGATCGGACGGACTGGCACGCCGCCGTCGATCGCGGCCTGGAACGTTGCCGTGGTGAAGCGGCCGGAGGCCAGACCGCACCAGGTGGTGCCTTCGGGCGTGACGTTCACCAGCGAGCCGGAGCGCAAGGCGTCGGCCAGCTCGGTCATCGTGCCCGGCAGCGTACGGAGGCGATCGCGGTCCAGGAAGATGCTGCCGCCGCGGCGGACGAGGGTGCCCAGGACCGGCCAGGCGCCGATTTCGACCTTGGCGAGCGCACGCATCGGCCGCAAGGAATTGATGGCGACGATATCGAGCCACGAAATGTGGTTGTTCACCACGAGGGCACCGCGGCCGGCCGGCGCGGCACGGAAATCGTCGCCGCCTCGCACGATCAGACGGACACCGAACGCGCGAAGCACGGACCGGAAAACCGTGCGGACCAGCCGTTCTCGCCATTTGCTGCCGAGGACGAGTAGCATCGGTGCAGACATCAACGCAGCGAAGACCACGGACGCCGCCGCCGAGTAGCGCAGGACCCTGCGCGGCAAGCCGACCGTCGGGGCACCCTCGGTGAGGCAGCCGTCGCCGCACGGGGAAGCCGGCATCCAGGCGTGACTCATACCTGCACTCCGAGAAAGAACTTGAGGTAACGCTCGTCGACCTGGTGCAGGTCGAGCAGGACGAAGAAGTCCGCGACGCCGAAGTCCGCGTCGAGTGCCGGCGGGCCGTGCACCTTCGCACCGAGCCGCACGTAGCCCTTGATCAGCGGCGGCAAGATCGCCCGGTCGGGACGGGTGACGTCGTCGCACGCCCACGGATGCAGCGGCGAAACGCGGCGTGACTCGTCGGCGTAATGCTTGCTGCGCAAGACATCCCACACACCTGCGGCGTAGCTGCCGCCGTCACTCAGCGGCACCGAGGCGCAGCCGGCCAGATAGCGGTGCCCGGAAAGCAGCATGTACCGCGCGATTCCGGCCCACACCAGGCTTACGACGGCACCGCTGCGGTGCTCCGGGTGTACGCAAGACCGTCCGGTCTCCACGAGTGACGGGCGCAGGCTGTCGAGCGCGGTCAGATCGAATTCGCTGTCGGAATAAAGCTTTCCGGCCTGTGCGACACGGTCCGGCGGCAGCATCCGGTAACAGCCGACGATCTCGCCGGTCCGGTCGTCACGGACCACGAGGTGGTCGCAGAACTCGTCGAAGTAGTCGACGTCCAGACCGGGGTGCGGGGAAGCGAGCCGCGCGCCCATTTCCTCGGCGAACACCTGGTGCCGCAACCGCTGGGCGGCGAGCACTTCGTCATTGCCGTGTGCGACGAGAAGCGAGTACTTCGGCGCGTCCGCGGGGAGGTCGGCACCCGCCTGATCAGTGCTGACGAGGAGCTGTGACGACGTCATGGTCACAGGTGTACCCGCCGCCGGGAAACCGCGGAGAGTGCCAATCGATGACCGCTCAGTGCACTTTCAGTTAATTGCCGGTTCTCAGGCTTCTCTCAGGGTCGCGACGACCTCGGAACGCGCCGGAATTCCCAGATCCGGAAACGCCGGAGGCCGCCGCGTACGGCAGGTACGCGGCGGCCTCCGGAGCGGGAAACGTCAGCCCTTGCGCTTCTCGACCGCCTCGGTCAGCTGCGGCGCGACGTTGAACAGGTCGCCGACCACACCGAAGTCGGCGATCTCGAAGATCGGCGCCTCCGCGTCCTTGTTGACGGCGATGATCGTCTTCGACGTCTGCATGCCGGCCCGGTGCTGGATCGCGCCGGAGATGCCGAGCGCGATGTACAGCTGCGGCGACACCGTCTTACCGGTCTGCCCCACCTGGAACTGGGCCGGGTAGTAGCCGGAGTCGACAGCCGCGCGCGAGGCGCCGACGGCCGCACCGAGCGAGTCGGCCAGCTTCTCCACGACGTCGAACTTGTCCGCCGAACCGACGCCACGGCCACCGGAGACGACGAT
Source organism: Amycolatopsis jiangsuensis (assembly GCF_014204865.1). Taxonomy (NCBI): domain Bacteria; kingdom Bacillati; phylum Actinomycetota; class Actinomycetes; order Pseudonocardiales; family Pseudonocardiaceae; genus Amycolatopsis; species Amycolatopsis jiangsuensis. Next base: position 3,398,706 of record NZ_JACHMG010000001.1, read on the forward strand.
CGACGCCTCGGTCAGCTCCGGCCGGTCACCACCGACCACCGGCTCGATGCCGGTGACCTTGGCCGACTTCGCCGCGTCCTGCGCCGGGATTTCGACGGTCTCCTCGGCGGCGGCGCCGTCCGCGGCCTCCGCCTCGACCGCACCGGGACGGACCGAGACGACCGGCACGCCCTTGGCGGCCTTCGACTTCACCGAGAACGCGCCACCGAAGATGGACTGGTCCACGGAACCGTCGGAGTTCACACCGACCGCGTCGTAGAGCAGACCGGACCCGAGACGGAACGCGACGCGCGCGGCCACCTCCTTGCCCTCGGCGCTGGCGGCGACGAGCACCGCGGCAGGCGAGGCCTGCTCAGCGAGCTTCGCCAGCACGTCGACCTTCGGGGTCACCAGGTAGCCGGTCGCGTCGTCGCCTTCGGCGACGTACACCTTGGCCGCACCGTGGCCGGCGAGCGCGTCCTTGGCCTTCGACGCGGTGCCGGCCGGGCCCACCACGACGGCGGAGGGCTCACCCAGCGCGCGAGCGGCGGTCAGGAGCTCGAGCGTGACCTTCTTGACATCACCGTCGACGTGGTCGACGAGGACGAGTACTTCAGCCATTTCCGGAATCCTCCTCGAAACCGTGTCTCAGATGAGCTTCTGCGCGACCAGGTACTCGGCGGCCCTGCCGCCGCCGTCGCCCTCGTCCTCGACCTTCTCGCCCGCGGTGCGCGGCGGCTTCGGCGAGGATTCGACGACGGCCGACCAGGCGTTGCCGAGTCCGACCTCGCCCGCGTCGATGCCCAGGTCGGCGACCGTCAGCGTCTCGACCGGCTTCTTCTTCGCGGCCATGATGCCCTTGAACGACGGGTAGCGCGGCTCGTTGATCTTCTCGCTGACGCTGACCAGCGCCGGCAGATTCGCCTCGAGGTGGGTGATGCCGTCCTCGGTCTCGCGGTCGGCCTTCACGTTCGAGCCCTCGACAGTCAGCTCACGCACGTAGGTCAGCTGCGGCAGGCCCAGCAGTTCGGCGACGATCGCGGGCACCGCGGCACCCCGGCCGTCGGACGCCTCGTTGCCGGCGATGACCAGGTCGTAGCTCTCGACCTTGCCGACGGCGGCCGCGAGCACCTTGGCGGTGGCGATCGCGTCGGAGCCGTGCAGCGCCTCGTCCGAGACGTGGATCGCCTTGTCGGCGCCCATCGAGAGAGCCTTGCGGATGGCGTCGGTCGCGCGGTCCGGGCCGACCGAGATCACGGTGACCTCACCCTCGCCGGCTTCCTTGATCTTGAGCGCTTCCTCGACAGCCTTCTCGTTGATCTCGTCGAGCACGGCGTCGGCGGATTCGCGGTCAAGCGTGTTGTCGGAACCGGAGAGCTTCCGCTCCGAGTAAGTGTCCGGTACCTGCTTGACCAGGACAACGATGTTCGTCATGGGTCTTCTTCGACCTCCCGGTAGGGGCCGGCTCTCGGCCGCGGGACAGTGCTCTACTGGCCGGTAGATTAGGGGCATTCCGGCGCCAGGACCCGCCGAGGTGACGGCATTCACCTGGATGTGCAATCTATTGGGACCATCGTCCTGGTATTCGGTCGGTTAGCCCGTCCAGACGACCTCTCGCCCGATCGGAGGAACAGCCGCCTACTGCCAGTAGGCCGTCAGGCATTAACCTCCGAAAGCATGTCCGCGCACATCGCCGTAGTCACCGACTCGACCTCGTGCTTGCCCGCGCATCTCGCCACCCAGTGGAGAATCGGCGTCGTGCAGGTCCAGCTCCAGGTCGGAGACCAGACGGACGACGAGCACCGCTTCGACCGTGGTCGGCTCGTCGAGGCCATGAAAGCCGGCACACCCGTGTCGACGGCTCCTCCCGATCCCGGTGCCTTCTTCTGGACATATCAGGACGCGGCGTCCGCAGGCGCGTCCGCGATCGTCAGCCTGCACATCTCCGGGCGGCTGTCGGACACCGTGCAATCCGCCCGTGAGGCAGCGCAGCAGGTCCGGATCCCGGTGCACATCCTCGACAGCGGCACGTCCAGCATGAGCCTCGGTTTCGCCGCGGTTTCCGCCGCGCGCGTGGCCGGCGCCGGCGGTCAGCTCATCCGGGTGCTCGACGCCGCGGAACGACGCGTCCGCGCGTCCACCGAACTGATCTACGTGGACACCCTCGAATACTTACGGCGGTCGGGACGGATCGGTGCCGCCCAGTCGATGCTGGGCAGTGCCCTCTCGATCAAGCCGTTGCTCACCGTCCGCAACGGCGAGGTGAGCCCGCTCGCCCGCGTTCCGGGCACCAAACGAGCGATGAACCGGCTCGTGGACCTCGCCGCGAAAGCCGCCGGGGACCAGCAGGTCGATCTCGCCGTGACACGCTTCGGCTCGGACGAGCGCGAAGTGGTCCGGCGGCTGAAGGAACGTATCCCCGGAGCGGGTGACGTCCTCGTCGGCGATGCGAGCACCGTGATCGGCGCACACGTCGGCCCCGGCGCGCTGAGCATCACGGTGTCGCCGGTGAACTGACCTCCTCGCGTCGCCCCGGCAGGACGAGCGTCGCGAGTGGGACCACCACGGTCAACGCGAGCGTCACCACGATGAGCACCTGGTCGGCCACCGGGAAGTGCGCCAGGTGACCGAGGTGGTAGCCGATGTGCGGGACGGAGAACAGCAGCGCCGCGATTGACGCCATCCGGGCGACGGCTGTGGTACCGATCACGGCGGCGCCGATCAGCACCGCGGTGAGCGCCAGGCTGAGGCTCCCGAAGTCGCGGATCAGGTGTTCGTTGAAGGGGCCGTCCATCGCCACCCATCCGCTCCGGAAGCCGGGAAAGACCAGGTAGAAGCCCATCGGGATGGCTGTTGCCCAGATTCCTTGCACCGCTTCGGCGAGCCCGAACAGGATCAGGAGGACGCGCGTGATTGTCCGTTGCATGCAGCGGGAACGAGACGGGCGGACCGGATGTGACGCGCTAGGGTCGCGCAGGTGACCAACGCAGCCACCCGGGCCGAGGCACTGCACCTCACCGGCGAACGAACCGCCCCCGGAATCCCCGAGGAGAACTACTGGTTCCGCCGGCACGAGGCCGCGTATCTGACTCTGCTCCCCCACTGTATCGGTGCGACGGTGCTGGAGGCCGGTTGCGGTGAGGGTTACGGCGCGGGCCTCCTCGCCCGGCAAGCACACCGGGTGCTCGCGTTGGACTACGACCTGCCGACCACGGAACACGTTTCCCGCCGGTACCCGGAAGTCGCCGTGTCGCGGGCGAACCTCGCTTTCCTTCCGGTGCGTGACGGCGCCGTCGACGTGGTGGCGAACTTCCAGGTCATCGAGCACCTCTGGGACCAGGACGGCTTCCTCGCCGAGTGCCACCGCGTCCTGCGACCGGGCGGTAAACTGCTGGTCACGACGCCGAACCGGCTGACCTTCACCCCGGACAGCGACGTGCCACTGAACCCGTTCCACACCCGCGAGCTGGCACCGTCCGAATTGGACGAGTTGCTGCTTGTCGCGGGGTTCGCCGTCGAGTCGCTGCACGGCCTGCATCACGCGGAAAGCCTGCGTACGGTGGAAGGCCGGCACGGGGGTTCGATCATCGAAGCTCAGCTGGCCGTCGTAATGGGCTCCCTGCCAGGCCAGGCGACGTGGCCGGAGGAGCTGCTCGCCGACGTCGCCGCGATCCGCGCGGACGACTTCACCGTGCACGACAGGGACCTTGACGCCAGCCTCGACCTCGTCGCCGTGGCGGTGCGCCCGTGAGCGCGCGTCAGCCCGAATACGAAGGCACGTTCTGCCTTGCCCTGCACAGTCACCTGCCGTGGCTGCCGCACCACGGCAGCTGGCCGGTCGGTGAAGAATGGCTCTATCAGGCGTGGACTCATTCGTACCTTCCGGTCGTCGACCTGTTGCGCCGCTTCGCCGACGAGGGACGTCGCGACGTTCTCTCCCTTGGCGTGACACCGGTTCTCGCGGCGCAACTGGACGACCCCTACGCGATCCGCGCCTGTCACGACTGGCTGGGCCACTGGCAGCTGCGCGGCCGCCATGCGTCGACGCTCTGGGGCGGCGACCCGCTGCTGCGCGACCTGGCCGCCGCGGAGCACCAGACCGCGCTTCGCGCTACCGAAGAGCTGGAAACCCGGTGGCGAAACGGCTTTTCGCCGATTCTTCGCTCCCTTGTGGACAGTGGAACGATCGAGCTGCTCGGCGGGCCACTGGCCCATCCCTTTCAGCCGTTGCTGGACGAGCACGTACGGCGGTTCGCGTTGCAGGCGGGACTGGAGGACACGGCGTTGCGTCTCGGCCGCGCTCCGGAAGGCATCTGGGCGCCGGAATGTGGTTACGCACCGGGGATCGAACGGGACTATCGCGACGCCGGCGTGCGACGATTCCTGGTCGACGGTCCGTCCCTGCGTGGGGACACCTCGTCCGCGCACCCGGTCGGCGAGTCGGACGTCGTCTGTTTCGGCCGTGATCTCGATGTCACGTACCGGGTCTGGTCGCCGAAGGCCGGCTACCCGGGGCATTCGGCGTACCGGGATTTCCACACGTGGGCGCACGAAGTCGGGCTCAAGGCATCGCGCGTGACCGGCAAGACGGTGCCGCCGCAGGACAAAGCGCCGTACGACCCTTCGCTGGCCGCGAACGTCCTGGGTCTTCATGTCAAGGATTTCGTGGACACAGTCGTCACGCGGCTGCGTTCGCTCCGTGAACAGCACGGCCGGCCGTCTCTGGTCGTGGCGGCCTATGACACGGAGTTGTTCGGACACTGGTGGCACGAAGGTCCCGCATGGCTCGAAGGAATTCTGCGCGCGCTTCCTGAGGCAGGCGTGCGGGTGACCACGCTGCGTGGCGCGCTGGAGGCGGGGCATCTCGGTCCGCCGGTGGACCTGCCGGCGTCGTCGTGGGGTTCGGGGAAGGACTGGCGCGTCTGGGACGGCGAGCAGGTCGCGGACATGGTGCGGGACAACGCCGCATTGCAGACCCGGCTCCTGAACCTCGCCGACCGTTGCCAGGGGACCGCTCGTGACGCCGTCGCCGACCAGGCCGTCGCGGAAGCGATGCTGGCCCTGTCCAGCGACTGGGCGTTCATGGTCACGAAGGATTCTGCCGCTGACTACGCGCGCCGGCGTGCCGCCGTGCACACCGAGCGCTTCGACACACTGGCCGGCTTGCTCGACCGCGGCGACCGGACCCGCGCGCTGGCCCTCGCCGACGAATACCGCCGGGCCGACGGCCCGTTCGGCCATCTGGACGCTCGCGCCCTGCGGCGTCCGCACGCCTGACACTGTGGAAGGAACCTGACATGGGTATCCGCGAACTGCCGTTGAAGACCCTGGCCGGCGAGGACACGACCCTCGACGGCCCGCTGGCCGGCAAGACGCTACTGCTGGTCAACGTAGCGTCGAAGTGCGGCTTGACCCCTCAGTACTCGGGACTGGAGCGTCTGCAGGAACGCTACGGAGACAAGGGCTTCTCGGTCGTCGGCTTTCCGTGCAACCAGTTCGCCGGCCAGGAACCCGGGACGGCGGAGGAGATCCAGACCTTCTGCTCCACGACCTACGGTGTCTCCTTCCCGCTGTTCGAGAAGCTGGAAGTCAACGGCGAGGGCCGGCACCCGCTCTACGCCACCCTCACCGAGAGTCTCGACAGCAACGGCGAAGCCGGCGACGTGCAGTGGAACTTCGAGAAGTTCCTGATCAGCCCGTCCGGGGAGGTACTCGGCCGTTTCCGCCCCCGCACCGACCCCGAGGATGAGACCGTGGTGAAGGCCGTCGAAGCCGCGTTGCCGTCCTGACCTGATCCCGCGGCGGGCCGCTCGCTAACCTGCGGCCCGCCTTGTGGGCAGTAGGTGTTCGGCCGCCCAGTTCAGCCAGCACCAGCTCGCAGTCCGCTGTCGCCGCTCAGTGGCGACCCGAGCTCACCACCCTGCGGGCTCAACCGGCGTCAGCGCAGTCGCCGTTGCTTCGCAACGGCGACACGAGCCCACCAGCGTGCGGGCTCAACCGGCGTCATCCCACACCACCGTCACCTCCCAGCGGCAACGGCAACAGCGCGCTCGCCGGCGTCGATTCTGCCGTTACCATCGCGCGTCCACTGTTGCCGCTCGCTGGCGACACCGGGCTGACCAGCATCGATCGGGCAGGACGCTGCACGTAAGCGACTGGCGAGTAACCTCTGGCCATGCGCGTGCTGATGTTGTCGTGGGAATATCCGCCGGTCGTCATCGGCGGGCTGGCCCGGCACGTGCACGCGTTGGCCCGGCACCTCGCCGGACAGGGCCACGAGGTGGTCGTCTTGTGCCGGCATACCGCGGGTACCGACGCCTCGACCCACCCCCGCAGCGACCGCGTCGTCGATGGCGTGCGGATTGTCCGGGTCGCCGAGGACCCCATGCACCTCACATTCGAGCAAGACCTCGTGGCGTGGACGCTGGCGATGGGGCACGCCATGGTGCGCGCGGCGCACGACCTCTTGCGCAGCTGGCAGCCCGACGTCGTGCACGCGCACGACTGGCTCGTGACGCACCCCGCCATCGCCGTCGCCGAGGCAGCGCACGTTCCGCTCGTCGGCACGATCCACGCGACCGAGGCGGGCCGGCACTCCGGCTGGCTGTCGCATCCGCTGAATCAGCAAGTGCACTCGGTCGAGTGGTGGCTGGCCAACCGGGCCGATGCGGTGATCACCTGTTCTCAGGCCATGCGCAGGGAAGTGGGTCACCTGTTCGAGATTGATGCCGCCGAGGTCACGGTCATCCACAACGGCATCGAAGAGCGCAGCTGGCGAGTCACGGCCGGTGAAGTGGCGAGCATGCGCGAACGTCACAGCCCGGCCGGCGCCCCGTTCCTGCTGTTCTTCGGACGGCTCGAATGGGAAAAGGGCGTGCAGGATCTTCTGGCCGCGCTCCCCCGCATCCGCCGCCGGTTCCCGGGGACGCGAGTGGTCGTTGCCGGAAAAGGGCGACACCACGACGAGCTGGTGGCGCAGGCCCGCAAGCTGCGGATTCGCCGCGCGGTGGACTTCGTCGGGCATCTGCCTGACCGGGAACTGCGCGCGTTGCTCGCCGCGGCCGACGCCGTGGTGCTGCCGAGCCGCTATGAACCGTTCGGCATCGTCGCGCTCGAAGCGGCCGCCGCGAAAGCACCGCTGGTGGCCTCGACAGCCGGCGGCCTGGGCGAGGTCGTCGTGGACGGCGAGACCGGCCTGGCCTTCGAACCGGGCGACGTCGCCGGTTTGACCCAGGCGGTCACCGCAGTGCTGGATGACACCGTGGCGGCAACTCGCCGAGCGCGGACCGCGCAGTCCCGCCTCGCCGCGGACTTCGACTGGGGCCGGATCGCCGAAGAGACCGTCGAGGTCTACCGCCGGGCGCGAATCAGTGAGCCGGTGGAACTGGGGCGGCCCAAGATCGCAACCGGCAACGCCTTCGAACTGTGACCGGCTGAGCGGCCGGCAGCGAACCTTCCCGGCGCCTTCGCCGTCAGCACCGCCCGGTAAGGATCCTGACCGGAACCGGCTCGACATACGGCGAATGCGGCTCAACGGCCACCCGGATCCGATCTGCGAAGGCAGCGCGTTCGCCGGCAGCAGGCAAACTTTCTTCGCTGAGAGCCGAATACACGCCGCCGACCATCTGATCGATCGTGAGCTCTCCGCGGTGCTCGACGACGCGAAAGTCCATCTCGTACCCAGCCGCGACGAGCGAGTCGCGATAGCGGGTTTGGCTGTCTTCGTCGGCGCCACATGGCGCGGTCAGTGGATGACCGAGCCAGTCGGCGAGCACTTCCGGAGCGCGTGCGACCAGGAACTCTCCTGAAACCACAGTGGCAACCCGTTCGTCACCACGGCGACCCCGCCGCCCGCACGCAGCATTGGCCGAATATCGGCGAACAGTTTCTCGTGGTCCATCCAGTGCAAGGCCTGCGCGATCGTGACCGCGCCGAACCCGCCGCGCCACGCACCGAGCGCTGGGATGTCGGTGTCGCCACCCAGAAGCCACGACACGTTGGCGACCCCAGCGGCCATGGCGACGCGACGTCCCGTCTCCACCATGTCCGGCGACAGGTCCATTCCCACCACCGCACGTACACCTTCTGCCATCGGGACTGTCAACTGTCCCGTGCCGCACCCGAGATCGACGACGACGTCATCACCGGTCAGGGTGAAAGTCGCACAGAGCGCATCGACTGCCGCGGGCGGGTAACCGCGGCGGTACTGCTGGTAGAAGCCGGCGATCTCCCCGCCGAATCTGTAGTTCATACGGAGATCGTCGCGACATGCGCGGAAGGGGCCAGTCGGTTTCGCCGACGGCTGAGAGGAATCGAAGACATTTCGCTGACAGCTGAGTCTCCTCGGGCCGATCAGGCTTTGGACTATCGTATGAGGTGGGAGCAGCACCTCGACCGCCGCCTTGTACATCAGCCCTACGGACGTTCCTCGCACAAGACCGGCACCACACTTGCGGCCCGGCAGGTGCCGGTCCGCAAGGCCGACAGCAGTCCGGTCTGTCCGAGCATCTGCGCGGACGTCGCCCCGAAGAGATCGTCGCCGCTGAGTGGCAACGGCGCGGGGCGACCTCCCGCCAGAGGGCAGTGACTCGCCGGTCGCCTGCACCGGAGCATGGGTTCGGGAGCCGTACGCCGTTGAGTGGCGAACGTGGTGGTTCCGGTGTGGTCCGCGGCGGGACAAGACCTGTGGCACCAGCCGCCGAAAGGGCAATCGCCACTCATCGGCAACAGTACGAAACGCTCCGGAACGGCCGAAGCCCGCGCGGTTGCCGTTGAGTGGCGACAACCGCGCGGGCCTGGAAAAGCCCCCGGGTCCGGTGGCGGGGAGCCTCCGCCACCGGACCCGTTCCCGCACGGTCCCAAAACCGGGCGGGGAGCCGGTCGCTCGTGGTCAGGTCACGGGCGACCGGAGCAGGTTCACCGGATGGTGTCGGTGAGGTAGCGGGCGTAGGCGCCGGTCGTGAGGAAGCTCGGGAGCTTCTCGCCCAGGGCGGTCTCGGTGAAGATCTCCCGGGCGTCCCCGAGGCGGGCCTCCGCGCCGAGGTCCGCGCGGACCTTGGCGAGTTCGTCGTCCAGGAACTCGGCCGCCAGCTCGTGGGTGACGGCAGTGCCGTCCTCGAGCTTCGTGCCGTTGTGGATCCACTGCCAGATCTGGCACCGGGCGATCTCGGCCGTCGCAGCGTCTTCCATCAGGTTGTGGATCGCGGCGGCGCCGGTGCCCCGCAGCCAGGAGTCGACGTAGCGCAAGGCGACGTTGATGTTCGCCCGCACGCCTGCCTCGGTCACCTCGCCGCCGGCGCTCGCGACGTCGAGCAGGTCCTCGGCAGCCACCGAGACGTCTTCGCGTAGCTTGCCGAGCTGGTTCGGCCACCCGCCGAGCACGCCGTCGAACACCTCGCGGCACACCGGGACCAGGCCGGGGTGCGCCACCCACGAACCGTCGAACCCGTCGGCGGCCTCTCGGTCCTTGTCCTGGCGAACCTTCTCCAGAGCGATCTCGTTGGCGGCAGGATCCTTACTCGGGATGAACGCGGCCATCCCGCCGATCGCGTGCGCACCGCGACGGTGACAGGTACTGACCAGCAGCTCGGTGTAGGCACGCATGAACGGGACCGTCATCGTCACCTGTGCCCGGTCCGGCAGCACGAAGTCGGCGCCGTGTGCCGAGAAGTTCTTGATGACGCTGAAGATGTAGTCCCACCGTCCGGCGTTCAGACCGGACGCGTGCTCACGCAGCTCGTAGAGGATCTCGTCCATCTCGAATGCCGCAGTGATCGTCTCGATCAGCACGGTCGCACGGACGGTGCCTCGCGGAATGCCGAGTTCCTGTTGAGCCAGCAGGAAAACGTCGTTCCACAGCCGTGCTTCGAGGTGACTTTCCAGCTTCGGCAGGTAGAAGTACGGTCCGCTGCCGCGTGCGATCAGCTGGCGCGCGTTGTGGAAGAAGTACAGTCCGAAGTCCACGAGGCTCGCCGAAACGGGGCGACCATCGATCCGGATGTGCTTTTCCACCAGGTGCCAGCCGCGCGGCCGCGCGACGATGGTCGCCGGCTCGTCGCCGATCGTGTAACGCTTGCCTGCGTCGGTGGTGAAGTCGATGTTGCGGCGGATGGCGTCGAAGAGGTTCAGCTGGCCGTCGACGACGTTGTGCCAGGTCGGCGAGGTCGCGTCCTCGAAGTCCGCCAGCCAGACCTTCGCCCCGGAGTTGAGCGCGTTCACCGTCATCTTGCGGTCGGTCGGGCCGGTGATCTCCACGCGCCGGTCCTCGAGACCGGGCGCGGGCGGAGCGATCCGCCAGCTGTCGTCGCTGCGGATCCGGCGCGTTTCCGGCAGGAAGTCGAGCCGCTCCTCCCCCGAGCGCACCCGCTCGCAGCGCCGGCGGCGTTCGTCGAGCAACTCGCGGCGGCGTCCGGCGAAGGTGTTGTCGAGCTTGGCCACGAAGTCCAGTGCGGCCGGGGTCAGAATCTCGGCGAACCGGCCACCGGTCGGCCCGGTGACCTCGATGCGGTAGTTCAGCTTGTCGGCCATCTCGTACCTCCGCGAAAGGGAAGGAAGGGGGCGGTCCGGCGGCGGTGGGGGTCGCCGCCGGACCGCGAAGGGGGCAGGCTCAGAACTGGGCTTCCTCGGTGGAACCCTTGAGCGCCGTGGTCGAGCTCTCCGGGTTCAGGGCCGTGGACACCTGGTCGAACCAGCCGGTGCCGACCTCACGCTGGTGCTTGGTGGCGGTGTAGCCGCGCTCCTCCGAAGCGAACTCGCGCTCCTGCAGCTCGACGTAGGCCGACATGCCCTCGCGGGCGTAGCCGTGCGCCAGGTCGAACATCGAGTAGTTCAGCGCGTGGAAGCCGGCCAGCGTGATGAACTGGAACTTGTAGCCCATCGCGCCCAGCTCACGCTGGAACCGCGCGATCGTGTCGTCGTCCAGGTGCTTCTTCCAGTTGAACGACGGCGAGCAGTTGTAGGCCAGCATCTGGTCCGGGTACTGCGCCTTGATCGCCTCGGCGTACTTGCGCGCCACTTCCAGGTCCGGCGTCGAGGTCTCCATCCACAGCAGGTCGGCGTACTGCGCGTAGGCCAGGCCGCGGTCGATGCACGGCTCGATGCCGTTGGACACCTCGTAGAAGCCCTCGGCGGTGCGGCCGCCGGTCAGGTACTTCTGGTCCCGCTCGTCCACGTCGCTGGTCAGCAGCGTGGCGGCCTGTGCGTCGGTGCGGGCGACGATCAGCGACGGCACGTTCAGCACGTCCGCGGCGAGACGCGCGGCGTTGAGCGTGCGCTCGTGCTGCTTGGTCGGGATCAGGACCTTGCCACCGAGGTGGCCGCACTTCTTCTCGGAGGCGAGCTGGTCCTCCCAGTGCACACCCGCGGCGCCGGCCGCGATCATGCCCTTCATCAGCTCGAACGCGTTGAGCGGACCGCCGAAGCCGGCCTCGGCGTCGGCGACGATCGGCGCGTACCAGTCGATGTCGGTGTTGCCCTCGGCCCAGTTGATCTGGTCGGCGCGGCCGAGCGCGTTGTTGATGCGGCGGACGACGGCCGGCACGGAGTTGGCCGGGTACAGGCTCTGGTCCGGGTAGGTCTGGCCGGCCAGGTTGGCGTCGGCGGCGACCTGCCAGCCGGACAGGTAGATCGCCTTCAGGCCGGCGCGGACCTGCTGCACCGCCTGGTTTCCGGTGAGCGCGCCGAGGGCGTTGATGTAGTCCTCGCTGTGCAGCAGCTGCCAGAGCTTCTCCGCACCGCGACGAGCGAGCGTCTGCTCTTCCACGACGGAGCCACGCAGCTTGACCACGTCGGCGGCGGAGTAGGTCCGCTGAACGCCCGCCCAGCGGGGGTCGGTCTTCCACTGCTCGGCCAGCTCGGCCGCCGCCTGCTCGAGCTGCTTGGCCTGCTCGGTCATGGGAATCTCCCGTGTTGCGAAGTTTGCGATTGCTCGCCTTGCCTGGTCACGACCCTGACACGAGCGGTAAAAGTCGGTCCAGAGCTCCAATTTGCCAATTTGTGCGAAGGATGCCTAGCATCTTGCAAAGGTTGTGAATCGACGGTTCGCAACGACGGGGAGAATTCGCGGGCTTGATCGTTCACGTAATCGTTCAGGCCCGGAAACCTTCCGGCCGGATGGAGGAGCCATGGACAAAACTTTCGCCGGACCGCGGCTGCGGCATCTGCGGGAAAGCCGCTCGATGAGCCAGGCGGACCTCGCGCGTGTGCTCGAGATCTCACCCAGCTACCTCAACCAGATCGAGCACAACTCCCGGCCGTTGACGGTCCCCGTGCTGCTGCGAATCACCCAGGCGTTCGGCGTCGACACCGAGTTCTTCGCCAACAACGACACCTCCCGGCTGGTCGCGGACGTCAAGGAAGCGCTGCTCGACGAGGTCGTGGGCGTCGACGTGACCAGCGGCGAGCTGAACGACCTCGCCACGAACCTGCCGTCGGTCGCCCAGGCGCTGGTGAAGCTGCACCGCAGCTACCGCAACGCGGTGGAGAGCACCGCCGCGCTGACCACGGAGAACGGCCTCGGCCTGCATGGCAGCGCGGCCGCGCCGTTGCCCCACGAGGAGGTCCGCGACTTCTTCTACGAACGGGAGAACTACGTCGCCGAACTCGACGAGCGCGCCGAGCGGATGGCCGCGGCGATCCCGCTGCGCCGCGGTTCGGTGCTCGGCTCGCTGAAGGAACGTCTCTGGCAGCGCTACGGCGTCGAGGTGACCACCCAGGGCATCGACGAATCCGCTGGTCAACAGCACCAGTACGAGCCGGCGACCCGTGTGCTGCGGCTCGCGCCGAGCCTGCGGGTCGGACAGCAGGCGTTCCGGATGGCGTCGCAGATCGCGCTGCTCGAGTACGACGACTTGATCACCGAACTCGCCGATTCGTGGGCGTTCTCCGGCCCCGCCGCGCGCACGCTCGCACGCGTCGGACTGGCGAACTACTTCGCCGGCGCGCTGATCCTGCCGTACGGCTCGTTCCTGGACGCGGCGGAGCGGTTCCGCTACGACATCGAGCGACTCTGCGACCACTACGGCGTCGGATTCGAAACGACCTGTCACCGGCTGTCGACGTTGCAGCGCCCGAAGCAGCGTGGGGTGCCGTTCTCCTTCGTGCGGGTGGACCGGGCCGGGAACATGTCGAAACGCCAGTCCGCGGCCGGCTTCCACTTCTCGCGGGTGGGCGGTGCCTGTCCGCTGTGGAACATCTACGAGGCGTTCACCTCGCCTGGCAAGATCCTTACACAGATCGCCGCGCTGCCCGATGGCAAACGCTACTTCTGGGTCGCGCGCACGGTGTCGCGCAACATCGGCGGCTACGGGAGCCCGGGCAAGACGTTCACCGTCGGCCTCGGGTGCGAGCTGCGCCACGCCGGCCGGCTCGTCTACTCCACCGGCCTGGACCTCGACGAGCCCGCCGCGGCGACACCGATCGGGATGGGATGCAAGGTCTGCGAACGGCCGGCGTGCTCGCAACGCGCGTTTCCGGCGATCGGCAAACCACTGACCGTCGACGAGAACACGAGTACCTTCGTGCCTTACCCGGCGGTCCCCAAGGCGTGAGAAGCCCCGTTCCGCGGGGCGCGGCGCAGGTAGACGCGCCGGAGTCGGCAGACACGCGAACGCACGGCCGGCAATCGACGACACTGCCGGCACCACGGGACGGCTTCCTTCGGCCGAGGCTGACACGGCTGGGTAACCGAAGGCCAGAGCCGGCACGACGAGCACGGTGAGGTGATCCGCCCTCGCCTGGCCACAGCAGGCTTTGGCACGCGAAGAGGCCCGTGGCGAACATGATCGCAGTCGTCTGCGCAGTCGGTCGGCAGCGTTCATGAACGGGCGCATGAGGACAATTCGGTGACTCCTGGTGTCGAACGGCCACATCCGGCCGTCCGGCACCCCTGCGGACGGGGCAATACACGGGAAGTAGATTCAGCGACCGTGCAACGGATCGAAACCGTCAGTGCCCAGATGGTGGAACAAGCTGCCGATCGGCTCGCCGGTGTGGTCACCCGGACGCCCCTCGAGCCCAACGCCCGCCTTTCGTCCCGGGTGGACGCACGCGTCTGGCTGAAACGCGAGGACCAGCAGACCGTCCGCTCCTACAAGATCCGCGGCGCCTACAACTTGATCGTCCAGCTCGACGACGAGACCCGCGCGCGTGGTGTCGTGTGCGCGAGCGCCGGGAATCACGCACAAGGAGTCGCGTACGCGTGTCGCCGTTTGGGGGCGAATGGCCGCGTCTACGTACCCGGCACCACGCCCCGGCAGAAGCGCGAACGCATCGCAGCTCTCGGTGGCGCGCATATCGAGGTCATCGTGGTCGGCGAGACGTACGAAGACGCCTTCGCCGCTGCGAACGAAGACGCACAGCGGACCGGAGCGACACTCGTGCCGGCTTTCGACGACATGCGCACCGTCGCCGGCCAGGGCACGGTCGCACTCGAGATAGTCGAGCAGTTGGGCTTCGTCCCGGATGTGCTGGTGGTACCCGTCGGGGGCGGTGGTCTGCTGGCCGGCATCGCGACATGGCTCCGCGAGCGGCATCCGGAAGTCCGTGTCGTCGGCGTGGAACCGGCGGGAGCGATGTGCATGGCGGCCGCACTCGAAGCAGGCGAACCCGTGCGAATCGCCTCGGTCGACCCGTTCGTCGACGGTGCGGCGGTCCGCGAAGCCGGCCGGGTGACGTTCCCCCTCGTTCGTGAAAGCGGTGCCGAGTTGACATCGATCGACGAGGGTGCGGTATGCACCGAGATGTTGTCGATGTATCAGTCGGACGGCGTGATCGCCGAACCCGCGGGCGCGCTCGCAGCTGCCGCATTGGGGACCACCGTGCCCATCGAACCCGGCCAGACGGTGGTGTGCGTCGTCTCCGGCGGCAACAACGACGTCAGCCGATACAGCGAAATCCTCGAACGCTCCCTGATGCACGAGAACCTCAAGCACTACTTCCTCGTCGGATTCCCCCAGGAGCCCGGCGCGCTCCGCCGCTTCCTCGACGAGATCCTCGGCCCGGAAGACGACATCACGCGCTTCGAGTACGTGAAACGCAACAACCGGGAGACCGGCCCGGCACTGATCGGCATCGAGATCGCCCGGCGAACGGACCTGCCGGGCCTGCTCTCCCGGCTGGCGGCGAGCCCCTCGCAGGTCGAACGAGTGGAACCGGGCAGTCCGCTCTACCACTTCGTGGTCTGATGTTTGCCCTGCTCAAATGGCATTCGCCAAAAAACGGCAACGCCCGTCAAGCCACCTCGGCGCTCCCCTCTCGGTAGATCTTGGCCGAAGCGAGGCGGCCGTTCGCAAGCCGATAGAAGCCGGCGATGGGGAACGCTCGGTCGCTCCCGTTGTGGATGATCCGTTCCGTCAACTGGGCAGCGATCCGGTCGCCGTCGGCGATAACGTTCTCGACAGTCAGAGTGGGCAGCAGCTGCTCCATCGCGTCGCCGAAGAGCTGCCTGAGCTCGCCGCGTCCGCGCGCGACGCTCGTGCCGGTGATCCAAACGGCGTCGTCGGTGAAGCCGGCCAGCAGAGCTTCGAGATCGCGGGCGTTGAAGGCGCTCACGTGACGCCGCAGTGCTTCACTCACGCATCGAGCTTAGCTGCGGCGTCACGCGGTTTTCGTTCCTCTACGAATTCGGCGGCGGTATGGCCGGACCCGCACAGGATTCCGTTGTGGTGCGGCCGGTGTCGAAGAAGGTCACCGCGGCCGCCGCGCAGGGCAGCGACGACAGCGAGCCGTGGGCATCGTCCTGGATCGTCATCAGGTCACCACCGATTCGCCGCTGCATGGCGAAAGCCCAGCCGATCGGCGTGACCGGTTCGAATGCATGGCCGACGAGCTGCAACGGACTTTCGCCGGGCGCGAACTTCCACTGGCGCGCAGGCAACGGCCACCCGACGCACTTCTGCTCCCAGATGCCGTACGAGCCGGCGACCGGGTTGCGCTCAATGCGGTCGGCTCGATGCTCCCACACCGTGTCGAAGTCGCGGGGACTCGGAGATTCGTTGCATAGCAGGGCGTTCTGCTGGAAAGTGCTACCTCCGGTGCGGTCAGTGTCCCAGCCGAAGCCGTTCTCCGGTACCGCAGTCCGCTCGGTCGCCGGCGCTCCACCGTCACGGATCGTGGCCAGCCGGGACGCCAGTTCTGACCACTCGTTCCGGGGATTTGCCAGCATATCGTTCACCGTCTTGCCGTCGACCACGGAGCCATCCGGCGCCTTTCGCGGATGGGCAGCCAGCTCCGCACGCAGCTCGAGCAGGGCTTTGGCGACCGCCGGCTCATCCTGGCCGAAGTGGTAGACCGAGTCGTAGCGAGCGATCCAGGCGGAAAACTCGTGAAAAGTATTCTCGCCCGCCGTAGCCTCTCCATCATCCATTGCGGTGAGGTTCAGCTCCGGCATCATCACCGAGTCGAGCAGCATCTTGTCGACGTGGTCATCGAAGAGAGTGCGGTATTCCGCGCCGAGCGCCGTGCCCCAGGAAATACCGTAGTAGCCGATCTTGTCCTCTCCGAGTGCTTGGCGGATGCGATCCAGGTCTCGAGCGATAGTGGGCGTGGTCAGGGAACGAACCAACGCAGGATCCTGACCAACGCACCGCTGCTTGGTCGCCGCGTCCCGTTCGGCGACGAACCTGGCCTGTTCCTCTTCGGACAGGTTCGGTGGCGGCGACGTGTCGTCCTCGGGACAGGTCAACCCCGCGCTGTAGTCGACCCCACGCGGATCGAACCCGATCAGGTCGTGATGTTCCAGCAACCCGGCGGCTTTGCTGGCTGCGATCGTGCGTGGCGTGGTCATACCGGACTGACCGGGACCGCCGGGATTGAAGACGACTGTTCCTGTCCGAGTACCTGTCGCCGGGATCCTGCTGACCGCGATCTCGATCGTCCGGCCACCAGGATCGGCGTAGTCGACGGGAACCGGAACCATTGCACACTCGGTCCGCTGGTCGTCCGGATCCCATCCCCTCGCGATCGACGCACACGGCCGCCAGGAAAGCCCTTCCGCGGAAGCAGTAGCGGGCACGAAAGGGACCACCACAACGGCAGCGAGAAGTGCTGCCAGAGAACGAGAGTTCGGCATGACCACCATGCTGGCGTGACCCAGCGCGACAATGGATCAGCCGATCGGCCGAGAAACCCCGCCGATGGGCCGGTTCGTCGCGACGCTCGCGTCACCAACGGAGCCGTCACCGACACGGACGGCTCCCCCGTTTCCCGACGGCCCTCGCCTTACGACAACCTGGCGCGCGCCGGCCTTATCGCCTAATGGTTCGTGTAGTGCCAAGCTGTGGCGTCTTGTTGCGGCGAGGCACCTCACTCGACAGACAGAGATCAGTTCGATCCCTTGCCTCGGGAAGAGGCAGGTTCGCCACCGCATGGGCACGCCCGACGCCGATCCGCCGTCGACGACGCCAGCAAAGGCGCCGTAACCGGCATTGCCGTCCAACGGCGACGCCCAGGTCTGCGGACAGGTGAGGCGACGCCCAGGCCGACGCCGGGTAAGGCGATGCCCGTGGCCGGCGTCGCCGCTCTGTGGCGAATGGCAGGTCAACGCGGGAAACCGACGAACATCGTGCGATGCAGGTCGTCCACGTGCGCACGGGTGACGAGCGCGGCAGCCTCCGGGTCGTGTTCGGCGAGCGCCTGGACCAGGACCTCGTGGTCGCGGTTCGACTGGTGCAGCGACGGCATCGAATAGGGCAGGTAGAATCGGTAGAGTTCTTCCAAGACACTGAGGTACTGACGAATCGCTGCGGGCGGGGCGCCGACATTCGCGACCGCGGCATGGAAACGAGCGTCGAGCTCGTGGAATTCGGCCCACCCTGTCGTCGAATCCATCTGGCGGACAAGGGCGCGCAGTTCATCGACCACCGCATCGTTCGGCCTGCGGAGGGCGACCAGCTGCACCAGGCCGGACTCGAGAACAAGCCGATGGTCGATCAACTGGTGCACCTCATCCGACGCTTCGCGGTACGCGCGCACCTCACCGACGCGGCCGGCCGGGGCGTCCGCGGCGACGAGCGTTCCTCCGTTGCGACCGCGCCGGCGCTCGAGGATCCCGTCCTCGCACAGCGAAACGAGCGCGCGGCGCACGGTGATGTCGCCGACCCCCAGTGCGCGAGCGATTTCGCCGTTCGGCGGCAACCGCTCCCCCGGCGCGAGCAGACCGAGTTCGATCGCCAAGGCGATCCGAGCCCGCACGGTGTCGAGGGCGGACAGGCGCCGGATGCCAGTCAGCTCGGGCGCGCCCAGGTCGGCAGCCATGCGGTGACCCTACCTCGTAAAACTGCTCAAAGTGAACACTCTTGTTAAAGTGTTCAAGATGGTCTATTTTTCGGCCATGCCGCGCCCCCTGCCGATCGCGCTCGCGCAATTGCCCCCGCGCCCGTACACGCACACTGTGGCGTCGTACGCCCGCGAAGTAGAGACTCTGCTGTCAGCGCACCCGGATACGAGACTTGTCGCCTTCCCGGAGCTGCACCTGTGCGGTGTCGAAGGAAGCGCAACAGAGCGCAACGGACAGCTCAACGCCGCCGCGCAGCCGCTGGAAGGGTCACGTACGCGGGAACTGGCGCAGCTAGCGGGCGACCTCGGCGTGTGGCTGGCCCCCGGCAGCGTCTGCGAACGCGGCGACGAAGGCCAGCTCTTCAACACTGCGCTCGTCTTCTCGCCTGAAGGGCAGCTCGCAGGCAGCTACCGCAAGATTTTCCCTTGGCGACCATACGAGCCATACCATCCTGGTGACCGCTTCGTCGTGGCCGATCTCGCCGAATTCGGGCGAATCGGCTTCTCCATCTGCTATGACACCTGGTTTCCCGAGGTCACCCGACACCTGGCTTGGCTTGGCGCGGAGCTCGTGCTCAACCCCGTTCAAACGACGACCCCGGATCGGGCACAGGAGCTGGTTCTCGCACGCGCCAACGCGATCACGAACCAGCTGTTCGTCGCGAGCGTGAACACTGCTGGGCCGGTCGGCATGGGCGACAGCATCCTCGTCGACCCCGAGGGTGCGGTGCTCGGACACCTGCCCGGCGGCACGCCGGGGGTGCTCGCCCAGACCATCGATCTCGATGACGTAGCACGCGTCCGGAGGGAAGGGACCGCCGGCTTCGCCCGCGTGTGGGACCAGTTTGCACCGGACGACGCACCGCTGGAACTCCCTCTTTACCAAGGGCGTATCGAACCCGGTCGCTGGCGGCCGCAGGCAGGAGGAACCCGATGAGCGACACGCGGCGAATCCCGGCGGCGAAGCTCGAGCGGCGGCTCGGCCTGCCCGGAGTCGTCCTTTTCGGACTCGCCTACATGGCACCGCTGATCGTGCTCGGCACTTTCGGCGTCGTGGCAACTACCACCGATGGCACTGTGGCGTCAGCCTATCTGGTGGCTTTGGTCGCGATGCTCTTCACCGCGGCCAGTTACGGTAAGATGGCGACTGCATATCCAGTTGCCGGTTCGGCCTACACCTACGTGCGCAAGGCAATCGACTCGCGGCTCGGTTTTCTCGTCGGCTGGGCGGTGTTGCTCGACTACTTCTTCCTGCCGATGGTGATCTGGCTGATCGGTGGCGCCTACCTGTCGGCCCAGTTCCCCGGTGTGCCGAGCTGGCTGTGGCTGATCGCTTTCATCCTGATCACGACGGTGCTCAACGTGCTGGGCATCAAGATCGCCGAGAAGGCGAACTTCCTCCTGATGACGTTCCAGATCCTGGTGATCGCGTTCTTCGTGGTCCTCTCGATCAGGCAGGTGGTCACCGATGGCGGTTCGCTCGCCAGCGGTACTCCATTTTTCCATCCCGGCAGCACGTTCGGCACGATTTCCGGCGGAGCAGCACTGGCGACGTACTCGTTCCTCGGTTTCGACGCTGTCACCACGCTGACCGAAGAAGCAGTGGAACCCCAGCGAACGATTCCGCGGGCGATCCTGCTGACGGCGCTGGTCGGCGGTGGCGTGTTCGTCGTACTGGCGTATTTCACGCAGCTGGTGCACCCGGGCAGTCAGTTCACCGACGAATCCTCCGCCGCCTTCGAGATCGCGACCCGCATCGGCGGCAATCTGTTCGCTTCGTTCTTCCTGGCCGGACTCGTCGTCGCGCAGTTCGCGTCCGGGATCGCCGCGCAGGCCAGCGCGTCGCGGCTGATGTTCGCGATGGGCCGCGACGGCGTGCTGCCGAGAATTTTCGGCCGGTTGCAGCCGACGCTGCGCACGCCGACGTTCGCGATCGGCCTGACCGGGTGCGTGGGGCTGGTCGCGCTGACGCTGGACGTCACGACGTCGACCTCGTTCATCAACTTCGGCGCGTTCACCGCGTTCACGATGGTCAACGTCTGCGTGGTCGCCACCTGGCTACGCGAACGGCGAACAGCGCGGCGAAATCCGCTGACGTGGCTCGCCTGCCCGGTCATCGGCGCGGCGGTCGACCTCTGGCTGCTCGTCCACCTGGACGGCATCGCACTGGTGCTGGGCTTGGCGTGGCTGGCGATCGGCGTCGGCTGCCTGGCAGTGCTGACGCGTGGGTTCCGCCGGCCGCCACCGGAAATGACGTTCGACGAATGAGGCGCGGTCAGCTTTTTGCCAGAGCCGACGCTCAGGTGTCGCCCAGTGTCTTCTGCAGAGCCTTGTTCGCCTTGCGCGCCATGTCGGCGACCGCTTCGCGTCGGGCGGCATCCGCGGCGTAGTCGTCTTCCCGATTGCGCACTACCCGGGCGGGTGAACCGACCGCGATCGAGTAGTCCGGGATGTCTCCGCGCACCACCGCATGCGCGCCGAGCACACAGCCGCGGCCGATCCGCGTGCCCTTCAGGACACTGACTTTCGTGCCGAGCCAGGTGTCCGGCCCGACGCGTACCGGCGACTTGACGATGCCCTGGTCCTTGATCGGCACGTGGATGTCCGCGGTCACGTGGTCGAAATCGCAGATGTACACCCAGTCGGCGACGAGCGTGGCTGCGCCGAGCTCGATGTCGAGGTAGCAGTTGATGACGTTCTGGCGCCCGAACACCGACTTGTCACCGATGCGAAGGGACCCCTCGTGACAACGGATGGCGTTGCCGTCGCCGACGTGCACCCATCGGCCGATCTCCATCCGCCCGTAGCCGGGGCGGCAGTGGATCTCCACGTTCTTGCCCAGGAACAGCATGCCGCGCAGGATGATGTGCGGGTTCGCCAGCCGGAATTTCAACAGCCGGTAATAACGCACGAGGTACCACGGCGTGTACGCGCGGTTGCGCAGCACCCACCGCAGTGAATCGATTGTCAGGAACCTGACCTGGTGCGGGTCTCGCCGGGCCCGGCGCCAGGCGCGCACTCGCGACAGCGCGGGCGCACCCCACATCGACGTCATGCCGTTGACCGTAACCTGTGGCAGACGGCTCGGTACAGGCAAGGGAGCACGATGGGGACCAAGCTCATCATCGACACCGATCCGGGTGTCGACGACGCTTTCGCGATCGCACTCGCGGCGACATCGACGGACGTCGAGTTACTGGGCGTGACAACGGTCTTCGGAAACGTTCCGCTCGTCACGACCACCGCCAACGCCCGTCGGCTGCTCCAACTGTGCGACCGTACTGACGTGCCGGTCGCGGCCGGCGCCTCACGGCCGTTCGTGCACCAGGCCTCGCGACGGCTGAGCGGTATCCACGGCTCCGACGGTCTTTCCGGCCAGGCAGGTTCGCTGCCCGAGGCCACCCGCCCCCTCCACGAAGGCGACGCGGTGAGCCTGCTGGTCTCCCTGCTCGAGGCCGCGGACGAACCAGTGACCATCGTGCCGATCGGGCCGCTCACGAACATCGCCGCGCTGCTCGCCGCCCATCCGGGTGTGCGCTCGAAGATCAGCCGCATCGTTCTGATGGGCGGAGGCGTCGCCCGCGGCAACAGCACGGCCGTCGCCGAGTTCAACATCTGGGCCGATCCCGAGGCTGCACGGAGAGTGATCGCCGAGGACGATGTTCCGTGTGTACTGGTTCCTCTGGACCTGACGCACCAGTGCGCCGTTGACAGTGTGTGGTTGTCGGAGCTGGCCTCGTCCGGGCCGCTGGGCCGGACTCTCGAAGCTTTCACCCCGGAGTATCGCGCGCATTATCAGCAGGTACTCGGGTACGACGGCATGGTGGTGCACGACGCGGTCGCGGTCGCCGAGGCGATCCGGCCGGGCCTCTTGCGCACCGAGACCTACCCGGTCCATGTCGACACAAGCTCGGGCCCGGCGCGCGGCATGACGCTCGTGGACAGGCGTGCCGTGCCGATCGAGGCAGTCGGGCGGCCGGTGGACGTAGCTGTGGATACCGATGTGGATGAACTGCGGAACCTCGTCCTGTCGAGACTGGCCGGCGGCTGCTGATGGCCGGGCCAGAGCGTCCGGAGAAGTCGCCGCTGAACGGCGACGAGCAGGTGGACGCGGACTTTTCTGCAGATGGACCGGACGCTGCGGACAGCGCCGACGTGACCGACACCGCGCAAGGTGGGGCCGGCTCAGGTGCGCCACCGGGCGAGTCGTCAGCTAGCGGCGACGGGGCAGCCGGGGTGTCCCCGTTGAACGGCGACAGGGCTACTGGGTCGTCCCCGTCGAACGGCGACAGGGCAACCGGGCTGTCGCCGTCGAACGACGACAGGGCTACTGGGTCGTCCCCGTCGAACGGCGACAGGGCAACCGGGGCGTCCCCGTTGAACGGCGATGCGGCTACCGGGCTGTCGCCGTTCAACGGCAATGGGCCTACTGGGGTGGCGCCATTGGACGGCGACGGCCAAGACGACCGGTCATCAACGCGTGAGGCCGGGGCCGCTGGCACGCAGTTCAGGTACGAGGGGACAGCGAGTGGCGCGTCGCCGCTCAAGGGCGACGCAGCGCTCGGTACTCATCTCGGTACTCGTCCGGATGGCCGATCCGGCGTGGAAGTGTCGCCGCCGGGCGGCGAGGGCCAGAGTGGCATGTCGGCGGACCGAGAGGGCCAGTCCGGGCCCTCGTCGGTGCGCGGCGAGACGTCGGTCGACACGGCACAGTCTGGGGACCAACCGCCAAACAGCACACCGCCATCCAACGACGACATGGCGCGCACGCCGACTCCTGGCGACGGGAACCCGGTTGCGGCGTCTCTTGGCGGCGAGCTGGTCGGGGGCGTCGAGACGTCGATGAGGGCACCTGCTGACGAGAATCGGCCCGATGCGGGGGCTGACGAAGTGGCGGCAAACATCGGTGTCGGTACGGCAGCGAAGGTTTCGGGTGGTCGTCGGCGGCGGGTGGTCGTCGCTCTGGCTGCGGTGGTCGTGGTGGTGGGGGCGGTGATCGTCGCGGTGCGGTTTGCTTCGGGTGGGGTCGGAGGCGGGGACGTTGCCGGTTCCTCGTCGGCTGCGTCGGAGGCGTCGGTGACTTCGGTGGCGACGTCGCCGTCCGCTGCCGGGGGGCCGGGGCCTGGAGAAGGGCCCCGGTCGCCTCAGGCGTCGGCTTCTGCGCGGGCGGAGGTGCCGCGGGCCAGTGAGTTCGAGGTGTGGGCGTCGCGGACCAGTCAATGGCTCGATATTCCGCTGCGAGCGATGACGGGTTATGCGCAGGCGACTGTCACGCTCGGCAAAGAACAGCCTGGATGTCACCTATCGTGGGTCACCCTTGCCGCGATCGGAAAGGTGGCCAGCGACCACGGACGTGCGCAGGGTGACCATTTCGGCAGCAACGGCACTCTCGCGAATCCGCTCGGTGCGGTCGAGGTGCGTGACTTCTACAAGCGGGTGGTCTCGACGCCGGATGCGGCCGGGCCGCTGCAGCTCGCGCCGGCGGTGTGGGCGAAGTGGCAGCGAAGTGCGTCCGGCGGCAAGGCGGACGTGCAGAACATCGACGACGCCGCACTCACTGCCGGGCGTGCGCTCTGTTCCGGTGGCCGCGATTTGGCGACGGACTGGTGGAACGGTGTCGCCGCGTTGGAACCGGCGACCTTGCTGATGCATCGCGTATTGGCGACGGTGAACGTCTACGGCACCGTGGGGCAACGTGACGAGGCGCCGAACCCGGCGGTGTTGAGCGCGGTCGACTTCGCGATCGACCAGATCGGCCTCCCGTATGTCTGGGGAGGCAACGGCAGCGGCGACGCCGACCCGGGGTTCGACTGTTCCGGCCTCACGACCGCGGCATACGAGAGCGCGGGCGTGCAGCTGATGCGTACAGCCGACACGCAGTTCCGCAGTGTCTCCCATGTGGAAGAGCCCGCGCTGGGCGACCTGATCTTCTACGGTGAACCCGCGACGAAAATTCACCACGTCGGGCTCTACATCGGCAACCAGCAGATGATCGACGCTCCGCAGACCGGGCAGGCGGTGCAGGTTCACTCGTATCGCCAGCCGGGCGACGACTACGCCGGGGCCGGGCGGCCGGCTCAGTAGCGTTCAGTCACCGTATCCGGCCGAGGACAGCAGGTCGTATGCCGTGCCGGCGCAGGTCCGCGCCTTGCCGAAATGTGGCGACAAGGCGTGCGTAGGACAGGTGCGTCCGGCCTCCTGCGTCGGGGCGCGGGAGAACACGTCGGCATGTACCCCGCTGTTCGCGCAGCGGGTCGGCGCACGTCGCCGAGGTGCGGAAACAGTGGCGGGGCACCATGCGACCGAGTCCGCGATCGGACAAGGAGGACGCCCATCCCCGCAGGGAAGGCGAGGAGGACGCCGATCCCGTAGGGAAGACGATGGCAACGCCAAACCCGTAGGCAAGACAAGGGCAACGCCAATCCCGTGGGCAAGACGAGAGCGACGCCCATCCCACAGGCAAGGCGAAGGGCGGCAGCGGGAAGCGTGCTCAGTACAACCTCCACCCCGAGCCGACAGTCCACGAAGCACGACGGTCGACCCGCTGCGCGCATCAGGCGGCCTGCACGGTGATTTCGAGATGCTGCAGCCCACGCAGGCCGTTGTTGATCAGGGGTGTCTCGGACACGATGTCGAACCGCTCGACCTGGTCGGCGAGCCGCTCCAGGAGGGCCGTCATCTCCAACCGGGCCAAGTGCATGCCGACGCACACGTGCTCGCCGCGGCCGAACGCCAGGTGGTCGGAGGGACGCCGGGTGATGTCGAACCGGGCGGGGTTCGGGTAGTGCCGATCGTCGCGATTGGCCGAGCCGTACAGCAGCGCGACGCGGCTGCCGGCCGGCAGCGCCGTCCCGCCGATTTCGTGGTCCTCGGTGAGCACCCTGCTGAACTGCGGGACCGGGGTTTCCAGCCGTAGCGACTCGTTGATCGCGTGCGGGATCAGCGACCTGTCGGACTGCAGCAGCTCCCATTGTCCGGGATGCCGGGCGAAGAGCGCGATCGTGTTGGTGATCGCGAGAATGGTCGTGTCCAGGCTGGGGGTTACGTAGTCCAGCATCATCACCGGGCACTTCGCACGGGGCAGCTCTCCGCGGTCCGCGGCCTGGTACAGCTGAGCGGCCCATCCGTCCGGATCGATGTTCCCCGGTACCGCATCGTTGACGGCGAAACCGATGAACTCGTCGACCAGTGGCTTCGCCTCGGCGAACCGCTCGTCGGCAGGGCCCTGGGTGTTCCAGATGGCAGCCGCCCACCTCAGCATCTTGGCGCGGCCCCGGTCCGGCAGCCCGACCAGGTCGGACACGACGGCCATCGGCAGGTGCTCGGCGAGTTCGGTGGCGGCGTCGAAGCGGCCCCGTTCGACCAGCCTCGTGACGACACGGTCGGCCACGTTCTCGATTCTGGGCGTGATGTCACGCATCCGGTCCTGCCGCAGCGGCCGGCCGAGTACCCCGCGCATCATCGTGTGTTCAGGCGGATCACTGCACAGCGTGATGCCTTCCAGTTCGGCATTCGTCGCGGCGTCGACGAAAACGCCGCGCGCGGAACTGAACGTTCGCCAGTCCATCAGTGCGGCACGCACGTGCTCGTAGCGAGGGAGGGCGTAGAGGTCGTAACGGGAGAGATACACGACCGGGCCCAGCGCACGGAGTTCGTCGTAGATCGGGTACGGGTCGATTCGTGCTTGCGCGGTGTAGAGATCGACATCGCTGACCGGTAGCTCGGGCAAGATGACTCCAGGCGAGTATCCGACGCTGACTCAACGTGGTTGTGCGGTACCGGTATTCGTTTTCCGTCACCGGTCACTGCGGACACTAACCGCGCTGCCCGTATCGGAAGTCGCCGCGGAACGCGAGTCGGTCAGTTAGAGCGTGTCTCACTTGGTTGTTGGTTGAGGTGTGGGCATGATCATGAGCTGTGATGGACGAGTTGTCGCGACGGCTGGTGCCCGACGAGTTGTGGGCGCTGGTCGAACCGTTGATCCCGCCGGGAAAGACGCGCCCGCAGGGTGGCGGCATGTCACGAGTGGGCGACCGGGCGGTGTTCACCGCGATCGTGTTCGTGCTGACCAGCGGCTGCGCCTGGCGACATCTGCCGCCCAGCTTCGGGGTCACCGTGCCGACAGCGCATCGGCGGTTCACCGAGTGGACCAAGGTCGGCCTGTGGCGCGATGTGCACCGGGCGGTGCTGGACGAACTTGGCGGCAAGGGCATGATCGACTGGTCGCGTGCGGTCCTGGACGGAGCATCCGTCAGGGCCAAAAGGGGGGCGGTCTGACCGGTCGGAGCCCGGTCGATCGCGGCAAGCCCGGCTCGAAGATCCATGTGCTGTCCGACCGGGCCGGACTTCCGTTAACCGTTGGGATCTCCGCGGCCAACACTCACGACAGTCACGCGCTCAGACCCTTGGTCAACGCGCTGCCGCCGATCCGGTCTCGCCGCGGACCGCGCCGCCGGAAACCGGCCAAGCTCCACGCCGACAAGGCCTACGACATCCCAGCCCTGCGCGACTGGCTTCGCCGGCGCGGGATCATCCCGCGCATCGCCCGCAAGGGCATCGAATCCACCGAGAAACTCGGAAGACACCGGTGGGTGATCGAACGGTCCATCGCCTGGCTGACCAGCTACCGGCGCCTGACCATCCGCTACGAACGCAAACCCAGCCACTACCTCGCCTTCCTCACCCTCGCCGCCACCATCACCTGTTACAAGAAACTCGCCAAATGAGACACGCTCTTAGTGCATTCCTGGTGCCCGCGAAGCCTCTCAGTCTGGTGTGGACAGTCCTGGACGGCTTGCCGGACCGCGCCGATGCGTGGTACCAGGGGCCGGCGGTGACGATCAGCATCGGATACGCAGGCAAGCGACCGCCCGTACGAATCACAGCGTGCAACCCGCCGAGATCTAGTCGCTGCACAGCGTGGCGTGAATGTGTTACAGCTTCTCCGGATCATCACTGTCGCAATTCCTGACAAGAAAAAAGCACTGCATATCACCGCGACATATGCCTTGAGAGAATGACCGAAATAGATCTACCGTTACCGACCCGACCGGGCGACATACCTCCATACCGGAGACCAGCCACTCGTCAGGAGTCGGAGTCCGGAGTGGACGGTGCGGGAGTCGGGTCGCGAGTCTCGTGCTGACGAAGTGCCCGGCTGGCCGTACCGAGGCCGGACAGCCGATACTGGACACGAACCGGCGGCGACGCCACTCGACCTATCCGACGGAGGACTGTTGACCAGCGAGCCCATCGTCACCACCAAGTACGGCGACGTCCGCGGCCGGGTTTCCGGCTCGGGAGTGCTCACGTTCCAAGGGATCCCGTACGCCGCCGCGCCGGTGGGGCCGAACCGGTTCCAGCCGCCGCAGCCGCCGGAATCGTGGTCGGCTCCCCGCGACGCCACCGAATACGGTCCCACCGCCCCGCAGGCCGAGGTGCCCGAGGACGGGCCGTTCGCCGACCTGTCTCCCCGGTCGGTCGTTTCCGGTGACGACTACCTCAACCTCAACGTGTGGACCGCGGACCTCGGCGGCCGTTCGCCGGTCATGGTTTTCGTGCACGGCGGCTCGTTCACCAGCGGTTCCGGCTCCATCTCCGGCTACGACGGCACCCGTTTCGCCCGCGACGGCGTCGTGCTGGTGACCATCAACTACCGGCTCGGCGCGGACGGGTTCCTCTGGTTCGGCGACGGCATCCCGAATCTCGGCCTGCTCGACCAGATCGCCGCGCTGACCTGGGTGCGTGACAACATCAGCGGATTCGGCGGGGATCCGGGCAACGTCACCGTTTTCGGTGAGTCCGCCGGCGCGATGAGCGTGTGCAGCCTGCTCACGATGCCCACCGCGGAAGGGCTGTTCCACCGCGCCATCGCCGAATCGGGTGCCGGGCACAGCACCATCTCCCCGGCCACCGCGCGACTGGTCGGAAACCGGCTCGCCGCCCTCCTGGGGGTCGAGCCGACCCGCGAGGCGATCGCCGAGGTCGCGGTCCCGCGGCTGATCGCGGCCCAGACGCAGCTCGCACAGGAGATCACCGCCAAGCCGAAGACCAGGCTGTGGGGCGACGTCGCTCGCAACCTGATGCCTTTCGAGCCCATTGTGGACGGTGAGTTGCTGCCGGGGCCACCGATCGAGCGCATTGCCGCGGGGGTGGGCGCGCAGGTCGAGGTGCTCATCGGCACCAACAGCGAGGAAGCCCGGCTGTTCCTGATCCCGACCGGTGCCGTCGACAAGATCACCGGACTGGTCGTGCAGGCCGCAGCTGTGCGTTACGGATTGCCGCCGTTGCGCGGTGCCGCGCGGTACCGCGCGAATCGTCCCGGTGCCACACCTGGCGACCTGCTTTCGGCGATCGCGACCGACTGGTACTACTGGATCCCTGCGTTACGGCTCGCGGAAGCCCATCCCGGCACACACGTCTACGAGTTCGCCTGGCGCTCCCCCGCGTTCGGCGACAAGCTCGGCGCCTGCCACGCGCTCGAGCTGCCGTTCGTCTTCGACAACCTCGACGATCGCGCGTTCTCGCCGTTCATCGGCGAAAACCCGCCGCAGCAGGTCGCCGATGCCATGCACAAAGCGTGGATCGACTTCGCCACCAGCGGCGATCCCGGCTGGCCTGCCTACACCGCTGAACATCGGGTCGCCATGCGGTTCGACACCGCCTCGGCCATCACCGTCGACGACCGCGCCGACGAGCGTGCCCTGTGGAGCCGCCGACGCTGACGTATTCAGCTCTCCGGGCGCGCCTCGGCGTGGCGGGCCAGCCGCCCGGCCAGCTCCCGCACCTCGTCACGAAGGGCGTCCGGCTTTTCGATGACGAAAGGGCAGTCCAGCGTGGCGAGCGACGACGGAATCCAGTCGAGGCGCTGCGCCCGGATGCGGATCCGCACCCAACTGCTGTCGAGTTCCGTGAGAGTGGCGATGGCCGGCGGGAGGACGTGGCGGATCTGCCCGGCCGTCGTCCGGACCCGTACTGACACCTCGTGCCGGTGCGGCGCCTCGGCGATCGCGGTGAGCACCTGCCGGGCCGGATCGAAACCGGCCGGCGCGGTGAACTCCCCGGCGCACTTCCGGACCGTCGTGATGCGGTCGACGCGGAACGTGCGCACCTCGCCGCTTCCGGAATCGTGGCCGGTCAAGTACCAGCGTCCGGAGTGCGCGACGACGCCGTAAGGGTGCACGACCCGTTCGCTGGCACGCCCGTGACCAGCGACGTAGCCGAGTTCCACCGGACGCCGATCCCGTGCGGCTTCCGCGACCGTCAGCAGCACCTCGGCTTCGGTGGTGCGCGCCGGTCGTACGGGCGTGGTGAAGCCGGCGACGTCCAGCAGCGCGTCGAGCCGCCGGCCGAGCGGTTCGGGCAGCACCCGCCGCACCTTCGCGGCCGCGCTCTCGGCGGCCGCGACCGACGTGGCGATCAGCCCCGCCCGCCGGCCGGCGACGAGACCGAGCACCACCGCGAGAGCCTCTTCGCCGGTGAGCATCAACGGGGGCATCCGGTAACCCGGAGCCAGCCGGTATCCGCCGTAGCGGCCGCGCACCGAGCGGACCGGCACGTCCAGGTCGACGAGGTGCTCGACGTACCGACGGACCGTGCGCTCGTCCACGTCGAGCCGGCCGGCGAGTTCGGCGACGGTCCGGGTGCCCCCGCCCTGGAGAATCTCCAGCAGGGCCAGTACGCGGGAAATGGGCCGGGTCACCATGCAATCATCGCAATACCGGGCGGAATCTGTCCACTATCGGTTCTAGCGTGACCGGTGTTCCCGGAGGGCGTCATCGGAAGGCCCCTCTCGTACCGGAAGGATCCACCGTGCAGTTCACCTCGGTCCGCATCATCACCGACGACGTCGACCGGCTTGCCGGGTTCTACGAACAGGCGATCGGCATCGTCCCGCGCCGGCCCGCCCCGCAGTTCGCGGAGCTCGTGGGAGCGTCCTGCACGCTCGCGATCGGCAGCGCCGAGACGATGGCGTTGTTCGGCCCCGGCGCGGCAGTGCCCGGATCGAACCGGACCGTGCTGCTCGAGTTCCTGGTGGACGACGTCGACCGGGAGCACGAGAGGCTGTCCGGTTTCGCGCCCGCTCCCGAGGTCGTGCAGCCGCCGACCACGATGCCGTGGGGGAACCGTTCGCTGCTGTTTCGCGATCCCGACGGCAACCTGGTGAACTTCTTCACGCCGGTCACCGACGAGGCACGCGCTCGGCTGGCACGCTGAAGTTCGTCGTCGTGCTTGTGCTTGTGCAGCGGGGGTGCTGGACACCGCGGTCGCGGTGGTGACGGCCGCGCGAACCCGGACGCCGGCCGCTGGAAGCTCGTCGCCTGCCCGGTCGGGGCTCCGCGGCCCGGGTCGAGCCAGGTCGGCCCGGCCCGGGTCGGGGTCGGCGATGCCGCGCAGGGTGGCCCGCTCGAATCCGTGCCCCTTGCCCGCCGAACCCGATCAGGGCAGTTTCACCTCGACGTCGAGCCCGCCGTCCGCGCCGGGCACCGCACTGACCGTGCCGTGATGCGCGGCGGCGATCGAGTGCACTATGGACAGCCCGAGGCCGGAGCCGGCGCGGTGGTTCATCCGGTCGGCCGACAGTCGCCGGAACGGGGCGAACAGCGACGGGACCGCCTCGGCGGGCACCCGTTCGCCGGTGTTGCGCACCGTCAACGCGGGCGTCACGCCGACCACCACCTCGACCCGTCCTCCCTGGTCGTTGTACTTGATCGCGTTCTGCACGAGGTTGCCGATCAGCCGCTCCAGCAGCACCGGATCGCCGGGAACCGTCCGTTCGGCCAGCGTCCGGGTCACCGTGAGTTCGCGTTCGGCGAACCGGTCGGCGTACGAGGTGAGGACCGAGCCGACGAGTTCGTCCAGCCGCACCGGCACCGTGCCCGGCAGTCCGCGGTCGGCCTCGGCGAGCACGAGCAGGCCCTCGATCAACTGCTCGTTGCGCTCGTTCACCAGCAACAGCTGTGAAGCCAGCCGGCTGACGTCCGCACCACCGCCTCCGGTGACCATGGCCACCTCGACCAACGTCCGCTGCACCGCGAGCGGCGTTCGGAGCTCGTGCGAGGCGTTGGCGGCGAACCGCCGTTGCCCCTCGAAGCCGACTGTCACCCGGTCGAGCAGGGCGTTCACGGCGGCGGCGAGCTCACGGATCTCGCCTTCGAGCCGGTCCAGCTGCACGCGCTGGCCGAGGTTCTGCGGGCCCAGCTGCTCGATGGTGGAGACGAGATCCGGCAGCAACCGCAGCACCCAGCGGGCGACCCGGCGGCCGAGTACGACCAGCACCACGACGATCACGATCAGCAGCGCGAGCCAGGCAAGCGCACCCCAGGTATTGCGGCAGCGGGTCGTCTTCGGGCACATGTCGCTGCTCACGAAGGTCCCGAGCGGCACCCGGACCGCCTCGGGCAACGCGTAGGCCAGCAGCAGACCACTCAGCACCGCGCCCGCGCACGCCAGCTCGATCCGTCCGCGCAGCGACGCACCGGCCCGGCTCACTCGCCAAGCTGGTAGCCGGCGCCGGACACCGTCCGGACCACCGCCGGTTCGCCGAGTTTCCTCCGCAGCGTCATCACCGTGACCCGCACCGTGTTCGTGAACGGATCCGCGTGCTCGTCCCATGCCTTCTCCAGCAGCTCTTCCGGGCTGACCACCCGCCCCTGCGCCCGCAACAGCACCTCGAGGACGGCGAACTCCTTGGGGGACAACGACAGTGGCCGCCCGTCGCGGGACGCGAACCGTTTCGCCGGGTCGAGCTGCACGCCGGCACACTCGAGCACCGGCGGCAGCGCCGCCAGCGCCCGCCGGGCCAGCGCGTGCACCCGCGCCACGAGTTCGGCGAAAGCGAACGGCTTGGTGAGGTAGTCGTCCGCGCCGAGCCCCAGCCCGTCCACCCGGTCCCGGATACCGGCCGCGGCGGTGAGCATCAGCACCCGGGTTTCGCGTTCGCTCTCCGCGATCTTGCGGCAGACCTCGTCGCCGTGCACCAGCGGCAGGTCGCGATCCAGCACGACCACGTCGTACCGGTGCACCATCACCCGCTCGAGCGCGGCGTCGCCGTCGTAGCAGACGTCCACCGCCATGCCCAGATGCCGCAGACCTTCGGTGAGCGAGTCGGCCAGCAGCTGCTCGTCCTCCGCCACGAGTATCCGCATCAGGTTGTCCCCACGAGAACCACTACACCGCCGTCCGGATAAAGATCGGATAAGCGCCGATCTTAACGGCCGCGCACCGGCTGCTGGCTAGACCTGTCTCATGATCTTCGCCGGAAGATGCACACCGCACCGGTTCGCCACTCGGCTCGGGCTCGCCGGAATGGGCCTGATCGCGCTGGGCGCGCTCGGCGCGGGCGCGACGCTGCTGAACAACCCCGTGCTCACGCGGCTGCTTCCCGACGCGACCGGCTCGGCCAAAACCCCCGCCACCGCGGTGGTTTACGTCGGTATGGGACTGCTGTTCGCGGCTTGGGTCCGATTGGGACACCTCGTCCAAGCGGGTATGTCGACCATGCAGGAGATGCGCCGGACTGTCTGGCTGTGGGCCGCACCGCTCCTTGTCGCGCCGCCGTTGTTCAGCACTGATCTGTACACGTACCTGGCGCAGGGCGCGGTCGCGCAGGCCGGTCTCGATCCGTACTCACACGTGCCGGCCGAGCTGTCCGGCGCGGTCATCGACAACGCCGCGGGGCACTGGCTGTCGGTTCCTTCACCCTACGGACCGTTGTTCATCCTGATCATCAAGAGCGTGCTGGGACTGGCGGGAGACAATCCGCTCCTCGGCGCGTTCCTGACCAGGCTGGTACTGACAGCCGGGCTGTGGTTGCTGTGTCTCGCGATGCCGAAGCTGTGCCGACACCTCGGCGGGCGGCCGGCGAGTGCACTGTGGATTTCCGCAGCGAACCCGTTGGTGCTGCTGCATTTGGTTTCCGGTGGGCACAACGACCTGCTGATGGTCGGTCTGCTGGCCTCGGGCACCGCACTCGTGCTCGCCCGTTTTCCGGTGCGTGGCTTCGCCCTCGTGGCGATGGCGGCCGCGGTCAAAGTAACAGCCGCGGTGGCGTTGCCGTTCCTCGTCTGGGTCTGGGTGTCGCATCGTTCCGAAG
Source organism: Amycolatopsis jiangsuensis (assembly GCF_014204865.1). Classification (NCBI taxonomy): domain Bacteria; kingdom Bacillati; phylum Actinomycetota; class Actinomycetes; order Pseudonocardiales; family Pseudonocardiaceae; genus Amycolatopsis; species Amycolatopsis jiangsuensis. The sequence goes on from NZ_JACHMG010000001.1 coordinate 3,432,052, forward strand.
GGAGGCTGACGTGGAGGCATTTCCTGCGCGTCGGAACCGCTGCCGTGTCCACAGTGGTCGTCTCCTTCGGACTGTGCAGCGCGGTCGCTGGTGTCAGCCTCGGGTGGCTTTCCGCGCTGGACGGCAACATGGTGCTGGAGCCACTGCTGTCCGTGCCGACTTCACTCGGGAAGGTCGCCGCCATGATGGTGTCCGGTGTGGACACCGAGCAGATGGTCTCCGGGTTCCGGACGGCCGGATGGTTCGTGCTCGCCGCGGTGGTCGTCGTGCTGTGGTGGCGGTCGCGCCGCGGTGGCGCGACCGCGATCCGCGGGGCGGCAGGGGCAATGCTGGCCACCGTGCTCCTCTCGCCGGTGACGTTGCCGTGGTACTTCAGCTGGCCGTTGACGCTCGGCGCGGCAGTCAGATGGCCGAGTTCCCGCGCTGTCCTTCCCGTCGTCGCGGGAGTTTCGGCCTGGCTGGTGATAGGCAGCCATCCGGATGGCAAAAGCCAGCTGCCGCCGTGGGGATTCGCGGTCCTGTTCGTGGCTTCGATCGCGGTCGGAGCCGGTATGTGGCACGGAAAAATCGCGCGCTCGCGGGCCGGTCGTCCTGTTAGGCTTTCGGGATCAGCAGAGTTCAGAGTTTCTTCACCCGGATGGGAAAGTCCAGCGATGCGCGCCGACCTGCGTGACGACCTGAAAGTCGCCCTCAAAAGCCGCGACCGGGCCGCCGTCACCGCACTGCGTTCCGCCCTCGCGGCGATCGACAACGCGGAGGCGGTGCCGGTCGGTCCGACCGTGGACACGACCGTCGGAAACGAACGGGTGGCGGGCGTGGCAGTCGGACTGGGCGCGGCCGAGGTCCCACGCCGCGACCTCACCGACGCCGACGTGCGATCGATCGTGGAGAACGAGGTACGCGAGCGCACCGAAGCGGCCGAACAGTACGAACGGCTGGGCCGCGCCGAGCAGGCCGAACAGCTACGCGCGGAAGCGGCTGTACTGCAGCGGCATCTGGAGGTTAGCTGACTTCCTGCGGCTGGAGGCGGGGACCGGGCCGGGTCACAATCCGGCCGGTCTCGATCCGGGCCACATCACAATCCTGGCCAGCTCACAATCCGGGCCGGGTCTCGATCCGGGCCGGGTCTCGATCCGGGCGGGTTTTCGATTCGGGCGGGTCTCGAGCGGGACCTCGAGCTGGGTCGCGCGCCTCGAATCGGGGCGCGCTGGCTTGGGTGCCGTTCCGACGCGCGACCGTCCGGGGTCCCGGACGGTCGCGCGGGGGACGATGTCATCTCGACAGGGCGCGTCAGGTGTTCAGGCCGGGCTCGATCTTCCCGCGAGTGTTCACGGGTGGCCGCCACCTCTGCGAATCCATGTGGGTGCGCCAGGGAGGCTTGCCCGGGTCCGGCTACGGGTCCCCAAGGCTGAAGGCCGTGGGTTCGGTCGTTGTCCTGGCAGTTGCTGTGTCGGCGGCGTACTGGCGAAAGTTGCGAATTCGACCGCAGCTACTTGTGGTCGTTGACTTCTCCGCGGTGAACTCGGCGACAGTTGCGCGCTAACAACGATTGCGGGCGACTGTCGCTACCGGTCGTGGCGGCCGGGGTGTGACGGGCGGCGCGTTGTGGCACGCGCGGACGTGACCGTGGCCGATGGGCGCCGAATCCGATGAAAGACTTCGGCCACAGCGGGGGTTACGCCAAGTCGGCTGTCTCGGGAGCCGGATGTGCGAGAGCGGCTGGGTCGCGGAAGGCGTCTACGACTGGCGACAAGCATTGGTCCGTGAGCCCGTCGTCGAGGACGAGCACGGTGCCTCGGATTTCCAGGGGCGGATCGAGAGGCAGCGCACGCACGGTGCCGGTCATGCTGCTCACCTGACCGGCGGGCAACAGTGCCCAGCTGCACCAGTTCACGCCCAGCTCGACCATGGTGTCCTCGACGGTTCCCAGCGGGCGGCCTTCGCGCGGGGTGAAGCCCACCTCGCGCAGAGCCGTCTTCACAGCTTCGTGCAGCGCGGGATCCGATCGTGGCGAGGGGAGGCGCAGGACCTCCTCTGTCAGGTCCGTCAGGCGCACTGACCTGCGGTTCGCCGCTGGGTGGCGAACCGAAACCACGGCGTGCAGCGGTTCGGTCCACGCCAGCGAGACCCGCAGGCCCTCCGCTTGCGTGACGCCGCGGGCCAATGCCAGGTCGAGGTCGCCGCGCCGTAGGGCGGCCAGCCGTTCGGGGAGTGGAAGGTCGACCAACACCGTCTCGAACGACGGGCCCAGCCGCCGCAACGTGTCGATTCCACGTTGCAAACGGGCGGCGAGTCCGGGAACAGTGCCGATCCGGATTGTGCCGGTGGGCGGCCCGGCAGCAGCGCGCACTCGATCGACGGCCTGAAGGGCTTCGCGCGCCGCGGCCAGCACACGGTTGCCGGCGTCGGTGAGCCGGACCGTGCGAGGTGAGCGGTCCAGCAGCCGCACGCCCAGTTCACGCTCGAGCCGAGCGACCTGCTGGCTGACCGCCGGCTGAACGATGTGCAACCGCTCAGCGGCACGGCCGAAGTGCAACTCCTCCGCGACCGTGACGAAATACCGCAGCGCCCGCAGTTCCATGAATCCCTCCTTGACCTGCGACGATCAGAATACGTGATTGCTACGGAAGCGGAGTGCGTCTCGGTCCGTGGACTCGTGCGTCTGTGCAGTGGTGACGTGTGGATCGGGTTCGCTTCATGTCAGCCGGAGTGACCAGTCTCGAAGACTTTCGCGCCGAGACGGCGGGGGCACCGCGCACGGTTTCGACAGCGCTCTGCACCTACCGGTGACAGGCCGGGCTGGACCGGCTCACGATGGTGCCGTTTTTCGGCGACGGTCCCGCTGAGCTGGGCACATCCGTCTTGCCGACTTATCTCGGCGCCCGACGGTGCTGGCCGCCCGGACCGCTCATCGCGCAGGCAATGACCTGTGGACAGCTCACGCTGGGTATCGACGTCGAGCCACGAAAAGGTGGTTTCCGGTCGGTGGGGTTGCCGTACACGGCACCCATCCGGCACAACCGCGGGTACTTGGAATTCCGCGGCCGCTGCTGCCCGGCAAGTACATGCGTACTCGGGTGGGTTGCCTGCGGTTGTCGCCAGTCGCGAGAGAGGGTTGCTCTACTGGCCGTGATCACCGGCAGCGTTTCTGTTCAGTAGTGGCGGAAGAGCGTCCGTCGCCATCCAGCGGCAACGCTCTGGCCGGCACAGCCATCGCCATCCAGCGGCAATGCCCTGGCCGGGGCAGCCGTCGCCGTTCTGTGGCGACGAGGTGGAGGCGGCGGCTGCGGCGATGGCCTGCGGCTGCGGCTGCGGCAGGTGACTGTGACGGGTCGGCTGGGTCCGCGACCGCGTCAGGTGCGGAGTTTCCCGTGGTAGCTGGGCCTGTTCGCGTAGAGCGGACCGCCTGCGTTGTCGGCTTCCCGTGCTGCGCCAGTCGCCGCAGTTGGGGAAGCGCCAGCGGTGGGTGCGCCTTCTGAAACCGGCGTGCGTCGCAGACGTGGTCAGCGGTTGACGCTTCGTCGCGTCCCGCAGGCAACGGCGCCCGGCGGCCCTGGGGTCGGCGTAGCGGCGAAATTTTGCGGTTTGCGCAAACCTCTTTGCCAGTTTTCTGGTTTCCCCGGATAGTCCGCAGGAGACGACGGCAACAGGAGGAACCAGTGGACGAGAAGTACGACGTCGTGGTGGTCGGTGGCGGCGCGGCGGGGCTCAGCGGGGCGGTCGCACTCGCCCGGTCGCGGCGGTCGGTGCTGGTGGTCGACTCCGGCGAACCGCGCAATGCGCCGGCCGGGCACGTGCACAACTACTTGGGGCGCGAAAGCACGCCGCCGGGCGAGCTGCTCGCCATCGGACGGTCCGAGCTGGCCGGCTACGGCGGCGAAGTGGTGAACGGGACCGTCACGTCGCTCGACCGGCGCGACAACGGTGACTTCGCGGTCGGCCTGGCCGACGGCCGGACGGTTCGCGCGCGTCGCCTTTTGGTGGCGACCGGGCTGAAGGACGAGCTGCCCGAGGTGGCCGGGCTCCAGCGTCGGTGGGGCCGCGACGTGCTGCACTGCCCGTACTGTCACGGCTGGGAGGCGCGCGACCAGGCCATCGGCATTCTCGCGACCGGCCCGATGAGCCTGCACCAGGCGCAAATGTGGCGGCAGCTGAGCGATGACGTCGTCGTTTTCCGGCACACGGCGCCCGCGTTCGACGCGACGGCGCTGGCGGAACTCGCCGCACGCGGTATTCACGTCGTGGACGGGCTCGTGACCGGACTCGAAGTATCGGACGACCACCTCACCGGCGTCCGGATGGAGTCGGGCGAGGTGGTGGCGCGGGACGCGCTGGCGATCGCGCCGCGGTTCACCGCCCGCGCCGAGTTGCTGGCTCCCCTCGGGCTGCGACCGGAGCCGGTGGAGATCAACGGCTACGTGGTCGGCGATTCCGTACCCGCCGATGCGTCGGGTGCCACTTCCGTGCCGGGCGTGTGGCTCGCCGGCAACGTCGCCACCATGATGGCGCAGGTGTCGGCCTCGGCGAGCTCCGGACTCGCGGCCGGCGCGGCGATCAACGCGGACCTCATCAAGGAGGAGGTCGCCGATGCGGTACGACGGAGCGGCGAACCGTTTTCCCACCGGACTGAGCGTGCGGTCGCCGCTGCCGTCGGTGCGCGTCAAGGACATGCGGCGCCGCCGGACGACCAGGAATCGTGGGAAGCGCGTTACCGCACGCAGCCCGGGATCTGGAGCGGGCAGCCGAACGAGCAGCTGGTCACCGAGGCTGCCGGCCTGATGCCCGGGCATGCGCTGGACGCCGGCTGCGGCGAGGGCGGCGACGCGGTATGGCTTGCGCAGCAAGGCTGGCAGGTCACCGCGGTCGACTTCTCATCGACAGCCGTCGAACGGGGCCGGGCGCGCGCGGAGAAGCTGGGCGTGGCCGACCGCATCGAATGGGTCGTCGCCGACCTGGCGACCTGGCAGCCCGACCGGAAGTTCGAGCTCGCCACCACGCACTTTCTGCACATTCCGCCCGCCGCTCGGGTACCGGCGTTCACACGGCTGGCGGACGCCGTGGCCCCGGGAGGCACACTGCTCGTGGTCGGCCACCATCCCTCGGGCCTGCACGCCACCCTCGGCCGCCCGGACATGCTCTTCACCGCCGAGGAAGTGGCCGAAACACTCGACGGTTCGTGGGATTCCGTAACCGTCGACACGCGCGCGCGGACGGCGACCGGCCCGGAGGGCGAGGAAGTCTCCCTCAGCGACAGTGTGCTGGTGGCTCGCCGGAGGTGACTGCCGCTCGGTCGCGGGCTTCTACGGTTCGCGACCGAGCGGCGGATTTTGACGACCCCGTGGCCGGGCGAGCGGCTACGCCGATCCGTAACCGGGCGAGCGGGATTCGACGATCCGTGACCCAGCGCGTCCAGTTCGACAACTGTGTTCGGGCGAGCGGGGTTCGACGGTCCGTGGCCGGGCGAACGGGATCCGACGGTCCGTGTTCGGTCGGGCGGGGATCGCAGCGGGTGTCGTCTGGGTGGCTACTGCAGTGGTTGCCGAGGTGGGACGCAGGTAAGTCGGGCAACGGTTTCCTACGGGTCAGCAGGCTGCTGGTGCCTGGCGGTAGGTGTGGGGCCGACAGCGAGTCGTCGAGGCGAGCAGCCCGGCAAGCCACAAAGACGCCCTCGTCACGGAAACCTCAGGGGTAGGGCTTCGGCAGGAGGCGCATCCGTTCAGCGGCTCTCGGCCGCACAGATCAGCTGACGTTGCGGCAGTCTCGACGGACCATCGGCCAATCGCGAGCAGGTCTTCGAAATCTATGTCCACGGCTCTTCAACGCGCCGGGGAATGTGTCTTTTGGTGGACGGCGTGACGATCGACAGGTGCGATCAGGCGTGGTGGACGGAATCGACGGTGTACACGTGCGGGTCGAACGTTGCCAGTGCGGCGGCCGCGGCCAGGTGGTCCAGGCACTCCGGATCGTCGAGCATGGCCTGGTGGGCGGCGGGGTCGGACCACTGGGCGTAGTTGAGGACGCGGGTTCCGTCGGTGCTGGCGTGGATGTTCGCGGAGATGAATCCCTCGCGGTGGCGGATCAGCTTTTCCGTGGCGACGGTCAGGGTGTCCACCAGTTCGCGTTGACGCTCCGGGGCGACGGTGAAGACGTTCACCAAGGTGGTCAGTTCGGCTTGCGGCTCGATGGTGGTGGGCACGACGTCCTCCTCGCGACAGGTTCCTTACTTAGTCGAATATTGTAAGGTTCCTGTCATGACTCAAGTCGGGACGCTCGATCGGGCCGGGTATCTGCTCAAGCGGGCACAGCAGGCGCTACGGCAGGCGTGCGACGAGCAGTTGCGGCCGATCGGGCTGTCGATGTCGCAGTACGCGGTGTTGCAGGCGCTGGCCGAGCACCCCGGGGTGTCGTCGGCGGAGCTCGCGCGACGCTGTTTCGTCACGCGGCAGTCGTTGCGCGACGTGCTCAAGGGCTTGAAGGAGGCCGGACTCGTCACAGTGGCCGCGGAGGCGTCCGGTGGGCGAGCGCGGCCAGTGACGCTGACACCCTCCGGGGAGGCTCATCTCGAAGGGGCGCACCGGCTCGTCGCGGAAGTCGAGGAACGGATGCTGACCGGCATTTCCGATCCGCAACGGCGACAGCTGGCCGGGCTGCTTCAGGCGTGCGCGGAGAACCTCGGCTAGGCGGAAAGCCAGTGGGTGGCAGCGAGTGCGCGACTGCAACCGCTGACCGGGTCGTCGGGCGGCGCAGGTAGACCTCGGGTAGAGCCAGGCGGCGTCGGAGGCAGCAACCACGCGACAGCAACAGGTGACGGATCGCCGCGACGGCAACTTCTGGCGGGTCGCGCGAATGCGCGGGGAAGCAAGCGACACGGAAGCGGTACCGACGACAACAGGCGTCTGACGGCCGCAGCGGACGGAACGTCATCGAGCAGGCAGCGAACATGCCCGGAAATCGCCGAGACCGGATCGGAACGGACGAAGACAGTGCGTGCGTGACGGCGGCAGAATGACCGCTTGTGGCGAGCGCGCACCGGAGTTGAACTGGGCAAGAGACGTCGAAACTGTCGAAAAGTCTCGCTACGGACCTCGGCGCGCGGCTTGGGCTCGGTGTGCATGGGCTCGGTGTACATGGGCTCGGCGTGCATGGGCTCGGCGTGCATGGGCTCGGCGTGCATGGGCTCGGCGTGCATGGGCTCGGCGTGCATGGGCTCGGTGTGCATGGGCTCGGTGTGCATGGGCGGGTACCTCCCGGTGAGCGGGACGCTGACCGGTTTGGCATCCGAATGGACGATGACCTCTCCGGTCATATTGGTCTATACCACTTGGACAAGGTTCTCCCGTTCTCCTCGTTCGCGCTGTGGAGGTTTCCGGATGAAGATCACTTCTTTTCGGATGATGGTCGGTGTGCTGGGTGGGTTGCTGATCGCCTCGACTGGAGGCGTGGTGTCGCAGGGGACGGTGGCGGCCTCGGCGGAGGGAGTGCCGCAGGGGCCAGTGGCGGCTCCAGCGGAGAGAGCGCCCGTGGCTGAGGTGGATGGGGTGGCAGCGTCAGTGGCGCCGGAGGCAGAAGGGGCGCCGGTGGTGGTGGCGCCCTACGTCGACATGGGGGCTTGGCCTACGCCGGTCCTGTCCGGCATGTCCGCGCAGGGCGGGGTCAAGGGGTTCACTCTCGGATTCGTCACCTCGGCCGGGTGCAAGGCCAGCTGGTTCAACGCCTACGACCCGCGCGCCGGGTGGCAGGCCGACGAGATCGCCAAGATCCGCGACGCGGGCGGGGACGTCAAGGTGTCCTTCGGCGGCGCCTCCGGGATCGAGCTCGCCCAGGCCTGCACGGACGTCTCGGCGCTCGCGGCCGAGTACACGGCGGTCGTCGAGGCTTACGGGCTCAAGTACATCGACATCGACATCGAGGGGGCGGCGGTGGCCGACACCGCCTCGATCCAGCGGCGCTCGCAGGCACTCAAACTGGTGCAGGACACCGATCCGGAGCTCAAGATCTCGCTGACCCTGCCGGTGCTGCCGGACGGGCTGACCTCCGACGGGCTCGGGGTCGTGAACGCGGCCAAGGCGGCGGGGGTGAACCTCGACCTGGTCAACGTGATGGCGATGGACTACTACCAGGGTGCCGGCGATCAGGGCGCCAACGCGATCTCCGCGGCGAAGGCCACTCAGGCGCAACTCAAGTCCACGCTCGGACTGTCTGATGCGGACGCCTGGAAGAAGCTGGGTGTCACCCCGATGCTGGGCGTGAACGACTCCCAGAACGAGATCTTCTACCAGAAGGACGCGACAGCGCTCGTGGACTTCGCCGGCACCGTGCACCTGGGCATGCTGTCGTTCTGGGAAGGCGGACGGGACGCCAACGCCTGCACCGGCGCGCTTTACCGCTGCACCAACATTTCCCAGCAGCCCTACGAGTTCGCGAAGATCTTCGCCGGGTACCGCGGCTGACGGAGACGAACGCTGCCCGGGTCCGAAGTGGACGGAGGGACCCGGGCGGCCGCCGAGATCAGGGCAGGTAGTACATCGGGTTCGGCAACTTCACCGGGTACGTCGCGTGGCCGCCCTCGAGGTCGCTGAACTGGTCACCCACGTTGAGCACGATCGTCGCGCCGGTCGACTCGATGTGGGCGCGGGTTCCGGACTTGTACTGCACGGTGTCGCAGTCCAGACCGCAGGGCAGGTAGTCCGGCGCGGTCGTGGCCGGCTTGAAGTACGCGCCGGCCGGCGTGGGGTAGCCCTCGTTCGCCAGGTTCTTCAGCGACTGCGGGCCCTGCGGTTCGGTGCGGCCGGTGAGGAAGTAGACCTTCACCCCGTGCTGCGCGGCCCAGTTCGTCAGCTCCAGCACCGGTTTGTTCGCGGTGAACGTCCCGTCGTCGATCGCCTGCTGCTGCTTCACCGGATCGAAGCCGAAGTCGTTGTCGGCCTCCCAGCCGTAGGTCACCTCGGACGTGTCGTCGACGTCGAGCACGATCGCCGGGTCGTCCACCCGGCCCAGCTGGTGGGTGAGCTTCCGCTTCGCGTCGGCGACCACCCGCTTGGTGTCCGCGGTGAACCGGCTCGTGTCGGAGTACTGGTGTTTGCCCGAGGCGTCGAGGTAGTCGCCGTAGTAAGCTTCGACGTCGTTCTTCACCTGGCCGATGTTGGCCGGTTCCCGGCCGTGGGCGGCGGTCACGTCGTCCGATCCGGCGAGCGCGGTCGCGCCGCCCGCCACGGTGGCGCCGACGGCCGCCGCGGCGGCGAGCTTGACGAGAGCGGAGAAACGGGACACGGCAACCCCTCTGGCTGGTTTACGGCGAACCCGCAGAACCTACGCCGGGCGCGTTCGCCGGTAAACCCCCCGAAGGGATCCGTTCCGCCCGGCACACGAACGCGACCGGTGCCCGGCCGATCCGCGTCAGCACCACAGTGGACTCTCCGCAGCCGCGCGGTTTCAGTCTGCGACGCAACGCATCCGGGTCCACGTCGAGACCGCGTACCAGGATTTCGAGCCGGCCGACGTCGAGCTTCCGCAGCGCGGCGGCCAGCGTCTTCTCCCGGTACGGCAACTGTTCCAGCACCCGGAAGGCCCGGCCGGGCGGCGGCGTGTCCCCGGTCAGGTAGGCGATCCGCTCATCCAGCTGCCACAACCCGTGCCGCGCGGCGTAATGCCGGACGAGACCGGCCCGGACCACCGCGCCGTCCGGGTCCACCAGCCACTGCCCCGGCGAACGCACCGGGAGGTCGTCCGGCTCCGCATCCGTAAGAGTCCAATGTGTACCGTCCGAACGCAGCACTGTGGCACGCCGGGTGACTTCGGAAGACAAGCCACGCCACAGGCAGGCTTCACGGACCTGGCCGTCGAGCGAGACCAGCTCGACTTCGTCGGCCCACGGCGCGATGGAGAAATCCATTCCCGGCGCACACTTCACCGACAGGACACGTCCGGGATATGCCTCGACCAGTTCGTCCAGCGGTGGCAGGAAATCCGACGGCCGCCACACCCGGCGGCCCGCGGAGTCGCGCCGGGCCGGGTCGGCGACGACCGCGGCGTCCCGCGACACCGGACGCAACGCATCCGCTTGCACGACTCCCGGGGAAACCGAGGCTACGGAAGCGTTGTGGCGCGCCATTTCCAGCCGGACCGGGTCCACATCGGACCCCAGCGCCACCCGGGCGACCCGCGACAGCTCGACCAGGTCGGCTCCGACCGAGCAGGTGACGTCGTGCACCGCCAGGCCGGCCAGCCTCGCCGCGCGATGCCGGGCGACCGGCGTGGCGCTCGCCTGCTGGAGCGCGTCGCCGGTGAACAGCCACTCCTCCGCGTCCGCGATCTTCGAAGCTGATTTCCGCCGCAAAGCGACGGTTTCCAGCACCGCCGCGGCACGATCCCCTACCGCACGGCGCATCGCCGTCACGTCCGCGATCCGCGAAGAATCAGTCAGCGGAAGCTCGGCGCACGCGGCGAGCGCCGCCTTTCCCGCGGCGGAGCGCAGGAAGGCGACGTCGTCGAGAGTGAAACCGTAGGCCAACTCAGGAGGGCCGTTTGGTGCCGGTGATCATCACGTTGTAGAACAGCTCTCGCGGCAGCATCTTCGACAGCACCTTCTTGTCCACGGCGGACAGCCGCAGCCACAGCCGGTAGGCGAACAGCCGCCAGCGCACAGTCAGCTTTTCCTGCGGTACAGCGGCTTCGAACGTGCGGATCGGCCATCCGGCCAGCGCGGCGGAGAACTCCTCGGTGACCGCGTGCACGTCCTGCGCCCCGGCACCGCGGGCCATGGCCTCCAGCTCCGAGGGATCGAAGGTGTGGATGTCGACCACCGCCTCCAGCGCCGCCGCCCGCGAGGATTCGTCCAGTTCGGACTGCGGGCGCCGCCAGCCGCTGAGCACGGGCAGCTTGGTGATGTTCGTGGTCAGGTACCAGGTGAGCTGGCCGAGCCTGCGGGCATAGCGGTCGCCGACCTTCGTGGGCTCACCGGCGAACACGAACCGGCCGCCGGGCTTGAGCACCCGCAGCACCTCGCCGAACGCCTGCCGCACGTCCGGGATGTGGTGCAGCACCGCGTGCCCGACCACGAGGTCGAAAGTGTTGTCGTCGTACGGGATCCGCTCCGCATCGGCGACCCGGCCGTCGACGTCGAGGCCGAGCCCCTCGGCATTGCGCAACGCGACCTGGACCATGCCCGGTGACAGGTCGGTGACCGAGCCCTTCTTGGCGACGCCGCCCTGCATCAGGTTGAGCAGGAAGAACCCGGTGCCGCTGCCCAGTTCCATCGCGTGTGAGTAGGGCTGGCCGTCCTCCCCGGCCACCGCGGTGAACACGTCGGTGGCGTAGGAGATGCAGCGCTCGTCGTAGGAGATCGACCACTTCTGGTCGTAGGTGCCGGCTTCCCAGTCGTGGTAGAGGACGTTGGCCAGCTTCGGGTCGTCGTAGGCGGCCTTGACCTCGTCGGCGGTGGCGTGCGGGTGCGGCGCCGGATCGGACACGGCGGTCACTTCCCTTCGAAGGTGGCCTTGCCGGGGCCGTTGTCGATGAACGACTGCATGCCGTTGCGCTGGTCTTCGGTGGCCCACAGGGCGGTGAACAGCTGGGTCTCGATCTTCAGCCCGGTGGCGAGGTCCACGTCGAGGCCCGAATCGATGGCGGTCTTCGCGGCACGCAACGCGATCGCCGGACCGTTCGCGAACTGCGCGGCCCACTTGTGCGCGGCCGCGTACACGTCGTCCGGCGCCACGACCTCGTCCACGATGCCCAGCTTCAGCGCCTCTTCGGCCTTCACGAACCGGCCGGTGAAGATGAGGTCCTTGGCCTTGCTCGGGCCGATCAGCCGCGACAGCCGCTGCGTGCCACCGGCACCGGGGATGATGCCGAGCTGGATCTCCGGCTGGCCGACCTTCACGTTGTCGCCGGCCACGCGGTAGTCCGCGGTGAGCGCCAGCTCCAGGCCGCCGCCGAGGGCGTAGCCGGTGATCGCGGCGACGACCGGCTTCGGGATGCTCGCGATCCGCGCCAGCGAGGCGGTCAGCTCGGCGCCGAACTTCGCGATCTCCGGGTAGCTGCGGGCGGCCATCTCCTTGATGTCGGCGCCGCCGGCGAACGTCTTCTCCCCGCCGTAGAGGATGACCGCGCGCACGTCGTCACGGTCGGACGCCTCGCGGGCGGCCTCGGCGAGCTCGGCCTGTACCTGGTTGTTCAGCGCGTTGACCGGCGGCCGGTCCAGCCGGATCGTGCCGATCCCGCCCTCGACCTCCAGGTGTGCGAACTCTCCCACGCTGCTTCCTCCTCATCGACGACACCGGCGGACGGCCGGCACGTTACCCGCCAGTACAGCCGAATCTACCTGCGCCGGGCGAAGAACCGCTCGCCCGAACGCTGCAGCACCAGGTCCTGGTCGAAGGTCTTGGACAGGTTCTCGCTCGTGATCACGTCGTCCACCAGGCCGGACACCACCGCACGGCCCTCGCGCAGCAGCAGCGCGTGGGTGAAGCCGGGCGGGATCTCCTCGACGTGGTGGGTGACCAGCACGGTGGCCGGCGCGTCCGGATCCATCGCGAGCGTGGACAGCCGGGCCACCAGGTCCTCCCGTCCGCCGAGGTCGAGACCGGCCGCAGGCTCGTCGAGCAGCAGCAGCTCCGGATCGGTCATCAGCGACCGGGCGATCAGCACCCGTTTGCGCTCCCCCTCGCTGAGCGTGCCGAAGGTGCGCTCGGCCAGGTGCGCGATGCCGAGGGTGCCCAGCAGCTCGGCCGCCCGGTCCAGGTCGAGCCGGTCGTAACGCTCGCGCCAGCGGCCCAGTACCGCGTAGCCGGCGCTCACCACCACGTCGGCGACCTGCTCGTCGCCCGGCACGCGCTGGGCGATCGCCGCGGAGGTGAAGCCGATGCGCGGGCGCAGGTCGAAGATGTTCACCCGGCCGATCCGGTCGCCGAGCAGGTCGACCTCGCCGGAGGTGGGGTGCAGTTCGGCCGCGGCCAGCCGCAGCAGCGTGGTCTTGCCCGCGCCGTTGGGCCCGAGCACCACCCAGCGTTCGTCCAGCTCGACCGACCAGTCGAGGTCCGCGAGGAGGTCGTTGCCGGTACGGCGGACGCCGACACCGGCCATCCGCACCACCAGATCGTCAGGGTCACTGGGCAGGGTCGGCTCGCTCACGAGCCCATTGTGGCCGCTCTCGCGCGCACGCGTGCACCCGGGCTTTGTGCGGTGGCGGCGGTCCAGCGCATGGGACATCCGGGCGTGGACGGCGTCGCTGTGGCAGCATGCGGAACGTGATCGAGTCCACGTCCGCCGCCCGCCCCGTCAGCCGGGGTTCGTTCTGGCGCCGTCGTGCGATCGACCTGCTCCTCGTCGCCTCCTGCGGGTGTACGCGGGCGCGGTACGCACGCTGATCTTCTCCGCGTGCCGCGTGCCGCGCGCTGCCGTGTCCAGCCGTACCCGGAGAACCAGGAGCACTCATGACCACTTCGATCACGCCCACGTCCGTCGAAATCCACCCCCGGGTGACCGATCCGCTGCTGTCCGAGCTGGTGCATCCGGCACGGCTGCTGTGGACGCCGCGGGAGCTGGCCGACCTGACCCGCACCGTGACCACCGAACTGACCTCCGGCCTGCGCGACATCCTGCGCTTCGACGAGGACCGGCGCTGGTGGGCACGGCTGGCCCTGACCGACGGCGTCGAGCTCTGGCTGCTGTCCTGGCTGCCCGGCCAACACACCAAACCGCACGACCACGGCGGCGCGGCCGGCTCGTTCACCGTGCTGCAGGGCGAACTCGGCGAGGAGTACCGCTACCCGGGCGGTCCGGTGCGCCGCCGCACGCACGTGGCCGGGCAGGGCATCGGATTCGGCGCCGGACGGGCACACCAGGTCACCGGCATCGGCGACCAGCCTGCCGCCAGCGTGCACGCGTACTCGCCGCCGCTCGTGCCCACCCGCGAGTACCGGACGCTGGCCGACCTGCCGAACGAGATCCCGGCGCTGCCCGCGATAATCCACTGATGACCGCGATCGACGCACTCCTCGCCGACGCCCGGTCCACGCTGGACCGGGCGTCCCCGGCGCGGACCGCCGCGCTGCAGGCCGAGGGGGCGCTGATCGTCGACATCCGCCCGTACGCGAACCGGCTGGCCGAGGGCGAGATCCCCGGCGCCGTCGTGGTCGAGCGGATCCACCTGGAATGGCGGCTCGCGCCGGACAGCGAATGGCGGCTGCCGGGAGTGAGCAAGGACACGGTGGCCGTCGTGGTGTGCAACGAGGGCTACTCGTCCAGCCTCGCGGCCGCCGATCTGCAGCGGCTCGGCCTGCCGGGAGCCACCGACCTGGCCGGCGGCTTCCGGGCCTGGGCGGCGGCGGGGCTGCCGGTGCGGCCGGGCGGGACTCCCGCCGTTCCATAGCCCCCACGGGGAGGACCCGGGCGCACCGCTGCTCAGGCGTGCACCACGCGGGCGAGCTCGGCGGGGCTGGCCAGCAGCGGATGCTTCGGCAGCACGCGCACGGTGTAGCCGATCGAACCGGCACGCGGCAGCCGCAGCGTCGCCGCGAACGCGCCGATCCCGTCGTCCCGCATCGGGACCAGGACCGTGTCGGTGAGCTCGTCGCCGTCGCCGACCTGGCCGACCACGGCCTGGATATCCACCTCGGACGGATCCAGCCCGGCGAGGTCGATCCGGGCGCGCACGGTCACCTCGGTGCCCACCACGAAACGTTCGGTGTGGTCGTACCGGAGTTCGGCGTCGAAGACGCGCACGCGCGGCCACGCGACCTCGAGCTTGGTCCGGTAGTCCGCCAGCGACAGCGCGCCGCGGTAGGCGTCCCCGGTGGCCTCGGCGACCATCCGCGAGGCGGGCAGGTAGCCCGAATCCACGTACTCGCGCACCATCCGGGACGCCTGCACGCGCGGGCCGAGCGTTTCCAGCGTGTGCCACACCATGGACAGCCATCCGGTGGGCACGCCGGCTTCCCCGGAGTCGTAGAACAGCGGCGCGATCTGCTGGCCGAGCAGGTCGTACAGCGCCGCGGCCTCCAGATCGTCCCGGCGCAGCGGATCGGTGATGCCGTCCGCGTTCGGGATGGCCCAGCCGTTGGAACCGTCGTAGCACTCGTCCCACCAGCCGTCCCGGATGGACAGGTTGAGCCCGCCGTTGAGCGCCGACTTCATCCCCGACGTGCCGCACGCCTCCAGCGGCCGCACCGGGTTGTTCAGCCACACGTCGCAGCCCCGGTAGAGGTAGCGGGCCATGGACATGTCGTAGTCGGGCAGGAACACGATGCGGTGGCGCACCGCCGGATCGTCGACGAACCGCACGATCTGCTGGATGAGCTGCTTGCCATTCTCGTCCGCCGGATGCGATTTGCCGCCGACGACGATCTGGATCGGCCGCCGGTCGTCCAGCAGCAGCGCGCGCAGCCGCTCCGGGTCACGCAGCATCAGCGTCAGGCGCTTGTACGTCGGAACCCGGCGCGCGAATCCGACGGTGAGCACGTCGGGGTCGAAGACCCGGTCGGTCCAGCCGAGTTCCAGCGCCGAGGCGCCGCGCTGCATCCAGGCGGCCCGCACCCGGCGGCGGACCTCGGCCACGAGCTTCTCACGCAGTTCCCGGCGCAACGCCCACAGCTGCTCGTCGCTGACGCCGTCCCGCAGCGAACTGCCCGGCGCGCGGCCCTCGTGGCCGAACTCGTCATGGTTGCCGCCCAGCAGCGCGCTCAGCTCCCGCGCGACCCAGGTGGGCCCGTGCACGCCGTTGGTGATGGACGAGATCGGCACCTCGTCGTCGTCGAATCCGGGCCACAGCCGGGAGAACATCCGGCGGGTGACCCGGCCGTGCAGTTCGGAGACGCCGTTGGCGCGCTGGGCCAGCCGCAAACCCATGTGCGCCATGTTGAACAGGCCGGGGTTGTCCTCCGCGCCGAGCTGGAGCACGCGGCGCACGTCCACATCCGGCACAAGCCTGCCGTCGGCGAAGTAGCGCTGCACGAGATCCACCGGGAACCGGTCGATGCCCGCGCTCACCGGCGTGTGCGTGGTGAAGACCGTGCCCGCGCGCACCGCGGGCAGGGCCTCGTCGAAACCCAGCCCGTCGGCCTGCACGATCTCCCGCGCGCGCTCCAGTCCGAGGAACCCGGCGTGCCCCTCGTTGGTGTGGAACACCTTCGGCTGCGGATGCCCGGTCAGCTCGCAGAACTTCCGCACCGCCCGGAACCCGCCGATCCCGGCCAGGATCTCCTGCCGGATGCGGTGGTCGGCGTCGCCGCCGTAGAGCCGGTCGGTCACCGGGCGCAGGTCCTCGGCGTTGGCCTCGATGTCGGTGTCCAGCAACAGCAACGGGATCCGGCCGACCCGGGCCCGCCAGATCTGCGCGGACAGGTCGCGCCCGCCCGGCATGGCGACCTCCACGAGCACCGGGCGGCCCCGGTCGGTCACCAGCTCCAGTGGGAAGGCGTTCGGGTCGATCACCGGATAGTGCTCGACCTGCCAGCCGTCCAGGGACAGGCCCTGGCGGAAGTAGCCGGACCGGTAGAGCAGGCCGACGCCGACCATCGGCACGCCCAGATCGGAGGCGGCCTTGAGGTGGTCGCCGGCGAGCACGCCCAGTCCGCCGGAGTAGTTCGGCAGCGCCTCGGTCACCCCGAACTCCATGGAGAAGTACGCGACCGCCTCGGGCAGGCCCTCGTCGCTGCGCCGCTGGTACCACCGCGGTTCGGTGAGGTAACGCTCCAGCCCGGCGGCGGCCTCGTGGGTGCGCTGCAGGAAATCCTCGTCCACGGCCAGCTCTTCGAGCCGCTCCGCCGGCAACGCGGTGAGCATCCGCAGCGGGTCCCGGATCCGGTTGAACAGCTCGGCGTCCATCGAGGCGAACAGGTCACGCGTCGGCGGATGCCACGTCCAGCGGAGATTGGTGGCGAGCGCGCCGAGGCCGGCGAGCGGCTCGGGCAGGCTGGCGCGAACGGTGAACCGGCGGACTGCACGCATGGTCAGCGACCATATCGGGCCAGGACCCGCGGCGCTCGTGCCCCACTTCGGGCATTGTGCGCACCCCGGCCGTGCACGCTCGGTAGTCTCCGGATGCCGTATTCGGGAATGGAGCGAGGGAACATGAGCCGAGGGGGACGCACGCTCGCCGTGCTCGTGGTGGCCGGGCTGCTCGGCACCACGGCGTGCAGCGGAACGAGCGCCGGTCCGGTGAGGCCGGGAGCGGGCAACGTGGCCGGGCTGCCGGTGACCCATTTCGAGAGCGGCCTCAAACCGGACGCGCCGGAGCCGGACCTGCGGGTGCGGGGCGCCGGCGGTGGTACCGACGACCAGCTCGCCACCGCGGCCATCGCCGACGTGCAGGCGTACTGGGCCGGCGCCCTTCCCGAGGAGTTCGACGGGCAGCAGTTCAAGCCGGTGACGTCGCTGTTGTCCTACGACGCCCGCAGCGACACCGAGAAGACCGGCTGCGGCAGCGTCGAGGAGCTGGTGAACGCGTTCTACTGCGCCAGTGACGATTCGGTGGCCTGGGACCGCGGCGTGCTGCTGCCGATGCTGCGCCAGCGGTTCGGGCCGATGTCGGTGGTGACAGTGCTGGCGCACGAGTTCGGGCACGCCATCCAGTACCGGCTCGGCGACCGCGCCGGGATCACCAAGGCCACTCCGACGGTGGTCAAGGAACAGCAGGCGGACTGCTTCGCGGGCGGTTACTTCCGCTGGGTCGCCGCGGGCCACAGCAAGTACTACCAGGTGTCCACCGCCGAGGGCCTCGACCAGGTGCTGGCCGCGATGTTCTTCATCCGCGACCAGGCCGGGACGAGCGGGACCGACCGGCAGGCGCACGGCACCGCTTTCGACCGCACGTTCGCGTTCCAGTCCGGCTTCGCCAAGGGCCCGAAGGAATGCGCCGGGATGAACGCGGAGAACGTGCGCGCGCGGCTCACCGAGCGGCCGTTCGACAGCCAGGACACCGGCAAGGGCGACACGCGGCTGGACGAGCAGGCACTGCAGCTGCTCAAGAGCAGCCTGGACGAGGCGTTCCGGGGCGCGGGAGTGGCCGCGCCGCAGTTCACGCCCGGCAGTGGCTCCTGTCCGGGCGGCGGGCCGAGCACGCCGCCCGCTTCCTACTGTCCGGACGACAACACCGTGCGGCTCGACCTCGACCGGCTGGAGGCGCTGGCGCAGCCGGTGGACCAGGAGGCCGAACAGGCCGGCCGCGAGGGCACCGGGCTCGGTGACTTCGCGGCGTTCTCGGAAATCGCCTCGCGCTACGCGGTCGGCATCCAGAAGGGCGTGGGCGCCTCGATCGACAACGCCGACGCGGGACTCCGGACGGCGTGCCTGGTCGGCGCGTGGGCCGCGTTCACCAACCGTCCCGGCGAACCGGGCACGTCCGGGCTTCGGCTGTCCGCGGGAGACCTGGACGAAGCGATCGCCGACCTGCTCCGGCCGGACGGCCTGGTGTCGGCCGACGTCCGCGGCGATCGCCCGGACAGCGGCTTCGACCGGGTCGAGGCCCTGCGCCGCGGCTATCTGGAGGGGTCCTCGGTCTGCTCGAAGCGATACGCTTGACGGGTACGGAGAAGGCCCTGTCCTCGGCCGGGGACAGGGCCTTCGCCGTACGTCGGCGCTGGATGCGGCCGGCTAGAACAGCGCGCTGGCCAGCTCCCGGCGGGCCTTGCCCACCCGCTCGTCGGCCGGGTCGAACAGGTCGAACAGGGCCACCAGGTGCTCGCGTACGCGGTTGCGGTCCTCGCCCGTGGTACGGCGGACCGTGCCGATCAGGCGGCGGAAAGCGGCTTCCGGGTCCTGCTCGGCGATCTCCAGGTCCGCCGCGGCGAGCTGGGCGTCCAGATCCGCCGGGTCGGCGTCGGCCTTCGTCCGGGCATCCGGGTCGGCCGCTTCGGCACGTGCGGTGAACTTCACCTGCGCGAGCGCGCTCTTGGCCAGCTCGTTGGCGGGCTCCGCGTCCAGGATGCGCTCGTAGGCGGCCTGGGCGGCGGCGAAATCACCCTGCTCGAAGGCTTCCTCCGCCTCGGTGAAGCGCGGGTCCTCCGGCTCCTCCACCGGGCCGCGGGCCTCCTCGGCGGCCTGGATGCCGGGCAGCCGGTCACGCAGGGCGTCGAGCAGGGCGCCGAGCCACTTGCGGATCTCCGGTTCGGGCAGTGCGCCGGAGAACGCGTCGACCGGCTGGCCCGCGCCGATCGCCACCACGGTGGGGATCGACTGCGCGCCGAACAGCTGCGCGATGCGCGGGTTCGCGTCCACGTCGACCTTGGCGAGCACCCAGGCGCCGCCTGCCTCCTCGGCCAGCCGCTCCAGTACCGGGCTCAACTGTTTGCAGGGGCCGCACCATTCGGCCCACAGGTCCACGATCACGAGCTGGTTCAGCGACCGCTCGACGACGTCGGCCTGGAAGGTCTCCTCGGTCACCTCGAACACGGCGCCCGGCGGCGGCGCGGAACCCCCGGCGGGCGGTTCGCCGTCCACCGGCGGGGCCGCGGGACGGTTCGGCGGCGCCTCCGCCCGGGCCTTGAGCGCGGACAGGTCGACCGCGCGGGACATGGCGGCGGACAGGGCCGCCGAGTTCGCTGCAGATCCGCGTGGGTTCGTCACTCCTCCATCCTGGCACGTCGCGCCGGTGCGGTTCAGCAGGAGCCCGCCGTTTCGCGTTGGCGCCCGGCGGCCCCGCTGGGGCATGCTCTGCGCGGGACGCCCCAGGGACAACCACGGGAGGCACCGGATGCCGAGCCGGCGCGACGTGACGGTGATGGCCGCCGTCGGCGCGGCGGTGGCGTGGATCGTGACCGTCACGGTCCTCGTCGCGCACGAGGACGACCCGGGCGCCCCGTCCGCCCCCGAGCTGCGCGACCAGCTCGCGTCGGCACTTTCCGGCCGCGACGCGGACGCGCTCGCCGGGCTGCTCGACGTGCCCGGTGCCGATCCGGCCGAACTGGCCGGCGACTACGTCCGGGTCCTCGCCGGCGACCGGGTGCGCGACCTGACCGTGCGGCTCGCTCCGGACGAGCGGGCCCCGGCCACCGCGGTGGTGACCGGGATCAGCGGACCCGGCACCCGCTTCACCTACCAGCTGGCCGTGACCAGCGCGAAGGGCCGGTGGACGGTGAGCTTCACGCCGCCGCTTCCGTGACGTGCCCCTCACCGGCAGGGCTTACGGCCGTGGACGGGTCTTCACGGACGTTCCTCCCGCAGGTGCGCCTCGACCCGGTCCACTTTCACGGTCAGCTGGCCCTCGTACCCGGGGCGGATGTCCGCCTTGAGCACCAGCCCGATCCGCGAGGAGCCCTCCCCCGCGGCTTCGACGGCCCGCTTCACCACGTCCATCACCTCGTCCCAGTCGCCTTCCACGTTGGTGAACATGGCGTCGGTCGAGTTCGGCAGGCCGCTGTCGCGCACCACCCGCACGGCGCGGGCGACGGCCTCGCTCACCCCGCCGTCGGAGTCCGCGCCGGACGGGGTCACGCTGAAGGCGACGATCATGGTTGAGGTCCTTTCGCCGGAGGGATTACGCGGTGGGCGATCACCCGGTGCGTGGTACCCGCTGGTAGCTTCGCGTGTCATGAACCGTCCGCTGCCGTTCGACCCGATCGCCCGCGCGGCCGGGCTCTGGGAGGACCGGATCGGCCCGGCCGGAACCATGGCCGCGGTCACCGGTGTGATGCGCGTACAGCAGATCATCCAGTCGGCGGTCGACGGTGCGCTGAAGCCGCACGGCCTCACCTTCGCCCGCTACGAGGCGCTCGTGCTGCTCACCTTCGCCCGCAACGCACGGCTGCCGATGCGGGTGATGGGTGAACGGCTGCAGCTGCACCCCACCAGTGTCACCAACATAGTCGACCGGCTCGAACGCGACGGTCTCGTCAAGCGCGTGCCGCATCCGACCGACCGGCGCACCACGCTGGTGGAGATCACCGACGACGGCCGCAGCCGCCGGGAATCGGCCACCGCGGCGGTGACCGGTATCGACTTCGGTCTCACCGGCCTCACCGAACGGCAGGTCGGGCAGCTGACCGACCTGCTCACCAAGGTCCGCAAGTCCGCGGGCGACTTCACCGAATAGTCCCGGCAGCATGCAGGCGGGCCCGCGCGAAAGGACTTCGCGCGGGCCCGCTGCGGCTGTAGCTGTGCTGGGGGTCAGGCGTTCACCGGCTCCGCCACGCGCTCGAAGAGGCTGACGCCGCCGTGCGTGAGCCGTTGCGGGCCGTCGAGCCGGCCGTTGCGCAGCGCCCACTTCTCGAACAGCCAGGTGAACAGCGGCGGGATGCTGGCCAGCAGCGCGAGCACCAGGGTCTTCGGGCGCCAGCCGAGCGGCTTCGCCACGGACAGGGAGGTGATCACGTACAGGACGAAGACGACGCCGTGCACCATGCCGAGGACGGGAACGCCGCCCTCGCCGGTGGAGCCGACGACGTACTTGAGAAACATCCCGATCAGCAAACCGAGCCAGGACAGGGCCTCGGCGACTGCGGCCACGCGGAACACGATAGCGGCCTTGCTGGACACGACATCCTCCTGTGCGTCACCCGGTGCGTGCTGCCTGCACACACGAAAAGACGTCCGGCGCACTGTCCAAGGCGGACGGAACCGCTTGGCCTCAACAGCACTGTCGGACGTATGAGAACAGTGTGCGACGTGAGCGCGCTCACCGGAACACCGGGGCCTGGTGACCACCATCACGGGCGGCGACGGCGATTGGTCTGAACCACCGGCGGAAATCCGCGGAAACGCCCGAAACGGAAGAGGGTTTCCTCCCCGATCCCACGATCCGGGAGGAAACCCTCACCAACTGCTTTCAGCCGGGCACTAACCGGCACACGGCGAAGCCGGCACGGACGCGGGTGACGTTCCCCACGTGGCCTTCTTCGCGTCACTCGTCAGCGAGAAACCGAGAGTCGTGCCGCGGCGCAATTGCTCCACGCTCACGTACGTCCGGTCCGAAGGCTGCCCGTGGCCGACGGTGAGCCCGGACACGTACTGGAGCTTCGAACCGTCCGCACCGGGTGCCTTGATGGTCACGTCACGCCCGCCCGGCAGGTGCAGCACGGACTTGGCGAACCGCGGCGCGTTGAGCACGAAGTTCCCGGTGCCCGGCACCGCCGGGTACAGGCCCAGCGCGCTGAACACGTACCAGGCGGACATGGTGCCGAGGTCGTCGTTGCCGGTCACGCCGTTCGGAGCGTCGGTGAACAGCGTGTGCGCGGCCCGGACCACCGCGGAGGTCTTCCACGGCTGCCCGGCGAGCGTGTACATCCACGGCGCGTGCAGATCGGGCTCGTTGTTGGGGTTGTAGCGGTACTGGTTGTCGTAGTCGTACGGGCCGATCACCCACTTGTCGCGGACCGTCGCCGCCGGGTCCCGGACCAGGTCGTCGTAGGCGAAGAAGTCGTCGAGCCGCTTGCCCGTCCCGGCCGGGCCGCCCATCCGCTGCACGAGTCCTGGCACGTCCTGCTGCACCAGCCACTGGTACTGCCAGGCCGTGCCCTCCTGGAAACCGTCCTGGCTCTGCGGCGTGTACGGACCGTCGGCCGGGGTGAACCAGTCACCGCCGCCCACCTTCGGCCGGAAGAAGCCGCTGAACCCGCGGTCGCTCACCGACGGGTCCCACAACGTGGAATACGTACGGCCCTTGGCCGCCAGGTCCTTCGCGTCCTTCTTGTGCCCCAGCGCGGACGCCATCACCGACAGCGAACAGTCCGCCAGTGCGTACTCGAGCGTCGCGGACGCGCCGTGCCTCGGGTCGCTGTCCTGCCCCTTCACCGGGAAGTCCGGGTCGTAGGCCACATATCCGTCGGCCTGGTAGCTCGCGTTGCCCGAACGCCCCTGGAACGGTGAGGACTCCGGCGGGATCTCCCGGGAATTCTGCAGCAGCGCCTGGTAAGCGCGCACCTCATCACCGCGCAGCGCACCGAAACGCCAGAGGTCGACCAGGAACGGCGTGACCGGATCGCCGGACATCGTGTTCGTCTCCTGGCTCGCGTACGCCCACCGCGGCAGCCAGCCGCCCTGGTCGTGGATGGCGAGGATGCTCTTCGCGATGTCCCGCGCGCGGTCCGGTTTCAGCAGGGCGAGCAACTGGTTCTGCGAACGGTAGGTGTCCCAGAGCGAGAAGAAGTCGTAGTAGGTCCAGCCGATCGCCCGGTGGATCTTCTTGTCGAAGCCGAAGTACCGGCCGTCCGCGTCGTTGGCGGTCAGCGGCTGGAGGAAGGCGTGGTAGAGCGAGGTGTAGAACACCGTCCGGTCGTCCGGTGCGCCACCCGATATGTCCACACTGGACAGTTCATGTCGCCAGCTGCGCTGGGCCTGTGCCTTGACCAGGTCGAAGGGCAGCCTTCCGGACGCGGCGAGGTTGATGTCCGCACCACGGGCGTCCACTTGGGAAATCGACGTGGTGGCAGAGACTTCGCCACCCTCCGGGAAGGTCAGCCACGCACCGCGCAGGCCGGCCCCACCAGAGGAGGAACGGCTCCCGGGCGTACCGCCGTCAGGCGACCAGGTGCCGTAGGTGCCGAACGGCTTGTCGAACTTCGTGGTGAAGTAGGTGGTGTAGGCCTTGCCCCCGCAGAAGGCCTGCGATTCGACCGTGCCGGCGATGGTGTGGTCGTCGACGATCCGGACGCTGCTGCCGGTCACCGGTTCCTTCGCGTCGGCTTGGCCGACGTTCACGAACACGTTGGCAGGGCCGGATTTGTCGAAGCGGTACCGCTCCACCCCGGCTCGCGTACTGGCGGTCGTCTCCACGTCGACCCCGCCATACCCGGTCAGGTGCACCTTGTAGTAGCCGGGTTTTCCGACCTCGCCGTCGTGGGTGTAGGGCGCGGCGTAGGCGGCCTGGTCGAACGTCGCGGGCTTGGTCGTGTCGAACGCCGCGCCCGGGCCGACCTCGCCGGTGGTCGGCAGGGTCGAGACGAGCCCGCCCTGCTCCCAGCAGCCTGCCCCGGAGAGGAAGAAGTGGCCGAAGCCGCGGATCGCGGTGTCGGTGTAGAGGTAGCCCGCGTAGTGCGTGGTGATCGGGCTGACCTGGGTCATGCCGAACGGTGCCGAGGCGCCGGGGAAGGTGTTGCCCTCGTCCTGCGTGCCGATGAACGTGTTCACCGAGTCCAGCGGATCGGCAGGACGGGCCTGTGCGGCCACCGGGGTCAGCCCGGCCGCGGCGACGGCGAGCGCGACCGCGCCCGCCAGGGATCTGCTTCTCATCGAGCTTCTCCGAGGGGTCGAGTCCGTGCAGGCCCCCTCGAGAGGTTCCTCAAGGGGGCCTGCACGGTGTGGATGGGGTCAGCCGAGGCCGAGGGCGAACACGTGCATCGCACCGCCGTCGACGTCGTCCGGCAGCGTCACGCTCGCCACGGTCTTGCCTGCATCGAGCGTGATCGGCGTGGTGGCGAACACGACGGTGCTGATCTCCTGCGGATCCCCGCCGGAGGAGTTGCGGTACGAAGTGGACAGTACGCTCTTGTTGCCGTACGCGGGTTCTGCGTCGCCTCCGCCGAGCGTCCAGTCGGAAAGGCCCACGGTGGCGGTGGACGTGCTGCCGTCGGTGTAGGTGACGGTGAGCGTGCCCTCCGCGTTGCCGTTGCTCGACGAGCCGAGCAACGCGAGCTTGCCGGAGCCGGTCACGTTCACCGTCTGCCCGGCGGCCACCACGTTGTCCGGATCGCCGGCCGGATAGGACGGCCAGGTGAAGTCGATGCCGTCACTGGTCACCGTGCCACCCGGCTTCGCGCCGGCCTCGGCCAACGCGTCCGCCGAGTAGCTCCAGCCGCCGCCGTCGAAGTTGCCGGCCGACGGATCGGAATCCGGCGAGATGCCCGCGTTGTCCACAGTGGCCAGCCAGCTGTTCGGCTCCGCCACCAGCACGGTGAGCACGGCCTCGGTGTCCGGCAGGCCCGGCGCGGAGAAGGTCACCGGGATCCGTCGCGGACCGTCGGACGTGCCGGCCGGCACGGTCACCTTCACCGTGGCCTGTGCCTTGCCCGAGGCCGGGACAGCCACCTCGCCGGTCTGCGGGGAAAGCGTGACGCCGTCCGCGCTGCCCCCGGTGTAGGACCAGGTCGTCGCCTTGCCGGACAGGTCCTGCACGCCGACCGTCGCGGTCGCCGTGGAACCGGCCGGGGTCACCACTCGCGCCGGGTCCGCAAAGGACAGACTCGGCTTTTCCTGCTCGCGGAACGAGGGCGGCACGTCGGCCGCCGCCGAGCCCCACTGAGTGGCCTCCGAGGAACGGGTGAAGTCGAGCGTGCCGCCGTTCGAGATCAGCGCCTCGGGCAGCCACGCCTTGGTCGCCGCGGTGCCGTTGACCTTCAGGCCGCCGACGTAGTCACCGGTTCCGGGTGCGTTGATGGTGATCTTCTTGCCCGCACCGGTGCTCAGCGTGGCGCTCTCGAACCGCGGCGTGGTCAGCAGCGTCTCGGCGCGGCCCGGGATCTCCGGGTAGATGCCGAGCGCGGACCAGACGTACCAGGAGGACATCTGCCCGAGGTCGTCGTTGCCGATCAGGCCTTCCGGACGCGGGTTGTACAGCTCGTCCATCGACCGGTGCACGATCGCCTGCGTCTTCGCCGGAGCACCGGCGTAGGAGTAGACGAACGGAGCGTTGGAGTTCGGCTCGTTGCCCATGAACGCGTACGGCTCCTGCGTGCCCGCGTTCAGCTTGCTGAAGAACTCGTCCAGCCGCGACTGCACGGCGTCGTTGCCGCCGAACGCGGACACCAGCCCGCCGAGGTTGTAGGGCACCATCCAGTCGTACTGCGCGCCGTTGCCCTCGACCCAGCCCTGCGAGCTCGCCGGGTCGTAGGTGCCGGAGAACGAACCGTCCGCGTTGCGCGGCTGCAGGTGTCCGGTGCCCGGGTTGTAGAGGTTCTGCCAGTACTGCGCCCGCTTCATGAACGTGGTGTAGGTGGCGCCGTCGCCGAGCCGCTTGGCGAATTCGGCGATGGCGAAGTCGGCGCTGCTGTACTCCAGGGTGTCCGCACCGGCGCCGGGCACGTAACCCAGCTTCTGGTAGTCCGCAAGGCCCGGCCGCTCGGTGTAGCCCTGCGTCGGCTGGGTCGCACCCTTGATCATCAGCAGCAACGCCTTCCGCGCGTCGAAATCACGGGCGCCGAAGGCGTACGCGCTGGAGACGATGATGTGGTAGGGATCGCCGTTCATCACGCCGGTGTAGTCGTTGGCCACGGTCCAGCGGTCCCACGAACCACCTTGTTCGGCGTAGGCCATCATCGAGCGCACGATGTCCGAGGTCTGCTTCGGATCGATCGTGGCCAGCAACGGGATCTCCGAACGGTAGATGTCCCAGCCGGAGAAGTTCGTGTACATGGCGTGGCCCTTGTCGGCCTTGTGCACGCGCCCGTCGAAGCCGGGGTAGCTGCCGTCGACATCGGAGAACACGTTGGGCTGCACCAGCGAGTGGTAGAGCGAGGAGTAGAACGTCGTGCGGTCGGCGTCCGGACCACCGGTCACCGCGATCTTGCCGAGCTGCTCGTTCCACGCTCCGCGGGCTGCCGCGGCGACCTGGTCGAACGACTTCTTGCCGTTGTTCTCGGCCTTGAGGTTGGCCTTCGCGCCGTCCTCGGACACAAAGGACAGTCCTACCCGGACGTTGACCTGTGCGCCGTTGAGGTTCGGGAAGGTGACGTATCCGCCGCTGCCAGGGCCGCTGACGGTGGTGTTCTGGGTCTTGGCCTTCGCCGGGCGCGCCAGCGAGGCTTCGGTCCCGTTCGGCTGCGCGATCTTCGCCTTGGCACCACCGCTTTCCGCGGTCTTGCCCGGCGTGACGGCGCCGTTCTTCCACGTGCCGACGGAGGCGAAGGGCTGGTCGAACTTCGCCGAGAAATAGACCCGGTAGCTGTTCTTCGCGCCGCAGAACCGGCCGCTGCTGGCCCACCCGCTGATGCTGTCCTTGCCGATGGTGATCGACGCGTCGTCCGTTCCGTTGATCGAACCGGACGTGTTGACCAGCAGCGTGGAGGCAGCGCCGGCCGGGTAGCTCAGCCGCGCGGAGCCGGTGCGCTGGGTCGCGCTCAGCTCGACCTTCGCGCCGCTGTCCAGCGTGACGTCGTACGCGCCGGCCGTGGCGTGCTCGTTGTCGTGGGAGAACTTCGAGGTGTAGTGCCCCGGATCGGTCGCCGGTGACGTGGAGACCTCGCCGACGTAGGGCATGAACGGAAGGTCCTGGTACGTGGTGCAGCCCGCGCCGGAAAGGTGCGTGAGACTGAAGCCGGTCAGCGTGTCGTCGTCGTAGAAGTACCCGCCGGGCTGGGATTTCTGCGTGTCCGGGCTCCACTGCACCATGCCGAACGGCGCCACCGCGCCGGGGAAGGTGTTGCCGGCCCCACCGCCGGTGCCGTGGTCCTCACCGCCGGGGCGGGTGCCGATGAACGGGTTCACCCACTTCGCCGGGTCGGGGTCCGCAGCCTTGCCGACAGTCGTGCCCGCGGCCACCGCCGGGGCGGCAGGCGCCACCGCCGCCACCACCGCGGTGGCCAGTAGGACCAGTCCGGCTCGCCAGCGCGCTCGCGCCATCGCCATCGCCTCTCCAGTTGTCGGCGCGAACCCGCCGCCGGCCACCGGATCACCGCATGGATGACAACCTTGTCGCGCTCCTCCAGATGCCGGTCACCTTGTGCGGCCGGGCGAACGGCCGTCAAGAGTGCGAGCGGTACCTGTCTCGTTCCGGACAACGGGTTCAGCCATCCGACGCACGACTTTCGCAGGCTGAATCCGGGCGCCGGGTACCAGGGCATTGACAGCGGATACCGCCGTGGTGTCCAATTCCGCACACTATGACAACGTTGTCTCCGCACGGCCGGGAAGCCGATGGGCTCCCCCGCCCGGCAAGCCGGCGGGCCACGATGAGCGACGTGGCCCGGCTGGCCGGCGTCAGCATCAAGACGGTGTCGCGGGTGGTCAACGACGAGCCCGCGGTGCATCCGGACACCGCCGAGCGCGTGGTGGCCGCGATCGAGCAGCTCGGCTTCCGGCGCAACCTCGGTG
Source organism: Amycolatopsis jiangsuensis (assembly GCF_014204865.1). Lineage (NCBI taxonomy): Bacteria > Bacillati > Actinomycetota > Actinomycetes > Pseudonocardiales > Pseudonocardiaceae > Amycolatopsis > Amycolatopsis jiangsuensis. The sequence goes on from NZ_JACHMG010000001.1 coordinate 3,460,009, forward strand.
CCCGCAACCTGCGCCGCGGTTCGACCACGGGCACCATCGGGCTGATCGTGGAGGACGTCGGCAACCCGTTCTACTCGGAGCTGAACCGCGCGGTCGAGCGCATCGCCACCTCGTTCGGCAGGCACGTGCTCACCGGGTCCTCGGAGGAGAACTCCGACCGGGAGCGGGAGCTGGCGCTGGAGTTCTGCGCGCGGCGGGTGGACGGCATCCTGGTCGTTCCGGCCGGTCTGCAGCACGGGTACCTGGTGCCGGAGATGCGCGCGGGCACGCCGGTGGTGTTCCTCGACCGCCCGGCCGGCGACATCGTGGCCGACACAGTGCTGGTGGACAACATCGGCGGCACCGTCGAGGCGGTCACCCACCTCGCCGGGCAGGGACACCGGAGGATCGCCTTCCTCGGCGACAGCCCGGACATCTTCACCGCCGCCGAACGCCTGCGCGGCTTCCGGGAAGGCTGTGTCCGCAACGGGATCTCCTACGACGAGAGCCTCGTCTCGATGCACACGCCGACGCCGGACACCATCGGCCACGCCGTGCGCACGCTGGTGTCCGGGCCGGACGCCGCGACCGCGGTGATCGCCGGCAACAACCGCGTGGCAGTGCATCTGCTGCGCGCGCTCGCCCACGCCGAGCAGCGCCCTGCGCTGGTGAGTTTCGACGACTTCGAGCTGGCGGACCTGCTGGATCCGCCGGTCACCGTGGTCGCACACGACGTCAGCGCCCTCGGGCACGCGGCGGCCGAACTGCTGTTCGCCCGGATCCAGGGTGAGCAATCCCCGCCAAGAAAGGTGATTCTTCCTGTGCGTCTCGTTCCCCGCGGTTCCGGTGAGGTCGCCCCGTGACCGAGCCCCTCGAGCCGATCCGGCTCCCGGCCAACCAGCCACCGCAGTTCTACCGCGGTGGTGACGCGATCGCGCGGCTGCGTGGCGTGTCCGGCTCCGATTCGAAGTTCGGCCCCGAGGACTGGGTCGGCTCCGTCACCACGATGTTCGGCCAGGAGACCACCGGCCTCACCCGGCTGCCCAGCGGTGTCTGGCTGCGGGACGAGGTCCGCGCCCATGCCGCGGCCTGGTTGGGCGAGCAGCACGTCGCCAAGCTCGGTGACTCCACCGGCCTGCTGGTGAAGCTGCTCGACGCCGGGCAGCGGCTGCCGGTGCACTTCCACCCGTCGGACGAGTTCGCGCGCCGGCACTTCGACTCGCACTTCGGCAAGACCGAGGCGTGGATCGTGGTCGGTACCTACGGCGACGATCCCCGGGTATACCCGGGTTTCCGGGAAACCCAGAGCAAGGCGACCGTCGCCGAATGGACCCGCGAACAGGACTCGCCGAGCATGATCGGCGCGCTGAACAGCATCCCGGTGCAGGCAGGCGACGCGGTGTACATCCCGGCCGGGCTGCCGCACGCGATCGGCGAGGGCGTGTTCGTGGTGGAACTGCAGCAGCCCACGGACTTCTCGCTCACCCTGGAATGGCGTGACTTCCTGGCCTCGCCGGAGAAGGGCCACCTCGGCATCGGCTTCGACACCGCGATCGAAACGCTGGACACCTCCGGGTGGGACGCCGAGCGTCTCGGGACGATCGTGAAGCACACCTCCGGTGACCGGGCGGAGTCGGTGAACCTGCTGGCCGACGGTTCGGGCAAGTTCTTCCGCGCGGACCGGATCCAGCTCACCGGCGGCGCGTTCGCGCTCGACCCGTCGTTCGCGATCCTGGTGGTCCTCGAGGGCGAGGGCACGCTGCGCACCGAGCGTGGCGGGGAGTTCCCGCTGGCGAAGGGCGACACCTATGCGGTGCCGTTCGCCGCGGGGCAGGCCGAGGTGTCCGGCACGGTCACCGCGATCCGGTGCCGCCCGCCGGCTCCCGAGGAGAGGTAGGCGATGAGCGAGGTACTGCTGGACGCCGTGGAGCTGACCAAGCACTACGGCTCGGTGGAGGCGCTGCGCGGCGCCTCCTTCCAGGCCCGTGCGGGCGAGGTCACCGCGTTGATCGGCGACAACGGTGCGGGCAAGTCGACCCTGGTGAAGTGTCTGTCCGGCGCGGAGCAGCCGACCGCGGGCAAGCTCCTGCTCGACGGCGCCGAGGTGACGCTGGAGTCGCCGGTGACCGCGCGCAGGCTCGGCATCGAGACGGTGTACCAGGATCTGGCTGTCGCTCCGGAGCTGGATCCGGCGGCGAACCTGTTCCTGGGGCGGGAGATTCCGCGCAAGGGGCTGCTGGGCAAGCTCGGCATGCTGGACAAGCCGGAGATGCGCAGGCAGGCGGTGGAGGAGTTCCAGCGTCTCGGCGTGACGCTGCAGAGCACCGACGTGCCGATCGGCTCGCTCTCGGGCGGCCAGCGCCAGAGCGTGGCGGTGGCGCGGTCGGTGGTGTGGGCCTCGAAGGTCGTGTTCATGGACGAGCCGACCGCGGCGCTCGGTGTGGTGCAGCGCGAACGCGTGCTGGACGTGATCAAGAAGGTGCGCGACAAGGGGATCGCGGTCGTGCTGATCAGCCACAACATGCCGGAGGTGCTGTCGGTGTCCGACCGCGTCGAGGTGCTGCGGCTGGGCAAGCGCGTCGCCCGGTTCTCCGGTCCGGACACCAAGCTGGAGGACCTCGTGGCGGCGATGACCGGCGCTCTGGTTCAGGAGGGGGTATGAGCACACACTCGCGCCAGCCCGCTCATGCCACCGACCGGGTGCGGGTGTCCCGCACAACACAGGAGGACGCCGCATGAGTGCGCCCACGAAGGATATTCAGACCACTGTGGACGGTGGGATCGGCAAGCGCCCGCTGGGCAAGCGGCTGATCGGGGCGAACACGTTCTGGATCGCGCTGGTGCTGATCGCGCTGATCATCGTGTTCACCGCGATCGCGCCCGCCGAGTTCGCCACCCTGTTCACCTTCCAGACGCTGCTGATCGAGACCTCGGTGCTGCTGGTGCTCTCGGTCGGCATGACGTTCGTGATCATCACCTCGGGCATCGACCTGTCGGTGGGCTCGGTGCTGATCTTCGCCGGCATGGTCGGCGGGAAGATCATGGAGGCACTCAGCGGCGGGGACGCCTCGGGCGCCGGCTGGGGGGTGATCGTCGTCGGGCTGATCTCGGCGGTCATCGCGGGCACGATCTGGGGCCTGATCAACGGGTTCCTCATCGCAGTGGCCAAGATCCCGCCGCTGATCGTCACGCTCGGAACGATGGGTGCCGCGCTCGGCGCCTCGTACCTGCTCAATGGCGGGTCCGACGTGCGCAGCGTGCCCACCGAGCTGAACAAGACCCTCGGCTACGGCACTTCGCTCGGCGGTGTGCCGAACCTGGTGCTCGTGGCCGTGGTGATCACCCTGATCGGCGCGTGGCTGCTGCACACCACGCGGTTCGGCCGCTACACCTACGCGGTGGGTTCGAACGCCGAAGCCGCGCGCCGCTCCGGTATCGGCGTGACCGCGCACCTGCTCAAGGTGTACCTGCTCACCGGGTTCCTCGCCGGGATCGCCGGGTTCCTGTCGCTGGCGTACTACGCCTCGACCACGATTTCGGCGCACACCAACGACAACCTCAACGCCATCTCCGCCACGGTGATGGGCGGTACGAGCCTCTTCGGCGGCGTCGGCTCGATGCTGGGCACGGTGATCGGCGTGTTCATCCCGGCGGTGCTGAAGAAGGGCTTCAACATCACTCACGTGCAGGACTTCTGGCAGATGATCGCGGTCGGCGCGGTGCTGATCGCGGCCGTGTGGTTCGACCAGCGCCGCCGTCGCCGGCGCAACTCCCGCTGACCCCCGAGTACAAAGAGGTACTGACCATGAAACTGAGCAAGACCTTCCTGGTCGCCGGCACGCTGGCGACCTCGGCCGCGCTGGTGGCCGCGTGTGGTTCCGGACAGGTGGGCCAGAGCGGGTCCGGGGATTCGGGGGACACGGCCAACAGCAAGAAGCTGGTGCTGGTGCCGGGTGTGCAGGCCGAGCCGTTCTACATTTCCATGCAGTGCGGTGCGCAGGCGGAGGCCAAGAAGCTCGGCTACGAGCTGACCACGCAGGCGCCGCAGAAGTTCGACGCGGCCATGCAGACCACGATCGTCAACGCGATGGGCTCGAACCCGCCCGCCGCGCTGCTCGTCACGCCGACCGACGACCAGGCGATGCTCGCGCCGATCCAGCAGGTGAAGAACCGCGGTTCGAAGATCATCGAGGTGGACACGACGCTGAAGGACACGAGCGTCGCCGAGTCGTCGATCTCCTCGGACAACACCGAGGGCGGCAAGCTGGCCGCGCAGACGCTGGCGAAGCTCGTGGGCAGTGGCAAGGGGTCGGTGCTGATCCTCGACACGATCGCGGGGACGTCCACGACCGCGGCGCGGGCCAAGGGCTTCGAGGACGAGCTGAAGAAGCACCCGAACCTCAAGTCCGTGGGCATCCAGTTCACCCAGAACGAACCGGACCAGGCCGCGTCGAAGGTGACCGCGGCGCTGGCCTCCACGCCGGACCTGGTGGGCATCTTCGCGACCAACCTCAACACCGGTGAGGGCGCGGCGACCGGCCTGCGCAACGGCGGGAAGATCGGCAAGGTCAACCTGGTCGGCTTCGACGCCAGCCCGTCCGAAGTGGACGGTCTGCGCAAGGGCGAGTACCAGGCGCTGATCGCGCAGGACCCGGCGCAGATCGGCACCAAGGGCGTGGACCAGGCGGTCGCCGCGCTGGAGGGCAAGCCGGTGCAGCGGCAGCTCGGTGCCGAACTGCACGCGATCACCAAGGACGACATGGACGCCAACTCGAAGTACTTCTACAAGCAGAGCTGCTGACGTCCTGAGTCACCCGAAGGGGGCTTTCCACCCGGAAGGCCCCCTTCGGCGTGTCCGGCCGCCAGCTGCGCCCGCAACGGACAAGCTTCGCCAGGCGGTATATTCCACTCCCCCAGCCCTTAGCCGAGGGGAGGACGCCGATGCCCGAGCGTGCGCCGTGGCGCGCCCCCGCCGGCGTGCTCGCCTCGGCCCGGCGGATCACCGACGACCTGATGGACGGCCTGTCCGGCACCCGCGTCCGGCGGGCCGCGCACGCGCTGCGGCGGCTGTTCGGCGTGCCCGGCCTGGGGATCAGCGATCTGTCCGGCTCGCTGGCCTGGTCCGGCCGTCCCGCCGCGGACGAAGCGGTCGCGCACGTCCTGGACGAGGTGCTGCACAGCGAGGAACCGGCCGCCCGCGGCGGGCTGGCCGCGGTGCCGCTGCACGTCCATGACGAGCTGGCCGGTGCGCTGGTCCTGCTCGGCGAGCGGGGTGAGGTGCTTCGCCAGGCCGCGGACCTCGTCGTGCAGGCGCTCGAACGGGGCAGGCTGGAGGCCTCGGCAGACCAGGCCGCGCAGGCCGAGCTGCGGGCGTTGCGCGCGGAGATGTCCCCGCATTTCGTCTACAACGCGCTGACCGTGATCGCCTCGCTGGTCCGTTCGGAGCCGGACCGCGCGCGCGAGCTGATGCTCGACTTCGCCGACTACACCCGCTACAGCCTCGCGCGCCACGGCGAGTACACCGTGGTCGCCGAGGAATTCCGTGCGGTGGAGACGTATCTGGCGTTGCAGCGGGCGGTGCTCGGGGAGCGGCTGAAGGTGCAGGTGCGGGTCGCGCCGGAGGTGCTCGCGGTGGCCGTACCGTATCTGGTGCTCGAACCGCTGGTGGAGAACGCGATCCGGCACGGGATCGAGCCACGCTCCGGGACCGGGCTGGTCCAGGTGCACGGGCAGGCGGAAGGAAACGACTGCGTGATCACCGTGGAGGACGACGGGGTGGGCATGGCGCCGAAACGCGCCGCGGACATTCTCGCCGGGCACACCACCGAAAGCGGCCTCGGAATGGCCAATGTGGACAGACGATTGCGCAATGTCTACGGCGCCTGGTACGGGTTGACCGTGGAAACCGAGGTCGGCGCCGGTACCCGCGTGGTGGTGCGGGTGCCGCGGTTCCAGCCGGGGGTGCTGCCGTGAGCGGGCTGCGGGTGCTGGCGGTCGACGATCTGCCGCCCGCGCTGGACGAGCTGTGCCGGATGCTGACCGAGGCGCCGGAAGTCGGCGAAGTGGTCGGTGCCGGTGACGCGGTGAAGGCGCTGAAACTGTTGCAGGCGGACCGGTTCGACGCGGTGTTCCTGGACATCTCGATGCCCGGCCTCGACGGGCTGGAGCTGGCCTCACTGCTGGCGAAGCTGTCGGAGCCGCCGGTGATCGTTTTCGTCACCGCGCACGACGGGCACGCCGTGGCCGCGTACGGCATCGGTGCGGTCGACTACCTGCTCAAACCCGTGCGCACGGAACGGCTGGCGGCCGCGCTCGCGAAGGTGGCCCGGCTGGTGCCGAGCGACCGGCCGGGGCCGGGACCGGACGCGATGGCCGCGCTGCCGGTCGACTCCGGCGGCCGCACCCGTTACGTCCGCCGCGACGATGTGCTGTTCGCCGAGGCGCACGGCGACTACGTCCGCCTGCACACGCGCGGCGGTGTACATCCGGTGCGGATGCCGATCTCACGCCTCGAGGAGTACTGGGAAGGCACCGGCTTCACCCGCGTGCACCGCGGCTACCTGCTGGCTGTGGCCGCGGTGCTGGAGCTTCGCAGCGACACCACCGGCGGCCTGCTCGCGCACACCGAGGCCGGCGACGTCCCCATCAGCCGTCGCCACGCCCGCGACCTGCGGGACCGGCTGCTGGAAGCGGCCCAACGCGGACAGCTCGGACCGCCGCAATGAGCCGCACCAAACGCGTCGCCGTCACCAGTCCGCAGACCCGCCTCGCCCGGTCACGCCGCCAAGCCCGCGGGCGCTGGCGGATGCCGCGGCTGCGTGCCTCCGAGGCCGAACGCGCCGCGGTGCTCTACCGGGTGCAGCGGCGGCGCGGGATTCCGGCGCTGGTGGCAATGTTCGTGCTGGTGCTCGGGTTGCCGGTGGTGTTCGCCGTGGCCCCGGCGCTGGACTCGGTGCGGGTGTGGGGCATTCCCTTGTCCTGGTTGATGATCGCGGTGCTGGCCTATCCGGTGATGGCCGGGCTCGCCTGGTGGCAGTTGCGGCGCGCGGAGAAGGCCGAGGACGACTCGTGACCGCAGGGAAGGCCGGCTGAGTGGACATCGCGCTGGCTGTGGCTCCCGTCGTGCTGATCACGCTGCTGATCGGCGTACGCGGGGTGGCCGCCATGCGCAGCACCTCGGATTTCCTCGTCGCGTCCCGGCGGATCTCGCCGCTGGTGAACTCCGCGGCGGTGTCCGGGGAGTACCTGTCCGCGGCGTCGTTCCTGGGTGTGGCCGGGCTGATGGTCAAGGACGGCGTCGGCGCACTCTGGTACCCGGTCGGTTTCACCGCCGGGTACATCGCGATGCTCGTGCTCGTCGCCGCGCCCATGCGGCGCTCCGGCGCGCTGACCGTCCCGGACTTCGCCGAGGCACGGCTGGCCTCCCCCGCGCTGCGCCGGCTCGCGGCCGTGGTGGTGCTCGTGATCGGGACCATCTACGTGGTTCCGCAGTTCCGCACGGCCGGTCTCGTGCTCACCGCGGTCGGCGGCACGCCGTACTGGGTCGGCGTGGTCATCGCCGGCACCGCGGTCAGCGTCACGCTCGCGCTGGGCGGGATGCGGGCCGCGACGTACGTGCAGGCCTTCCAGTTCTTCCTGAAACTGCTGCTGTTCCTCGTTCCCGCGCTGTGGCTGGTCCTGCACGTGAGCGCAGCGGACCGCGACGCGAGCCTGAAACCGGTGGAGTTCACCCACTTCACGCACGAGACGGCAGTGCGGTTCGAGCACGACGTCACGCTGACGCTGCGCGAACCCACCACCGTCCTCGTCCAAGGCACTCCGCGCACGCTGCCGCCCGGCGAGCTGCCGGTGCACGAGGGCGACCGGATGGTCTTCGCCGAGGGAGCGCAAGTCCCCGCGGTGAGCGGGGAAACGCCGCTGGGCGGGCCGGACTGGCAGCGTCCGCTGCTGGAATCCGACCAGGGAAACCCGCTGCTGGGCACGTGGGCGGTGCTGATCGCGACGGTGCTCGGCACCATGGGATTGCCGCACGTGCTGATGCGCTTCCACACCAGCCCGGACGGCCGGGCCGCCCGCCGGACCGCGGCGATCACGGTGGCGCTGCTCGGCGTCTTCTACCTCTTCCCCGGCGTCTACGGGGTGCTCGGCCGGGTCCTCGTTCCGGAGCTGTACCTCTCCGGCGAAACCGACACCGTCGTGGTCGCCCTCCCGGTGCAGGTCGACCACGGCTGGGCCGGGCAGCTGTTCACCGCGCTGCTCACCGCGGGCGCGTTCGCCGCGTTCCTCGCCACCTCGCTGGGTTTGCTGCTGGTGATGTCCGGGGCGCTGGCCTACGACCTGATGCCCGGCGGCCTGCGCCGGCTGCGGGTGACCGTGGTGTTCGCCGCGGCCGCCATGGTGCTGCTCGCGCTGCCGACCGCGCGGATCGACGCCGGAATCCTCGTCACCTGGGGGTTCACGGTTGCCGCTTCGACCTTCTGCCCGCTGCTGGTGCTCGGCATCTGGTGGCCGCGGCTGACCGCCGCGGGCGCGATCGCCGGGGTGCTCACCGGGCTGGTCGCGTCGTCCGGCTCGATCCTGCTCGCGCTGGCCGGACCGCCGCTGCACGGCTGGGTGGCGATCTTGGTGTCGCAACCGGCACCCTGGTCGGTGCCCCTGGCGTTCGGCGTGATGGCACTGGTCTCGCTGCGGGGCCGTCCGCCGTCCTGGGCCGGGGCCGCCATGCTCCGCCTGCACCTCGACGAACGCGCGCACGGCCCGGAGCCACCCCATTCGTCGGCACCCGCCTACCGTTCGTCGACCGTTCGTCGTGTCGCCCGGCGTTTGCATCGCTGAGCCGTTCCGCTGCGCCGGCCACCTCCCTACTGTGGCGCGGACCACAGTCGCAGCGTCGCGAGGGAGATGCCCATGACCGACGACCACCCGCCGGACCCGGACTGGGAGCAGGTGCACGAAAGCGCCGAGTTCCGCCAGCTGCGCGCACGGCTGCGCCGGTTCGTGTTCCCGATGGCCGTGCTGTTCCTCGCCTGGTACCTGCTCTATGTGCTGCTGGCCGACTACGCGCACGGCTTCATGAGCACCAAGCTCGCCGGGAACTTCACCGTCGGCCTGCTCTTCGGGCTGCTGCAGTTCGTATCCACGTTCGTCATCACCGCGCTCTACGTGCGCTATGCCAACCGGAAACTCGACCCGCTCGCCGAACGCATCCGCGACGACATCGAGCACCCTGAACAGCCGAAGGAGCCGGTATGAGCACGCTCGCCGCGGGCGTCGAGGGCAGCAACCCGGCGCTGAACATCGGCATCTTCGCGGTCTTCGTGCTGATCACGCTGGTGATCGTGTTCCGCGCGAGCCGCAACACCAAGACGGCGTCCGACTACTACGCCGCCGGACGCGCGTTCACCGGCCCGCAGAACGGGATCGCGATCTCCGGGGACTACCTGTCGGCCGCGTCGTTCCTCGGCATCGCCGGTGCCATCGCGGTCTACGGCTACGACGGATTCCTCTACTCCATCGGATTCCTGGTGGCCTGGCTGGTCGCGCTGCTGCTGGTGGCGGAACTGCTGCGCAACACCGGCAAGTTCACCATGGGCGACGTGCTCGCGTTCCGGATGAAACAACGTCCGGTGCGGGCCGCCGCGGCGATCTCCACGCTCGTGGTGTCGTTCTTCTACCTGCTGGCCCAGATGGCCGGCGCGGGCGGACTGGTCGCGCTGCTGCTGGGCATCGAGGGCGGCGCCGCGCAGTCCGTGGTGATCGCGGTGGTCGGCGTGATCATGATCGCCTACGTGCTCATCGGCGGCATGAAGGGCACCACCTGGGTGCAGATCATCAAGGCCGCGCTGCTCATCATCGGCGCGCTCGCGATGACGCTGTGGGTGCTCGGCAAGTACGGCTTCAACTTCTCCTCGCTGCTGCAGGGTGCGGTGGACCGGGCGGGTAACGCCGGAGAAGCCCTGCTCGGACCGGGCAAGCAGTACGGCGCGACCGGAACGTCCAAACTGGACTTCTTCTCCCTCGGGATCGCGCTGGTGCTCGGCACCGCGGGCCTGCCGCACGTGCTGATGCGCTTCTACACCGTGCCGACCGCCCGGGACGCCCGCCGTTCGGTGGTGTGGGCGATCGTGCTGATCGGCGTGTTCTACCTGTTCACGCTGGTGCTCGGCTACGGCGCGGGCGCGCTGGTCGGCCCGGACGACATCAAGGCCGCCCCCGGCGGCGTGAACTCGGCCGCGCCGTTGCTCGCGCTGAACCTCGGCGGCCCCATCCTGCTCGGGCTGATCTCGGCGATCGCGTTCGCCACCATCCTCGCCGTGGTGGCCGGCCTGACCATCACCGCGTCCGCGTCGTTCGCCCATGACGTGTACGCGAACGTGGTGAAGAAGGGCAAGGCGGTCGCGGGCTCGGAGGTCCGGGTCGCCCGGATCACCGCGGTGGTGATCGGGATCGTCGCGATCCTCGGTGGCATCCTCGCCAACGGCCAGAACGTGGCGTTCCTGGTGGCGCTGGCGTTCGCGGTGGCCGCCTCGGCGAACCTGCCGACGATCCTGTACTCGCTGTTCTGGAAGCGGTTCAACACCCAGGGCGCGCTGTGGAGCATCTACGGCGGGCTGATCGTAACCATCGTGCTGATCGTGTTCTCACCCGCGGTGTCCGGGAAGCCGATCGACCCCAAGACCGGGAAGAGCACGTCGATGCTGCAGGGCGTCGACTTCCACTGGTTCCCGCTGGACAATCCCGGACTGGTGTCGATCCCGGTCGCGTTCTTCCTCGGCTGGCTGGGCACGGTCCTGTCGAAGGAACGCGATTCGGCGAAGTACGCCGAGATGGAGGTCCGCGCGCTCACCGGAGCCGGTGCCGAAAAGGCCGTACAGCACTGACCCCTTCGTGAGTGTCGGGTCCGGTTCTCACCGGACCCGACACTCACGAGGTCAGTACGGCAGCTTTCCCGCGGCGATGTCGTCGAGCGCGGCGTCGAGCAGTCCGCGTACGTGCCGCCACAGCCCGGTGCCCAGCGAGATCCGGGCGACCCCCAGCTCCGCCAGCTCGGCGAGGCCGGGGCCGCCGGGCAGTGGTGCCGCGTTGACCGGCCCGCCGACCCGGCGGACGAACTCACCCAGCACCTCTGGCGAGCGCACCAGGATCGGATACACGCAGTCCGCGCCTGCTGCCAGGTACGCCCGTCCGCGCTCCACCGCTTCGGCCAGTACCGCGTTCTCGTCCTCCGCGCCGAGGAACACGTCGACCCTGGCGTTGATCACCAGGCCGTCACCGGCCCCGCGGCGGAGTCCGGCGATCCGGTCCGCCTGCTCGGCGACCGGACGACGGCCGCCGCCGGCATGGTCGGTGTCCTCGAAGTTGCAGCCCACCGCGCCGAGCGCGAGCAGCCGCGTGGCCACTTCGGCCGGAGGCAGCCCGTAGCCGGCCTCCGCGTCCACGGTCACCGGTACCGAAACCGCCCGCACGATCCGCTCGGCCGCGCCGAACATCTCGGCCACCGGAGCGCCTTCCCCGTCCGGCTGCCCGAGCCCGGCCGCGACTGCCGCGGAACTCGTTGCCACCACCGGGAATCCGGCCGCTTCCACGAGCCGCGCGGTGTCCGCGTCCCAGACGTTCGGGAGCACCAGAGGCTTCCCCGGTACGTGCAGCGCCCGCAGCGCCTCCGCGCTCACGCCACACGCTCCGGCAGCGGCGCGTGACTGGTCACCATGAGGCGGTTCCACGAATTGATCGCCACGACCGACCACGCCAGCGCCCGGTACTGGTCCTCGGTGAACACCCGCGTCGCCTCGGCGTACACGTCCTCGGGGACGTCCTTGTGTTCGGATATCACCGTCATCGCTTCGGTGTAGGCGAGCGCGGCCCGCTCCTGCTCGGTGAACAACGCGGTCTCACGCCAGCCTTCGAGCACGTACAGCCGTCGCGGCGACTCCCCCGCCGCGACGGCCTCCGCCGCGTGCATGTCGAGGCAGAACGCGCAGCCGTTGAGCTGGGAGGCCCGCATCTTCACCAGCTCGGTCAGCCGCGCGTCCAGCCCGGCATCGGCCGCGGCCTTCCCCACTTCGGCCTGCAATGCGGCCATGGCGCGGTAGAGCCCACCCTGGGCAAGAGCGATTCGCTTCGTCATACCGGCCACGCTAATGCGTACTGGACCATCCGCCTGGTCCAGTGAAGTGCGGGAAAGGTGGTCCAGTCAGCGGGCGCACCACAGGCACAGCGGAAGGACGAGCCCCAGGTCCGTGGTACGCACCGGTTTCCCGTCGACCGGCGGCGTGCCGGGCGGGGTGTCCGCGTCCGGCTCGATGCCACCGGCCGCGACGTGGTCGAGCGTGCGCAGCTCCGCGTCAAGGGCGAGGTCTTCGGCGACACCGGCCCGTTCGCCTTGCCGGAATCCGGCGAGGACTCGGCACACTTCCACACCGCGAACCAGGTCGAGCAGCTGAACCCGGCCGTGTAAGTGACCGGACCGATCGGTGACGACTCGGTGGGCTGCGCGATCTTCTACGACGACAAGCGGATCGCGAGCACCGAGCAGGCTCCGCTCGAGGACACCAACACCGTGGCCTGCCGGGTGAGGTTCGCATGACAGCCGTAACGGACAGGCGCCCATCCACGACTTCCGAGCACATCACACCGAGGGACACCACCATGATCGAGCGTATTGCGCTTCCCATCGCTGCGGCTGTCGTCGCTCTCGGCCTGACGGCCTGCGGCAACGAACCAGCAACTACCGCGACCAAAGCCGCGGATGCAGCAGCACCAGCCAGCGTGGCCCCGTCGTCGGTAGCGTCGTCCAGCAGCTCGGCGCCAGCATCGGGTTACATCACGAAGAAGGTCGGCGAGCGCGCAGGAATCAGCAACAACGACGGGAGTACGGCGGTTGACTTCTGAATCACGAAGATCACCGTCGATCCGATGTGCGACGCGTACGCATCGCGCGCTTCGGGTACACACACGGTGCTGATGGACGTGACGGTGAAGACGGGCGTCGACAAAGTTGACGCCAACGGTATGGGTACGTTCGGCGTCCTGCCCGGCCTGATCAACCCGTACGCGTTCTCTACGACCGACGCGGACGGTGTCACGAACCAGGCCGAGACCGACACCTGCATCATGTCCCCGAAGCAGCTGCCCTCGGCCTACGCCCCGAACCGCACCTACACCGGCCAGATCGTGATTGCCACGGCCTCGAAGAGCGGAACGCTCCAGCTGACTGACGGCCCGGTCTTTTCGACCCGAGTGCGCACGGCTGGGAATGGTCGTACTGACCCTCGCCTGGTAGCCAGCACAGCCCCGGTAACTTTCGTTGTGGCCGGGGCTTTCTCGCGCTCAGAGCTGGATGCCCGCCCACTGCGCGAACCCAGCCAGAGAGTCGGTGGTGCGGCGTTCGGACATAGCCAGCGCGTGCACGGTCTCGGCGACCGAGGGATGGTGGCGCGTGACATTCGGTGCGACCCGGCGCGCGGCGTTCAGCTCGTCCAAGGTCCGGCCGCGATCGCCGTGCAGCATCCACGCTCGGGCCATGTCGATGTGGTGGTGGCCGACGCGTTCCGGGCGCCGGGGGTCGACCACGGTCACGGTCGAGGCGCGCCGGACAGCCTCGGCGCCGTTGTAGTTCTCGACCGGGGCCGCGCACCAGTGCACCACGATGTTCGTCGAGCTGGCGTCCACGTTGTAGTACGGCGCGGCCGGGGGCGCGAACTCCTCGGAGAATGCGCGCGCCTCGGACAGATAGCCGTCAGCCTCGGTCGTGTCTCCCGCGCGTGCGGCGAGGACAGCAGAGCGCAGGTCGAGCTGGATCGCCACGGCCCGATCATCCGGCCCGTCCGCGACGTGCTGGCGCGCTCGGTCGAGCAGCCGTAGACCGTTGCGGTAGTCGCCGTGCTGCAGGCAGCGGGTGCTGCGGTGGTACGCGCTGATCGCCACGCGGAGCGGGTCCCCGGTGGCGGGCGCGAGCTGAATATGGCGCTCGGAGGCGATCGCCGCGATGTCGGCTTGCCGGAACTGCCCGGCCGCGGTGGCGGACATGCGGTAGGCGTCGTGCAGCGCGGCACGGGCCAGTTCACCCGCACGACCCGGCTGTCCGACCAGGACGTACAGGTGGTGCAGCAGGTTCGGCAGCTCGGCGAGCATGTCCGCGTTCCGCAACGCCTGCGCTTTCTCCGAGATCACCGCGAGGCGAGCCGTGATGGCGTCGAGCGTGAGCGGGTTGCCCTCGGGGCGCGGGTCGTCGTAGGCGTCGAGAGCGCTACGCAGCTCGGCTACCCCGGCGGATTCCCGGCTCGGCTCGTCCAGAACCTCACTGGTCCTGGTGCCGTAGAGCGTGGCGACCCTGATCCCGAGCACGCGCGCCGCGCCGGCGACGAACGCCGCGCTCGGCGGCTTGGAACCCTGCTCCACCTTCTTGACCAAGGAAGCGGAGAAGTTCGCCCGCTGCGCAAGCTGGAGCTGCGTCACGCCCTTCAGCTTCCGGGCAGCCTTCAGCCGGTCGGCAACGCTGTCGCCGGGAAGGTCAGGCGCGTGCATCCGTGATGCCCCCTGCCGTTGGCCGGTGTCCCTTCGGTGTCCCTCCAGCGTAACAACCACTCATAGCCTCACGGCAGTAACACATTGCCACGAAGCCGGTGAGGAGGGTGCACATGGGCTTACGGATCACCGGCGAGCTACCGGCCGATGAGGTGGCCCGGTTCAGTCACCGCTCTACCGACTACGCGCTCCGGCTGTTCGCCTACGAGGGCCGGATCCACGCCTACCGCAAGCGCGAGCTTGCCGACCCGGCCGTGCAGTGGCCGGTGCCGTGGTGTGGTGAAGACGCGACCTATCCGGACCGCCATCCCCGCAGCGAGATCGTGTTGCCGGGCAAGCTCGGTCCGGGCACCTCAGCCTGCCCCCTCTGCCTGCCGGGATGGGGTGGCCGGTGATGGGCAAGTGCATCAGCGACGACGGCACCGTTGAGCTGGACGGCAACGCCGAGACCGGCGACGACGAACAGCACGGCCGCGACGAATAGACCCCCGGCCGCCGCACCGCACCCGATACCGGTGCGGCTGCCGGGTTCCAAACCACCCTCAGGGGTGAGCGACGCCCCGCTGGCTTCTCGATCACCGAAGCGTCGTGGTGGCTACGCGGCGCCCTTCAGGTGCGTGACCAGGGCGTTGCCGACCTTCTGCGCGATCGGACAGGGGTCCGTCTTGTTCGGCCCGCTGTTGATGCTGGTGATGATGGAGACGGCCAGCTGGTCCGTGACGCCGGCCCACAGCTGGCACACCCCGGAGGGGCGCCCGTCGTCGGTGCTGGCGAAAACACCCGGGTAT
Organism: Amycolatopsis jiangsuensis; assembly: GCF_014204865.1. Lineage (NCBI taxonomy): Bacteria > Bacillati > Actinomycetota > Actinomycetes > Pseudonocardiales > Pseudonocardiaceae > Amycolatopsis > Amycolatopsis jiangsuensis. The sequence goes on from NZ_JACHMG010000001.1 coordinate 3,475,302, forward strand.
CCGCTCAACGTGACCGGCTCGAAGTAGGCAGACTGCGCTTTCTGGGCGTAGATGTCACCGATGCCGCCCTTGTTCTGCGATACCGCAGACAAGCTGATCGAGTTCAAATCGATGGACGAGGATGTCCACCGGCACAGCTTGGGCGTGTCTGCGCTCACCTTGCCGTCGGTGAGCAGCCCGATCTCCGTCAACTGGGCGGCGCTGATCGCCGAGCACGGGTTGTCGATCAGCCCGTCCGCAGGCAACGGCGCCGGTACCTTGAGCGACGAGTCACCACCCGCCGACGACGGCGCCGCCGAGGTGCTGCCGCCGGTGGAACCATCAGAACCGCTACCGCTACACCCGACGAGCAGCACCGAAGCCGCAACCGGCACGAACACGGCAGCGACGCGAGACATTTTCCTGACCACTCAGACTCCTTGACCCTTACCAGCCGCGTTGGCGTCGTCGGCGGCCTTCTGCTCCTCGACCGTGATCTTGTTTTTCGCAGCCCTCAACGCCCTGATGAAGTTCACCGTGTAGTCAACCATCGCCTGATGCTGCGCCAACAACGACTGCCCCGACGGCCCGGCACCGTTGTTGATGAAGGTGTGGCTGGCTACCTCGTCGCCCGGCGCCTTCACGTAAGCGATGTTGTGCGCGTGGTCCCGGTCATTCTGGAGATCGACGAGCATGTCTTCCCACTGCTTGATGACCCCGTCGATCTGGTCCGCGTCGAACTTGTAACCCCCGCCCGGACCGTACCCGTCGACCTGAATCGGCGGCACTGGCGGCAGCTCGATCTTGGGTTGTTCCGGCTGTTGTTCGCCCATGGCTCGTAAGCCCCCTCGTTCCGATCACCTCGCCACCCCGATAGCGGCGAGATCAACCGGTCGGATGCTAACGCACCGGATCCGGTTCCTCACACAAACGGAACAGGTCGGCGGACCGAGGTCCATGCGGCACCAAGCCGGCTCGCCCAGTGCCCTCCTCCCGCTTGGTCAATGGACCTGCCCCAGAGACGCCGCCTACGTGATGCAGGCGCCACTACCAAGCCAACTGCGACCCGTTGGTGTCCGGGCCCGCGTTGGCCATGGCGAGCAGACCGCGGGAGTAGATCCGGCGCTCGCCGGTCGGGTCCGACGGGGCGGGCGGCAACGTCGTGGGCAGTTCGTCGCGGAAGCGATAGCCGGGCCCGCCCTCGCCGGTGGCGGTCGGGTCGCCGCACTGCAGCACCTTCAGCGTCGGATAGGACGTGAGCCGGTGGCAGGTGGTGTGGGTGAAGAAGCCGTGGCCCGCCAGGTGCAGGAAGCTCTGCACGGTGCACGGCGCCTCGGCCCGGTCGAGCCGCAGCGGCAGCGTGCCCTGGTTGGTGAACACGGCGACGCCGACCTGGCCGCGATCGGGCGTGTGCCGAGGATCCGGCGGCAACGGCACCGGACGCGCGGCCGGTTGTCCGGGGTTTCGGTGTACTCGCACGGTCCACCGGTGGCCGGCGGCGCCGGATCCGCGGCCGCGACGCCGGTCGTGAGCACGATGCCCGACACGAGGGCGGCCAGCACGATCCCGAGTAGTCGCTTCATCCGGTTCCTCCCCCATCCGCCGAAGCTCGCAGTATAGGACGCGCTCCACCCGAAAAAAGTCTGCTTCTCCTCGATTCCTGACCGGTCCCTGACACTCGCGGCCTAGCGTGCGGGCATGATCCTTCGTCTCCTGCCCGGACTGGCCGCGCTCGCCACCGGGATCGCGTTCGCCCCCGCCGCGGACGGCCCGCTCGTGCAGCCGCTGGCCACCTCGGCGGCGGACGAACAGGCCGTGTTCGACTACTGGACGCCCGAGCGGATCGCGGCGCTGACGCAGCCGTCCTCGGACAATCCGCCGAAGAGCGCGGCCGACGGCGCGCCGTGGACGACCGCGAACGCCGTGCCCGAAACCGTCGGCAGGCTCTTCTACACCGACCACGGCGAAGACGCCAGCTGCACGGCGACGGTGGTCGACAGCGCGAACCACAGCACGATCGTGACCGCCGGCCACTGCGTCAACAACACCGACCTGATCGGCGAGAACAACGCGTGGAACGCGCACCTCATGTTCGTGCCCGGCTACCACGACGGGCAGGCGCCCTACGGGAAGTTCGCTGTGCGTTACGGCGTGGCCGACGCGACGTGGCTGGAGAACGACCAGCAGAACGCGGAGAAGTTCGACACCTACGACCAGGCGTTCGCGGTGCTGGGCAAGAATGCCGACGGGAAGAGCGTGCAGGACGCCGTCGGTGCGGCGCAGCGGATCGGCTTCGACCTGCCCGGAGACGCCGACGTGGCCCAGTTCGGCTACCCGCGCGCGTCCTCCGATCCGGCACGCGAAGGGCTGCCGGAGTACACCGGCGAACGGCTCGCCTACTGCACCGGGCAGGCTCGGCACTGGACCGGAACGCCGGACTATCCGGACTCACCCGACCAGTGGGGTACCGCGTGCGTGATGGGCGGCGGCTCCAGTGGCGGTCCTCGGCTGCGTCACTTCGACCCGGACACCGGACTGGGCACCGTCGTGGGCGACAACACGCACGCCGGGTTCTTCTCCGCCTCCGGAACCCCTTGTGAGAGCGGCGAAACCGACGGCTGCACGCGGTATCTGACCGGCCCGCAGTTCAGCCGGGCCGTCACCGAACCGCTCTACCAAGCCGCCCAGCACCAGAACTGACGAGGTTCAGCGTTTCAGGTCGCTGACCAGGAGGTCGGCGGCGGCGAACGGGTCCAGCTCGCGGGCCACGACCTGGTCCGCGAGCTCCGCCAGCCGGGTGCCGTGGTGCAGGTCGGCCAGCTCGGCGTGCAGCCGCCGCAACGCGATCGCCGCGACCTCCGCACGGGCCCTGGCCGCGCGGCGACGGGCCAGCTCACCGTGCTCGGTGAGCCATTCGTGGTGTGCCCGCAAGGCTTCCACGACTTCGCCGGCACCTTCCCCCTTCGCCGCGACGGTGCGGACGATCGGCTGCCGCCAGCTCGGGCCACGCAGCTCGCGGCGAGCCAGCGAGATCATCTGCTTGAGATCGTGCACGGTCGCTTCGGCGCCTTCGCGGTCGGCCTTGTTGACCACGAACACGTCGGCGATCTCCAGCACGCCCGCCTTCGCCGCCTGGACACCGTCGCCCATTCCCGGCGCCAGCAGCACCACCGTGGTGTCCGCGAGCCGGACGACGTCCACTTCGGACTGTCCAACCCCGACAGTCTCGATCAGTACCACGTCGAAGCCGGCGGCATCGAGCACCCGTACCGCCTGCGGCGTGGCCCAGGACAGTCCGCCGAGATGCCCGCGGGTGGCCATCGAGCGGATGAACACGCCCGGATCGGTGGCGTGCTCGGTCATCCGGATCCGATCCCCCAGCAACGCCCCGCCGGAGAACGGCGACGACGGATCGATCGCCAGCACCCCGGCACGCAGCCCTTCGGCACGCAAGGCCGTGAGCAGCGCCGAGGTGGATGTCGACTTGCCGACCCCGGGTGGCCCGGTCAAGCCGACGACGCGAGCCCGGCCGGTGTACGGGGTGAGCGCGCGGGCGATCTCGGCCACCCGCGGTGAGGAATCCTCGACGAGTGAGAGCAGTCTGGCGACCGCGCGCGGCTGACCTTCGCGCGCGCGGCCGACCAGTTCGCCGAGATCAGGCGCAGGCAAGGATCACGCCGACGGGACCCGCAGCAGCAGGGCGTCGCCCTGGCCGCCGCCACCGCACAGCGCGGCCGCGCCGAGTCCGCCACCACGGCGGCGCAGCTCGTGCACCAGGTGCACGGCCAGCCGCGCACCGGAGGCGCCGATCGGGTGGCCGAGCGCGATGGCGCCGCCGTTCACGTTCACCTTCGCCACGTCCAGGCCCAGCTTCTCACTGGACACCACGCCGACCGCGGCGAACGCCTCGTTGATCTCCACCAGGTCCAGCGCCGACGGGTCCAGCTTCGCCTTGGCCAGCGCGGCGCGGATCGCGTTGGACGGCTGCTCGTGCAGGCTGGCGTCCGGACCGGCGACCACGCCGTGCGCGCCGATCTCCGCCAGCGGCGTGATGCCCAGCTCGGCCGCCTTCTCCGGGCTGGCCACGATGACCGCCGCCGCACCGTCGGAGATCTGCGAGGCCGAGCCCGCGGTGATCGTGCCGTCCGAGGCGAACGCCGGGCGCAGCTTGCCGAGACCGCTCGCGGTGGTGTCCGCGCGCACGCCCTCGTCGGTGTCGAACACGACCGGGTCACCCTTGCGCTGCGGGATCGTGACCGGCGCGATCTCCTCCTTGAAGAATCCGGCCTCGATCGCGGCCGCGGCCCGCTGGTGCGACCGCGCGGAGAACTCGTCCTGCTGCTCGCGGGTGAGGCCGTACCGCGAGTTGTACTTCTCCGTGGACGCACCCATGGCGACCTGGTCGAACGCACAGAACAACCCGTCGTAGGCCATGTGGTCCACGAGCGCGGTGTCGCCGTACTTGAAGCCGGCACGGGACTTCGGCAGCAGGTGCGGTGCCTGCGTCATCGACTCCTGGCCGCCCGCGACGACCAGGTCGAACTCGCCCGCCCGGATCAGCTGGTCGGCCAGCGCGATCGCGTCGAGGCCGGAAAGGCACACCTTGTTGATGGTCAGCGCCGGTACGTCCATCGGGATGCCCGCGGCGACCGCGGCCTGGCGCGCCGGGATCTGGCCCGCGCCCGCGGTGAGCACCTGGCCCATGATCGTGTACTGCACTGCTTCCGGGGCGACGCCGGCGCGCTCCAGCGCGGCCTTGATCGCGACTCCGCCCAGCTGGGCTCCCGAGAAGTCCTTCAGCGAACCGAGCAGCCGCCCGATCGGAGTACGGGCAGCGCCCAGGATCACGGAACCGGACACGACGTCCTCCAAAGCATCGGCGCACTGGGTGTCCTGCCACGATACCGGCGCCACCGGGGCCCGGCGCTTCTTGATGGAGCCAGTGTGAGGGGGCGCACGTGGGGTTCCGCACCGGGTCGGCGCGCCTATTGTGTCCCGGTATGAACGCCGAGCCCACCGCATCCGTGCTCAAGCCCTTCGTGACCGCGATCGACCACGTCGGTATCGCGGTGCCCGATCTGGACGCCGCGATCGCGTTCCAGCGGGAGCACTTCGGCCTCGAGGTCGCGCACGAGGAGGTGAACGAGGAGCAGGGCGTACGCGAGGCGATGCTGCGGGCGCCGGGCACCGCGGCCACCGAGACGATGATCCAGCTGCTCGCCCCGCTGCGGAAGGACTCGACGATCGCGAAGTTCCTCGGCCGCAGCGGTCCCGGTCTGCAGCAGCTGGCCTTCCGAGTGTCCGATGTGGACGCCGCCGCCGAGGCGCTGCGGGCACAGGGTCTGCGGCTTCTTTTCCCCGAGGCCAAGCGCGGCACCTCGGACAGCCGGGTCAACTTCGTGCACCCCAAGGACGCCGGCGGCGTCCTCGTGGAACTGGTGGAGCCGGCCGGCACCCGCTGACGCCTCGTGAGTGCACAGAACCGGCGTGCGCACTCACGAGGGCGGTTGGGCGGGCGGGCGCGCGGACAAGGCGTTCGCCACGAAAGTCAGCTCGCCGTCGAAATCCGCCGGACGGTCGTCGCCGGAATGCCGCGCCGTGGCGTGCCGGTGGCTGACCGCACGGGCGAGCAGACCCGAAGCGTGGTCGAGATCGGCCGCGGCGAGGCGATGCTCCGTGCTCGCCGCCACGAGCACCGAGCGGACCAGCCGGACCAGCTGCTGGAACCGCTCGGCCAGCGCGTCCCGCACCACGTGGTGCGTGTCGGCCTCCCGCCACAGCAGGTGGGACAGCCCGAGCGAACCGGTGAAGCGGCGGTCCAGCTCGCCCACCAGCCGGCGGAGCGTCCCCGCGAGATCCCCGGGGACGACCACCGCGGCCGGTTCGATCCGTTCGTCCGGCAGCCGGTCCACGAGCGCGGCCAGCAGATCGGACTTGCGGCGGAAGTAGTAGTGGACCAGTCCTTTGGGCACCTTCGCCCGCTCCGCGATGCGGGAAGTGGGGGTGGCCTCGAAGCCGGACTCGGCGAACAGCTCCTCCGCCGCACGCAGGATGCGTTCCTTCGCCGAGTCCTCGGTCATCGTCGACCTTCCTTCACCTGCCCCGAACGGGGCTCCGGCCGGTCAGTGCTGCCCGGCCACCCGGTGCGCGGCACTGGCCTCCGGCATCGCGGCCGCACCGGCGATGATCGTCAGCGCACCGGCCACCCAGGACGTCCACGACGCCCCGTTCAGCTCGGTGTACCCCATCACCCACGGCGCGATGAACAGCAGCGCGCCGAGGACGATCTGGATGCCCTCGCCGTAGACCGCCCGCGGAGCCGCGAGCGACACCAGGCCGTCGATCGCGATCAGCGCACCGAGGACCACCATCGTCCACACCGCGGACGTGGTCGTGCTCAGCCAAAGGGGTGAAAGAGCGGCGACCACCCCGATGACGACCTCGGCCCAGTCGTAGGGCCGCGTCCAGGCGCGCGTCGAGACTTCACTCATTCGTGCTCACCTCCACCGGAACGAACAGCCGGGAAACGGCTGCTCAGGAAGTTTTCCTGAGTCCAGAGTGCGCCTTGACTGGCCAGGCGGTCAAGATTCGTGCGTCACACTTCGGGTCGTGTCCGGGGCTGCTGTCTCGTACAGTGGGGTCCCTTCGGTTACTGGCGAGTAGTTTCCGCCGTCCCGCCGCGCCCGACCCGTTGGAGGTTCCGATGACGCAGCTCGACGAAATCCGGCAGGCGATCCTGAACGACGACCTCGACGCACTCGCCGGGCTGCCGGTACCGGAGAGTTACCGCGGGGTGACCGTGCACGCCGAGGACGTCGGCATGTTCGAGGGCCTGTCCAGCCAGGACAAGGACCCGCGCCGTTCCCTGCACGTGGACGAGGTCCCGGTGCCCGAGCTCGGTCCGGGCGAGGCGCTGGTCGCGGTGATGGCGAGCGCGATCAACTACAACACCGTGTGGACGTCGATCTTCGAGCCGATCCCCACGTTCAAGTTCCTCGAAAAGTACGGCAGGCTCTCGCCGCTGGCGAAGCGGCACGACCTGCCGTATCACGTGGTCGGCTCGGACCTGTCCGGCGTGGTGCTGCGCACCGGCGCCGGCGTGCACAACTGGAAACCCGGCGACGAGGTGGTGGCGCACTGCCTCAACGTGGAGCTGGAGGGCCCGGACGGGCACAACGACACGATGCTCGACACCGAGCAGCGGATCTGGGGCTTCGAGACGAACTTCGGCGGGCTGGCCGAGATCGCGCTCGTGAAGGCCAACCAGCTGATGCCGAAACCCACCCACCTGACGTGGGAGGAGGCCGCCTCTCCCGGGCTGGTCAACTCCACCGCCTACCGCCAGCTCGTCTCCCGCAACGGGGCCGACCTCAAACAGGGCGACGTCGTGCTGATCTGGGGTGCCTCCGGCGGGCTCGGCTCGTACGCCACGCAGTACGCGCTGAACGGCGGAGCGATCCCGGTGTGCGTGGTGTCCAGTCCGGAGAAGGCCGCGATCTGCCGGAAAATGGGTGCCGAGCTGATCATCGACCGCACCGCGGAGGGCTACCGGTTCTGGAAGGACGACCACGAGCAGGATTCCCGTGAATGGCAGCGGTTCGGCGCGAAGATCCGCGAGCTGACCGGCGGCGACGATCCGGACATCGTGTTCGAGCATCCGGGCAGGGAGACGTTCGGGGCCTCGGTGTACGCCGCGCGCAAGGGCGGCACGATCGTCACCTGCGCGTCCACTTCGGGCTACCTGCACCAGTACGACAACCGGTACCTGTGGATGAACCTGAAGCGGATCATCGGCTCGCACTTCGCGAACTACCGCGAGTCGTGGGAGGCCAACCGGCTGATCGCCAAGGGCCTGATCCATCCGACGCTGTCGAGGACCTATCCGCTCGAGGAGACCGGGCAGGCCGCGCTGGACGTGCACCGCAATGCGCACCAGGGCAAGGTCGGCGTGCTCGCGCTGGCGCCGGAGGAAGGCCTCGGCGTCCGCGACGGACAGCTGCGCGCGAAGCACGTTGACGCGATCAACGCCTTCCGCGACGCCTGAACGGCGACCATCGGCCTACCGCGTTCGGCCGCTCGGCGCACGGGCGGCCGGACGGCCGTGGGTGCTCACCCGTCCGTGACCCCGCAGCGACTACGGTAGGGCCATGAGCCTTGGCGAGGAACGGGAGCTGGTGCCGCTGGGAGCCGGCTTCGACGTGGCGAAGCGCGGGTACAGCCGAGCACAGGTCGACGAGCATCTGGAACGGCTCGACGGCGATCTGAAGATGCTCACCGCCGACCGGGACGCCGCCATCGGCCAGTCCGGCGACCTGGCCCGGCAGCTGGAGACCGCACGCGGCGAGATCGCCGATCTGCGCGGCCAGGTGGACCGGCTGGCGCAGCCGCCGACGAGCGTCGAGGGCCTGTCCGAGCGGCTGCAGCGGATGTTGCGGCTGGCCCAGGACGAGGCTGCCGACACGCGGGCGCGTGCCGAGGCGGAGGCCGGGCACATCCGGGCCAAGGCGGAGACCGACGCGAGCGCCATGCGGGCCCGCTACGAGCAGCTGCTGACCGAACTCGACCTGCGGCGCAAGGAGATGGAGGCCGAGCACCGCAAGGTGCTGGAGGACGCCCGCGCCGAGGCGAAGCGGATCACCGACGAGGCCGACGCCGAGCGCCGCCGGCTCGACAGTGAGTCCGAGGCCCGCCGCACGCAGGTCGAGGAGGACTTCGAGATCGCGATGGCCACCCGCCGCGCGGAGGCGATGCGGGTGCTGGCCGAGCAGGAGGCGGCCAGCAAGTCCGAGGCCGAGCGCCGCGTGCGCGAGGCCGCCGAGGACGCGGCCGCGATCCGCGCGAAGGTGCTGGAGGAGGAGACGACCGCGAAGGCCGACATCGAGCGCCGCCAGCGCGAGTCGGTCGCGGACGCCAACAAGCGCAAGCAGGACTCCATCACCGAGGCGAACGCCCGGCTGGCCGAGGCCGCCGACGAGTCCCGCCGCCGCGTGCGCACCGCGACCGACGAGTCCAACCGCCGGATCACCCAGGCCAACGAGCGCGTCGAGGCACTGCGTTCGGTCCGCTCCAGCCTCGCCGAGCAGGTCCGCTCCGCCCGTACCGTGCTGGCCGAAGCGCACCACGTGCTCGGGGAAACCGACGCCGAGGTCCCGGCCGACATCAAGGCCGCGGTCGCCGGCGAAGCACCGGACGGGCCCGGGAAACCGGGTTCGGCCAAGCCGGGCACCGGTGGCCAGGGCGCCGCCAAGGCAGGCGCCTCCGGCCCGGCCAAGCCCACCGGCGCGGGGCACGGCAAGCCGGGCACCAAACCCGGACCGTCCGGCCCGAACCGCGGTCACCAGAGCAAGCCGTCGCCGGAATCCGACGTCGAGAAGACCGTCCGGATCCGGGCTTCGGACGTGCCGAAGGCGCAGTCCTAGGGGCTGTATCGAATCCGGCCGGGGTCACCCGCAGGAAGCTGCGGGAGCTGTTCTACGAGACTTCCCTTGCCGGTGCTGGAGTTCGCCGGAGCCGGCCGGCTGCTCTTCGGGCCGGACTCCCGCGGCTGGGCTCGACGCGTCGGCTGCCGGGCTGCGAGCCGTCTCGGGAGGGCAGGCCGAGCCGGACGTCACGTTCTCCCGAGCCGGTACCGCGGCCTGCTGACGCTCCCCTCCGGCTGACCGGCAGGAATCTCGCCGCGACCACGCTGGGCAGAGAAACCGACTGGCGAGTAACCTACGCTCGCTAAGGGGCCGCGCCGGCCCGTCTGAGCCGAGCTCCGGGAGGTTGTGGATGGCTGTCTATCGGACCGTGGTGGTCGGTACGGACGGGTCCGACTCGTCGTTCGCCGCGGTGGATCGGGCGGCCGGGGTCGCCGCCGACGCCTCGGCGACGCTGGTCGTCGTGTGCGCTTACCACCCCGCCAGCCGTCAGGACGTCGAGCGGGCGCAGGACGAACTCGGCGACGAGGCCTACCAGGTGGTCGGGTCGGCGCCCGCCGAGGACACCCTGCAGAGCGCCCGCGACCGGGCGGCGAAGGCCGGTGCCGCGAACATCGAAACGCTGGCGCTCGAGAGTGAGCCGGTGGACGCGTTGCGCAAGGTGGTCCGCGAGCGTTCGGCCGATCTGCTCGTGGTCGGCAACCGCGGGCTCAACACCCTCGCCGGGCGGCTCCTCGGTTCCGTACCGGCCGAGGTCGCCCGGAAATCCGGCGTCGACGTGCTGATCGTGCACACCACCTGAGCCGTGCCGGAATCCAGCCGCGATCTGCAGCAGCGCCTCGAAGGCGCGCTGCTGGGCGGCCCTCGCCGCTACACCCGCCTCGACGTGGCGAAGCTGGCCGGCGTGCCCGAGGAACGGTCACGCCGGCTGTGGCGGGCGCTCGGGTTCGCGACCGTCGAAGACGACGAGGTGGTGTTCACCGACGCCGACGTCGAGGCGATGCGCACGGCCGACCAGCTCGTGCAGTCGGGGCTGGTCGAACCCGGTCTCGAGGTCGCGGTCACCCGCGCGCTCGGCCAGCACCTTTCGCGGCTGGCCGAATGGCAGGTCCGGATGCTGTGGGAGCTGATCACCGAGAATCCGGACCTCGCGGGCAACGAGCCGCAGGTCACCCGGCTCGTGGAGGGGCTGCTGCCCGAACTGGAGCGGGTGCAGAGTTACGTCTGGCGCCGGCACCTGGCCGCCTACGCCGGCCGCGCGTTCGCGAACGCGGAGGAGGACCTCGAGTCCCGCACGCAGGTCGTCGGCTTCGTCGACATGGTCGGCTACACCCGGCTGACCCGGCAGGTCGACGAGGAGGAGCTGAGCCGGGTGCTCGACTCGTTCGAGACGCTGGCCGCCGAGGTGATCGCCGACCACCACGGCCGGGTCGTGAAGATGATCGGCGACGAGGTGCTGTTCGTGACCGATTCTCCCGCCGACGGCGGGGAAATCGCGCTCACCCTCGCCGAGCGCACCGGTACCGGCGAACTCCCCGCGGTCCGTGCCGGCCTCGCGTCCGGACGGGTGCTGTCGCGGTTCGGCGACGTGTACGGCTCGGTGGTGAACGTGGCCGCCCGGCTCACCTCGCTCGCCCGCCCCGGCACGGTGCTGGTCGACCGCGCACTCGCGGGCGAGCTGGAACCGCTGGCGCGCTTCGAGCTTCGCAGCCGCCGCCCGGTCGCCGTGCGCGGCTACCACCGGCTGCGCCCGTCCGCGCTGCGGCGGGGACGCGAGCGGCCGACCGGCCGGTTCGCCTCGTCGCAGGAACGCGCCGCGGAAATGCTCGGCCTGGACGAGACGACCCGGGACAACCCCGAACCCCCGGAAACCGGCGAGGACCTCACGATCGGCTCGCGCGGCAGGCGGCGCCGCCGTAATCCGTGAGGGAGCCTCAGGCGTCGTAGTCGACGGTCACCCGGTCCGAGACCGGGAAGGACTGGCAGGTCAGCACGAAACCGGCGGCCACCTCGGCTTTCTCGAGCGCGAAGTTGCGGCGCAGATCCACCTCGCCCGCCACGACCTTCGCCCGGCAGGTGCCACACACCCCGCCCTTGCAGGCGAACGGCAGGTCGGGCCGGAAGCGCTGCGCGCCGTCCAGCACCGACGATTCACGCGGCAGGCTCATCGTGGTCGAGCGGCCGTCCAGCACCAGGGTGACTTCCGAGGACGCACCGGCCACCGCCGGGTCGACGTGCTTCACCGGCTCCGGCGGGACCTCGTCCACATAGAACAGTTCCTGGTGCACCTTGTCCTCGGGCACGCCGAGCCCGGCGAGCAGCTCCTGCGCGCCGCTGACCATGCCGAACGGGCCGCACAGCCAGAAGTGGTCCACGTCCTCCACCGGAATCAGCGAGCCGAACAGTGCCGCCAGCTTGTCCGTGTCGAGCCGGCCGGTGAACAGCTCGGCCTCCCGGGGTTCGCGGGAGAGCACGTGCACCAGCTCCAGCCGGGCCGGGTGGCGGTCCTTCAGATCGGCCAGCTCATCGGCGAACATCACCGTGTCGGTGCGGCGGTTGCCGTACAGCACCGTGACCGTGGCGTCCGGCGCCGCCAGCAGCGAAGCGGCGATGGACAGCACCGGCGTGATGCCCGAGCCGGCGGCGATCAGCACGTGGTGCCCGCCCGCGGTGAGATCCGGGGTGAACGATCCGGTGGGGGCGCCGACGTCGATGGTGTCGCCGGGCCGCACCTCGTTGACCAGCCAGCTCGAGAACACCCCGTCCGGGACGAGCCGCACGCCCACTCGCGGCCGCTCCCCCGCCGCGGCGCAGATCGAGTACGAGCGGCGCTCGTCGCGGCCGTCGACGACCCGGCGCAGCGTGAGTGACTGGCCGGCCGCGAAGGCGTAGGTCTCGGCCAGCTCGGCGGGCACGTCGAAGGTGACCGCCACGGCGTCGTCGCAGAGCCGCTCGACAGCGGCCACCCGCAGCGGATGGAAGCCGGTACGCCGGGAAACTGTGGCGGTCACTCAGATCTCCTTGACGTGTTCGAACGGCTCGAGACAGCTTCGGCAGCGCCGCAACGCCTTGCACGCCGTGGCGCTGAACCGGGACTGTTCCTCGGTGTCGGGCGAACCGCAGTGCGGGCAGGCCACCCGGCGCACGGACGGGCCGAGGGTCAACGGGATCGGCCCCTCCGCCCGGCGCGGCGCGGCACCCGGCGGCGCGATCCCGGCCTCGGCCAGCTTCCGCCGGCCGTGCTCGCTGATCCAGTCCGACGTCCACGCCGGCTCCAGCACGGTACGGATGTCGATCTCGGTGTAGCCCGCGCCACGCAGCGCGTGCTCCAGGTCGTCCCGCATGGTGTCCATGGCCGGGCAACCGGTGTACGTCGGCGTGATCGCCACCGTGACGCGGCCGTCCTTTTCGGACACTTCACGCAGCACGCCGAGGTCGGCCAGGGTCAGCATCGGCAGCTCGGGATCGGTCACGGTGGCGGCCACCTTGGCGGCCGTGGCAGGAAACGCTTCGGTGGTCACCATTTCGCCCCCGGCATCGCACGTGCCACGCTCTGCAGCTCGGCGAGCAGGAAGCCCATCCGCTCGGTGTGCACGCCGTCGCGGCCGGTCCGCCCGGACACGCCGGCGATCGGCCCGCGCTCCGGACGGTCCACAGTGGCCACCGCAAACGCCTGATCCAGCACTGCATCGAACTCCGGACGCAGCGTCGCGGCGTCCACCAGCTCGTCCGGATGCATGGCGAACAGCTCGTCCACGTACGGCCAGACCTCGTCCAGGCCCTCCTGCATGCGCTCGCGGGACAACGGCGTGCCGTCGCCGAGCCGGACCAGCCACTGCGCCGCGTAGTCGCGGTGGTAGGTCAGCTCCTTGACCCCTTTCACCGCGATCGACGAGAGCACCGGGTCCACACTGGACTCGAGCCGCTGGAACAAGGCCAGCCGCCAGGTGGCGAACACGAACAGCCGCGCTATCAGGTGCCCGAAGTGGCCGCCGCCCAGCTCGGCCAGGCGCACGTTGCGGAACTCCTGCTCACCGCGCAGGAACGCCAGCTCGTCCTCGGTCCGGCCGGAGCCGTCCGCCTTGCCTGCGCGGGCGAGCAGCAGCCGGGCCTGCCCGAGCAGGTCGAGGCCGACGTTCGCGATCGCGACCTCGTCCTCCAGCTCCGGCGCGTGGGTGACCCACTCCTGCAGCCGGTGCGAGAAGATCAGCGCGTCGTCCCCCAGCATCAGGCAGTAGGCAGCCAGCCGTGCACCGTCCACTCCGGACGGTACGGACGTGTCCACTCCGGACAGCGGGTCCTCGAACCCGCTGCCGAACGCCCAGCGCGCGTCGTTGTCCTCGGTGATGGCTTCGTAGACGTTATCGAAAGACACAGCACGACACCCTTTACATGTGCGGAACGTTGTCGGGAATGTCGTAGAACGTCGGGTGCCGGTAGACCTTGTCCCCGCTGGGCGCGAAGAACGGATCCTTCTCGTCCGGCGACGACGCGGTGATGTCCTCCGCCTTGACCACCCAGATGGACACGCCCTCGTTGCGCCGGGTGTAGAGATCTCGCGCGTGGTGCAGGGCCATCTCGTGGTCGGCGGCGTGCAGCGAGCCGACGTGCACGTGGTTCAGCCCGCGCTTGCCGCGCACGAACACCTCGTACAGCGGCCAGTCGTGCTTCATGCCGAAACCTCTTTCTTCGCCGCGTGAGCCACGGCAGCCTCACGCACCCACGCGCCGTCCTCGTGCGCGCGGCGCCGGTGCGCGACCCGCTGCGCGTTGCACGGGCCGTTGCCCTTCAACACGTTCTTGAACTCGTCCCAGTCGACTGCGCCGAAGTCGTAGTGCTCGCGTTCGGCGTTCCAGCGCAGGTCCGGGTCCGGGAACCGCACGCCGAGCGCCTCGGCCTGCGGCACGGACATGTCGACAAAGCGCTGCCGCAGTTCGTCGTTGGTGTGCCGCTTGACCTTCCAGGCCATCGACTGCGCGGTGTTGGGCGAATCGGCGTCCGGCGGGCCGAACATCATCAGCGACGGCCACCACCAGCGCTCCACCGCCTCCTGCACCATCTGCCGCTGCTGCTCGGTGCCCTTCATCATGGTCATCAGCAGCTCGTAGCCCTGGCGCTGGTGGAAGGACTCCTCCTTGCAGATCCGGATCATCGCCCGCGCATACGGCCCGTAGGACGACCGGCACAGCGGCACCTGGTTGCAGATCGCCGCGCCGTCCACGAGCCAGCCGATCACGCCGACGTCGGCGAAAGTCAGCGTCGGGTAGTTGAAGATCGACGAGTATTTCTGCCCGCCGGTGATCAGCTTCCCGGTCAGCTCGGCGCGGTCGGTGCCCAGGGTTTCCGCGGCCGAGTACAGGTACAGCCCGTGCCCGGCCTCGTCCTGCACCTTCGCGAGCAGGATCGCCTTGCGCCGCAACGAGGGGGCGCGGGTGATCCAATTGCCCTCGGGCTGCATGCCGATGATCTCCGAATGCGCGTGCTGCGCGATCTGCCGGATCATGGTCTTGCGATAGCCCTCGGGCACCCAGTCCCGCGGCTCGATGCGCTGGTCGCGTTCGATGGTGTGCTCGAAGTGCGCTTCCAGTTCGGGCTCTGCCACAGCGGTCACGGCTGCTCCTTCGAGACGAGGGTGAGCACGTCGTACTTGGCCACCGAGTCACCGTCGGCGTTCGTCACGTCGGCGTCCCAGCGGACCTCGCCGTAGTCCTGGTCGATCCGCGGGGTGATCTGCTTGGCCGTGAGCGTGACGGTCAGCGAGTCGCCGACCTTCACCGGCGTCAGGAACCGCAGGTTCTCCAGCCCGTAGTTGGCCAGCACCGGTCCCGGTTCGGGCGAGACGAACAGCCCCGCGGCGAACGACACGACCAGGTAGCCGTGTGCCACGATCCCGCCGAACAGCGGGTTCGCCGCCGCAGCCTCGGGATCGGTGTGCGCGTAGAAGGTGTCGCCGGTGAACTCGGCGAAGTGGTCCACATCGGACTGCGACACGGTGCGGGGCCCCGCCGTGACGCTGTCGCCGATCTTCAGCTCCGCGAGCGACTTGCGGAACGGATGCACGTCGTCCTCGGTCCGCGGCGCGCCGGCGACCCAGCGGCCGGTCACCGCGCTCAGCACCGTGGGGCTGCCCTGCACGGCGGTGCGTTGCAGGTGGTGCAGCACCCCGCGGATGCCGCCCATCTCCTCACCGCCGCCGGCGCGTCCCGGACCACCGTGCACCAGCTGCGGCATCGGCGAACCGTGCCCGGTGGACTCCTTCGCGTCTTCGGAATCCAGCACGAGCAGCCGGCCGTGGTAGGGCGCGGCGCCGAGCACGACCTGCCGCGCGAACTCCGGGTCCCCGGTCACGATCGATCCGGCCAGGCTCCCGCCACCCCGTGCGGCCAGCTCGACCACCTGCTCGACCGAGGTGTAGGGCAGCAGCGTCGACACCGGACCGAACGCCTCGACCTCGTGCGGTTCGGCCCGCTCCGGATCGGCCTTGAGCAGCACCGGCGACAGGAACGCGCCGGTCGCCTCGTCCCCGTCCACCACGTCGACGTGCTCCGGATCGCCGAACACGACACTACCCGCGTCGAGCAGCGCCTTCAGCGAACGGCGGACCTCCTCACGCTGCTCCAGGCTGGCCAGCGCCCCCATCCGGACACCTTCGGACGACGGGTTGCCCACGGTCACCTTCGCCAGCCGCGCACTCGCCGCGGCGGCGACGTCGTCCAGCATCTCGGCCGGCACGAACGCGCGGCGGATGGCCGTGCACTTCTGGCCCGCCTTGACCGTCATCTCGGTGACGAGCTGCTTGACGAACAGGTCGAACTCCGGTGTGCTCGGCCGCGCGTCCGGCGCGAGAATCGAGCAGTTCAGCGAATCGGCTTCGGCGTTGAACCGGACCGCGTTGCGCACGACCGCCGGATGTGCCCGCAGCTTCTGCGCGGTGGACGCGGAACCGGTGAACGACACCAGATCCTGCGCGGTGACGTGGTCGAGCAGGTCACCGGCACTGCCCGCGACGAACTGCAGCGAGCCCTCCGGCAGGATGCCGGACTCGACGATCAGCTCGACCAGCCGCGCGGTGAGGTAGGCGGTCTGGCTGGCCGGCTTGACCAGGCTGGGCACGCCGGCGAGGAACGCGGGCGCGAACTTCTCCAGCGGACCCCACACCGGGAAGTTGAAGGCGTTGATCTGCACCGCGACCCCACGCAGCGGTGTGGCGATGTGCTGGGCGACGAATGTGCCGCCCTTGCTCAGCGGCTCCACCGCACCCTCGACGTACACGGTGTCGTTCGGCAGCTCTCGCTTGCCCTTCGAGGCGTAGCTGAACAGGACTCCGATGCCGCCGTCGATGTCGAACTTGGAATCACCCAGCGTGGCACCGGTCCTCGCGGACAGCGCGTACAGCTCGTCACGGTGCTCACGCAGGTGCGAGGCGAGCGACTTCAGCAGCGCGGCACGCTGGTGGAACGTCAGCTCACGAAGCGCAGGACCACCGACGCGGCGGCCATATTCCAGCGCGCGGGCGAAGTCCACCCCCTTCGAGGAGATGCGCGCGACCTCCTCGCCGGTCGCCGCGTCGTGCAACGGGGCGCCCTCGTCCGGCGCCGTGTGCCATCCCCCCGAGACGTAGCTGCGGAGCAAACCCATGCCGACCCTCTCGCCGAATTACCAACCGGACGTTCAGTAATTCGCATGGTAGCCGGTTGCGCGCCCGATCGGAAGCCCAGGGAAGCTTGACAGCGCGGGGTAACCCGCTTTTACTGAGCGCATCCGCGAATTACCGGCCATTCGGTCAGTAAGTTACGCACCGCGCAGGAGGGTCGCCGCCGCTGTGACACGCAACGCCGCACACACCATGTTCGAGGTCGACGAGGCCTCCCGCGCGCTCGGCATCGAACTCGCCGAAGCGGGCGACGGCCGGGCCGTGGTCACCATGACGATCACCGAATCGATGGTCAACGGCCATGCGATCGCGCACGGCGGGTACCTGTTCTTGCTCGCCGACACCGCGTTCGCCTGCGCGTGCAACTCCCACGGACCGGTGACAGTCGCCTCCGGCGCGGAAATCTCGTTCGTCGCGGCCGGACGGCTGGGCGACCGCCTCGTCGCCACCGCCGCCGAGCGCACCCGCTACGGCCGCAACGGCATCTACGACGTCACCGTGCACCGGGAAACCCCCGACGGTCCCGAGGTCGTCGCCGAGTTCCGCGGCCGCAGCCGCGTCATCGAGAAGACCCGGGAAAACGCATGAGAGACAGCGCCGAGAAACTGAGCGCGGACGAGCTCGCGGCCCTCCAGCTGGAGCGGCTGCAGTGGACCCTGCGGCACGCGTACGACAACGTGCCCTTCTACCGCACGAAGTTCGACGACGCCGGGGTGCACCCGAGCGACTGCACCGAGCTGACCGACCTCGCGAAGTTCCCCTACACCACCAAAGCCGACCTGCGGGACAACTACCCGTTCGGCATGTTCGCCGTGCCGCAGCAGGACGTCCGGCGGCTGCACGCCTCCAGCGGCACCACCGGGAAGCCGACCGTGGTCGGCTACACCGAGAGCGATCTGGACGTGTGGGCCACCGTGATGGCCCGGTCGATCCGCGCCGCGGGTGGGCGGCCCGGGCACAAGGTGCACGTGGCCTACGGCTACGGCCTGTTCACCGGCGGCCTCGGCGCGCACTACGGCGCGGAGAAGCTGGGCTGCACGGTGATTCCGGCCTCGGGTGGGATGACCGCGCGGCAGGTGCAGCTGATCACCGACTTCCGGCCGGAGATCATCATGGTCACCCCGTCGTACATGCTGACACTGCTGGACGAGTTCGAGCACCAGGGCGTGGATCCGCGGGCGACCTCGCTGAAGGTCGGCATCTTCGGCGCGGAGCCGTGGACCGAGCAGATGCGCGCGGAGATCGAGGAGCGGTTCGCCCTCGACGCGGTGGACATCTACGGGCTGTCCGAGGTGATGGGGCCGGGGGTGGCGCAGGAGTGCGCGGAAACCAAGGACGGATTGCACATCTGGGAGGATCACTTCTTCCCGGAGGTGATCGACCCGTTCACCGAGGAGGTCCTGCCCTCCGGCGCCCAGGGCGAGCTGCTGTTCACGTCGCTGACCAAGCAGGCGCTGCCGGTCATCCGCTACCGCACGCGGGATCTGACCCGGCTGCTGCCGGGCACCGCGCGCCCGGCTTTCCGGCGGATGGAGAAGGTGACCGGACGCAGCGACGACCTGATCATCCTGCGCGGGGTGAACGTGTTCCCCACGCAGATCGAGGAGATCGTGCTGCGCACCGCCGCGCTCAGCCCGCACTTCCAGCTCGTGCGCTCCACCCGTGGCCGGCTGGATCACCTGACCGTACGGGTCGAGGCCGCCCGCGACGCGTCCGGCGCGGACCGGGACACCGCGGCGGCGGCACTCATCGCGGGCGTCAAGGACGGGGTCGGGGTCAGCGTGACGGTCGAGGTCGTCGATCCGGACACGCTGGAGCGATCGCTGGGCAAGATGCGCCGGGTGCTCGACGAACGGGCCCGCGGATGAGCACCGGCCCGGCCCGGCGCGGGCGGCCCGGCTACGACCTCGAATCGCTGTTGCAGGTGGCGGCGAAGCTGTTCAACGAGCGTGGGTACGACGGGACCAGCATGGAGGACCTGTCCCGCAAGCTGGGCATCACGAAATCCGCCATCTACCACCACGTGCCGGGCAAGGAGGAGCTCCTGCGGCTGGCGGTGGACCGGGCACTGGACGGGCTGTTCGCGGTCGCGGACGAGACCGCCGAGCTGGCCGGGCCCGCGATCGAGCGGCTGGAGCACCTCGTACGCGGCAGCGTGCTGGTGCTCGCCGACCGGCTGCCGTTCGTGACGCTGCTGCTGCGTGTGCGCGGCAACACGAAGGTCGAGCGTGCCGCGCTGGCCCGCCGCCGCGAGTTCGACCACCTCGTGACCGACCTGGTGAAACAGGCGGAAGCCGAGGGCGACGTCCGGCCGGACCTCGACCCCGCCGTCGCGGCCCGGCTGCTGTTCGGCACGGTCAACTCGCTCATCGAGTGGTACCGGCCCCGCCGTGACTCCCCGGCCACCGACCTGGCGGACGCGGTCTGCAAGATGGCTTTCGAGGGGCTGCGCGCTTGACGCCGCTCACCCGCCGTGGCGGGCCTGCCAGTCCGCCCGCCACAGCTCGTATTCGACCTCGCCCTCTTCGGTGCCCGGGAGCGGATCGTCGAACTGCGGGTGGAAGGTGCGCAGGTAGGCCAGTCCGGCCTTCTCCAGCACGCGCCGGGAAGCCAGGTTGACCGCCATGGTCTGCGCCCAGACCCGCTGCACGCCCAGTTCGGCGAATCCCCGGCCGATCAGCGCGCGGGATCCTTCGGTGGCGTAACCGCGACCCCAGGCCGAGGCTTTCAGCCGATAGCCGAGCTCCACCTCGGTGGTACCGCCGTCGGCCGGCGGCTGCAACGACAGCCAGCCGAGAAACTGCCCGTCCGAACGATCGTGCGCGGCCCAGCGCCCGGCCGGCCCGAGTGCGTAGTCGCGCAGGATCGCGGGCAGTACCCGCTCCGCGATCTCCGCACGCGGGGTGGGGTTCCCGGTCAGGAACCGCATCACCGCCGGATCGCGGTCCAGCTCGACCAGCGTGTCCACGTCGGCTTCGGTGAACCGTCGCAACCGCAGCCGCTCGGTTTCCAGAACCACGTGCACGGGCGGTACCTTTCTCCGCGGGAGGAACCAGTGTCACCGGGTGCCGCCGCGCCGTCCACGGACTTACTCAGTCGGCCTGCCACAGCAACGCCGCCCGCAGTTGTTCGATGAGCAGTTCGTCGTCCTCCTCGCTCGGGTCGGCACCGAGCGGGATCCAGCGCTGCGCGACCAGCTCCCCGTTGTCGTAGCGGCTGATCAGGATACCCGCGTAGGACAGCGCGGCACCGTCGCAGCGGACGTGCCGGCGCTGGAGGCACACCGAGGCCCGGCGCCCGGACCTGCCCGGGCTGTGTTCACTACCGTCCATCGTGCTCCTGACCGTGGGCGTTCGCTCGATCCGTCGCACGGCGGGGCGGGGAAGTTACCCGCACGCCGTTCCGGTTGGGTAACGGCACCGCCCGCGGAGGACCAGGTGCCCGCCCGGTTGACAACCGCGGTCACCGGCGGCGAGGCTGGCCGGATGACAGGCGGACCCCGCCGCCGGCTCGAACCGGCGCAGCGCAGGGCCGAAATCCTGGCCGCGGCACGCACCTGCTTCGGGGCCGGCAGCTACTCCACGGTGTCCACTTCGGACATCGCGGAGGCGGCCGGGGTGGCCCGGCCGCTGATCAACCACTACTTCGGCGGTAAACGCGAGCTGTACCTGGAAGTGGTGCGGCAGCTGATGATCGTGCCCGCACCGGTGGTCGACGCGTTGCCCGACGGGCCGGTCCGGGCCCGGCTCACGGTCGGCATCGACCGCTGGATCGACGTGGTGGAGCGCAACCGCGACGCCTGGCTCACCGTGATCGGCCCGGAGGCCGCCGCGCACGATCCGGAGGTGGAACGGATCGTGCTCGAAGCGGACGAAATCGCCGCCGACCGCGTGCTTTCCGCGGCGCTGATGACCGACGTCGCGCACGGCCGTACCCCACTGCGCGCGATGATCCGCGCCTACGGCGGAATGCTGCGGGCCGCGTCCCGGGAATGGCTGGTCCGCGGCACGCTGCAGCGTCCGGAGTTGCGCACCTTCCTCGTCGAATCACTGGTGCAGCTGCTCGAGGTCACCTACCCGGCGGTACTCGCGGAACCGAGCGCCGGACGTACGCGGCCGGAGTCGTCCCCGTCCACCGCTTGAACGCGTAGATGAAGCTGGACGCCTCCGCGTACCCCAGGCGCAGCGCGACATCCTCCACCGACAGCACGCCGGTGTTCAGCATTTCCTCGGCCAGCGCGTGCCGGACCTCGTCCAGCAGCTGACGGTAGCCGGTGCCGGCCTCGGTCAGGCGGCGGCGCAACGTCCGGGCGCTCATCGTCAGCTGCCGCGCGATCGCGTCCATCCCGGCGTCCACCCCGCCGAGCCGCACCAGCCGTTCCCGCACCAGCTGCGCGGTACCCGACCGCCTACGGCGGCGGGCGACGAGCTCGTCGCACTGCGCGGCACACAACGCCACGGTCTGGTCGTTGGCCTGCGGCAGCGGGCGGTCCAGCAGCGCCGGGTCCAGCGTCGCCCGGTGCTGCTGTGCGCCGAACTCGGGGGCCAGCCCGAAAACGTCCACATAGGAATCCACAGTGTCCGGTACGGGATGCCGGAACTCCAGACGCCGCAACGAGATGTCCGGAAGCAGGTCCCGCATCACCGTGTGGATCGCGGAAAGGTCACGCAGGACCAGGAACCGCGCCACGTCTGGGGGAACCCGCGCGTCGTCCAGGACCAGTCCGACGCCGTCGCCGTCCAGCTCGACGTGCGGGATGCAGAAGGTGAAGCTCAGGTCCAGATACCGCAGCGCGAACTCCATCGCGTCCCGCATGGTCGTGCTGCTGATGCAGGCGAACCCGAAGATGCCGAAAGTGGACGCGCGATAGCGGCTGCCGAGATCGAGCGCGACGTCGTCTCCGGAGCCTGCCGTCGAGCACAGCGCGCGCACCACGGCCAGCTCCTGGTGGGCGTCGAGCTGCCGTTCCGGGGCACGCAGCTCCTCCGGCGACGTTGCGGGCAGCAGCCGTTCGGGCGCAATCCCGCGTTCCTCGGCGAACCGCAGCATGAGCAGCACGCTCGCGGTGCCGCGCGGGTAGTCCCAGTCCCGGATCGCGGGGGCGGCCAGCTCGGTCATGGCCGGAATTATGGATCAGGACCCGCGTCGCGTCGACCGGTACCCGGCGGACCCGCACCTGGCCGGAATTCTCGATTCACTGACCGTTCGCAGCCTTCCGCCGCGGAGAAGGGCCTGGGTAGCTTCGGGGAATGGGTGATACGGCAGGGACGCCATCGGTGCTGATCGTCGGCACCGGGTTCGGCGGGATCGGCGCGGCCGTCGA
Source organism: Amycolatopsis jiangsuensis (assembly GCF_014204865.1). Taxonomy (NCBI): domain Bacteria; kingdom Bacillati; phylum Actinomycetota; class Actinomycetes; order Pseudonocardiales; family Pseudonocardiaceae; genus Amycolatopsis; species Amycolatopsis jiangsuensis. The sequence continues at coordinate 3,497,677 of NZ_JACHMG010000001.1, forward strand.
GCTGAAGCGGGCCGGCTTCCACGACTTCACGGTCCTGGAGCGCGCGCAGGAGCCGGGTGGCGTGTGGCGCGAGAACACCTATCCCGGCGCGGCCTGTGACGTGCCCTCGCCGCTGTACTCGTTCTCCTTCGAGCCCAACCCGTTCTGGCCGCGGCGCTACTCCGGGCAGCGCGACATCCACGCCTACCTCAAGCACGTGATCGAGAAGTACGGCATCGACAAGCACATCCGCTACGGCCGCGAGGTCACCACCGCCGCGTTCGACCAAGACCGCTGGCGCGTGGAAACCGCGCAGGGCGAGACCTTCGAGGCCACGGTGTTCGTCCCGGCCGTCGGCCAGCTCTCCCGGCCCGCGCTGCCCTCGATCCCCGGCCGCGAAAGCTTCGCCGGACCGGCGTTCCACTCCGCGGAGTGGGACCACGACGTCTCACTGGAGGGCAAGCGCGTCGCGGTGATCGGAACCGGCGCGAGCGCGGTGCAGTTCGTCCCGGAGATCCGCAAACGCGCGGCGAAGGTGACGGTCTTCCAGCGCAACCCGCCCTACATCCTGGCCCGGCACGACACCCGGTACGCGCGCTGGCAGAAGTGGCTGTTCCGCCGGGTGCCGGCCACGCAGCTGCTCGGCCGGGTGCGGATCTTCCTGCTCGCCGAGTACGCGAGCTACGCGCTGGCCGGGCACCCGTGGCTGATCAAGCCGTTCGAGCTGCGGACCGCGCAGCTGCGCCGCCGCCACGTCAAGGATCCGGCGCTGCGGCGCCGGCTCAAGCCGGACTATCCCATGGGCTGCAAGCGGATCCTGTTCGCCAACGACTACCTGCCCGCGCTGGCGCAGCCGAACGTCGACGTGGTCACCGACCCGATCCGCGAGATCACCCCGCGCGGGGTACGCACCGCGGACGGGACCGAGCACGAAGCCGACGTGCTGATCCACGGCACCGGGTTCAAGGCGACGGAGTTCCTCGGCCCGATGAAGGTGCTCGGCCTCGGCGGCCGGTCACTCGCGCAGACCTGGCGCGACGGCGCACGGGCCTACCTCGGCCTGACCGTGCCCGGATTCCCGAATCTCTTCTGCGTCTACGGCCCGAACACCAACCTCGGCACCGGATCCATCGTCTACCTGCTGGAGCGCCAGGCCCGTTACCTGCGCCAGGCGGTGCAGGTGCTCGCCCGGCCCGGAGTGTCCTATCTGGACGTGCGCGAGGACGTCGAGGAACGCTACGACCGGGAGCTGCAGCGGCGCCTCGGCAGCAGTGTCTGGACCGGGTGCACGAGCTGGTACCGGCAGCCCGACGGTCGCGTGAGCACCAACTGGCCCGGCCTGGTCACCGAGTACGACCGGCGCACCCGCACCTTCGACCCCGCGGACTACCGGGTGGTGGCATGAACTTCGACTACGACGTGGTGGTCGTCGGCTCCGGCTTCGGCGGCAGCGTGACCGCGCTGCGGCTGACCGAGAAGGGCTACCGGGTGGGGGTGCTGGAGACCGGCCGCCGCTTCGCCGACGACGAGTTCGCCAAGACCTCGTGGCGCCTGCGGAAGTACCTGTGGGCGCCGAAGCTCGGCTGCTACGGGATCCAGCGGCTGACCTTGCTGCGCAACACGTTCATCATGAGCGGTTCGGGCGTCGGCGGCGGTTCGCTGGTGTACGCGAACACGCTCTACGAACCGCCGGACACCTTCTACGCCGATCCGCAGTGGGCGCACATCACCGACTGGAAAGCCGAGCTGGCGCCCTACTACGACCAGGCCAAACGCATGCTCGGCGTGCTCGAGAACCCGTTCACCACGCCGGCCGACGAGGTGCTGCGCGAGGTCGCCGTCGACCTGGGCATCGGGCACACCTACCGGCGCACCCCGGTCGGCGTGTACTTCGGCGAACGGCCCGGTGAGCAGACACTCGACCCGTTCTTCGGCGGCGCGGGACCGGCTCGGCGCGGGTGCACCCAGTGCGGTGAGTGCATGACCGGCTGCCGCGTCGGGGCGAAGAACACCACCGTGAAGAACTACCTGTACCTGGCTGAAAAAGCCGGCGCGCGCGTGCACGCGCTGACGACCGTGGTGTCCGTGCGCCCGATCGACGGCGGCTACGCGGTGGACACCGAACGCACCGGCCGCTGGGTCCGAAAAGGACGGCGGACTTTCACCGCCCGGCAAGTCGTCTTCTCCGCGGCTTCGCTGGGCACGCAACGGCTGTTGCACCGGATGCGCGACACCGGCACGTTGCCCGGTCTCTCGCCGCGACTGGGCGTGTTGGCCCGCACCAACTCCGAGGCCATCCTCGCCGCGCGTTCGCTGCGCACGGACACCGACTACACGCGGGGCGTCGCGATCACGTCTTCGATCCATCCGGACGCCGTCACGCACGTCGAACCGGTGCGCTACGGCAAGGGCAGCAACCTGCTCGGCCTGATGGCGACCGTGCTGGTGGACGCACAGGACGGCAAGCGCCGATGGGTGCTGGGACTGCGGGAACTGGCCCGGAATTGGCGGCACCTGCCACGGCTGCACAATCCGCGGCGCTGGTCGGAGCGGATGATCGGCCTGCTGGTGATGCAGACGCTCGACAACTCCGTGACCACCTACACCCGGCGCGGCCTGCTCGGCAGGCGGATGACGACGAAACAGGGCACCGGCGAACCGAGCCCGGACTGGATCCCGGCCGGGCACGAGGTGACCCGCCGCGTCGCCGGCAAGATCGGCGGACTGCCCCAAGGTGCCTGGACGGACCTGGCGAACATCCCGCTCACCGGTCACTTCATCGGCGGCTGCGCGATCGGCGACTCACCGGAGACCGGCGTCGTGGACCCGTACCAGCGGCTGTACGGACATCCGGGCCTGCACGTGGTGGACGGTTCGGCGATCTCGGCGAACCTGGGCGTGAACCCGTCGCTGACCATCACCGCGCAGGCCGAGCGGGCGATGGCGTTCTGGCCGAACCACGGCGAGCCCGATCCACGGCCCGCGCTCGGACAGCGGTACCGGCGGGTGAGCCCGGTCGTGCCGCACTCACCCGCCGTACCGTCCGCCGCGCCCGGGGCGCTGCGGCTGCCACTGCACGATGCCGGTCGGTGACCGGCCCGCACCACGTCAGGGCAGGTCGGCCAGCCCCGCGCTCACGGTGTTCGCGAACCCGTAGTCCGACGAGGCGTCCCAGTTGATCGACCAGGTCATCGCGCCACGGATGTTCGGGTAGGTCGCGTCCGGCTTGTAGTCACCGCAGTCGCTGGTCTTGGCCAGGCAGTTCAGCGCGGAGACGACGTTCTTCGGATCCTGGTAGCCGCCACCGGCCGCGGCGTTGGTCGCGGGCAGGCCGAGGGCCACCTGGTCGTCCCGCAGGCCGCCCTTGAGCTGGATGCAGGCGAGCCCGGTCAGGAAGTCGACGCTGCCCTGGGAGTAGGTCTTGCCGTCGCAGCCGTTCATCGTGCCGGAGTTGTAGTACTGCATGTTGACGACGGTCAGGATGTCCTTGGTGTTCAGTGCCAGCTGGAAGTAGCCGGCCTGGTCGGACTGCATGTCGATGGTCTGCGGTGCCATGGTGATCACCGAACCGCCGCCATCGTGGATGGCGTGCAGGGCCTGGCCCATGAACTCGGCGTTGACGCCGTTCTCCAGGTCGATGTCGACGCCGTCGAAACCGTAGTCGGAGATCAGCGACGTGATCGAGCCCGCGAAGGCGTCCGCGGACGCCGAGTCGCCGACGCTGATCGTGCCGTTCTGGCCGCCGACCGAGATGATCACCTTCTGGCCACGGGACTGCAGGGTCTTGACATCGGCCCGGAACTGGTCGTCGGTGTAGCCACCGAGCGCCGAGGACAGGTCCGGATCGAGGGTGAAGTTCACTTCACCGGGCTTGCCGGTCGCGTCGGCGAAGGCCACCGCGACGATGTTGTACTGCTCCGGCACGTCCGCGAGCTTGAGCGGCTTCGCGTCGTTCACGAAGTTCTGCCAGTACCCGGTGAGCGCGTGCTTGGGCACGTCCGCTCTCGGTTCGGCGGCCGTGGCACTGCCGGTGGCCACGGTGATGCCGAGCAGGGTGGCCATGACGGCCAGCAGGGACAGGAAAACCGGCCTGAGCCGGCGGGACCGTTCTGGGGACAACGGGAAGCACCTCCACGACGGTGAGGAAGATCGTCCCAAGGTGGACTAGACCAATACGGGATGTCAACCCTACGTCCGTAGGCCGTTGCCGGGGGCCATCCGCGACGCCGGGGGTCGCGGACGGCAGAATGCAGGCTCGGAGCAACCGCAGACGGAGCAGGAGCCGGGTAGTGAGCGTGCAGTCGGTCGAGCAGCGGATCGCCGAAGAACTGGGGGTGCGCGAAGGACAGGTCAAGGCCGCCGTCGGTCTCCTCGACGAGGGATCGACCGTGCCGTTCATCGCCCGGTATCGCAAGGAAGTCACCGGGATGCTGGACGACGCGCAGCTGCGCACGCTCGAGGAGCGGCTGCGTTACCTGCGGGAACTCGACGAGCGGCGGGTCGCGGTCCTGGAGTCGATCCGCGGCCAGGGCAAGCTGGACGAGGCGCTGGAGGCGCAGATCCTCGCCGCGGACACCAAGTCCCGGCTGGAGGACATCTACCTGCCCTACAAGCCGAAGCGGCGGACCAAGGCGCAGATCGCCCGCGAGGCCGGGCTGGAGCCGCTGGCCGACGGCCTGCTGAGCGATCCGTCGACGGAGCCGCAGGCGGCCGCGGCGGTGTTCGTGGACGCGGACAAGGGCGTCGCGGACGCGCAGGCCGCGCTCGACGGCGCGCGCTCGATCCTGGTCGAGCGGTTCGCCGAGGACGCCGACCTGATCGGCGAGCTGCGCGAGAAGATGTGGACCGAGGGGCACCTGGCCTCGAAGGTCCGGTCCGGCAAGGAGACCGACGGCGCGAAGTTCTCCGACTACTTCGACTTCTCCGAGCCCTACACCAAGCTCCCGTCGCACCGGATCCTGGCGATGCTGCGTGGCGAGAAGGAAGAAGTCCTCGACCTGTCCATGGAGGCCGCGGAGCCCACCGAGGAACCGCAGGTCGGCCCGACCGACTACGAGCAGCGCATCGCCGCCCGCTTCGGGGTGACCCAGCAGGGCCGCCCGGCGGACAAGTGGCTCGGCGACACCGTGCGCTGGGCCTGGCGTACGAAGATTCTCCTGCACCTGGGCATCGACCTGCGGATGCGGTTGCGCCAGTCGGCCGAGGACGACGCGGTGCGGGTGTTCGCGGCGAACCTGCGTGACCTGCTGCTGGCCGCGCCCGCAGGCACGCGCGCGACGATGGGCCTCGACCCGGGCTTCCGGACCGGGGTGAAGGTGGCCGTGGTGGACGCGACCGGCAAGGTCGTGGACACCCACGTGATCTACCCGCACCAGCCGGCGAACAAATGGGACGCCTCGATTGCCGAGCTGGCGGCGCTGTCGGCGAAACACCACGTCGACCTGATCTCGATCGGCAACGGCACGGCCTCGCGCGAGACCGACAAGCTCGCCCAGGAGCTGATCAAGAAACACCCGGAGCTGAAGCTCACGAAGGCCGTGGTGTCCGAGGCGGGCGCGTCGGTGTACTCGGCGTCCGCATTCGCCTCCCAGGAGCTGCCGGGCATGGACGTGTCACTGCGTGGCGCGGTCTCGATCGCGCGACGGCTGCAGGATCCGCTGGCCGAGCTGGTGAAGATCGACCCGAAGTCGATCGGCGTCGGGCAGTACCAGCACGACCTGCCGGAAACCTCGTTGTCGCGGTCGCTGGACGCAGTGGTCGAGGACTGCGTGAACGCGGTCGGCGTGGACGTCAACACCGCGTCCGCGCCACTGCTGACCCGCGTCTCCGGCATCACCACCTCGCTGGCCGAGAACATCGTGGCGCACCGCGACGGCAACGGCCCGTTCCGCAGCCGGGACTCGCTCAAGGGCGTCGCGCGGCTGGGCCCGAAGGCTTTCGAGCAGTGCGCGGGCTTCCTGCGCATCCCGGACGGCGACGACCCGCTCGACGCCTCGTCGGTGCACCCGGAGGCCTACCCGGTCGTGCGGCGGATCCTCGACCACACCGGCAGCGGGATCCGTGAGCTGATCGGCAACGCGCGCACGCTGCAGAAGCTGCAGCCCACGCAGTTCGTGGACGACACCTTCGGGCTGCCCACGGTCACCGACATCCTGTCGGAGCTGGAGAAGCCGGGCCGCGACCCACGTCCGGCGTTCAAGACCGCGACCTTCGCCGAAGGCGTCGACAAGATCGGTGACCTCAAGCCCGGGATGCGCCTGGAAGGCGTGGTCACGAACGTGGCGGCGTTCGGCGCGTTCATCGACGTCGGTGTGCACCAGGACGGCCTCGCACACGTGTCGGCGCTGTCGAAGAACTTCGTGAAGGACCCGCGTGACGTGGTCAAGCCGGGCGACATCGTGAAGGTCAAGGTGCTCGACGTCGACGTGCCGCGCAAGCGGATCTCCCTGACCCTGCGCCTGGACGACGAACCGGGTGCCTCGTCCGGGGAACGCCGCGGCGGCGGTGGCGGTGGCGGCCGGGATCGCGGCAACGGTGGCCAGGGCGGTCAGGGCGGACAGCGTCGCGGGCAGCAGAACCGCGGCGGCGGCAATCGCCGGGATTCCGGCGGCAGCGGCGCGATGGCAGACGCACTACGCCGCGCCGGCTTCGGCAAGTAACACCCTCGAGGAAAAGGCCTCCTCACCCAGGTTGCGGTGAGGAGGCCTTTTCGCTGCGCAGGTCAGGGATTCATTTCGTACGCCCCGGAAAGGTCACGCACCTTCTCCCACACTCGGGCGAACCGCTCGTCGTCCACCACCGGCTTGCGCAGCGCGGCCAGCGCCAGCTCCTGCTGCTTGCCGGTGGAGCTCGCCTTGCCGTGCAGATCCACCGCGGCCGCGCTGAAATCCTGTACCAGCACAGCGAAGAGCTGGTCGAGCACGTCATCCTCGAGACCGGTCAGCTCGGCCTGTTCCAGGATCAGCTGGCCGTAGACGACAAGGGTGAACAGTTCGGTCAGCGCGAGCCCGAAGTCGAGGTCGGCCTGCTGCGCCTCGTCCGGCGTGGCCTCGGCGAGCAGGCGGACGAGCAGCTGCGCCTGCTCGGTGAAGCGGGCGACGTTCGGGATCCGCGCGGCCTTCTCGTAGACCGGTTTCCAGTCGTGGAAACGGACTTTCGACAGTCCGCGCGCCGGCCCCTGGCGGAACAGGAACCCGTCGTCCGAAGCGTCGTCGCGGGTCGGCACCGCCGGATACTCCTGCGGCGAGAACAGGTACGCCGGCATGAACTTCGCGATCAACGCGAGGTTCACCGCGACCGTACCCTCCAGTTTGGGCAGTCCGTCGATGTCGTTCTTGGCCATCGCGAGATAGGTGTCCGCTTCGAAACCCTTGGCCGCCACCACATCGGCGACCAGGCCGATCACCTTCTGCGCCTCGGTGGTCACCTTCATCTTGGTGATCGGGTTGTACAGCAGGTAGCGGCGGTCTTCCGGACCCGCGGTGCGGAAGTAGTCGACCGCGCGGTCCGAGAACAGCTTCATCCCCGCCAGCCGGACGAAGGACTCCACGAACTCCCGTCGTACGTGCGGGAAATCGGTGACCGGCTTGCCGTAGAGCACCCGGTTGTGCGCGTGCGTGATCGCCTCGTACAGCGAATGCGTGGCCATGCCGATGCCACCGAAGCACAGGTTGAACTTGCCGATGTTAACCGTGTTCAACGCGGCGCTGAACGCCTCCGCGCCGGTGTGCAGGATGTCCTCGGCGCGTACCGGATAGTCCTCGAGCCGGAATTCGGCGACGAACATCTGGGACGGCACCACGTTCTTCACCACGTGGTAGTCCGGATGCTCGGAGTCGGCGGCGAAGAACACGTACTGCTCCTGCCCCTCGACCCCCTCGATCCGGCCGAACACCGACACCGTGCGCGCGCAGTTCCCGTTGCCGATGTAGTACTTCGAGCCGTTCGCGCGGTAGCCGCCCGCGCCGTCCGGCGTGAGCACCAGATCGGACGAGTAGATGTCCGCGCCGTGGTCGCGTTCGGACAGTCCGAACGCGCCGACCCCACCCGCGGCGAGCGCGTCCGCGGCCCGCTTCCGGGCGGCGCCGTTCACGCTCTGCCACACCGGGCCCAGGCCGAGGATGGTGACCTGCCACGGATACCAGTAGTTGAGGCCGTAGAAGCCGAGGATCTCCGACAGCGCCGCGATCCGGCTGGTGTCCCAGCGTTTGTCCGGATTGCCCGCGGAGTCCGGCGCGGGCGTGAGGAAGGTGGCGAACAGCCCCTCTCGCCCGGCGAACTCGAGGAAGTCGGCGTAGAAGACGCGATCGTGGTAGTCCTCGGTGAGCTTGCGCTTGCCACGTGCCTCGAACCAGTCGATCGTGGCGCGCAGCAGCCGCCGGGTCTCCTGGTCGAACCGCTGTGGGTCGTACGCGTGCGGATTCAGCAGCAACGACGTCGCGCTCATGTGCCCACCTCTCGTGATTACCGACCGGTAACTTAGCAAGCCGGGCCGGTGCGGGCAAACTCACGCGCGCCGCGGCGGGCCGGCACGCTAGACTGTGGGTACGGTCCGCTCAGTTCTGCCTCGGGCCGTCGTTGTCGACTACCACGCGCCGCGGCCACCTCGTCCGCGCCGGGCAGGACAACCCTTCTCTCAAGTATGGAGATCAGGGCACCTGGCGTGCCCGCCGCACTGATGACTACTTTCACCGAACTCGGCCTGCCCACCGCCCTCGTGGACGCGCTGGCCGCGCAAGGCGTGACCGAACCCTTCCCGATCCAGGCCGCCACCCTGCCGCACACGCTCGAGGGCCGTGACGTGCTCGGCCGCGGCCGCACCGGTTCCGGCAAGACCTACGGCTTCGTGCTGCCCCTGCTGGCGCGGCTGGCCGCCGGTCCCACCCGCCGCCGCCCGGGCCGCCCGCGGGCGCTGATCCTCGCGCCGACGCGGGAGCTGGCCACCCAGATCGAGGCCGCCATCCTGCCGCTGGGCCGGGTGCTGGGCCTCAAGACGACCACGATCTTCGGCGGCGTGAGCGCGCGCCCGCAGATCACCCGGCTGCGCGACGGCGTGGACATCGTGGTGGCCTGCCCCGGCCGGCTGGCCGACCACATGCGGTCCGGCGAGGTGAAGCTGGACCGCATCGAGATCACCGTCCTCGACGAGGCCGACCACATGGCCGACCTGGGGTTCCTGCCCGAGGTCCGGCGCATCCTGGCGGCCACGCCCGAACGCGGCCAGCGGATGCTGTTCTCCGCGACGCTGGACGGCGGGATCGACGTGCTGGTCAAGCAGTTCCTGCACGACCCGGTCCTGCACAGCGTCGACTCGGCCCAGTCGCCGGTCACGACGATGACCCACCACGTCCTGCACCTCGAGGAAACGCACCGGCTGCCGGTGCTGGTGGACCTGACCGCGGCGCCCGGCCGCACCCTCGTGTTCACCCGCACCAAGCACCGTGCGAAGGCGCTGACGCGGAAACTGGTGGCACAGGGCGTTCCCGCGGTGGAGCTGCACGGCAACCTGGGCCAGAACGCCCGGACGAAGAACCTCACGGCCTTCTCGTCCGGCACCGCCCGGACCCTGGTGGCCACCGACATCGCCGCCCGCGGCATCCACGTGGACGACGTGACCCTGGTGATCCACGCCGACCCGCCGGTCGAGCACAAGGCCTACCTGCACCGCTCCGGCCGCACCGCCCGCGCCGGCGCGTCGGGCACCGTGGTGACCCTGATGACGGACGCCCAGGTGGCCGACGTCCGGTCGCTGACCCGCAAGGCCGGCATCAAGCCGACCACCACGCGGATCGGGCCGGACCACCCGCTGCTGGCGGAGCTGGCCCCGGGCGAGCGCACGTTCGACACTTCGTCCCGGCGGCCGGTGGTGGACACCCGGCCGTCGAAGGTGACCGCCACCGGAGCCGCCCCCGGCTCCGGCCGGGGCCGAGGTCGCGGCGGAAAGCCGTCGGAGAACCGCGGCGGCCAGGCGGCGAGGACGAACGCCCAGTCCCGCCGGTCGCCGGATCGCACCGGGGGCCGCCGCGGTTCCCAGCCGGGCCAGGGCGGCGTCGGTCAGTCCGAGCACCGGAGTGTCCGGACCGGACAGGGTGGTCAACGCGGGCAGCGAAGCCGCACCCAGGCGGACGCTCCCGGGTCCACGCGCACCGGCAACCGTCCGGCGAAATCGCAGCCGAGCGGCGCCCGCCGTGGCGGTGCCGGTTCGGCCGAGCGCCGCCGCCAGGCAGGCCGCTGAGACCTTCCGGGAAGGTCTCCTGACCGGAGCACGACGGTGGCTCGGCGGGGACCAGCTCAGGCCAGGGCCGCAAGGAGCACCGGCCCTCCGGCCAGCACCACCAGCGCTGCCGCGTTGGTTTTCCGGTACTGGGCGAGCAGGGCCACGAACTCCCGCAGGAAGGCGCTCGGCACGAAGTACGACGCGGTCTTCGCGCCGATCACGTCCAGCTTCAGGCCCAGGCGGCGCGCCAGTACCGCCGTCCGGAACACGTGGTAGTTGTTCGTCACCGCCAGCACCCGCCCTTCGAAACCGCGCCCCGCGAGCAGTTCCACGCTGAAGCGCAGGTTCTCGTCGGTCGTGGTGGCCTGGTCCTCGAGCACGATCCGCGACGGCGGGACGCCGGCTTCGGTCAGGTATCCGGCCATCGCGGCGGCTTCCGACGTCAGCTCGTCCGGCCCCTGGCCACCGGAGACCACCAGCAGGGTTTCCGGGGAGCGTTGCGAAACCTGCATCGCGCGATCCAGACGGCTAGCCAGCAGCGGCGGCACGCGATCACCCAGCAGGCCGGAGCCGAGCACGATCACCGCACCGGCGCGGGCCCTGCGGCTCAGCCGGCTGTAGAGGACCGAGTACAGCACCAGGCCGGTGAACACGAAAGCGACGTAACCGGCCACGAGCAGGGCCGAGACGGCGAGCGTGCGCAGCCAGGGCTGTTTCGCGAAGAACAGGCCGCTCACTGTGAGCGCGAAAACGCCGAGCATCGCCAGCCCGGCCAGCAGTGACAGCAGGTTCGCCGGCCGGCGGCCTTCGCGGCGGAGCATCACCACGCCGTTCGCGATCAGTGCCCACGGCAGCAGCAGCGCTGCCAAGGCCGCGGCGGCCACGCACACCAGGATGACAACGGTCTGCGCCCAGCCGGCGTGCTGCAGCAGGCTGAACAGCCACATCCCGGTGAACAGCAACGCGATCGCGAACCACACCGCGTTCCCCAGCCGTCGTGGTTCGCGGACGAAGCGCACCACGAACACGAGAACGGTGAACAGCGCGAACAAAGCGGGGACCATGATCAGGCATTCTCGCGGTTGCCGTCCCGGCCCGCTCACCGAGGGTCACAACGCCGTGGTCAGGCCCCTCGCCCGCAGCACGGAACGCTCCAGCGGACGGAACACGACGAGCTCGATCGCGACGCCGACGAACAGGATCAGGAAGATCGCCGCGATCACCTTCGGCATCGAGTTGTAGGACGAACCGTCGTTGAGGTAGGTGCCGAGGCCGACACCTAGGCTCGGCGAGCGAGCGATCAGCTCCGCGGCCATCAGCGACCGCCAGGAGAACGCCCAGCCCTGCTTCAGCCCGGCGAGGAAACCCGGCAGCGCGGCGGGCAGCAGGATGTGCCGGGCCGCGGCCAGCCTGCCCGCGCCCATCACCTTGCCCACCCGCGGCAGGATCGGCGGGATCTGATCGATCCCGGACACCAGGCCGTTCGCGATCGACGGGACCGAACCGAGCAGCACCACGAAGTAGATCGCCGCGTCGTTGATGCCGAACCAGATCACCGCGGCGGGGACCCAGGCCACCGACGGCAGGCTCTGCAACCCGCTCAGCAGCGGTCCGATCGCGGCCCGCACCGGACGTACCTTGGCGACCAACACTCCGAGCGGGGTGCCGATCAGCACGCCCGCCGCGAAGCCCAGCGCGGCCCGGTGCACCGACGTCCAGATGAAGCCGAAGACCGAACCGTCGGCGACCGTGCCGGTGAACTCGTCCCACACCGACAGCGGCGCGGGCAGGGTCGTCTCCGGCCAGAACGCCGCGGCCCACAGGAGCTGCCACACCACCACGAGCAGCACGAGCGCGCCCACCGGCGGCAGGAAACCGCGCACGAACCGTCGCCAGAACGACGGCCGGCGCGGGCCCACCGGGGTGTCGAGCCGGTCGAGACCGGCGCCGACGGCCTCGTCGAGGTCCGGGGCCGCCTGGTCAGGCTGCGGCATGGGTGCTGATCACCTCACGCAGGTCCGCCGTGATCTCCTCGGCCAGCTGCTCCGAGTCGGCCGACGGGACGTCGTGCCATTCACGCACCACGCGCCCCGGGCGCGACGACAGCAGCACCACGCGCTGCCCCAGCCGCACCGCCTCGCGCACGTCGTGGGTGACGAACAGAACCGAGGTCCCGGTGCTGCGCCACACCCGCAGCAGCTCGCCCTGCAGGACGTCGCGGGTGATCGCGTCCAGCGCGGCGAACGGCTCGTCCATCAGCAGCAGCGCCTGCTGGTCGTCACTGCCGACGCGGTGCGTCGCGGCCAGCGCGCGGGCCAGCGCGACCCGCTGCCGCATTCCGCCGGACAGCTCGTGCGGACGCTTGCGACCGGCGTCGCCGAGCCGCACCAGCTCCAGCAATCCGGCGGCCTTCTCCTGCCGTTCGGCGCGGCCGAATCCGGCCAGCCGCAACGGCAGTTCGACGTTGCGGCCGGCGGTGAGCCACGGCATCAGCGCGGCCTCCTGGAACATCACCGCGGGCCGCGAGGTGGTGAGCGTGATCTGCCCGGCCGAAGGCTGGTCCAGCCCGGCCACGAGGTTCAGCAGGGTGCTCTTGCCGCAGCCGGAAGCGCCGAGCAGGCACACGAACTCCCCCGGTGCGACCGTCAGGTCGACCCCGTCGAGGGCCTGCACCGCGCCGCCGTCCGAGCCGAACACCTTCCGCACGTCCTCGAGGTGCACCGCGGCGGAGGTGGTGGCTGCCGGTCCGGGAAAGGTGGTGGTCATCGCGGATCGCCTTCCGGTGGGAACGTCACTTGGCCAGCCCGGGGGCCGAGACGGCGGGCAGGTTCTGCGCCTTCAGCACTTCGTTCAGCGGGCCGAAATCGGCGAAACCCTTGAGGTCCGGGGCCTCGTCAACCACGCCCGCCGTGACCGAGTCCTTGGCCAGCTGCGGGAACTGCGCACCGACCGGGTCCGTGGTGAGCTCGATGTTGGTGAACGCCCGGTCGAGCACCGCCGGACTGAGCGTGCTGCCCGAAAGCTCCTTCAACGCGTTGTTCACCACGGACTTCGCCTCGGCCGGGTTCTGCTTCGCCCAGTCGATCGCCTGCAGCTCGCCCTTCAGCAGCGCACGCACGGTGTCCGGATGCTCCTTGAGGAACTGGCTGCGCACGACCACCACGGTGGTCGGAAAGCGACCCTGCGGCCACAGGCTTTTCTCGTCCACGAGCACCTTCGCGCCCGCGTCGTTCACCAGCCGCGACGACCACGGTTCCGGCAGCCAGCCACCGTCCACCTCGCCCTTGCGGAACGCGTCGAGGGTCTTCGGGTTGTCGGTGTTGGTCACCTGCACCTGGCCGGTCAGGTGGTGCTCGGCCAGGAACTTCTTCAGCGCGACGTCCTGGGTGTTGGCCAGCTGCGGCGTCGCGATGTTCTTGCCCTTGAGCCCCTCGACCGAGGTGATGTCCGGCTTCACCACGAGTTGCGCCCCGCCGGAGACCGCACCGGACACCAGCTGGATGGCGCCCTTGGACTGGGTGAAGCCGTTGATCGCGGGCCCGGAACCGAGGAAGGCCACGTCGAGCGATTCGCCGAGCAGCGCGTTCACCTCGGCCGGTCCCGCGTTGAACGTCTGCGTGGTGAGCTTGGTACTGCCCAGGTTCTGGGCGAAGAAGTTCTTTTTCACGCCGAGCAGCGCGGGCGTGTGCGTGACATTCGGGAAGAAGCCGACGCGTACCTCGCCGGCGGCACCCTGGTCGGTGGCGGTCTCCGCGCGGTCCGCGCGTGAGCAGCCGGCCACCGCCCCCACCACGGTGAGCGCGGCGAGCGCGGAGACGAGCAGACGGGATCTCGGGAACGTGCGCACAGGGATGCCCCTTCGGAAACGGCCGGTTCCGGCGAGGCTGCCACGATCACCCGGTTGCGTGCATTGCCATCCGCATCCCGGGACAATGTGTGAGATCGCTTGACAGATTCAGTTATCGCCTCTGCTCGGCCCCGAAGCCGCCGGCCGGCGGGCGGCCCAGACGTGGCGTTCGGCGCGGACGGCGAGGTCGGTACGCCGCAGAAGGCTGCGAGGGCTGTCGGTGTCGAGAAGATCGTCCAGCGCAGCCAGGTCCTCCTCCGGCAGCTGGTCGGCGACCGCAGCACGCAGGCGGCGCATCACCGTGAGCGCGTAGCGACCGATTGTTGGGGAACGGTCCATTCCGACGTTGATGGTGATCTTGCGCTCGCCGCCAAGAATGAGCCCCGCGGCCGTGAGCAGCGGCCCCCAGTCGGCACCCCGGTACGGCAAATGCGCGGCGAACCGTCGATCGCTCACCTCGTGACACCGTTCCTCCAGCCCCGGCCGGAACTCCGGCGCGTCGGCGGGCAGGAACCGAGGAAGCCCGGACATCTCGACGACCGCGAGCAGCCCGCCCGGCGCCAGCACGTCGTGCACCTGGCGAAGGAACGGTCCGGGATTCGGCAGATGGTGCAGAAATGCAGATGCCCAGATCATCTGGGGCTGTCCGAGATCCGGCCATTCCGCAGTGAGGTCGGCCTCGACAGTCCGCACCTGGTCGGCGACTCCCTTCTCACGGGCCTTCTCCCGCAGCCGGGCCAGATGGTCGACGGAAGCGTCGACAGCGGTCACGTGTGCTTCGGGAAACCGGTCGAGAAGGGCGAACGTGCCCGCCCCGGTGCCGCTGCCCAGATCCACGATCCGGCGAGGATCGGCTTCGACAGGCAGCCAGGCCGTGATCGATGCGGCGTGGTCGGCGAGCACCTCGGCATCCAGGTCGAGGACTTCCCTTTGGACGGCGTCCTGACGAGCGGGGTCTGGATGGACGGCCTGGCGAGCGGCGTCCTGATGGCCAACGTCATGTCGAGCGTCTTGATGGACGTCTTGACGTTCACCATCCCGATGATCAGCTTCTTGATGCGCAACATCCCGATGTGCGACGTGCGGCGATGAGGTGTGTGAGTGAGCGGCGTTCGTCATGCCACCGACAGTACGAACTCCATGCGTCTCCAGCACAGCTTCTTGCGCATTCGGCAAGACAATCGGTCCTGCCGCTGCCGGACACGCATGCGCAGGCCGGGTTGCCGGGCTCGTCGGCTACTGCTCGTTCCGGTGCCCGCGGCGGGCGTCGCGGTCGAAGATGCCGATGATGTCGCACGGCCCACCCGCGGTGCCGATCGCGTGCGGCAGCATCGTGGGGAACTCCGCGGCCTGGTTGGCCTCGACACGCAACCGGCGGTTGCCCAGCAGCAGTACGGCGGCGCCGGAGAGCACGACCAGCCACTCACGGCCGGGATGCGCTCGCATGCGCGCGGGACTGTCCGGCGGCGGGTCCGTCACGCGGCGGCGCACCACGGTCATGCCCGGATCGGCTTTGATCGGCCAGCGCATCGACCCCTGCGCACTGTCGATCATCGGATGCGAGATCACGTCGTCGGTGTCCATCTCGACGAGCTGGTCCAGCGAGGTGTCCAGCGCACGGGCGAGCGTGACGAGCTGGTCGAGCGCGAGGCGGCGCTGTCCGTTCTCGATCCGGCTGAGCGAGGACGGACTCAGCCGCGCGCGCTCCGCAAGCTCCTCCAGCGACCATCCCTGCGCCACCCGCAGAGCGCGGATGCGTTTGCGCACCAGGCTGTCCAGCTCGGCGTCGTCGTGCGTCACGGGCAAGAGGCTATGCCGATCCAGCACGCTCCGCCAGCGTGCCGGAGGTCCGCCGGCCGCGCAGCAGCAGATACCCCAGTAGCGACACCACGAATCCCGCGTAATAGGCCAGATCCGCGCCGTGCAGCGCGGCGGCCACCGGTCCCGTGTAGACAGTCGTGTTCATGAACGGCACCGCGGCGGCGAACCCGGCCACGAACGCCACCAGCGCTGCCCAGCTCCGCACCGGCCGGTTCAGTTCGGCCAGCACCTCGACGCGGCGGCCGCCCCGGGTGCGGCGCAGCCAGTCCGGCACCACCACCCCCAGGAACGGCGGGATCCAGTAGCTCACGAACAGCAGCACGTTCTCGAACTTTGCCGCCAGGTCCCCGCTGTGCATCCAGAGGATCAGCGCGAACGCCAGCACCGTCACCACCACCGCGGACACCGGACGGCGCACACGCACCCCGACTGTCTGCAGCGCGAGCGACCCGCTGTAGTCGTTCATCGCGTTGGACGACACCGTAACCAGTGCGATCACCAGTAACGCGAGGCCGCCCAGCACGCCGCCGCCGACCAGGGCGGACACCCCGGCCGCGGTCTGGTCGCCCAGTGCGGTGCCGAGAGCGAGCCCGATGCCCTCCCCCAGCAGATACGACGCGACCAGGCCCAGCAGGGTGAACCAGAAGACGCCGGCCGGTCGGGTGGTCGAAGGCAGGTACCGGCTGAAGTCCGCCGCGTAGGGTGCCCACGAAATGGCCAGGCTCAGCGTGATCGTGGAGAACAGCACGACGGCGCCGGCGAAATCAGCGCCACGCGCCGAGTCGGTGACCGTGATCGGGTGGTCGAGCACCACCTTCACCGCCAGCGCCACGAACGCGACCACGAGCACCACGCTCATCACCGCCTGGACCCGGTGGATCACCGCGTAGCCGAACACCCCGAGCAGGCACTGCAGCACCAGCACCACCAGCATCGCGGCCCAGAACGGCAGTCCGGTCAGCTCGGCCAGCGCCTCCCCGCCGAACAGGCCGACCAGCGCGTCCCACGCGATCGACCCCAGCCACTGCACGAGCCCGGGCAGCACCACGACGCGGCCGAACGGCAGCCGGGCGAGCGGCAGCTGTCCGGTACCGGTACGCGGTCCCCAGGTCGAAAGCCAGGCGACCGGCAGGGAACCGAGCACCGTGCCGACCAGCGCGACGACGAACCCGGTGGTGAACCCGAGGCCGAGGGTGGCACCGAGGGTGCCGGTGAACACCGCGGTCATGGTGAGGTTCGGGGCGAACCACACCCCGGCCAGCCGCCACGGCCTGCCGAACCGGTTGGCCTCGGGAACCGGGGCGATCCCGTGCGTCTCGATCGTGAGATCCCCGGCCCCGGACGGCATCCGTCCCCCGAAGACGTCGGCGTCGATCCCGCTCATGCTGTGCCTCTCTCCCGGCTGAGGAGGTGAGTCTGTCCCGGCGCCGGGTACCCGGCCAAGCCGGTGTGGCCTTCCCGACCCCGCGCGAGCGGTGCCAGACTCGCGGGATGGGGGAAACGACCGGCGCGCCGGCGCTGTGGCACCGGCGGTTCGCGGTTTTCTACACCGGACGCCTGGTCTCCTATCTGGGCAGTTCGATGACCCCGGTGGCGTTGTCGTTCGCCGTGCTCGGCAGCGGCCGGAGCACCACCGACCTGGGGATCGTGCTCACCGCGGGGATGGTGCCGATCCTCGCGCTGGTGCTGGTCGGCGGTTCGGTCGCCGACCGGTTCCCGCGCAACCGGGTGCTGCGGCTGTCCAACCTCGGGGCCGGCGCGGCTCAGCTGGTCGCGGCCGCGATCCTGCTCACCGGGCACTATTCGCTTCCGGCGATCGCGGTCACCGAATTCGCCGGTGGCGTCTGCACCGCGTTCACCACACCCGCGCTGCGCGGCATCGTGCCGCAGCTGGTCGACCGGCTACACCTTCGCCGGGCCAATTCCCTGCTGGCCACCGCGCGGAACGTGACCAAGGTGGCCGGCCCGGCGCTGGGCGGCGTGCTGGTGGCCACGGTGGGCGGCGGCTGGGCGATCGCCGCCGACGGCATCTCGTTCCTGCTCGCCGCGCTGCTGTACCACTCGATCACGCTGCCATCCACGGAATCGTCGCACCGGGAAGGTGTCCTGAGTGGCGTGCGCACCGGCTGGCGAGCCTTTCTGCGCATCCCATGGATGTGGCGAGTGGTCACGGCGTTCGCCGTGGTCAACATCGTGCATGCGGGCGGCTGGCTCGTCCTCGGCCCCGGCATCGCGCGCCAGACCGTGGGCGCGGCCGGCTGGGGCGTGGTGCTGAGCGTCCGGGCGATCGGGGTACTTCTCGCCGGGCTGGCCATGTACCGGTGGGCGATACCGCGGCTGCTGACGCTCGGTCTGCTCTGCGCGGCCGTGGGCGCGGCCCCGCTGATCGTGCTGGGCGTGCACGCGAGCCTGCCGGTGCTGCTCGCCGCGGCGTTGGTGGCCGGCGCCGGTTTCGGCGTGTTCGGGATCGCCTGGGACACCACCATGCAGGAAAACGTCCCGCGCCCGCTGCTGTCCCGGATGGCCGCCTTCGACGATTTCGGCTCCTATCTCGGCATCCCGATCGGCGAACTGCTCGCCGGGCCGCTGGCCGGCGCCTTCGGCGACCAGGCCGTGGTGCTGGCCGGCGGACTCGTGCTGGCTTGCGCCGCGCTCGTCCCGCTGCGCTCCCCCGTGGTGCGCGGCATGCGCCATCCACCCGCGTCGGTCCCCGAAAATCCGTGAAGGCCCCCATCACGGGATGGAGGCCTTCACGGACGTGGCCGGTGCGATCAGACGAGTAGCAGGAACGCGAGACCGTTCGGCGAACCGAGCCCGGTCACGTCGTCGTAGCCCTTCGTGGTGTGGATGGTGAGGTTCGGGTAGTCGAGCACCCGGGCGGAGGTGAGCAGGCCGTCGGCATCGTCGACCCCGTTGGCGAAGTCCACCCGCTGCACCGCGCCGTCCACGTGCTGTACGTCGTTGATCGCCGACGTGCGCGAGGTCAGCTGGTACAGCACCGGGTTGATGAACCCGTGGTGGAAGTGGTCGAGACTGTCGGACACCGCCATCACACCCGCGAACACCGGCGAGGCGAGGCTCGTGCCGCCGATCCGGTACTGGTCGTAGTAGGCGCCGTCCGGGAAGGTCTGCGTCTGGCCGACCAGGAAACCGGTGTTCGGGTCGGCGACCGCGGAGATGTCCGGCACCACGCGGCCTTTCGCACCACCGGTCTGGTTCTTCGTGGACAGTGCGTCCGGGACGATCCCCTTCTGGTAGAAGGGTTGTTCGAACAGCCGGCTGGTACCGCCGCCCGCGCCACCGTTGAACGCGCCCGGGAACGCCGGGTCGTAGGCGCCGTCGGTGAGCGTCGACTTTCCGGTCTCCCACCCGGTTTCGAACTGCCGCTTGCCGTCCTTGCCGACCGCGAGCGAGGTACCGCCGACCGCGGTCACCCACGGTGCGGAGGCGGAGAAGTCGGCCGACGGCGTGCCCAGCCGCGCGACCTCGTCCCCGTTGTCACCGGAGGAGAAATACACGCCGATGCCCTCGAGCACGGCCTGGATCGAGATCTGGTTGAACGCCTCGACCTCGTCGGCGGGGATGTCCTCGCCCGTGTTGCCGTACGAGTTCGAGATGATGTCCGCCTTGTGCCCGGCGACCACGTAGTTCAACGCGGTGTCCAGCGACAGGTCCTGGCAGTCCGCACCACCGACGTAGAGGATGTCCGCACCGGGTGCGAGCCCGTGCGCGGCCTCGACGTCGAGCGTTTCTTCGCCGTACCAGCCGGAGGCGTCGCACTGGTCCGGCGGCTCCTGGTCCGGGTTCGCCGGGAAGATGTGCTGGGAGAACTGCGCTTTCGTCAGCGGGTGCGCGGGATCGTTGCGCTTGGCGTACTCGGCGGCGTCGGCGTAGATGGTCGGCGAGGCGAACGCGTCGATGATGGCGATCGTGGTGCCCTTGCCGTCCGCGCCGAGCTTCGCCGCCTGGTCCACCCCGTAAGCCGAACGCAACTGCGCGGGGGTGTAGCCGCACGGCGCGTACGGCAGCTGCTTGCCCTCGTAGGCGGGGTCCGTGGTGTCGGTCTTCTCGCCGTAGTAAGCGCTGCACGGTCCGGAGTTGCGGAACCCGTCCGACGGCGGCGCGGTCGAAGGATCCTTCACCTGCTCCTGCCGGGTCGCCGGCGTGTCCCCGCCGTCGGTGTGGTCCGGTTTGAACAGGCTGGTGGCCTGGTCCACACCGATCACGCCGAGTACCGCGCCGGACAGCGAAGCGGGCACGGACAGGTTCTTGTCCGCGGCCCGGAGCGTCCGGCCCTTCACCGCGTACTTGCCGAGCTTGACGGAGAACGCCCGCTGCACCTGGTCGGCGGAACCACTGGCCTCGACGTAGGCACGGTTGGCCGGCACTTCACCGATGCGGAAACCACTGCCGGTGAGCCAGTTTCGCACCTCGGACACCGTCTGGCCCGACGGCGCGAACCGGTCGCGCACCTGGTCGGGGGTGAGGAACTGGCGGTAGGTGCGGCTCCGCGGATCGGACACGGCCTGCGCCACGGACTCCGCCCCCGCCTGGTCCCGCTGGTTGAGGTAGACCCGGAAATCCACAGTGGACGATGGCGCGGTGTCGGCGACCTTCGCCGCCGGACTGGCCCACGACGGGTGCGACTGCGGGATGTCCGCCCGCCCCTGGGCCGACGCCACGGCGGGCGTCGCGGTCAGGCCACCCGCCACCGCGAGCGACAGGAACACGGTGACACTTCTTCGCACAGGCAACTCCCTCGTGAATGGCGGCCCGGGAAGCCCGGACGTCCGTCCGAGAGATTAAGTCGGCGTACGGCCGCACGGAAACCGTCCCGCTCTCCGGTGCGGAACCGTTATCTGACCGGCCACGATTCCGCACTGTACGTCCGGTTCGTCCGCACTGGCCCGAGCGGATTGCCGCACTATCGGCGCGAAGTCCGGTTTCCCACTTCCGTAGGGCGGACCGTGATCGCCTTGCCGCGACGGCGTTCCGCTCAGACTCCTGCCGGTTTCGGAGCGGCCGCCTTGGTCTTCGTCTGGCGGGTGCGGGGGCCGAACACCGCCAGCACGACCGCGCCGACCATCCAGGTTCCCGCGATGAAGAGGAAGACGCTCTGGTAGCCGCTGCCGTTGTACAGCGCGGCCACGATCAGCGGGCCCGCCGCGTTCGACAGACGGCCGAGTCCGTAGGACACGCCGGTGCCCAGCGACCGGCCACGGGTGTCGAACAGTTCCGGCGAATACGCGTATCCGAGTGCGGTGTAGCCACGCTCGAACATGTTGACCAGGAAGCCGAACACCACGATCAGCACCGGGTTGAAGGTGAGACCGTAGAGCAGGCCGCACAGCGCGATCACCGTGCCGAAGCCGACCAGGCACCACTTCCGTTCGAAACGGTCCGTGACCAGAGCCGCCAGATACGAGCCGAGCGGAGCGCCGACGGTGGTGAGCGCGACGTAGAACACCGATTTCTCAACGCTGAAGCCTTCTTTGGCCAGCAGCGTCGGCGCCCAGCTCGAGTAGCCGAAGAAGCCGATCGTCTGGGTCACCCACACGACCGTGAGCAGCAAGGTCGGCAGGAGATATTTCTTGCGCAGCAACAGCCGTAGCGGGGCCTTGGCCACTGGGGCCTCTTCGACGGGCAGCGCGGGCTCCGGCAGCGGCCCCTTCTCCGCGGCGACGCTTTCCTCGATTTCCCGGAGCACCGCGTCGGCTTTCGCATGTTCGCCGCGGCTTTCGTACCAGCGGGGCGATTCCTTCAGCTGCCGGGTGAACAGCACCAGCAGCACGCCGAGCGCACCCCACAGGTACACCAGCCGCCAGGCCCAGTCGCCCAGCGGCACCACCAGGCTTGCGATCAGGTTGGTCACCGGCGTGCCGCAGATGCCGATCACGATCGCGTAGGCCTGGAACCTGCCGCGGTTCGCCGCCGGGTACAGCTCGTTGACGTAGATGACCGCGATGACCGTCATCGCGGAGAGACCGGCCGACGTCAGCACGCGGACCACGCCCAGTGACACGATGTCCCAGGAGAACACGGCCGCGAGGGAGAACACGCCGAACCACAGGGTGGACCAGATCAGGGCGTTCTTGCGGCCCCAGCGGTCGGCGATCGTGCTCGCGACGATCGAGCCGAGGAACATCCCGACGAACGACAGCGAGGTCACGTACGCGACCTGGCTGACCGTCACGCCCCACAGCTTGATCAGCTTCGGCGCGGTGGTGGCGAAGCTGTTGATGTCGGCGAATTCGAAGAAGTAGGCGAATGAGACGGCGAGCAGGGTGATCTTGTGGAACCGGGCGATCGGCAGCCGGTTCAGCCGGTTCAGCGCGTTGGCGTGCTGCATTGCATGCCCTTCGGGGGACGGGGGCTCAGGCGGTTTCGCCGGGCCAGTAGAGGCGCATCGGGTTGTCGACGAGCAGTTTCCGCCGCAGTTCGGCGGTTTCGGCCACCTGCGGTACGTAGTCGACGAGCAGCCCGTCGTCGGGCATGTGGGACGTGAGGTTGGGATGCGGCCAGTCGGTGCCCCAGAGCACCCGGTCCGGGAATTCCGTGACCACGCGGCGGGCGAACGGGACGACGTCGGTGTAGGCGCGTCGTTCGCCGTCCAGCGCCGCCGGGCCGGTGACGCTGAGCCGTTCGGGGCAGCTCACCTTGACCCAGACGTCGCCCTGGTCGACGAACTCCAGGAACTCGGCGAATTCCTTGCCGTGCACGGATTGCGTGACGTCTGGTCGTCCCATGTGGTCGATCACGAGCGGCGTCGGCAGGGACGCGAAGAAGCCCGCCAGCTCCGGCAGGTCCGCGGCCTCGAAGTAGAGCACCACGTGCCAGCCGAGCGGAGCGATCTTGTCCGCGATCGTGCGCAGGTCCTCCTCCGGAGCGGCGTCGACCAAGCGTCGCACGAAGTTGAACCGCACGCCACGCACGCCCGCGGCATCCAGGTCCCGGAGTTCGGCCTCGGTGACGTCGGGGCGGACAGTCGCGACACCGCGCGCCCTGCCACCGGAAGAACGGACGGCGTCGACCATGGCGGAGTTGTCCGCCCCGTGACAGGTGGCCTGCACGATGACGTTGCGGGAGACGCCCAAGTGGTCGCGCAGTGCGAAGAGCTGATCCTTGCTCGCGTCGCACGGCGTGTACTTGCGCTCGGGTGCGAACGGAAACTCCGCTTGCGGGCCGAACACGTGACAGTGCGCGTCGACGGTGCCGAGTGGCAGCCGGAAGTCCGGTGTGGACGGATTCGGGTACCAGTCGAGCCAGCCGGGGGTGGTGGGTGCGGTCATGGCGGTCACCGGCCCTGGCTCGTGAGGAGTTCGTCGAGGCGAGGATAGACGCGGCGGGCGTTGTGTTCTCGGATCGCGGACCAGTCCTCTTCGGACAGTTTCGCGTTTTCGGCGTACCGGCGGGTGTCGTCGAAGTGGTGGCCGGTGCGCGGGTCGACACTGCGGACGGCGCCGATCATTTCCGAGGCGAAGAGGATGTTGCGTGCCGGGATCACGTCGAACAGCAGGTCCGAGCCCGGCTGGTGGTACACGCAGGTGTCGAAGAAGACGTTGTGCAGCAAGTGTTCCTCCAGCTCCGGCTTGCCGAGCGCCATCGCGAGGCCGCGGAAGCGTCCCCAGTGGTACGGCACCGCGCCCCCGCCGTGCGGGATGACCAGCCGGAGCGTTGGGAAGTCGCGGAACAGGTCGCCCTGCAACAGCTGCATGAACGCGGTGGTGTCGGCGTTGAGGTAGTGCGCGCCGGTGGTGTGGAACGCGGGGTTGACGCTGGTGCTGACGTGCACCATCGCCGGGAGGTCGTACTCGGCCATCTTTTCGTAGATCGGGTACCAGGAACGGTCGGTCAGTGGTGGCGCGGTCCAGTGACCGCCGCTCGGGTCGGGGTTGAGGTTGAGCGCGACCGCTCCGTACTCCTCGACGCAGCGGACGAGCTCCGGAACGCACGTCGCCGGGTCCACACCCGGCGACTGCGGGAGCATGGCGGCCGGAGCGAAGCGCTCCGGGTACAGCCGGGCAACGCGGTGGCACAGTTCGTTGCAGATGGCCGCCCATTCGGCGGAGGTGGCGAACCCGCCGACGTGGTGAGCCATGAACGACGCGCGCGGCGAGAAGATCGTCAGCTCGATGCCGCGCTCGTCCATCAGCCGGAGCTGGTTCGGCTCGATCGTCTCGCGCAGCTCGTCGTCGCTGATCCGCAGGTCCGCACGCACCGGCGCGACCCCGCCCTCCAGCGCGCCGACCTGCTGCTCCCGCCACGCAGCGAGCGCGGGCGGTGCGGTGGTGTAGTGGCCGTGACAGTCGATGATCAAGTGACGTTCCTCTTCACGCGGCTTCGCTCGTCCCCCGCACCCTAATCGTCACGGAAATTGTTGACAATGTCTGTGACGATTTCGCCTGCCTCGCCAGCCAGCAACGATCGAGGAGCAACCACAGATCGTCGACGACCACGACCAGCTACGAGATGTTCGGACGACCGGTTGCTCCACCCCCGATGGCAGCACGCTTCGTCCAGCTCCGCAGCAGCACGCTGCGCTGGCACGCTCCGCTGGCAACCCACCCGCTTCGTCAGCAGCACCGTCCGCCCCGCTTCACCCCCTTGGAGCGCGTACGGCCCACCTGTTTCGCCAGCACGCTCCGCCAGCAGTGCACTCCGACCGCTTCGGTACCAGCACCCTCCCCGCACTGGAGACCGACGCCCGAATCCTGCCGACGGGCGCGGCGGGGCGGTCGACGAAGGAAGGCGACCGCCCGGACCGAACCGATCTCGGTGACCCGCGCGCCCAGCATCCGTCGACGTTGACCCCAGCCACGAAGCCGGCCACGGAGCCGAAGAGTTCAGAGTTTGAGGCGGTGAGGCGGTGAGGCGGTGAGGCACCTGAGCCCAGGGCGATCGGCGCGGCGGGCCAGGACAAGCACCCGCGACCATGATCCAGCCAGTCCAGTCGGCCTGGTTCCACCCGGTCCGCCTTGGTCTGCACAGCGCCGCTCAATACAGTGCCGCCCAGTCGAGACGGTCCGACGCCGCTCGGACTGGCGCCGTCAAGCACGGTCGGCGCCGCCCACACCGTCGACGTCACCAACGCCGTCGGCCGCCCACACAGTCAACACGGTCGACGTCACCAACGCCGCCAAGCATCGTCAACACGATCGGCACCGCCAACGCCATCAAGCGTCATCAACACGTTCAGCAGCGCGAACACCGTCAAGCACGGTCAGCCCCACCAAGCCAGTCAACGCCGACCACACCGCCAAGCAGCACCAATACGTTCAGCACCCCCAACACCGTCAAGCACGGCCACCACCGACCCGGTCAACGCCGCCCACGCCGTCGGTGCGGCCGGCGAGGTCGGCGAGTTGCGCACGGGACGCCGAGGCGACGTCGGCTCGGACGCCCAGTTCGGTGAGCATTTCCGCGGCGGCCGCCATCTCGCTGGTGCGGCGGACGGCGTGCCGGCGTGAACCGTCCACCAGTCTGTCCACAGTCGACTCTCCGGCCGCGGTCAGTTCGCCGACGATGATGTCGCGCAGCCAGTCCTCGCAGCCTGCGGCGCGTGCCGCTCGGAGGGCTTCGACCACGGCGGCCGACATGCCCTTGAAGAACACGCTGCGCAGCAGTTTGCGTTCCGCGGCGAGTCCGGCTTCGCCGTCCATGACTTCGACCGCCGCGCCGAGCGGGTTCAGCATGGCGGCCACCGCCTCCGCGGCGACGCCGGTGGCGAGCATCGGCACTCGCAGGCCGCGACCGGGAACCGGAGCCATGATCGCGACGTCAGCGAACGGCACGCCGTGTTCGGCGGCGATACCGGCGAGCCGGCGCTTCGTCCCGGGTGAGGCGGTGTTGAGGTCGACCCAGACCGCCCCTTCACGCAGCCCGGCGAGCCCGGCTTCGAGCGCGCCGACGCCCGCCGAGGCACTGTTCACGCTGAGCACGAGATCGGCGCTCTCGGCTGCTTCGGCCTCGGAGCCCGTGGTGACGACACCGTCGGCGGACGGGATGGCCGGGTCGTAGGCTCGTACGGCGGCCCCGGCGGCGACCAGGTCGCGGGCGAGCGCACCGCCGGCCTCGCCGAGTCCCAGTACCGCGATGGTTACGGTCATAGCAGAATCCTCCCTGCACGCTACGATCGAGTACACGATGTGCTCGACAAAATTGTCAACAAACGGAGCCGAAGGTATGACCGAGAGTGCTGCGGATCGGCAGCGGGGGGAGCGTTCCGTGGTGGCGGCCATCCGCGACGCCATCGTCCGCGGCGAGTTCGTACCCAATCAACGGCTGGTCGAGGCGGACCTGTCCGACCAGTTCACGGCGAGCCGCGCGACCGTGCGTGCGGCGTTGATCGAGCTGACCAACGAAGGTCTCGTCGAGCGGGTCCAGAACCGCGGCGCCCGGGTGCGCGCGGTGTCACTGCAGGAAGCCATCGAAATCTCGGAAGTCCGGATGATGCTCGAGTCGCTGTGCGCGGCGAAGGCGGCGGAGCACATCGCGCACGAAGAAGCCGTTGAGCTGCACAAACTCGGCCGTGCGATGTGCGACGCGGTGGCCGGCGGCGACGTGGTCGGCTATTCGGGGCTCAACCAGGAGCTGCACCGCCGCGTGCGGGAGATCAGCGGCCAGCGCACCGCGGCACAGGTCCTGGAGCGGCTGCGCGGCCAGAGCGTCCGCCACCAGTTCCGGCTCGCGATGCAGCCGGGACGTCCGCAGGTGTCCCTGCCCGAACACCTGGCCATCATCGACGCCATCTGCGCACACGAGCCCGAAGAGGCCGCAGAGGCCGCGCGAGCCCACCTGACGAGCGTGATCGAAGCCCTCAAAGCGGCCGACGCAGCGGAGTCCTCACCCCTGCACTCCTGACCGTGCCGCCGGGCCGCGAATCCGCACCCCGGCTTCGGTCCGGGACCCGGTCGCGAGGGGTCGGCCCGAGCACCGTACGTGGCGTCGGGTCTGGACGCGGCCGCGAGCCCGGCGACACCATCACCCACGCCACGAGAGAGACGACGTCACCGCGACCTGCGACACCACCCCGACCGCAGCATCACCACCGCGAGCGCGACACCTTCGAACGATCGCAACACCATCACCACGACCTGCGACACCATCGCTACGGCATGAGCGCGGCGCCGTCGCCACAAACCGCAACACCATTGCCAGACGTGCGACACCACCACGACCGCAGCACCACCACAAGCCACAGCAGCACCACCACAGCCCGCAGCAGCACCATCACAGCCCACAGCAGTACCGCCACGACCCGCGGCCCATGACCTACGGCCCACGGCCCGTGCCCCACGGCTCACCGGCCCACCGGCTCACGGCCCACCGCCCACGGCTCACGGCTCACCGACTCACGGCTCACGGCTCACGGCTCACGGCCCACCGACTCACGGCCCACCGACTCACGGCCCACCGACTCACGGCTCACGGCTCACGGCTCACGGCTCACGGCACCACGACACCTTCGTCGCGAGCACAACACCGTCACCAAGGCCCGCGACACCATCACCGCACCACCATCGTTGCGCGCCAAAATTGTTGACAATTTCGTCGACCGAGAATTACGGTGGCGGGTATGGAGCACGTCATCGTCACCGATCCGCCGCGCGCTGACCTCGAGCAGGTGACGCATCTGGCCGGGTACGGGGTCGCCACCGTTCACGAGGCGCTGGGCCGTTCCGGGCTGCTCGGCCCGGACCTCAGGCCGATCCAGGACGGCACGCGGGTCGGCGGCACCGCGGTCACCGCGTTGTGCTGGCCCGGCGACAACCTGATGATCCACGCCGCCGTCGAGCAGTGCCGGGAAGGCGACCTTCTGGTCGTCACCACCACTTCCCCCTGCCGTGACGGGCTTTTCGGCGAGCTGTTCGCCACCGCGCTGCGGCGCCGCGGTGTACGCGGGCTGGTCACCACCACCGGCGTCCGCGACGTTGCCGACCTGCGCGCGCTGGGTTTCCCCGTGTGGTCGGCCGCGGTGAGCGCGCAGGGCACCGTCAAGGCGACCGCGGGCGCGGTGAACGTGCCCGTCGTCGTCGGGGGTCAGCTCGTCCGTCCGGGCGACGCGATCCTGGCCGACGACGACGGCGTGTTGCGCGTGCGCCGCGAGGAGGTCCAAAGCGGACTCGACGCGTCCCAGGCGCGGTTGGAGAAGGAAGCCGCAGCGCGCGAAGCGTTCGCCGGCGGGCAGCTCGGCCTCGACCGCTACGGGCTGCGGGAAAAGCTGGACCAACTCGGCGTCCGCTACCTGAGCGCCGAGGAGTATGAAAAGGAGCAGGCATGACCGGCGTGCGCTGCATGCTGATGCGCGGGGGCACGTCCAAGGGCGCCTACTTCCTCACCGAAGACCTGCCCGTCGATCCCGCCACGCGCGACGATCTGCTGCTGCGGATCATGGGCACCCCCGATCCGCGTCAGATCGACGGCCTCGGCGGCGCCCAGCCGGTGACCAGCAAGGTCGCGATCGTGTCCGCGGCCGGCGATCCCGGGCACGACATCGACTACCTCTTCCTGCAGCTCGGCGTCGAAGAGGCGACCGTCTCCGACAGGCAGACCTGCGGGAACCTGCTCGCCGGCGTCGGCCAGTTCGCCGTCGAGCGTGGACTCGTGCCCGCCGACCAGGACCGCACCACCGTGCGCGTGCGGCTGCTCAACACCGGCACCATCGCCGTCGCCACCTTCGCCACCCCCGGTGGCGAAGTGGACTACAGCGGCGGCACCGCCATTTCCGGCGTGCCGGGCACCGCCGCGCCGGTCGAGCTGGACTTCACCGAGACGGAGGGGTCGGTCTGTGGCAGTCTCCTGCCCACCGGGCGGATCCGTGACGAGGTCGGCGGAATCGAAGTGTCCTGTGTGGACAACGGGATGCCGGTCGTCGTCGCCCGTGCGGCCGATCTCGGCGTCACCGGCGACGAATCCGCCGGCGAGCTCGCGGCGGACACCGCACTCGCCGAACGGATCGACGCAGTGCGGACCGAGGCAGGGAAGCTGATGGGGCTCGGTGATGTCAGCGGCAGTTCGGTACCCAAGACGACCCTGGTTTCCCCGCCCCGCGACGGCGGCGCCATCAGCACTCGCACGTTCATCCCCGTCAAGCCGCATCCCTCGATCGGTGTCCTCGGCGGCGTCAGCGTCGTGACCGCGCTGCTGCTCGACGGCGCGGTGGGCCGCGAATTCCTGGTCGCACCGGCCGCGGGTGAGCCGATCGAGATCGAGCATCCGAGCGGGAAGCTCGCGGTCGGCATCGAGTTCGACACCGGCGACGGCGCGCCCCGCGTCCGCCGATCGACCGTCATCCGCACCGCGCGGAAGCTGTTCGACGGGATCGTTTTCCCGCGTTCCTGAACTCCGTGCCGTAGCGGGCGCGACCACCCGGCACAACCCGTACAAACCGCTGCTTACGGGGCATCCGGCACCGATTGGTGCTAGCTAACCGCGGCGAACGCTCCTAGCATGCCCGGTCATGGGGACCTTGCCGCCAAGGCGGGTGAGATGACTTCGCTGACCTTCCGGATCTTGGGGCCGCTGGAGGTCATCGCCGAAGGGCGGACCGTGCCGCTGGGCGGTCCGAAGCCGAGGCTGCTGCTGGCCGCGCTGGCCCTGCAGCCGAACGTCGTGGTGTCCACCGAAGCCCTGGTGGAGGTGCTCTGGCCGGGGTCCGCGCCCCGGTCGGCGGCGGCGAACATCCGGACCTACGTGCACTCCCTGCGCAGGCGGCTCGCACCCGGACTGGGTGACCGGATCGGCAGCCGGTCCTCGGGATACCTGCTCTCGGTGTCCGGGGAGGAGCTCGACCAGCTCGTGTTCACCCGGCTCGCCGCGCAGGCCCGCGAGGCTCTCGAAGGCGGCGAAGCCGAGGCCGCGCTCGCTCTTTTCGACGAGGCGAACGGCCTCTGGCGCGGCGAGGTGCTGGAAGGCCTGCCGCACGATCCGGGCTGGGAGCCGGCCGTCGCGCGGCTGGCCGAGCTGCGCCTGTCGGTCCAGCACCAGCGCCTGCGTGCCCGGCTCGCGCTCGGCCGGCACAGCGAAGTCACCGCCGAGCTGCGCGGCCTGGTCGCCGAGCATCCCCTGCGTGAGGAGCTGTGGCAGCAGCTGATCACCGCGCTGCGCGACAGTGGCCGGATCGCCGAGGCGATCGAGGCCTACCGGACGGCCGAACGCGTCCTCGCCGACGAGCTGGGCGCGGAACCGGGCAACGGACTGCGGGAGCTGCGGGCGACCCTGGCCGCCGCACCCGCGCTCCCCCACCCGGACGGCAGCCGGCCGGTCTGCCAGCTGCCGCTCGACCTACCCGATTTCACCGGCCGGGACGAGGTGATCCGGGGCCTGGTCGAGCGGCTGCGCGAGCACTGCGAGGCGGGGCGGCCCACCGTGGTGGTGCTGTCCGGTGCACCCGGCATCGGCAAGTCCGCGATCGCGATCCGGGTGGCACACGCGGTCCGCGGCGGATTCGCCGACGGCCAACTGCACGTCGATCTGGCCGGCACGTCGTCGTCGCCGCGGGCGCCGATGGGGGTGCTGGCCGAACTGCTGCACGCACTCGGCGTCCCGGACGCCGCGTTGCCGCGTGAGCTGCCGGAGCGTGCCGCATTGCTGCGTTCGGAGCTGGCCGGACGCCGGATGTGCGTGGTGCTCGACGACGCCGCCAGCGCCGCGCAGATACGGCCGCTGCT
This sequence comes from Amycolatopsis jiangsuensis, assembly GCF_014204865.1. Taxonomy (NCBI): domain Bacteria; kingdom Bacillati; phylum Actinomycetota; class Actinomycetes; order Pseudonocardiales; family Pseudonocardiaceae; genus Amycolatopsis; species Amycolatopsis jiangsuensis. The sequence continues at coordinate 3,528,209 of NZ_JACHMG010000001.1, forward strand.
GCCCGGCGCGGGGGCCTGCGCGGTGCTGGTGACCAGCCGAGTCCGGCTGCCCGACCTCGACGGCGCGCTGGCGGTGGACGTCGACCTGCTGCCCGAACCCGAGGCCGCGCGGCTGCTGGAGGGCATCGTCGGCCGGGAGCGGGTGGCCGCCGAACCGGACGACGCTGCCGCGATCCTGCGCCAGTGCGGGCACCTTCCGCTCGCGATCCGGGTGGCCGGGGCGAAGCTGACCCACCGGCCGAGCTGGTCACTGCGGATCCTCGCCGAACGGCTGCACGACGAGCATCGGCGGCTCGACGAACTACGGGTGGGCGACCTCGCGGTCCGCGCGAGCGTCACCCTGAGCTACGACCTGCTGCCGATGTCCGCGGCGACCGCGTTCCGCCGGCTCGGCGCGCTGGGGCCGGTGCTGTTCCCGGCCTGGGTGGTCGCCGCGGTGCTGGGCCGCCCGGCCGCCGACGACGTGCTCGACGTGCTCGTGGACGCCCACCTCGTGGAGCTGGTCACCACGGACGAGGCCGGGCAGCCGCGCTACCGGCTGCACGACCTTCTGCGGGTGTACGCCGCGGAGCAGGCAGGCCACGACGGTCCGGGCCAGACCCGAGACGCCATCGGGCGGGTCCTGCGCGGGTATCTCGCGCTCGCGCTCGAGGCCGCGGAACGGATGCCCATCCACTTCTTCGGCCAGTACCGGGCCGGTGAACCGCCACCCTCGCCGCTCGACCGGCTGCCGGCCGATCCGGCCACCTGGTTCGCCGCGGAGCGGGCAACGTGCGTCGCCGCGGTGCGGCTGGCCACCGAACAGGATTTCGACGAGCTGGCCTGGCAGCTGACCGCGGCCCTGACGCCGTACTTCGACCTGCGCGGGCACCAGGACGACTGGCACGTCACGCACGCGGTGGCGCTCGCCGCGGCCCGGCGCTGCGGATCGGCCCACGGCGAGGCGATCATCCAGCGCAACCTCGGGCAGATCCTGCTGTATCAGGACAACGACGCGGACGCGTTGGTCGCTTTCGAGACCGCGCGTGCGCAGTACCGGCGGATCGGCGACCAGCAGGGCCTCGGTAACGCGTACGCCGGGCTCGGCACCGTCCGGCGGATGCAGAGCGACCACGAAGGCGCGCTGGCGCCCTGCCACGAAGCGCTGCGCCTGTTCGAGGCAGCCGGCGACCGGCACGGCGAAGCGGTGATCCGGATTTCGATCGGCGCGATCTGGGCGGCCCGCACGTGCTTCGCCACCGCCCGGCGGTGGTTCACCGACGCGCTCCAGCTGTCCTGCGAGATCGGCGACCGGCACCGGGAAGCCCATGCCCTGCAACGGCTCGGGCTGCTGCACCAGCGGCAGGGCAATCTGGCCGCGGCCCGTGAGCACGTCACCAGGGCGATCGCCGTGTTCACCGATCTCGGTGACGACCACTGCGTGGGATACGCCAACCAGAACCTCGGCGAGCTGTGCCTCTACAGCGGCGATCTCGCGCACGCCCGGCTGCTGCTGGTCAACTCGCTGAGCGTGCATCGCCGCAACGGCGACCGCCGGTCCGAGGCCGCCGTGTCGCAGCTGCTCGGTGAGCTGCACTCCGCGCTCAGCCAGCCGGAACGCTCGCGCAGCTACACCGAGCGGGCGCTGGCGATCCGGCGGGAGCTCTCGTCGGCGCGGCCGCCGGATCCCGCGCCGATCGAGCCCGGCACACCGCACCGGATCGTGTCCGCCTGACGCGCGGGCGGAATACCCCGTTCCCGCGGCGTTCCGGATGAGGATCCGGTGGTGATCCTTCATGGAGTCCTGGCGGTTCTGATGGGCACGACAGCGATGCTGCCGACGGCCGCCGCGGACAGCTGGCGAGTGGATTTGTCCAAGGTGGACGGTGACGATTTCGGTGTCACGGTGGACAGCGGTGTACTGAGACCGGACGGCGCGGCCGGGGCCAGACCGGGAGTGCTGGTGACCGCCGAGCACCTGCTCTCCTCCACCGCGGACCGGGTGACCGCGCGGGTCGAGGCCGGCCGGTCCGGCGGGGTCGAGGTGGACGTGCGGGGCCGGGCAGGCGGTGGCTGGACGGAATGGCTGCCCGCGGGAACCACGTTCGGCCACGCGGTGACGGTGGTGCAGGCGCGGATTTCGGTGTCCGGCCCGGCCGCGGTGCACGCGGTGACGTTGTCCGCGGACCGCGCCGCGCGGGCGGACTCCCCCGCCGCCTCGGCAGCGCTGACCTACCGGATCCACGCCACCAGGGAAGGGCTCGTCGGCGGCACCACATCGAACGGGCACAAGATCGTCGAACGCGATCACTTCGTGTCCTTCCCGTCGACGAAGTCGGTCTCGCCCAAGGGAACCGGAAGCTACACCGCCCGAGTCTGCCGTACCGACGGCGCCCGCTGCGAGTACGCGCCGGTGTGGGAGGTCGGGCCCTGGAACGAGCACGACGACTACTGGCACCCCGCCGACCGGCGCGCGCAGTTCGCGTCGCTGCCACAGGGGGTGCCGGAAGCTCAGGCCGCCTACCTGGACGGGTTCAACGGCGGCAAGGACTCCCGCGGCCGCACGGTGCGCAACCCGGCCGGCATCGACCTGGCCGACGGAACGTTCTGGGACGGACTCGGCCTGACCGGCAGCGGCTACGTGAACGTCACCTTCCTGTGGACCGGTTCCGCACCGGCCAGTGGAACCGTGAGCACCGCCGGTGCCCCGCTGAACCTCCGCGCCGGCCCCACCACGTCCGCGGCCGCCGTCGGCTACGCGGCGAACTACGCGGAAGTACCCATCGAGTGCCAGACGCACGGCGAATCCGTGTCCGGCACGTTCGGCACCAGTACCGTCTGGTACCGCATCGGCCCCGGCCACTACATCGCCGCGGCCTACCTGCGCACCGAAGCCACCGCGCCGCCGTGTGACTAGTAGTGCTTTGTTAGGTTTCGTGGTCGGGCGGTTGTTGTGACCGAGGAACGGGTTGGTGGCAGGTGTGGCATGCGCCGGTCCAGACTGCGAACAGGGACTGGAGTTCGCGGAGAACGGCGTAGAGGGTCAGGCCGGCGCAGGGGCTTTTGGGTCGTAGCGCAGCTGGGTGCAGAACGCTTGGGCGAGAGCGGCGAGGGTGACGTGACGATGCCAGCCCAGGAAACTGCGGCCTTCGAAATGATCAAGACCCAGGCCGTCTTTGAGCTCACGGTAGTCGTGCTCGATGCGCCAGCGGATCTTCGCCAGCCGCACCAATTCCCGCAGACGCGTGTCGGAGGGCAGGGTGGAGAGCCAGTAGTCGGTGGGTGCGGGTTCCCCGGGCGGCCATTCGGCCAGCAGCCAGCATTCGGGCAGGCTGCCATCCTCGGCCTTGGGGATGTCCCGGTTGGCGGGGCGCACGCGCAGTGCCAGGAACCTCGATCGCAGGGCAGCGGTGGGATTACCGGGAGACTTTCGGGAGCCGTGCCGCCAGGTCACCATCTTCCCGGCTTTCCGCCCGGCGGCCATGACCAGGGTTTTCAGGTTGACGGGCTGATCGCGGTAACGCGGCACCGGCCGTCGCCCGACACCGGGCGTGTACGGCAGGGTCTGCGGGAGGGCGTCCGCGGGAAAGGCGGTGGTGGTCGCTTTCACCGCCAGAACGTAGGACAGGCCCCGTTCGGTCAGTCCTAGCCGGAACTCGGTCGCATCCCCGTAGCCGGCGTCGGCGACCACGGGTCGATCGGGCAGACCCCAGCCGCCGGCATCGTCGTTGCCCGTGATTTCGTCAAGCATGTCCAACGCCAGACGCCACTTCTCCCGATGCCGCAGGTCGTCGGGAATCTTGGACCTGCTGCGACGTCGCCGGATTTCGGCAGTCACAGCAGGATCGGCGGTGGTGTCCTCGTCCCAGGACTGCGGCAGGAAGAGTCGCCAGTCGATCGCGGCGGACGCCCAGTCGGTCACCGCGTGCACGCTGACCCCGACCTGGCAGTTCCCGGTCTTGCCCAACGCGCCGCAATACATGCGCGCGACGCCGGGAGAATCGACGCCGTCTTTCGGGAATCCGGTGTCGTCGATGACGTAGGCCTCAGGCGTGATGAATTCCTCGGCCCAGCAGGCGATCCGCCGCCGGACATCGACAAAGTCCCAGGTGGAGGAGGTGACGAACTGCTGAAGCTGCTGGTGATCCACCCCGAGCCGCTCGGCCATCGGCTGCATCGACTTCCGCTTGCCGTCCAACATCAGCCCACGCAGATACAGCTCCCCCTTCGCTCGTTGATCCGCCCGGGCCAACCCGCCCAGCATCGTCGCGGCGAACGCCGCCAGCCGCGGACGGACCTGCTCTAACTCCTCCGGTTTCACACCGACAGCAGATCACATCAGCACCCTGACCAGCCGAAACGACACACCTAACAAAGCACTACTAGCGGCTTGTATGGAAGTCGTCTTGAACAAGTTGAGGTGGAGTTGGAGCTGCTGGACGTGTCGGTGGCCGACCTGGGTGAGGCCCCCATGGGTGGTTCGTCGACCAAGAAGAACCTGAACACCACCGGAGACCTGGTGGGTATGGGTCGTGGGCAGCGGTTTATGGCTTGCTCCGACGGTGGCAGCGAGCTGGCGCCTGGCAGCAGATACTGACCGCATTGCAGGCCTTGGCCGGGACCCGGGTGCCACGACCGGGCGTTGGTCGGCCGCCGACCTTCGACCCGGAGATCTACCAGCAGCGGCACGCGGTGGAGTGCGGCAGCAACCGGCGCAAACGCCACCGCGGGCGGCCACTCGCTACGACGAACTCGCGGTTCGGTACGAGGACCCTCCGCGACCAACGACTGGCTCTGCCCCACTTCGATACAGGCCCTAGCGGCTCAGCTGTCCGCGGATCCCGTCCAGGAGGTAGGCGGTGCGGCGGTCGTAGGCGTCCCGCGGAGGCCGTTCGCCGTGCTTGAGGGCTAGGGCGTTGTCGAGGACGAGTGCGTGGAGGTCGCCCGCCGTGAACTCCGGCCGCAGAGCGCCGGAGGGCTGCGCCGCCGCGATGAGTTCGTCGTTGGCCTCGCTCCCGACCCGGCAGATCTCCATGAGTTGGCGCGAATGCGGATAGGTCTGCAGCAGGACGTCGTTGACGGCGGGCTGGCGGTACTGCAGATCGCGGAGCGCGGTGAGGTAGTGGACGATCCGCTCGCCGATGTCGTCGATGGTCCGCGTGTGGTCGATGACGGCGAACAGTTCCGTCGCGACGACCTCTTCGATGACGGCCTCGATGAGGCCGATCCGGCCGCCGAACCGGTTGAAGACAGTCGCCTTGCTCACCCCCGCGGCCTTGGCGACCTCCTCCAGCGGGACCGTCAGGCCCCGGCCCTGGAAGGCGCCGATCGCCGCGGCACGGATCTGCTCGGAATTGCGCTTGGCGTCGGCGCGCAGCCGGGATTCCGAAGGCACCCGCCTCACCTCTCTCGCAGTCGCCCACCCACGTAATTTGACTCCCCTGGTCAGTTTACCTACAGTCGGCGTCGGAGAGAAACTGGCCAGCGCAGTCAACTTATGCTCACGCCCGAGACGGGTGGGGGCACACCGCCAAAGAGGACAAGAAGATGATCGTTGTCACCGGCGCTACCGGTGGTCTGGGCGGCGCGACCGTCGAGCACCTCCTTCAGCGCGTCCCCGCCGGCGAGATCGGCGTCAGCGTCCGCGATACCGCCAAGGCGCAGCACTTCGTCGACCGCGGCGTACGCGTGCGGCAGGGCTCGTACGAGGATCCGGCCGCGCTGCGCGACTCCTTCGCCGGCGCCGAGCAGGTCCTCCTGGTGTCCGGCAACGACCCAGCTTCCGACCTGGTCAGCCTGCACCGAAACGCCGTCGAGGCAGCCGTCGCGGCCGGTGTCCGGCGGATCGTCTACACGAGTCAGCAGGGCGCCATCGCCGGCAACCCGTACCGGCCGTCGGAGTTCCACATCGACACCGAGGCGCTCCTCGGCGACTCCGGAATCGCCTGGACCGCACTGCGCAACGGCGCCTACGGTCCGCTCGACCAGCTGCTCGGCCCGTGGCAGCGGACCGGCGAGATCGCTCAGCCGGAAGACGGCCCCGTCCCGTACACCGACCGTGATGACATAGCCGAGGCCATTGCGGTTCTCCTCGCCGGTGCCCGCTCCTTCGACGGCCCGGTCACCTTCGCCGCGCCGACCGCCGTCACCTTCGACGACTTCGCCACGATCGCCTCCCGCCTCGCCGGTCGCACCATCAAGCGCACCGTCCTGGACGACGAACAGTGGGTTGCCGACCAGATCGTCAGCGGTGTCCCCGAGCAGGCGGCCCGGTTCCTGCTCACCTGGTACCAGGCCGCCCGCGCCGGCTATTTCGCCGAACCCAGCCCCCTGCTGGCCGACCTCCTCGGACGCGAGCCCCGCACTGTCGCTGACCGGCTCGCCGCCTGACGCTTCTGCTGATCCACGCGAGTTCGAAACCGCCTGCCCTCAGCGCTCGGACGACAGGTCGATCGCGGCGTCCAGCTCTTTCGGCTTGAGCACCCGGAGAATGCCTTCGAGCAGGTAGTAATCGGCGTACGGCAGGGAGATCTCGACGCCGTCCTCGGACGGGCGGTTGCGGGTGCAGCGAGCGACGACCGCCTGCGCGCGGGTCGACGTCGTGGTGAGGCAGGTGCGGGCGGTCGCGGACAGGATCCGCAACCCGGCCTCGCGGTAGCGCGGCTGACGGGTGGCCCCCGCGAGGTCGATCAGCCCGCACGCCATCACCACTCCCGCGGAGGCGTCCTTGACGTCGTACGGCGCCTGTGGCGCGAGGTAGTCCCACACCGGCACCGAATCCGGAGGGAGCGCGCGGAGCGCGAAGTCCGCGAGCCGGCACGCGGTGGTGAGGAACGAGGCCTCGCCGGTGCGCCGGTACATCGTGGTGAAGCCGTAGATTCCCCAGGACTGGCCGCGGGACCAGCAGGACTGCGCACTGTAGCCCTGCACCGTGCCCGGTCCGATCTCCTTGCCGGTGGCCGGGTCGAAATCGAAGACGTGCGGGGTGGAGCCGTCCGGGCGTACGAAAACCCGCTGCGCCGTTTTCGCGTGCTCGACCGCGATGTCGCGGTAGCGGCTGTCCCCGGTCTGCCGGGTCGCGAAATCCAGCAGGTCGAGGTTCATGATCGTGTCCATGATGATCCGGCCGGCGTCCTTCGGATCCGGCAGCGCACCCCAGGCCCGGATGAAGTGGCCACGCGGGTTGTACCGCTGGACCAGCGAGGACGCGGCCTCGATCGCACCGTCGCGCCACTTCGCGTCGCCGGTGATCCGCCACGCGGTCACCCAGGAAGGGGAGAAGAGAAAGCCGAGATCGTGCGTACTCGTGTCGGAACGCCGCGGCGCGAGCTTTTCCGCCGACGTGAGCGCGAGCGCGCGGAATTGCTCGTCGCCGGTGTGCAGGTAGGCCATCCAGAGCGTCCCCGGCCAGAATCCGCCGACCCAGTCGCCGGTATGCGAATAGACCCATTTCTCGAACTCGGTTCCGGTGGGGAATGCCGTGACACCCGGCGCGACCACCCGCAGCTTGGCTGCCGCATAGTCGGCCGCTGCCCGAAGTGCAACCGTCTGACCAGTGGAATCACTGGCTACAGCCGGGGTGGTGCCGCTCGCCGTGACCGTCGCCGCGGCACCGGCCGCGGTGGTCAGCAGAGTCCGCCGGGTAACGTTCACGGGTGTCCGCCATTCGCCGTGGGAAACCATTCGAGGGAAAGGTCTACCCGATCCCGGCGGATTTTCCTATCCGCCGAAGTGACCAGTCACGCGACGAATTGTTCATGAATGTGAATATGCCTTGCCGAGTCCCGGGCAAGATGCCGGTTCGGCGCGTCAATGGTGGTGGGCGTGCACGACGGCGTGGCCCCGGCCGCGGCCGATCATCCACTTGTTCACCGGCACCGTGATCACGAACGCGATCGCGAGGGAGATCACCAGCGACAGCCAGAACAGCACACTCGCCAACCCCGCGTCGATCGCTCCGGGGATCGCGACGACCACGGTGTTGTCCACGATTTCCATCACCGCGATCGACACCGTGTCCGCGGCGAGCGCGACCTTGAAGGCGTCCGCGGCACCGAGCCCCGACTTGAGCACCCCGCGCATGGTGAGCCCGTAGCCGAAGACGAACGCGAGCACGATCGACAGCACCACGGTGGCCGCATTGTGCAGGCCGAACGCGGTGCCGAGAACCATGCCCAGAACCTCACCGATGGCACAGCCGGTGAGGCAGTGCAGGGTCGCCTGGACCGCGGCCGCCCAGGACGCGCCGTGCTGAGATTCGTTCATGCACTTCACAGTACCCCCTAAGGGTATGCTCGTCAGCCCGGAGCGCCCTCGTAAGGTGGGGATTTCCCCCGCCTGGGTAGCACTACCCGCCGGTCCGGCCCGGCATACGAGATACGACCATCCGGCGGTTGAACTCACTTCCGTAACCCTTTGCGTACAACCGGTTGACCGCCGTGAGCGACGGCCTTACGTTCGGCTGCCAGATCAGGGACCCGGGAACGGTGAGGATGCTAGGGCGGACGAGAACGTTCGTGGCAGGCATGGCGCTGCTGCTGGGCGTGGTGGTCACTCTCGACAGCTGCTCCGGCGATCGGCGGCCGGTGTCGGACGCGGAACCGGCCCAGGTGGTGTTCGTGCCGAAGGTCGGCGGGATCGCCTACTTCGACGCGATGAACGCCGGTGGCATGCAGGCCGCGCGCCGGTTCGGGATCCACTGGTCCACGCGTGCGCCGGCGTCGGTGGCCCCGGCGGACCAGGTGGCGATCCTGCAGGGCCTGATCGACGACCAGGTCGACGCGATCGCCGTCGCGCCCAACGATCCGGCTTCGCTCGCCCCGGTGATCGCGGAGGCCCGTGCGCAGGGCATCCACGTGCTCACCACGGACACCGACGCCGCCACTTCGCAGCGCGAGGTCTTCGTCGACCAGGCCAGTGCCGAAGGGATCGGCAAGGCCGTGGTCGACGCGCTCATGGATAAGACCGGTGGCGCCGGTGAGTTCGCCGTCGTCTCGTGCGGGCGGACCGCGGCGAACCTCAACGCCTGGATCGACGCGGAAAAGGCGTACGCCGCCCAGCGTTATCCCCAGGCGCGGCTCGTCGAGACCGTGTACGCCGGCGAGGACGTCACGACCGCGACCAACCTGGCCAAGCAGGTGCTCGACCGGCATCCGCAGCTCACCGGGTTGATCGGCCAGTGCACCACGTCCGCGCCGGGCGTCGCGCGGGCCGTCCGTGACCAGCAGAAGATCGGCCGCGTGTACACCGTCGGCACGGGCACGCCACAGACGATGAAGCCGTATCTGCTCGACGGTTCGTGCTCCATGACGGTGCTGTGGAACGTCGAGTCACTCGGCTACCTCACCGCGTGGACGGCGAAGCAGCTCGCCGCCGGCACCGCGCTGCGGCCCAGCAACGACGTGAGCCCCGAGCTGCCCGCGGTGAAGTACGACGAGCGCGCCCACACGATCCGGCTCGGCGACCCGCTGCTGATCACTCAGGACAACGTCGACCAGTACAAGTACTGACCAGCGTCACCGGGAACGGCGTGCCCGAGCCGCCACCGCACCGGCGCCGACCACGAGCAGCACCACGGCCAGCCCCCAACGCCGCTGCTTATCGACCCGCTCGCGACGGCCGGCAGCCCGGTCCTCCGCGGCCTTCCGGACCGGGCGTGAGGCACGAGAAGGCGGTGGGACCGGATCCGGAGCGGGCCTCGGCACGGACATCGGCGGCTGAACCGGCGGCGGAAGCGGGGATGCCGAGGGAGACGACGGCGGAGTCGCGGAAGGCGTTCTCGGCGGCGGCGTGGGTGAGGCCGTTGAGGTAGGTGACGTCGATGTGGGTGACGAAGTCGCGGGTGGCGTCGTCGACGGCACGGTTGGTGGCGTGGTCGGCGAGGTCGTGGGCGGTGGCGAGGTCGTGGGCGGTGGCGAGGTCGTGGGCGGTGGCGTGGTCGGCGAAATCGTGGGCGGCGGGGTCGTCGTGGGCGGCAGTGTCGTCGGCGGCGGCGTGCTGGGTGTCGTGGTCGGCGGAGGAGGTGGCGTGGACCGGGTGAGGCATCCGGCGGCGTCCGAGCTCACCAAGGCGGGTCCCGTGCTGACCTCGAAGGGGTGTCCGCCGGGTGGCAGCCGGTAGGTCACGCTGCGGTGGCCGATCCGGTTCGCCGTCGCGTACAGCTGGTGGTCCGGTCCGAACACCACCGCGCCATACGCCGAAGCGGGCGGGAACCAGCGGCCCGGCACCTGCCGCACCTGCCCGGTCCTCGGATCCACCGTCACCACTACTCCCCTGCCGTGCCACGAAACCGAAACGCCGTACAGCAAACCGTCTGCGGAGTTGTAGGCGAGATCGTCCACTCCGGACGCCAGCAGCCACGGACGCAGCCGCCGCGGACGGGAGGCGGTCAGGTAATCCGGGCTGCGCGGGTTGACGTCCACTGTGTACAGACTGCCCGCCCGCAACACGTACCAGGAGTTGCCGGCGATCGCACCGCCGACCGCGCCGGTGACCCAGCTCCACGCGCCGCGGCCGACCGCGCCGAGGTCGCGCACCCGTCCGTTCGCCTCGATCCGCACAGCGTGTGCACCGTCCGGGAAAGACCCGTCGGCGACCCCGTACGTCGTGTTCTGATCTGCGGAGTAAGCAATCGCGTTGAGCGAGTACCGGCTGTTGGCGAGCGGACGGCGGGCGCCGGAGGGCAACGTCAGCGCCGTGATCGAGGACGCATGCCGGCGCGTGCTCTCCACCTGCAGCACGGTGCACGTCCCTGGGGCGGCCGCGGACCGGTGCCCGGGCGGGTCCAGCAGACCGGACGCGACCAGCACTCCGGAGACGGCGGCCGCGACGGCCACCACGCTCAGGTACCGGCGCACGGATCAGCCGAGCCGGGCGACAGCGTAGACGAACGCGTCCGGATGCACGCTCGAACCACCGGCGAACGGGTTCTGCAACTGGAAGATCGCGTACAGCAGCAACGCGATCGTGGCGGCCAAAGTGGACACGATGACCAGGTGCGCTGCCATCCGGGTACCGCCGAACAGGTTGGGCAGCAACACGAAGATCACGCTGCCGAGAATCAACGCGAACCACATCACCGAACCCACGCCCTGTGCCTCCGCGCCGGTCAGCCGCGTCTGCCGGGATTCGTAGACCTGCCACAGCCGATCGCTGGCTTCGTTCTTGCGGTCGGTCTCCCAGTCGTCGGACGCCGACGCCGCGGCGACCGCCCGGCGCATCTGGTCGAGCTGCGCCCAGCCTGTCGCCGGCAGTGACCCGCCGTCAGCCAGTCGTGGCCATTCCTGCTGCGCCACGGTGTTCGAGTAGGCGACAGCGAGGGTGCGCACCTGCTCGCCGGTGTCGCCGGGGAGCGCCTGAGCGGCCCAGGTGGCCGCGACGAGACTGTCCGCCTCCGTGTAGGAATCGTCGCGCGCGTCCGTGACCCCGTCGAACAGGGAGATCAGCACGAAGGCGACCAGCACCGCGTGCAAACCGCCCACAATGGTGAAAACCTGCCCGGCCGCGTCGTTGTTGTCCCGCCTTCCCTCGTCCCAGCCGAAGCGCCGCACCAGATAACCGATCACCGCGGCCAGCACGGCCGCGCCGATCACCCAGCACACACCGGTCAGGTAGACGTTCATGTGCTCCCTTTCCCTACGGCCGGCACGGGTCGGTCGAATCCGGCGCCCGATTGCCCGCGGCGATGGCGACGCTAGCCAGCCCATTCGGAACCGGACAACCGGGCGCCGGACGATTCAGCCGGGTGGCCGCGCACGGTCCGCGCAATTCGCCGGATCGGAGCAGCGCGGTCCGCGCCGACCCGTACCAAGGCGGTGTTCTGCGGGGAAAACTGCCCCGATTACCAGCGGTGGGCGCCCGGGCCGGGTTACGGCCGCGGACGCACGGTGACCCGAGTGGACGGTTCCGGCGCTGGCCGGACGACAACAACCGGCGAATGTCCGAAATCGCCACGCGGCAAACAGGTGAACGGAACCCGGGCACCCGATCGTGGGATTGTCGCGCCGTTCCGGCTTGCTATGTTGATTCGCGGCGCTGCTGCCGAATCGCATTCCGCGAACCAGACCGAACAATTTCCCTCACCGAAAATCCCGTCCGCGCGCCGGACGATTCGACGTTAGGTGGTTTTCGCTGTGACCGTCACGGACCCCGTAGACACCGCCGGCTCCGCTGGTTCCGGAAATGGGGAACAACCGCAACTGAGCCTCGGCCGGGCCGCGGCCCGCACCATCGCGACCACGACGAAATCCGTTCCGCAGATGCAGGGCATCTCCTCCCGGTGGCTGCTGAAGGTGCTGCCGTGGGTCGAGGTCTCGGGCGGTACGTACCGGGTGAACCGCAGGCTGAGCTACGCCGTCGGCGACGGCCGCGTCACGTTCGCCGCCACCGGCTCGCAGGTGCGGGTGATCCCGCCGGAGCTGGGCGAACTCGCCCCGCTGCGCGGCTTCGACAACGAGGAGGTGCTGAACGAGCTGGCCGGGCGGTTCGTCCAGCACGAGTACGAACCGGGTGACACGCTGGTCGAGTTCGGGCACCAGGCCGATCAGGTCTTCCTGATCGCGCACGGGAAGATCAGCAAGATCGGTACCGGCGCCTACGGCGACCAGACCGTGCTCGGCACGATGGCCGACGGCGGCTACTTCGGCGAGCAGGTGCTCACCAATGCCGACGGGATCTGGGAGTACACCGCCAGGGCCATCACCGCCTGCACCGTGCTCGCCTTGCCGCGCAGCGAGTTCCAGGGCGTGCTCGACCGGTCCGGCACACTGCGCGCGCACCTGGACGAGGTCACCGCCAACGCGTCACTCGCGTCCAACGACCACGGTGAGGCGGCGATCGACGTCGCCTCCGGCCACGACGGCGAACCGCAGCTGCCGGGCACGTTCGTGGACTACGACACCTCGCCGCGAGAGTACGAACTGAGCGTGGCGCAAACCGTGCTGCGGGTGCACAGCCGGGTCGCGGACCTCTACAACCAGCCGATGAACCAGCTCGAGCAGCAGCTGCGGCTGACCATCGAGGCGTTGCGCGAACGTCAGGAGAACGAGCTGGTCAACAACTCCGGCTTCGGGCTGCTGCACAACGCCGACTTCGCCCAGCGCGTCTCCACCCGCACCGGCCCGCCGGGGCCGGACGACTTCGACGAACTGCTGTCGCTGGTGTGGAAGGACCCCGGGTTCTTTCTGGCGCATCCGAAGACGATCGGCGCGTTCGGCCGCGAATGCAACCGCCGCGGGGTGTACCCGGACGCGGTCGACCTGGGCGGGCACCAGGTGCCGGCCTGGCGCGGCGTGCCGATCCTGCCGTGCAACAAGATTCCGGTGACCGACACCCGCACCAGCTCGGTGCTGCTGATGCGGACCGGCGAGGCCGACCAGGGCGTGGTCGGGCTGCACCAGACCGGACTTCCCGACGAGTACCAGCCGGGCCTCAACGTGCGTTTCATGGGCATCAGCGAGCAGGCGATCATGTCGTACCTGGTCAGCGCCTACTACTCGGCCGCGGTACTGGTGCCGGACGCGCTGGCTGTCCTGGAGAACGCCGAGATCGGTCGTGGGGACTGACATGCCCGGACCCGCCATTGCCTCCCGCACGACCGGCACCGGAGAGCCACCGCGCTCGCTGTCCACGCGGGCGGCCCGCACCCTGGCCACCACGACGAAGTCCCTTCCGCAGATGCGGTCGATCACCCCGCGGTGGCTGCTCTCGCAGCTGCCGTGGGTCGAGGTGGCGGCCGGGTCGTACCGGGTGAACCGGCGGCTCACCTACACCGTCGGCGACGGCCGGATCACCTTCTTCACCACCGGCGCACGGGTGCAGGTGATCCCGGCGGAGCTCGCCGAACTCCCGCTGCTGCGCGGTTTCGGGGACGCCGACGCACTGTCGGCGCTGGCCGAGGGGTTCGAACAACGCGAGTACGCGGCAGGCGACACCATCGCCGAAGCCGGTGCCCCGCTGGACAGCATCGTGCTGATCGCGTCCGGCAAGGTGCGCCGGACCACCCCGGGGCAGTACGGCGACGAGGCACACCTCGGCACGCTCGCCGGCGGGGATCACCTCGGCGGTGAACTCCTCGGCAGCAGCGACGAGACCTGGAAGTTCACCGCACGGGCGGCCACCCGGTGCGTGGTGCTCGTGCTGCCGGCCACGACGTACGCGGTGCTGAACGGCCGGATCGAAAGCCTGCGTGAGCACGTCCGCGCGAGGCTCGCCGAACCGTCCCGGTCACACAACAAGGCCGGTGAGGCCAGTATCGACCTGGCCGCAGGGCACGAGGGCGAGTGCGCGCTTCCCGGCACGTACGTGGACTACGATCCGGCGCCGCGGGAGTACGACCTGGCGGTGGCGCAGACGATCCTGCGCACGCACACCCGCGTGACCGACCTGTACAACGAGCCGATGAACCAGCTGGAACAGCAGGTGCGGCTGACCGTGGCGGCGTTGCGGGAACGCCAGGAGCAGGAACTGGTCACCAGCACCGAATTCGGCCTGCTGCCCAGTGCCGATCCGAGCCAGCGGATCACCACCCGCGGCGGCCCGCCGGCGCCGGACGACCTCGACGAGCTGCTGTGCCGGCGCCGCAAGACGAGGTTCTTCCTGGCGCACCCCAAGGCGATCGCGGCGTTCGGTCGGGAATGTACGGCACGCGGCCTGTACCCGGCGACCGGCACGCTGGACGGCCGCCGGGTGACCACCTGGCGCGGGGTGCCGCTGCTGCCGTGCGACAAGATCCCGGTCTCCCCGCAGGGCACCACGTCGATTCTGGCGCTGCGCACCGGGGAGGACGACCACGGCGTGATCGGGCTGCGGCCGCGGGATCTGCCGGACGAGTACCGGCCGGGCCTGAACGTGCGGTACATGGGCGTGAACGACCGCGGCGTGACGTCCTACCTGGTCAGCGCGTACCACAGCGTCGCGGTACTGGTGCCGGACGCGCTGGGTGTGCTCGACGACGTGGAGATCGGACGCTGATCACGGTGCCTGGAGGGGAGAATCGATGACGACGGTGGACTCGCGCACCGGGGCCCGTGCGGTCGCCGAGGTGCTGGACTGGAGCCGGGGCCGGTGGGAACCGGCGATGCGGGCGGCGGTCGACCGGCTGCCGGTGTCGATGCGGCGGATCGCCGGCTACCACTTCGGCTGGTGGGATTCCCGCGGCGAACCGGTGGCCGGCTCCGCAGGCAAGGCGCTGCGTCCGGCGCTGGTGCTGCTGTGTGCGGAGGCGGCGGGCGGGGACCCGGCGGACGCGATCAGCGCCGCGGTCGCGGTCGAGCTGGTGCACAATTTCTCGCTGCTGCACGACGACGTCATGGACGGCGACGAAACGCGGCGGCACCGCCCCACCGCGTGGACGGTGTTCGGCACCGGCCCGGCCGTGCTCGCCGGGGACGCGCTGCTCACCCTGGCCTTCGACGTGCTGTCCCCGGACGGCCCGGCCGCGGCGCGGCTGCTCAGCACCGCGGTCCTCGACCTGCTGCACGGCCAGAACGAGGATCTGGCGTTCGAGCAGCGCACCGAGGTGGGCACCGAGGAGTGCGTGCGGATGGCGCAGGGCAAGACGGCGGCGTTGCTGAGTGTGGCGTGCACGCTCGGGGTGCTGGTCGTCGGCGGGCACGGGGAACACACGGAACGGTTCGGCCGTTTCGGGCGGTCCCTCGGCCTGGCGTTCCAGCACGTGGACGATCTGCTCGGGATCTGGGGCGACCCGGCGGTGACCGGGAAGCCGGTGTACTCGGACCTGCGCAGCCGCAAGAAGTCGCTGCCGGTGGTCGCCGCGCTCACCTCCGGCACCGCGGCCGGTCGCGAACTGGCCGCGCTCTACCGGGAACCGTTGCCGGACCGCGAACTCGCCCGTGCCGCGTCCCTTGTGGACAGAGCGGGTGGGCGGAGCTGGAGCCGGGCGCAGGCGGACGGCCTGCTCGCCGACGCCCTCACCGCGCTCACCGCGGCCGGCCCCGCTCCGCGGCCGACGGCGGAACTGACCGCGCTGGCCCGCCTGATCACCCGCCGGGACCACTGACCGGCGTCAGCGCCCGGGGCGGGAGAGCCCTTCGTCGCCGGCGCCGCGGGACAGGACCACCTCGTCGGTGTCCGACAAGGCTTTCCGCCCCTGCGGTGTCGGCGGCGCGGTCGTCAGGTCCCGCAACCGGATCGGCGGGCCGAGATCGATCAACGTCGGCACGTATTCGGCGCGGTCGACCGTCCAGTGACCGCCGTCGCGGGCGAAGTGGAACCGCGCCGCCACGCCCTCCTCGGTGGAGCCGCGGGGTTCGTCGTGCCGGGCGACCTCGTTGCCGAGCCCGAACGCGACCCACTTGCCGGCGACCTTGCCGAACGGCTGCACGACGTGCGCGTGGTGGCCGACGATCAGGTCCAGATCCGGGGACGCCATCAGCTTCTCCGCCAGCTGCTGCTGATCGTCGGTCACCTCGTGGTCGTATTCGACGCCCCAGTGCAGGCTCGCGATGACCACCTCGGCGCCGGCCCGCTTGGCCGCGTGCGCCGCGTCGAGCACCTCGTCGGCGTCGATCTCGTTGGCCAGCCACGGTTTTCCGGACGGCCGCTCGATCCCGTTGAAACCGAAGGAGTACGACAGCTGCGCGACCTTCACCCCGTGCACGTCCAGGATCAGCGGCTTCCCGGCCTCGTCGGCCGAGCGCGCGGAACCGGTGTGCTTCAGTCCGGTGGCATCGAGCTTGTCGAGCGTGCGGGTGACCCCGGCGGTCCCCTGGTCGAGGGTGTGGTTGGACGCGGTGGAGCAGGTGTCGTAGCCGGTGTCCCGCAACGCGTCCGCGATGTCCGGCGGCGCACTGAACGACGGGTATCCGCTGTAGGGACCGCCTTCCGGGGCGAGCGGCGTCTCGAGGTGGCAGATCGCCAGATCGGCCGCGGACACGAGCGGTTTCACCCCGGCGAACAGCGGCCGGTAGTCGATCCGGTCGGCGCCGTCTTCCTCCGCCTGTTCGGTCAGTCTCGGGTGGATCAGCACATCTCCGGTCGCCACCACGGAAAACCCGTCCTGGCGCGGCGTGGCCGAGCTGCTCGGCGCCGCCGCCGAGGGCGTTTGCGCGGCCGGTTCGCTGGTGCATGCCGCGAGCATCAAGCTGGCCCCGGCGACCGCGACTGCGAAGCGTGCGTTGGTGACCGCACGTGCGCGGTACGTCATCATCCATCCCCTTTGCCCGACTGCGCCGCACATCCTGTCATGGACCTCGTGACGCGGTTCAGGCCAGGCAGTCGGCCGGTTGACCACGCGTGAGGGCCGGATCCGCCTGTTCGAACGTGCGCGCCACGCCGGGGCCGGTGGTGCGTGTTTCGAAACGCACGGTGACGCGGTTGTGTCCCGCACCCTGCACCCAGCCGACACCGTGCTCGGTGTGCACCACGTCGTCGCCAGGTCGCCAGCCCGAGGACGTCGGCCGCGCGCTGCCACCCGGTGAGGGCGCTTCGGTGACCGTCGGCGCAGCTGTGGCCGGGACGGCGAGCGTGAACAACGCGTCCTGGTGGGGGACCGACAGTCCGCTGTACGCGACGCCTGCCAGCCGTACGCCGCCGAACTCCGTGGGGTCGAGCAGCAGCCGTTCCGCAGTGGCAGCCAGTTGTTCGAGGTCATCTGTCGGCGAAGCAGTGGTTTCCGAACGGGTCACTGTGCTCATGTCGGTGTGCCGAAGCTTGATGACGACCGTGCGCGCGACACGGCCCGCCTTAACGAGACGCGCGTGCGCTGAAGCGGCGATTTTGCGGACTTCGGTGCGCAGCCGCGGCAAGTCGACCACATCGATGTCGAAGGTGGTCTCCGCGCTCACCTGCTTGGCTTCACCCCGCTCAGCGACCGGACGATCGTCGACTCCGCTCGCGAGGCGACGCAGGTCCCGGCCGACGACGCCGCCGAGCATCGACACGGCGTCCTGTTCGGGCAACGCCGCCAGCTGTCCGAGGGTGAGCACGCCGATCGTGCGGAGTTTCGCTTCCGCGACCGGACCGATCCCCCACAGCGCACGCACCGGCAGCGGCTCCAGGAACTCCCGTTCGGTGCCCGGTGCGACGACCAGCAGGCCGTCCGGCTTCGCGCGGTCCGAACCGATCTTCGCGACCTGTTTGCCGGCGCCCGCCCCGATCGACGCGGTCAGCCCGGTCCGCTCGCGGATGCGCGCCCGCAGCTTCTCCGCGAACTCGGTCACCTCCGCCGCGGACGCCCCGGCCAGCCCCGGCGGCTCGGCGAACGCCTCGTCCAGCGAGATCCGCTCGAGCACCGGAGCCGCCTCGCCGACGACGTCGAAGACCTGCTTGCTGAGCAGCTCGTACAGCCGGAACCGCGGGGGGAGGATCACACCGCCGGGCGGCAGCAGGCGCCGGGCCTGGGACATCGGCATCGCCGAGCGCACGCCGTAGGCACGGGATTCGTAACTCGCCCCGGCCACTACCCCACGCGGCCCGGTGCCGCCGACCACGACCGCGCGGCCGCGCAGCGTGGGCCGGGTCAGCTGCTCGGCCGAGGCGTAGAACGCGTCGAGATCCAGGTGCACGATCCAACGGGACACGTCAGGCCCCGGCGTCCAGCAGCCGGTGCAGTGCCTCGGTGTACTGCTCGAACGCGGTCCGGCCCGGTTCGGTGAGCCGCACGAGAGTGACCGGGGTGCGGTGCTCGTAGGCCTTGGTGATCTCCACGTATCCGGCGTCCTCGAGCTTGCGCAGGTGCGTGGAGAGGTTCCCGGCGGTCATGTCGAGCAGCTGCTGCAGCCGAGGGAAGGTGATCTGGTCGGCCCGGTGCAGCCCGGCGAGCGCGACCGTGACCCGCAGCCGGGCCTGTGCGTGGATCACCGGATCCAGTTCGGGCAGCGCGGGACCGGTCACCGCGCTTCCCGCCCCTTGCGCGCACGCAGCACGTAGACGAGCGCGGCCACCGCGAAGCCACCACCACCGGCGAGCGAGAGCACCAGGAAGTTGCCCGGCACGCCGACCAGCACGCTCGCGCCGCCGCACAGGCAGATCCACGCGCCGAAGGTGTAGGGCAGCGGGTCCTGCCACAGCATCCCGCCCGCGAGGTAGAGCACCCCGGTGAGCAGCAGCGAGGTGCCGGTCCACAACAGCGAGATCACGTCCGTCGCGTCCCCGAGGAGCAGGGTGAGCCGCAGGTCGACCAGATACATCGCGAGGAACGAGATCGCCCACGCCCAGCCGTACATCCGCCCGATCCGCCGCGACGGCCCCCGGATGCCCCGGCCCGGCCGGGTGCTGTGCCAGGCCGTGTGGACGACGGCGCCGACGAACAGCACCCCCACGACGACCGAGGCGATCCAGCCCGGCATCAACCCCGCGACCCGGTCGTCGGACAGGTAGACCAGGCCCCAGCCGACCAGCCAGGCGACCGCCCAGACGCCGAGCAGCCGCGCCGGGCTGCTCCGCAGCTCGCGGCGCGTCCGGTCGTGCTGCCGGGCGATCAGGTCCAGCGACTCGGCCGCCGACAGCGGCTGCCCGTCGTCGGCCTCGTCCACCTGGTCTTCACTCACGCCGAGCCCTTCCCCCCGTGCCGGCCCATGGACAGCACGGAAGCTAGCACGTCAGGCCACCTTTCCTGGGTCCAGCCGGAACCGGCGCACCACCACGAGGGCGGGCAGCACCAGCCAGGCCGCCAGCACCCCGGCCGCGAGCGCGAACCCACCGCCGTGGCCGACCGGCAGCGCGGCGAGCCGGCCGAGCCAGTACGTCGGCAGGAAGTGCGCGACCGTGGACATCCACTGCGGCAGGAACGCCAGCGGCATCCACAGCCCGCCGAACACGCCGAGTGGCAGCATCAGCGCACCCGTCATCGCACCCACCGTGTCACCCTTGCCGTACAGCCCGAGCAGCAGCCCGAGGACCGCGAACGGCAGCGCACCCAGCCACAGCGCGAGCCCGGTGAGCAGCCACTGCCCCGCGCTGAGCTGTGCTCCACGCAGCGCGCCGGCCGCGAAGACCACCAGGACGACCGGCAGCGCCATCGCCATCGCCGACGCGATCTTCACCGCCAGGTAACCCGGTCCGCGCATCGGCGTGAGACGCAGCTGCCGTTGCCAGCCGTCGGTGCGGTCGGTGGCCACCCGCGTGCCGGTGAACAGCGCGCCGCTCATCGAGCCGTACGCAGCCATGTTGATCATGGTCGTGACACCGGTCTTCACCCCGTCCGGCCCGGTCTCGTCGCCGAACATGCTGCCGAAGAGCAGGAACATCCCCAGCGGAACGACGATGGTGAACACCGCGAACTGCGGACTGCGGAAGATCCGGAGGATTTCCAGGCGCAGGTAGACCCGGTTCATCGGCGCACCTCCTGCAGCCGCGTCCCGGCGTCCGGCGCGGCGGTCAGCGCGAGGAACGCCTCCTCCAGCCCGGCGGCGGCGATCTCGATGCCGCTCGCCCCGGGGAACTCGCGAAGCAACGCACGGATGGTGCGGTCGGAGTCGGTGCAGGCCAGCTCGGCACGGTCCCCCTGCACCCGAGCCGTGGCGACCCCGTCCAGCGCACTCAGCGCCGGCTCGCTCGCCCCAGGCACGACGGCACGCAACACGCGACCGGTGACGTCCGCGCGGATCTCCCCCACCGGCCCGTCCGCCACGACGCTCCCCTGGCGCAGCAGCACCACGCGGTCGGCGTAGTCCTCGGCCTCGGCGAGGTAGTGCGTGGCGAACAGCACGGTGCGTCCGCCACCGGTGAACTCGCGCATCGAAGCCCAGAACGCACGGCGCGCGTCGACGTCCAGCGCCGCAGTCGGCTCGTCCAGCACGAGAAGCTCCGGGTCGCCGGCGAGCGCGATCGCGTGCCGGACCCGCTGCAGCTGCCCGCCGGACAACTTGCCACACCGCCGCCCGGCGAACTCCCCGATCCCCGAACGCGCGTAAATTTCCTTGACCGGCAACGGTTTCCGGAACATCGACCGATGCAGCCCCACGAGCTCGGCCGGCGTGAGCTCCCGCAGCAGGAAGCCGTTCTGCACCATCGCCGCCATCCGCCCGGAGTCGAGCGCCGCCCGCGGCGTACCGCCGAACACCCGCACGTCCCCCTCGTCCGGCGCGGTGAGCCCGAGCAGCAGATCCACGGTGGTCGACTTGCCCGCCCCGTTCGGGCCGAGCAAGGCCACCACCTCCCCGCGCGAAACCCGCACCGAAACCCGGTCCACCGCCAGTACCGGCCCGAACCGCTTGACCAGGCCGGTCAGCCTGAACGCCTCCGTCATCGCATCTCCCCAGTGTGTGATTGCCTCAACTTTGTAACACAAAGTGCACGGAGGTGGAAAGTGTTGGGTGTCGCGGAGTGCTTTGCGGGTGATCTTCAGGGCGGTGGCCGGCGGATGGACCGCCGGAAAAGCGGTTAGTACTCCAGCCGTAGATCGTGATGTTCATGGTTCTCGGGTGGCTTGTCGCTGGTAGTGGGCCTGCCGTGCTCGGTATTGGTGTTGTCTGCGCCAGATCGAGCAGCGTAGTCGGTGCGCGATGTCGGTGATCGGTGTGATGGCGAGTGTGGCGAATAGGTGCTGGACTTCGTTGCAGGTCAAGGAAATCCAGTCGGTCGAGGTCGCTTGCCGGGTGCGCTCGGTGGCGGCAACGATGGTGAGGAAGGCGTGGGCGAGCATCGCCAGGATGGTCCAGCGGTGCCAGGAGGTCCAGCGGCGGACTTGGTGCTGGTCAAGTCCGGTGAGTCCTTTGCTGGTTTGGAAGGATTCCTCGACGCGCCATCGGGTTCCGGCCACCCGCACCAGAACGGGCAGCGCGGTGGCAGTGGCTGCGAAGCAGCGGTAGAACGCGAGTTCTTTCGTGCGGCGGTTGCGCCGGATCAGCAGCCACCGGTGTCCCGCCGGTGTGGTGTCAGGGTCGATGTCGATCAGGGCCCAGTCGTAGTAGCGGTGTCCTTTCGCGCCCGCACCGGCGGAGAAGCGTTGCCACACGTGTTTCGGCAGCCGTCCCGCGAGGTCGTCGGGGCGGAAGGTGCCGACTCCGGTCGCGACGCGGCGGTCGCGTCCGATGGCCAGCACGTAGCCGGCACCACGGTGTTCCAGTTCCGTGCGCAGGTGCGGGTCGGCGCCATACACTTCGTCGCCGGTCACCCAGGACGCCGTGATTCCGGCGTCGAGGGTGCGGGCGATCATCTCGGTGGCCAGCGCCGGTTTGGTCGCGAACGCGATGTTCTCGTCGATTCCGGCCGCGTGGCAGCGTTCGGGGTCGCTGGTCCAGGACTTCGGCAGATACAGGGCCCGGTCCACGAAGGCGTGTCCCGCGGTGGTGGCGTAGGTCAGATAGACCGCGACCTGGGAGTTCTCGATCCGCCCAGCAGTGCCCGTGTACTGGCGCTGCGTCCCGACCGTGTGGCTGCCTTTCTTCACATCCCCGGTCTCGTCCACGATCAGGACCGCGTCAGTCTCACCGAGGTGCTCGACCACGTAGTCACGCAGGTCGTCGCGTACCGCGTCGGCGTCCCACACCGCCCGCGCCAGCACATGCTGCAACCTGTCCGGGCTCGGGTCCCCGACATACTCGGCGATGGTCCAGCAATTCTTCCGCGGCAACTCAGACATCAACCCCAGCAACAACTTCTCCGCCCCACGACGCGGTTCGACCCGCCCGAACCGGCCCGCGATCCGCCCCATGAGCTCATCGAACATCGCCCGCCACCGGACAGGGTCTATGCTCACACCTGCGGCCGTCAGGCGATCTTGGGAAGTCCACACAACCAACCATGATCAACTGTCGGCCGCACCCATCTCCAGGCACCCCCCCCCCACCAGCCCCGATCACGAAGTCCGGCTGGAGTATTAGGTGGGCCCAGGTTGGGCAGGCCCGGCACACGCGGTAAACCCGGTTGGGTCGGCCCGGCGCCCGCGGGAAACCCGGTTGGGCAAGCCCCGGTTGGGCAGGCCCGGCACACGCCGGAAAAGCGGTTGGCCGGCCCGTCGCCCGCCGGTACTGTCGCCGGCATGACGATCTTCGTGCGTTTGCGCCGTCGCTGATTCCGGCGTGACTCTTCGGGCCGCTCGCCGTTCGGGCGGTCCCTCTTCTGCGCGCCGGGCGAGTCTCCGTCCGGAAAGGACTCTCCATGCCCAGACACATCGTCATGGTCGGGTGCAGTGCGCCCAGCCACGTCTACCCCTCGCTCGGGCTCATCCGCGAGCTCGTGCGGCGCGGGAACCGGGTCAGCTACGTCGTCGGTGAGCCGCTGGCGGAACTGGTCGCGGGGACCGGGGCGGACGTCGTCACGCATCCGACGATCTTCCCGTTCGGGCCGGCCTCGGAGTGGCCGGAAGACCCGGGCACGGCCATGCGCGTGTTCCTCGACGAGGCGATCACCATCCACCCGCAGCTCACCGCGCGGTTCGACGGTGACCGGCCGGACCTGGTGCTCTACGACATCGGCGGCCTCGGCGCGACGCTGCTCGGCCACCGGTACGGCGTGCCCGCGGTCCAGCTCTCCCCCACGCTCGTCGCCTGGGACGGTTACGAGCAGGACATGGCCGAGACGCTGCAGGCGATCCGCAGTTCACCGTCCGGAATGGACTACAACAGGGCGAACACCGCGTGGCTGCGGGAAAACGGCATCGATGCGGACGGCTGGGACTGGCTCGGCCATCCGGCGCACATCGTGTCGCTGATCCCGCGCGCGATGCAGCCGAACGCCGAGCGCGTACCGGCGAACGTCCGGTTCGCCGGTCCTTGCCTCGACCCGCAGCGGCTCGCCGAAACCTGGACGCCACCGGCGGACGGGAAACCAGTGCTCCTGGTGTCGTTCGGCACCGCCTACACCGACCAGCTCGACGTCTACCGCGCGTGCACCGCGGCGTTCGCGGACGGACGCTGGCACGTCGTGCTGACCATCGGTAAGCACGTGTCACCCCAGGATCTCGGCCCGCTTCCGGAGTTCTTCGAGGTGCACGAGCGGGTGCCGCAGCTGGCCGTGCTCGAGGCCGCTTCGGCGTTCATCACACACGCCGGGATGGGCAGCTGCACGGAATCGCTGTGGTACGGCGTACCCACGGTCGCCGTCCCCCAGGCGGTCGATCAGTTCGGCAACGCGGCGAAGCTCGAGGAGCTCGGCGTCGGCAAGCACCTGCCCGCGGAGCAGCTGACCGCGGAAACCCTGCGGGCAGCGGTCGACGAAGTAGCCGGCTCACCGGCGGTCGCCGAGCGGCTGACCGCGCTGCGCAAGGAAGTCCGCGCACACGGCGGCATCGACGCGGCCGCCGACGCCGTCGAGGACTTCCTGGCGTGAGTTCGTGCCGGTCGCTGCCGGGCAGATCCGGCAGCGACCGGCACGAATCCGGCGAGCGCCACGGGCCCAGTCAGCGCCAGGAATTCGAGCCGGCGCCGGGGTCCAGTCAGCGCCACGAGTCCAGTCAGCGCCAGGGGTCGAGCCGGCGCCGGGGTCCAGTCAGCGCCGCGAGTAGAACAGCGGCGGGCGTGGGGCCACGGCCACCAACGTCAGTCCAGTACACCCGCACCCTCGGCCCGGCACACCCCCACAGCCAGTCCAGGACACTCGCACCCCCAGTCCGGCACACCCACACCCACACCGTCAGTCCAGCTCACCCGCCTCCAGCCGGGTGGCCAGCCGGGTGAGCCAGCCGGCGTCGTGCCGGAGGCGGGACTCGAGGAAGTGCGCCTCGACCATCTGCAGTTCCGCCAGCCCGGCTTTGCCGATCGTCTCGGCCAGCGCCCGCCGGTCGGCGCGCAGAGCGTCCGCCCGGTCGCGGAGCAGGCGCACGGCCCGCTCCCGCGGCAGCACGCCGACGTATGCGAGCGCGATCACGAACCGCGCGCCCACGTTCGGATCGCTCTCCGACAGCTGCCGCTCCACGCGTTCGCGGAAGTCGGCGAACCCGGCCTCGGTCAGGCTGACTTCCGGTCGCTCATCTTCCTCCGCAACGGCGACAAGCCCCTGCCGCGCAAGCGTTTGCACCAGCGTGTAGACCGTCGCGGTCTTCACCGGCAGGAAGGCGTACCGCGTACGCAACTCGCGCAGCAGGGCGTACTGGTGACGCGGGCTCTCCACGAGCAGCCCGAGCATCGGCAGTACGAGCGGATTGTCCAAAGCGTTCTGCGGCACGCGACCAGGGTAGCGGAACTGTTCGTATACGACTACATTACTCGTATACGAACACCTTGAACCAAGGAGGACCGTGTTCACTTTCGGCATCTGGCCCGGCGTGGTCCAGAGCGATCTCGTGCGCCTGGACACCTACATCCCAGCACCCCCGGAGGACGTAGAACGCACCGCGGCCGCCGTGGCGCACCTGTCGTCCGGCGCCAGCCGGTTCTACGTGCGCACCTACCGCGGCTACCGGAGCGGGCGACCGGCGACGCCTCCGGATCCCACGCCGTACCTCGGCGCCGGCCGGGTGCTCGACCTCGTGCTCGGCTACGGCAGCGACGAGCCGGATCCACACGGTTTCGCCACCGCCATCCGAGCCGCGGTACGAGAAGTGGCCGAGCTGGGCGGCGGCAAACTTCAGGTCTGCGAAGAGGTCAACGTCGGTGCACCGCTGGACGGCGGAAGTCCGGGCTGTTACGAAGCCCTCGCCGCGGGGCTCGCCGCGGCCGTGGCCGAGCGGGACCGCCTCGGCGCCGAGGTGGCCGTCGGCTTCAACGCCGCGGTCGCGCTACCCGGCGACCCGTTCTGGCCGTCCGTGCGAGCACACGTCGGCCCGGAGCTGCTGGAGCGGATCGACTACGTGGGCCTCGACTTCTTCCCGGACGTCTTCCGCCCGGCTCCGCCGGAGGTGCTGCCCGGCGCGGTGACGCACGTACTCCGCTCGTTCCGCGAATCCGCCTCTTCCCTCGGCATTCCCGCGACAGTGCCCATCCACATCACCGAAACCGGCTGGCCGACCGGCCCCGAGCACACCGAGGAAGACCAAGCCCGCGTCCTGGGCACAGTCGCCGAAACGATGCGAAGTCTGGCCTCGCAGCTCCGGATCGACACCTATGAACTCTTCGGGCTGCGAGACGGCCTCACCACCGGCCCGCGGATGAACCGTTTCGGCCTGCTGCGCGACGACTACCAGCCGAAGCCGGCCTACGAGCTGATCCGGCGGCTCATCGCGGAACCGCCGGATCAGCCTCGGATCTCGTTGAGGTAGTTGTAGATCGTGTAGCGGGTCACGTCCAGGTGCCCGGCCAGGTGGTCCACCGCGTCTTTGATCAGGAAGTACCCCGCCTCGTCCAGCTCCCGCACCACGGCCGCCTTGTGGCGCTTCTTCATCAGCTCCACCGGGATTCCCGCCTTGCCGATCGCGCGGTGCACGAGGAACCGCTGCAGGCTGTCGACGTCCGGCGGGAACGTCTCGTCCCCCACCGGCGTCTCCGCCGGCGCGGCGCCGGGCAGCTCGCTGTTCACGCACAGGCAGCCGATCGCCACGCCTTCGGCGTCCCGCAGGAACAGGGTGGACGACCGGATCGCGCGCCCGTCGGGGCCGTGCGTGCGGTAGTTCGTCAGGTCCTGGGTGGTGCCCCGGCGGACCAGGCCGAGCAGCAGGTCCGTCATCGGGCCGCCGACCGTGCGGCCGGTGAGGTCACCGGCGATGGCGACGATCGAGTCGGGCAGCCGTGACAGGTCGTGCAGCAGCACCTCGTTGCCAGGACCGAGCATCGCGGCCAGTCCGTCCACCGCCGGGACCAGCGCGGCCAGGAGTTCGTGCGTGGCACCGGTGGCCGCCTGCGCCGGTGCTGGCAGCGGTTTCCGTGGCCGGGCAAGCGTTTCCAGTACCGAACGCAGGTGGTCGGCGGCGGTGGCCGGGGTGGACGCGTGCGGGGAGAGCCGGATGTGCTCGGGGCGGACCGTCGCCGCGATCCCGGCCGCGTGCAGTGTCGCGCCCACCTGCTCGGCCGGATGGCCGGGCAGGCTGAAAGCCAGAATGCCGGCCCTGCGCTCGGTCGCCGACACGATCTCCGCGCCGGCCGAGCGCAGCACGTCCTCCAGTTCCCCGACACGTTCGCCGATCCGGCCCGCGATCGCGGCGACCCCGGCCTCCTCGACCAGTTCGAGTGCCGCGGCGAACGCACCGGAGGTGATCGGGCTGAGGTTGGAGATCGACCAGCTCGCCGCGGTCGGGTCGGCCGGGTGGATCTCGTCGTCGAACAGCCCCGGGTCCCGCGCGCCGGTCCAGCCGGACAGGATCGGGTCCATCCGCTCCAGCGCCCGGTCCGACAGCACGCCGAAGCCGGTGCCCCAGCCCGCCCGCAGCCATTTCTGGCCGCCGGCCACCAGCACGTCGGCGACCTCCCAGGGTGCCTCGGTCACGCCGAAGCCCTGGATTCCGTCCACGACCAGCAGCCGGTCGCCCACGACTTCGCGCAGCGCCCCGAGATCCGCACGGTAACCCGTGCGGAAGTCCACCGCACTCACCGAAACCACCGAGGTCTCCGGCGTGAGCGCGGCAGCCACCCGCTCCGGGGTGACGTATCCCCCTTCCAGCCGCCGCACGCGCACCCGCCCGGCCTGCTCCGCGCGCGCCCACGGATAGGTGTTGGCCGGGAACTCCCCGGCCGAGACCAGCACCTCGCCGTGGCTGTTGAACGCCGCCTGGAACAGCCCGAGACTGGTGTGCGGCAGGAGGACGGTGTGGTCGGTGTCGCTGCCGGACAGCCGTGCGGCCGCCGCCTTGGCCCGGGTTTCCTGCCGCATCAGCTCATCCACTGTGGACGGACCGGCTTTCGTCGACGCGTCCAGCAGGCTCGCCGTGGTGTCCAGCACCGCGTGCGAGGGCGGGCCGAACCGGGCGAAGTCCAGGTACCCGGCGGACTCGTCGAACTGCAGCAGGTAGCGGGGGGAAATCCGGGTCACGGCAGGACCCGCGCCAGGAATTGGCGGGTGCGCTCGTGCTCCGGTTCCTTCAGCACCTTGCCCGGCGGTCCGGTCTCGACCACCGCGCCGTCGGCGAGGAACACCACCTCGTCCGCGGCTTCGGCCGCGAAGGCCATCTCGTGAGTCACGACCACCATTGTCATCCCCTCCTGAGCCAGCGTCCGCATCACCTCGAGGACCTCACCCACCAGCTCCGGGTCGAGCGCCGAGGTCGGCTCGTCGAACAGCATCAACTTCGGCTTCATGGCCAGCGACCGGGCGATCGCCACGCGCTGCTGCTGCCCGCCGGACAGCTGCGCCGGATAGGCGTCCCCGCGCTCGGCGAGCCCCACCCGTTCGAGCAGCTCCAGCGCTTCGGCCCGGGCCTTGCCCGGTTCGACGCCGAGGACCCGTACCGGGCCTTCGACCACGTTCTCCAGCACCGTGCGGTGCGCGAACAGGTTGAACCGCTGGAACACCATGCCGATGTCCCGCCGCTGCCGGGCCACGTCCTTCTCCCGCAGCTCGTACAGCTTGCCGCCACGCAGCCGGAAGCCGATCGGCTCGCCGTCCACCCACACCTGGCCACCGTCGATCGTCTCGAGGTGGTTCAGGCACCGCAGGAACGTGCTCTTCCCGGCGCCGGATGGACCGAGCAGGCACACCACCTGTCCTTTGTGGACGTCCAGGTCGATGCCCTTGAGCACCTCGGTGTGACCGTAACTCTTGCGCACGCCCACCGCGCGCAGCAATGGCTCAGACACGGGCACTCCTCACCAGCGGCATCCCGCGCAGCGCCTTCCCGGCCCGCGCGGCCGGGCCCCGGTCCGCGGCGTCGAACGCCCGCTCCAGGTAGTGCTGGCCGACCCCCGCGACGGTGACCACGACCATGTACCAGATCGCCGCCGCGATCAGCGTCTCCATCACCAGCAGGTTGTTGGACGAGATGTTGTTGGCCGCGTGGATCAGCTCGGTCACCCCGATCACCGACGCCATCGACGTGCCCTTGAGCATGTTGATGAAGTCGTTGCCGGTCGGCGGAATGATCACGCGCATGGCCTGCGGCAGCACCACGCGGCGCAGCGTCGCACCCGGCGTCATGCCGATCGACTTGGCCGCTTCCGTCTGTCCACTGTCGACACTGTTCAGCCCGGCACGCACGATTTCGGCCATGTAGGCGCTCTCGTTGAGCGCCAGCCCCAGCAACGCCGCGGTGAAGGCGCTGATCAGCACGTTCGTCTGCTCGTGGACCAGATACCCGCCGAAGGGCAGCGGGATCGAGAGGGTCGGGAAGATCAACGCGAGGTTGTACCAGATCAGGATCTGCAACAGCACCGGAAGGCCGCGGAAGAGCCAGATGTAGGCCGCCGCGAACCACCGGGCGACCGGGTTGGCACTGCGTCGCAGCAGTGCGATCAGGATACCGAGCACGATGGCGATGGCCTGCGAGATCACCGCGAGCACCACCGTGTTGAGCAACCCGAGCGCCATCACGCGGTAGAACACGAAGTCCGGCACCGAAGCCCAGTCGATCTGCGCCTGCGCGAGCGCGAAGCCCAGCAGCACGAGCAGGGCGATGATCACCACCGCGGCGACCCAGCGCCCCCAGTGCCGCAGCCGGACGATCGGCAGCGGTTCAGCTCCCGCCATTGACCGCCGCCTCCTTCAGCGCACCCTGCTCGACGCCCCAGGACTGGAGGATCTTGCCGTATGTGCCGTCGTCGATCAGCCCCTGCAGGGCCTGCTTCACCGCGTCCCGCAGCTTGGTGTTGTCCTTGGCGAACCCGATGCCGTACGGACCGCCCTCGATCGGCTGCCCCGGAACGACCTCGAAGAACTTGCCCTCGCCCGCGGTACGCGAGATGTAGACCGCGCTGGGCAAGTCGTTGAGGATCGCCGCAACCCGCCCGGTGCGCAGCTGGTTCTGGTTCTGCGTGTCGCTGTCGGTGGCCGTGACGGTCACCGCCGGCTTGCCCGCCTGGGTGCACTTCGTGCTCTGCGCGGCGGCGAACTTCTGGTGGCTGGTGCCCTGCACCACCGCGACCTTCTTGCCGCACAACGTGTCCGGCCCGGTGACGGCGTCCGGATTGCCCTTGCGGACCATGATCGTGATGCCGGAGGAGAAGTAGTCGACGAAGTCGATCTGCCGCTGACGCTCCGCGGTGTCGTTCATCGCGGCCATGGTGAGATCGACCCGGCCGGACTGCAGGCTCGTGATCAGCGAGCCGAACGCGAGATCCTGGTGCGTGACCGTGACGCCGAGCTTCGCTCCGACCGCCTTGGCCAGGTCGACCTCGTAGCCGATCGGGGTCTTGCCGTCGGCCGAGTAGAAGTTGTTCGGCGCGGACTGGATGTTGGAGGCCACGTGCAGCGTCTTCGCCCGGGCGACCTTCGCCGGCAGCGCGGCGGTGAGCCGCGCGTCCGCCTTGATCGCGGTGAGCAGCGCCTGGTTGTCCGGGATGGCGCCGGAATCGGCGGACTGCTGTCCGCCGCCGGCCCCGTCCGGGCCGCCTCCACAGGCGGCGGTGACCAGCGTGAGCAGCCCACCCAGCAGGGCGGCCTGCCAGGTACGGGCACGAAGCGGCGACGACATGCGGACCTCCCGGGGCGTCGTGGTGGACGGAACGCTACAACTGCCAGTTGAAGAGGTCAACATCCAGTTGAAGTTTTTTGTCGGCTAGCGTGCTCGCCGTGGACCTCGATCGCGGCGAAGACTTCCGGCAGTTCTGGACCGAACGCCGGCACGCGTCGCTCACCACCGTGCGCCCGGACGGCACCCCGCACGTGGTCGCGGTGGGCGTCACGGTGGACTTCGACCACGGACTCGCCCGGGTGATCACCTCGGGTACCTCACACAAGGCCCGCCTGGTCCGCGCCGCGGGCGAGGCCGGGCTGGCCGCCGCCGTCTGTCAGTTCGAGGGCCGCGTCTGGTCCACTTTGGAGGGCCGGCTGCGCCTGCGCGAAGGAGCCGAGGCGGTACGCGAGGCGGAGGAACGCTTCGCCCGCCGGTACCGCCCTCCCCGGCCGAACCCGCGGCGGGTGGTCCTGGAACTCACCGTGACCCGGGTGCTGGGCAAGCTCTGAATCACCTCCGAGGGGCCCGGATGCCGTCGATGATCCGGGTCCATCCGTCCGCACCATGACCATCGGCGATGGCTCGCCGGTAGTGCTCCCGGACGGCACGCGGCAAGAACTCGACGACTCCGTCCGCGGCGATCATGCCGGGAATCGCACGGAACAGTTGCATGACTTCAGGCAGGAACTCCGCCGCACTGACACCCGCGGTACCGACCAGCGCGGACGCATGCAGGAATCCGGACAATGTGGTGAGAAGAACGTCCGGTGTCGTTCCCGAGGAACCGTGGTTCGCCGAGGTGCGCGAGCGTCGCCCGGTAGGTTTCGTAAGCGGCCGGGTCGCCGCTGTAGTACACGTAGGACTGTTCCGTGCCGACCATCGGCGGGGGAACCATCACTCCACCGGCGAGGAACGCGGCGCCGTGCGTTTCGGCCCACGTCGATGCTTCGCGCGTTACGTCGGGAGCTGAGATTGACCAAGGTACGGCCGGCCAGAGATTCCGTCGCACCGCCGAGGATGTCGGTCATCGCGCGGTAATCGGTGAGGCTGAGTATCACCAGGTCTCCGGCCGTCACCGCTTCGGCGGGCGTCGCGGCGAGCCGGGCACCGGCCGCGACCACCCCTTCGGCACGGTTCGGCGTGTGGTTCCACACTGTCACCGAGTACCCGGCGGCCAGCAGTGCCCGGGTCATCGCCCGGCCCATGGGGCCGAGGCCGAGCACGGTGACCGCGGGACTTGTGGTTTCGATTGGCATGCCGCCATGCTGGCTGGGACCGGGCACTCCGGGAAGTACCCACAAAATGCTGCGGTACTTACTTTTTCGTCAGTGCGGAGCGCCGACCATGGCCAAGGCACCGCGGTCCGGTCCCTACATCTGCGGCATCGACGCGGCGCTGGACGTCGTGAGCGGCAAGTGGAAGGGTCTCGTCCTCTGGGAGCTGCATGCGCACGGCATCCGCCGCTTCGCCGAACTACGTCGTGCGCTGCCCGGAGTGAGCGAGAAGATGCTCACCCAGCACCTGCGTGAGATGGAAACCGACGGCCTCGTGCACCGCGAGGTCTACGCGGAAGTACCGCCGAAGGTCGAGTACTCCCTCACCGAGTCGGGACGCTCGCTCAACGAAGCCCTCCTCCCACTCGGCGTGTGGGGCGGGAACGGCTTCGCCGCGAGGATCTGGAGGTCACCGTCCCGCCGGCGACCTGACGAGCGGCTACAGCCAATCGTGCTCGCGGGCGTACCGGGCGGCCTCGTGCCGGGTCCTGGTCTGGGTCTTCTGCAGGGCGTTCGACAGGTAGTTCCGCACCGTGCCCTCGACCAGGTGCAGCTGCGCGGCGATGTCGGCGACCGAGAACCCGTCGGCGGTCCCCCGCAGCACGTCGATCTCGCGATCGGTCAGCGGACAGTCGTCGACCACGGCCAGCGCCGAAACGTCCGGGTCGATCCACCGTTTGCCCTCGTGCAGTGCCGTGATCACCGACGTGATGTGCACGGGCTCGGCGGATTTGCTGACGAAACCCTGTACCCCGAGTTTCAGCGCTTTGCGCAGCACGCCCGGCCGCGCGTGCCGGGTCAGCATGAGGATCACCTGCTGCGGCCGGGTTCGACGGATCTCCGCCACTGCACCGAGACCGTCGACACCGGGCATCTCCAGGTCGATCACGAGCACGTCCGGCTCGTGCTCCAGGGTGGCGTGGATGGCCGAGGCACCGTCCTCAGCCTCGGCAAGCACGGTGATGTCGCCCTCCAGCGGCAGCAGGGAGGCAAGCGCCTTGCGCAGCAACGCTTCGTCGTCGGCGAGTACCACAGTGGTCATCGGCTGCCCTCCCCTGCGGACATCGCCGGTACGGCGTCCTGGCGGACCCGCGGGAACCCGGCAGCGGTCAGGAACCGGCCGGCATTCTGCTCCACCTTCAGTTCTCCTCCGTTGTCCACCAGCCGTTGCCGGAGCGTGGAAAGCCCTCGCAAGCCCGGGGCCGGTCCGTCCTCGGCACCGTCGTTCACGATGGAAATCCCCGATTCCGAGAGCACGATGTGTACCTGCCGCGCCTGCGCGTGCCGCAGGATGTTGGTCGTCGTCTCCCGCAGGACCTGGCCGAGCAGCTCGCCCACACCGGGGTCGGCCTCGGCTTCGCGGACGACGCGCACGTGGATGCTCGCGGCCTCGAAGAGATTCTTCGCGTTCTCCAGCTCGGTGGACAGATTCAGCCGTCGTTGCGCGTAGGCGAGTTCCTTGGTCTGGGTGATCGTGTCGGCAACCAGGGTGTGCACCTCCCGCAGTTCCTCCTGTACTCGGTCGAGGTCCCGGTGCAGCAGCTTCTCCGCGAGCGTGATCTTCAGCTTCACCACGTGCAGCGTGTGGCCCTGGATATCGTGCAGGTCCCCGGCGAAGCGCATCCGTTCCTGCATCACCGCCAGCTCCGCCGCCCGTTCGCGGGCCTGGTCCAGTTCCTGGACCAGGTCGTAGAACTTCTTGCTGCCGAACATCAGCGCCGCCACCAGCGCGGCGACCCCGGTGGGCACGACGACGAACTCGGCCAGCAGGGTGGCGGGCTTGTCCGGTGCGGTGACATAACGCAGCGCACCCACCGCGGAGACGTAGCAGACCATGCCCACCGCCATCAGGCCACGGTGCCGCGGCAGCTCGGGGATGAGCAGCGAGCCGGCGATTGTCAGGCCGTAGAACGCCGTGGGCGCGCCCATCGCCAGCGCGCCCACCGGCCACACCGCCGCCGTGATCGCGAGACAGGCCCACGAACCGCGCGAGACGTGGCCGCTCGACCACAGCACGAAAATCGCGAGCCCGGCCACCACTCCGATCGACAGCACCACGGCATGCCACCAGGCTTTGCTTTCGAGCACTACCAGGAGGATCCCGACCGCGCCCAGCGGCGGGACAAGGGTGCGGATGTTGATCTTGCGCAGCCGTTCCTGCGTTGCGTCGCGAGGTTTGACGCCCGCGCGAGGTGGGCTGGGGTGCATGGCTGGCTCTCCGTGATCGGGCGGCGGACTCCGCCCCAGCATTCCTCAGCTGTCGCCGCACCACCAGTGACACCGCGTCATGGCTTGCCCCGCTCCGCTGTGGACAACGACACTGTCACCCGGGGCAGGAGGAATCCCACGAGCGGGCCGAGGCACACCGCGATCAGCACGGTGCCGAAGCCCACCGTTCCCCCGAGCAGCCAGCCGGCCACCGCGACCACGACCTCGATCGCGGTGCGCACGACGGCGATCGGCTTGCCGGTGAGGCGGACGAGACCGGTCATCAACCCGTCTCGCGGGCCGGAACCGAACTGCGCGCCGAGGTAGAGCGCGTCGAAGAAGGCCAGCGCGACGAGCCCGCCGAGCAGGTAGCCGAGCTGGGCGGCGAACCCGTGCGGCTGCGGCAGCACCCGGGCCGTGGCGTCCGCGGAGAAGCCGACGAGGGCGACGTTCAGCACCGTGCCGAGTCCGGGCAGCTCTCGGATCGGTAGCCACGCGACGAGCACCGCCAGCGCGACCAGGTTCGTTGCCGAGCCGAACGACAGGTGCGTGCTCCGGGCGATCCCTTCGGTGAGCACGTTCCAGCTCGCCGCACCGAGCCCGGACCGCACGAGCAGCATCACCGACGCCCCGTAGCCGATCAGGCCGAGCAGCAGGTGCGAGATCCGGCGCGGCGTGCGCCCGGCACGCAGCTGCGCGAGCGGCCCGAGCCGCGCGATCGGAATGGTCATCTCGTCAGCCTCGCCGAAATCTGGCTACCGATCCCAGGGCCAGATCGGCAATACTGGCCTCATGTGGATCAGCGCGCACGCCGTGGCCCGGATGCTCGGTACCTGGCGAAACGGGCCGGGACCAGCGCATCAGCGGCTGTCCGACCGGCTGCGGCTGCTGGTCCTGGACGGACGCCTGCCGCTCGGCTCCGCGCTGCCCGGCGAGCGTGACCTGGCCACCGCACTCGCGGCGAGCCGCACCACCGTGAGCACCGCGTACCGCACCTTGTCCGATCACGGCTACCTCGCCACCAGCCCGCGATCCCGAGCGACCGTGCGGCTTCCTGGACGGCGGACGGCGCGGCCGGCTCCTTCCCCGGACGGCACGATCGACTTGTCGGTGGCCGCGCCGCCGGCGCCGGTCGAGGTGCTGCACGCGGCGTACGCGAGCGCGCTCGAGCAGCTGCCCCGGCATTTCGACCGCCACGGCTACGACCGGCACGGGACCACGGTGCTGCGCGAGGCCGTCGCCCGCGGGTACGAGCGCCGCGGCCTGCCCACCTCGCCCGGCCAGGTGCTGATCACCAACGGCGCCCAGCACGCGCTGGCCCTGCTGACCCGGGCCCTCGTCTCCCCGCGCGACCGGATCGTGGTCGACCATCCGACGTATCCGCACGCGATCCGGACGTTCGCCGAAGCCCGTGCCCGGCTGGTTCCGGTGGCGCTCACCGCGGACGGCTGGGACCCCGGGCAGCTCCGGTCGGCGAGCCGCAACGCGGAACTGGCCTACCTCATTCCGGACTTCCACAACCCGACCGGCCAGTGCATGCCTTCGGCGGTACGCGAAGGGCTTTCCGCCGGCTGCCCGGTGATCGTGGACGAGACGATGACCGAACTCGCGCTGGACCAGCCCGTTCCGGAGCCGTTCGCCCGGTACGACCCGTCCGCGATCAGCATCGGCTCGGCCGCCAAGAGCATCTGGGGCGGGCTGCGGATCGGCTGGATTCGCGCGCGGCCGCCGATACTGGAGCGCGTCGCCCAGATCCGGTCCGGTCTCGACCTCGGCACTCCGGTCCTCGAACAGCTCGCCGCCGCGATCCTGCTGGACGAGCCGGACCGCCATCAGTCCGGGAAGCTCGAGAAACTGCGTGCACAGCGGGACATACTCCGCACCGCGCTCGCCGAACACCTGCCGCAGCTCGCCGTGCCCCGGCCACCCGGCGGGCTCGCCCTGTGGACGACGTTTCCGAAGCCGATCAGTTCACGGCTGGCCGCGCTCGCCCCCGAATACGGTGTGACCATCGCTGCCGGGCCGAGATTCGGCATCGGCGGCGCGTTCGAACGCAACCTCCGGCTGCCTTACACGCTTCAGCCCGATCTGCTGACCGAGGCAGTCCAGCGGCTCGCTCGCGCACACGAAGCGGTGACGCGTGGAGAGACCGGGCACCACGAACCAGCCTCCGTCGCGTAGCGCTCACCTGCGTGGGCTGATCCCGTCCACGGCAAGCGCGAGCAACCGTCGTGCCGCCGATGGATCGTCCTCGGTTGCGAGCACGAAGCCGGCGACCAGCGTCAGCAACTCCTTGGCAGTCACCTCCGGCGCCACCACGCCCTCGCGCACTGCACGCGACAGCAGCGGCTCGGTGGCCTCGGTCAGCTTCGTCGCACAACCGTCGTCCGCAGCGGAGCCATGATCGGGCAGCAACGCCTTCGCCATCCCTCGCGCCTCCGCCTCGTAGACGGTGATCAGTCCCAGCCACTCGAGCAACGCGGTCCGCGCGTCCGCCACGTCGGTCAGCTCACCGGCGCGGGCGCACAACGCGTCGATGCGGTCGCGGAAAACGGCCTCCAGCAACGCTTGCCGGCCAGGGAAGTGCCGCCGCACCGTGCCCGACCCGACCCCGGCCACCCGGGCGACGCGTTCCAGCGAGATCTCCGCACCGTGAGCGGCGACCTCACGCTCGGCCACGGCGAGGATCCGCGCCTGGTTCCGCAGAGCGTCCGCACGACGACCGGCCATGCCACACCTCCATAAACGGCGGGGGCCGCCATTTCAGGTGTACGGTAGCAGACGTAAGTGGCGGACCCCGCCGTTTAACCTCCTGTAAGGAGCTCACGATGTCCGACTCCGCACCCGTTCTGGTCACCGGCGCCACCGGCAAACAGGGCGGCGCCACCCTTCGCGCCCTGCGTGAGGCCGATGTGCCGGTCCGCGCGCTGGTCCGAGATCCGGCGAGCGACCGAGCCCGCGCCGTCGCGGCCCTCGGCGCCGAGCTGGTCACCGGCGACCTGCTCGACCTCGATTCGGTCCGCCGGGCAGCCGAGGGCGTCCGCGGCGTCTTCTCCGTGCAGATGCCCGATCTTCACGACCCCGAGGGCGATTCCGAATGGGTCCAAGGACGCAACCTGATCGACGCCGCCCGCGCCGCGGGGGTGCGGCAGTTCGTGCACACGTCGGTGTCCGGCGCCGGCGAGCACCGCGAGGCACCCGGCTGGACGGAAGGCCGCTGGGCGGCCATGGAGGACTACTACGAGACGAAGACAGCGCTCCAGGACCGGGTCCGGGAGGCCGGATTCGAGCACTGGACGCTGCTCAAGCCGGCGTTCTTCATGGAGAATCTCCTGCCACCGTCACCGCTGCTCCCGCGCGGTCCCGAGGGCGGCATCCTGACCATCATCAACCCGCACATCGAGCTGCCGTTCATCGCCGTCGCCGACATCGGTACCGCTGCCGCCGCGGCCTTCGCTTCGCCGGAGCGGTTCGACCGGGTCGAACTCGATCTTGCCGGAGAGCTGCTTCCGATGACCCGCGTCGCCGAGGTGCTCTCGGAGGCTTTCGGAGTTCCGCTGACCGCACCGGATCTGACGCCGGAAGAAGCCCTCGCCGCCGGAATGCCGGAAATGGGGCTCGCGTACGCGTGGCACAACGAAGTCGGCCAACCTGCCCGTCCGGCGCACGCCCGGGCGTTCGGCCTGCCGCTCACCGGCTTCGCCGAGTGGGCGGAAGCAAACGTGCGCCGATAGCCCTGAAAACGCGGACGTGGTCAGGGTGGTGCAGGCTGCCCGGTCTGCACGCTATGGATCACCGCGTCACTGAGCGCGCCGTGAATGCACCAGCCGGGTGTACTCGGCCAGCAACGCGGCCAGGTCGGAATCCGTGCCTTCGGCGAGCAGTTGCTGGTGGCCCACCAGCATTGCCAGCCCCAGCGAGGTGAGAGTGCGGGCCAGCGCACGGTCGCCGATCAGGCCACGCACCGCCCGGCCGACCGTGCGCACCCGGGCGTCGTCCACGCGTTTCTGCGCGGCCCGCACGGTTTCGTCGTTCATCGACCACGCCCGGATCGCCGCCTCGGCTTCGTGCGGCAACCCGAGCGTCAATTCCATCAACGCGGCGAAATCGGCGACCGGACCGGCGCTG
The DNA here is from genome assembly GCF_014204865.1 of Amycolatopsis jiangsuensis. Classification (NCBI taxonomy): domain Bacteria; kingdom Bacillati; phylum Actinomycetota; class Actinomycetes; order Pseudonocardiales; family Pseudonocardiaceae; genus Amycolatopsis; species Amycolatopsis jiangsuensis. Next base: position 3,566,174 of record NZ_JACHMG010000001.1, read on the forward strand.
CCGAAATGTCCGGCGGCGAGGATCCGGACCTGCCGCTGCGCCCAGAATTCCAGCAAGCTGTCCACGAATCCGGGCCAGCCGCCGAAGTGGTGGTAGAACGAACCACTGGTCACGCCGAGGTCGCGGCACAACCGGCCGACGGTGAGCCCGGCGAACCCGTCGGCAGCCAGCACGGCCAGCGCCGTGTCGAAGTACTGCTGCTTCGTGACCGACGGCATCAGATTCCCCGGCTGCGGTCCTGCCAGTACGGTTCCCGCAGCGTCCGCTTGAGGATCTTGCCGGTGGCGTTGCGCGGCAAGGCTTCCCGCACGTCCACCGTGCGCGGGCACTTGTAGTGCGCCAGCCGCTCGCGGCAGTACGCGATCAGCTCGTCCGCATCGACCCGCTCCCCCGGCGACGCCGCGACGACCGCCTTGACCTGCTCACCCCAGCGATCGTCGGGCACACCGATCACGGCCACCTCAGCCACCCCGGGGAACTCCGCCACGACCCGTTCCACCTCGGGCGAGTACACGTTCTCGCCACCGGTGATGATCATGTCCTTGACCCGGTCGGACAGGAAGAGGAACCCGCCCTCGTCGAGGTGCCCGACGTCGCCGGTGCGCACCCAGCCGTCCACGACCGTCTCCGCGGTCGCCTCCGGTTTGCCGAGGTACCCGGCCATCCGCTGGCCGGTGCGGATCCACACCTCACCGGTCGCGTCCGGCCCGGCGATCCGGAGTTCCACCCCGGGCACCGGCGTGCCCGCGGACGCCAGGCGCTCCGGGTGCGCGGCGTCGCGATGCGCCTCCGGGTCCAAAGTGGTCACTGCGCCGGACAGCTCGGTCATGCCGTACACCTGCACGAACTTCGTGTCCGGCCACGCAGTCAGCGCTGTGCGCAGCACCGGCAACGGCATCGGTGAAGCCCCGTAACCGAGGTACTTGATGCGGGCGAACGCGGCGACCGCCTGTTCCCCCGCCTGCACCACGGCAGCGACGACAGCGGGCACCAGGAAGGCGTGCGTGGCGCCCGCGGCGAGCGCGCCGAACAACGACGGCGCGTCCGGCTCGCGGGTCATGATCGTCGGCTCACCGGAGAGGAAACCGAGGATCGCGTAACAGCTTCCGCCGACGTGGAACAGCGGCATGGCAACCAGATTGCGGTCTCCCGGCCCCAGCGGGAACGCGGTGCCCACCGCCGTTCCGTGCGCGAGCACGCTTCGATGTGTGAGAACGGCACCCTTGGGAAATCCCGTGGTACCACTCGTGTATAGGACGAGCACGCCGTCGTCTTCGTCTACTTCGGACTCTTCGGTACGCGGCTGCGAGCCGGCCACCAGCGCCTCGAACTCGTCGTCCTCCCCACCGACCACGACCACCTCGCGGACCGCGGGAAGCCGGTCTCGAATGCTCGCCACGACCGGCAACAGCTCGGCACCGGCGAACACGATCTGCGCGCCGGAATCGTTGAGCACGTAGACCAGTTCGTCGGCCGACAGCCGCCAGTTGACGATCGCGGTGGCCGCACCCAGCCCGGCGGCCGCGAAGGTGACCTCCACACCGGCCGGGTGGTTCTTGTCCACGAACGCGACCCGGTCGCCGCGCCCGATACCCGCTCCGGCGAGCGCCGCGGACAGCCGCCGCACGCGTTCGTCGAACTCTGCCCAGGTGCGCGTGCGATCGCCGAAGACGAGCGCCGGATCGTCCCCACGCTGCTCGGCCCACTGCGAAAGGAGCTCGCCGAGCAAACGGAATCGGGGACGGACGTCTGCGGACATGCTGAAGTCCCTTCGGCCGGCACTGGCACCATAGAGGGCTCTATGGTGCGTCGGCCGACCGTCGCCGTCAACCGGTGAACTGCACCAGCAGCCCTTCGACACTGCGCACCACTACGTGCGCGGCCGCACGCTCGGCCGGAGCTCGGTCAGGACGCTCCGCTTCGTGCCGCCAGCGGAGTACTGCGTCGAGACCGGCTTCGTAAACGTCTTGGGGATCGCTGCCGGTTTCGAGGCCGAGGCGTTCCTCCGGTGTTGTGCCCTGCGCGCCCAGCAGCTGCACTGCCTCCTCCGCGGGCTCACCGGACAACGCAGTGCGGCCACCACGGATGTCAGCGATCAGCCGTAGCTCACGAAAGTCGTGCGCGGTCGCCGAAAACCGCTCGACGCGCGCAGCGAGGCGATCACTGTACGGCCGTGGTTCGGCCTGCAGCACAGTCTCCAAACTGATGACCGCCGTCCGGGCGCGGAGCGCTTCGGCACGTGCGGCGAAACAGCCGGCGATGGTGTCCTGCAGTTCGCCGAGCCCGCTGCGACGCACGAGTTCAGCGGACAGCTTGAGCCTGTTGTCACAACCCGTGCGAATCAACGTGAGCGCGAGCTTCACTCCGAACAGGCTGAACCGCGTGACGAGAGAACGCCGTGTCTCCGCCGACACCGGACCAGGGAAAGCCGGATCGGTGAACGCGTCAACGGAAAGCAGATACCGCTCCAGCTCCTCGCGCGGCACGGCCGCGAAGGCGGCCAGGAGTTCGAACTCGTCGTCGGTGGACGCGCGCGCACCGTACCCGAGCTGCGCGGCCACGGCGATCACGCCCTGGAAACCACTGCACACCGGGTCTTCGCGCCACGCGCGACGCGCTAGCTGCTTCGCGGTGAGCAGCGCGTCGATCCGACCGGCGCCCGTCTCGTCGGCTCGCGCGAGCACCAGCACCGTGTCGACCGCAGTCTGTCGCGCGAAAGTCGAAGACGCTGTCGGCCGGAGCGTGGTCAGCTCGTCCGGCTCGAGGTGTCGAAGCAGCTGTACCGACGCGTCGGTGAGAGTGGACGGCGAGGGGTCGTCCACGAGTTCGAGGTCGCGAAGCGCGCGCGACGGCCAATCACCGAGCGCTGCCGCAAGCGTGGTTTTCCCGGAGCCGGCGGCGCCGGTGACGCCTACGCGCAACGGCTCGTCGAGATGGTCGAGAGCTTCGCGCAACAACGCAGACGCGCGCCGGCTGTCTCGGTAAAATGCGCACGCGTCGGCCAGGAGCGTACGGACGTCCTCGGTCACGCGGAAAGCTCCTTCGGTGCCCGTCCCGCGCGCAAGCCGAGCTCGCCCGCGCGCTGGTGCAACGCGGCGAGCCGGTCGATCTCACGGCGCAGCCGGGCAGTACGGCGTTCCCGCTCGGCCGAACCGGCGATGATCGTCTCGCGCTCGCGCGACAGCTCGTCGGCGAGATCGTCGGCAAGCGCGGTGAAATGGTCCCGCAACCTCCGCTGCACATGGCGGATCGCGTCGCGGCAGTCCTTGCTGAACCGCAGGAACACGTCGTCGACATGCCGTTGCGCGGTCATCTTCGCCACGGCCTGGCGACGTTGCAGCCGCATCCCGCCCTCGTCGCTGATCGTCTTCGCGGCGAACGCCACCCCGGCACCCAGTGAGATCGGGTTGAGCAGTGGCAGCCCGGCCAGACCGGTCACCAGTCCGAACATCAGCACCCCACCGTAGGAACCGCGGAGCCCGGTGAACGCCTTCTGGCCGATCTTGAACCGTTCGATGCGCGGCTGCCGGACCTCCGCGATCTGGTCGGCGCCGGACTCGGGCGGCGTCACCTCCGCGAGGTCGTACTGCACGCCGAAGGTCGCCGCCACGGCCTGCGCGATCCACTCCGCGCGGTCGGCGGTGAAGGTGTAGGTGGTCTCGACAGCCTCCGCGAGCGTGCGGTCCAGCCAGGGGCCGAATTCGTCCCACACCTTCACCGGATCACCCCGGTCGAACGTCTCATCGATCGTCTCGACGATCCGCCGGGTGCGCTCCCGGAGATCGTATTCGGCGTCCGACTGCAGATCGGCGATCTCGTCGGACAGCAGGTTCTGCCAGCGGCTGTTGCGGCGGCGGAGTTCGTCGGCCCGGCGCTGCGTGCGGTGCAGCAACGTGGCCTGGTCGACCCCGGCCTCCTGCCCGGCGGCCTCGGCACGCAGCCGTAACGTCTCCACGAGCTCGGCGGCCGCGGCCCGCACGCTCACCGCGGCCAGCAGCGCGGCGCGGGTTTCCGGCGGCTGCGAGACCTGCCCGGCGATCCAGCCGAGCAGCTCCGGGAAGCCGGACCGGATGTTGAGCTCCTGGTCCCCCGCCTTCGCCGCGGCGAACCGGACGGTCGAGGACACCGGTAGCACGGCCGCGTCGATTCCCGCCTCGGACAGTGCCGCGCGGTTTCGTTCGGCGACCGCCCGCCAGCTGGGACAGACATCGATCTTGGTCAGCGCCACCACGAGGTGCGGGCACCAGGTGCGGATGTGGTGCGCCAGGGCGAGCTCGGCAGGGCCGAGCTCCGTCGTGGCGTCGGAGACGAGGACGACCGCGTCCGCGTCGGCCAGCACGTCCAGTGCGGCCATCGTCCTCGGGGACCGCGGATCCCCGACCGCGGGCGTGTCGACGAGCACCAGGCCCGCGGAGAGCAGGTCCCGCGGCACGCCGACCTCGACACGCCGCAGCGAGCCGGCAGGCCGCGCGCCGACCTCTCCGGTCAGCCGTTCGACGGGCACCTCGACGCGTTCCTCGGCACGCCCGACGAGCGTCGCACCGGGTTCGGCGGCATAGCCGATCTCGACCGGAACCGCCGGGGTGGGTGCGTCGCCGACCGGGCAGACCGGTGCGTTGAGCACCGCGTTGACCAGGTAACCCTTGCCTTGTTTGGCGAACCCCAGCACCGCGATCCGGGGGCCTCTTGCCGGCCGGTCCCGGCGCCGGTGCAACCGCTGCGCCAAGTCCGCCCGGCCGTGCGCCCGGCAGGCATCCAAGGTCTCGTCGAGCACTTCGAGCCAAGCAGGAGCCGTCACGACGATGCAGTGTCCCCCAGGTACGGGGAGTATCGGAAGCGGGTGGTGGCTCCGCGGGCGCACCCAGCCCGCGGAGCCACCTCCGGTACGGCGCTATTCAGCCTCTGTTCAGAGGGAAAGGTGCAGCTCGCCGCCGCCGTGCGAGGTCTCGGCACCTGCGTGCAGGTCCAGGCCGAGCCCGTCGTGAGCGGCGTCGGACACCGAGGACACGGTGTCGTGAACGGCGCTGACCCCGGCGTCGGTGCCGTGGTGCACCGCGGTGTCGGCGCCGGCGCGCTCGGCACCGAGGTCCGGCGCGCTGTGCGAGAGCGACTGGACCTGATCGGTCGCGGTGTCCGCGACGTGGTTCAGGCTCTGCGCGCTGAGCGCGCCGGACAGGCTGCCGACGTGCCCGGTGGCGGTGCCGACCAGGTCGCTGACGTGACCCGCCGCGCCGCCACCGGCCTCGGCCAGGTGGTCGGCCATCTCGCCGGCCGGCTGCGCGGCAGCCGCGACGTCACCGGTGGACACCGGCGACGCGTCGGCGACCTGCCCAGCCACGTCCTGCGCCTGCCCGGCTACGTCCTGCGCCTGCCCGGCTGCCCCGGCGATACCGGCCGTACCGGCTGCTTGCGCGACCGGGGCGGAGTCCAGCCCGTGGGACAGGTCGTCACCGAGGGAGAACACATTGGCCGGGTCCTGCGCAATCCCGCTGACCGAGCCGATGGCGTCCTGCACCTCGCCGGCCCCCGGCACGGACGGCAGGTCGCCCGTGGGCAGACCGGGCACCGCGGGAACCGCGGGGATCCCCGGCACCGCCGGCACCCCGGGCGCACCCGAACCGACCGGCACACCCGGCACGGACGGCGCACCCGAGCCGGCCGGAACACCGGGCAGGCCGGGCACCGAGGGCAGCTCGCCGACAGCCGGCAACCCGGGCACCGAAGGAAGCCCACCGACATCAGGCAGCCCAGGCACGTCACCGGCCGAGGGCAGCCCCGGCACCGAAGGCAGCCCACCAACGTCAGGCAGCCCAGGCACGTCACCGGCCGAGGGCAGCCCCGGCACCGAAGGCAGCCCACCAACGTCAGGCAGCCCAGGCACGTCACCGGCCGAGGGCAGCGACGGCAGCCCCGGCACCGAAGGCAGCTCACCGACACCCGGAAGCCCCGGCACCGGCGAAGGCTCACCGGCGCCGGTCACGTTCGCCAGGTCGCCGGTCGAAGGCAACGACGGCAGGCCCGGCACGGACGGGGCGCCGACCGCGGGGAGGCCGAGGGACGCGGTGAGGGCCTGGAGCTGGTCGATGGCACCCTGGGGACCGTCCGAGACGGCACCGGTCAGGTCGCCCGCCTGCGGCAGCTGGCCGAGCGCGGCCGCGTTGTCCACCGGGATGTAGTCGAGTACCAGCGGGAGGACGTCGTGCACATCGGCGGCGCTGATGTCACCGAGCCCGGCGGCGGCGAGCGCCGACTGCGGGTCCTGGCCGAACGAAGCCAGCGCGGCCGGGTCGCTGAGCAGGGTGAGCGTGAAGTCGTGCAGAGTCTGCACCGGGTCCATGGGGGGGATCTCCACTTGTCGTCTTACGGGGAAAGCCCGACCCTCCCCGGCCGGGCTGGCGATCAAGGTAGGGAGGGGGCACCCCCGCTCACATCGGGGTTTACACCCAGTCGCGCCTCGCTCAGCCGTTAGGGGGTCGATATGAGATCGTTAGGGAGTTAGGGGATAGGACACGCGGAACCCGGTTGGGTTAAATCCGACCCCACTCTTGCCCGATTAACTCAAACGGGTGAGGATGCGTACTCGTTCCGTGATTGCGCCACCTGGCCCAGCCCTGCTGCGACGAAGGGAGGAAGCGGCGGTGCCCCACGTGCTCGGCATCGATGTCGGACCGGCCCGGACCCACGCCGCGACCCGTCACGGAAACGGCGAGCGGTGGGCCGATCCGGAACCCCTGTGGCTGGGTGACACCGGCCCCGCCGCCGCGACCGCGCTCTTCCTCGACGACGAGGGTTACCTGCTCACCGGCGATGCCGCCGCGGGAGCGGGCGCCGGCGAGCCGTCCCGCTTGATCACCGGGTTCCACCGTCGCATCGGCGACGACGTCCCGATGTTCGTGGGCGGCGAACCGTTCACCCCGGAATCACTGACCACCGTCGTCGTCGAAGGCGTCGCGGACCTCGCGAACGACGGCACGAGCCCGGCACCCCAGCACCTCGTCGTCACCCACCCCGGTGACTGGGGCGGTTACCGTCGCGAACTCCTGCGCCAAGCACTGGCCGACGCCGGCTTCCGCGCGGCGACGCTCGTACCCAGCGCGGTCGCCGCGCTGTACGCGCACCTTCCACACCCGGGCCCGGACGACCGGACAGCCGCGGTGTGTGAATTCGGCCCGGACGGCGTCACGATCACGCTGGCGACCTCGTCCGGCGCGGGTGGCTGGATTTCCCGCACCAGCACCGAGGGGGTGGCGCCCGCAGCCGCGGTGAGCAACGCGTTCGCCCTGGCCCACGCCGCCGCCGTCACCCCGGAAGCACTGGCCGGCATCGTCTTCTGCGGAGAACCCGGCCCCGGCACACTGCCCAGTCGCCTACCGTGCCCGGTGTTCGCCGACCCGCACCCCGCCCTGACCGCCGCCACCGGCGCAGCCGTCCTGGCCTCGCAACGAACCGGCGCCCTACCCTCCCAGCGCCCGGGCATCCCACGACACCCCGACGCCACCCGAGCCCCCGCCGCCCCACGCGAAACCGACGACGCCCTACTGCAAGACCCCGATGCCCGGACACCACATCGTCCCGACGCACACGGCCCGGGCGCGCACGACACCGACACACAGGGCCGCAACGCGCAAGGTCGCAACGCACACGGCGCAGACACACACGGCCCCGACGCGCGGGGACGCAACACGCAAGGCCGCGACACTCACCGCGGCGCCGACACACCGGGTCGCAACACGCAAGGCCGCAACGCACACGGCGCAGACACACACGACCGCGATACACAGGGGCGCAACGCACCCGGCGCCGACGTACACGGCCCCGACCCGCGCGGGCGCAACGCACAGGGCGCAGACGTGGAGCGCCGCGACGCGCACGGCGCCGACGCCCGAACCCGGCGCTCGCCCGACGCCGTTGCGGAGCCGGGCGGCGCGCTCGCACCGTCGGACCAGCGTTCCGGTGCGCTCACTCGGTCCGAGCGGCGTACCGGCACTTGCGCAGCGTCCCGAACCGGCTCCCGCGCCCGGCAGCCTCACGGCCGCGATCCACGCCGCCACGACGTCCTCGACCAGTCCGTCCGGCCCGGCGCGGAGACCGTTTTGCTGCCGCGCGTCGACGAGCTTGCCGACCTGCCCGAGCGGCCCGAACGGCCGCCGGTCGAGATCACCCCGTTCGAACTGCCCGAGCCCGAAGGTGTCGCGAAACTGTTCCGCCGGTGGCGTCCGCTCGCCGCCGCGGCCGCCGTGCTCGCGATCGCCGCGTCCGTCCTGATCGCCACCCTGTCGTCGCATCCGGCGACAGCCGACCGAAATCCCGTCCCTCCCCCTGCCCCGAGCTCGTGCAGCCGCCCGGCCACGGCTCCCTCCGGTGAAGGTCACTGTTGAACGCACTGCTGGCGAAAACCGACACCGTGCACCCCGCGGCCCGCCGGCTGTTCGCGGGACACAACGCCTCCGCGACCCCAGTCCGGCTGGTCGTCGTCGCTCCCGGTGGCTACGGCAAAACCGCCCTCCTGGACGCGCTGGACCGCGGTTACCGAGCAGCGGGCGTCGATGCCACCCTGATCGACGACGCAGACCAGCTCGACGACGAAAACCTGGCGAAGCTCACGATGCTGGCCGCCTCCACCGACGGCCCGCTCGTGGTGGCGCACCGCCCGAACCCGCGCGCCGACGCCCTGCGTGGCCTGGGCGAAACGTTCCTGCTGCCCGCACTGGAGGTGGACGAGGTCGCCGAACTCGCCCGCCATCTGACCGGCCACACCGTGAACCCCACCGAAGCCGCCGCGCTGCATACCCGTACCGGCGGGGTCCCACGGCTGGTCGAACGCGTCGTGACGAATCGATGGGACGACTTCCGCACCGACTTGGCCGCACTGGACGACGACGTGCTGCGTTACCTCATCGCGTCCGAAGCCGGAGCAAGCCGCAATCTGGACCTGCTGTGCGCATTGCTGAAACGCACGCCGCACGCGCTGTCCGTGGTCGTGGACGGTGCCCGCGCGACCGGCCTGCTGGATCCCGAAGACGCGCTGCTGCCCGTCGCCGCGCAAGTCGTACGCACCTACGCCCCTCCCGCTCGGCGCTTGGCTGTCGTACAGCAGCTCGTGGAAACCCAGCTACGCCGAGGCCTGCCGATACTCGACCTCGCGTGCGCGCTGCTGGACGCGGGCAGCTCCGGCGCCTCCGCAGCGACCGCGTTCGCCACCGCGGCCCACGAAGCGCTGCCCAACGACCTGAAACTCGCCGCCCGCCTCTTCGAAGCAGCCACCGACGCAGGCGCCCATGACGCAGCGACCACCACCGGCTGGGCCCGAGCCGCGGCACTGTCCGGAGACTTGGACACAGCCCTGCGCCTGGGCGACGGCATGCTGTCCGACGAGAACCCGGAGTCCCGTGCCGCAGGAGCGGAGATAGCCGCCACCGTCCTGGCCCACCGGGGCGAACTGGCCCGAAGCGCCGAGCTCTACCGCTGGGCAGCTGCCACCGACAACACCCAACGCTCCATCACCGCACCGACGTACGCACCGCGCCAGCCGCAACCCCACCCGTCGGCGCCCCACGCGCCTACCGAAACCCACACCCCGCCTCAGCCGTGCGCAACGTCACCAGCCCATGCCGCGGCACCCTCCTCCGCAGCGCCCACCCCAGCGACGTACTCCACGTCGCCCGCCCAAGCTCCGGGGCCCTATCCCCCACCCCCAGCGCGCGCCTCAGCGAGCTATCCCACACCGCCAACCCACGCTTCGGCGCCGGATGCCACAGTGCAAGCCGATACCCCGGTGCCCTACTCGACGCCGCCCGATCACGCGCCCTCGGTCCCGCATTCCGCAGCATCCGCGCACGCCGCATCGGCCGACCCCACGTCACCGGCGGGCTTTGATCCGTCGCAGGTGCCGGTGGCGTCCTCGATCGGCGAGACTCCGATCCAACCGGACACTTCGTTGTCCGCGGCCCCCGATCACCACACCGTCGGCCTCGTCGCCGGGCATGACGACCTCGCCTCCGGCGGACCGCACTACCTCGATCAGGGCGTCCTCGGCGACGGTTCACGCTCTCCGCGTGCTTTTCCCGGAAGTCACGCCGTCGGGGAGAGCTATCGGTGGGCCGGGCCCGGCGCGGTCGATGCCTTCGCCGCGATCACGCTCGTCGGCACCGGACAGGTCGCTGGTGGACGCGCGCTCGCGGAAGCTCCTGTCCCCGGGGTGGCGCCGACGTTGTTCACCGGCGCGGTGACGCGGACCGCGAACGGCATAGTGGAATCGGTGACCGGTCACGGCACCGAGGCGCTGCCGGAACTCGTCGGAGCCGCGGCGATGCTCGAACCGGCCTTCGCCGGAGCGCCGCTGCCGGACAGCCCGGCCGCGCTCGCCGCGCTCGCCGGTCTGCACTCGGGGGAGCTGGCTCTCGCGGAGTCGGTACTGCAGCGCGCGCTGGCCAACGGAGTCGGCGGCGACCTGCTCGTCCCTCGCCACCGGCTGCTGCTCGGCTGGGTCGCCATGACCGGTGGCCACCTCGCCACGGCGGCCGAACACCGGGACGCCGTGGCCGGCACCAAGCTGGAAGCCCGCGACGAGCTGTTCTTCGCCACGCTCGAACTGGGCATCGCCCGGCGGACGAGCGACCTCGTCGGCCTCCAGCAGTCGTGGGACCGCGCTTACCAGGCGTCCATGCGCCAGCAAGTGGACCTTTTCACCCTGCTCCCGCTGGGAGAGCTGGCGATCGCCGCCGCGCGAACCGGCGCGCACGCGAAACTCTCCCGTCGTCTGGAGCGAGCCCACGCGATGCTCGGCCAGCTCGGTTACCCTCCATTGTGGACGGTCTCGCTGTGCTGGCACGAACTCCACGCCTCGATCACTTCGGAGGATCGCGCGGCTGCCGAACGGCAGCTCTCCGCACTGGCCGGGTTCGCGGACTGTGGACGCTATCCGGCCGCGCTCGCCCGCGCCGCGAAATGCTGGCTTTCGGTGGTCGGCGGCGCCTTCGATCCGGACGAGATCTCCGCAGCCGCCGCGGAGCTGCACGAGCTCGATCTTTGCTGGGACGCCGCCCGGCTGGCCGGACAGGCCGCGATCCGCACCTCCGACCGCAAGGCGATGGTCCAGCTCCTGGAAGCAGCCCGCCAGTTCCAGGGCACCACCGGTCGTCTCGAGTCTCCTGCCCCGGCCGCCGGCACCGTCCCTGGGCTCAGTGTCCTGAGCGAACGAGAGCTGGAGGTCGCGCGCCTGGTGGTCGACGGCCTGACCTACAAGCAGGCGGGCAGCAAACTCTTCATCTCCGGCAAGACCGTGGAACACCACATGGCCCGCATCCGCGGCAAGCTCGGCGCCTCCGACCGCCGGGAACTGCTCGCCACCCTGCGCGAACTGCTCGTGAAGCCCGCCCAGTCCTGACGATCGGCCGGCCTCAGTCGCGACTCGGCCCGAACCGCTCCGTCCGGATCGATCGTGGATCCCGTCCGAGCGAGAGCAGGATGTCGGCCGCCGTCTCGACGAAGCCGGTCGGACCGCAGATATAGCTGGTGGCCTCGAAGTCCGCGGGCCACGCGGCACTGTTGAGCGTGGCGACGTCGAGCCGGCGCGGGATGCCGGCACGCCCTTCGGGCATCTCGCGCGTGTACACGTAGGTGATGTCGAGCCCGGCGTACGGCTTGCGGAGCTCGTCGGCGTAGTACAGCTCGTCCGGGGTCCGCAACGAGTACACGAGCCGGAACAACGCCCGGCTCCCGGCCGCGCGCCGTGCCCGGACCATCGCCATCAACGGCACGATGCCTGCGCCTCCCGCGACGAGCAGCACCGGTGCCCGATCGGCGGGACGCCACACGAACCAGCCACCGATCGGCCCCCGGATCTCCACCGGGTCACCGATCGCATAGGGACCGGTGAGGTGCTCGGACACCTCCCCGCCCGGCACCCGTTGCACGGTCAGCTCGACCCGGCCACCCTCGGCCGGCGCGGCGAGCGAGTAGCTGCGCTGGGCGGTGTACCCGTCGGCCGCGGTGAGCCGCACGTCGACGTGCTGCCCCGCGAGATGCCCTGGCCAGCCGGGAATGTCGAACACCAGGGTGCGTGCCGTCGCCGTCTCCTGCCGGATCGCGGCAAGCCTGGCGACCTGCCACGCTAGTCGCCCTGATACCGCTGTTCCCGCCATGGATCTCCGTAGTCGTGATAGCCGGCGGTTTCCCAGAACCCCGGATCGTCCTTGCCGGTCAGCCGCAGCTCGCGCACCCATTTCGCGGACTTCCAGAAGTACAGGTGCGGCACCACCAGCCGTGCTGGTCCGCCGTGTTCGGGGGTCAGCGGCTTGCCGCCGTACTCGTAGGCGATCCAGGCCTGCCCGTCGAGAAGGTCAGCGAGCGGAAGGTTCGTGGTGTAGCCACCGTAGCAATGCGCCATGGCGTAGTCGGCCGCTGTGTCGAGGTCGCCGATGAGCGTCTCCACACGCACACCCCGCCACCGGGTGTCGAGCTTGGACCACTGCGTCACGCAGTGAATGTCCACAGTGAACTTTTCGCTGGGCAGCGCCAGCAGCTCCGGCCACGACCACGAGCGCCGCTCCCCGTGCTCGGTCACCACGGCGAATTCCCACTGCCGCGTGGTCACCCGCGGAGTCGGCCCCACCGACAGCACCGGGAAGTCCTCGGTGAGGTACTGCCCAGGTGGCACCCTCGGATTGTCACCCCGCGCCCGCCCGGTGAAGCCCGGCGTGACGACTCCCATCGCGCTCCTCCCGGTGGCCGCGTCCCGGCAACTGCCGCGATCCTACCCGCGCACGTGCATGCCGAGCGATCTGACGAGCACCGTGGCCTGATCCGGCGACACGATCGCGCGGGCCAGCTTCGCGTGTACCGGATCGAGCGCCGAGAGGTCACTCCCGCGCAGCTCGGCACGGGTGAAATCGACCTCGTGGAGCTCAGCCCCGGACAGATCGGCGTCAGCGAAGACCGCTCCGGCGCAGTTCGCCGCTGCCAGGTCCGCCTCACGCAGCCGCACGCCGTGGAACGTGACACCACGCAGATCGGCGCCATGCAGGTCCACGAACGACCAATCGCCACCGACCACGCGCAGCGGCCGAAGATCACACTCGCGAAACCGGCTGCCCATCAGCTTGCACCCGGTGAATTCGGCGTCGAACAGGTTGCACCGGGTGAACACGCACCCGGTGAAAGCCGAGTCCACGTGCCGCGACGCGTTGAACTGCACATTCCCGAATACACAATCGGTGAACGTGGTCCCGCGCGTGACGCCCTCGGTGAAGTCGAGCTCGTGAAACTCGCATCGCACAAATCGCCGTGCGACGATTTCCTCCGCGTACCAGTCCTCCCGGCGGTAGGCGCGTTCCTCGACTGTCTCGATGTCGGACGGCTCCGCAGGTTGCTCAGTCACCCCGCAAGGCTAACCTCGCCGGCCGGCCAGTCCACCTCGCAATCACCTCCGTTCTTCTGCAGCCTGTAACCGGCACAACGCACTCCGCGACGCGGCGAGCACCACAGCCGAGAGCGAGCGAATGCCGGCGGACCTACCATGACCCGATGAGCGAAGGCCGATGGTTCGACGCCTGGGTGTCCTGGCCCGAGCTTTCGGGCCTGGCCGCCGCGGGCCGGGCTTTGCTGCCCCAGGTGCCCGCGACGCCGGCCGCGCTCGCTCGCACGGTCACCGAACAGCTCGTCGGCCGCCGCCTGACCACGGCTGTGGCAGGCCACGAGGTCGGCCTGACCCTGACCGAACTCGACTACCCGGCCGACTCACTCCGGCTGGCGACCGGACGCATCGGCGACGTGCGCATCGTCGCCGAGGACGTCGACTGGCCGGAGCACACCGATCCGGCGGACCCCGTTGCCGGACGGAGCCACGACTCGGACATCCGCACTCGGCGCAAGAAGCCCGCGGCCAGCTCGTCTCGAGGACACGAACCGGCCACACCTGCGCGAAGCCAGGCCGACCAGCCGGAAAGCGACACGGCCACATCTCGCGCCCGGCCGAAGCACTCCACCGGCGACCCACCCAAACCCGGAACCCGGCACGGCCGCTCCTCCGGCGACGCGCCTGCATCCGATCGACGAGCCGGAGCCACCACAGGCGCATCGCCGGGAGCCGCCCGGCAATCCGGTGGCCACCCGAGTGGAGCCACTGCACCAGCCGAACCGGAAGAAAAGCCCGCGGTGAACCGTATTCCGCTGCGCCGCGTGACCGTGCTGGCCAGAGACGTGCGACTGCGCGGACTGCCTTCGCCGGCAATCGTGCCGTCAGCCGTGGAGTTGCACATCGCAGTGAGCGGAAGCGTGCTGCAGGAACGAGTGGCCAGAGCCCGGCCAGCCATGCACGCAACCCCGCATACGAACGGGTTCCGGGTGCGGTGGCGAAAACATCCACGTTGGGGATACCTGACGCTGTCCGCCAAAGTCGACGAATCCGGTGTGGTGCTGACGCCCACCACCCTCCACATCGGACGCTGGACGAAACCCGTTCCCCACCGGCTCCGACCGATCGTGCTTCCCCTCCCGGACCTGCCGGAAGGCTTGCGGTTGACCGGAGTCCGGACCGCCGAAGACGAACTCGTGCTGACGACAGCAGCCGACGAATGGCCTGGCCGGCTGGCCCGGATCCCCTTTGTCGACATAGTGAACTGGCTGACCACCGCAGCAATGACCTTGACCCTGCCCGGATTCGCACGTTCCCTCCCCTGATTCAGCACTGGCGCGCTCACCCGGCCGCGCCTCGGACCGGACACGGCGCACGCCGTCCGACCACCCCAGGATGCCCGAACGCACGTTCGAACCGCATCACTCTTTGGGGTTCAATCGCCCAGGCCCACTCCCGGACGATCGCAAAGCCGCGATTTCACCGATATAGAAAGGAAAGTCAGCAAGGGGAACCTCGGCGGCGAGAAGGCAATAACTTCCGGCACCGCCCGCAGCACTCATGGCAACCACGTGTTCGCCCGAGTTCGGCGTCGAAGGCGCACTCAAGGCAAAGCCGTTGCGTCAAAACAAAACCGACTGACCATGTAGCTCGCGTATCCTCGGTTGTGGAGCGAGTGCCAGCAGAGAGAATCGAGGTGGATACCGCAGCCACCTCAGCCGGCATGCTCCGGCGTCACGTGCAAGGAGGTGGGAACGAGCGGCCGGGATGGGCGCGGTCTTCGTCACCTCGACCAGCAGAGCGGCGAACCCGGCCGGCTTGCTCAGCCACGGCGAGTGCCCGACTCGGAGCCTTCGCCACCGGCGCTCACATCGTCGTCGACGGCGGGCAGGCGCTCATGGGATCCTCGGCCTTCAACGAGACCGTCGCGGCAACGCTCACCGCTTCGACGCGCTGACGCCCGTGCCCGACCAGTCCTGCCGCTTCAGCTCGTCCAGCAACGCGGTCTCCGCCCGGCCCGGAGCGCGGCGCAAGCCCGCGATCACCGGTTCCGACAGGGCGGGGCGAAGCGGGCGGGTCAGGTGTTGGAAGCCGTCGGGTACCGCGGAAGACGGCGCGATGGTGACGCCGAGGCCTTCCGCGGCGAGCCGCACCGCGGTGGAGATCTGCGAGGCCCGGCCGACCGTCCGCGGGGCGAGGCCGCGGTCGGCGAGCAGGCGCGCCAGGTACTCGTCGTGTTTGCTGGTGCGGCGAAAGCGCACCCACCCTTCGGCCGCGAGTTCCTGGAGCGGGAGCGGCTTGTCGCGACGCAGAAGCGGATGGTCCTGGGGCAGCACTGCGACGTACGACTCCTTCCCCAGCGCATGAATGTCGAACATGCAGCCCGGCGGGATCTCGTGCACCAGGACCATGTCGAGCGTGCCCTGGCGCGCGAGCCGCTCCATGTCCGTGGGATCGGGCTCCTCGTGGATGGTGACCTGCAGATGGGGATGACGGCGACGCAGCTCGCCGAGCGCACGTGGGAGCTGGCGGGCCCCGAGTCCCAAGTAGACAGCGATGATCAGCTCGCCCGCCAGGTCGCCGTCGGCCGCGCGAGCGGCGGTGAACGCACGCCGGGAGGCGGTGGCGGCAGCCTCCGCCTCCACCAGGAAGGCCCGCCCCGCCACGGTCGGCGTCATGCCCTGCGGGGTCCGCGTGAAAAGGCGCACCCCGACCTGCTTCTCCAACGTGCCGATCTGCTGGGACAGGGACGGCTGGGCCAGCCCCAGCCGCTCGGCCGCCGCCGTGATGCTGCCTTCCTCGGCCACAGTCAGCGCGTACTCGTACTGCCGCAGGTTCATTCGGAGCCGCCTCGATGCATAGAAGTGCCCTATGTGGAGCATACTATCCAACTCTTTGCTCCTATGCCCGGCGCGTGCGTACCTTGTGGACTGCACGTACCAGTTCGTGCCGGGAAAAGGAGAAATAATGCGTCTCGCCGACAAGGTCGCTCTGGTCACGGGTGGCGGCGCGGGCCTCGGCCTGGCGATTGCCGAGAGGTTCGCGGCCGAGGGAGCCCACGTCTACCTCACCGGCCGCCGGAAGGAAGTTCTCGACGACGCAACGGCTTCCATCGAGGGCCGGGTCACGGCGGTCGCCGCGGACGCCACGTCGTCGAGTGATCTCGACGGTCTGGCCGAGATCATCAGAAGGGAAAGCGGGCGTCTCGACGTGCTCGTCGCCAATGCGGGCATGATCGAGCGGGCGGCCTTCGGCGAGGTGACCGAGGACCATTTCGACCGCACGTTCGATGTCAACGCACGCGGCACAATGTTCACCGTCCAGACGGCGCTGCCGCTCATGCCGGTCGGCGGCTCGATCATCCTGGTGGGCTCGATCCAGGGGTTCAAGGGGCTTCCCGGATCGACCACCTACAGCGCGGCGAAGGCGGCGGTGCGCTCCTACGCGCGCGTATGGGCGGCCGAGTTCGGCGGCCGGGGGCTGCGGGTGAACGTGCTGAGCCCGGGCCCGTTCGACACACCCATCATCGACGGGCAGGCCGAGTACTTCGGACAGGACCCGACAGCCCTGCGCGCCCAGATGGCCACACACGTTCCTCTTGGCCGCCTCGGGCGCCCGGAGGAGCTCGCCAATGCGGCGCTGTTCCTCGCCTCGGACGAAAGCAGTTTCATGACAGGTGCGGAGCTTTGCATCGACGGCGGTATGGCTCAGGTGTAGCCGCCGGCACCATCGAATTCGGAGGAACACATGCGACGCGTGGTCTGCGAGGCATTCGGCGACCCACTGGCACTGCGGGTGGTCGAGGAACCGACAGCGCGACCGGCCTGGCGAAGTCCTCATCGAGGCGACAGCCGTCAGCGCCAGCTTCGTGGACGGCTTGATCGTCCGCGGGGATTACCAGGTCAGGCCATCCCTGCCGTTCACGCCAGGTAGCTGCGTGTCGGGGCGGGTGGTCGCGGCGGGCGAAGGCGTCGAAGGCCCGCCTGTCGGCACTACGGTGGCGACGGTGCTCAGCCACTTCGGCGGCTACGCGTCCCACAGCGTCGTGCCTGCCGAGGTCGCCGTCCCGGTGCCGGACGCGGTGTCCGTCGATGTCGCCGCGGCCATGGAGAGCTACCTGACGCCGGCCTTCGCGACCACGCACCGCGTGACGATCGCGACGGGCGAGCACGTCGTCGTCCTCGGCGCGAGTGGCGGCATCGGGCAGGCCGCAATCGATACGGCGCGCAGTCTCGGCGCCCACGTCGTCGCGGTTGCCTCGACCGACGACAAACGCGCCGCGGCCAAGGATGCCGGGGCCGAAGTGGTCCTGGGCTACGACAACCTGAAGGACGACATTCGCGCCGCCACCGGTGGCGGCGCGAATGTCGTCATCGACCCGGTCGGCGGTTCCGCGGCGGAAAGCGCCCTACGTGCGCTGGCGACCGACGGGCGTTTCTGCGTACTCGGCTTCGCCTCCGGGGACATTCCGCGGTTGCCGTCGAACATCGTCTTGCTGCGCAATCGTTCCGTCGTGGGCGTCGACTGGGGTCACTGGTCGCGCGAAGCCGGCGGACCCCGGGGCAACGCAAAGCTGCTGGAAGGCATCCTCGCCAAGGTGGCGCGGCGAGCTGCATCCCGGACCGCCGTCGACCGCGCCCCTCGACGACGCCGGCCAGGTGCTCCAGCTGTTCGGCGAGCGCCGCGCGATCGGCAAGTACGTCCTGCATCCCTGAACCGGCACCGCACCGGTGCCCCACGCGGCGGGGACAGTCCCGCGGCTGCCAGGAGCGTTTCCGCGGCCTGACTGGAAATCACCGCTCACCGACAAAGTCCGCAGGCCCTCGTATGACGCGTCGATGCGCCGCATCGCGTCCTCTGCTCGGGCGCGATCGGCGCGCGCGGTCAGAGCGATGAGCGCTTCCACGAGTGTCAGAGCCGGAGCGAGCGAGGCCCGGGGAGTCGGGCTCTCCGACGGTGCGATGAGCGTGTGTTGCGCAGACGCCGCGAGGGGCGAGACCTCGGTGTCGGTCAGTGCGATCACCTGGACACCGGCTGAAGCGGCGGCCGCGGCAGCGTCGACAGTCGCCCGGTAGTAGCGTTGGAAGTCGATGACGCCCATCGCATCCTCCGGCCCGAGCAAGCCGAGTTGCTGAACCGTCGAGACGACGTCCACCGGCTGGTCGGCCGCGACGCCCAGCAGCCGTAGCGAAGAACCGAGATGAGCAGCGACGGGTGCGGCGACGCCGAGACCAGTACGAGCACACGATGGGCTCGGGTCAGCGCTTCCGCAGCGTCGACGAGGTTTGAGGTTCACCGCGAACAGTGGACAGGGACTTATGCAGTTCAAGCAGCCGCTGTCAGCGACCGCTCGTAGGTGTCGGGACTGAGCATTCCGATCGCGGAGTGCCTCCGCACACTGTTGTAGAACGTGACCCACTTGTCAATCGCTGCAACGAGTTCCGCCTTCGTGGCGTACACGTGTCGGTAGTAGTGCTCGTTGATGCGCCCCGGGTTTTGTGCAGGCTCTGATCTCAGGGAGGATGCAGAGGATGCCGGCACCGAAGAAGTACAGCGACGAGCTGCGTGAGCGGGCGACGCGGATGGCGTTGGACGCGATCGCGGCCGAGGGTCAGCGGATGGCGGCGGTCCGTCGGGTCGCGGGCCAGTTGGACGTGCACCCGGAGGCCTTGCGGACGTGGGTCAAGCGCGCCGAGATCGACGCCGGCGCGGTGCCCGGTCGCACCAGCGACGATGCGGCGCGGATCGCCGAGCTGGAGCGCGAGGTGCGTGGGCTGCGGCGGGCAAACGAGATCTTGAAGACGGCTTCGGCGTTTTTCGCCGCTGCGGAGCTCGACCGCACAATCACGTAACTCCGGACGATTCCGCGCATTGGCGGGAGGTTCCGCTCGCGGTGGTCGTCGATTATGTCGACGGCCATCGCGAGCGGGTTGTTGAGGGGAAGAAGCTCGGGGTCGAGTCGATCTGCGCGGTCTTGAACGACGCGGGCGTGCAGATCGCCCCGAGAACGTATTGGGCAGCCAAGAAGCGTGCACCGTCGAAACGTGCTGCGCGGGACGCGGAACTGCTCACTGAGATTGAGCGCGTGTTCCGCGAGAATTACGGCGTCTACGGGGCGCGGAAAATTCATGCCCAGCTCAACCGAGAGGGAATCCGCGTGGCCCGCTGCACGGTCGAGCGGCTGATGCGCCAGAAGGGCCTGCAGGGACTACGGCGAGGCAAGCGGCCCAGGACCACCATCGCTGCAGCCTCGCCTTCGTCAGCGGACCTGGTCGACCGCCGCTTCACCGCCGATCGGCCGAACCAGCTCTGGGTCGCGGACATCACCTATATCCGGACGTTTTCGGGGTGGGTGTATGCCGCGTTCGTCATCGATGTTTTCTCCCGAATGGTCGTGGGCTGGCAGGTATCGACTTCCCTGCACACAAACCTCGCCCTCGACGCTCTGGAGATGGGAATCTGGGCGCGAAAACGAGCCGGACAAGACGTCACCGGCCTCGTCCACCATTCCGACCGCGGAGTTCAATATCGAGCCATCCGCTATACCGAGCGCTTGGCGGAAGCTGAAGTCGTCGCCTCGGTCGGTTCACGCGGGGATTCCTACGATAATGCGATGGCCGAGGCATTCAACTCGCTGTTCAAGGGCGAATTGATTCATAACCCTATCGCCCGCGGCCGCGGCTGGCAATCCGTCCGCGATGTCGAGATCGCCGTCGCAGAATACGTCGACTGGTACAACCATCGTCGTCTCCACGGCGAGCTCGGTCAGCGCACTCCCGCCGCCATCGAAGTCACCTACCAGGCGTCACGCTACGATCAACCCTCCCAGCCCGCCCGGGCTGGGTAACAGGCAACGAGACCTGCACCAGACCCGGGGCGCATCACTACATCGTGTGCAGCTTGCCGGCCCGCGCCACCAGGGTCGTGGAAACTGGGCGGAGGCTGGCCTTGGGCTGCGGCACGCTGGGATGCCGTCTCATGGTCACTCTTGACCTTCTCAGTATCCGCCTCAGCCTGGTTTCAGCGTTCGATCGCCTCGCCCGCCTGCTCCTGAGCCCATCGCAGCGTTGCCGCGTGCAGGCCCTGCCAAGAACCCGCGTCGATGGACTGCAACCCTTCCGCTGCCTGGTTCGCGCCCAGCACGCCCGCGCAGGACGCGCGCGTCAGCACGTCACCGATAGCCGAGGCATCCTCGGTCAGGAGGTCGAGACCATCGCTCCACCGGGTAGCGAACTCCATCAAGGCGTCATGCACACCAGCGTCACCGCACAGCCCGCGTAGCGCAAAACCCTCCTGGTCGTGCACGCTCTTGGTCAGGCCGTGCTCCAGGCTTGCTCCAGCTACTGGCCGGAAGTCCAACGCTGTAAAACTCAATGTTCGATGACATCAAGAAAACGCCCTACCTGCGGCTTTGAACCAGGTAGGGCGGCGTTCGTCACGGTGGAGCTAAGGGGACTCGAACCCCTGACCCCCTCACTGCCAGTGAGGTGCGCTACCAGCTGCGCCATAGCCCCGAAGCGAAGGTGTACTCCGCATCTCGTAGGGAAGAGACTACACCCCGGGTCGGCCCGGTTCCGATGGGGGTCGGTAGCTCGGCAGCGGCGACGGTGCCAGGAGATGTGGGCGTGACACGCAAGAGCGCAGAGTGCTCGTCACATAACTCTCTGCGCTTACGATGCACGGTGCATTCGCCGGCGGTGACGCCACCGGCGTGTGCCGTTGGGCGCTCGGTGCGGGCAGCCGAAGCTTGAGTGCGATAGCTCGGCGGGGTGGCCAACGTGGTAGTCCAGCTGTACACCTGCGTCGGGACAAACGCGCAGAGCTGGCGATTCCGCGAGAACGGTGGCGGTTGCAGGCGGGCGCGCGAGACGGGGGCGGGATTCGCTCCGGGGAGGAGGCGAGAGGTCCTGATGCGGTGCGGCGCTCGCCCGGGCCATGGTGGCGTGACCAGCGGGGGCGGGGCGTTCCCGGGTCGTTCGGCGTTGGCTGGTTCGTGAGCGGGGCACCGGGCTGGTGCGGGGAGACGGCGGGCCGGTGATGCTTCTCCATGGCGGTACGCCTGTCATTCCTCCAGCGCTCGATCGTTCACACTTACCTCTGTGGGTGGCACTACTTCTCCGAAGGCGACGCAGCCGGATCTGGGACCGAACGTCGTGATCTTCGATCCGTCGATGCCGAGCGAGAGCATCCAGAACAGACTGGACAGCATCTTCGCGCAGCAGGAGAAGAACCAGTTCGGCGACGAGCGGTACGCCGTGCTGTTCACCCCGGGCACCTACTTCAACGACGTCAACGTCGGCTTCTACACCCAGGTCCTCGGACTCGGCAGCACGCCCGACGCGGTCACCATCAACGGCGCGGTCCACGTGGAGGCCGACTGGTTCCCGCCGAACAATGCCACCCAGAACTTCTGGCGCGGGGCGGAGAACCTGTCGGTGAACCCGGCGGAGGGCGCGGACCGCTGGGCGGTCTCGCAGGCCAGCCCCTACCGCCGGATGCACGTCCGCGGGGATCTCCAGCTCGATGACGGCGGCTGGTCCAGCGGCGGGTGGATCTCGGACACGAAGATCGACGGCCAGGTCCGCTCCGGATCGCAGCAGCAGTGGATCTCGCGGGATTCGGAGTTCGGCAGCTGGTGCGGCTCCAACTGGAACATGGTGTTCCTGGGCGTGCACGGAGCGCCGACCGGGACCTTCCCTTCCCCGCCCTACACCACGATCGACGGCACTCCGGTGGTGCGGGAGAAGCCGTTCCTCTACGTCGACGACGGGGACTACCGGATCTTCGTGCCGGCGCTGCGCACCGCGACCGCCGGCGTGACGTGGGCGAACGGCCCGGCACCCGGGACCTCGTTGCCGATCGGCCAGTTCCACGTCACGAAGCCGGGCACGACCGCGGCCGAAATGAACGCAGCACTCGCTGCCGGCAAGAACTTGCTGGTCACTCCCGGCGTGTACCACCTCGACCAGACGGTGCAGGTGACCCGGCCGGGCACGGTGGTGCTCGGCCTCGGCATCGCCACGTTGGTCCCCGACCGGGGAATCACCGCGATGGACGTCGCCGACGTGGACGGTGTGAAGGTCGCCGGACTGCTGATCGACGCCGGTACCACGAACTCGGACACACTCATGCGAGTCGGGCAACCGGGCTCGCGCGCCGACCATGCGGCGGATCCGACCTCGCTGCACGACCTGTACTTCCGGGTCGGCGGCGCGGTGGCGGGCAAGGCCACCACGAGCCTGGTCGTCAACAGCAACAACGTGATCGGCGACCACATGTGGATCTGGCGCGCCGACCACGCCGCGGACGGCGGCTACGTCGGATGGGACATCAACACCGCCGACACGGGACTGGTGGTGAACGGCGCCGACGTGACCACTTACGGCCTTTTCGTCGAGCACTACCAGAAGACCCAGGTCGTGTGGAACGGAGAGGGCGGCCGTACCTACTTCTTCCAGAACGAAATGCCTTATGACGTGCCGGATCAGGCCGGCTGGATGGACGGTTCGGCGAAGGGTTATTCCGCCTACCGGGTGAGCCCGGAAGTGACCAGCCACGAGGCCTGGGGACTGGGCAGCTACTGCTTTTTCAGCAGCAACCCCTCCGTGGTCGCCGCGCGGGCGTTCGAGGCACCGGAAACTCCGTACGTCCGATTCCACGGCATGGTGACCGTGTCGCTGAACCACCAAGGCGCCATCCAGCACGTGATCAACGACGCCGGCGACCCGACTCCGGACGGGACGAAGCCGGTGAACCTGGTGAGCTACCCGTAGCCACCACCCGGACAACCGGTGCACGCCGCGGTGGCGGCCGCGGCGTGCACCGGTCCTCACTTTCGCCGGTCTCCGCCGGAGACGCCACCACGCCGTAGGCTGTCGTCCGTGAGCCAGCCGATCCTGATGACCGTGGACGACGACCCCGCTGTGTCGCGGTCGGTCGCGCGGGACCTGCGCCGCCGCTACGGCAGGGATTACCGGGTGATCCGCGCTGATTCGGGCGCGGACGCTCTCGACGCGCTTCGCGAGATCAAGCTGCGTGGGGACTCCGTCGCGGCCATCCTCGCCGACTATCGCATGCCGCAAATGGACGGCATCGTCTTCCTGGAGAAGGCGATGGACCTGTTCCCCCACGCCCGCCGCGCGCTGCTGACCGCCTACGCGGACACCGACGCGGCGATCCAGGCCATCAACGTGGTCGACGTCGACCACTACCTGCTCAAGCCGTGGGATCCACCGGAGGAGAAGCTGTACCCGGTGATCGATTCCCTCGTGGAGGCCTGGCTGGCGGTCGGCGACCGTCCGGTGGAGCAGACGAAGCTGGTCGGCCACCGGTACTCGGCGCCGTCGTTCCGGATCCGGGACTTCCTCGCCCGCAACGCGGTGCCCTACCGGTGGTACTCCGTGGACGACGAGGAGGGCGGTCGCATCCTGCAGGCCGCCGGCGCCTGCGAGACCGACATTCCGGTCGTGGTCACTCCCGGCGGAACAGTGCTGAAACAGCCTTCCGGCGGCGAAATCGCCGATGCAGTGGGTTTGTCCACCCGGCCCGCGCAGGATTTCTACGACCTCGTAGTGATCGGCGGCGGCCCGGCAGGCCTGGGCGCCGCCGTGTACGGCGCCTCGGAAGGCCTCCGCACGGTCCTGGTCGAGCGGAAGGCCACCGGCGGCCAGGCTGGCACCAGTTCGCGGATCGAGAACTACCTGGGCTTCCCGGACGGAGTCTCCGGTGCCCAGCTCACCGATCGAGCCCGGCGCCAGGCGCAGAAGTTCGGCGCCGAGGTGCTCACCGCACGCGACGTCACCGGCCTGGAAGTACGCGGCTCGAGCCGCGTGGTCACGTTCGGCGACGGCTCCGAGATCGCCGCCCATTCGGTGATCCTCGCCAGCGGTGTCACCTACCGCGCGCTCGAGGCCGAAGGCATCGAGGACCTGACCGGTCGCGGCGTCTATTACGGATCCGCGGCCACCGAGGCACCTGAATGCCAGGGTGAGCACATCTACATCGTCGGCGGTGCGAATTCCGCCGGACAGGCCGCGGTGTTCTTCTCCCGGCATGCCGCCGACGTCACGCTGCTCGTCCGCGGCGCCTCCCTGGAGGCGTCGATGTCGCACTACCTCATCGAGCAGATCACCGCGATCGACAACGTCCACGTGCGCACCCACACCACCGTGGTCAAAGCTCATGGCAGTGATCACCTCGAATCCATCACGGTCTGCGAAAACGGTGTGACTGAAACACTCGGCACCGGGCACCTGTTCATCTTCATCGGAGCCGCCCCGCGCACCGGGTGGCTCGGGGAAGCGATCCTGCGCGACGGACACGGCTTCATCCGTACCGGGCCGGACCTGCTCGAGGACGGCCGGCGGCCGGCGGGCTGGCTCCTGGACCGTGACCCGCACTACCTGGAATCGTCCGTTCCCGGGGTGTTCGTGGCGGGCGATGTCCGTTCGCAGTCGGTGAAACGGGTGGCCTCCGCCGTCGGCGAGGGAGCCATGGCCGTGACCCTGGTCCACCGCTACCTGGAGGAACAGTGACCGGATCCGCTCTGTCGCGTGAGGAACTGCGCAGCTTGTTCCTGTTCGAACATCTCTCCGAAGAGCAGCTCGGGTGGATCGAAGAGCACGCCGCGGTCGAGGAGTTCAAGGGTGACTCCGTGGTCATCCGCGAGGGTGATCCGGCGACCTGCTTCTACGTGCTGCTCGGCGGTGCGCTGCGGATGACCCGCCAGGTGGCCGGCGCCGAGGTCGAGACCAAACGGTCCGATCAGCGTGGCTCGTATTGTGGAGCCACGCAGTTCCTGGCCCACCAGGACAGCGAGGCCGCCTACAGCGCCACGATTTACGCGGTGAGCGATCTGACGTTCCTCACCCTGCCCGCGACCGAGTTCGCGGTGGAGTTCCGCCGGTGGTTCCCGATGGCCGCGCACTTGCTGGAGGGGATGTACCTCGGCTGGCGCAACAACGACGCTCTGGTGTCCTCGCGCCGACGGCTGGTCGCGCTCGGAGAACTGTCGGCCGGGCTCATGCACGAGCTGAACAATCCGGCCGCGGCCGCTGTGCGGGCCACGGCAGCCCTGCGTGAGCGGGTCGCGGGAATGCGGCACAAGCTGGCGGTCCTCGCCAAGAAGGACATCGACCCGACTCTGCTCGAGCTCCTGCTCGACGTGCAGGAGCGGCTCGTGCGGCAGGTCGGTGACGCGCCGAAACTCAGCGCGATGCAGCAAGCCGACCGCGAGGACGAGATCGGTGACTGGTTCGATGCACGTGGGATCGACCAGGGTTGGGACCTCGCGAGCATTTTCGTCGCCGCGGGCCTCACGACGGAAAGCTTGGAACACGTCCTGGAATCGGTCGGGGAAGGACTGCTCGACGGCGCGATCCGCTGGCTCGCGTACGCGCTCGAGACGGAGATGCTGATGGGGGAGATCGAGGATTCCACCCATCGGGTTTCCACCCTCGTCGGTGCCGCGAAGCAGTACTCGCAGATGGATCGCGCACCGCACCAGTTCATCGATGTCCACGAAGGACTCGACTCCACGCTGGTGATGATGTCCGGCAAACTCGGCGAAGGCATCCGCGTGGTCAAGGAGTACGACCGTGCGATCGATCGCGTCCCGGCATACGCAGCGGAACTGAACCAGGTGTGGACCAACATCATCGACAACGCGGTGTGCGCGATGGGCGGCCGGGGCACGTTGACCCTGCGCACGTGGCAGGTCGACAAGCAGATCCGGGTGGAGATCGGCGACACGGGTCCGGGTATCCCGGAGGAGACGCGGCACCGGATCTTCGAGCCGTTCTTCACCACGAAAGGCGTGGGTGAGGGAACCGGACTCGGACTGGACATCTCGTGGCGCATCATCGTGGACCGGCATTCGGGTGACATCAAGGTGACCTCGGCACCTGGCGACACGCGATTCGAGATCTGCCTGCCGGTGGAGGAACAGGCTTCGATCTGACCCGGTCCGTCCGGCTCGCTGACGCTTCGGGATCCAGTAGTTTTCAGCGAGACGGACGGGCTGTGGCTATCGCTTCCGGACTGTGTAGGTCAGGTGCGTCACCCTCGGGGAAAGCTCCGTCCGGACCGGCTCCAGGGCCACGCGGCTCGCGTCGATGCCTTCGAACAGGCGGATTCCGGTGCCGAACAGCACGGGTGACAGCGCGATCGAGAACTCGTCGATCAGGCCGGCATTCACGTACTGCAGGATCGTCGCGCCTCCGCCCGCGACGCGGACGTCCCGGTCGCCCGCTGCCTCGCGGGCCTGCTCGAGCGCGGTCTCGATGCCGTCGTTCACGAAATGGAACGTGGTCCCACCGGGACGCTCCCAGGAGTCACGCTTCTCGTGCGTCACCACGAAAACCTGCGTGTGGAAC
This sequence comes from Amycolatopsis jiangsuensis, assembly GCF_014204865.1. Lineage (NCBI taxonomy): Bacteria > Bacillati > Actinomycetota > Actinomycetes > Pseudonocardiales > Pseudonocardiaceae > Amycolatopsis > Amycolatopsis jiangsuensis. The sequence continues at coordinate 3,592,901 of NZ_JACHMG010000001.1, forward strand.
GGCGCATCCTCCGGCCACGCCTGCGCGCCGGCGTCGAACATGCGCTTGCCCATCACACTCGCGCCGGTGCGCTCGAACAGCTCCCGCACGATGTCGTTGTCGCGGCCCTCCTCCCCGCCCTCGCCCAGCCTGCCGTTCTCCCGGAAGAACCGCTGCGGGAAGATCCACTGCTGCAGTTCCATCCACTGCTGCCCCATCAAGTCCTCAATGGACTCAGGTGCGATGAACCCGTCCAGCGACATCGACACGCTGAAGAACACCTTGCCGGCCATCAGCCCTGCGCTCCGTTCGAAACGATCTCGGTGACGTAAGCAGCCAGGTTGCCCAGGGTCTGCTGGCCGCCCTCGACCGCGTGGTACTTCTCGACCGCCTCGTCACGCAGTTCCGCGGTGGGGAACACCGTGCGCATCTCGATCCGGGTCGCCGCGCCGTGCAGCGCGAACGTCAGCACCGACTCGAAGGCGTTCGGGTCGTCGCGGAATTCACCGTGCAGCAACGAGATCCGCTCCGGCGGGACGATCTCGGTCCAACGGATCCACTCGGGATAGTCCGTCCCGTCCGGTCCCCGCATCGCGAAGTCCCACTCCCCGCCGACACGGAACTCGAACGCCCGCGTCGTGGTGGTGAATCCGTCCGGCCCCCACCACCGCGAGAGGTGCCGCACCTCGGTGAACGCCTCGAACACCAGCTCTCGCGGGGCCTCGATCACCCGGGAAAGGACGATCTCGCGGTCGGCCGTCGGCGCTCCCGGTCCTGTCGTGCCCATCACCTAGTCCTCCTGCCTTGCCTGCTTGAGGTCCTGCACGTACGCGTCCAACCGGTCGAAGCTCTCGTTCCAGAACCGCTCGAACCCACCGGTCCACTCGTGAACCGGACGCAGCCCGCGGGCGTCGATGCCGTACAGGCGCTGCTTGCCTGCCTTGCGGTCCCGCACCAGCCCGACATCCCGCAGCACCCGCAGGTGCTTGGACGCGCCCGGCTGGGACATCCCGAGCTCGCCGGCCACCTCGGTCACCGGCCGCTCGCCTGCCCGCAGCAGCACCAGAATCTCCCGCCGCCGCGGCTCGGCGATCGCGTTGAAGACGTCCGACGTGGTCGCTGCTCGTGCCATGACGGTCATCATATTCCCATATCGGCATACGTCAACTGCGATCCGCTCGGCTACGGAACCGATCACGCTGTGACCGCGTGGAACACCAAGGACCGCTGCCGGTGCCCACTCGGCCGGCCGGGGGGGTGGTGCGGCGAAGCCGGGCCACTGCACACGACAATCGGGGGCCGCCCATGGTGCCGGCACGCACGGAGGCCGAGTCCGTCTCGGCACGGCAGGCACATCTGGTCTCCCTGTCCGGACGCTGTCAACGCAGGGCGCACAGGTACCGCGTGATGTGGCCGCCGAGGTCACCGAGCGCAGCGACGGCTGCCATCTCGTGGTGGGACTCCGGCGCACTGAACGTCTACCGCCGCCGGCACGGGAGCTTCACCGCGGCCGACCGCAACACGGGCTGCTGCTGGCCGTCGAACTCGCCCGCACCCTCACTCGGCACCACACCGAACTGGACGATCCCAGGCTCGGCAGGTTCGGAGGTAGCTGAGGAAGGAGGCCTGCAGGCCGGTCAGGTGTGTTTCGTTCAGGATCGCACTGGTGACGGCTGCGCCGCGAGAGGTGAGGCCGTGCAGGATGGCGGCGGTGTTTGTGGCGGTGTTCTGGTAGATGCCCAGGTCTCCGAGAAGCTCTCGGTCGTTGAACGTGACGTGAAGTTTGGTGGCGTTGTCACTCATCTCCTTGAGCTGAGCGAAGACCTGGCTGTCTTCGCTGGCAATACCAGGACTGCCCGCGCCGATGCTTTCGAAGAACGCGTTGCCCGCGTCATCCTGCCCGCCTGAACTCCCGTCTCCACCGCATCAAGGAACTTCTTGGCGACGGGCTCGCCGGGAGGAACGAGATCTCGATTGCGCAGCCGCGCCCAGTGCTGCGCCTCCTCGCCCGCGTAGCCGACGCTGACTTGCAGGTACGGCTCAATCTTGTGCATGGGGTCGGCCTGACTGACGATCAGCGGAGCTGTCATACCCACGGCCCAGTTACCGTCGAGCACATACACAGCAGGCACTCGCGTCGTGGCGCGGTCGTAGCCTGGTGGCGTGGTGAGGTTCCCCCGCTTGGCCGGAGAGCGGATTATCTGGTTCCGGCGGGGGCCGGTTGATGGTAGCTGGCCTCGTACTCGGTGGGCGAGTGCCAGTCCAGCTTCTTCTGGATCCGCTGGGTGTTGTACCAGCCATCAATGTAGGCGAACAGGGCGTTCTCGGCTTCTTCCCTTGTCCGCCAACTGTTCCGGTAGACCAGCTCGGTCTTGAGCGTGGAGAAGAAGTTCTCCATCAACGCATTGTCGTAACTGTCACCGACCGAGCCCATCGATTGTACGATCCCGTTGTCCGCCAACCGGTTCGAGAACCGAAACGCCGTGTAGGTCGATCCCCTGTCCGAATGATGGATCAGCTGGCCTTCCCGGACCTGCCGCGACCACACCGCATACTCCAACGCGCCCAGCACCAGCTCGGTGTCGCAGCGATCCGAGCACTTCCAGCCCACGATCCGGTTGGAGAACGCATCGCGGACCGCAGCGAGCCACAACACGCCCTGACCAGTCACAATCCGGGTAGCGTCAGCTACCCACAACCGGTTCGGCTCGACCGCGGTGAAGTCCCGGTTGACCAGGTCCGGCGCCGGCGTGGCCCGCGGATCCTGCCGAGTAGACCCGGTTCGCCACTTCTTGCGCAGGAACGCGCCTTGCAACCCGGCACGCCGCATCAGCCGCTCGACACGTTTACGACCCACCTGGATGCCTCGGCGGCGCAACATCGCGTGCACCCGCGGCGAGCCATAGGTACCGCCCGAGCAGGTGTGAATATCGACGATCTCAGCCACCAGACCATCGTCGGCTACCCGCCGCGCCGAGGGCTGTTTCGCCTGCTTGAGCCATCCGTAGAAGGTCGAGGACGCGATACCCAAAACCCGCAATACGAGATCGACCGGGTGCTGCGGATGCTCACGCACGAACCGCATCATCACCTCCGGGTCGGGCCGATCTCGGAGGCGAAATACGCGCTCGCATCACGCAGCACGGCGTTGACCCGCTCCAGGTCCGCGACCCGCTTGCGCAGCTGCTTGTTCTCCTCGACCATCTCACTGGTCGGCCGGTCGGCTCGCTCACCACAATCGGCCTCGTCCTGGCGAATCCAGTTCCGCAACGCCTCGTGATGCACGCCGAGCTGCTCGGCCAGCTTCCGGATCACCGGCTTCGGGTCAGACTCCCGGTACAGCCGGACCGCCCGGGCCCGCAACTCGTCGGAGTACTTCTTCGGTGCCGCCACTGATGTCCTCCTTCCGGCCCTATCGGACCATGGCTTGGAGCTCTCCGTGAAAGCGGGGGAACCTCATGGTGACCCAGATGCCGTACTCAGACCCGCCGCTGGAACGCATCTCGAAGTAGTCGGTATCGGCAAGGCAACCCTGCCACATGGCACTCATCGGACGTCCTCCACTGGTGCGGGCCGACCGCGACGATGGGCGAAGCGCCAGGGCGCCGTCAGTCATTCTTTTCCAATGGATAAACTGTGGGAGTGATCGTGTCAAGCTCGGAACGCAAGGCTGACGCGCGCGAGCGTCTCCTGGCTCGGCTTCTCGACGCGTTCGGCGAGGATCTGCCCCCGCCGGAGGTGTCGCTGCGCGAGGTCGCCGCCCGGGCCCAGACCAGTCACGCCCTCCTGCGGTACCACTTCGGGTCACACTCGGGCGTTCTGGCAGCCATGCTCAAGGCACACCGATCCCGTGACAACGCGGTGCTGTTCAAGACCGCCCGGCAGGGCACCTTCGACGATTTCGTCGTGGCGATCTGGCGGACCTACACCCGCCCGAAGCAGCTCTCCCGTTCCCGCGGCTTCTTCCACGTCGCCGGGCTGGCCGCGTACCGCCCGGAAGATTTCGGTGAATTCATCGACTCCCTCGACGACCTGACGACGATGCTGGCCTCGCTCGCGGAACGCGAAGGCGCCGGCGCCGAGGAAGCGCTGACTCTGGCGACCGTCACGATCGCCGCCATCCGCGGCCTGCTCCTGCGGGAAGTCCTGAATCCAGGCACCCACCCGGAGGACGCGGTCGCCTTCGTCCTGCGCATGAGCAAGCCCCACCCTTGATTCCCCGGCGGATACGGCTACCAGTAAGGGGAATTCATGAACGCGATCATTTCCGCGGGCCGGTCACCGTCATTGCGGAGCGCATGCGGCTTGCTGGCGTCGTACTCCACGAACTGCCGTTCCTCGAGGAGGTACTCCCGGTCGCTGTAGAGCAGGACCAGCTCGCCGGAGATCACCCATCCGAAGTCGCGGCCCTTGTGGGCCAGGACCTCGCTGAATGACGCACCCGGCTCGAACGTGACGAGCACGGCCTGCGCACCGGAGTAGTCGCTTTTCAGGAGCCGGTAGGTCACTCCCGCGCCGCGGTCGATCTGCTGCAAGCTCTCGGGGGCGACGATGGCGGGGCCGGCAGTGGTCTCGTCCTCGACGAGCAGTTCGCTCGCGCTGATCTTGTAGAAATCCGCCAGCCGGGAGAATCGCGAGAGCGAAATGTCCGCCTGCCCGCGTTCGAGCATGCTGAGAAAGGACATGGACAGGCCGACCTCGCCGGCCACCTGCTCGATCGTCAGTTTGCGAAGATGACGCAGCCGGCGAAGCCGCTCCCCGAGGCGTTGCTGCCGTTCCTCGCCGGGAGGGCCGGGAGGGGCCGCGGCGAGTTCCTCTTCGATCTTGCGCGCCATGGGACTCAACACTCCGACTCGATCGATGACGGCCTCGGCCATGGTAGCAGCGAGCCGGCCACGCCCTGCGGTCCTCATATCCGCAGTTTCCTTACAGGCGAGGCGAAATCCAGCAGTACACGGGCGCACGAACGCTCCGGTGGACCGGAGATCGCCGAAGTGGTGATCCACTGCGTGGCCTCGCCGTCCATGGCCTTCTGACGCGCGCGGGGAGGGACTTGACGAGCCGAGGCATAGTCAACACAATGAAGAAATATCAACGATAACTATGAACCACCAGGAACGCTATGCCATTCAGTGCGCGACCAGTCACCGTGGGTGGCAATGCTGCCCGGCGCGCACCCGCGCTGTGCGCTCCGAGTGATGGCCCGCGCTCCTCGTCCGCTCTCCCCGACCCAAGGAAGTGACCATGGTCGACCTGGACTCGCTGCGCGCGCATCTCACCGAAGTCCTCGACGCCCAGTCCGCGGCGACCGGGGTCGCCGGGGCAGTGGTCGGCGTCGCGGTGGGCGGCGATCAGTTCTCGCTCGCCCACGGCAGTGCGAACCTCAACACCGGCCAGGAGTTCACGACGGACACCGGATGGCTGCTCGGCTCGGTCACCAAGGTGCTGACGGCGACCGCCCTGCTGCGGCTGGTGGATGCCGGCACCGTCGACCTCGACGCGCCGGCGCGCCGGTACCTTCCCGAGTTCACCCTCGCCGATACCGATGCGGCCGAGGCCATCACGGTGCGGATGCTGATCAACCACACCAACGGCATCGACGCCGATGACCTGATGCCCGCCGCCGTACGGGGCCGCGACGCGACGCGATCCTACGTCGACCAGCTGCCCGACTTCGGCTGCCTGTTCGAGCCTGGCACAGGCATTCACTACTCCAACCCCGGATTCGTGCTCGCCGCGCGGATCCTCGAGGAGCAGACCGGGCTTCCGTTCGAGAGGGCGATCCAGACCGAGCTCTTCGAGCCGTGCGGCATGCGTGACGCGACCGCGGTCCAGACCCAGGCGTTCTTACGCCGCACCGCGATCGGCGCGCACGCCTCCGACGAGCCGGGGAAGCTGCGGGCGACGTCGCTGTTCAGCCTGCCCGAGTCCGCCGCCGGAGCCGGCGGGACACCGATCGTGACGGTCGCCGACATGATGGCCTTCGGCCGGATGCACCTGGCCGGTGGCCTCGCGCCGGACGGCGGGCGGGTGCTGTCGCAGGAGCTCGCGGCGGCGATGCTGACCCCGACCTTCGACCTCGGACTCCCCTCGGTGCCGTCGATGGGCCTCGGCTGGTGGCTGACTCCGATCGCCGGGACGACGGCGGCCTGGCACGGTGGCGGTTCGCCGGGGGGCGCGTCGAGCTTCTGCATCGTGCCCGAACACGACGCCGTCATCGTCAGCTTTGTCAGCGGCCCCAACGCTTTGCTGAACGACAAGCTGCACACCGCCGTGCTCGAGCACCTCACCGGGCAGCAGGCGACCGCGCCGTTCGGCGGAGACCCGGCAGACGCCGACCCCTCCATGGCCGGCGGGTACACCGCCTTCCACGTCGACAAGAACATCAGCGTCCACGACGGCACCCTGCTCGTGCGGACGGCTTTCCCGTTCCACGACGAGGAGCTGGAGCGCACTTTGGACGGCTACGGGACGTCCGGCTCGTCCACCGTCACCTACGTGCCGGCCGCCCCCGGCCTCTTCCTGCCCGAGGACTCCGACCCGCGCACCACCGCCGGTTTCTACGGCCGGTTCAGCATCCTCGCCGACCTCCCTCCGGCGCCCGGACGACCACGCGGCATCCACACCGGACTCCGCTTCATACCCAAGACCAGCTGATCGACGACCGAACCCGCCCCTCCGCTCGGAGAACGGCCTGACCGGAACGGATCCGCCACCCCACCACGTTCGCGCTCTCCTGGAGGAGGCTGTCAATGTCGACACCCCCGCTCACCACCGAAACGCACCCGAGAACCGGGGCTCTCGCCACGGCGATCCTCGGCACCGTCATCCTCGTCCTCAACCTGCTCGAATCGATGCTCGTGCCGGCGCTGCCCCTGATCCAAGCCGGCGTGGGCGCTTCGACCGCTTCGATCACCTGGGTCTTCACCGGGCTGCTGCTGTCCGGCGCGGTCAGTACGCCGCTGATCGGACGACTGGCCGAACTCCACAACAAGAAGACGGTCTTCTTCGTCGTGTGGGGAGTGGTCGTGGCCGGCGTGCTGCTCAGCGCCCTCGCCACCTCGATCGTCCCGCTCGCGATCGGTCAGGTCCTCCAGGGCGCCGGGCTCGGTTTCGCCCCGCTGGCGATCGGCCTGGTGCGGGAGACGCAATCCGCCGAGAAGGCCAAGACCAGTACCGGCCTGCTCATCGGCATGTCCGCGCTGGGCTCGGTCGCCGGGCTGCTGTTGTCCGGCCCGCTGCTGACGGTGCTGTCCTACCATTGGCTCTACTGGCTCCCGCTGGCCGCGCTGGTGCTCCTCGGGATCGTGGCCGTGCCGGTGTTCCCCGCCACCCCGGCCGGCGGCGAGGGCAGGATCGACTGGGTGGGCGCGGTCCTGCTCAGCGCCGGGTTGTTCGCGGTGCTGATCGCTCTCACCGAGGCTCCGGCATGGGGATGGTCGTCGGCGCAGTTCCTCCTGCTCGCCGCGCTGGGCGTGGTGCTGCTGGCCGCGTTCACGACGGCAGAGCTGAAAATGGAGCAACCACTGGTCGATCTTCGCGCCGGTGGCAAAGCGGTGATCATCACCTGCGTGGTCGCCTTCGCCGTCGGCTGGGCGACCTACGCGGTCTACGTCGCGCTCCCGACCATCGTGGCGGCGCCCCCGTCCGTCGGATACGGACTCGGCGGGACACCGACCACGGCCGGATTGCTGCTGCTGCCACTGGGAGTGCTCGGCGCCGTCTCGGCGGCACTGACCGGCCGGCTGGAGCGGATCTTCGGGAGCAAGACGTTGATGATCCTGTCCTGCCTTCCGGTGGTGGCCTCCTCGGCGATCCTGTTCCTGGCCCGGCACGACGCAGCGGTGCTCGCGCTCGCCTCGGGACTGGCCGGGCTCGGCATCGGCATCGGGCTGACCCAGGCGATGAACATCGTGTCGTCCTCGGTGCCCGTGGAGCGGCTGGCCAGCGCGAGCGGCTTCCTCCTGGTCCTGCGCCAGGTCGGCGGGACGCTGGGGGCGCAGGTGTCGGGCAGTGTCCTGGCCGGCGGTCTCATCGAGGGGACACCGTTGCCCACGTGGTCGTCCTTCGGCGCGATCTTCTGGATATCGACGGTGGTCGGCCTCGGGGCGATCGCCACCAGCCTGGCTCTCCCCCGCCGTCTGGCCGGCGCCGCGGTGACGAGCTGAGAATGACTGGCAAGTGACTATTCGACGTACTGCGTCCGGGCGACCGGATGCAGTCGATCAGGAAGGAAGGAAATGGCACTGCTGTTGACCGGTGCGACCGTCATCGACGGCGTTTCCGAAGAGGGTGTCAGCGATCGAGCGATCCTGACCGAGAACGGCCGCATCGTGGCCATCGGTCGCGCGGCTGACCTGTCGATTCCGGCGGACACCGAAACCATCGACTTCAGCGGGAAGTTCATCATTCCCGGGCTGCTGAACGCCAATGTGCATCTGCTGGTCAGCGCCCTGCTCGAGACGCTGATCCGGTACGAGGGGCGCTACGAGGAGCTGATCACCGAGGCCGCCCAGGTCGCTCTGAAGAGCGGCATGACGACAGTCTTCGACACCTGGGGGCCGCGAGGTCCGCTCATGGCGGTCCGTGACCGGATCGACCGGGGGCTGGTCCCGGGCAGTCGTATCCGTTGCGCCGGTAACATCATCGGATTCGAGGGCCCGTTCTCCGACGACTTCAACAAGCGCATTCCCGGTGTGGGCAGCACTCATTTCGTGGACCGGGTGAATGCGACGTGGGTCGAGAACACCGGCCGGCATCTGATGTGGCTGACCCCCGAAGCAGTCGGCGAAGAGGTTCGCACGTACCTCGGGCGCGGGATCGACTTCGTCAAATACGCTTCGAACGAGCACGGTGGCTCCTCGGCAGGCGCCTTCATCCAATTCTCCGAGCGCACGCAGCGCGTCATCGTCGAGGAAGCGCATCGTGCCGGCGTGACCGCGCAGGCCCACGCGCAATCGGTCGAGGGCTTGCGGATGGCGATCGAGGCCGGCTGCGACCTGATCCAGCACTGCAACATGACGGGACCCACCGAGATCCCCCGCGAAACCCTCGAGCTCTTCGCGCAGGGAAACTGCGGCGCCGTCGTCTTTCCGTTGACCGACAACGGCCTGAACATCCTGAAGGAGTCCATTTCGGACTACGAGTGGACGATATGGAAGGCCTCGGACACCAACGTCCGCAATCTCATCAGCTCCGGCGCGACCATTCTCCTCGCCAATGACGGCGGCATCCTCGCGCCGGAAGTCATGAAAGAGCCGATGATCAAGGGGACCTGGAACGGACTGCCCGAGGACGAGGGTCTGGGTCGCCTGGCGACGGGTCACTTCGTCTGGCTCAGGGCCATGGAGGAGAAGGGCATGTCGCCGATGGCGTTGCTGCACGCGGCGACCCGCAACATCGCCGAGGCCTACCAGGTCGACGACGACCTCGGGACACTCGAGGCCGGCAAGGTCGCCGACATGGTCGTGCTCGACGAGGATCCGTTGCAGAGCGCGAAGAACTACCAAAGCATCCACGCCGTGATCAAGGACGGCGCCGTGGTGGATCTCGACGCGCTGCCGGAACAGGCGCTGTTGACCGCGGACCTTCCTCCCGCGCTGGAGGAAGAGGCCCACTACAAGGAATTCCTCCATCACGGCGAACGCCTGCCGGGCTGCCCCTCCTGTATGAACGGACATCACTGATGACGCGAACGACCCAGCCGGACTCCGCCACGCTCCACGCGCAGGCGCTGGTGTGGGAGCAGCACTGCTGTCTTCCGCTCGACCCGGACACCGACGTCGACGAGCTGTGGCGGTACGCCGAGTCGGGGGCGTCGTTCGTGTCGGTGAACGCCGGCTACGCGCCGCACGACATCGCGGACACCATCCGGGTGCTGTCGGGATTCCGGCGTCAGCTGCTCGCCGAGCCCGACCGCTACGTCCTGGCGCGTACGACCGAGGACGTGCGCACGGCGAAGGCCACCGGACGGCTCGCGGTCGCGTTCGACCTGGAAGACACCCGCCCGTTGGGTGGCAGCGTCGACCTGGTCCAGACCTACTACGACCTCGGTGTGCGCACCATGCTGCTGACCTACAACCAGCGCAACGCCGCCGGTTCGGGCTGCCACGACGAGACCGATGGTGGCGTGACGGAGTTCGGCCGGGAGGTGGTGGCCGAGATGAACCGGGTGGGAATGGTGGTCGACGCCGCGCACTGTTCCTACCGCACGTCGATGGACGTCTTCGCGGCGTCGTCCGCGCCGGTCGTGCTCTCCCACACGGCGGCGCGTGCGGTGCACGATCACGAGCGCAACGTGTGGGACGACCAGATGCTGGCGTGTGCGGCCACCGGTGGCGTCGTCGGCATCGACGGCGTCGGCATCTTCCTCGGCGACAACGACGCGAGCACCGAGGCGCTCGTCCGTCACCTCGACCATGCCGTCGAGCTGGTCGGGTGGGAGCACGTGGGACTGGGCCTGGACTTCTGCTTCGGCAGTGCCGATGCCGAGCTCGCCGAGAACCCCGACCTGTTCCCGTCGAGCTACGCGCAGTGGGACCGCATGGAGTTCATCGAGCCGGAGCGCCTGCCCGCGATCACGGCCGCCCTGGCCGGCCGCGGGTACGCGCCGGAAGCCGTCCACGGGATCTTGGGCGGGAATTTCCTGCGCGTGGCGGAAAACGTGTGGCGCTGATCGGCGAAGGCGCGGTCCCCGAACAGCCCCTGCCGCCGATTGCCGGCTGGCAACCCATTTCAGGAGTCGATATGAACGGAACATCTTCACCACGGCGCGTTGTCGTCGTGGGAGCCGGGGTGGTCGGGCTCTCGTGTGCGTGGTTCCTGCAGGAGCACGGCGCGGAAGTCACGGTTCTCGACCGGTCGGGGGTGGCGGCGGGCGCGTCGTGGGGCAACGCCGGCTACCTCGTACCGGCCATGGTGGCGCCGCTCGCGGAGCCGGCGATGCTGCGCGAGGGCGTGCGGAGCCTGTTCACCCCGGGTTCGCCGCTCGCGGTGGACCGGCGGCTGTCCGCGGCCACGGTGGCGTTCCTGGCCGGCTTCGCCCGGAACGCGACAGCGTCCCGGTGGCAGCGGGGAATGGCCGCGCTCGCGCCGCTGGCGGTGGAAAGCCTCGGCGCCTTCGACGAACTGGCCAAGGGCGGTGTCCCGGCGGAGGTCCACGAGCGGAGCATCCGGATCGGGTTCACGGCGGGCCAGGACACCGCGGGATTGGAGCACGAACTCGCCGCCGCCCGCGCCGGCGGGCAGGAGGTGTCCTACCGGATCTCGGCGGGGCACGAAGCTCCGTTCTCCGGCCGGGTCGCGCAGGTGCTGCATCTGGACGGGCAGCGGTTCATCGCGCCGGGCCGGTTCCTCGACGCGCTCGCCGGGTCGGTGCGGGAGCGAGGTGGCGAGATCGTCACGGGTGCCCACGTGCAGTCGATCGGATTCGGTCCGGACGGGCTGCAGGTGGACACCTGGGCCGGGCCGCCGCACCGCGCCGACGCTGTCGTGCTCGCGACAGGTGCGTGGTTGCCGCAGCTGGGACGACGGCTGGGGGTGCGGGTGCCGGTGCAGGCCGGGCGTGGCTACTCGTGCAGCGTCCGGCTCGCCGAACCGCTCACCGGCCCGGTCTACCTGCCCGGTGCCCGTGCGACGCTCACCCCGTACGGAGACCGGGTCCGCGTCACCGGCACCATGGAGATCACCGACCGGGACGCGCCCTTCGACGGCAGGCGCCTGGACTCCATCCTGCGCTCGATCCGCCCGCTGCTCGACGCCGACTGGGACGACGTGCGCGAACCGTGGGTCGGGTCCCGGCCGCTGACGCCCGACGGCCTGCCGGTGATCGGTGCGACGAAGATCGCCGGCGTCCACGTCGCGGGCGGCCACGGCATGTGGGGGGTGACGCTGGGACCGGTCACCGGGAAACTGCTGGCCGGGCAGATCATGAACGGGACCCGCGCACCCGGGATGGCCCCGTTCGACCCGCTGCGCCGCGGGTGAATCCGGGGACGGCATCGCCGGTTCCGGCCGGCGCCGTCTGCCGGTTCGGCGCGAATGCTCAGTTGCCCGCTCGGCGCCGCAACGATCAACCAGCGACCCGTCCGGGGACGCTGCTTCCTTCCCACGCACGAGGAGAGTTTCGATGAGTCAAGACGCGATCACCCCGCCGCCCGCGCCGTCGTTTCGCCGGCAGGGCAATCTCCTGCTGCTGTCGGGCCAGGTCGGCGTGGACGAGAGCTGGCGGCCGGTGACCGGCGCCTTCCAGGACGAGGCTCGCGCGGCCTTCGCGAACGTCCGGCGGGTGCTGGCCGAGGCCGGCGCGCAACCGGACCAGATCCTCAAAGTCACCGCCTACCTGACCGATTTCGGGAACTTCGCGCGCTACAACGAGGTCTGGACCGAGGAGTTCCCCGAGCTGCGTCCCGCCCGCACGACGATCGGCGCGCAGCTGGTCCCGCCCTTTCGCGTCGAACTCGACGTCGTCGCGTGGCTCGACGACACTCCCTGAGCCAGCAGAACCGAAGGTGCCGCGGCCCATCGTGATGGGCCGCGGCACGGGTTCGAGATGTGCTCAGATCAGGTAGAGCCACCACTTCTGGCCGGCCGCGCTGCCGGAGTGCGGGCCGGTGCAGTCGTACCGGCTCGCCTTACCGGACTTCACGTACTGCAACCCCGCGGTCCGGCAGGCGGATTCCGAGGAGTACTTGGCGTACGGGTCCTGTGCGGACGCTGTTCCCGCGCCGGCCAGCAGCATGCCGAACGCGGCCGAAGCCACCGCTGCCGTTGTCAGAACGCGTTTCATCGATATTCCCTCCAGTCGACGTTCACGATCGTCATCATGGCATGCGGTTGTGCGGCGTGTCCGCCTCATTCGCCAGGATGAAACAGCACTGGGGAACGACGGGGAAAGCGGTCCCGGCGCTGCTATGTTCGGAATATGCGAGCGATCGTTTATTCCGAGACCGGCCCGTCCTCCGTTCTGCGGCTTGTCGAACGGCCCGAGCCCACCGCGGGTCCAGGCGAGGTGGTGGTGCGCGTCGTTCGTTCGGGGGTGAACCCGACGGACTGGAAACACCGTGCGGGAACAGGGCTGAGCACGCCCGGCGGTGAGGTCGGGCCGGGGCACGACGGCGCGGGCGTCGTCGAGGCGGTCGGGCCGGGCGTCGACCACGTCGGTACCGGCGACCGCGTATGGCTGCTGCTCGCCGGGACCGGCCCGGTGCACGGCACCGCCGCGGAACTGACCGTGCAACCGGCGAATCGTGTTGTGCCGCTTCCGGATGGCGCGTCCTTCGACCTGGGAGCCGCCTTGGGTGTCCCGTTCATCACCGCGCACCGGTCGCTGACCTCCGGCACCGTGCCCCGGCTCGCGGCCGGTGCACTGGCGGGGCAGACCGTGCTCGTCGCCGGCGGTGCGGGCGCCGTCGGCAACGCCGCGATCCAGCTGGCCCGCTGGGCCGGGGCGACCGTCATCACCACCGTCAGTTCCGCGGAGAAGGCCGCACTGGCGCGAGCTGCCGGGGCGCACCACGTGGTGAACTACCGCGAGGGCGATCCCGCGGCCGAGATCCTGGCCGCCGCACCGGCCGGGGTCGACCTGATCGCCGAGGTCGCCCCGGCTGCCAACATCGCGCTCGATCTGGCGGTGGCCGGAAACCACGGCACGGTCGCGATCTACGCCGAAAACGGTGGCAACGAGGTGATGCTGCCGGCGCAGGCGGCGATGGGCAAGAACCTGCGCTTCGCGTTCGCCGTGCTGTACACCTTGGACGAAGCACTGGTGCAGGCCGCCGTCGAAGACCTCACCGCCGCCCTCGCCGACGACGCTCTACGGGTGGGAGAAGCGGCCGGACTTCCGCTGCACCACTACAACCTGGCCAACACTGCGGACGCCCACGACGCCGTCGAACGGGGGACGATCGGCAAGGTCCTGCTGGACCTGGGCTGAGCGGCCACACCACACCCGGAGTGGCCGGTCGTGCCGCTACTTCCGCGATTCTCGTTCGATCCGGTACTGCTCGATCAGCTCGGGGTAGTCGTCCGGGTCAGCCAGGACCGGCAGCCGGCCGCCGACGCGCCGGGCGACGTCCTCGGCTGTCGACTGGTCCGCGCAGACTGTGAGCAGCAGACCGTTTTCGGCACTGCTCAGGCTCCATGGCACCGGACACGGCGGCGCATGGTTCTCGTCAGGGCACAGTTCCCGCGCGATGGACTCCTTCAGTTCGTCGCCACCCGGGACGACGATGTCATACACCTGCACCGGACAGACGGTAGTTTCCGGAAACCCGCCGCACATCAGGAATGTCCCGGATAGCCGGTCTCCGGGTCCGTTCAGTTCGCGGGGTCGTCGGCGGCGGGCTCCGGACGGTGAAGCAGGCCGTGCGCGACGACGTCGGTCGCGGCGGCGAGCAGCTTGCGCAGCTGCGGCTCGTCCTGGCGGAGACCGTCCGGGCGCCAGCCGAGGCTGATGATGCCGTTCCATGCCGCCCAGAGCACCGTGGCGGTTTCGCGGGGGTCGACGCGCCGGAGCTGCCCGGAGTCGATTCCGCGGACCAGCGCGTCGACGAGACGCCGGTTCTGCTCGTCGACCGTCACGGCGAGGCGTTCGGCGAGTTCCCTTCCCGCCGGATAGTGGCCCGGATCCCGTGGGAAGGCCAGCATCCGGAAGTACTCCGGATGGTCGAGGTACAGCTGCAGGTACTCCTCGGCCGCGGCGTAGATCTGCGCGAGCGGGGTGCGGGTCCCGGTGTAGGCGCGGTCCATGTGCTGCCGGTCGGCCTCGAGCGCACGCTCGACGAGCGCGGCGTGCAGGCCCGCCTTCGAGCCGAAGTTGTTGTAGAGCGAGCCGACGGCGACCCCGGCCCGTTCGGCGATCTCCTCGACGGTGACCTCGTCCACCGACCGGTCGCGGAACAGCTGCTCCGCGGCACTGAGCAGGCGGTCGAGGGTGCGTTGCTTGCGAGGGTCCATCAGGCCTCTCTTGTAATCGTTGCAGGACTCCGGTGTCGATGCTACCGTACCGGCACAGTTGTTGTAATCACTATAAGAAGTGTGGATTCACGGAGGATCGGCATGACCGTCGACAGCGGGACCACGCGAGAACTGACCCTCGACGGATGCCGGCTGCGCTACCGCGAGGCCGGCCGGGGCGAGCCGCTGCTCCTGCTGCACGGCTACCCGCAGAGCCACCTCACCTGGCGCCACCAGATCGGCTCGCTCGCCGCGCGCCGCCGGGTGATCGCGCCGGACTGGCCGGGCTGGGGTGCCTCCGGCCGTTCCCGTGCCCTCGGCTGCGAGTACGACGTCGAGGTCGCCCGGCTCGGCAGGCTCCTCGACGCGCTCGGGCTGGACCGGGTCGATCTCGCCGGCCACGACTACGGCGGCTTCCTCGGTCTCGGCTTCGTGCTCGGGCATCCCGAGCGGATCGGCCGGTTCGCGATCCTGAACTCCCGGGCGCACCGTACTTTTCCGGCGCCGTACTACCAGTTGTTCGGGCTGCTGGGCATCCTCGGCCGCCGCCCGGTGCTCCGGGAACTCCTCGCCCGGCTGCCGATCGGCGGGATGAACCGGATCGCGCTGGCCCGCTACGTCCGCAAGGACTGCTTCGACCACGCCACGCTCGGGCACTACCTCGGCTGGCTCGACACCCGCGAAGGGCGCCGGTGGTTCGCGCACTACTTCGCCGGTTACGACGTGCGGCCCCGTCCGGAACTCGATGCGGGACTCTCCTCGATCCGTTGTCCCACAACGGTGATCTGGGGCGACCAGGACCCGGCGACCCCCTTCGCGATCGGCGAGGACCTCGCGCGCCGGATCCCCGGCGCCACGCTCGTCCGGATCCGCGGCGCCGATCACTACGTCATGGAGGAACGCCCGGACGAGGTGACCGCCGCGCTCACGACGTGGCTCGGCGAAACCCGATGACCGCGGGCCGGACGACGCTGGGCAGCCGGAAGTGGGCTGCCACCACCCGGGGAGAACTCAGCCTGCGGGACCGCCTGGCCTTCGCCAGGGACGCGGTGGTCGGCCAACTGTCCGCGCTGACCGGCCCTCGCGCCCGGGCGGCGGGCGTCGCCGGTCGGGAACCACCGGACACGCCGCTCGTACGGGACGTGGTGGCGCTCGCCGAGTCGGCCTACCCGCGAGCACTGTTCGAGCACTGTCTGCGCTGCTGGTGGTGGGGCAGCATCCTGTCCACAATGGACGAGCTGGCGGTCGACGACGAGTTGCTGTACGTGTCCTGCCTGCTGCACGACTTCGCGCTCACCGAACGGTATCGGGTCGGCGAAGCGCACTGCTTCGCCGTGCACGGCGGGGATATCGCCTTCGCCACCTTGGCCGGTTACGGCGCGCCGACGGCGTTCGCCGAGCGGGCCGCCGAGGCGGTCACCGCGCACATGAACGTCCGGGTCTCCTCCGGCCTGGGACCCGAAGCTGTGGCGCTGCAGGCCGCAGCGCATCTCGACGTCGGTGGCACCCGCGCGCGTGAGCTGCCCCGCGCGGCGATCGAACGAGTCGTCGCGCGTCATCCCCGGGACGGGTTCACCGCCTGCTTCCTGGACTTGATGCGCACCGAGGCGGCGCAGCGGCCGCACTCCCGCGCCGCGGTGCTGTGGCGGCTCGGGATGCGGCTGCCCGCGTCGGTCAATCCCCTGGACCGGAGGTGACATGGATACCGATGTCGTGGTGATCGGAGCGGGACTCGCCGGATTGGCCGCCGCGCGGCAGCTGACCCGGGCGGGACGTTCGGTGTGCGTGCTGGAAGCCCGCGACCGGGTCGGCGGCCGCACGCACAACGCCGAGGTCGGCGACGGCAGGTTCGTCGAGCTCGGCGGCCAGTTCACCGGCCCGGGGCAGGACGCCATCCAGCGCGTGGCCGCGGAGGTCGGGGTCGGCACGTTCGCCACGCACAACACCGGCGCGCATCTGCTCGACCTGGACGGCAGGCTGCGACGCAGGCGCGACTTCACTCCTTCGGCCGGCGCGCTGGCTTCTCTGGGTTTCCTTCGGGCCCAACGGGAACTGAACCGGATGGCACGACAGGTGCCGTCCGAAGCGCCGTGGCTCGCACCGCGGGCTCAGGAGTGGGACGCCGTGACGCTGGCCGGATGGATGGACCGACGGCTGCGGTCCGCCCGGGCTCGCGCACTGCTGACGACCGCGGTGCGGGTGGTCTGGGCGGCGGAGCCGGACGAGATGTCGCTGCTGCACGTGCTGGCCTACATCAGCGCAGGCGAGAGCCTGCAACGGCTGGCGGGCACGCGCAACGGCGCGCAGCAGGACCGTTTCACCGGCGGGTCCCAGCTGATCGCGCAGCGGCTGGCTGAGCAGCTGCCGCGGTCGCCGGTGCTGGCGACGCCGGTGCGCCGGATCGTCCAGGACGATTCCGGTGTCGTCGTCCACGCCGACGGCCGAACCGTCCGGGCCGGGCAGGCGATCGTGGCCGTGCCCCCGATGCTGGCCGCGCGCATCGACTTCACCCCAGCCATGCCCGCGGGCCGTGAACAGCTGCTGGCCCGGATGCCGCAGGGCACGACGCTGAAGTACCTCGCGGTCTACGACGAACCGTTCTGGCGTCACGACGGGCTTTCCGGGCAGCTCGCGAGTGACCGGTTCCCCGTCAGCGCGACGTTCGACAACTCGCCACCCGACGGGCGGCCGGGCGTCCTGCTCGGTTTCGTCGTCGGGCGGCACGCCAAGCAGATGCTGAACCTGGCGGCGGCGGATCGGGAAAGCGCGGTCAAGGACTGTCTCAGCGGCTGGTTCGGTCCGCGGGCGGGCGCACCGCGGCAGCTGCTGGAGGCATCCTGGACCGAGGACGAGTGGACGAGGGGCTGCTACTGCAGCAACCTCGTCCCCGGGGCCTGGACGTCGTTCGGCCCCTGGATCCGCGAGCCCCACGGCCGCGTGCACTGGGCCGGCTCGGAAACCGGCGTCCGCTGGTACGGCTCGATGGACGCCGCGGTCACCTCCGGCGAGCGCGCCGCGGCCGAAGTGCTCGCCGCGGCACCGGCCGGCGTGAGCGCGTCATGACCAGACGAAGCTGGCGGATCGTCCTGTCCGGTTTGGCGATCGTCTATCTGGCGCTGGGTGGCTGGGCCGCGGTCGACGCGTCGTCCTTCGGCACCGTCGTGGCCCCGTTCGGCGCTGCCAACCCGCACCTGGTCCGCGATTTCGCCGCCTGCGCGGCGACGTTCGGGCTGGGCCTGCTCATCGCCTCCCGGCGCTACACCTGGCGGACGCCTGCGCTGACCTTGGCCGCGATCTGGAACGGAGCACACGCGGTCATCCACATCGTGGACATCACCGAGGCACACCCGTTCTTCGTCGGCCCGCTCGAGGCCGCCCTGCTGGTCTTCGCCAGCGCACTGTTCACCACGCTCGCGCTGCTCAGCGCCCGAGGAGGATCCCGTGACCACCGTCCACAGTGACCTGCACCAGCTCGCCCGAGACTACGGCAAGGCGTGGAACGCCCATGCCCTCGACGACATCATGGCGATGCACACCCAGGACACCGCGTTCCGCCTCCATCTGCTCGGCGCCCCTCAGGTCACCGGACACGAAGCCGTGCGCGGCGCCTTCGCCGGCCTGCTCACTGCCTGGCCCGACATCGACTTCGCCACCGAGAGCCTGCACTACGGCGACGGCTTCTTCGCCCACCGGTACTTGCTCACCGCCACCCTGGCCGCTCCCCTGGCTTTCGGTGGCGTCACCGTCGAGCCGACCGGCGAGCCCGTCCGGTTCAGCGGCATCGACCTGATCACGACGAACGCGAACCTGGTGCACCAGAAGGAAACGTACCTGGACATCGCGGACGCCATGACGCAGCTGGGCGCACTCTGATGAGCGACTGGCCGAGCCTGCACGAGTCCGTCGTCCGGGATTTCGCCGCAGCCTGGGCCGAACCGGACCCGCGCGCGTTCGACGCCCTCCTCGCCGAGGACGTCGAACTCGTCCAGCCGCTGCTGGCGGCCTGCACCGGCAAACGGCGGTGGCAGGGCGAACTCGAGCGGCTGCTGGACTTCGTGCCCGACCTGCGCAGTACGGTGCTGAGCTGGTCCGGCCGGGCGGAGATCCTGTTCATCGAACACCGGCTGGAAGCCACCATCGGCAGTGGGTCGGTGCGCGTGCCGGCCGTGGACAAGCTGTGGCTCACCGAAGCAGGCCTGATCGCACGCCGCCACGCGTACTTCGACCCGCAGCCGTTCACCCAGCGAGTCGTTCAGCACCCGGGCTACTGGCTGCCGTGGTGGCGCTCCGGCCTCGGCCCGCTGCTCGGCCGTCGCCGGCTCCCCGGGTTCACTCGCTGACCGCCGTTCACAAGAAGAAGCCGCCGCCGCAGACCAGGGTTTGCGCGCTGACGTAGTCGGATTCGGGCAGGCACAGCAGATACACCGCGCCCGCGGCCTCGGCGGGGGTGCCGGCCCGGCCCAGCGGGATCATCTGCTCCATCGTCTCGAGCAGATCGGGGTTGACCCCGACATGGATCTCCCGGCCGGCCACGTCGATGGTGCTCTCGCCGGTCGCGGGCGCCTCGGTGAGCCGGGTCCTGATCAGTCCGAACGCGACAGTGTTGACGGTGACGTTGTAGCGGCCCCATTCCTTGGCCAGTGTCTTGGTCAGGCCGGTGACCCCGGCCTTGGCGGCGGCGTAGTTGACCTGTCCGGCGTTGCCGCCGAGCCCGGCGATCGAGGAGATGGTGACGACCTTGCGGCAGGGCACCGGCTCACCGTCGCGGCGGGCTTGTTTCACCGCCGCGGAGATCACCGGCTGGGCCGCGCGCAGGATCCGGAACGGAGCCTTGAGATGCACGTCCAGTATGGCGTCCCACTGCTCGTCGGACATCTTCTGGATGACGCTGTCCCACGTGTAGCCGGCGTTGTTGACGATGATGTCCAGCCCGCCGAAGGTCTCGGTGGCGGTGCCGACGAACCGGTCGGCGAAGTCGTCGTCGGTGACGCTGCCGGTGCAGGCGACGGCCCGCCCACCGGCGTCGCGGATATCGGCGACTGTCTGCTCGGCCGGGGCTTCGTCGAGGTCGTTGACCACGACCGCGGCGCCGTCGCCGGCGAGCTTGAGCGCGATCTCCCTGCCGATCCCGCGGCCGGAGCCGGAGACGATGGCGGTCTTCCCGTCCAGCTTTCCCATGTGCGGTACGCCTTTCAGCTTTCCGGTGCGAGGTCGACAGTGGCTTCCCCGGTGAGGGTCACGGTGCCGTCGGCCAGCGTGACGGCCAGTTCGACGGTGGCCACGGTCCCGGCGAGCGCGACCACACGTCCGGTACAGGTGGGCTCGCCGTGTACCGGGGTGACCGCGGCGAAACGCACGCGCAGCGAGCGGATGCGTTCCTGCGGGGCCCAGCCGGTGAGCAGCCCGCCGAGGTAGGCCATGGAGAGCATGCCGTGGGCGAACACGTCGTCGAGGCCGGCGGAGCGGGCGACGTCGAGGTCGATGTGGATGGGATTGTGGTCGCCGGAAGCACCGGCGAACAGTGCCAGCGTCGTCCGGGAGATCGCCGGCAGCCGCAACGGCGGCAGTTCGGTGCCGACCCGGACTTCGCTGAGGACGCTCATGAGGTCACCTCCGGTTCACGCACCACAATGACGCTGTCCAGATCCGCGACCGGGCTACCATCGACGTGGGTGACAGCCGTGCGCTTGACGACGAACTGCAACGCGCCACCCTTCTTGCGGTAAACGTCGGCGATCTGCGGGGAGGCGACGAGCGTGTTCCCGGAGTAGGCCATGGCGTGGTAAGTGAACGCCTGCTCGCCGTGCAACACCCAGCGCAGGTCCACCCCCAGGCCGGTGAGCCAGGCGAACGGGTCCGGCTGCTCCAGCTCGATCGCGAACAGAAACGTCGGCGGCACCGGAAGGCCGGGCAGGCCCGCATTCCGCGCGGCGAGTGGATCGCGGTAGACCGGGTCGGGCTGGCCGGTCGCCCCGGCGAAGGACGCCAGCCGCCCGGCTTCCAGCGTCATGGTGACCGACGGGAGCCTCGTGCCTTTGACGGAGTCGTCGATGGGCATGGTCAGCGCAGCTTCTCGTACAGGGTCACGACGGCCGCGCCACCGAGGCCGATGTTGTGCTGCAGCGCCACGTTCACGTCCTCGACCTGCCGCGGCCCCGCCTCACCGCGCAGCTGCCAGGTCAGCTCGGCGCACTGCGCCAGGCCGGTCGCGCCGAGTGGATGTCCCTTGGACAGCAGCCCTCCGGACGGGTTGGTCACCACGCGGCCGCCGTAGGTGTTGTCACCGTCGGCGATGAACTTCTCCGCGGTGCCCTCCGGGGTCAGGCCGAGCGCCTCGTAGCTGATCACCTCGTTGGTGGTGAAGCAGTCATGCAGTTCGACCACCGGGATGTCCTCCGGGCCGATGCCCGCGGACTGGTACACCTGCCGAGCGGCGGCCGCGCTCATGTCATAGCCGACCAGTTTCAGCGGGTCGCCCTCGAACGAGCTCGAAGTGTCGGTGGTCATCGCCTGCGCCGCAATCGCGACGTCGGTGCGGAGACCATGGGCGCGGGCGAACTCTTCGCTGGTGACGACCGCGGCCGCGGCACCGCAGGTCGGCGGGCAGCACTGCAGCCGGGTCAACGGCCCGTAGATGTGGGGTGCGCCCAGCACCTGCTCGATCGTCACGCTGTCCCGGAACACCGCGTAGGGGTTGTTCGCCGCGTGCCTGCGCGCCTTGACCGAGATCGCGGCGAACGTCTCCGGCCGGGCGCCGTAGCGATCGGCGTACGCGGCACCCGCGCTGCCGAAGTAGCGGGGCGCCATCGGTACGCCCTCGACCGGGTCCCCGACCTGGTCGAGCACGGTGTCGAAGCGCTCGAAGGGGCTCGGACGGTCGTCCCAGTGCGAGGTCAACGCGCCGCGCTGCATCTGTTCGAACCCGACCGCGAGCACACAGTCGGCCGCGCCGGAGGCCACCGCCTGCCGGGCCAGGAACAGCGCGGACGAACCGGTCGAACAGTTGTTGTTCACGTTGAGCACCGGCACGCCGGTCATGCCCACGCGGTACAGCGCCCGCTGCCCACAGGTCGAGTCGCCGTACACATAGCCGGCGTAGGCCTGCTGCACCATCGCCAGTTCGGTGCCCGCATCGGCGAGCGCGGCCCGGACGGCGGCCTCCGCCAGCGCGTCGTAGGGATCGCTCTTCCTGGGCGTGGCGAAGGGAACCATCCCCACGCCCGCCACCAGCACTCGTTGGATCATCAGCCCACCCTGGCCTAGTGTCCGTTCACATAGACGAGGTTAATGGCTGACGTACTGTTGTCAACAGGCAAGGATCGAGCAAGGACAGCTTTCAGCGATTCACAAGTCGGGGACGATGCGAGGGGGACGCCAGGCCGCAGGGGCGCCCGCGACGCGACGAACAGCTGTCCGTCGCGTCGGGGGTCGTGCTCCGGGCTCAACCGGCCCGATGCACCTCGACGCCGCTTTCCGCCTCGATCTCCGCCAGTTGTGCGTCCAGCAGACCGCCGTCAGTGATCACCAGGTCCAGCTCGGCCAGGCCGAGGATGCGGTACCGGGCGAAGCTTCCGTACTTGGAGCTGGCCGCGACCAGCACCGACGTCTCGGCCGCGGCGACGGCGGCCTGTTTGGGATCCACTTTGGACTCGGCGGGAATGGTGACCCCGCGGCGCAGGTCCCACGAGCTGGTGCTGAGAAACGCGATGTCCAGGGACAGCTCGCGCAACGCGAGTGCCGGCAACCGGCCGACGGTGGACTGGTTGCGCTTCTCCACCCGGCCGCCCAGCGTGATGATCTCGATCGACGGGTGGTCCACGTAGGACGCCGCGATGACGAGATCGTTGGTGACCACGGTCAGGTCACCGAAGCCGTCCAGGTGCGGACGCAGCGCCTGCAGGGTGGTGCCCGCGTCGAGGTAGATCGTCATCGACTCACGCACCAGAGTGGCCGCGTACCGGGCCATGGCGTCCTTCTGCGCGACGTCGGCCCCGGCCTTTTCGGTGCGCGGCGGCTCCGCGGCCAGCCGCGCCACGATCTTCGCGCCGCCCTGGGTGGCCACGACCCGCCCCTGTCGCTCCAGCTCGGCCACGTCGCGGCGGACCGTCATGTGGCTCACGCCCACGAGTGCCGCGAGCTGCCGGTAGCTGAGCACGGAGTCGCGGCGCAGGTGGCCGAGGATGAGGTCCCGTCGCTGCTCCGGGATGAGCGGCGGTGCGTCCGTCATCTCCGACCTCCTTAACGCCTCGTCGAGTCTAGCGAGCGTCCCACGCGGTTCCGTTGCGCCGAGTCAGGTCGCCGATCGCGCCGGCGTCCAGCAGCCGGGGGCGGCGGCCGTCGGTCAGCAGCACGATCCGGCACGTCTCCTCCAGTTCGACGGCCGCGGTGAGCGCGTCGCCGAGGTCCGCGCCGCTGGTGACCTGGCCATGGTTGGCCAGAAGCGCCGCGCGGAAGGAAAACGGCGGTGCGGCCAGCAGCGCGCCGAGTCCGGGATCGCCCGGCGCGCGATACGCGATCAGCGGCGCCTGGCCGACACGCATCAGGAAGTACGGCGTCAGCGGCGGTACGGCGCTCGTCTCCGACCACGGCGGCAGGCACGCCACGGCGACCGCGTGCGGCGAGTGGACGTGCACCACCGCCGTATGGTCCCGGTTGCGCGCGTACATCGCGAGGTGCACGGCGACCTCTTTGGACGGTCGCGGTCCGCCGACGTGCGCACCCTCGGCGTCGAGCACGGCGACGCTGTCCTCGCCCAGCCGGCCGAGATCCGCGCCGGTGCCGGTGACGAGGATGTGCTCACCGTCGCGCACGCTGAGGTTTCCGCTGCTGCCCGGGCTGATCCCGGCGTCGGCCAGCCGTCGTCCGGCGGCCACCAGTGCGTCGATCACCGCAGCACCTCCCACGCCGTGACGAACATGTCCGGCGTACCGAAGTTGCCCGACTTCAACGCCAGCGCGACCCGGTCTCCCGCAGCGGTGACGCCCTCGGCCCAGCAGACTCCGGGAGCGATCAGCCCGCCGATGCGCAGCGCGTGCACGCCGAGCCGGTTGACGACCGCACCCGACGTCTCCCCGCCCGCGACGACGCACTGCGTGACCCCCGAAGCGATGGCCGCTTCGACGATACGAGACAGCGCTTCTTCGGTCCGCGCAGCGGCTTCCGGTCCGGACCGCACATCGTCCAGGTCGCCGACGGAGTAGATCACCGGCGCGCTCGCCGGGTCCTGCGCGGTGAACCATGCGAGGGCGTCCCGCACCACCCCGCCCGGATCCGAAGCGAGCCCGCCGACGTCGAGACGCAACGTCGGCTGGCCGTTCTCCGCCGCGTGACGGACCTGCTCACGAGTGCGCGCGGAGGCGCTGCCGCACACGACGAGTCGTCGTCCGGCCGGTGTCGGCCAAGCCTCGGACGGGTCCGCGTCACCGCGAGCGCTGCCCAAGGCGAGTCCCGCCGCGCCGGACACGAGCACGTCGCCGGAAGTCGCTTCGGCGATCGTCACGAGGTCGTCGTCGGTGAGAGTGTCCACGACCAGGTACTTTTCCGCGGCTGCGGCGAGTGTTCCGGCCAGCTGCGCGGCGCCGGCGCGCACGATGTCCGCGTGGATTTCGCCGACGTCGTACCGTGTCTGCGGACGCAGCAGCTCGGCGACGCGCGAACGGGTCATCGGCGTGAGCGGGTGGTGCCGCATGGGCGAGTCCTCGAGCAGGACGTCGCCGACGTACAGCAAGCCGTCCCGGATCGTGCGGCCGTTGCCGGGGAAAGCCGGCGCGACGACCACGTGCTCCGCGCCGGTGCGCTCGGCCAGCGCGTCGAGCACCGGGCCGATGTTGCCGCGGTCGGTGGAGTCGAACGTGGAGCAGTACTTGAACACGAACCGCTCGCAGCCCAGCGCGCGCAGGCGTTCGCAGGCGGCCAGCGACGCTTCGACGGCCTCGGCGACCGGCGCTGTCCGGGTCTTCAGCGCGGCCACGACGACGTCGTTGCCCTCCGGCGGTTCGCCCGGGCCCGTGAGCACGACGGACCGTCTGCCGCGCGACGCGTAGGCCGCCGCGATGTCCGTCGCGCCGGTGAAGTCGTCGGCCACCACGCCGATCCTGACCACGGTTTCCCTCCGCTCTGCCACTGTTCCCGACAGCATACGTGACGCCATGTGAACTTCTTTGAATAATTTATACGACCGATGTTACAGTGGCGGCACACAGCGAGTACAGCGAGGACCGATGGTGATCCAGCACGAGACCGACACCCGTGGCGCACCCCTCCGGGTCGCCCTCACCGGGGCGCACGGCGGCTACGGCCGCACGCTTCTGGCCCAGCTGAAAGCGGTTCCCGGGCTGACCCCGGCCGTGCTGGTGGACCCGGACACCGCAGGCGTGCACACGATGCTCGCCGAGCTGGGGCTGACCGGCGTCGCCGTGGTGCCCGGCGGGTCGGGAGTGGACTGGTCCGAAGTGGACGTTCTCGTCGAGGCGACCGGGCGCGTCACCGCGGGAGTCGGGTACGCGCGGGCCGCGATCGCCGCCGGATGCCACGTCGTCATGGTGAGCAAGGAGATCGAGACGGTCGCGGGTGTCGCGCTGGCACGGGAGGCCGCCGCGGCCGGCGTCCGTTACCTGCCCGGCGACGGCGACCAGCCCGCGAACCTCATCCGCCTGCTGGCCTGGGTCGAACGCGTCGGCCTGGAGGTCGTCGCGCTGGGCAAGTCCAGCGAGTACGACCTCGTCTTCGACCCCGCCACCGGCAAGCTCACCCAGCTGGATACGACGATCGACGCCCCCGGCATGGCGGAGCTGCTGGAGCTGAGCGAAAACACCCTCGAACGCCGGGCCGAACTGGTCGCCGGTCTCAAACGCCGCGCGGCTGCCGACTACTGCGAGATGACCGTGGTGTCCCAGTACACCGGGGCGCTGCCGGACACCGAGAGCCTGCATTACCCGGTCGCGCGGCCCGCCGAACTGGCCGACGTCTACGCCGAGCGCGAGCACGGCGGCCTGATCGGCACCCCGCGTTCGGTCGACGTTTTCTCCGCCCTGCGGCTGCCCGGTGAAGCGAGCTTCGCCGGTGGCGTGTTCGCCGTGGTGCGCACCAACGACCCCGAGACGTGGCAACTGCTCGCGGGCAAGGGCCACGTGGTCAGCCGCGACGGCCGGTACGCCTGCATCTACTGGCCCTACCACCTGATGGGCGTCGAAACCCCGCTCACCATCCTCGCCGCGGCCCACGGACCCGACCCGGCCCCGCCGGCGCGGCACGCGGTCCTCGCCGGCCGCACCGGGCGCGCCTTCCAGGCCGGAGACACCTTCGCGGTCGAGGGCCACCACCACGAGGTCGCCGGGATCGATCCGGTGATCCGGCCCGCCGAACCGGGCGACACGCTGCCGTTCTACCTGCTCGGCGGCGCCCGGCTGGTCCGCGACGTGCCCGCCGGGCACCTGCTCGGCTTCGCCGACGTGACCGGCTACGACGAGACGGCGGCCGCTCTCTTCCACGCGGCGGGTGAGGGCCGATGACCGCCGGGGAACTGCACCTGGTCTTCGCCGGGATCGCGATCGTGCTGGTCGTGGTCGCGATCGCGAAGCTGAAGATGAACCCGTTCCTCGCGCTGCTGCTCGGCGCCGTGCTGCTCGGGTTCGCGAGCGGCCTAGGGGTCGACGGCACGGTCGGGGCATTCGAATCCGGTTTCGGCGACACGCTGTCGGACACTGCACCGGTGATCGGGCTCGGCTCGTTGCTGGGCGCGATCATCACCGGCACCGGCGGCGCGAGCCGGATCGCGGACGCGTTCATCGGTCACCGCCCGGTGAAGTGGATCCCGATCAGCATCGGGGTCGCGGCGCTGATCATCGGGCTGCCCAACATCTTCGACGTCAGCTTCGTGATGCTCGTGCCGCTGGCGTACGCGCTGGCCCGCCGCACCGGCAGCCACCTGCTGTTCATCGGCATGCCGCTGGCCGCCGGGCTGTACACCGCGCACGGCCTGCTGCCGCCGCACCCGGCGCCGACCGCCGCGGTCAGCGCCTACCACGCGAGCTTCGGTCTCACGCTGGCTTTCGGGCTGATCATCGCCGTGCCGACGCTGATCCTGTGCGGCCCGCTGCTGACCCGGTTCACGCGCCGCTGGTTCGGTCCCACACCGGACCTGGACGCGGGACCGGCCGCGGGCACCGAGGAGAAGGCCGAACGGCGGCCGCCGCTGTGGCTCGCACTCGGTGTCGTGCTGCTGCCGCCGGTGCTGCTGGTGGTCGGCGCGTTCGGCGTCGACAACACCGCCGAGGGCAGCGTCGCGCACACGATCTTCTCCTTCTGCGACGATCCGGTGGTGGCGCTGCTGCTGTCGGTCGTGGCCGCGATGATCGGCCTCGGCCGGTCGTCCGGCCTGCGTGCCGGGCAGCTGCAGGGCATCGCGGCGAGCGGGCTGAAGACCGTCGGGCCGGTGCTGCTCATCGTCGGCGCCGGCGGCGGGCTCGCGGAAATGCTGGCCAAGACCGGGGTGAGCGACGTGATCGTGTCGTTCGCCAAGGGCTGGCACATCCCCGCACTGGTGCTCGCCTGGATCATCGCGGCGCTGCTGCGGATCTGCCTCGGCTCGGCGACCGTCGCCACGGTCACCGCGGCGGGCATCGTCGCGCCCATCGCCGCGGCGACCCCGGGGCTGTCCCCGGAACTGCTGGTGCTCGCGACCGCGTCCGGAGCGGTCATGCTGTCGCACGTCAACGACTCCGGGTTCTGGCTGTTCAAGGAGTACTTCCAGCTGACGGTCAAGCAGACCTTCCGCACCTGGACGCTGATGCTGTCCCTCCAGTCGGTGATCGGACTGGCCGGCACGCTGGTGCTGTCGCTGTTCGTCTGAGCCCGGCAGCCGGCGTCACGTACCGTGGGCAGCGATGACACACGCACAGTCCTCACGCACCACGCTCTCCGACCTCGCCCGGCGGCTCACCTCGCTCGACGGGCAGAGCTACGGCCGGTACAAGAGCCTGCAGGGCGCCTGGCGCGGCGACGGCTACACCGTCGACATCCGCAAGGCGCAGACGGACCCGTTCGCACCGGCGAGCCGCGTCGAGGTACGCGTGCCCGCCGCGCACGCGGGCTTCCCCCGCGAGCTGTGGGACACGCCGGTTCGAGCGCGGGCGCTCGCCGACCAGCTGTTGCGCACACTGGGCGCGAGCCTGCGCGGCACGTTGCTGAGGGCCGACGTCGGCGGGCAGCAGGTGCTCGACCGCAGCGCGCTGCGCGTCCACGACGGTGCGCTGACGATCCACCTCGGCATCGACCTGCCCGGCCCGCGCCGTCGCATCGACGGGCACAGCGCGCGTAAAGCGTTGTGCGAGCAGCTGCCTCGCGCCGTCGAGACACTGCGCTACGCCGCGCTCGACCCGGAGCTGCTCGCAGCGTTCGTCGACTCGGTCGAGGACAGCGATGCGCTGCGCCGCGCGCTGCCCGAGCTGGGACTGGTCGCGTTCGTGGCCGACGGCGCCATGCTCGCGCGCCGCAGCGGAACCGACGACCGGCCGCTCACCGACGGCGTCGCGTTCCGTTCACCCGAGTCGATGCGCGTCACGGTGGAGCTGCCGAATCGCGGCACGGTCACCGGCATGGGCATCGCGGAGGGCATCACGCTCATCGTCGGCGGCGGATTCCACGGCAAGTCGACACTGCTGCGCGCGCTCGAACGGGGGGTGTACGACCACGTCCCCGGCGACGGCCGCGAGCTTGTGGCCAGCCGGGCCGCGACCGTGAAGGTCCGTGCCGAGGACGGACGCAGCGTGCAGCGCGTCGACGTCAGTGCCTTCGTCGGCGAGCTGCCGACCGGCGCGGACACGCGGGACTTCTCCACGTCCAACGCCTCCGGTTCGACCTCACAGGCGGCCACCACCGTCGAGGCACTCGAAGCGGGTGCCGAGGTGCTGCTGATCGACGAGGACACCGCCGCGACCAACCTGATGATCCGGGACGGCCGCATGCAGGAGCTCGTCGCGAAGGGCAACGAGCCGCTCACGCCGTTCGTCGACCTCGTGCGTCCGCTGCACGCCGAGCACGGCGTGTCGACGGTGCTCGTGATGGGCGGCTCCGGCGACTACCTCGACGTCGCCGACCGCGTGCTCATGATGGCCGCGTACGAGCCGGAGGACGTCACCGCACGCGCCGCGCAGCTGCGTGTGGAGACCAGAACCGTTGAGGCGAAAGGCTTCCCCGCTGTGCGGCACAGGGTGTGCGCGCCGAGGTCGCTGTCCCCGGAGGTGAAGGGACGCCGCAAGGTGAAGCAGCGCGGCATCGACACGCTCACCTACGGCGAGGCCGACATCGACCTGCGCGCCGTCGAACAGCTCGTGGACCCCGGCCAGGTCATGGGCATCGGGCTCGCCCTGGCCCACGGCGTCGAAACGGGTCTGTTCGACGGCGAGCGCACGGTCGCCGAATTCCTCGACCGGCTGGAGGACGACCTCGCGAACGGCGCCGACGCGATCGGCCACGGCTACCTCGGCGACTACGTCGTCCCACGCCGCTACGAGGTCGCCGCCGCGCTCGCCCGGCTCCGTCCACTTCGGATCGCGCGCTTCCGCTGAGGCCGGGCACGCCTCAGGCGCGATGCCGGTAGGGCCGGGCGTTGCCGGTCTCGGAGTCGTACTTGGTGATGTCCGTGATCCCGTTGTCCCGCAGCCGCGGGTACTCGATGGTGTCCCACACGTTGCCTTCGCGGCGGTGGGAATAGATGTCGTCCGGGCCGCTCTCTTTGGAGGACAGGTCGATGCGTGAATGCGCGTCGGGCCTGCCGGGGAACACGACATGGGCGCTTCCCGGGCTGTTGTTGGCCCACCGCTCCGAGACGTACTTCCACTTCTCCTCGACGAGCGCTTTCCTCGGGTCGTTGGGATCGTTGACCCAGCCGGGCATTTTGATCTTGTTGTCGTACAACGTGCCTTCGAGGGTGTTGCCGCCGTGCTGCCTCGCGATCTGGGTGGCCCGGTCCTGCAGCGGGCCGAGATACGGGTCGCTGGTGTCGCCGGGAGCCCGCCGCCGGTCGAGGAAGCCACCGGACCAGAAGAAGTGCTTGTCCGCCTTCAGCATTTCGTCGAGCTGGGGTTTGAACCGCTCGAACTCCTCCTTCGTCATGCTGTCCACGTCGTGCCGGAAGTCGGTGCGCTCCCGGAACTCCCTACGTCGCGGCGGTGGTCCCGGAAGGGAACGCGTCCCGCCCTGCGGACCGGTGGCACCACAGGTGCCCACGAGCCCGAGCGGATCACCGACGAGCAGCGGCTGGTCGACATAGCCGACCGGGTTGGGCGCGGCCGCGAGGCCGATCGGATCCTGGCTGAGGTAGCGCGTGGTCTGCGGGTCGTAGTACCGGTACACGTTGTAGTGCAGCCCGGTCTCCTCGTCACGGTGCTGACCGGGAAACGCCAGCGGGATCGCCGCGGAGTCGGCGCCGGGCAGCGGCGCGCCCCAGAAGCTGCTGCGGTCCTGCCACACCAGCGCGCCGTGCTCGTCCAGCAGCTCGGTCGGCTTTCCGGCCGGTGAGGTGATCACCGCACGGAACCGGGCGGGAGAACCGGGACCCGCGGTCTCGACCTGGACGACCGGGCGATCGTCGTCGTAGAGGTGCTCCCACGTGAGGATCCGGTAGGAGTTGTCCGCGGGCCGGTACTCGACTCGTTCGACGAGGGTCATCTCGTTCCACAGGAACCGGAAGTCGTCGGTGAGTTCGGCCTCGCCGCCTTCCCCGGCGGCGAAGCGGCGCTTCGCGAAGCGCCGTCCGAGCGGGTCGTAGTGGTAGGTCCAGAGCGCGCCGTCGGGGGTGACCGCGGAGCGGAGACGGTCGAGGTGGTCCCACGCGTAGGTGCAGGACGGCCCGCCCTGCCGGCTGGTGTCGTACCGTCCGGTGACCCGGCCCTGCGCGTCGGCGCTGTAGTAGGTGTCGCCGGCGGAGACGATCCAGTTGCCCGCGTACGTCCGCGGCCCCGGCAACGACGGCGTCACCGCCGAGGTCATGGTGCCCGCCGCGTCGTAGGTGAACTGTTCGACGCCGGCCGGCCCGCGCGCCTCGCTGACGCGGCCGGCGTTGTCGAACGAGAGCTGCCACGGCCGGATCGCGTCGCCGACCGCGGCGAGCCTGCCGTCCGGGCGGTAACTGTAGGTGCGCAGGCCGACGCCCGCGACGTCCTCCTCGGCGAGCCGGTCCTCCGCGTCGAACCGCCGCTGGAGCACCACGGTTCCGTCGACGCTGCGCGTGCTCTCCCGTTCCACGTCGTCGTAGGCGAATTCGACGTCGTGACCGGCGATCCGCAGCGACCGCGGCAGCCCCGACTCGCCGAACCGCCACTCACTGTCCACACCGGACGAGGTCCGGCGGACGAGCTTCTCGCCGTCGTGACGCCAGCACACCCCGATCCCGTTGATCGTGTCGGTGATGACCCGGTCGCTGCCGTCACGGACGATCTCGACCCGCGATTCGGTGTTCTCGGCGACCGTCAACCTGCCGAGCGCGTCGTACTCGTAGAGCGTGAGGTCGTCCGGGGTGCGCCGCACCACCACGTTGCCGTGGACGTCGTAGTCGTACTCGGTCGGAACACCCATGCCGTTGGTCATCCGGCGCAGCTGACCCGCCGCGTCGTAGGTGTAGGCGAGCCTGCGGCCGTCGTAGTCGATCTCCTCGACGAGCCTGCCGGCGGCGTCGTAGACGTACTGCCAGACGAGTCCGCTCGGGTTGGTCACCGAGGTGAGCCGCAGCTCGCCGTCGTAGGTGAACAGCGTGCGCGCACCCGCGGTGTCGGTCTCCTCCAGCACGAGTCCGAACGGACCGTACTTGCGGCGGCGCGCGGCCCCGCCCGCGTCGCGGTACTCCACGACCTGGCCTTCGGCGTCGTGCACCCAGGTCTCGCGGGCACCGTGCGGGCCGAGCCGCCAGGCGCGGCGGCCGTCGGCCGTCCAGCCGAGCCTCGCCGCACCACCGGAAGCCGTGTGCACGAGGCGAGGCCGGCCGAACAGGTCGCGATCGCCGGGGCGAGCGGAACGGCCGGTGACGGGGTCGTCCTCGAACGGGTCGGGAGCCCCGGGAAGGTCCGCGGCGATCCCGGCTTCGACGAGAGTGGCCGCCGGATCCGAGGCCGGGACCACCCGCTGGATCTCGTCCGTGCCTTCGCCGGCCCGGAGAAGTGTCTCGCCGCCCTCGGCCGGCGCCACCCGTACCGTGGATCCTCCCGGATGGTGCACGGCCACCAGTTCGCCGTCGTCGTACTCGTAACCGGTCTCCCGGCCGATTTCGTCCACTTGGGACAGCAGCTCGTCACGCCGGTTCCACTGATAGCGCCGGGAGTTGCCGAGCGGATCGACGCGCTCGATCAGTTGCTTGGCGTCGTTGAACCGGTAGCTCCAGGTGTGCCCGGTGGCGTCGGTGTGCCGGGTCGTGCCGGGCTCGTAGACGAACGTCGCGTTGTAGTAGCCGTTCGCCCCCACTGCCCGGACGCAGCGACCGGCACCGTCGTAGACGTAGCGGTACCAGGTGCCGGTGCGGTCCTGCCAGCCGACGAGCCGGTGACCGAAGTCGTAGTCGAGCCGCTGGGGGCGGCCGGCGAAGTCCGCGATGGTGCTCAGCTGGCCGAGCCGGTTGTAGGAGAAGCGCACCAGCGGCGCCTGCTCCGGAGCCCCGAACGCGACGATCCGCCCCTGCTCGGTGCTGATCGTGAGCTCGACGCCGTCGTCACGACGGAGCTTCGCGGGCGTGCCGTCGGCGGCGTAGCCGAACTCGGTACGGCTGCCGCCCTGCTCGATGGCCACCAGCGGCAGGACGGCGCCGCTGCCGGCGAAGTGCAGCTCACGATCGCCGAACGAAAGCCGGTACCCCTCCGGTGTACGGGCCAGCCGGTGCCGCGGCCCCTGCTCGGGCAGCACTGGTTCGCCGGCCGGAACGGGGTAGGTCAGCACCATCCCGTCCTCGGAGTAGAACCGGACGCGGCTGCCGTCGAGTTCCAGCCGCTGGTCCACAGTGGACGTCCACGACGGACCGAACCACCGGCCGCCGGTGTAGGACGACAGATGTGTGCGGGAGAGCTGCAGGTCCCCGCCGTCACCGGGCAACGTCACGTCGACCTGCGTCATGACGACCTCGCCGGTGGCCACGTCGATGGGGTCACCGCAGGTGTTCTTCGCATCGCCCGACGTCGAACGGTCGTCCTTGCCGTCTTTGCCGTCCTTGCCGGTGGTGTCGTTGCCGCCGCCACCCCGGTCGCGGTCGCCGCCCCGGTCGCCGGTGCCGCTGACGTCGGTCTGGTCGTCGTTCCTCGGGTTGCCGCCGCCGGAGTTGTTGCCGGAGTTGTTGCCGTTGCCGGAGTTGTGGTTGCCGTCGTTGCCGGCACTGGAGATGTCGGTTCCGTCGTCGTCCTTCTTGGTGTCCAGCCCGCGGTCGTTGCCGCCCTTGCCGTTGATGTCCCTGGGCGGGGGCGGCGCGTCGGCCTTGCCGCCCTTGATCTTGCGCATCGCCGCGCCCGCCTCGTCGAACAGCGAACCGGCCCGCTTGAGCAGCGGCATCAGGCCTTTGAGCGCCTTGACGAGCTTGGTGGTGATACTGGCGATCTGCGATGCCGTCTTCGCGACCGCGGCCGCGACCTGCGGCACCACCCAGGTCATGCCGATGCCGAGGGTGAACAGGACCTGCAGCGCCCAGCTGATCAGGTGACCGATGAGCTCGGCGATGATGTCGCGGACGAGGCTGCGGACGGCGGCGACGACCTCGCCCGCGGTCTGCACCCCGCTGGAGGCTCCTTCACAGCCCTTCTGCGCGGCGGTCAGGAGATCGACCATGTCCTTGGTCCGCTGCCGGTACGCGTCGGCCGCTTCCCCGGTCCACGACTGCAGGTCCGCCTCCACCAGAGCGGACAGATCCGTGCCGATGGCGCCGAGTTCCTTGGCGGCGTTGGCCCAGGTCTCGGCCTGCGACTTGATCTGGTCCGCGTCACCGGTCAGTCCGTCGAGCGCGTCGGAGAGCGGGCCGACGTGCTCCATCAACCAGCCCACCCCGGCGGCGAGGACCGCGCCGAACGGGTCCATGGCCATCGACAGCGCGTCGAGCGCCGTACCGACGGCACCCAT
Organism: Amycolatopsis jiangsuensis; assembly: GCF_014204865.1. NCBI lineage: Bacteria > Bacillati > Actinomycetota > Actinomycetes > Pseudonocardiales > Pseudonocardiaceae > Amycolatopsis > Amycolatopsis jiangsuensis. The sequence goes on from NZ_JACHMG010000001.1 coordinate 3,626,921, forward strand.
CGCGACCGCGGCCCAGTCGCCCTTCTCGATCCCCTGCTTCAGATCGTTCGCCGACTCCGCCAGCGAAATGCCGGAGTAGGCCGTGGTGGAGTCCTCGCGCTCGGCGATCAGCGGATTCACCATGGTGCGCGGCCAGGTTCCTCGGGTGCCGGCACAGACGGACCAGGCATGACGTCGCTCCCCCATGCAAAGCGCGAGTAAAGGCGGACCACCGTATCCTTTTCATCGTCGCACGCGCGTCCCCCGACTCGGGCATGATCATGCCCACTGGTCATCCCGACGGAGTACTCGAGGGCACCACGGCCTTCACGCCGGCACCGCCACCGCGCGGACAGCGCGGGCACCCGAGAACGCCGTCACGAGCAGCGCGACAGCTGCGCCGAACACCATGCTGAGCAGGTACGGGCCGACAGCGAACGCCGCCGCCGGGCTGCCCGTCTTCACCACGGCGAAGGGCACCACGCACCCGATCGCCCCGACTGTCGCGGTCACGACCGCGGTGACGGTGGCCGCCGCCGTTTCACGCAGCAGCACGCCACGAACCTGCCTGCCGGTCGAACCGATCAGGGCGAGCACGGCGAACTCGCCTCGGCGGCGGCCGATCGCGGCGACCAGGTTGTTCGTCAGGGCGATCGCCATGAACACTCCGATGAGGACGACCACGAGGTAGTTGATCGATGCCAGGACCCGCGCGGTGCTGTCGGCCGTGACGTGCCGGTTCTCGATCCCCTGCATGGCCAGCGTTCCGGCCGAGACTCCCACCAGCAGCGTCAGGAAGGTGACGGCCGGACGCATCCGCTCGGGTGCTGCGGCCAGGTTCACCGTGGCGAGGTGGGCTCCGGCGCCGCGGTCGCGCGGGGCGGCCAGCCGCAGCAGCCGGTGGGCCGAGGCCACCAGTTCCGGGGCCAGTACCGCGAGTCCGATCGCCGTCAGGACCGTGGCCGGACCGGTCGTCGCCGTGGTCGCGATGCTGTCGCCGGGCAGCGCCAGCACGGCGGAGGCCGAGCCGAGGCCCGCGAGGATCAGCACGGCCGCGACCATCCGCCGCCGGACGACCGGTCGCGACCCGCGCCGTGCCGGTTCTCCCGCGTCGACCGGGCTGCGCCGGGCCGTCCCGCGGCTGCCGATCCACCCCGCCAGCACGCCGGCGCCGAGCACCACGACGATCCCGGCGACGGGCAGGACGAAACCCGGCGCGTAGACCGTGGCCGGATCGGTCAGCCCGGCGCCGCGCACTCCCCGCAGCAGCGACCAGCCGAGGAGGTGACCGAGGCCGAGTCCCGGCAGCGCGGCCACGGCACAGATCACGAACGTCTCCGCCGAGACGAGGACCCGCACCTGCCGGGGCCCGGCACCGATCAGCCGGAGGCCGCCGAGCTCACCGGCGCGGCCGTCGAGGGTGACGCTGATCGTGGACACCATCGCGAACACGACGATCGCGACCACCCAGCCACCCAGGATCAGCGGGAACTGCGTGAGGAAGTCACGGTCCGCGGCGGCGGTGCCGCGGGAGCGCCCGGTGCCGAGCAACGCGGCCATGGCGACCACCAGCGCCATGCCGGCCACCGCGACGAGACCGGTGGCGACCGCCGTCGCCCGGTGGTGGCGGAGAAGGCGCACAGCGAGAGTCAGCACGTCAGCGCACCCCCGCCGCGTTCGCGGCCCGTTCGGCCGACTCGACGAGCGTGGCCATCCGGTTCGCGACAGCCGCGGCACCCGGCCGCACCAGGTGGTCGACCACCAGCCCGTCGGCGAGGAAGAGAACGTTGTCCGAAAAGGACGCTGCCACGGGGTCGTGGGTGACCATGATGATCGTCTGGCCGCGGTCGGCGAGGTACCGCAGCAGCGAAAGCACCTCACGGGCACTGCGGATGTCCAGCGCACCGGTGGGCTCGTCGGCGAACACCACCTCGGGATCGGTGATCAGCGCACGGGCGACGGCGACCCGTTGCTGCTGACCTCCGGACAGTTGCCCGGGCCGGTGGCTCCCCCGCCCGTCCAGCCCGACCCGGGCGAGCAGCCCCGCCGTGTGCCGCGGATCGGGACGGCGGCCGTCCAGGCGCAGCGGCAACTCCACGTTCTCCGCGGCGGTCAGCGCCGGAAGCAGGTTGAAGGACTGGAACACGAACCCGATCCGGCGACGGCGGACCTCGGCCAGCGCGGCCTCCCCGAGCCCGGCCAGGTGCACGCCGCCGAGCTCGACCGTGCCCGAGGTCGGCGTGCGCAGCCCGGCCGCGCAGTGCAGCAGTGTCGTCTTGCCGGAGCCGGACGGGCCCATGATCGCGACGAACGCACCGCGTGGCACGTCGAGGTCCACTCCGCGAAGCGCGTCGACCGGTCCCCCTTCCGCCTCGAATCTGCACCGGAGCTGCCGCGTGCGCACCGTCGTCATGATCCCCTCCATCAGTATGAACGTACATTTAAAACGAACGTTTACATGCTACGGTAGCGCAGGTGGGACACCGGGACAACTTGCTCACCGCGGCGCGGGAATGCCTCCTCACGACCGGCTACGCACGTACGACCGTGCGGGATCTGGTCGCGGCCTCCGGCGCCAACCAGGCCTCGATCAACTACCACTTCGGCTCGAAGGAGCAGCTGCTCACGCGCGCCCTGATCGACCTCAACACCGAATGGGGCGAGCGGCTGTTCTCCGCGCTCGGTGCTCCGGACGAGCCGGTCGCCCAGGTGGACCGCTGGCGCCGGATCATCGACTCGATCCGCACCCACCGGGATCTGTGGTTCCTCAACTTCGAAAGCGTCAGCTACGTCCAGCACGACGCCGAGATCCGCGCCATCAACGCGCACGGCCAGCAACTCGCCCGCACCGCGCTGGCGCAGGCCTTCGGCGGCCTGTCCCCGGACGCCGGGCAGGACGAGGTGCGCGTGGTGGGCGCCCACTACTACTCCCTGCTCGTCGGACTCGCCGTCCAGTGGCTGACCGATCCGGACCACGCGCCGGACGCGGCGGACGTCGTCGAGGCCGATCGACGGGCACGCCGGCGGGACTGACGAGCGTTGGCTCGCCGTGCCGTATCAACTCCGCGCGTTGGTATCCTGCTGTGGTGCCCGACATCCTCGGCGTGGTCGCCGGAACTCCGCACATCCCCGCGTTGCTGCTGGTCGGCGAGGACGAGGAAGGCCTCGGCCGCACCAGCCGGGCCTACCGGGCGATCAGGCGGCAGATCATCGATCTGACGTTGCCGCCCGGCAGCAGTTTCACCGAGGCGTCACTCGCCCGGCAATGGGACATCAGCAAGACGCCGGTGCGCGAAGCGCTCGCGCGGCTGAGGCGGGACGGCCTGGTTTCCGCGCTTCCGCGCGCCGGTTACGTCGTCAGCCCGATCACCTTGCAGGACACCGACGATCTGTGCGCCTTGCGGTCGATGCTCTCCAGTGAGGCCGCCGGCGCCGCAGCGCGCGCGGGCTGCCCGGCGCCGGCACTCGACCGGCTCGAAGAGCTGTCCAAGGTGCCGCTCGCACTCTCGACGGGCGAGGTGGGGCAGGAAGAGGGGCTACGAGCCGGGATCGAGTTCGAAGGCATCATCGCCGCCTTCAGCGGCAACCACCGGCTCGGCAAGGCGGTCGTCGACGCGATCGACGAGCTGGAACGGGTCCTGCGCCTGGCCGCGTTGATCGACCCGAGCATCGCGAGTCCGCCCGGCGAACTGGCTGCGATCGCGGACCGGCTGCGCGCGCGGGACACCGGCGGCGCCCACCACGCCATGCGCGAACGGTGCGATCGCGTGCGGCGCGACGTCCTCCGAGTACTCGCGAAGAGCACGTCGGTGAGCCAGGTCCACATTCAGCCGCCTGCGCCGGCGCCGGCGAAACAGCCCCCGAACGCGGCCCCGCGTGCCACGGCGGCTGCCCGCCCCAAGCCACGCGGAGCCTGACCCAGCGGCGCCGCGTCTACCGGCCCCAAGTCACGCAGTGTCCACCAGCTCCAGGTCGCGAGGTGCCGTCCCAGCGGCGCGGTGCTCACCCCGGCCAGCCGGCACAGGTCGCGATCTCGAACCCACGCCCGGGGAAGACGGTGTCCATGAAGAAGTCGTGCACTGCCGGGTCCTCGTCACCGCACCCGTCACGCAGTACGGTCACCTCGTAGTCCCGGTCCGCCGCGTCATAGCAGGTCGCGGCGACCATCGCGCTGGTCGCGACCCCGGCGACCGCGATCGAGCGCACACCCCGGGCACGGAGCACGAGATCGAGGTCGGTGCCCGCGAACGCACCGGCCCTGCGCTTGCGCACGACGACGTCGGCATCGGTGACCGGCAGGTCGATCTCGGTACCGGGCGAACCCTGGTGGAAGGCGTCTCCGGCGTCGAAGAACGAACGATAGAGCCCACCACCGGGCGGCAGGTCGGTCTCGTTGCCCCGCAAGGCGAAGCGCACGAACACCACGAGCGCACCCGCCGAGCGGGCGCGGGGCAGCAGGTCGGTCAGCGGCGACACGACCCGCCTGGCGAACGGGTAGCCACCGGTGATTCCCCGCTGGATGTCGCCGATGATCAGTGCAGTGCTCACGAAAGACTCCCGTCCGGCCCGCGATACGCGAACCTCGTCCGACCCACGAGCAGGTGAGAGCACTGTATATTACAGTTGAGATCTCAGTGGTCATGTGTTGTTATCTCTCACTGTTCGGACCGAGTGTCGTCGCGTTCGAAGCACCGGGCTCACTGATCCGGACTGGGGAAGCAAGACTGGGGGAAGCAATGAGCGGCATGGCTTTACAGAGGACGGCCGCGGCCGGGCCTGTGCAGGATGGTCGCCGGCTTCGTGTGCTCGCCGTGGTACTCGCGTTGTGGGCGTTCGGCTACGCGGGTTACCGAGCCTATTACGCGGCGGGTGGCACGTTCGGCCTGATCGGGACACCGGTCTCGGCTTCGCAGTTTCAGGTCATCAACGCGGTCGGCGCCGCGATCATTCTGGTCGCGGCGGTGGTGCCGCTGGTCGGCGTGCGGGTTCGGTCGCTGCGGCGGGTCATGCCCGTGCTGGGTTGGCTCGGTGCGGTCGGCTGCTGCATGCACGCGCTGGTCGACAGCACGCTTCGGGTACTCAGTGTCACTGGGGTACACCCGACGCAGCTGCCCGCGAGTACGTGGCAGTCCTTCGACCGGCACGCCGCCGACCTGCAGGATCTGCTGCTGAACGAGCCGTGGTTTCTCGTGGAGGGGCTGTTGTGGGCGGCGTGGGCACTCTGCTTCGTCAGTCCCCGGCGGCAGCGGCAATGGCTCGGGTCAGCGCTCGTGGCCTGTCTCGCGCTGAGCGTGACCGGTGTGCTCAGCGGGGTGGGCGTGCTCGGTTCGTTCCACCTCGGCTGACTCGGAAAACCCTGCCAGCACACGAAACTCTGTTCGAGGGCGTCACCACGGAAACCTGCTCGACGAGAGCTGTACCAAGGAGTGCCGAATGACCACCAGTTCGCCGGGGGCCACACCCCTCGGGCCCGGGGCCGAAATGCGACCGCTGCAGCCCGGGGACGCGGAGGAATTCCTCACCCACGTCGACCGCGGACGCGAGTTCGTCGGCCGCTTCGTCCGGCTCCCGGATGTCGTGACCGACCTCGGGTCGGCGCGCCAGTACCTGGCCACCTACGCACAGCGCCTCGCCACCGACACGGGGCGCCTCGACGGGATCTGGTCGGACGGTCTCCTCGTCGGCGGAATCATGCTGCGCACGATGAACGTACCCGAGCAGTTCGCCGAGCTCGGATGCTGGCTCGAGCCGTCGGCGGTCGGCCGCGGCCTGGTGACCCGCGCGGCCCGCGTGCTCATCGAGTGGGCCGTCGAGCAGCACGGTATCCACCGCCTGGAATGGCGAGCCTCCCCGCAGAACACCGCGAGCACCTCGGTCGCCCGCCGGCTGGGCATGCAGCGCGAAGGCCTCCTGCGCGAGCACTACCTGCACCGTGGGAAGCGGCACGACGCGGAAGTCTGGTCGCTGCTCGCCCCGGAATGGCGCCGGCAGTCCTCGACCCGGCCGGCCTGACCCTCGCGAGCACTGCACTGTCCACTGTGGTCGAATACTGGCGGAGCGCCGAATGTTCACCGAGGAAACACGTGAAGCCCTGCAACACACCCTGATCGACTCGGCCCGCCAGGACGAACGGGTGGTCGCGGCCGCGCTGGTCGGCTCGAGCGCCACCGGCGGGCAGGACCGCTGGTCCGACATCGACCTCGCGCTCCGGCTCGGCGCGGAGGTGGATCGGGACACCGTGCTGGCCGACTGGACCGAGCGGATGCGGCAGCAGCACCTCGCCGTCGACCATCTCGACGTCTCGGGACCCGGTGCGATCTACCGGGTTTTCCTGCGTGCCGACTCCTTGCAGGTCGATGTGTCCTTCTGGGAGTACGACCGGTTCCGGCCGACCGGTCCACGCTTCTCCCTGCTGTTCGGGGAGGCGCTGGAAGCCGGCATCATCGAGCCGGAGCCTGCCACCCGGCTCGCCGGATGGGCGTGGCTGTACGCGCTGCATGTGCGGTCGGCGATCGCACGCGGCCGCGTCTGGCAGGCCGTCCATCTGATCGGCGGAATGCGGGATCACGTCGTCGCGATGGCGTGCCTTCGCCATGGCCTCCCGGCCACGCAGGGCCGCGGCGTCGACGACCTGCCGCGCACGATCACGGATCCGCTCGCCGCGACCCTCGTCGCATCGACCGGCGTGACGGCTCTACACGAAGCCTTCACCGCGACGTGCTCCGCCCTGGAGCGCGAGGTAGTCGAGATCGACGCGGATTTGGCTGCCCGGATCGGGCCGGTACTACGGAAAATGGTGACGAGTTCCGCCCCCGCCGCGGAAGGATGAGCGAATGATCGACGACCTGCCCGCCGGATTCGGCGCCCGTCGCCTCGACGAGGAAGACCATCTGCCGGTGCTCGCCGTCCTGGACAGCTGGTGGGGCGGCCTCAAGGGCCCGGCGGGAGCGAAAGAACGCGCGCTGCTTCTCCCGCGGTTGTACTTCCAGCATTTCACGAGCACCAGTTTCGTGGTGGAACGCGACAACGGGGAGATGGCGGCTTTTCTGATCGGCTTCCTGTCCCAGACCGAGCCCGAAGCCGCGTACGTGCACTTCGTCGGCGTCGATCCGGCGCTGCACGGCCGGGGCATCGGACGTGCGCTGTACCGGGCGTTCTTCGCGCTCGTCCGGGAACACGGGCGCCGTCACGTCTCCTGCATCACCAGCCCGCAGAACTCGGCGTCGCAGGCATTCCACACGCGGCTCGGCTTCACGACCTCCGCGGTGAAGCCGGGGTACGACGGCCCCGGGCTGGACCGGGTGGTGTTCGGCATCGATCTCGGCGCAGGCGCCCGAAACAGCGGGGCGTGAGCCGGGAACGGCCGGCGGGTTCCCCCCTGCGGGACCCGCCGGCCGGGACGTCACACGAGGGAGGCGCTCAGCCCGCCGTCGAGGACGTAGTGGCTGCCGGTGACCCAGCTGGCCCGGTCCGACGCCAGGAACGCCGCCACCTCGGCGATGTCCTCCGGGGTGCCGAGCCTGCCCTGCTTCTGGGCCACCAGGTCGGCGAACGGAACCTGGGTCGCCGCCTCGAAATCAGGCACCAGCCGGTCGACCATGGCCGTGTCGGCGAAGCCGGGGCAGACCGCGTTGACCCGGATGCCCGCCGCCCGCATCTCCACCGCGGCGACCCGGGTGAGCTGGATGACCGCGGCCTTCGTCGCGCAGTAGGACCCGAGCAGCGGGCTGCCGCCGACTCCGGCGATCGACGAGATGTTGACGATGTTGCCCTTGGACTCCATCAGGTGCGGGGTCGCCGCCTTCATCGTCACGAACGTACCGCGGACGTTGACCGCGAAGATCTTGTCGAAGCTCTCCGTGGACTGCTGCAGCAGCGGTGAGGAGACCTCGATCCCGGCGTTGTTGACCAGGACGTCGAGACCGCCCAGCTGCTCGACCGCCTGCGCCACGGCGGCCTGGACCTGCGACTCGTCGGTGACGTCGCAGTTGGCGACGCCCGCGGCGCCGATCTCCGCGGCCGACTGCTTGGCCGAGTCGGCGTTCAGGTCGCTCACCACGACCCGGGCACCGCGCTGGGTGAACAGCGCCGCGATCGCCTTGCCGATCCCGGCACCGGACCCGGTGACGAAGACGCGCTTTCCGTCAAGTTCGGGCATATTTCGTTCCTCTCACTCCGTTGTGGGGTTGTTCAGGCCGCTTCGACCTTGGGCAGGATCTCTTCCTTGAGCCGCTTCATGTCGTCCAGGGTCTTGGCCACCGGGACGTCCTGGAACGGCGGCCACAGGAACGGCATCGTCAGCCCGGCTTCCTTGTACCGCTTGAGCTGGTCGGTGATCTGCGCGGCCGAGCCCACGAGCAGGTTGCTGCCCTTGCCCAGCGGGCTCTGGTCGGCGTCCTCGTCGGTGATCACGAACCAGATCATGCTGGAGATCTCGAGATCGTCGACCGAACGCGGGGTGTCGAGTTCCGCCAGCTCGCGCTGGATCTCCGAACGCCACCGGGTGATGTCCTCGGGCGAGTCCTGGATGCCGATCCAGCCGGCCAGCCCGTACTTCGCGATGCGCGTCGCCGCGCGCTTGGGGTCCTTGAGGCCGCTGAAGAAGATCGGCGGATGCGGCTTCTGCACCGGCTTGGCGCCGAACCCGCTGCGCTGGAAGTCGGCGAACTCGCCGTGGTACTCGAACAGGTCGTTGGTCCAGATCCCCTGCAGGATCTCCAGGGTCTCGCGGACGTGCTTGTTGCGCTTCGGGTAGATGTGCGAAGCGCTGGCCGCGTCGAACTCCTCGGGCATCCAGCCCGCGCCGACGGCCACGTTGAGCCGGCCGGCCGCGAGGTGGTCGATGGTGGCCAGCTCGGCGGCGAGCACGCCGGGCGAGCGGTAGGGCGTGTCGATGACGCTCATGCCGATGCGGACCTTGGACGTCTTCGCGGCCAGCCACGGGATCAGCGGCATGCCCTGGAGGAACTCACCGCGCGAGCTCACCGGAAGACCCTTGGGGAAGCCCTCGATCCGGCCGAACGCGTACTGCATTTCCTCGCTGTCCGACGTCTCCGGCACGATGATCCGGTCGAGGGTCCAGACGGAGTCGAAGTCGAGGTCCTCGGCCTGCGCCGTGAGGTCCTCGAGTTCCCGGACGGTCACCTTGTCCCGGAAGTTCGGGAGATAGAGCGCGAGTTTCATGGACGGACAGCCTCCTTGCTGCGTTTTCTTCCAGTTACCGGTGTGCCGGGTGGAGCGTGGTGCGGATGTCGGTTTTCAGGACCTTGCCGATGGCCGACCGCGGGAGTTCCGGCCAGACTTCGATCTGCTTGGGCGCCTTGACGCTGCCGATGCGCTCCTTGACGAACGCGATCAGCTCCGCGGCGTCGAGTTCGGTACCGGGCTGCAGCTGGACGACGGCGGTGACCCGCTCCCCCCATTTGTCGTCCGGCAGGCCGATCACCGCGCAGTCGCGGATCGCGTCGTGCGCCATCACCGCCTGTTCGACCTCGGCCGAATAGACGTTGAAACCGCCGGTGATCACCATGTCCTTGGCACGGTCGACGATGTGGAGATAACCCTCGTCGTCGAGGAACCCGATGTCGCCGGTGTGGTGCCAGCCGTGCGCGGAGGCCTCCGCGGTGGCCTCGGGGTTGCGGTAGTAGCCCGCCATCACCAGCGAGCCGCGAACGCAGATCTCCCCGCGTTCTCCTCGTGGTACCGGGACGCCCTGCTCGTCGAGAATCGCCACGGTGACCAACGGCGACGGCCGTCCCGCCGAGGCCAACCGTCCGGTGTGGACAGTGCCGTCCGGACGGCGGTGCTCGGCGGGCGACATCGTCGAGATCATCATCGGCGCCTCGGACTGGCCGAACAGCTGGGCCATCGGGCCGATGCGGTCCAGCGCCTCGGTCAGCCTGGCCGTGGACATCGGCGCGGCGCCGTACCAGAAGCACTGCAGGGACGAGAGGTCCGTGGAGTCCAGCGACGCGTGCCCGAGCACCATGTAGATCAGGGTCGGCGGCAGGAAGGTGTGCGTGACCCGGTGCCGCTCGACCAGTTCGAGGAACCGGCCGACGTCGGGCTTGGCCATGATCACCACCTCGCCGCCGCTCGCGAGAATCGGGAAGCACAGCACCCCGGCCGCGTGGGTCAGCGGCGCCAGCGCCAGGTACACCGGACGTCCGGCGAACGGGTAGCTCATCAGCACGATCGCCGACATGACCTCGAGGTTGCGGTCGGTGAGCATGACTCCCTTGGGGCGGCCCGTGGTGCCGCCGGTACCGACCAGTGCGACGACCTCGTCGGGCGGTGCCGCCGCCGCAGACGGATCGTCCTGGGCGGCACCGAGCCAGTCGTGGAAGCCCACCGCGCGCTCGTCGCCGTCGCCGAGGCGCACGAGGGTGGTCAGCTTCGGCAGCTTCGGCGCGATCTGCCCGACCAGATCGTCGAAAGCCGGCTGGTAGATCAGGGTGGAGCAGTCGAAGAGGTCGAGCAGCTCCGCGTTTTCCCCTGCCGCGTTGCGCGGGTTGATCGGGCACCACACCGCGCCCGCACGGGAGATGCCGAAGACGCAGGTGAACGCGTCCGGGTCGTTGGCAGAGAGGATGCCGACCTTGTCCCCCGGCGCGACGCCCGATCGCCGCAGCGCGCGGGCGACCGCCTCGGCCAGAGCGACGGTTTCTCCGTAGGACCGCGAGACCCCGTCGAGAGTCAGGCAGGGCGCGCCGGGATCCAGCGACGCGCCTTTCTCCAGGTAGAAGAACAGAGACATCGTCGTCCCTCCTGAATTCTGTCCGCGGCACCGAAGGCTGGTGAAGACCTTGGCCGCCGGTTGGACGAATGTCAAGATTTTCTTGGACGATTGGTCAGAGAACCGCTCGATGGTATCTTCGGCCTCGTGACCAGTGCAGCCGCCGTGAGGCGCCGGACCCGAGCCGACAAGTTCGAGGACCGGCGGCGCGAACTCGCGGACGCGGCGCTGCTGGCGCTGGCCGATCTCGGCTACGCCCGCACGAGCCTGCGCACGATCGCGGAGCACACCAAGTTCTCGCACGGGTTGCTGCACTACTACTTCGCCGACAAGGTCGAGCTGATCACCTACTGCGTGCGCCGCTACAAGGCCGCGTGTGTGCAGCGTTACGAGGGCGGCGTCCGCGAGGTGACCACCGCGGAGGAACTCGCCACCGCCTGCGCCGAAGGGCTGGCGGCGACGCTCGAAGAAGCCCCGGTCATGCACCGGCTCTGGTACGACCTGCGCACGCAGTCGCTGTTCGAAAAGGCTTTCCGCGACGACGTCGCCGAGATCGACGAAAGTCTCCAGAACATGATCTGGCGCAACGTGGCGGCCTACGCCGCTCTCTCCGGCGCCGAGCCGACGTGCTCACCGTCCGACGCGTACGCCCTGTTCGACGGCCTGTTCCAGCAGGCGCTGCTACGCCACCTCGCCGGCGCCGGAGAGGCACTCGACGAACTCCGCCGCGGTGCCCGTGAGCTGTTCCCCCGGCTGGTCGGCTGAAGCGCGACCAGCCGAGGCTTCGTCTGCGAGACCGCTTCGTCGGGTACGCCAGCTTCGGTGCCCACATCTGTCGCAGCGGACCAACTTTTCCCGGCGGCTCGGGGCTACGTTCGCTCGATGGCGAAGCTTGGCGAGATGCGCGGGCGACTGGAGCGGGAGCTGCCCGCCTTGCTGGAACGACACGGGGTGCCCGCGGCCGCGATAGCGGTGGTGGCCGGGGACGAGGTGGCCGAGGTGGCGGCCGGGGTGCTCAACACCGGGACCGGCGTCTCGGCCACGACCGATTCGGTCTTCCAGATCGGCTCCATCACGAAGGTCTGGACGGCCACGCTCGTGCTGCAGCTGGTGGACGAGGGCCGGGTCGAGCTCGACGCCCCGGTCCGGCGCTACCTGCCGGACCTGCGCCTCGGTGACGAGGCCGCGGCCGCGGCGATCACGGTGCGGCAGCTGCTGAGCCACACCGGCGGGTTCGAGGGGGACATCTTCACCGACACCGGTCCCGGCGACGACTGCGTGGAGAAGTACGTGGCGACGCTCAGCGACGTTGCCCAGCTCTTCGACCCCGGCGAGTTGTTCTCCTACAACAACGCGGGTTACGTCGTGCTCGGCCGGATCGTCGAGGTGCTGCGCGAAAAGCCGTACGACGAATGCCTTCGCGACCAGCTGGCCACCCCACTGGGCCTGACGCACTTCGCGACCGGCGCGAGCGACGCGATCCGGTTCCGTGCCGCGCTCGGGCACATCGCGCCCGAGCCGGGCGCGGACCTCGTTCCCGCGCCGATGTGGTCGCTGATGCGGTCCAACGGACCAGCCGGTTCGGTACTGTCGATGACCGCCCGCGACCTCACGACGTTCGCGCGGATGCATCTCGCGGGTGGCACCTGGAACGGGCACGAGGTGCTGAGCGCGAAGAGCGTCGCCGCCATGCCGCAGCGTCAGGTCACCGTGCCGCCGCTGGGCATCATGGGCGACGGATGGGGACTCGGCTGGGAACTGTTCGACGCCGCCGGCGGCCCGGTGTACGGGCACGACGGCAACACCATCGGACAGGCGGCATTCCTGCGGCTGGCTCCGGAACAGGGTGTGGTCGTGGCTCTGCTGACCAACGGCGGCGACGCGATGAGCCTGTACGCCGAAATCGTGCCGGCGCTGCTGCGCGATCTCGCCGGCGTCGAGGTGGAACTGCCGCCGAAGCCACCCGCCGAACCGGAGCCGTTCGAGGCCGCCCGGTACCTCGGCACCTATTCGAGCACGCTCGCCGACCTCGTCGTGTCCCAGGACGACGGCGGCCGGGTCTGGCTGGAACAGCGGCCCAAGGGCGTCGCCGCCGAGCTGGCCGCCGCGCTGCGTTCCGAACTCGTCCGGCTCCGCGACGACACCCTGATCCTTCGCGAGGCACAGGAAGGAATCCATCTGCCCCTGGTCTTCCTCGGCGACGACGGCGACGGGCACGCCCAGTACGTCCACTCCGGACGCGCGACCCGCCGCGCCGGCTGACACCGCGCGCACGCACCTGGAGGAGCGATGAAGAAGACCATTGCGGCGCTGGCCGGTGCCGGCGTGCTGACCGCGGCGCTCACCGCCTGCGGAGGCGGCGGACAGGGCGGCTCGGTCGTCGAGGGCGGCACGTTCACCTACCTCATCGGCAGCGATCTGGGCACCCTCGACCCGCAGTTCACCACCCTGTCGGTGGCCATCCAGGCCGGCAAGTTCCTCTACGACTCCCTCGTCTCCCTCGATCCCAAGGGCGAGGAAACCGCCGCACTCGCGCAGCAGTGGGAGGGCGACACCACGCACGCGAAGTACACGCTGCGCAAGGGCGTCACCTGTTCCGACGGTTCCCCGCTCACCGCGAAACAGGTGGCCGACAACATCAATTTCGTGACCGACCCCGCCAACGGGTCGTCGATGCTCGGGCTGACGGTCCAGCCGGGGGTGCGGGCGACCGCCGACGAAGCGGCCGGCACCGTCACGGTCACCGCGGCCGCTCCCGACGCGTTCCTGGTGCGCAACGTCGGCAGCCTGCCGATCGTCTGCGCGAAGGGCATGCGCGATCGCGGGCTGCTGAAGCAGGGCTCGGACGGCACCGGCATGTTCACCCTGACCGAAGCAGTTTCCGGTGACCACTACACGTTCACCCGGCGCAAGGACTACCGCTGGGGCCCGAACACCGGCGACCCCCGTGGCATGCCGGAGCACGTGGTGCTGCGCGTGGTCGGCAACGAGACCACCACCGCGAACCTGCTGGTGTCCGACCAGGCCAACGCCGCACAGGTGAACGGCCCGGAGCGGCAGCGGCTCGACGCGATGGACCTGGAAAAGAAGGCCACGCAGGCCATCCTCGGTGAGATGTGGTTCGACCAGGCGCCCGGCCTGCCGACCGCCGACGAGGCGGTCCGCCGCGCGCTGACGCAGGCCCTCGACCTCGGCCAGCTCGGCCAGGTACTCACCAGCGGTACCGGCCGGCCGACCGACGGGCTCGTGGCGCCGGGCATGGGGCCCTGCGGTTCCAGCGGTCTCGCCGGACTGCTGCCGAAGTCCGACGCGACCGCCGCGAAGTCCGCTTTGGACTCCGCGGGCTGGGTCGCGGGCGCGGGCGGCGTCCGCGCCAAGGACGGCAAGAAGCTCAGCGTCTCGTTCTACTACCCGACCACGCTCGGCTCGACGATGCAGGCGGCCGCCGAGCTGGTCCAGCAGCGCTGGAGCGCGATCGGCGTGCAGGTCGAGGTGAAGGGCATGACCGACGCGGAGAGTTCGCAGATCCTCGCGCAGAACAGCTGGGGCGCGGCACTCGTGCCGCTGACCACCGTGCTGCCCTCGCAGCTGGTGCCGTTCTTCTCCGGCCCCGGCGGCACGAGCGGGAACAACTTCGCGCAGGTGCACAACCCCGAGTACGACGCGGCGGTCAAGGCCGCCTCCAGCCTCACGGGCACGTCGGGATGCGGCAAGTGGGCCGACGCGGAGAAGGCCCTCGTGCGGGCGCTGAACGTGGTGCCGTTCGTGAACAGTGTCCGGCCGACCTACGTGCAGGGCGCGCGGTTCGACCTGGCCGAAGGCTCCATCATCCCCGGCTCGATCCGGATGCTCGGCTGAGCGGAGGCGGTTTCCCTTGGGAAGCACAGTGAGCACCTTGGACACGGCGTCCCCGGAGAGCACCGTCCGTGGCCGCTCCGGCGAGCACGTCTGGCTGTCTTTCGCGGTGCGCCGGCTGGTCCGGCTGCTGGTTTCGGTGTGGGTGCTGCTGACCGCGGCGTTCGGGATGATTCACGTGATTCCCGGCGATCCGGTCCGTGCGGCACTCGGCCAGAACGCCCCTGCCGCGCTCGTGGAGGCGCGGCGGGCGGCGCTCGGGCTCACCGATCCGTTGTGGCAGCAGTACCTTCGCTACCTCGGTGACCTGTTCACCGGGCACTTCGGCACGTCGATGAGCACCGGGCTGCCGGTTTCGCAGGTGATCGCGGACCGGTTGCCGGCGACGGTGGAGATCGCCGGGTACGCCTTCCTCGTCGCGGTGGTCGTCGCCGTGCCGCTCGGCGCGGGCATGGCCGTGCTGACCCGCGGCGGCAGACGCGGCCGGACCGAGCTCGCGTTCACCTCGACGACCGTCGTACTGGCCGCGATCCCGGAGTTCCTCCTCGCGGTCGGGCTGGTGTTCGTGTTCGCGGTCAGCTTCGGCTGGCTGCCGGTGGCCGGCCGCGGCGACCCGGCGTCGTACCTGCTGCCGGTGGCGGCGCTCGCGATCGGCCCGGCCGCGGTGCTTTCGCGGATCGTGCGGGTGGAGATGCTCGCGGTGCTGCACGCGGACTACGTCCGCACCGCACGGGCGAAACGACTGCCGTCCGCGGTGGTCTACCTCCGGCACGCGCTGCCGAACGCGCTGACCGCCACGCTGACCGTCGCCGGGATGCTGCTGGGCGCCATGGTCGCCGGGACGGTGCTGGTCGAGAACGTGTTCGCCTGGCCGGGACTCGGCAGCACGATCGTGCAGTCGATCATCGCCAAGGACTATCCGCAGGTGCAGGCGGTGGTGCTGGTGTACGGCCTCGGCGTGCTGCTGGTGAACCTCGTCGTGGACGTGGCGATCGCGGTGCTCGATCCCCGGTCCCTGAAGAAGGAGGGCTGAGCTGTGCGCCGGACGAGGTGGACTGCCGCGGTGCGCACGCCGACCGGTGCGACCGCCGCAGGGATGCTGCTCCTGGTGCTCCTGCTGGCGATCGCCGCGCCGATCCTGTGGACGCACCAGGCCGAGGCCGTGGACACCGGCCAGATCCTGCGGGGCGTGTCCGGGGAACACTGGGCGGGCACCGACAACCTGGGCCGCGACATCTTCTTCCGAGTACTGGTCGCCACGCGGTTCTCGATCGAACTGGCAATGGCCGCAACGGCACTCGGAGTCGTCGTGGGACTGGTGCTGGGTACCGCGCCGCTGCTGCTCGGCAGGCGAGCGGGCCGGCTCGTGGTCGCGGCCGTGGACATCGCGGTGGCGTTCCCCGGTCTGCTGCTCGCGTTGTTCTTCGCGGTGATCTTCGGGGTGGGCACGAAGGGCGCGGTGCTGGCGATCGGCTTCGCCGTCGCACCCGCCTTCGCCCGGCTGACGCACACCCTTGCCGCCGGGGTCAGCGGACTGGACTACATCGCCGCGGCCCGGATCACCGGCGCCGGACGGATCCGGGTACTGGTGCGGCACGTCCTGCCCAACATCGCCGAACCACTCGTGGTGAACGCGACCATCGCCGCGGGCGGCGCGCTGATCTCCTTCGCCGGGCTGTCCTTCCTGGGACTCGGCGTGCAGCCGCCGTCCTACGACTGGGGCCGGTTGCTCGGGGACGGGTTGACCGGGCTGTACCTGCATCCCGCGGCCGCGCTGGCGCCTGCCCTCGCGGTCGTGGTCGCCGGGCTGGCGTTCAACCTGTTCGGCGAGGTCGCGGCGAAGGCACTTGGGCACCCGTCGCCCGGACAGAAGATCCGCTCCCGCGCGAAAGCCGCCGTGCCGGTGGAGAAGCCCGCCGTCTCGTCGCCGGACGGTCCGGTGCTGGTGGTCGAGGATCTGCGAGTGAGCTTTCCCGGGCCGGACGGTCCGGTGCACCCGGTGCGCGGCGTCGGGTTTTCCCTTCGCCGCGGGGAAACCGTGGGCGTGGTGGGGGAATCGGGCTCCGGCAAGAGCCTGACCGCGCTCGCGGTCGCCCGGCTGATCGAGGAGCCCGGGCAGGTGCGGGCAGAGCGGGTGGAGTTCCTCGGCCGGTCGCTGCTCGGCGACGAACGGGCGTTGCGGCCGCTGCTCGGCGCGTCGTTCGCGATGGTCTTCCAGGACCCCTCGTCGTCGTTCAACCCGACCCGGCGGATCGGTGCCCAGCTGGCCGAAGTGGCGCGGTACCACCGGGGAATGCGGCGCGCGGACGCGTTCGCCCATGCGGTGGACCGGTTGCGCGCGGTGCGGCTGCCGGCGGCGCAGCGGCGGGCGAAGCAGCTGCCGCACGAGTTCTCCGGCGGCATGCGTCAGCGCGCGATGATCGGGATGGGCTTGATGGGCAAGCCGGCGCTGATCGTCGCCGACGAACCCACCACCGCGCTGGACGTCACGGTGCAGCGCCAGGTACTGGGGCTGCTGCGGGACGTACGCGACGCCGACGACGTGGCGATCCTGCTGATCAGCCACGACATCTCGGTGATCGGCCAGATGTGCGCGCGGGTGCTGGTGATGTACGCGGGGCAGATCGTGGAAGACCTGCCGACCACGGACCTGGCGGCCGCGCGACACCCGTACACGCGTGCGCTGCTCGCCGCCGTGCCCGGCCTGGACACCGACCGGGACCAGCCGCTCGCGGTGATCCCCGGCCGGCCCCCTGAGCCGGGGAATCCGCCGCCGGGCTGTGCGTTCGCGCCTCGCTGTCCGCTCGCGGACACCCGCTGCGAGACCGAGCAGCCGCCGCTGGAGGTCGACGACGAGGGGCGCCGGGTCGCGTGCTGGCACGCGGGCGACACGGTACCGCCGGACGCGACCGCGGTCGGAGCGGGAGAAACACGATGACGGATCTGTCCGAAGTGGATGGTGCAGCCGACGTGACGGGTGAACTGCGCTTCGACGACGTGTCGGTCCGCTACGGCGGCCGTCGTCGTGGCACGACAGTGGTCGACGGAGTGACGCTCACCGTCCCTTCCGGGGCGACGGTGGGTCTGGTCGGCGAGTCCGGTTCGGGGAAGTCGACGCTGGCGCGCGCGGCCGTGGGCCTGGTCGAACCGTCCGGTGGCCGGATCGTGCTCGACGGGAAGCCGGTGCCCCGGCCGGGTCCGGTGCAGATGGTCTTCCAGGACCCCTATTCGTCCCTCGATCCGCGGATGACCATCGGTGCTTCGATCGCCGAAGCGCTGCCACGCGGGCAGCGTGACCGGCGCGGCGAGGTGGCCCGGCTGCTGGAGCAGGTCGACCTGCCCGCCGACCGGGCCGGGCAGTATCCCGCGCAGCTGTCGGGCGGGCAGCGGCAGCGGGTCGCGCTCGCCCGTGCGCTCGCGGCCCGGCCCGAGGTGATCATCGCCGACGAGATCACCTCCGCACTCGACGTCTCCGTGCAGGGCACCGTGCTCAACCTGGTCCGTGACCTGCAACGGCGGATGCGGCTCTCGCTGCTGTTCATCTCCCACGACCTCGCCGTGGTTCGCTACGTCAGCGACTTCCTCGCGGTGATGTATCTCGGCCGGATCGTGGAACAGGGCCCGGCCGCCGACGTCCTGCGCGATCCGCAACACCCCTACACCCGCGAACTGCTGGCGGCGGCCGGCGCGGGCGTCCCGGACGACACGCTCGAAGGCGAGCCCGCGGATCCGCAGCACCCGCCGTCGGGCTGCCGGTTCCACCCGCGTTGCCCGGTGGGGCCGCTCGTGCTGGACGACCGGGAGATCTGCCACGACACCGCACCGGCCGGCACCGGACACCGCCACCACGCCGCCTGCCACTTCGCGACGGCCGCGTCCGCTCCGGACACCGCGGGGCGAACCGGATGACCCAGCGCGTCGCCGACCTGAGCGCACCGGAGATCCGAGCGTGAGCGCGCGAGCGGTGGACCGGAAGGCCGAGGTTGTCGCCACCGCCGCGGCTGCCGCGGCGGGCGTGCGGATCCGCGAGCTGTCCGACCTGTCCGAGCTGCAGTCGGTGCAGCGGCTGTTCGAACGAGTGTGGCGCACCGACGAAGCCGGCGTGCCGATCACGGCCGAACTGATGCGTGCGCTGACGAAGGCCGGCAATTACGTCGCCGGTGCCTACTCGGGCGACGAGCTGGTCGGCGCCTGTGCCGGGTTCTTCGGCACCCCGTCCGACGAAGTCCTGCACAGCCACATCGCCGGCGTGTCCCCGGCGGTGCGCCGTCACGTCGGGTTCGCGGTGAAACTGCACCAGCGGGCGTGGGCACTGCGGCGCGGCATCGCGGTGATCGAGTGGACGTTCGACCCGCTCGTGAGCCGTAACGCGTACTTCAACCTCGGCAAGCTCGCGGCCACCGCGGCGGAGTACCTGCCCGACTTCTACGGCGGGCTCGGCGACGGCATCAACGTCGGCGACGAGAGCGACCGGCTGCTGGTGCGCTGGCGCATCGACGGCGCGGAAGTCGCCGGCGCCTGCGACGGGGTCCCCCGAACGGTCGACGCCGGCGCGGCCCGCGCCGCCGGAGCACTCGTCGCGCTCGACCGTTCGGCGGACGGCGCCGCGGTACCCGGGCTGGTGGAAGGTGACCAAGTCCTGGGCAAGCAGCTGACCGGCACCGGACGCGTCACCGGATTCGACAGGGCCGGCTGGTACCTGGTTTCCCGGGGCACGCCGGCCTCACCCAGGTCCGGAACGGGGCGTTCGCCGGGCTTCGACGTGCCCCGGTGATCCAGTACCATCACCGCTGATGACCGCGAACACGCCCCAGTCGGCGCTGACCGGGAGCCCAGGACCGTGGGCGGCCGGTGGGCCCGGCTTGACCGGCTGGGCAGTGCGGTTGCGGGAGATCCGGGCCGCGGACCACCGCACGCTGGCCGGCTTCGACCGGGATTCGGCACGCAACAACGATCCGCAGGTCGGGGGCTATCGGCACTGGGCCGCGCATCGGGGTGACCCGGCCGATTCCGGCGACGACTTCCACTTCGCGATCGAGAAGCTGCGCACCGCGACGCTGGTCGGGTCGATCTGGGTGCAGGCCGACGCGTCCGCCGACCGGTTCAGCTACGGCATCGGGATCGGCGTGCACCACCGCCGCTGCGGCTACGCGGCCGACGCTGTGGCCACGCTGCTCGCGTTCATGTTCGGACACCGCCGGTACCGCGAGTGCGAGGTCAGCATCAACGGCGGCAACTTCGCCTCGCTGGCGCTGCACGGCGACCTCGGCTTCCACGAGGAGGGCCGGCCGCGCGACACCGAACTGCAGTGCGGAGAAGTCCGGTACCCGGTGCTGATGAGCATCACCGCGGACCAGTTCGCCGCCCACCACCCGGTCCTGGCCGCGGCCCGAGGCGCGGACCGCCGCTGGCGAGGCCGCCACGGCCGAATCCGCCGCCGAGGCCGGCACTGGCCACTCGACCAACCACGCTGACTCGGCCCACGTTCGGTCTCACTCAGCCTCGGTCAGCGGGTTGCCACAGTCGACAGCCCTCCGGGGGAACCGGGTGGCCGGCGGTCGCAGCCCAAACCCGAGTCGCCGGCGGTCTCAGAGCAGAGCCGACCAGCCGGACAGCTGCGCGAGGAGCCGGAGCGGCCCACTTCCGCCCGACGAACCCGGCCGCCACGGCAGCCGCTCGCACCAGCCGAGTCGACGAAGTCCGCTCACCGAAGCCAAGTAGCTGACGAAAGCCGCTCACCGGGGCCGGACAGTGTGGCGACAGTCCGCCGACACCGGTCCGCCGACACCGGCACGCCGAGTCCGGTCAGGCGACGCCCGTCAGCGCGGGCCGATCCGCCGCCACCGAGCCGCCGAGTCCGGCCGGCCGGCGCTGGTCAGCCGTGGTTGGCCAGCCGGGGACAGTCAACCGGAACCGGTCAGCCGTTCAGGAAGCGCGGCCCAGGCCCGCGTCGACGACCTTGGTGTCCTCGAGGACCCAGTCGTCGGTCATCCGGCCCCAGCGCAGGGTCAGCCATTGCGTGGCGTTGTTGCGGTAGGCCGTGCCGTCGGGGAGGGTGCCGCCGACCACCAGGCGGATCGCGACCCTGGTTCGCCACGGCCAGCCGCTGAGTGCGACGTCCTCGACCTCGAACCGCAGGTCGGTGAAGCGGGCGGCGAACGAGTGCAGCCAGTCCCGGATGGCGTCGCGGCCCTGCCAGCTCCCGCCGATCACGGTGTCGCCGACGACGGTGAACCGCAGCCCCGCGGCCGACATCCGCGACGGTGCGTCGAGGTCGCCGGTGTTCACCCTGCGCCAGATCCCGCGCACGATCCGGCTCACGACGTAGTGGTAGGGCATTGCCACACCTCCATGGGTTCTGTAAGTGAACTCGGATGCTAGCTGAGTTCTCGTACAGAACGCACCTGATATCCTTCCGGGATGGCCCGGACCGACTACTCCGATTTCGCGTGCTCCGTCGCCCGCAGCGTGGAGGTGATGGGCCAGTGGTGGACCCCACTGATCCTGCGTGACCTCTACCTCGGCGTGGACACCTTCGACGAGCTGGTCGCCGACCTCGGCATTTCCCGCAGCCTGCTCACCCGCCGGCTCAACGGGCTGGCCGAGGACGGGGTGATCCGCCGCGAGACCTACAGCGACCGCGGCGACCGCTACCGCTACCTGCTCGAGCCCGCGGGCCACGACCTGATCCCCGTGCTGGCCGCGCTGAGCGCATGGGGAGACCGCTGGCACACGCCGGAAGGCGGTCCCCCGCTGCTGTTCGAACACGAGGGTCACGAGTGCGTGCCCACTGTGGCCTGCTCGACCTGCGCGCAGCCGGTGACCACCGCCGACCTCGTCCCGGTGCCGGGCCCCGGCTCCCGCCCGGTCCGCGGCACCGCGGTCGTCGCCTCCCGCCCGTTGGGTCCCACCGCAGAACCGAGGAAAAGCCGATGACCTTCCTGCAGAACGCGGCGCGGCTCGTCAATCGCGCGATGCTGCCGCTCGCCGCGTCATCGCGGTGGAGCCGTGCGCTGGGCGGTCGGATGACTGTCGTCACCTACACGGGGCGCAAATCCGGTCGGGTGTTCTCCATTCCCGTGACGTACCGGACCACCGGTGACCGCTTCGTCATCGACATCGCGCTCCCGGACCAGAAGACGTGGTGGCGCAACTTCACCGGAGACGGCGGCCCGCTCGCCCTGAAACTCGACGGGTCCGACCGCAGGGGCCACGGTGTCACCGTCCGGGACAGCAAAGGCACGCGGGTCGAGGTCCTGCTGGACCCGGCCGAAGGCTGACAGGTGACCGGCCCGGGCTCGGCCGGCTCCAGCCTGACCGCGGCAGCCGGCCGCACCGGGTCAGCACGATCCTGATGCGCAGCCTCACGGCAATTCGTCCCGAGTGACGAGTCCCCGTTCCGGCGCGCGTCTCCGCATCGTCACGGCGGACAACTCCTGCACTGGCCGAGGAAATCCGGGCCGAAAGCAGTGCATCGTCACCTGGGCGGGATACCGTGCTGATCGCCGGGAAGGCGGAATCCGTCCCGGGTATCGTGAGGTGGCACTGAAACCCGGCGACACACGAGCGGTGGCATGGAACTCCAGCAGATCGGCCTGCAGCATCCGGCGGCGAACCTCGTCCGGGACATCCAGCACAACCGATCCGGTATCCCGCGCCGTACGTTCGTCGCCGAGGGGCTGTTCGAGAACAACATCGTGCTCGAATCCGGGGTCGCGGTGGAGACCTTCCTGTGGTGTCCCGAAGCGTCCTATTCGGACGAATCGCGGACGCGGGCCGAGCAGCTGGCCGGGCGGGCCCGGCGGGCCTACCGGATCTCCGAAAAGACCCTGGCGCGGCTGGCCGAGCGGCCGAATCCGGACGGGTTGCTCACGATCGCCCGGCTGCCCGACTGGGAGCCGGAAGAGTTCGCCTTCGGTGAGGACGCGCTGGTGCTGGTCACCGACGCACTGGAGATTCCCGGGAACCTCGGCACGCTGCTGCGCACCATGGACGCCTGCGCCGCGGACTGCCTGGTGATGACGAACCGGCGCACGCGCATGACGCATCCGAAGGTGCTGCGCAGCAGTCAGGGGATGAGCATCAAGGTGCCCTCGTTCGACTTCGACGACACCGGCGAAGCGATCGGCTGGCTGGAGCGCAACGACTTCCGGGTCTACCTCGCCGACACCGACGAAAGCGTCAACTACCGGCAGCTGGATTACCGCGGGCGGACCGCGCTGGTGGTCGGCAGTGAGCGGTTCGGCATCTCCCGGCCATGGTACGAGAGCGGTTTCCAGCGGGTCGGGATTCCGATGCTGGGGTCGGCGGATTCACTGAACGTGTCGGTGTCCGCGTCGGTGCTGCTGTACGAGGCACGGGCGCACAAGAGCGGCTGGTAGGCCGGGATAGCATGCCGGCGTGACCATCCGCTGCGGAGAACCCTCGTGACCGGCCTCATCACCAGCGCCGCCAACCCGCTCGCCAAGCGGGTCCGCCAGCTCGCGGACCGCAAGCACCGGCGGGCCGAGGAGGCGTTCGTCGTCGAGGGACTCCAGCCGGTCTGGTGCGCGGTCGAGGCCGGGTGGGACATCGAGACGCTCATCGTCGCCCCCGATCTGCTGGCAGGGGCGCCGGCGCGACGCATGGTCGAGGAGCGGGAACGCGCGGGGGTCGCGGTGGCGCGGGTCAGCGCGGACCTGTTCGCCCGGCTCGTCGACCGGGACGGGCCCGGCGGGCTCGCGGCGATCGTGCGCACTCGCCCCGGCGGTCTGTCCACTCTGGACGCTCCATCCGGCGCGATCTTCGTGGCACTGCACCGAATCGCCAATCCAGGCAATCTCGGCACGATCATCCGCACGGTGGACGCGGTGGGTGGCGCCGGCGTCATCCTCATCGGCGACACGGTGGATGCGTACTCCCCCGCCGCGGTCAAGGCCAGCATGGGGTCGCTCTTCGCCGTCGACGTGGTGCACACGCCGGACGCGGGCGCGTTCTTCGGCTGGGCCGCCGAGCGGGGCGTCACCGTGCTGGCCACCTCGGGCACCGCGGACGGCGACCACTGGCGCGCCGGCTACGAACCCCCGCTCGCCGTCCTGCTCGGCAGCGAACGGGAGGGCCTGCCCGAGGACCTGCTGGCCGCCGCGTCCCGCCGGCTGCGGATCCCCATGGTCGGCACGGTGGACTCGCTGAACATCGGGGTGGCCGCGTCGATCGTGCTCTACGAGGCCCGCCGGAACAATCCGATCACCGGCAGCTGAGCGCGCCGTCGCGGGCGGGCGAGTCCGCCCGCCCGCCCGCGACGGCGGGTGATCAGGACTGCGGCAGCGTCACGCCGTACCGCTCGGCGGACAGCGTCGCCGGGAAGAAGCACGACGTCGAACCGTCACCGCCGGACAGCGTGCCGAGGCCCTTGCCCCCGTCGTAGGCCGGGCCGCCGGAGTCACCGCCCGCGGACTTGGCCGTGGTGCAGAATTCGTGGTAGACGGTGTATCCCTCGGCCTCGAAGGTGTAGTCGACCTTGGTGACCTCACCGGAGGTGACGCCCGAGGTGCGGCCGTCGCGCTTCATCTGCTCGCCCACCACCGCGTCGGCGAAGCTGGTGATCTTCGTGCCGTCGGTGGTTTCGCTCGGTCCCTCGCCCGAGGCGTTCTCGATGAGCAGGTTGTCCTCGTCCGGGAACTTGTAGCCGACGGTCTCGCCGCCGTTCCACGGTCCGCCCCCGCCCAGCACCTCGCAGTGCCCGGCCGACAGCATCAGCTTCTGGCCGTCCTTCTCCACGTTGAAACCGTTGGAGCACAGGCCGCTGCCGTTGCTGATCTCGTCGCCGCCCTTGATGAACAACGACATCTCGCCCGCGTGCCGGTCGACGCGCACCAGGTCGCCGTACTGCTGCACGGTCTTGAGCAGCGAGGCCTTCTCCGCCGCCGGGGTCGCGTCGTAGACGTCGACGACCACCTGGTTGTGGGCGATGTCGAGGCCCCAGCCGGCGTTGGGCACACTGCCGAGGGAGTCGAGGTGCTGCTTGACCCCAGTCAGCTCACCCAGGCTGTGCTGCACCACCTTCGCGGTCACCCCGGAGGACTGCGCCTTGGCCACGTCGGCGTCGTTCAGCACGGTGACCACCGGCTTGCCCGCGTCGTCGAGGTAGTAGCCGCCGGTGGCGGCGCCGAAGCTGTTCATCACCGCGGCCGGTTCCATCGCGGCGGTCGCCACCGGCGTCGTGGCCGCACCGAGCGCCAGCGCGCCCACTGAGGCGATCCCGAGAACTCCGATCTTGACACGAGTCTTTCGCATGCAGTCCTCCCTGGTCCGACGGCCCGCGACGGGCCGGCACGGTCTGACGGGGAAACGCGGACAGGATCCGCGGCATTACGGTCGGTAAGAAACTGACACGCTCCATCCTGCCCGGCCACCAACCGGGACAACACCGACGAACGTCGTAACCCGGGCCCTGCCGATGCTGCTTCTCAGGGGCTTCTCGGACAACACTGCCCGGCCGGTCGAAAGCGATGCTCCGGTCGCTCCAGTGCCGCAGGTCGTGGCTCGTTCGGTAGAGCACCGCGTGGTTTCCGCCGCCCGGCTCGGTAGTGCCGGTGTAGTGCAGCACCCACTGTCCGTCGATCCGGAGGACGTAGGGGTCCCCGACGCGGATCACGCGAGGAGCACACAGCTGTGTCTCCCCCGACCGTCAGGTCTGTCTCCATCGGACTTCGGCCTCTCGTGTCAGGACCGGTCACGACAGCACCTCCAGCCGGTACTGCGCCGCCGACCACGCCGGCGCTCCGCCCGCGGGAACGATCCGGATGTCTATCGTGGACTGTCCACTGGCGACAGACGCAGGCACTGCGAAGCTGTCTTCGAGCCAGCGGTGTGTGCTGTTCTGCAAAGGCTGGGTCCAGGTACCGACCTGTTTGCCGTCAACGAGAACCGTGGCCTGCTGGTAGCCCACGTTCTGGTCGCCGGTCCGCAGCAGCCGGGCGCCCACGTTGTGTGGATCCAGCGTCATCGTGAAGTGCACCGAGCCGGTCGAAGCTGTGCCCACCCGGCTGACTGGGCCTTCGATCTGCGTGCCCTCGAAGGTTGAGGTCAAGGTTTCCCGTGTCTCGCCCGAGGCGGTGTAGGCGTGCGTGACGCGGCTGGTGTCGTCGCCGGTGTCGATCAAGTCGGTCTGCCGCATCACCTGGTCCGGCTGCCCGTACCAGTAGGCGGTGGTGCTGTAGTCGGCGGGCGCGTCATCGGCCGGGCCGTGTTCGATGGCGAAGGTCAGCGCCGACGAGAACGGCACCGCGTCGCCGGCCAGTACGCGGATCGCGCCGGTGCAGTCGTATCGGCAGCCGTCACCATCCACTTTGTACGCCGGGTTGCCGGTCAGCGGCATCGCGAAGTTCGTACCGTCGCGGAAGTACCAGCCGGATTCGAAGAAGTCCTCCGTTCCGGTTCCGTGCCACTGCGGGCTCGCGATCCCGTCCACGTAGACGCGCTCATCGCCCTCGAGGTAATTTCGCTGGTTGCCCGAGGGAATGCGTCCGGTCATGGTCTGGGTCTCGCCGTAGAACACGCCCCGTCCGGCGGTCGTCAGAATCGGCCAGTCCACCCCGGCACGGGTGGGTCCCTGGTGGCTGGTCGCGGAGAAGTAGCCGAGTTCGCCGCCAGGACGCAGACCTGCGGTGGCCCGCGGATCCGGCGCCGAAGTGACTTCGACACGCGCTCCGGTGATCGGGTGGCCGCTCGCGTTGCGCAGCTCGACGGTCGCGCTCCGGCGGTAGGGCATCGGCCACCACGCGGTGAGCACGCCGCCACCGACGTCGATCGAGGACAGCATCGTCCTGCTGTCGAACAAGCCGAGCCCGGACCCGAAGAACTCTCCCAGCGGCGAGTCCACTGTGGTCTTGCCGTCGAAGGTGATCGCCAGCCTGGTCCCGCTCAGCACCGCCTGGGACGCCGCGAGTTCCGCCGGATCGCGCTGGTAGCGGTAGATCTGGTGACCGTTCCAGGTCTGCAGGCTCAGCCGGTAGTCGTGTGCGTTCTCCTCCCCGGGGTGATCCGGGCCGAGGTCGAGCACATCGGTGCGCAGCCACTGGCCTTCGACCAGCGAATGCACGTCGTAGCGGAATTCGTTGACGTCCACATCGGACGAGACGAACGCGGTGCCGATCCGCAGGTGCGAGCGGCCCGCGGTCAGGCTCGCCGGGAGTTCGAGCACCTGGTCGGTCCAGGTGCCGTGCGGCAGCGGGTTCCCGGTCGTCCACCGGCCGGCCGGCTTGCCGTCCACCGTGACGTCCGCGATCTGGTGCCCGATCGAGGGGTCCGACCGCCGGGTGATCCGGACGCCGGTGTTGTCCGGATCGATAGCGATCCGGAATGAACTGTGCCCGCCTGGCCCGAACGCACGGCCGTCGTCGCGGACGCGGGGTTCGGAAACGAGCTGGGGCAGCGTGATCCGCAGCCGGCTGATCGCGGCGGGGCCGCGCAGCGCGGCGAACCGCACGGAAGCGCCGTCGGAGACGTCCGCGGTACGCGAAAGCGTTTCCGCCCGGCGTGCGGACGGTTTGGGGTCCCGGACCCCGAATCCACGCAGGCGGTCCACGACGTCGAGCGCACGATCGGCCGGGTCGAAGGTCGCGACTCCCGCCGAGCCGGGGAACTCGCGGTAGGTGACGTGGTAGAAGAGCGGGTTGTGCTGGACCGTGACCCGCATCGAATGCCGGTACGGCATGGGAACCTTGATCACCGAACCGCCGGAGGTGTCGGCTCCGTTGCCCACCAGCGGCCACACGAAGGGCGCGCCGAGCCGTCCGTCCACAATGTCCTGCAAGGAACGGTTCAGCACAGTGCGGCCGTCGAGTTCGACCTTGAGCCGGCCGTTGTCCACCATGGCGCCGTAGTCGCGGGTGAACCACATGCTTTCGATCTCGCCGGCGCCGGTCTTCTCGGCGATCACGCAGCCCGCCGCGGTGATCCGCAAGCAGCTGTACACGCCGTTGAAGCCGTCTTCGTTGCCGCCGGTGCGATCGAAACTGGAGAACTGCTTCGTCTGGGCACCCGGCCGCAACCGGGCCATGGCGTCGAGCGAACGGTAGACGTCCCAGCCGATCGGCCCGACCGAGGCCGCCCCGGGCGCTTGAGCGTCCTGCGCCCCGGCCGGCACCACGACGACGCCCATCACCAGAAGTACGAACGCTACAGCGGAGAGTGACGACGTGAGGGCATGACGAACTCTTCGGCTGTGCATGGCAGCACTCCGATCAACGGGGAACGAGGAAACCTGAAGATCGACACACGGTCACGAGTAATCGATTTCCCGTTGACGTTAGGTGGCCGCAGAAGAGTGTGTCAAGAGTCACATTGGTGGTGTTTGCCCAGGTTAAGCAGATCGGCCTAACGACACGCCGGGTCCGGAACCGAGAGCAGAGCCTGGCGCAGGACTGCCAGGTCACGTTGCACGGGTGAGTCGTCGCGTCGTAGTCCGC
This sequence comes from Amycolatopsis jiangsuensis, assembly GCF_014204865.1. Classification (NCBI taxonomy): domain Bacteria; kingdom Bacillati; phylum Actinomycetota; class Actinomycetes; order Pseudonocardiales; family Pseudonocardiaceae; genus Amycolatopsis; species Amycolatopsis jiangsuensis. The sequence goes on from NZ_JACHMG010000001.1 coordinate 3,654,941, forward strand.
GGCGCCGACCGCATCGTTGCCCGGATCGTCGGCCGCACCGCCGACCGCATCATTGGCCACACCGCGGGGCCGGACCGCCGGCCGCACACCGGCCGCATCGTTGGGCGCACCGCCAGCCGCATCGTTGCCCAGATCGTTGGGCGCACCGCCGACCGCACCGCCGGCCGCGGTGACCTTCGCGGGCTGCCGGAGCGTCCGTGCACGCGCTCACCGAGCGCTCGCCGCCGTTGCGGGCATAGGCGAACACGCGGGAAGCACGCAGTCCCGTATTCCGATCTGATTCACGTGCCCAGCACGGTAGCGATCACCAAGAGAGGATCGTCAGGCAACACAATTCCCTGCCCCTTTCACTATATAGCGCATCCCCGGTCTTGCCGCAAGACCCGGGTCGTGCGGCACACTTCGCGGGTCGAATCTGCGGCAGGGGAAACCGGGGGTTTCATGTTTGACGTCGTCGTGGCCGGGGCCGGGCCGACCGGGGTGCTGCTCGCCGCCGAGTTGCGATTGCACGGTGTGCGGGTGGTCGTGCTGGACAGGGAGTCCGAGCCGACGAAAATCGTGCGCGGGCTCGGGTTGCACGCGCGCAGCCTGGAGGTGGTGGATCAGCGTGGGCTGCTGGATCGGTTCCTCGCGCTCGGCAAGCTGTATCCGGTCGGCGGGTTCGCGGGCATTCGCAAACCGGCACCGGAAAACCTGGACACCACTTATCCGTATCTTTTCGGAATGCCGCAGACCATCGTGGAGCGGCTGCTGACCGAGCACGCCGAGCGGCTCGGCCCCCGGATCCGGCGTGGCTGTGAGCTGGTCGGGCTGGAGCAGGACGATCAGGGAGTGACCGTCGAGCTCGCCGACGGCACGTCGCTGCGGGCGCGGTACCTTGTCGGCTGCGACGGCGGGCGGAGCACGGTGCGCAAACTGCTCGGCATCGCCTTTCCCGGCGAACCGGCGAAACGTGAATGGTTGCTGGGCGAGGTGAAGATGACCGCGTCGCCGGACGAACTGGCCGCGGTGACGGCCAAGGTCCGGGAAACCGACCACACCTTCGGCGGGATGCAACTCGAAAACGGCTACTTCCGTTACCTGGTGCGCGCCGGAAAAGTCGCCGAGAATCCCGCCGCCCCGGTCGAGTTGGCAGAATTGCAGCAGCAGTCACGCGTCATCGCCGGCACCGATTTCGGCATGCATTCCCCGCGGTGGCTTTCCCGGTTCGGCGACGCGACCCGGCTGGCCGAGCGATACCGCGAGGGCCGCGGCCTGCTGGCCGGCGATTCGGCGCACGTCCACCCGCCGATCGGTGGACAGGGGCTGAACCTCGGGATGCAGGACGCGTTCAACCTCGGCTGGAAACTGGCCGCCGCGGTGCACGGCTGGGCCCCGGCGGGACTGCTCGACAGCTACCAGTCCGAACGCCGCCCGGTGGGCGCGAGCGTGCTCGACAACACCCGCGCCCAGGCCGAACTGCTGTCACCGGAGCCGGGGCCACAGGCCGTCCGCAGGCTGCTCGCCGAGCTGATGGAGTTCGAGCAGGTGCACCGCCACCTGGTCGAAAAGGTCATGGGTACCGCCATCCGCTACGACTTCGGCGAGGGACATCCCTTGCTGGGCAAGCGTCTGCGGGACGTGCGGCTCACACAGGGCCGTCTCTACGAGCGCATGCACCGGGGCAGGGGCCTGCTGCTGGACCAGACGGGCCACCTCTCGGTGACCGGCTGGGCGGACCGGGTCGACCACGTGGCCGACGTGAGTGAGGAACTGGACGTTCCCGCGGTGCTGCTCCGCCCGGACGGACATGTGGCGTGGACCGGCGAAGCCCAGGAGGACCTGGCCCGCGTGCTGCCCACCTGGTTCGGCACCCCGCGCGAAGAGCCCGTGCACCGGTGACCGCGGGCGTGTTCAGCCGAGCTCGGGGTACAGCTTCCGCAGGTCGCCGGCGAGGGCGGCCTTGACCTGGCGGGTGGGTGCGTCGCCGAGTACTTCCGGTTCACCGGCCTCGACAGCCTCCAGAGCCTGTGCGGCCAGAGCGTTCGGGTGGGTTTTCGGGACGTCGAAGTCGGCCATCATCGCGGTGTCGACCGCGCCCACGTGCACCGCGGTCACCAGGGTTCCCTGTCCCGCCAGCTCCAGGCGCTGGGCGTTGGTCGCCGCCCACGCGGCGGCTTTGGCGACGGAGTAGCCCGCGGCCATCGGGTTCGCGAGCCAGGACATCACCGACAGCATGGTGACCACCGCGCCACCGCCGTTGGCCGCGAGGATCGGGGCGAACTCCCTCGTCACGCGGACCGGGCCGAAGAAGTTGGTGTCCAGTTCGCGGCGCAGCCCGTCCTCCGGGCCGAAGATGGTGGCGCGGGTGCCGATACCCGCGTTGTTCACGAGCAGGGCGACGTCGGTGGCCGCGCGGGCGACGGCGGTCACCGACTCCTGGTCGGTGATGTCGAGCCGGAGCGGGACGATCCGCGGGCCGGCGGTGATGCCGGCGACGTCCCGCGCGGTGGCGTAGACCTTCGCCGCGCCGCGCTCCAGCAGCTCCTCGACGAAAGCCTTGCCGATGCCCCGGTTCGCGCCGGTGACCAATGCGGTGGTGCCCGTGATCTCCATGCACTCGAGCTTAGAACCTGACATCGATGTGAGGTGCCATGAATTGTGTCCCGGATCACCTCGGATAGGCGCGCCCTATCACCGGTCAGATATCGCCTTTTTGACGGCGGTAAACGCGCCGAACTACCGTGGTGCACGCCTGAATGGAGAATCTCGTGAAGGACGAACCCGGCGACGACGCGCTGAAGGTGACGGCACCCAAAACCTGGGCGACCGGCCTGCCCGCGGTGGCGCACGCGATCGAGTACTCGCTGAAGGAGACCTCGCCGCGGCGGATGCTCACCACCCTGCTGAACGTCAACCAGGGCAAGGGAATCGACTGTCCCGGCTGCGCCTGGCCGGAGGAGGCGCCGGGAAAACGGCACCTCAACGAATACTGCGAAAACGGCGCGAAGCACATCAACGACGAGGCGACCACCCGCCGGGTCGATCGCGAATTCTTCCGCGGCCATTCCGTCGGCGAAATCAATGCGATGTCCGATTTTCTGCTCAACCAGCAGGGCCGGCTCACCGAACCGATGGTGAAAAGGTCGGGCTCCGACCATTACGAACCCATTGGCTGGGACGATGCCCTGTCCCTGCTGGGCGACGAGCTGCGTGCGCTGGACTCGCCGGACGAAGCGGCCTTCTACACCTCCGGACGAGTGAGCAACGAGGCCGCGTTCCTGCTCCAGCTCTTCGCCCGCGCGTACGGCACCAACAACCTGCCCGACTGCAGCAACATGTGCCACGAGTCCAGCGGCTCCGCCCTGATGGAAACGCTCGGCGTCGGCAAGGGCAGCGTCAGCCTGGACGATCTGCACGAGGCCGACCTGATCTTCGTGGTCGGCCAGAACCCGGGCACCAACCACCCGCGGATGCTCACCGCGCTGGAGGAGAACAAGCGCCGCGGCGGCCACATCGTCGCGGTGAACACGCTGCCCGAAGCCGGGTTGATGCGGTTCAAGCATCCCCAGCGCCCACGGGGTCTCGCCGGGCGCGGGACGAAGATCGCCGACCAGTTCCTGCACATCCGCGCCGGCGGCGACCTCGCGCTGTTCCAGGCATTGAACCTGCTGCTGCTCGAGGCCGAGGACGCACATCCGGGTACCGTGCTCGACCGCGCGTTCATCGACGCGCACACCTCCGGTTTCGACGAGTTCACCGGGCACATCCGCGAAACCGGCTGGGACGAGGTGCTGACCGCGACCGGGCTGACTCGCGCCGAGATCGAGCAGGTGCACGAACGGGTGCTCGCCAGTGAGAAGGTCATCGTCTGCTGGGCGATGGGCATCACGCAGCACCGGCACGGCGTGCCGACCATCCGGGAGATGGTGAACTTCCTGCTGCTGCGCGGAAATCTCGGTAAGCCGGGCGCCGGGGTGTGCCCGGTCCGCGGGCACAGCAATGTGCAGGGCGACCGCACCATGGGTATCTGGGAACGCGTGCCGCAGAGTTTCCTCGACGCACTCGGCCGCGAGTTCGGCTTCACCCCGCCGGCCGAGCACGGGCACGACACGGTCGGCACGATCCGGGCCATGCGAGACGGCGATGTGAAGGTTTTCCTCGGCGTGGCAGGCAATTTCGTCCGGGCGACACCGGACAGCGAAGTGACCGAGCAGGCGTTGCGCAGCTGCCGGCTGACCGCGCACATCTCCACCAAGCTCAACCGTTCGCACGGCGTCTGCGGGGACGTGGCGCTGATCCTGCCCACTCTCGGCCGCAGCGACCGGGACGTGCAGGCCACCGGCGAGCAGGTGGTGACCGTCGAGGATTCGATGAGCATGGTGCACGCCTCCCGCGGGAAGCTGCCGCCGGCCTCACCGCATCTGCTCAGCGAGGTGGCGATCATCTCCCGGCTGGCCCGCCGGACGCTCGGCGACCGGCCGGAAATCCCGTGGGCGGAGTTCGAAGCCGACTACGGCACTGTGCGGGACCGGATTTCCCGCGTGGTGCCCGGTTTCGAGGACTTCAACGCGCGGATCGCCGACCCTGCCGGGTTCGGCTTGCGCAATCCGGTCAACGACCACGTCTTCCGCACCGCGACCGGCAAGGCGATGTTCACCCGCAACGCCTTCGACTTCCTCGACGTGCCCGAGGGCCACCTCGTGCTGCAGTCACTGCGTTCGCACGACCAGTGGAACACCATCCCGTACTCGGCCAACGACCGGTACCGCGGGATCCACCACGGCCGGCACGTCGTGCTGGTCAACCCGGACGACATGGCCGAACTCGGCCTGACCGAGCTGCAGCGCGTCGACCTGGTCAGCGTCTGGACCGACGGATCACAGCGGCGGGCGCGGAACTTCCGGGTCGTGCCGTATCCGACGTCGCGGGGTTCGGCCGCCGCCTACTACCCCGAGACGAACGTGCTGGTGCCGCTCGACAGCGTCGCCGAGAAGAGCAACTGCCCCACGTCGAAGGGCATTGTGGTCCGCTTGGAGCCGGCAGCGGAGCCGCGGGCCGGAAGGAGCGCACAGCATGGGACGAGCGACGGTACGGCGGCAGGTGCTGCGGCTGCGCGACGAGACGAGCACGCACCGGCCTGACACGCTGGCCGGTGAGGAGCCGATGGAGATCCGGGTCGGCGGCAAGGCGCTCACGGTGACCATGCGCACCCCCGGCTCCGACTTCGACCTCGCGGCCGGTTTTCTCGTCGGCGAAGGCGTGGTGCACCACGCCGAGGAGATCACCGGGATCCGGTACTGCGCCGGTGCGACCGCGGACGGCAGCAACACCTACAACGTGGTGGACGTCGCGCTCGCCCCGGGCACCACGCTGCCGGAGCCGTCACTGGAGCGGAACTTCTACACCACCTCGTCCTGCGGTCTGTGCGGCAAGGCCAGCCTGGACGCGGTACGCACCACCACGCGGTGGAGCCTCGCCGAGGACCGGACCACGATCGATCCGGAGGTCGTGTACTCCCTGCCGGACCGGCTTCGTGCCGCGCAGCGGGTGTTCGACAGCACCGGCGGGCTGCACGCCGCCGGCCTGTTCTCCACCGACGGTGAGCTGCTGGCCCTGCGCGAGGACGTCGGACGGCACAACGCGGTGGACAAGCTGGTCGGGCACGCCCTGCGCCAGGGGTGGCTGCCGCTGCGCGGCGCGGTGCTGATGGTCAGCGGGCGGGCGTCGTTCGAGCTGGTGCAGAAGGCCGCGATGGCCGGGATCCCGGTGCTGGCCGCGGTGTCCGCACCGTCGTCACTGGCGGTCGACCTCGCCGGGGAAACCGGGCTGACGCTGATGGGTTTCCTGCGCGGGCGATCGGTGAACGTCTACAGCCGGACCGAGCGGCTACGGGTGCCCGAACCGGTCGGGTAACGCACCGGCCCGTCCTCCAGATCCTGGAAATCGGCCCGTTCCGCGGCGGAGAGCAGCGCCTGCACCGCGGGCGGCAGCGGGTCCCGGGCGCGCACCACCAATCCGATCTCCACCGGCTTCGAGGGCGCGGTCAGCGGCACCGCCCGCACGCCCGCGGGGATGCCCAGCGCGTGCAGCCAGGCCGGCGGCACCACCCCGGCGGTACGCCCGCTCGCCACGTGCGCGAGCACGGTCGCGAACGAGTCGGTCTCGACCTCGGCCACCGGCGCGGCCCCGGCCTCGGCGAAGCAGGCGTCCATCATCCGCCTGCCGCGCATCGCCGGGGTCAGCAGGCACAGCGGGAGCGCGGCGGCTTCCGCCCAGGACGCCACCGGCCCCAGCGACGTGGCGCGGTCGGCGGACACCAGCAGGATGTAGCGCTCCTGGTAGAGCGTGCGCACCCGGAACTCGGCGCGCATCTCGTCGTCGAGGTAGGTCAGCGCGGCGTCCAGGGAGAAGTCGCGGAGCCGTTCGACGATGCTCACCGACGTCAGGTCCGAGGCGACGTCGGCGGTGAGCAGCGGGTGCACGGTGCGCAGCGATTCGATCAGCCGGGGCGCGGTCACCGCGGCGCTGGGCACGGTGCCGATGCGCAGCCGTCCGGTCAGCCCGGTCCGCATCGCCCCGACCTCGGTCAGCAGCGCGTCACGGTCGGCGAGGATCTGCCGTGCCCACGCGACGACCCGGTCCCCCTCCGGGGTCAGCCCGCCGAACCGCCTGCCCCGCCGGATCAGCGGCACCGCCAGCTCCTCCTCCAGCTTGCGGATCGCCTCGGACAGCGACGGCTGGGAGACCCCGCACAGCTGCGCGGCCCGGGCGAAATGCCGCTCCCCCGCCAGCGCGACCAGGTACTCCAGCTGCCGGAAGAGCACGGCCACCTCCTTCTCGTCCCGTCCGTGGATCCTAGGCGGACATCCGGTGTTCACCTTCCACGCCTGGTCTCGCGCGCATGCTCGAGGACGTGCGCGAATACATCGACCGGCTGGAGATCGGCGGGCGGTACGCGCGCACGGTCGCACTCGGCAAACCCAGCGACCGCGAGACCCACCAGTGGTACTTCCAGCGCTACGTCCAGCACCTGCCGACCGGGGGGGGGGAGATGGTGCTGTTCGACCGGTCCTGGTACAACCGGGCCGGTGTCGAGCGGGTGATGGGATTCTGCCCGCCCGAGCAGTACGAGCAGTTCATGCACCAGGCACCGGTGTTCGAGCGGATGCTGGTGGAGAGCGGGATCACGGTCACCAAGTTCTGGTTCTCGGTGACCAGGGCCGAGCAGCGGGCCCGGTTCATCATCCGCCAGGTCGATCCGGTGCGCCAGTGGAAACTGTCGCCGATGGACCTGCGGTCACTGGACAAGTGGGACGACTACACCGCAGCCAAGGAAGCGATGTTCCGCCGCACCGACACCGACTGGGCGCCCTGGACCACGGTCAAGAGCAATGACAAGAAGCGCGCCCGGGTCAACGCCATGCGCCACTTCCTGGCGCGGTTCGACTACCCCGGCAAGGACGCCGCCGTGGTCGGCGCGCCGGATCCGCTGATCGTCAAGCGCGGGATCGACGCGGTCGGCGACTGAGGCCGGAGCTCTCCGCTCCTTTCTTCGCCGCCACCAGCACGCGTGGGGTCGTGGCCAGCACCGAACGCGTCTCGCGTGCCTCCGCGATCAGCGTCGCGGCCGCGGTCTGGCCCATTTCGCCGGCCAGTTCCCGGCGGTGGGAAAGGATTCCGCGGTAGACGGCGAGCTGGCGGCTCAGCCAGGCCGGGGTTTCCTCGTGCACGAGCACCTCGAAACCGGCTTCGGACAGCAGTGCGCGGTGGTCCAGGTAGGCCGGTTCCCAGGTGGTGAACACGAAGTGCCCGCCCGGTTCCAGGATCCGGGTGACTTCGGCGAACGCGGCCGGCTTGTCCCAGACCATCCACAGCGCGTCCACGCTCATCACCGCGGCGCACGAGCCGGTCCCCAGCCCGGTCGCCTCGAAGCTGCCGACCTCGAACCGGGCGTCGGTGGCCGGCTCGTGCGCCGAGGCCCGGGTGCGGGCTTCGAGCACCGCGGCTTCCACCACGTCGACCCCGGACAGGGACGTGCCCAGCGCACGCGCCACCTCCAGGCCCGGACCACCACGGCCGCAGCCCAGGTCCGCGAGCCGCCTGCCGCGCACGTGCCCGCAGAGCTCGGCGATGCGGACCAGGTCCGTCCGCGTGACGAAGCCGAACGGGTCGGCCTCCTCCGGATAGTCCGCGCCGTAGGCGTCCCGGTAGATCCCCCGCAGCGTGTCACTGCTCCACTGCCGTCGCAGCACTTCGGCGTAACGGTCCTCTTCCTGGCTGAACTCGCCAACGGCCCACGTCATCAGCCGGCACTCCGTTCTTCGATCCTGCCTTCCCGCAACGAAATCACCGTGCGCATGCGCGCGATCGTGGCCGGGCGGTGCGCGATCACGATGAGCGTGCGGTCCCCGCGCAGCCGGTCGATCGCGGTTTCGATGCGTGCCGCGGTCGACGGGTCGATGTCGGCGGTCGCCTCGTCCAGGATCAGCACGGCCGGATCCAGCAACGCGGCCCGCAGCAAGGCCACCAGCTGCTGTTCGCCCGCCGACAAGCGGGCGCCGCGCGCGCCGAGGTCGGTGTCCAGCCCGGCTTCGAGCCCGGCGACCCAGTCCTCCAGCTCCAGTGCGCCGACCGCGCGGGACAGCTCGTCCCGGCCCGGATTTCCCGGCACCAGCGCGAGATTGTCCGCGAGGCTGCCGGTGACCAGGTGGACCTGCTGGGGCACGAGCACGATCCGCTCCCGCAGTTCGGCAGGCGGGATGTCGACCAGATCGGTTCCGGCGTAACGGATCCGGCCCACAGCCGGGCGGTACAGCCCGGACAGCAGCTTCGACAACGTCGTCTTGCCGGATCCGGTCGGCCCGGCCAGCGCCGCGCGGTCCCCGCTCGGGAAATGCACCACCACGTCGTGCAGCACCTGCGCCTCTTCGGTGTAGGAGAAGCACACGCTGTCCGCGCTCAGCTCGCCACGCCGCGGCGTGCTCGGTGCGTCCGTCTTCACCGGCTCAGGCACGTCCGACGTCGCGCTCAGCAGGTTGAGCAGCCGTGCAAAAGCGGTACGGGACGTCTGCATCTGCGTGAGCAGCTGGGTCAGCTGCGTGACCGAGCTGAACAGCTGGCGCATGGCGAGCACGAAGACCACGACAGTCCCGACGCTGATCACTCCGTACACCGCCAGCAAGCCTGCCGCGACCAGCATGACCGCGTCCGCCGCGCCCTGGACGACAGTGACCGCGCTGCTGCGGAAGGCGACCCGTTGCGCGTGCCGGGCCGCGTCGACCAGTCGGCGGTGGTCCTCGGCCAGCCGCTCGCCGAGCACGCCTTGGGCGCCCGTGGTCTGCAGCAGCTCGCGCGCCTCGGTGCCTTCCCGGTAGGTCGCCGCCGCTTCCGCCTGCCGGGCGGCCTGGGCGGCGAAGGCGGGTGCCGCGGCTCGTTTGAACGAGCGCAGCAGCCAGACCGTCGCGGGCAGGAAGACCAGCGCCAGCACCAAGGTCAGCGGAACCGAGTACAGCAGCAGGACGATCGTGGAGAAGACCAGGTAGCCGACCACGGCGAGCAGGTCCGGCAGGTCCGAGCGGACGAATCCGGCCAGGTCGGACATCTCGCTGGTGACCCGCCGCAGCAGGTCGCCGGTGCGGTGCCGTTCCAGGAACCGTAACGCGGTCGCCGCCAGCCGTTCGACCACGAGTTCGCGCAGCTGCCGCACCACGCGTTCACCGGCGCGGACGAGCAGGATTTCCGACGCCCGCAGCAAGGCCATGCGTGCTACCGCGAGCCCGAGTACGGCGAGCGCGGCCCACAGCATTCCGGCGCGGTCCCCGGCGAGCACGACGTCGGTGACCCAGCCGATTGCCGGCGGGATCAGCGCGAGCGCCAAAGTGGACAGTGCGGTGACCACGATCGCGAGCACGATCAGCCGCCGGTGCGGGCGCAGGTACGGCCATGCCCGGGCACGCAGATGTTGTTGCGACGGCGCTTCTTCCAGCACCACAGTCGGCTCAGCCATCGACGGCTCCGGCGGGTACCAGCGTCCGGCTGGGCAGCGTCAGCACCCGGTCGGCCTCCTCGAGCACGGCGTCGCGATGCGTGGCGAACACCACGGTGGTGCGGGTTTCGGTCGCCCACGAACGCAGGTTCGTCAGCATGGTGCGTTCGGTGGCGATGTCCACCGCGGAAGTCACGTCGTCGAGCACGAGGACTTCGCCACCGGCCAGCATCCCTCTGGCCAGCGCGAGCCGTTGGCGCTGCCCGCCGGACAGCGTGCCGCCGCGTTCGCCGACGGCTGTTTCGTAACCGTCCGAAAAGGACTCGAACTCGGCGTCGATCGCGGCGGCCCGGCAGGCCGCCCGCAGTTCGCCGAGCGTGCAGCCGGGCTGTCCGAGCGCCAGGTTTTCGGCGATCGTGCCGGACACCATGGCCGGCCGCTGCGGGACGTAGGTGATCCGCCGCCGTACCTCGGCCAGCTCGGCGGAGCGGAGGTCCACCCCGCCGTAACGGACCTCGCCCCGCGCCGGATCGTCCAGCCGGCACAGCAATCGGGTCAGCCGGGTCTTGCCGGAGCCCAGCGGCCCGGTGACCGCGACGAACTCACCGGGCGCCACGCGTTCGGACAGCACGTCGCCGGGCAGGTCCACCCCGCGCAGCTCCAGTTCGCCGCGCGCGGGCAGCGCGACCGGCTGCTCCGGTTCGCGCACGGCCGGTTCCGTGCGCAGTACTTCGGTGATCCGCCGGGCCGCGGTCCTCGCCTGCACGATCTGGTTGAACCGCATGGTCAGCATGCCGACCCAGCCCGACAGCATGGTCATCCACGTGGTGAACGCGACCAGCCCGCCGATGCTCAGCGTGCCGGACGCCACCGCGGGCCCGCCGACCGCGAGGCCGATCGCGGTACCGGCGGCCGGGATGAACGGCGCCAGCGCCGCCCAGTCCGCCGCGACCCGCGCCACCCGGAAGGTGTGCGCGGTGACCTCGGCGCTGTCCCGGTGGTGCGCGTCGACCAGTACTCGTTCGGCACCGAGCCCGCGTACGGATTCCGCCCCCGTCAGCAGGTTCTCCACCGCGTCCGCGCGACGGCCGTGCGCGGCCGAGAGATCCGCGTTCACCGCGGACATCCGCTTCGGGTAGAACACGCTCGCGACCGCGATCAGCGGAACCATCGCGAGACCGACGACCGCCAGCAGCGGGTCGAGCAGCGCGATCGCCACCACGATCGCGACGAACCCGCAGGCCCCGGACACCAGTGACGCGATCCCGGCCAGCCACGCGCGGACCGCGTCGACGTCCCGCGTCCCGCGGATGGCCAGATCCCCGGCACCGAATTGCTCGGCCGCGCGGTCCAGCGTCAGCACGTGCTCGAGCAGCCTTTCCCGCAGCTGCCCGGCGGCCGTGGTCGAGTACGTGACGGCCGACCACAGCATGCCGATCAGCCCGCCCACCGACACCAGTGTCATGCCGAGGATGATCAGCGCCCAGACCACGAGCGAACCGCGGTCGCCCGCGACGACCCCCTCGTCGAGGCCCTGTTTGATCAGGTCGGGCAGGACGATCGAGGCGCCCTGGAACACCAGGCCGGCGAGGATCGAGACGAGCACCGGGCCGCGGTGCTCGCGTACGCACGAGGCCAGCAGGCGGAGGTCGGCTTTGTCCACCTACAGCCCCGCGAGGATCTTGTCGACGTCGGCCAGCGCGTCGGTGGCGATCCGGTAGGAGGCCACGCTGTAGTTCGGCATCGGGTGCAGCCGGCCCGCCTTGACCGCGGGGAGCTCGCGGAAGGTGGACTGGTCCAGTACTGCCTGCACCGGCTGGCGCGGCTTGCCGTCGTAGGTGACCGGGTAGACGATCACGTCGCAGTCGGCGATCTCGCTGAACTGCTCGTAGGAGAACTCCTGGCCGTTCTTGCTCTGCCCGGCGGCCGCCTTGCCGAACTGGACCCCCGCGTCGGCCAGCACCCCACCGAGGGCGGAACCGGCCATGTTCAGCGTCCAGGTGCCGGAGTTGTTGCCCTGCGAGATGTAGGCCCACTTGTGCCCGGCCAGCCGGCTCGCGCGCTGCTTCTTGATGTCGGCGATCTTGCCCTCGTAGGCCGCGCGCAGTTTCTTGCCCTCGGCGTCCTTCCCGATCATCGGCGCGAGCCGGTCCGCGCACTCGCGCCAGAACTTGGCCTGGTTGCTCGACAGCAGCACGATCGTGGGGGCGACCGCCTGGAGCTGGTCGTAGACCGGCTGCATCCGCGAGCGGCCGGACTGGTACGTCATGGACACCACGAGGTCCGGGGCGAGCTTGGCGATCTCCTGCACGTTCGGCTGGCCGTTCGGGCCGATCTTCGGCAGCGACAGCAGGTTCCGGTAGGCCGGGTGCACGAGTTCGGCGGTGTACTCGCACACCCCGGCCGGCGTGATGCCCAGGTCCTGCAGGATGAACGGCGGGTAGAAGTCCGCGGCGACCACCTTGCCCGGGTTCAGCGGCACCTCGATCTCGCCGAGGTCGGTGGTGACCTTCCTGGTCGCCCCGGCCGGCGCCGCCGCGTCCCCGCCGCCGCTGCCGCAGGCGGCGAGGCCGAGGGTGCCCAGAGCCCCCAGCGCGCCGGTCAGCACGGCTCTTCTCGACACGTCCCGCTGCAGCACCATCGTCGCTCCCAAGTCCATCGATAAGGCGAGCCTTACCTAATCGTAAACCCGGCATCCCGTCAATCGAGCAGGTCACACAACCGATCCAGTACGGCCCGCGCCTGCGCCTCGGTGAAAACGTCACCGCGGTAGCCGAGCCGCAGATGCAGCCGACGGCCCGGGGTGACCCACAAGGTGAGCGGGTACGGCAGGTTGTCCCATCCGCCGACGCCGGCCACGCGCGGCTCTGTTTCCGGCGCCGCGCCGCCACCGGCAGGGAAGTTCTCGAACAGCACCACGGTGTCGAAAAGCCGTTCGTACCCGGCGAGTTCGGCGATCCGGCGGACGTCGGCGTGGTGGTGGTCGAGCATGGCCACCTGGGCGGCGTGCAGTTCGGCGAGCGAGCCGGACCGCACGCGCACCGGCACGGTGTTCACGAACAGGCCCGGCGTGCGGTCCGCACCCGGCAGGTCCGCCGGACGGCCGGACACCACGGCGCCGAAGACCACGTCGGCCCGCCCGGTCCGTTCGCTGAGCCAGCTGCCCCACGCGGCCTGGACCGCGGTGCTCAGCGTGACCCCGGCGGCGCGGGCGCGGTCGCTGAGCCGCGCCGTCGCTTCTTCGCTCAGCTCCCCCACCAGCCGGTCGGGCACCCGGGACAGGACCCGCGGGGCGTCCGGGGCCACCAGCGTCGGCCCGGGCAGCCCGACGAGCTGGTCACGCCAGGCTTCCTCGGCACCGTCACGGCGCCAGTGGAGGAAGTCACGGTACGGCCGGGCCCGCGGCACCTCCTCGCCCCGGTAACCGGCGAGGAGTTCCGCGATCACCAGCGACGTGGACCACCCGTCGAGCAGGACATGGTGCGAGGTGAGGACGAGCCGCCGCTGCACCGGGCTGAACACGAACCGCAGCGGTGGCGCTTGGTCGAGCGCGACCGGACGTGCTCGCTCTTCGAGAACCACGTCGTCGGCCTCTCGCCACGGCAGCGGCGGATCGGCGTGCACGACAGCGACCGGCACGCCACTCGCCGTGCGCGTGAACGCGGTGCGCAGGTTCGGCTGCCGCCGCAGGAACGCGGCCGCCGCCTCACGCAGGCGCCCGGGATCCACGTCGCCGTCGAAGTCGAGCACGAGCTGGATGGTGCCGACAGCGTGTCCGGCCGGACCGGTCTCCGCCTCCTCGAACAGGTCACGCTGGAACGGCGTCAGCGGCCAGACGTCGACCGCGGGGAACCGGGTATCCAGATCGTCCACATCGGACTGACCGAGTGGTACGAGCGGGAAGTCCGCGGGGCTGTGCCCGTGGTCGGCCGTGCGGTTCTCGACGAGGTTCCGCAGGACGGCGAACCACTTCCCGGCGAGGTCGGCGATCTCGTCCTCGCCGAGGATCCCGGACGCGAACGACCATTGCGCGACCAGCTCCGGTCCGGTTTCCCGGTCCTGGGTCAGCGCGTTCAGCTCCAGAACGTGTTCCAGCGCCATGTCCGGGGACAGCGCACCACCGAGTGCGACGGCCTCGGGCGCGGGCGTCCACGGTTCGTCGCTGCCCCCGGTGCCGAACCGGCCGAGGTAGTTGAAGCCGAATCGCGGGGTACGCAGGTCGGCCAGCGCGCCGCGCAGGTACCGCAGCAGGCCGAAGCCGATTCCGCCGTCGGGAATGGCACGCAACCGTTGCTTGGCCCGCTTCACCACCGCGGTCAAGGCCGGACCGCCGTTCAGCGCGTCGTCGACTTCCTCGTCGGAAACTGCGACGGCCACCGGGAAAACGCTGGTGAACCAGCCGACGGTCTGCGCCAGGTCCGCACCCGCGACGACCTGTTCTTCCCGGCCGTGCCCCTCCATCTCCACGAGCAGGCCGCCGCGGCCGCGCCGCCACGCCGCGAACGCGACCGCCAGCGTGCCGAGGAGTACCTCGTTGATGCCGGCGTGGAAAGCCGCGGGCACCTCGGTGAGCAAGGGCTCGGTGAGGTCCGGCGGCAGCGTCACCGAATGGCGGCCCATGGTCGCGACGGTGTCCACTGCCGGGTCGAGGTCCCGGTCCCCGAAGGTCCTGCCGCCAGCCCGCAGCGTGTCCTGCCACAGTTCGATTTCGCCGTCCCGGTGTGCCGCGCTTTCGGTCAGCCCGGCCGCCCAGGTACGCACGGACGTGCCCGTACGAGGCAGCAGCGCACCCGATTTCCACGCTCGGGCGAGGTCGGCGCTGATGATGCGCCAGGAAACACCGTCGACCGCGAGGTGGTGCACGACGAGCAGCAGCCGCCCTTGTTCGTCCGGACCGCCGTCGAACCACACCGCGCGGATCAGGTCACCTCGCTTTGGGGACAGCTCGTCGTAAGCCTGCCGGGCCTCGTCGGCCATACGCCCGGTCTCTCCGGCAGTGAGAACGTCGGCCGCCCGGACGGCACCGATCGGACGGACCTCCAGCCGGTCGCCGGAAAGCCGGCCACGCAGGAGGTCGTGCCGGTCCAGCAGCGCGTCGAGGACCTGTCGCAGCCGCTCGATGCTCGTCCCGGCCGGGACTCGCAGCAGCATCGACTGGGCGAACCGGGCGGGCATCGGGCCACGTTCGGTGAACCGCCGCAGCATCGGTGTCGCCGCGACCGGGCCGACCGCCGCATCCGCCGGTTCCGCCGCGGGTTCGGCTGTCACTTCCGCCGCCAGTTCGGCGATCCCGGCCACCGTCCGGCCCTCGAACACCTGACGCGGGGTGATCCGCAGCCCGGCTTCCCGGGCACGGCTGGTGAGCCCGATCGAGACGATGCTGTCGCCGCCGAGGGCGAAGAAGTCGTCGTCCGCGCTGACCGAGGCCACGCCGAGCAGATCCGCGAACACCGCCGCCAGTGCCTGCTCGGCGCCCGGCGCCGGCGGACGGCCCCCGTCGCGTCCGGTGAAGTCCGGGGCCGGCAGCGCCGCGCGGTCCACCTTTCCGTTGGTGGTCACCGGCAGCGCGTCCAGCACCACGATCGCGGCAGGGACGAGGTAGTCCGGCAGTACCGCGGCCAGCTCGCGGCGCAGCGTGGCACCGTCCACAGTGGCCTCTCCGGCGGGCACCACGTACCCGGCGAGCCGGCGAATACCCGGCTGGTCCTCCCGCACCAGCACGACCGCTTGCGCGACGGCGGGCAACGCCGCGAGCGCGGCTTCGGCCTCGCCCGGTTCGATCCGGAAGCCGCGGATCTTGACCTGGTCGTCGGTGCGCCCGAGGAAGTCCAGGTTGCCGGTGGCCAGCCAGCGGACGCGGTCACCGGTGCGATAGAGCCGGGAACCGGGCGGACCGAACGGGTCGGCCACGAACCGGTCCGCCGTCAGCCCCGGACGGCCGAGGTAGCCGCGCGCCAGCCCGGACCCACCGAGGTACAGCTCGCCCGCCACGCCGGACGGGACCGGCCGGAGGAATTCGTCGAGCACATATGCCCGTACCCCGGGGTCGGGACGGCCGATCGGCACCGGCCCCGGTGTCCACTCCGGACTCCGCAGCCAGGTGGTCGCGTTCACGGTGGCCTCGGTCGGCCCGTAGAAGTTGATCAGCGGCCGTCCGGCGAACCGTTCGGTCAGCTCGGCGGGCATCCGCTCCGCGCCGACCGCGAGCGTCGCTTCCGGGGGCAGCTCGCATCCGGCGGGCAGCGCGCCGATGAACGACGGCGGCACGTTCACCACGTTCACCTCGTGCCGTCGCAGGTACTCGGTGAACTGCTCCCCCGGCACGCGGACGTCGGAGGGCGCGAGCACGAGCGTGCCCCCGGACACCAGCGGCACCATCATCTGCCAGAAGGCCAGGTCGAAGCTGAGCGATACGAAGTGCAGCATGCGGGTCCGCCGACCCGGCCGGTACACGTGGTTCTGCAGCTCACGCAGCTTGACCACGCCCTCGTGCGGCACGATCACGCCCTTGGGCGTGCCGGTCGAACCGGACGTGTAGATCACGTACGCCGGATGCCCGGCGTGTAGCGGGGCGAGCCGTTCCGCGTCGCCGACCGGCTCAGCCGGGTAGGCGGCGATCCGCTCCCGGTCGTCGCCGTCCAGCACCAACCGCGGGAGCGCGCCGGCGGTCCGGGTGGTCAGGTCCGCGACGGTGACCAGCGCGACCGGCGCGGCGTCCTCGAGCATCACGGTGATCCGCTCGTCCGGGTAGTCCGGGTCGATCGGCAGGTATGCGCCACCGGACTGGAGTACCGCCAGCAGCGCGACGATCATGTCCGCAGTCCGCGGCAACATCACCGCGACCACCCGGTCCGGTCCCGCGCCGGCGTCGATGAGTGCCCGGGCCAACCGGCTGACGCGCGCGGTCAGCTCGGCGTAGGCGAGTTCCGTGTCGTCGCAGACGAGGGCCGGCTGGTCCGGCGTACGGGCGGACTGTGCGGCGAACAGGTCGGGGAACGTTTCCGCCGCGGGGATCGGGCCACCGTCGCCGAGGCTCAGCAGCCGCCGCCGCTCGTTCTCGCCCAGCACGTCGATCCGGCTCAGCCGGGTGCTCGGCGCGCTCACCACGCTGACGCAGAAGCGCTCCAGAGCGCGGGCGAGCCGCTGCGCGGTGGCCGTGTCGAACAGCGCGGTGCGGTAGTTGACGGCACCGGTGATGACGCCATCGCGGTGGTCGGTGCACATGAACGTCAGGTCGAAGCGGGCGACTTCGTCGGGCGCGGGCACGGAGGCGGTTTCCACCCCGGGCAACCCGAACTGCTCGTTCCCACGATGCTGGTGCACGACCATGACCTGGAACAGCGGATGCCGCGCGAGGGAACGCTGCGCGCCGACGGCCTCCACCACGCGTTCGAACGGCACGTCCTGGTGCGCGTAGGCGGCGAGGCTGCCCTCCCGGACCCTGCGTACGAGTTCGGTGAATTCCGGGTCCCCGCTGACGTCACAGCGGTGCACCAGCGTGTTGACGAAGAAGCCCACCAGATCGTCGAAAGCTTCGTCGGTACGTCCGGCGACCGGCACGCCGAGCGGGATGTCGGTGCCCGCACCGAATGCCCGCAGCAATCCGGCGATCGCGGCTTGCAGCACCATGAACAGGCTCGCGCCGGCGTCCGCCGCAAGCTCCCGCAGCCCCCGGCTGGTGTCCTCATCGAGCGCGAACGGCACTGCGCCACCGCGACTGTCGGCTACTGCCGGGCGGGGCCGGTCACGCGGCACCGGTAGTTCTTCGGGAAGGTCGGCCAGCGCGTTGCGCCAGAAGGCCAGCTGGCGGGAGAACAGGCTCTCCGGGTCGTGTTCGTCGCCGAGCAGCTCGCGTTGCCACAGCGCGTAATCCGCGTACTGCACCGGCAGCGGCGTGAAGTCGGGAGCCTGCCCTGCCTTTCGTCGTTCGTAGGCCTGGCCGAGGTCCCGCAGCAGCGGCGCGGTCGACCATTCGTCGGAGGCGATGTGGTGGACCAGCAACACCAGCACGTGGTCGTCGGCAGCGACGCGGAGCAGCTTCGCGCGGATCGGGATCTCCGTACCGAGCGCGAAACAGTACTGCGCCTCCTCCCGGACCTTCGCGGCCACTTCGTCCTCGCTGATGTCTTCGAAAACCCACGGGACGTCCACTTCGGACAGGATGCGCTGCTGGGTCTCTTCGAAGACCGTACGCAGGCTTTCGTGTCGCATTACCACGTCGTTCAGCGCGGTCCGGAGTGCAGCCGGGTCGAGCGGTCCGGTGAACCTTGCCGCGAGCGGAATGTTGTAGGTCGCATCCGGTCCGTGCAGCCGGTCGAAGAACCACAACCGCTGCTGGGCGAACGACAGGGGCAGCTCCTTCGGCCGCACCATCGCCGTCGCCGCGGGCCTGCCTTCCGCCGCCGCTCCGAGCGCGGCGGCGAGCCCGGCGACGGTCGGATTGTCGAAAAGCTCGCGCAGCGGGATCTCGCAGCCGAGCACCGTACGGATGCGCGAAAGCAGCCGCGTCGCCAGCAGCGAGTGACCACCCAGGTCGAAGAAGCTCTCCCGCGCACTCGGTGCCGGAATCCCCAGCACCTCGCCGAAGAGACCGGCCAGCAGCTCCTCGATGCCCTCACGCGCCGCTTCACCGCTCGATTCGTAGCGCGGCGCAGGCAACGCAGCACGGTCGAGTTTGCCGTGCGGAGTAAGGGGCAGCGCGTCGAGCACGGTGATTGAGGCAGGCACCTGGTAGCTGGGCAACGCGCCCGACAGGTACGCGCGCAGGTCCGCCGGATCGGCCGAGCCGACCACGTAGGCGGCCAGCCGCCGTTCACCCGGCGTGTCCTCGCGGTCGATCACCGCACAGCTCACCACCGCCGGATGCCGGGACAGCACCGCTTCGATCTCCCCGAGTTCCACCCGGAAGCCGCGGATCTTGACCTGGCCGTCGGAGCGGCCGACGTACTCCAGCTCACCGGAGTTGTTCCAGCGCACCAGGTCGCCCGTGCGGTAGAGCCGTGCACCGGCGCGGCCGAAGGGATCCGGCACGAATCGGCTCGCGGTCAGGCTCGGTCGTTCGAGATAGCCCCGCGCCAGGCCGAAGCCGCCTGCGTACAGCTCCCCGACGACCCCGGGCGGGACCGGACGCAGGAACTCGTCGAGGACGTACACCACGGTGTTGTCCACCGGCAGCCCGATCGGCACCCGGGTCGTCGCGGACTCCGGCCGGCAGCGGCTCAGCGTGATGTCCACGGTCGTCTCGGTGGGACCGTAGGAGTTGAACATCCGGTGCGCACCGGCGAACCGGTCGACCAGGTCCGGGCCACAGGCCTCCCCGGCGACGATCAGCGTCGTCTCGTGGGCGAATCCGGTGGTGACCGCGGCGAGCGCGGCGGGTGGCAGGGTCAGGTGGGTGATCCGGTGCTCTCGGACGAACGCGGCCAGCCGGTCACCGAGCCGGTCCTCCTCGCCGGCGAACACCAGCGTGGCGCCGGTCAGCAGGGCCATGCCGATCTCCCACATCGCCGTGTCGAAGCTCAGCGAAGCGAACTGCAGCACCCGCGAACCCGGTCCGGCACCGAATTCCCGGCGCATGGTCTCGGCCAGGCTCGGCACCCCACCGTGGGTGACCAAGACGCCCTTCGGCCGGCCGGTCGAGCCGGAAGTGTAGATCACGTAAGCAGAATTGGACGGTCGCAGTGGTGACCGGCGATCGGCGTCAGTGAGGTCGGTGCCGGGCAGGCCGGCGATCCAGGCCGCTGACTCCGGATCGTCGAGCACGAGTGCCGGGGCCACCTCGGGCAGCTCGATCCCGGACGCGGTGACCACCGCCGCGGGCTCGGCGTCCCACAGCAGGTAGCTGATCCGTTCCGCCGGATACGCCGGATCGACCGGAAGGTACGTTCCGCCGGCCTTCATGGTCGCCAGTGCGGCAACGACGGCCTGGGGAGAGCGGGGAAGCGCGACTGCGACCTTGTCCTCGGGCCCAATTCCCCGTGCCACCAATGCCCGCGCCAGCCGGTTGGCCGCCGCGTTCAGGTCCGCGTAGCTGAGGGTGCCTTCATCACTCTCGACAGCAGCAGTGTCCGGAGTGGACTTCGCGAAGGCCTCGAACAGCACGGGCAGCGTCACATCCGGTACCGCGCGGGCAGTTTCATTCCTCCGGACGAGAAGGTCACGGCGTTCGCTCTCGTCCAGGACGTCCCAGCGTCCTGACGGGGAGTTCGGCTCGGTGAGCGCACGGCCGAGGAACGTCGTCAGGCTGCGCGCGATGCGTTCCGCGGTGGCCTGGTCGAACTGGTCGGTGCTGTAGTTCAGGCTGCCGTGGACACCGTCCGGCGATTCCACGAAGGAGAAGGTCAGGTCGAACTTCGCCGCACCAGTGCGTGCGGCGACCGGCTCGACTTCGAGCCCCGGCAGGCCAGGCAGCGGCCGCGCGCGATGTTCATAGGTGACGCCGACCTGGAACAGCGGATGCCGCGACAGCGAGCGCTCCGGGTTCACCAGTTCGACCAGCCGCTCGAAGGGCACGTCCTGGTTGGCGAACGCGCCGAGGTTGGTCTCCCGCACCCGGGACACCAGTGACCGCAGCGAAGGATCGCCGGAAACGTCGGTACGCAGCACCAGCGTGTTCACGAAGAACCCGACCAGCCCGTCCAACGCGCCGTCCCCGCGACCGGCCACCGGGCAGCCCAGCGGGATGTCGTCACCGGCGCCGAGCCGGGACAGCAGACCGGCTACTCCGGCCTGCAGCACCATGAACACCGTCGCACCCGCGTCCGCGGCGAGTTTTCGTGCTCGCCGGTGGGTCTCGGCGGGGAAGTGGAACGGCACCGAGCCACCGCCGTAGGTCGGCACGGCCGGGCGCGGCCGGTCTCTCGGCAGCGGGAGTTCGTCGGGAAGCTCGGCCAGGGTCTTTCGCCAGTACGAAGTCTGGCTCGCCAGCAGGCTGCCGGGGTCACCCTCGGAGCCGAGCAGTTCCCGCTGCCACAGCGCGTAGTCCGCGTACTGCACCGGCAGCGGTGTCCAGCTCGGAACGGTGCCGGAGACTCGCGCGCCGTACGCGGTGGCAAGGTCACCCAGCAGCGGGCCGGCCGACCACTCGTCCGCGGCGATGTGGTGCACGAGCAGCACCACGACGGATTCTTCCGCCGCCACCCGCAACACCCATGCCCGCAAGGGGATTTCCGCGGAAAGGTCGAACTCGTACCGGACCACTTCGGACAGCGCGGCGTCCAGACCGGTCTGGCATTCCTGTTCGACCAGCTCGGGTCGCGCCTCGTCGAGAATCACCTGCCGAGCCGTCTCTCCGGACTCGGCGAAGACGGTACGCAGGCTCTCGTGGCGCGCAGCCACGTCGCCCAGCGCCGCCCGCAGCGCGGGAATGTCCAGGCTTCCCCGCATGCGCGCGACGAGTGGGATGTTGTATGCGGCCCCGGCGTTGCCGAGCCGGTCCAGGAACCACAGGCGCTGCTGCGCGTAGGACAGCGGAATCACCTCCGGCCGCGCCGCGGGTCGCAACGGCGGCCGCGCCGGATCACCTTCGCCGAGCCTCGCAGCCAGCGCGGCAACGCTCGGGTGGTCGAAGACCTCGCGAACCGGAAGGTCCACTCCGAACACTGCGCGGACCCGGCCGATCAGGCGGACCACCAGGAGCGAGTGTCCGCCGAGGGTGAAGAAGTCGTCATCGATCCCGACCTCGCCGACTCCCAGGAGTTCGGCGAACAAGCCCGCCAGCACTTCCTCCTGCGGCGTGCGCGGTGCGCGCGTGACGGAAGCAGTTTTGGGCCGCGCGGCGAGCGCCTTGCGGTCCAGCTTGCCGCTCGCGGTCAACGGCGGCTCGGCGAGCTGTTCCACTGTGGACGGGACCAGGTAGGACGGCACCCGATCCGCGACCGTGGCGAGCAAATCACGTTCGGCCACCGGCTGGTCCGCCACGACGAACGCGGTGAGGCTGCCTCCGCCGTCTGCGAGAACGACTGCCCGGCGCACCGCGGGGTGGCTCAGCAGTGCGGATTCCACCTCGCCCGGCTCGACCCGGAAACCACGGACCTTGACCTGGTCGTCCAGCCGGCCGAGGTAGTCGATCTGGCCGTCGGCGGTCCACTGTGCCAGGTCCCCGGTGCGGTACAGCCTCGCGCCCGGCGGCCCGAACGGGTCGGCGACGAACCGTTGTGCGGTGAGTCCTGCGCGACGCAGGTAGCCGTCGGCCACCCCCTGTCCGCCGAGGTACAGCTCCCCCGGCACCCCGGGCGGGACCGGCGACAGCGAACTGTCCAGCACGTGAGCGCAGGCGCCCTCGATCGGACGCCCGATCGGCGGCGCGCCTTCGGGGTCGTCGCCGAACCATGCCGTGGCGTACACAGTCGCCTCGGTCGGACCGTAGATGTTGCCGATCCGCGCGGCGGGCAGCCGGTCCCGCAACCGGGCGAACAACTCCCTGGGAAAGGCTTCCCCGGCCAGCACGATCGTCCGTGCGCGCAGGTCTACCGCGGGCTCGTCGAGTACCACTTCGACAACCGACGGAACACCGCTGACCAGGTCGAATTCCCAGCTGCGGCCCGGGTGCTCGGCGAGTTCGAGCAGGTTCCGCACCAGCTCGACCGAACCGCCGCAGAGCAGCGGCCCGAAGATCTCGAAGACCGACACGTCGAAGGTCAGCGAGGTGGCGGCGAGCACCCGGCCGAGCCCGTCGCGGCCGAACTCGGCCGCCGCCCAGGCAGCCAGGCCGGCCAGGTTGCGCTGGCTGATGACCACGCCCTTGGGCACGCCGGTCGATCCGGAGGTGTAGATGACATAGGCCGGATGCCCGGGCAGCACCGGCCGCACGAGGCTGGACCCCACCGGACCGTCGAGCGCTTCCGGCGCCACAGCGGGGAGGTCGCCGGCGAGTTCCCGGTCGGAGATGAGCAACCGTGGACGTGCGTCGGCGAAGGTGAACGCGAGCCGTTCTGCCGGATGTTCCGGATCCAGCGGCAGGTAGGCCGCCCCGGCAGTCAGCACGCCGAGCAGCACCGCGATCAGTTCCGGTGTCCGGGGCAGGGCGATCGCGACCAGGTCGCCCGGGCCGACGTCCCGCGAGACGAGCGCACCCGCGACCCGTTCGGCGCGGGCCTGGAGTTCGGCGTAAGTCCAGAAGTCGCCGCCGGGCAGGTGCACCGCCGGAGCCTGCGGGGTTTGCCGGACTTGGGCGGCGAAGCGGTCTCGCACCGTGGTTTCGCCGAGGGCCGGCGGTTCGGTCCGGCTCTGCCGAAGCATCGCCTGCCGGTCAGCAGCTTCCAGCAGACCCAGGGCGCCCGTGGGCCGTTCCGGTTCGGACAGTGCCGCGACGAGCACTGCCCGCAAGCCGTTCACCGCCGCCTGCGCCCGTGCCGCGGTGATCCGGCCCGGCTGGTACTTGGCGCGCAGCCGCAGCCGCGGTCCGGGGATGACGAGCACGGTCAGCGGGTAGTGCGTGGCGTCCTGGCCCGCGCTACCGGTGACGGTGACCTCGTGCTCCTCGGCCGGGGCCTGTTCCAGCGGGTAGTTCTCGACCACGAACAACGTGTCGAACAGTTCGCCGTGGCCGGTCTCCTGCTGGATCCGGGCCAGGCCGAGGTGCTGGTGCTCGAGCAGTTCCGCTTGTTCGGCTTGCGTGCGCGAGCCCAGTTCGAGGAAGCTCTCCGCGGGTGGGATGCGAAACCGTGCCGGGACGGTGGTGACGAACAGGCCCGGCATGGTCTCGCTGCCACGCAGCTGCGGTGGGCGGCCGGACACCGTGCTGCCGAACACGACGTCGGCGCGGCCGGTCAGCCGGCCGAGGACCAGCGCCCACGCCGCCTGTGTCACGCCGGCGAGCGTGAGCCGTTGCGACCGGACGTACGCGGTCAGCCGTCCGGTCTCCGCCTCGTCGAGTTCGGCGGTGATCTCCACCGGTGCGCCGGCGCTTCCGGCGCCGGTTCCGAGCAGGGTCGGCTCGGTGACGCCTTCCAGAGCCGAGCGCCACGCGTCGATCGCTTTCGCGGTGTCCTGCCTGGCCAGCCAGGACAGGTAATCCCGGTACGGCCGGGCACGCGGGAGAGTGTGTTCCGCGCCTTCGTAGAGGGCGAGCAGTTCACGCACGATCAGCGGCAGCGACCAGCCGTCGAGCACGATGTGGTGGTGCGTGACGAGCAGCCGATGCCGCGCGGATCCCAGCCGCAGCACCGTGAACCGCACCAGCGGTGGCCTGCTGAGATCGAACGGCTTGGCCCGATCCGCCGCCGCGATCGCCTCGGCGGTCTCGGCGTCCTGCACGTCGTGGAAACTCCACTCCGGTTCCACGGCACGCACGACCAGCTGCACCGGCTCGCCGTTCTTCCGGCGGCGGAAACACGACCGCAGCGCGGTGTGCCGCGCGACCAGCCGGACGGCCGCTTCCCGCAGCCGGTGCTCGTCCACCTCGCCTGCCAGGTCGACGGCGAGGTGCACGGTGTACGGGTCCGTGTCCCCCGCCGAAGCGGCCTCCTCGGCGTGGAAGAGCAGTCCTTCCTGCAGCGGCGACAGCGGCAGGATGTCCTCGAGTCCCCGGTCGGCACTCATCGTGTTCCCCACTCCGCTTCGAATTCGTCGATCTCGGCCTGGTCGAGGTCCAGCAGGTCCACGTCGGACGGTGTGTGTCCGCCGGCGCCACCCTCGACGTGTTCGCCCAGCGCGGCGAGCGCGTCGCCGAACAGCCGGGCGATCTCCCGCACGTCGTCTTCGGCCAGCAGCGGCCGCACCCAGGACCAGCTGATCCGCAGCACTCCGTCCATTACGGACGCATTGAGGTCCAGCACCCGGGGCGCCGGCAGCCCGGACGGGACCGCCGGAACGAGTGCACCGCTCTCCGGCGCGACCGAGAAGTCCTCGACGCGGCCGGCACCGACCTGACCGTGGTAGTTGAACCCGATCTGCGGCTCCGGAAACTGCGCCAATACGTCCGCAGTGGACTCTTCGAGATACCGGAGCACGCCGAATGCCGAACCGTTGCCCGGCAACGAACGCAGATCCTCCTTGATCCGTTTCACCGCCTGCCCGGCCGCCGCCTCCCCGCGCATCGCCGCGGACAGATCGATGCCGGACAGATCGAGCCGCGCCGGGTACAGACTGGTGAACCAGCCGACAGTGCGGGAAAGGTCCGCGCCGGGCACCAAGTGGTCTTCGCGGCCGTGCCCCTCCAAAGCGATCAACGCACCCGGCGCACGGCGCCAGGTACCCAAGGCGAGCCCGAGCGCGGTCAGCAGCACGTCGTCGGTGCGGGCGTGGAAGGCCGAGGGGACGGTGATCAGCAGCTGCTCGGTCACGTCGGCAGGCACCGAGGTGACCAGGTGCGACACCGACTCCATGGTGTCGTCCCGGGTCAGTGCACGGGTACCGAGCAGCGGGTCCGGGCCGCCGAGAATCCGTCGCCACTGGTCCAGTTCACCGGCCAGCTCCCCGCTGCGCGTGGCGAGGGCGCGCGCCCACGCCGGCATCGGCGTGCCGCCCGGCGCAACAGCATGCGGATCGTGCCAGGCGCGGCTCAGCTCGTCGATCAGGATGCGCCACGACACCCCGTCCACCACAAGGTGGTGGACGACGAGCAACAGCCGTCCGGGCTCCTGTGCACCGGCGTCGAACCAGACCGCGGCCAGTACCTGTCCGCGTTCCGGGTCGAGCCAGGCGACGGAATCACGCAGGGCACGGGAAATCCCGTCCGGATCGCGAGGTCCGGTGACCGTGATCGCCGGCGTCCCACCTTCGAGCACCAGCCGGCCGGCCGCGCGGTCCAGTCGCGCGTTCAGCATCGGATGCCGGTCACGCACCACGCTGAGCAGGTGCACGAGTTCGTCCCGCCGCAGGCCCGGCGGGGTGGTGAGCAGTCGATGCTGGGCGAAGCGGCGCAGGTCCCCACCGCGGTCGAGCAGTTCGCGCATGATCGGCGTGAGGGGCAGATCCCGGAAGGACTCACCAGGGTCCGGCGCCGGCGCGCTCGCCGCGGCTTCGGCCACTTCCGCGAGCCCGGCCGGGGTCTGCCTCTCGAACACCTGCCTTGGCGTCACGAGCAGGCCCGCGTCCCGCGCGCGGCTCACCAGCTGCAGCGACAGGATGCTGTCCCCGCCGAGTGCGAAGAAGCTGTCCTCCGCCCCGGCCGACGGCAGCCGCAGCAGCTCGGCAAACAAGTCGACAAAGAGACTTTCTCGGGGTGTCCGCGGGGCCTGGCTGCCGGTGCGGGTGCCGAAGTCGGGCTCGGGCAACCGGCCGCGGTCGAGCTTCCCGTTGGGGTTCAGCGGAAGCTCGTCGAGCCGCAGGACGACCGTGGGCACCATGTGGTCCGGCAGTGTCTCCGCCGCGTGGGCGAGCAGCGTGGCCTCCGCCGGTTCGGCGCCCGGCCGTGACACGACATACGCGGCGATCCGGCCGTCCCACACCGCCGTGGCGGCCGAGGTGACGTCCGGATGCGTGGTCAGCACGCTCTCGATCTCGCCGAGTTCGATGCGCTGACCACGGATCTTCACCTGATCATCGACGCGTCCGAGGAATTCGAGCTGCCCCTCCGCGGTCCACCGCGCCCGGTCGCCGGTGCGATAGAGGCGCGCTCCCCCGGGCGCCGCGACGAACCGGCTCGCTGTGAGAGCGGGGCGCGCGAGGTAGCCACGGGCGAGCTGCACGCCGCCGAGGTACAGCTCCCCCGGCACGCCGGGCGGCACCGGACGCAAGCGTGCGTCCAGCACGTGACAGGTGGTGTTCCACACCGGTGCCCCGATCGGCACCGGACGGGCATCGGACTCCACCTTGGTCCAGGTGACGTCCACCGCACACTCGGTCGGCCCGTACAGGTTGTGCAGTTCCGCGTCCATTGTCGACAGAGCTTGGTCGGCAAGCTCACGCGGGAGTGCTTCGCCACTGCACAGCACCCGCCGCACCGAGGTGCACCGCGCGGCGGCGGGCTCGGCCAGGAAGGCGCGCAGCATCGACGGTACGAAGTGGACAGTTGTGATCCGCTCGTCCTGGATGACCTTCGCCAGATAGGCAGGGTCACGGTGGCCGCCGGGTTCGGCGACGACGAGCGTCGCGCCGGTGATCAGCGGCCAGAAGAACTCCCACACCGAAACGTCGAATCCGGACGGAGTCTTCTGCAGCACCGGCTCTCCGGCCGTGAGCCCGAAGGTGTCCTGCATCCAGCACAGCCGGTTGACGATGGCCTGGTGCGAGACGACTGTGCCCTTCGGCTTGCCCGTGGAACCGGAGGTGTAGATGACGTAGGCCGTGTGCTCCGGTCGCGGCTGGGCGGTCTCGGTGGCCTTGCCCGGTGCGTCCAGCACTCCATCGGCGGTGAACTTGTGCACTGGTACCGGCGCAGTGAAGTCCTCATTGGACAGCACCAGCGCCGGACGAGCGTCACGGAGCACGTAGTCGTTGCGGGCAGCCGGGTGGTCCGGGTCGATCGGCAGGTACGCACCACCGGCGCGATGGATCGCGAGCAACGCCAGTACCAGTTCGATCGAGCGCGGCACGGCGACCCCGACGACCACGTCCGGGCCGACACCGTGCCTGCGCAGGGAACCGGCCAGCCGTTCGGCCCGGGCGTCCAGCTCGCCGTAGCTGAGCCGGACCTGGCCGGCCACGAGAGCGGTGGTGTCCCGATTCCGGCGGACCTGCTCGGCGAACAACTCGGGCAACGTCGTCGACGGAACCGGCGCGGTGGTGGAGTTCCACTGCGAGAGCGCACGCTGTTCGTCCTCGTCCGTCACTTCCACCGCACCGAGCGGGGTGTCCGGATCGGCAACCCACCCTCGAAGCAGGCGGCCGAGCCGGCGAGCGGCCGACGCCACGGTGTCCCGCTGGAACAGGTCGGTGCGGTAGGTGATGGAACCGGACAGGCCGGCGCCGGGGTCCTCGGCGAACGCGAAGGTCAAGTCGAACTTCGCGGTCTGCCGGTGCACCGGCTCCGGTTCGCTTTCCAGCCCGGGCAGACCGGGCAGCCCGGCGTCGCGGCGTTGGTAGAGCACCATCACCTGGAACAACGGATGCCGCGACAGCGAGCGTTCCGGGTTCACCAGCTCGACCAGCCGCTCGAAGGGCACGTCCTGGTGAGCGAACGCACCCAGGTTCGCCTCCCGGACGCGGGCAACGAGTGCACGCAGCGACGGATCGCCGGAAACATCGGTACGCAGGACCAAGGTGTTCACGAAAAACCCGACGAGCTCGTCCAGCGCGGCGTCGCCGCGCCCGGCCACCGGAGAACCCAGCGGGACGTCGTCTCCGGCACCCAGCCGCGACAACAACCCGGCCACCCCGGCCTGCAACACCATGAACACCGTTACCCCGGCAGCCGCCGCGAACTCGGACAGCGCAAGGTAACTGTCCCGATCCAGAGTGAAATCCACCGTGTCGCCACGGTTGTCCGAGACCGCCGGACGCGCGTGGTCCAACGGCAGGGTGGTTTCCGCGGGCAGGCCATCCAGCGCGTCGCGCCAGTAGCCAACTTGAGTCCCGAGTGGACTATCGGGGTCGTCCTCTCCGCCGAGCAGATCCCGCTGCCACAGGGCGTAGTCCGCGTACTGGACAGGCAGCGACGCCCAGTCCGGCGGCCCGCCGGCGGCTCGTGCACCGTATGCCGTGGCCAGGTCGCCCAGCAGTGGACCGGCCGACCACTCGTCCGCAGCGATGTGGTGCACCAGCACGACCACCACGGATTCCACTTCGGACAGATGCAAGACCCACGCCCGTACCGGAATCTCGGCGGAAAGGTCGAACTCGTAAGCCGCGATCTCCGCCAGCCGTTCGGGGACCTCCGCGGCCGTGACGGCCGTCGAAACGACCTCAGGCGTGGCAACGGGTAGTACCCGCTGGTACGGCAGTCCGCCGTCCTCACCGAAGAGCGAACGCAGAACCTCGTGCCGCGCGACGACGTCAGCGAGTGCCGAGCGGAACGCCGCTTCGTCAAGCTCGCCTCGCATCCGCGCCGCGAACGGGATGGTGTAACCGGTTCCCAGGCCGTGTAGCCGATCCAGGAACCACAGCCGCTGCTGCGCGAACGACAACGGTAGCGCCGCCGGCCGTTCGCGCGGAGTCAACGCCGGGCCGTGCCGAGCCGGGCCGGCGGCAAGGGCGGCCATCCCGGACACCGTGGGTTGGTCGAACACCGCGCGCATGCTGATGTCCGTGCCCAGCCTCGAACGCAGCCGCGAAACCAGCCGGATCGCCGACAGGGAGTGCCCGCCCAGGGCGAAGAAGTCGTCGTCCGCGCCGACTTCGGACACCCCCAGGACCTCCGCGACGGCCGCGGCGACCAGCTCCTCGGCCGGTCCACTTGGGGTCCTCCCTGCCCGCGCGGACGGTTCGGGCAAAGCATCGACATCGAGCTTTCCGTTACGCGTCAAAGGGAACTCGCGCACTGGCAGGAGGACGGCAGGAACCAGGTGTGCGGGCAGCCGGGCCGCCAGGTGGTCATGCAGTCCGTCCGGACCGGCGCTTGCCGTGGGTACGTAGTAGCCGATCAGCCGCAGTGTGCCGTCCGGACCGGGACGGGCCACCACTTCGGCCGCGGCGACCTCGGCGTGTCCGGCCAAGACGGCACGCACCTCGCCGAGTTCGATACGGAACCCGCGGACCTTGACCTGCCGATCGGCCCGTCCGAGGTAGTCGAGCACTCCGTCCGGCCGCGCGATCGCCCGGTCGCCGCTGCGGTACAGCCGCGCACCGGGCGGGCCGAACGGATCGGCGACGAACCGCGTCGCGGTGAGCGCGGAACGGCCGAGGTAGCCGCGGGCGACGCCGGGGCCGCCGACGTAGATCTCACCGGGCACCCCCGGCGGCGCCGGCCGCAAAGCGTGGTCCAGCAAGTACATCCGCAGGTCCGGGAGCGCCGTACCGATGCCCGACGGGTGGTCCGCGCGCAGCTCGGTGTGGCTCACGTGCACGGTGGTCTCGGTGATCCCGTACATGTTGACCAGCGACGTCCCGGGGTGGCGAGCGAACCACGACCGCAGCACGGACTCGTCGAGCGCTTCACCACCGAAGATCACCTGCCGCAGCGTGAGTCCCGGTTCAGGTTCCTCGTCGTCGGCACGGCACAGCGCGGCGAACGCGGAAGGCGTCTGGTTGAGCACTGTGACGCGTTCGCGGGCGAGCAGGCCAAGCATCTCGCGCGGCGACCGGCGCGCTTCTGCCGGAACGACGACCAGACGGCCGCCGTGACACAGCGCACCCCAGATCTCCCACACCGAGAAGTCGAAAGCCGTGGAGTGGAACCACGTCCACACGTCCTCCGGCCCGAAACGGAACAGCTCGCGCGTGGTGTCGAGCAGCCGCGTGACGTTGTGGTGCGTGACGATCACGCCCTTCGGGCGCCCGGTCGAACCGGAGGTGTAGATGACGTAGGCCGCCTCTTCGGGATCGACGACGACATCCCCCCGCGCCGCTGCACCGGCGTCAACCAGGACGCGGTCGACACCCGCGGGAAGCACGTGTTCGGTGGCTCGGTCGGTCACCACGGTCACCGGGCGCGCGTCATCCAGTGTCCCGGCGATGCGGTCGGCCGGGTAGTCCGGATCGATGGGCACGTACGCGGCACCAGCGCGAAGCACGGCGAGCAAGGCGACGATGGTGTTTACGCCACGGGGAAGGATGACGCCGACGAAGTCCCCGCGTCCAGCACCGCGCCCGACGAGCACCGCGGCAAGCCGTCCGGAACGGTCGTCGAGTTCGGCATAGGTCAGGGACTGCTCGGAATCGGAGACCGCGATCGCGTCCGGCCGGCGAACGGCGTGCTCACGGATGCGTTCCGGCACTGTCCGCACGCGGTCGACGGCCACCGGCGTGCGGGGCAACTGGGCTCGTTCACCGTCGCTGAGCAGGTCGAACTCCGCGAGCGCCCGGTCCGGGCCGGCGGCGATCCGGGTGAGCAGCCGGACGAGCCGGTCCGCGAGCGTGGCCATCTGCCCGGCGGTGCGGCGATCGGGCAGGTAGAGCAGGCCCAGTTTCAGCCGGCGACCCGGCTGCACGATCAGGGTGACCGGGTAGTGCGTGGCGTCGCTGCCGGTGATCCCGGCGAGCCGGAGCCCGGCGGCGGCACCGGCGGTGTCGATCGAATCCGGGTCCACCGGGTAGTTCTCGATCACCACGAGCGTGTCGAACAGGGTTCCGGCGCCCGCGTCACGCTGGATCTCGGCCAGGCTGACGTGGTGGTGTTCGAGCAGCGTGTTCTGCTCGGCCTGCACCCGCCGCAGCAGCGTGGAAATCGGCTCGCCGGGCTGGAGCCGTACCCGCACCGGGACCGTGTTGACGAACAGCCCGATCATCGACTCGACCCCGGCCAGGTCGGTCGGACGGCCGGACACCACCCCGCCGAACACCACGTCGGAGCGGTCGGTCGAGGCGCCGAGCAGCATCCCCCACGCGGTGTGGAGCAGGGTGCCGAGGGTGACGCCCTGCTGCCGGGCGAGCCGGGTGAGCGCCTCGGTCGTCGCGGTGTCCAGCTCGGTGTCGTATCGCCGCGGGTCCGAGTCCGGTTCCCCGTTGCCGCCCTCCGCCAGCAGAGTCGGACCGTCCACCCCGGTCAACGCGGTGCGCCAGGCTTTTCGGGCGGCGGCATTGTCCTGTTTGGTCAGCCATGCCAGGTAGTCGCGGTACGGGCGCGGGGTGGGCAAGGAATCCTCGTCACCGTAGAGCGCGAGCAGTTCACGCACCAGCAGCGGCACCGACCAGCCGTCCAGCAGCAGGTGATGATGGGTCAGCAGCAGGCGATGCTCCTCGTCGGCCAGCCGGACGAGAGTGAACCGCAGCAACGGCGGTGTCCCCGGATCGAAGCGACGGCTGCGGTCCTCTTCGGACAGCCGGGGCAGCTCCTCCCGGCGTCCCCGCAGGTCGGTCTCGTGCCATTCCGGTTCCGCCTCGGCCGGCACGACCTGCACGATCTGGTCGATGCCCTCGTGCCAGAACGCCACCCGCAGGTTCGGATGCCGGCGCAGCAGCGCGGCAGCGGCCGCGCGCAGCCGGTCCGGATCCAGCCGTCCGCGCAGGTCGAGGGCGAGCTGCACGGTGTAGCGGTCGGGGCCGGCTTCGGAGTACATCGTGTGGAAGAGCAGGCCCTGCTGCAGGGGTGCGGCGGGCAGGACGTCCTCGATGCGCGACCGCGTCGTCACCGGGTCCTCCAAGTCGTTTCGAGCAGATCGATCTGGTCCTGGCTCAGCGAAACCAACGGAAGGTCGGACGGGGTGTGGCCACCCGCGTCGTCACCCGCCGCATGGGCGGCGAAGCCGTCGAGTGCGCCGAACCAGCGGTCGGTGAGCGCGCCGAGTTCGTCCTCGCTCCACAACTCGGGCGCGTACACCCAGTGCAGGGCGAGTTCCGGTCCGGGAACCACCGACAGGTTCACGGTCAGCCCGTTCGCCAATGCCAGTCCGGGATCCGCGGTACCGCCGAGCCCGGCCGACAACGGCGCCCACGGCTCGTCCGCCGTCGCCGCCGTGTCCGTCCGGCCCAGGTAGTTGAACGCGAGCCCGGCAGCGGGCAACCGGCTCAGCGCCCCGGAGGTCCGCGGGTTGAGGTACCGCAGCAGGCCGTAGCCGATCCCGTCCCCGGGAACCGCGCGGACGGTCTCCTTCACCCGCTTCAACGCCTGCCCGGCATCGGGCCCGCCGTTCCGTGCGGCAGACACGTCGAGCCCGGCGAGGTCGAACCGGACCGGGTGCGCGGTGGTGAACCAGCCGATGGTGCGGGACAGATCCACATCCAGCTCGTCGACCCGGCCGTGGCCTTCGACCTCCACCACCACGGACTCCGTGCCGAGCGCGAGTACGAGCCCGGCGAGCAGCACCTCGTGCACGCGTGCGTGGAAGGCCTCGGTGACGGCACCCAGCACCGGTTCGGTGCGCGCCGAGGACAGGGTGCGGGTCAGCGTCCGCGCGGCGCCCATGGTGTCGCGGTGCGGATCGAGGCGCTTCGGATCGTTGCCACGCAAGGTGGTCGTCCAGTGATCCAGTTCTCCGGACCGCCGGGTGGCTTCCGTGGTGAGCAAGCCCGCCCAGCGCCGCCACGACGTCGGCACCGGATCGAGCACCGGCGAACGCCCGTCGCGCACCGCTGTCCAGGCGGCGGCGAGGTCGCCGAGCAGGATCCGCCACGACACCGCGTCGGCCACCAGATGGTGCAGGACGATCAGCAGCCGGTCGTCGCCGAGGCGGGTGAAACGGGCGAGCACACCGCCCGCGGGATCGAGCCGGGCAGCCGCCCGTTCCACCTCGACCGCTGGATCATCCGGAATGGACACTTCCTCGAGCAGGCCTTCGGCCAGCCCGTCACGCGCCGGATCGATGCGAAGCATGCCAACGGCGAGCCGGGCCCGGAGGACGTCGTGTCGCTCCAGCACGGACTGCAGCACCGCGACCAGTCCACCGTGGTCGATCTCGCTGGGTAAGCGCACGAGCATCGACTGACAGAACCGGGTGATCGGACCGCCGCGATCGAGCAGCCGCCGCATGATCGGGGTCAGCGGGGCCGACCCGACCGCTTCCCGGTCGTCGGCCTGCGCCCCGGCGGTGGCGGTGGCCACAGCGGCGAGCTCCGCGGGAGTGGCACGTTCGAACACCTGCCGCGGCGTGATGCGGAGCCCGGCCGCGCGGGCGCGGGCGACCAGCTGGATGGCCAGGATGCTGTCGCCGCCGAGCGTCACGAACCCGTCGTGCACGCCGGCACCCGGAACCTTGAGCAGATCCGCGAAGAGCTCCGTCAGCACGCGTTCCCGTTCGTCCCTCGGCAACGCACCGCCGGCCGACTGCTCGGGCTCGGGCAGGCTCGCGACGTCGAGTTTGCCGTTCGGTGTCACCGGAAGCTCGGGCAGCTCGCTGAACACCGCGGGCACGAGGTAAGCAGGCAGCCGGGCGGCGAGGTGTTCGCGCAGTTCGACGGCGTCCAGTGCGCCCACCGGCACGACATAGGCGACCAGCCTGCGTACGCCGGGCACGTCCTCACGAGGCACGACCGCGCATCGGGCCACCGCGGGGTGTTCGCCGAGGACGGCTTCCACCTCGCCGGGCTCGATCCGGAATCCGCGGATCTTGACCTGTCGGTCGGCGCGGCCGAGGAATTCCAGCCGGCCGTCAGTGTTTCGCCGGGCAAGATCGCCGGTGCGATAGAGGCGAGTGCCGCCCGGCGCGGCCACGAACCGTTCCGCGGTCAGGCCCGGGCGCCCGAGGTATCCGCGGGCCAGCTGCGCGCCGCCGAGGTAGATCTCCCCAGGAACACCGTCCGGCACCGGCCGCAGACCGGAGTCGAGCAGCAGCACCCGCACGTTCGGCACCGGACCGCCCAGCACCGGTTCCGGCCCGTCGACCTGTGCACTGAGGGCGTCCACAGTGGATTCAGCCGGCCCGTACAGGTTCAAGCCGACAGTGTCGGACGCCGCGACCCGGTCCCACATCGCCGGCGGAAGCGCCTCGCCACCGAAGGCGATCAAGGCCGGCGGATGCGATCCGTCGAGCAAACCCTGGTCCAGCAACGGTTCCGCTTGCGAGGGCGTCGCCTGGAACACGTCGATGCGCTGTTCGGCGAAGGTGGCCGCGAGCAGTTCGGGGTCGCGCCGCTCGGCTTCGCCGATCAGGTGCAGTTCGTGCCCCGCGAGCATCCACAGCAGCGGGTTCAGCGCGGCGTCGAAGGAGAACGACGCCAGATGCGCGACCCGCAACCGCGTGGCCCCGGCATGGGCGAACAACGTCCGGTGATGGCCGGCGTACAGATTCGCCAGCGCACCGACGGACACCGCGACACCCTTGGGACGTCCGGTCGAACCCGAGGTGTAGACGACGTAAGCCAACGCGTCCGAAGGTGGCGCTGTTGCGTCCGGGAACGCCTGCGCTTGCTCGTCGCCGGACATCCGCAGCACCGGAACCGTCGACGGCACCGTGGTTTCCGCCGTGGTCACCACGAGGAGGGGAGCGGCGTCGGCGAGCATGTACTCGATGCGTTCGGCCGGATAATCCGGATCGACCGGTACGAAGGCCGCACCCGTCATCGCCACCGCGAACACCGCGGTCACGTAATCCGCCGTACGCGGCAACAGCAATGCGACGAGGCGTTCCGGCCCGGCACCCTGCTCGGCGAGCCGGGCTGCCAAGGTCCGCGCCCGCTGGTTCAGGTCCGAGTAGGTCAGCCGTTGCGCACCAGCGACGAGCGCGACGACGTCCGGCTGGGCGCGAACACGTTCGGCGAGCAACTGCGCCAAGCCGGACCGCGGCACGACCAGCTCCGGTCCGCGCGACTCGGCGGGCGCGTCGAGCACGACCTCCCGCACTGGCTGCCCGGCGGTGAACTGCGCCAACACGGATCGCAGGCTGTCGCCGATGAGCCGCGCCTGTTCCTGCGGGATCAGGTCGAGCCGGTGTTTCACCAGGATCCGCAGCCCGCCGCCGCTGGGCGCGACGAGCACGCTGACCGGGTAGTGCGTGGCGTCCTGGCCGGTCACACCGGACACCGACAGCCCGGCCACCTTGCGTCCGGCCGCCGGATCGACCGGGTAGTTCTCGACCACGAGCAAGGTGTCGAACAGCTCGCCGGCCCCGGCCGCACGCTGGATCTCACCGAGACCGAGGTGCTGGTGTGCGAGCAGCCCGGCCTGTTCGTGGTGCACCCGGGCGAGCAGCCCGGCGACGTCGCCGATCTCCCCGAGCCGGATCCGCACCGGCACCGTGGTGACGAACAACCCGACCATCGCTTCGACCCCGGCGAGTTCACCGGGCCGTCCGGACACGACCGTGCCGAACACGACGTCGGTGGTCCCGGTCAGCCTGCCCAGCGTCAGCGCCCAGGCGGTCTGCAGCACGGTGCCGAGGGTGACCCCGCACTCGCGGGCGAGGGCAGTGAGCCCCGCGGCGTCCGGGATGCTCAGCTCGGTCTCCGCGGGCACCTCCGGCGGCCGGGCCGGGTCCGGCGCGGCCAGCAGGGTCGGCGCCGGCAGGTCCGCAAGCTCTTGCGTCCAGGCTTTCCGTGCTGCCTCGGCGTCCTGGCCGGCCAGCCAGCGGAGGTAATCGTGATAGGGCCGGCGCGGCGGAACCGGCTCGCCGGCGTACCGGCTGAGCAGCTCGCCCACGAGCAGTGGATTGGACCAGCCATCGGTGATCAAGTGGTGGCTGGTCAGTACGAGCCGGTGTTCGCCGGGACCGAGCCGGACGAGCAGGAACCGCAGCAGCGGCCCGGTACCCAGGTCGAACCGCTCCGCGCGGTCCGCGGCGAGCAGCTGGTCCAGCTCCGCCTCGGTCGCGGTCGTGCTCCGCCAGCCGGGATCGAGCCGTGGCGGGATCACCGCCACCGTCGTGCCCGAGCCGAGCTGCCGGAAGGTCGTCCGCAACGCCGGGTGCGCAGCGGTCAGCTCCCGTGCCGCCGCGTGCAGCCGCGCCGCGTCGACCGGACCGCTCAGCGACAAGACCAGCTGCACGGTGTAGACGTCGGGCGCGACAGCGTCGTCACCGTCGAACAGGGCATGGAACAACAGCCCGCGCTGCAACGGCGTCAGCGGCCACACCTCGGCTCGCTCCGGAACGACCGGGTGCAGCTCTTGTGCTTCTCCGTCGGTCAGCTCGACGAGTGGGAAGTCGGCCGGGCCACGGCGGCCAGGTGTGTCCGCCAGCTCGGCGAGCGCCGTGAACCAGCCGTCGGCCAGGCGCGCGACCTCGGCTTCGGTCAGCACGCCGCTCGGGAACGACCACCGGACCTTCAGCACCGACCCCTCGGCGGTGTCCACTGTGGACGCATTGATGTCGAGTACGGCAGCGGCGGCCAGGCTTTCCGGTACCCCGTCCCCTGCCCCGGGTTCCGGCGCGGGCGACCAGTCGGCCCCGGTCCCGCCGCCGACGCGGCCGAGGTAGTTGAACGAGATCTGCGGTGTGCTCGCCAGTCCTGGTTCACGGTGCAGGTACCGCAGTACGCCGAAGCCGGTGCCACCGTTCGGGACCGCCCGCAGCCGCGTCTTGACCTGGTCGACCACCTGGGCGACGTCCGTCGCACCGGCCAGGTCGAAGGTCACCGGGTGCAGGCTGGTGAACCAGCCGGCCGTCCGGGTCAGGTCGAGGTCGCCGTCGCGCCCGTGCCCCTCGACCGCGATCCGGACCGGCTGGTCACCGGCCCGCCAGCGCGTGACGGCAAGGGCGAGCGCGGACAACAGCACCTCCGGCAACCGTGCGTGCCAGGCCGCCGGAACGGTCGTCAGGACTTCCGTCGTCCGTTCGGTCGGCAGCTCACGCCACAGGTGCTCGACCGTGGCGGTCGTGTCGCGGACCGGATCGAGCATCCGACTGCCCAGTGGCTCTTCCGGCCCGACCTGGTCGAGCCAGAACGGCAGTTCCCCGGAAAAGTCCCGCTGCCGCAGGGATTCTGACCATTCTCGGTAGGACACCGGCACCGGGGCGAGGGCCCGCAATTCGGCCGCTTCCGCGAGGTCACCCAGCAGCACCCGCCAGGAAACCCCGTCCACGACCAGGTGGTGCGCGACGATGAGCAGTCGCCCCGGCTCGCCGCCGCGATCCAGCCACGTAAACCGCACCATCGCACCCGCTGCGGGGTCCAATTCGGACAGTGCGGTGCGGTGTTCGGCCGCGACCAGTTCCGTCAGGTCCGCACTGGTGGCATCGACCCTGCGGAGTGCCGGCTCAGCGGTGTCCGGGACCACCAGCGTTCCGTCGTCGCCGAGCCGGGCGCGGAGCAGGTCGTGTCGCACGAGCAGCGCGGACAACAGCTCCCGCAGCCGGTCGAGAGTCAGGCCAGCCGGGGTGTAGGCCACGGCGTGCTGAGCGAAGGAACGGGAGTCACCGCCACGTTCCGCCAGCCACCGGCCCATCGGCGTCGCGGGAACGACGCCGGTTCCGCTTCCGCCGGTGCGCACGACCTCCACCGGGGTGGCCGCGGCGGCCAGCTCCGCCATCGTGGCGTGGTCGAACACGTCCCGTGGCCGCACCGACAGTCCCGCCGCCCGGGCCCGGCTGACCAGCTGGATCGAGACGATGCTGTCGCCGCCGAGGCTGAAGAAGTTGTCGTCGAGACCGACGCTGTCCAGTCCGAGCAGCTCGGCCACGATGGCGGTCAGCGTCTTCTCGGCAGCCGAAACCGGCGCCCGGTAACCGGTCCCGGTGCGCGCCGGCGCCGGCAACGCGGAGCGATCCAGCTTGCCCGTCGGACCGAGTGGCAGCTCCGGCAGCACGAGCACGACGGACGGCACCAGGTAGTCCGGCAGCACGGCCGCCGCCTGCGCCCGCACAGCGTCTTCGTCCAGCCGCGACCGCGGCTGCGGGACGACATAGCCGACCAGCCGTTCCTCCCGCACGACGACGGCGCTGGTCGCCACCCCCGGCAGGGTCCGAAGGACCGCTTCGACCTCACCGGGTTCGATCCGGAACCCCCGCAGCTTCACCTGGTCGTCGGAGCGGCCGAGGAAGTCCAGCTGCCCGTCCGCCCGCCAGCGCACGACGTCGCCGGTCCGGTACATCCGCCCGCCGCGGAACGGATCCGCGACGAACCGTTCCGCCGTCAGCCCCGGCCGGCCGAGGTATCCCCGCGCCAGCCGGGAACCACCGAGGTACAGCTCACCGGTGACGCCAGGGGGCACCGGCGCGAGCCCGGCGTCGAGCACGTAGACGGTGGTTCCACCGATCGGCCGGCCGATGGACGGCTCGGCATCGTGCGCGTCCGGCGCCTGCCACGCCGTGGCGTAGACCGTCGCTTCGGTGGGCCCGTACGCGTTCAGCACTTCCGCGCCGGGCAACGTCTCGCGGATCTTTCGCAGCAATCCCGCGGACAACGCCTCGCCCGCGGGTACCACCAGCCCGGTTTCCAGCCGCAGGTCCGAGGTACTGACGAGCGCGTCCAGCACGGACGGCACGCCGCTGATCGCGCTGGGTGCCCAGTCGCGGTCCGGGCTCCGGGCCGGTTCCAGCAGGTCGGTGGTCAGCTCCAGCGTGCCGCCGCTCAACAGTGGCGCAAAGATTTCGAACACGGACACGTCGAAGTTCAGCGACGTCGTCGCAAGGACGCTCCGAAGCGCCGTCGCGCCGAGTTCGGCCTGCGCCCAGGCGGCGAGCCCGACCACCGCGGACTGCGGCACCACGACGCCCTTCGGCCGACCGGTCGAACCGGACGTGTAGATCGCGTACGCCGGATGCTGCGGTGAAACCGGGACGTCGAGGTCGTCGTCCGGACCGGACTCATCGGCCGGCCGCAGGACCGGGCAGCCGGGTGGCAACGGCGGGTCTGCACGGTCGGTGAGCACCAGGACCGGCTCGGCGTCCTCGATCATGAACGCCAGTCGCTGCACCGGATACGCCGGGTCGAGCGGCAGGTACGCGGCGCCCGACTTGAGCACGGCGAGGAGCGCGACGACCAGGCCCGGCGTGCGGTCGAGGCACAGCCCGACAAAGCGTTCCGGCCTGGCGCCGTGGCGGATCAGGACCCGCGCGAGCCGGTTCGCGCGGGCGTTGAGTTCGCCGTAGGTCAGTGCCGCCGTCGAGGACGTCGCGAACCGGACTGCTGGGGCGTCCGGCTGCCGCGCGGCCACCCGTTGGAAGACGTCGGCGATGGACTCGTGCGCGGGCTCGTCAGTGCTTCCGGCCCAGGAACCGAGGATTTTCCGACGTTCGTCGGCGGTCAGCAGGTCGAACCGGGACAAAGGCGCGTCCGGTTCGGCGAGCATCGCGGCGAGCAGCGATTGCCAGCGTCCGGCGAGCTGTGCAGCCGTACCCGAGACGAACAGATCGGCGTCGGCGACCACTGCACCGTGGATTCCGTCGCCGTCGTCGACCACGGCGAAGGTGAGGTCGAACTTCGTCGTGCCGGTGTCGATCAGGTCCAGCTCCGCGGTCAGACCGGGCAGCTCGATCCGGCGGGAATCCCGGCGCTGGTAGGAAACCAGTACCTGGAACAGCGGATGCCGGGACCGCGACCGCACCGGACGCAGCTCGTCGACCAGCTGCTCGAACGGCACCGCGGAGTGCTCCAGCGCGTCCAGCACGCTGCGGCGGGCCCGGTCGGCCAGTTCGGTCAGGCCGGGATCGCCGCTGAGGTCGTTGCGCAGCACCAGAGTGTTGACGAAGAAGCCGACCAGCTCTCCCAGCGCGTCCTCGTCACGGCCCGCGACCGGGGTGCCGATCGGCACGTCCGGACCGGCCCCGAGCTTCGCCAGCAACGCCGCCACGATCGACTGACACACCATGAACACACTCGTGCCGGTCTGCTCGGCGAATTCCCGCACCTGTCCGGAGAGTTCCGATGGCAGCCGGAATTCCGCCGTCTCCCCGCGGTAACCGGGAGTGTCCGGCCGGGACCGCGAGTACGGCAGATTCAGCTCCTCGGGCAACCCCGCCAGGCGCGCACGCCAGTAGTCGACCTCCGTCGACAGCGTGCTGCCGGGATCCGCCGGGTCACCCAGGAGATTCCGTTGCCAGATCGCGTAGTCCGCGTACTGCACGGGCAGCGGCACCCACTCCGGAGCCGAACCGGCCAGCCGTGCCCGGTAGGCAGTGGCGAGATCGTCGGCCAGCGGGCGCAAGGACCACTCGTCCGCGGCGATGTGGTGCACGACGAGGAGCAAGGTGTGCTCGTCCGGACCGGCCTGGACGAGATGGGCCCGGACAGGCGGCCCGTCGTTCAGCGGAACCGGTGTCCGCGCGGCCGGCGCCAGGTCGTCCGAGTCGGACAGTCCGAGGTGGACATCGGACAGTACGTGCTGCCTCGGTACACCCCCCTCCTCGGGAAACACCGTGCGCAGGCTTTCGTGGCGCTGCAAGACGTCGTTCAGCGCCGCGGTCAGGGCGGAGCGGTCGAGGTCACCGGAAAGCCGGAGCACCACGGGCACGTTGTAGGCCGGATTGTCGCCTTCCAACTGGTGCAGGAACCACAAACGCTGCTGGGCGAACGACAACGGGACCGCTGTTGGACGCGGGACGGCGACCAACTCCGGACGTCGCGAACCACCATTGACGCGGAGGGCGAGGGCACGGGCCGTCGGTGCCTCGAACACCGCGCGGACGTTGAGCTCGGCCCCGGTCGCCGCGCGGATCCGCGAGACCAGACGGATGGCCAGCAGGGAA
Organism: Amycolatopsis jiangsuensis; assembly: GCF_014204865.1. Taxonomy (NCBI): domain Bacteria; kingdom Bacillati; phylum Actinomycetota; class Actinomycetes; order Pseudonocardiales; family Pseudonocardiaceae; genus Amycolatopsis; species Amycolatopsis jiangsuensis. The sequence continues at coordinate 3,695,942 of NZ_JACHMG010000001.1, forward strand.
TGCCCGCCGAGGGCGAAGAAGTCGTCGTCGACACCGACTTCCGGGATTTCCAGCAGGTCCGCGAGCAACCGGCACAGAAGTTTCTCGCCGTCCGTGCTTGCAGCCGCGGACCGGGCGGGTGTGGCGGACGGGTCGGGCAACGCCGAACGATCGAGCTTTCCGTTACCGGTCAACGGGAACGTCTCCAGCGGGACGAACGCCTCGGGCACCAGGTGCGGGGGCAGCAGGGCACGGGCGTGTTCGGCGATCGCTTCGACGGACGCTGTTCCGGTCACGTAGGCCACCAGCCGGTCCGGCCGGGCCAGCACCACCGCGCCGGTCACCTCGGGATGGTCCGCCAGCACCGTCTCGACCTCACCGGGTTCGATGCGGTAGCCGCGGATCTTGACCTGGGCGTCCGCCCGGCCCACGAAGACCAGCGTCCCGTCCGTGCGACGGCGCGCGAGATCCCCGGTCCGGTAGCACCGTGCACCGGGTTCGCCGAACGGGTCGGCGACGAATCGTTCAGCGGTCAGCCCGGGCTGTCCGAGGTAGCCGCGGGCCAGCCCGGCGCCGGCCAAATACAACTCACCCGTCACGCCGTCGGGCACCGGCTGCAGGGTCGCGTCCAGCAGGTACGCGCTCATCCCGTCGAGAGCGGTGCCGATCGGGCTCACCGCGGACGGTACCTGCGTCATCGCGTGCGCGGTGGCGAACGTCGTGGTCTCCGTCGGGCCGTAACCGTTCACGACCGTCGGCACGGTCTTCAGCACCTCGCGTACCGCGGCGGGCGGTACGACGTCTCCGCCGGTCCACACTTCACGCAAGCCCTGCAAGGCTTCCGGCATCTCTTCGGCGACCACAGTGAACAGTCCGGCGGTCAGCCACAGCGCGGTGACGCCGCGGCGCACGATCAGGTCCCGCAACGCCGGTGGGTCGAGACGGCCGTCCGGCGCGATCACGACCTGACCTCCCGACAGCAACGGAACCCACAGCTCATAAGTCGCCGCGTCGAACGAATACGGCGAATGCAGCAGCACGCGTTCGTGCGCGCTGGTGGAGAACCGGCGGTCCGTCGCCAACGCACTGATGTCCCGCCCGGTCACCGCGACGCCCTTGGGCACACCGGTGGACCCGGAAGTGAACATGACATAAGCGAGCCGGGCCGGGTCCGGCTCCGGCAGCTCACCGGAGGATCCGGGCTCATCGACCCGCACCACCGTGCCGGCGCCGGGTACCTCGTGGTCCGCGAGCACCAGTACGGCCTTGGCGGACCGCAGCAACTCCGCCGTGCGAGCGGCGGGCTGTCCGGCCTGCAACGGCAGGTACGCCGCTCCGGCACGCAGTACGGCCAACGTCGCGACGACGAGGTCCACGCTGCGCGGCAAAGCCAACGCCACCACCGTTTCCGGCTTGGCGCCTGCCGCGGACAACCGCCTTGCCAGCGTCGTCACCCGGGCGTCCAAGTCCGCATAGGACACCGTGAGTTCGTCCTGTACCAAGGCAATCGCATCCGGCGTGCGCGCGACCTGGGCGCGGAACAACTCGTCCGGCGCGAGGAGCGAGCCCGGCTCGGTTCGCACCGGAAGCGCGTCGAGGGCGACCAGCGGGATCGAGCCGATCCGGACATCCGGTTCGGCGACGGCCAGTTCGAGGAACCGGGCCAGATACGCGCCGAGCCGTTCGATGTCGGCCGGGTCGAACAACGCGGTGCGGTAGTTGACGGTGATCCCGGCGTCGGTGCACACGAGCGTCAGGTCGAACTTCGCGGTCGCGGTACGCAGCGGGAACGGCTCCGCGACCAGCTCTCCCCACGCAGGCGGGCTCACCGCGTCCCGGTGCACGAGCAGCACCCGGGGCACCGGCGCGGCCGGATCCGCGCGACGCAGGCCGAGCGTGTCGATCAGGTGGTCCAGCGGGACGTCCTGGTGCGTGTAGGCGGCCAGGTCGGTGTCGCGGACCCGGCTCAGCAGTTCACCGAAAGCCGGGTTTCCGGTGACGTCCGTACGCACCAGCAGCGTGGTGACGAAGAACCCGACCAGCCCGTCGAGCGCGGGGTCGGAACGGCCCGCGGTGACGGTGCCGAGCGGCAGGTCCGTCCCGGCGCCCAGCCGCGAGAGCACGGCGGCGGTCGCGGCCCGCTGCACCATGAACGGCGTGGTCGAGGTCGCGGCTGCCAGCCGCCGGACACCTCGGGTGGCCGCCGCGGACAGCACCACGTCGTGGTACCCGCCCTCGTTCCCGACCCCGGTACCGTGCTGGGCGAACGGCAGATCGTGGTCCACCGGCAGGTCGGCCAGCACGCGTTCCCAGTGGCCGGTCTGGCTTTCCAGCACCTCGTCGAGCACGTCGCGGTGCCAGAGCGCGTAATCTGCGTACTGGACCGGCAGCGGCACCCAGTCCGGCGCATGACCGTCCACACGCGACGAGTACGCGCGCGCGAGGTCACCCAGCAGCGGCCCCATCGACCACTCGTCGCACGCGATGTGATGCACGACGATCAGGAGCAGGTGTTCCGACCCACGCTCCCACAGCCGGATTCGGAGCGGCAGCTCGGTTTCCAGGTCGAACCGGCGTGCGGCGGCCGTTTCCGGGGACACGTCCGGCTCGGCGAAACACTGGTCGGCATCCCCGGACGGAAGTACCTGCTGGTAGGGGACTCCGTCACGGGTCGGGTAGATCGTACGCAGAATCTCGTGCCGTTCGAGCACGTCCGCGACCGCGGCCCGGAGCGCGTTCTCGTCAAGCCGGCCACGCAGCCGGATGCCCACCGGCACGTTGTACGCCGCCCCGCCGTCCAGCCGGTCGGCGAGCCAAAGCCGTTGCTGCGCCGGAGACAGCGGGACTTCCGGAGGACGCTCTGCCGGGCGCAGGGGGGTGCGCGTCGCGGCAGTCCGCTGGGCCGCGGCGAGATCACGGACGGTCGGCGAGGCGAACACATCCCGCAGCGCGATCTCGACACCCAGTTCGGCGCGCGCCTTGGTGATCAGCTTCATGGCGAGCAGGGAATGCCCGCCCAGCGCGAAGAAGTCGTCGTCGATGCCGACTCCGGGCACACCCAGTACTTCGCCGGTGACGCGGCACAACGCCGCTTCCACCGGGGTGCGCGCCTCCGTGCCGCCCACCAGCGCCGCACGGTCCGGTGCCGGTAGCGCGCGCCGGTCGACTTTCTGGTTGGGCAGCAGCGGAAACGCGTCCAGCACGACGAACGCGGCGGGCACCTGGTGAGCGGGAAGCCGCCCGGCGGCATTCCGGCGCAACCGGGCGGGACCCGCGTCACCCTCCCGACAAACACCGCTGTCCAGCACGACGTAACAGACCAGCTGCCGTCCGCCGTCGCCGTCACCGGTCGCGACGACCACGGCCTCGGCGACCGCCGGGTCCGCCAGCACGGCGGCCTCGACCTCGGCCGGTTCGACGCGGAAGCCCCGGATCTTGACCTGGTCGTCGATCCGGCCCAGCATTTCCAGCTGTCCGTCACCGGTCCAGCGCACCAGGTCGCCGGTGCGGTACATCCGAGTCCCGGCCCGGCCGAAGGGATCGGCCAGGAACCGGGTCGCGGACAGCCCCGGCCGGCGCAGGTAACCGCGGGCGAGGCCGGCGCCGCCGAGGTACAGCTCCCCCGGCACTCCCGGCGGAACCGGGCGGAGCGCGGCATCCAGCACGTAAGCGCTCTTGTCCACGTCCGGCTGTCCGATCGCGACAGTGCCGTCGCGGAAATCCCGTGGGCACGTCCACAAGGTCGAGTTGACCGTGGACTCGGTCGGGCCGTACGCGTTGAACATCGGATGGTCCGCCGACCAGCGTGCGAACAGTGTCGGCGGGCAGTGGTCCGCCCCCACGATCACAGTCATGCCACGGGGCAGGCTGCCCTCCGGCACCGTGGCCAACGCCGACGGCGGCACGTCGATGTGGGTCAGGCGGTGCCGCGTGACGAACTCGGCCAGTCCCGCGCCCAGGCGGTGTTCGGCGGGAACCACGGCCAGCGCGCCACCGCAGAACACGCTCATCGCCAACTCGGAGAACATCATGTCGAAGCTCGGGGAGGCGAACTGCAGATGCCGGGTGCCCGGGCCGGCGGTCACCGTGCTGTCCCAGGTTTCGACCAGGCCGGCGAGGCCTTCGTGGGTGGACACGACTGCCTTCGGCTTCCCCGTCGATCCCGAGGTGTAGATCAGGTACGCCGCGTGCGCGACACGCAACGGTGCGCGACGATCCCCGTCGGACGGGTTCGTGGCCGGACGAGTTGCCAGCGTGGCCCGGTCCGCTTCGTCGTCGAGGACGAGCACCGGCACGCCGGATGGCGCTCTCCCCACGCTCGCGCGGTCGGTCACGACGAGCACCGGACGCGCGTCACCGAGCACGAAAGCCACGCGCTCGGCCGGATAGTCCGGGTCGACCGGCAGATACACCGCACCGGCCTTGAGCACCGCGAGCAGGCTCACCACGACCTCGGACGACCGCGGCAGCAGCACGGCCACAGGCTGCTCAGGTCCGGCGCCACGGGCGATCAGCTCGTGAGCCAGGCGGTTCGCCCGCTCGTTCAGCTCGCGGTAGGTCAGCTCCCGTTCGTCGTCGAGCAACGCCGGAGCGTCCGGATCACGCGCGACCTGTCGTTCGAAGATCACTGGCGCGGTCTCCGCGCGCACTCCCGCCTGGCGTCCGGCCCGCAGCGCACCGCGCTGCTCGGCCGGGGAAAGAACCTCGATCGCGGACAGCGGCCGATGCGGGTCCACGACGACCTCGATCAGCAGCGTGCCGAGCCAGCGGGCGACCGACTCCACTGTGGACCGGTCGAACAGCTCGGTGCTGAACTCGATCTCCGCCCGCAGACCCGCGTCCTCGGTGAAGGCGAAGGCGAGGTCGAACTTCGCGGTTCCGGCCCGGATCAGTTCCCGCCGGAGCGTCAGCCCGGCGAACTCGGCGTCCGCCACCGCGTTCCCGGTCCGGACGTCGAGCATGACCTGGAACAGCGGATGCCGGCCCGGCACCCGCGCCGGGTTCAGCTCCTCGACCAGCCGGGAGAACGGCAGGTCCTGCTGCGCCAGCGCCGCCAAGTCGGTGTCGCGGACGCGGGCGAGCAGTTCGGCGAACGTCGGATTGCCCGCGGTACCGGTGCGGAGCACGAGCGGGTTGACGAAGAAGCCGGTCACCGCGTCGAGCGCGGCGTCCGTCCGGCCCGCGGACGGGACACCGATGGGCAGATCGGTTCCCGCGCCGAGCCGGGTCAGCAAGGTCGCGAGGGTGGCGTGCAGCACCATGAACAGGCTGACGCCCTCGGCCGCGGCGAGGGCCCGGAGCTGCTCGTGCACCGCTGGTGACACGTCGAACGCCACCACGTCACCGGCGCCGGCCGGCAAAGCCGGACGCGCATGGTCCACCGGCAGTGCGATCTCCTCCGGCAGCCCGGCGAGTTGCGTTCGCCAGTACCCGAGCTGCCGGACACCGGCCGAATCCGGGTCGTCCGGCGAGCCGAGCACCTCGACCTGCCACAGCGTCGCGTCGAAATAGCCGGGTCCCTCGGCACCCCACGACGGTTCGGTCCCGGCTCGACGTGCGGTGTAGGCACGGGCGAGGTCGGCGGCGAGGATGTCCAGCGACCACTCGTCGGCAACGATGTGGTGCAGCAGCACGAGCAGCGTGTGCTCGCCGCCTTCGGCCCGGTACAGCTCGAACCGCACCGGCGGCTCCGGGCCGAGTTCGAACGCGCGCTGCGCGTGTTCGGTCGAAAAACCAGTGTCGAAGCTGATCAGCCGCGGTCCGTCGGTCAGTACCTGACGGACGGATGTGACCTCGCCGTCGCCTTCGTCGAACCCGGTGCGCAGGCTCGCGTGGCGGGTGACGACGTCGCGTACCGCGGCAGCCAGCGCGTCCGTGTCCAAGGCCCCGGAAAGGTGCAGCGCCAGAGGCACGTTGTAGGTGGCGGAAGGTCCTGACATCCGGTGCAGGAACCACAATTGCCGCTGGGCGAACGACAGGGGCGCTGGACCGGCACCCGCGGACCCGGCGCGCAGAGCAGGCCTCGTCCCCCCGCGCTTCCCCAGCACGCGCGCGAGCCCGGCCGGGGTCGGCGTGTCGAAGACCGCGCGCACCGGCACTTCCGCGCCGAGCACGGGCCGCAGCCGGGCGACGAGCCGCATCGCCGACAGGGAATGCCCGCCGAGCGCGAAGAAGTCGTCGTGGACGCCAACCCCGGAAACGTTCAAGATTTCCGCGTAGAGCCCACACAGCACCTGTTCGTCCGGCGTCGCGCCAGTCTTCACCGCGGCTGCGTCCGGTCCCGGATCGGGCAACGCGGCACGGTCGATCTTTCCGTTCGGCGTCAATGGAAACTCGTCAAGCACCACCAGCAATGACGGCGTCAGGTATTCCGGCAGGTTCTCGCCGACCGCCCGCCGGACGACCTCCGGATCGAGCTGAGCGCCTGCCTCGGCGACGAGGTAACCGATCAGCCGGGGACCGGAGGCGACGACGACCGCGCGTGAAACGCCGCGCTGAGCCAGCAAAGCGGCTTCCACCTCGCCGGGTTCCACCCGGAAACCCCGGACCTTGACCTGATGGTCGGCCCGGCCGAGCACCTCGGTCACCCCGTCCGGGCGCACTCGCGCCAAGTCCCCCGTCCGGTAGAGCACCGCGCCATCGGCTGCGGCGACGAAACGCTGCGCGGTCAATCCCGGACGGTTGAGATACCCGAGCGCGACACCGTCCCCGGCGAGGTACAACTCACCGATCGCACCGGCCGGAGTCTGCTGCAACGCACTGTCGAGCACGCGAAGCCGCGTGTTCAGCACCCCGCGGCCGATCGGCGGGTCTTCCCCGCGGACAACAGGATCGAGGTGCCAGACCGCCGACCAGATCGTGGTTTCCGTGGGACCGTAGAGATTCGTAACGGTCGCGCCCGCGTCGTGCAACCGATCCGCCAGCGCACCCGGCAGCCGTTCACCACCGACGAGCGCCCGGAGGCCACGCAACGATTCCGGTGCGTGCTCGGCCAGCGCGGTCCACAACGACGGCGTCGCCTGCATCACGTCTGCGCCGCTTTCGGACAACAGCCCGGAAAGCAGCGCAGGATCCCGGACCTGATCGCGGTCTGCGAGCACCACGGTCGCCCCGCTCACCAACGGCAGGAACAGTTCGAGCGCAGCGATGTCGAACCCGACCGTGGTCACCGCCAGTAGCCGTTCTCCTTGTCGCACTGGGACTTCGGCCTGCATCGCGGACAGGAAGTTGACCAGGTTCCCGGACGAGACCACCACGCCCTTGGGCTTTCCGGTCGAGCCGGAGGTGTAGATGACGTACGCCGGTTGCCGCGGATTCGGCACCACCGCGGGGAACGGTCCCGCTGGTCCCGGTTCCGGCAGAGTCTGCAGCACGGTCCCTTCCGGCACCGCGAGATCCGTGTGGTCCGCGGTCAGCACGACCGCGGGCCGGGCGTCCTCGAGCATCATTTCCAGCCGTGGCCGGGGAAAATCCGGATCGAGCGGCAGATACGCCGCGCCGGTACGGGTCACCGCGAGCAGCGCGGTCACGAGATCGGAAGCCCGCGGCAGCAGCACCGCGACGAGCTTTCCGGGACCCGCACCGTCCGCGGCGAGCGTGTGAGCCAGCTGGTCGACCCGACCCGCCAGGTCGCGATAGGACAGCCGTTCGTCTCCGGCGACCACAGCGGTGGCTTCGGGATTCGCGGCGACTTGGCGATCGACCAAAGCCGCGAGACCGTCCGGCGGCACCTGCGCGACCGGACCGTCCGCGCCGACGGGGAGTTCACTGTGGACCGTCGCGCACAGTGCTCCCAGCCGGACATCCGGCTCGGTGAACTGCTCCACCAGCGCCCGGAACGCCTGCAGGTGGGTCGCCAGCTCCGCCGGCCGGTACCCGTCCGGATTGCCGTCGACCTGCAGGAGAAGCGTGTCGTCCGTCGAACGGCTGACGGTGAACGAAAGATCCTCCACCGCACCCGCCGCTAGATACCGTGACCGGCCGCGGCAGGTCCCGAAATCGAGCTCCGCGTCGAACGGCTTGACGTTGATCCACGGACCGGTGAGCCGCCGTCCCCGGCCCAGTCGACGAAGATCCCGCCGAAGTTCCTCGCCGCGGTAACGCTGGTGCGGGCGGATGGCCCGCAGCTCGGCACGGACCGCGGCCACCAGCTCGCCTGCGCTCGTCCACGGCTGGGTTGCCAACCGCAGCGGCAGCACGTTCACCGTGCTCGCCGGCACCCGCGCGGCCACCGATCCCATCCGGCCCATCACCGGAAGACCGAGGACCACGTCCGCCGACCCGGTCCGGCGGTGCAGATACGCCGCCGCGGCCGCCATCAGAACTTCGGCCCAGGTGGCTTTGGTCTTTCCAGCGAACGCCTCGACCCGCCGAAAGACGCCGGCGTCCACAGTCTGCTCGGCTCGGAGAAACGAGTGCGCCGCCGGTGCTGCACGATCGCCGAGCACCGGGACTTCGCCGAGACCGGCGAGCCGTTCCGTCCAGAACTCCCGGTCCACTGTGTACTGCGGCGACTCGGCGTAGGCGACGTCCTCAGCCACCCAGTCGTCGAACGAGGCGAACGGCGAGGGCGGCACCGGTCCGCCCTCGCGCAGTGCGCGATACACCTCGGCGACCCGCCGGGAGACGATGGCGAACCCATACGCATCGAGCAGAATGTGGTGGAACCGCTGGAACCACAGGTACCTCGCTTCACCGACCCGTAGCAACGCCTGTGTGCACAACCGATCGCCGGTCAGCCGGGCCGGCTTCGCGACGTCCGCCCGCATCCACTCGTGCGCTGCCGCGAACGGCTCCGGCTCGTCGCGAAAGTCGAGTACCTGCAACGGGTTCTCCCCGAGCGGGCGCACCTGCTGCGTCGGCTCGGCGTCCCCGGAGAACCGGACCCGCAGCCCGCCGGCCTCCTCCAGCACCTGCCGCACCGCCGCGGCGAACACCGGTTCGGCCAGCTCGCCGGCGAGGTCGACGTACTCGGCCGTGTTGTGGGCCGGGCTGTCCTCGTCCACGTGCTGGGCACGCCAGATCCCGGACTGAGCCCGGGTCAGCGGCCACGCGGTGGACTCGGTTTCGTTCGTGGGCACCAAGATCCCCCGGATTCTCGACTGATCAGGAATGCGGGCCGCGGTGTCCGGCCATCCCGCCGCCACCGGTGTGCGGGTCCATCGCCAGCACCTCCGGCGGCATCACCACGAACGGGCGCATCATCGCCATGTCCTCGTGTTCGTAGGTGTGGCAGTGGTAGACGTAGCGGCCGCTGACCCGGGCGAACTGCGGCGCGATGCTGACCTTCTGGCCCGGCCACATCGGCACCACGTCCTTCCAGGCCCGCTCCCCCCGCGGAATCTCCTCGGCCTGCGTGCGCTTGATCGGCGTCGCGGTGCCACCACCCCAGCTCTTCCCGTCGGCGAGCTTGAAGTAACGGAAGCCACTGACATCCCACTTCTCCTTGCCCAGCACCTGGAACGAGCAGGCGTGCAGGTGCATCGGATGCGGGAACGCGCCGGCCGCGGGCTCCACGTTGAAGAACGTCCAGCGTTCCCAGCTGTCGCGCGCGACGGTGAACTGCACCGCGTCCGAGGGCATCGAGGCCACCCTGCGGTAGGTCACCACGCTGCCGTCGCCCTGCTGGACCTGCACGATCCCGTCGATCGGCAACGGACCCTCCGGCGCTTCGGTGCGTTCCATCTCCCACATCTGCGCATCCGGGGGCGACACCGGCGTGACCACCACCACGCGCTCCGGCACCGACTCCAGCTCCGCATCGGTGACCCGGCGGAACGACAGCGAGACCTTCGCGGGCAGGCGGAACGGGTCCCGCACCGGAGAACCGCCCACGCGGAACTCCATCACCCACGGCACCGGCGGCGTGGCGAACCCGTTGCGCACCCGGATCTTCTTGCCCCGCAACGCGGAGAAGTCGACGAGCAGATCCGCCCGTTCGGCCGGCGTGATCACCAGGTCACCGTCCACAGTGACCGGTGCGGGGAACAGTCCGGCGTCCGCGCCGATCTGACGCACCGTGCCGGCCGGCACGCGGTTGCCCTGCTCGTCCTCGAACCGCAGGCTGTAGGGCCGCATGTTCGACGCGTTCAGCAGCCGGAACCGGTACCACCGCGGCTGCACCTCGGCATACGGCCAGATGACCCCGTTCACCAGCGAATACGGCCCGGTGAACGGCCGGACCAGCCGGACGCCCTCGGGATTGGTGACGATGGTCTTGTACAGCACGCCGCCGTCGAGCAGCCCGTCGTCGTCGGTGTCCAGATTGTGGTCCGAGAGCACCAGCGGGATCTCGTGCGCACCAGAGGGCAGCCCGAGCGCGCGCTCTTCATCGTCGCGAATCAGGTAGAAGCCCGCGTTCAGGCCGGCCAGCACGTTGAAGTGCGTGATGTGCATGGCATGGTCGTGGTACCACAGCGTGGCGCACGCCTGGTCGTTCTCGTACTCCGAGAGCTGCGACTGCCCCGGCAGCACCGCGTTCTCCGGCCAGCCGTCCTGCCCGCCGCCGGTCAGCGCACCGTGCAGATGCACCGCGACCCACGGCGGCAGCGCGGCCACGTCTTCGCGCGGCGTTCCGCCTTCCTTGCCGGGCCGGTCCCACTGGTACGGCTCGCTTCCGGTGGCGAAGGGCAGCTCCACGACCTGCAGCGGATAGTCCCCGCCGAGTTCGTTGGTCCAGGTGACGCGGAGCTTCTGCCCGCGACGCACGTCGAACGTCGGACCGGGATACCGCCCGTCGTAGGCCCACACCCGGGTACGCGGCAGCTGCGAATGCAGGCGCACCCACGACTCCCGCATCGTCACCGTCGCGTAGGACACTCCGTCCTGCTCCCGCATGCGCACCGTGGGCGGCACGGGGAGCCGGTCGAGAAACGGGGTCAGGTCCTTGACCGACGGCGCGATGTCGCCACCGGGCCTTGTCGCGTTCGCAGCCGGGACGACGGTGCCGTGGTGTCCGGTGTGGACGGTCGGCGTGCTCGCCGCGGCCTGCGCGCCGGGCTCGGCCACCAAGGCGCGGTAGCCGAGTGCCCCGACCGCGGCCAGCGAAACCGCACCGCCGAACAGCTCCCGTCTGCTCAGGCCCCGTACCTCACCGGATTCCGGCTCAGGCATCGGATTCCATCGCGTCGATGAGGCTCTTCGGCCGCAGGTCGGTCCAGTGCGTCTCGACGTAGTCCACACAGGACTGGCGGTCCGCCTCGCCGTAGACCTGCCGCCAGCCGCCCGGGATCTCGGCGAACGAGGGCCACAGCGAGTGCTGCCCCTCGTCGTTCACCAGCACGAAGAACCGGCCGTCCTCGTCATCGAACGGATTCGTCACCGCATGCCCCATCTGTCTCGTCACCACGTGTTCAACTTAGGCGAGCATAACCTAAGTAATCTGGTGACCAATAGGTCAATTGGGTGGACGCCACATTTCCGAGCGTGACTAAGCTCGCCCCGCCCGCCGTTCGGTGTGCAGCAGCCACGCCAGGTAAGCACCGCCGAGCACGAGGGTGACCGCGCCGACCGGGATCTGGGTGGGCGCGAACAGCCGCTGGGCCACCAGATCCGCGCAGCCGAGCAGCACGGCTCCCATCAGCGCCGTGGTCACCAGCGCGGATCCGGCGGTCCGCGCCAGCCGCCGGGCGAGTTGCGGCGCGGCCAGCGCGACGAACTGGATGGGACCGGCGTAGGCGACCGCGAGCGCCGTCAACACGATGGCGACCAGCAGCAACAGCAGCTGGGTGCGCTGCACCGCGACCCCGAGCCCGGCGGCGCGCTCGTGACCCATCTCCAGCAGGCCGAGGCCACGGCCGAGCACCGTGAGCACCGGAACCGCGCAGGCCAGCCCGATCAGCACCGGGCGGGCCTGATCCCAGCCGAGCGCGTTGAGGTTGCCGATGAGCCAGGCCAGCGCACCCTGCGCGGCCGAGAGGTCGGCGCGGGTGATCAGGTAGGAGCGGACCGAGGTGAGGATCGCGCTCACCCCGATGCCGACCAGGATCAGCCGCAGCCCGTGCACCCCGCCCCGGTAGGCCAGCAGGTAAATGGCCACCGCGGCGACGAAACCGCCCAGCACCGCACCGAGCGGCGCGGACACCGACACCCCGCCGAGCACCAGGGTGACCAGCAACGCACCGGTCGCGGCACCGTCGTTGAACCCCACGATGTCCGGGCTGCCCAGCGGATTCCCGGACAGCCGCTGGAAAATCGCGCCGGCCAGCGCGAGCGCGGCACCGATCGCCATGGCCAGCAACGCCCGCGGCAGCCGCACGTCGAGCACGAAGAACCGGTCCAGCCGGGCGCCCCCGCCGAACAGCGCGGACAGCACCCGACCGACCGGCACCGGATAGTCCCCCAGCATCAGGCTCAGCACGAGCACCACCACGAGGCCGGCAGCGAGCGCCGCGCACACCACGACCTGCCTGCCGCGCACCCGCGCGGAAATCCGGTCCCCCCACAGCCGCACCGGCTTGCCGGCCAGCGCGCTGCTCATGTCGTCTCCGCGGGAACGACCACGCCGTGGGTCACAACCGCACCTTCTTCCGGCTGCGCACCAGAGCGATGAACAGCGGCGCACCGATCACCGCGGTCATCACCCCGACCTCCAGCTCCCCCGGCCGCACCACGAACCGGCCGATGATGTCGGCGCCGACCAGAAGCACCGGCGCGACCAGCATCGAGTACGCCATCAGCCAGCGCTGGTCCGGGCCGGAGACGATGCGCACCGCGTGCGGCACCACCAGCCCCACGAACCCGATCGGCCCGGCGATCGCGGTCGCCGTGCCACACAACAGGATCACCGCGATCCCGGTGAGCACCCGGGTCACGCCGGTGCGCACGCCGAGCGCCCCGCCGAGTTCGTCCCCGAGCGCGAGCGCGTTCAACGGAGCCGCCACCGTCAGCGCGAGCACCGCGCCGGCCACCAGGAACGGCAGCAGCTGGGTGGTCACCGCCGGATCGCGGCCGGCCAGCGAACCGACCTGCCACAACCGCACCACCTCCAGCGTGGCCGCGTCCCGCACCAGCACCGTCGAGGTCAGGCCCCCGAGCACGGCCGACACCGCGGTACCGGCGAGCGCGAGCCGAACCGGGCCGACGCTGCCGCGAAACCCCAGCAGGTACACCACCAGCGAGGCGATTCCCGCGCCGAGGAAGGCAAACCACACGTATCCGAGCGGCGAACTCAACCCCAGGTAGGCCACCGCGATCACCACCGCGCAGGCCGCGCCGGCGTTGACCCCGAGAATGCCCGGATCGGCGAGCGGATTGCGGGTCAGCGCCTGCATCAGCGTGCCCGCCAGCCCGAGCGCGACGCCGACCGCGACGCCGACGAGGGTGCGCGGCAGCCGCAGGTCGAGGATGACCTTGCTGTCGTAGTCGTGCGCGCCGGACCACAGCGCATGCCAGACCGTGCCCAGCGGCAGACTCTGTGCCCCGACCGAAATGCTCAACAGCACCACGAAAAGCAGCAGTCCGGCGACGACCAGCAGCCCCAGCAGCCGCACCCAGGCAGCGTGACTCAGCGGGGCCCGGCCGGGACCGGCCCCGGGGGCCACGCGGACGTCAAGATCGCTCACCGAATCTCCAGTACCCGGCGAAGTAGATCTCGTCCTTGGCGAAGCCCCGCTGCGCCACCAGATGCCGGCGCAGGTCCCGGATCGCACTCGCCTCCCCCGCGAGCCACGCGTATCCGGGCCCCTGCGGCAGTTCCCTGGCGCGGAGCACGTCGAGCAGGGTCTGTCCACGATCCCGGCGGACCCACGTCAGCTCGACTCCACGGGGAACCGCCAGCGCCTGCTCGGCCTTGGCGTCGCGGACCTCGGCGAAGACGAGCGCGCGGTGTCCGTCCGGCAGTGATTCCACAATGGACCCGAGAGCGGGCAGAGCGGTCTCGTCGCCGGCGAGCAGCGTCCACGCGGCCGTGGCCGGCGGCCGGAACTCGTACCCGGTGATCAGGTCGTGCCGGACGTCCGGAGCCACCACGACGAGCCGGTCACCGGGCCGGGCGCGGGCGGCCCAGCGCGTGGCCGGGCCGGTGTCGCCGTGCAGCACGAAGTCGACGTCCATCTCCGGCTCCGCGGGACGGAACGCGCGGACCGTGTACGTGCGCAGCACCGGTCGGAGTTCCTCGGGCAGCTGCTGGTGACGGGCGTACCAGTCGGGCGTCCGCGCCACCATCGGTTCCGGTTGCCCTTGCTGTGGCAGCAAAACCTTGATCCGCTGGTCCAGCCCGGCACTGGTGACCCCGGCGAGGTCCGGGCCGCCGAGCGTGACCCGGCGCATGTGCGGGGTCACCTCGCTCACCCGGAGCACCTCGGCGTACGCCACCCGGTACGGCCGCACCACGACCGGCGGGCTCGCCGCCACCAGCTCAGTACTCACGTGCTCCCTCGATCACCCGGTCACCCCACCACACATCCAGCTATTAGGCAAGGTTTACCTAAGAGTTGGGGCGAGGGTAACAGGGCTTAGAGCCAGCCCCGTTCTTCGGCGACCCGCAGGGCTTCGATGCGGTTGCGGGTGGCGGTCTTGGCGATCGCGGCGGACAGGTAGTTGCGCACGGTGCCCTCGGACAGGTGGAGGCTGCCCGCGATCCCGGCGACCGACGAACCGGAGCGGGCGGCGATCAGCACGTCCCGTTCGCGCGCGGTCAACGGGGATTCGCCGGCGGCCAGCGTGGCCACGGCCAGCGCCGGATCGACCACCCGTTCCCCGCTGTGCACCCGGCGGATCGCGTCGGCCAGCGCCTCGGCCGGAGCGTCCTTCACCACGAACCCGACAGCGCCCGCGTCCATCGCCCGGCGCAGGTAGCCTGCCCGGCCGAACGTGGTCAGCACGACCACTCTCGTACCGGGCACGTGCTCGGTGACCAGTGCGGCCGCGGCGAGCCCGTCGAGCCCGGGCATCTCGATGTCGAGCAGGGCGATGTCCGGCCGGTGCTCGCGCGCGGCGTCGAGGACCTCGTCACCGCGGCCGGTCTCGGCCACCACGGTGAAGTCGTCCTCCAGCTCCAGCAGCGCGCGAAGTGCCTGGCGGACCAGCACCTGGTCGTCGGCGAGCAGCAGGCGGACGGTCACGCCGGTGCCTCCACCGTGACCAGGAGCCGCCAGCCCCGCGGCCGGACCGGTCCGGCCTCCATCGTGCCGCCGGCCTCGGCGACCCGGTCCCGCAATCCGGACAGTCCGCTGCCGGAGCCCGCCGAACCCCCCACGCCGTCGTCGCGCACCTCGACCGAAGTGGCCGAAAGCAGGACCGTGCACGAGGTGGCCCGCGCGTGCCGGACCACGTTGGTGAGGCCTTCGCGGATCACCCAGCCGAACAGTTCCGGACACCCGCCGTCGGCGTAGGTGGGCAGATCGGCGGTGATCCCGGCGGCACGCAGCAACTCGCGCCCGCGGGCGAGTTCACCGGCCAGCGTGACCTCGCGGTAGCCGGAGACCGCCGCGCGCACGTCCGCCAGCGCCTGCCGGGAAAGCTGCTCGACCTCGGTGATCTCGTCGACGGCCCGGCCGGCTCCCTTGATCGCGAGCCGGCGGGCGAGGTTGCTCTTGACCGTGATGGCGGTCAGCGAATGGCCGAGCAGATCGTGCAGGTCCCGCGAAATCCGCGCGCGTTCCGCGTCCGCGGCGAGGCGCACGAGCTCCGCGCGGGCGCGCACCAGCTCCCGGTTCGCCCGGATCGCCTCGGCGAACACGGAGATCATCAGCACGGTGAACACCAGCGCGACCGTCTGCCCCCACGCCGGGCCGCTCTGCCAGGAGGGAACCAGCCACGGCACCACCAGCGTCGCGGCCGCGGCCACCGCGAGCACGTACCCGCCGCCGCGAGGCAGCCGCGGCACGGCGAGCGAAGCGACCACGACGAGCAGGTAGAACCCGTCGGCCCCGGTGAACGGCAACGCGGCCAGGAACAGCAGCCCGAGCACGCCGGTCAGCCACCAGAACACCCGCGGCCACGCCCGGTAGTCGGCGAACGCCGCGCCCACGTAGCAGACGCAGAACGCGAGCACCAGCGCCACCGCACCGGGCGACCGCCCGGCCTGCGTCAGCACGACGACGGGGAACACGAGCAGCCCGACGTCCAGCAGCAGCCGACGCCAGCCGAGCAGCCAGCGCTGCGCATCGGAATCCGGACGGTGCTCCACGCCCGGGAGAGTACCGATCACGGCCGGATTCCGGACGCGCTCGGTACTGTCCCGGGCCCGCGCGGCGCGCCCGCTCAGGGCAGGCCCGGCCCCTGCCGCGGGCCGACCGCCATGCCGGCCGCGATCAGCAAACCGCCACCGGCCAGCAGCCAGGGCCCGAGCCCGATCACGGAGAAGTCGTCCGAGAACACGGCGATGATCCCGGCGACGTGGACGATCAGGATCACCACCGCCCTGGCGGCATTGACCGTGCGGTACCACCAGAAGTTCGCCCGCGTGAGCTCCCGGCTGCGAATCCCGCTGAGCAGCCGGGTGGACCGCCGGCCCCGGTAGGCCCCGAGCGTCCACGCGAGCGACGAGTAGAGCATCAGGACCGTCGCGACGATGGCGATGATCTGCACGTAGACCTGGGTGAACCCGCTCGCGTTGGCGGAGGCCCTGATCAGGTCGAGGAACGTCAGGCTCGCCGGCTGCCCTGTACTGGTGACACTGACCCACGGCACCGCGACCAACGCGACCACCTGCAGCACGATCCCGATCCCCGCCGGAATCGCCCCGAGCCCGGCGGTGGTGAGCGGACCACTGACCGCCTGCGGTTGACCGGGATACGGCTGACCCGGCCACGCCTGCTGCGGCTGCCCCGGGAACGGCTGGCCGGGCGGTGGCTGCGCGGCGAAGCCTTGTGGCTGGGACGGATAACCGGGCTGGGCCATCGCGGGCTGCGGCTGGCCGGAGTAGGCGGATTGCGCGGGGTAACCTGGTTGCGTCTGGGCGGACTGAGGCTGACCGGGCTGGGCCTGGGCTGGTTGCGCGGGATAGCCGGGTTGCGACTGGGCTGGCTGGCCATAACCGGAATAACCGGAGTAGCCGGACTGCGCGGTCTGCGCCGTCTGCGGCGGGTGACCGGGCTGGCTGGGCTGGCCCGCATAGCCCGGCTGGCCGGGCTGGCCCGCGTAACCCGGCTGACCTCCCTGACCGGACGGCGCCGGTTGCCTCGGTGCGGCCGGTGGTGACCATCCCGCGTTCGGGACGGGTGGTTCCGGCTGGTGTGCTTCGGGCTGCTGCGGCCCCCCTGGCGTGCTCATGGCGGCACATCGTAGTGGTCCCGGCCGGGCGAACGGCGGAAAACCGCGGACAGCTCAGTCCACGGCGTGATACGCCCGTGGCGGCGCACCCAGCAGGCGGGTGAACCTGGTGCTGAACGCGGCGGGGCTTTCGTAGCCCAGACGCGCGGCGACCTCGGCCACCGGCAGGCCCGCGGTCAGCAACGGCAGCGCGTGCAGGACACACGCGCGCTCGCGCCAGCGGGCGAAGCTCAGCCCGGTTTCCGCGCGGAACAGGCGGTGCACCGTTCGTTCGCTCACGTGCAGTTCGCGTGCCCAGCGCGACGGCGGGTCGTGCACATCCGGAGTGTCCGAAAAGGACCGGCACAACGCCCGTAGCCGGTCATCCTGTGGCTGCGGGAGTTCCAGCGGCAGCGGCACACATCGCGAGATCTCGTGCAGCACCAAGGACATCAGCGCCGCGTCCCGGCCGCGGCGAGGGTACTCGGGCGGCAGCCGCACCGCTTCGGCCACCAGCTCCCGCAGGAGCGGCGAAACGTCAACGGCCCGGCAGCGGCGGGGAAACCACGGCACCGCCGACGGCTCGAGGTAGAGGCTGCGCGTGGTCACGTTCGTCATCACGACGCCGTGGTCGGTCTCCGGCGGGATCAGGACCGCACGGCGGGTCGGGACGGTCCAGGTGCCGTCGGCCGTTTCGACCCGCATGGAACCCGTGGCGCCGTAGAGGAACTGCGCGCGGCGATGCCGGTGCCGGGGCAGCACGTGCTCCGGCGGGTAGTCGGTGCTGATCGCCAGTACGGCACGCGGGATGCCGTCCACCTCGCCGAGCGGGACGTTACGCATGGACCCAGTGTCCGTTCCGCGAAAGAACCTGGCAAACGTTCGAATGCGCGCCGCGACCGCGGAGCCCTAACGTCACCCCGGTGTTCCCCTCGATCCTGGTGCTGTTCCTCTTCGGCTGCCTCAGTGGAGTCACCACGGTGCTGTTCGGCTTCGGCGGCGGGTTCGTCACCGTGCCGGTGGTCGCCGCGGTGACCCGCAGCGGTGACGCCATGCACGTCGCGGTCGCCACGTCCACCGCGGTGATGGTGGTCAACTCGGTGACCGCGACGATCGTGCAGGCCCGCGCCGGACGGCTTCGGCGGGAGTACGTGTGGCCGCTGGCCGCGTTCATCGCGGCCGGCGCCGTGGCCGGGTCGGTGCTGGCCACCCGGATCGGCGACGGCGTGCTGCGCGTGCTGTTCGTCGGGTATCTCGCTCTGACCATTGTGGACAGTGTGCTACGCGGTGGATTCCTTCGCGCGCACGGAGAACCGCGGCCGCTCGGTCCGGTCACGACCACGGTGGGCGGAATCGGCATCGGCGCGGTGGCGAGCTTCCTCGGGGTCGGCGGCAGTGTGCTGACGGTGCCCCTGCTGCGCCGCAAGGGCCTCGCCATGGCCGGCGCCACCGCGATGGCCAACCCGCTGAGCGTGCCGGTCGCGGTGATCGGCACCGCGGTCTACGCCACCGCCGGTAGCGGCCCCGCGGGCTACCTCGACCCGGTCGCCGCAGCCGCCCTGCTGGCCGGCTCCCTGCCGGCGATCGCGGTGCTCCGCCGGGTCGCCGACCGGCTCCCGGACCGCGGGCACGCGATCGCGTACGTCCTGCTGCTGGCGGCCGCCCTGCTCGCCGTCGCGTTCGGCGGCTGAGACCGGCGGGTCAGTACTTCAGTCGGTCAGTGCTCCGGTCGAGCCAGTGCTCCGGCCGGTCAGTGCTCCGGCCTGGCCAGTGCCCCAGTCGGTCAGTGCTCCAGCACCGAACGCACCGACTGCTCGTCGCGGGCCACCACCGTGGTGCCGTCGTCCGCGGTGATGATCGGACGCTGGATCAGCTCCGGGTGCGCGGCGAGCACGGCGATCCACCGCGGCCGTTCCTCCGGGGTGCGGGGCCACGATTTCAGTCCGAGTTCACCGGCCGTTTTCTCCCCGGTGCGGGTGATGTCCCACGGTTCGAGGCCGAGCCTGCCGAGCACCGCGACGAGTTCGTCCTCGGCCGGCGGCTCCTCGAGGTACCGCCGCACGGTGTACTTCGCGCCCGCTTCGTCGAGCAGTGACACCGCCGAGCGGCATTTCGCACAACGGGGGTTCACCCAGATCTCCACGGCTCCACCCTACCCGGGCGCCGGACGCCGATCCGTCCACTGAGGACGTCGTCGGTACTGCGTCCCGGATCACTGCCGAAAACGGCCCGGACCGGCGTACCGTTCGGACATGAGCATGCCGCTGACGACCGACCGTCTCGTGATCCGGGACTGGTCGGAAGAGGACGCCGAAGCCGCGTACCCGATCTACGGCTCGTCCGAAGTCACCCACTGGCTCACGCCGGCGATGGACCAGGTCACCGACGCGGCGGCGATGCGCTCGGTGCTGCAGGCCTGGCAGGAGGCGCAGCCGAACCTGATCCCGCCGCGCGGGCGCTGGGCGGTGGAACGCCGGTCCGACGGCAGGGTGGTCGGCGGGCTGGGCATCCGGCTGCTGCCGCCGTACCAGGAAGACCTCGAGCTGAGCTGGCAGCTGCACCCGGAGGCCTGGGGGCAGGGCTACGCCACCGAAGCCGCCCGCGCGCTGATCGAATGGGCCTTCGCCCAGCACGACACCGACGAGCTCTTCGCGGTCGCCCGTCCGGCCAACACGCGCGCCAACGCCACCGCGAAACGCCTCGGCATGCAGTGGGTCGGCGAAACCACCAAGTACTACGGCCTGCGCCTGCAGGTGTACCGAATCCGGCACAGCGACCTCGTCTAGCGCGAAACCGTTCACGAAGCCCTTCACGTCCGTCGCGAGGTCGCCCGCGTGCGCGGCCGGGTCAGGCGGTGACCGGGGTCCAGAGGGCGTCGATCTCGCGTTCCGCGGCGGCGAGGCTTTCCACTGCACGGGCGCGCAGCTCGGTCATCTCGGAGACCCAGGCGGCCGCGGTCATCTCCACGGTGACGAAGCGTGCCTCCATGCCGACCCAGCTCAGCGCGCACGGCAGCCAGGTCTGGGCGTGGTCCCAGCCGTGCCGTGGGCTGCCGAGGCCGTACCGCCCGCCACGAGCCGAGATGACCACGAAGTCGCGGCCGCCGAGCAGGCCCTCCCCGGTTTCGGCGTCCATGCTGAACCCACGCGCGACCAGGTGATCGATCCACGATTTGACCCCGCTCGGCGGACCGTAGTTGTACAGCGGCTGGCCCAGCAGCACGGTGTCGGCGGCCCGCACCTCCGCGAGCACCTCCTCGGTCAGCCGCACCGACTCCGCCTGGGCGGGCGTGCGCTCCGCGGACGGGATGAAACGGGCGAGGCCGGTCTCGCTGTCCAGGTGCGGCAGTGGATCCGCACCCAGATCGCGATAGGTCACCGGGGCGCCGGGATGCGCCGCCCGCCAGACCGCGGCCGCACGCGCGGTGAGCTTGCGGGTCACCGACCGCGCGCCGCTGATACTCGAGTCGATGTGCAGCAAATGGGCCATCTCGCTGATCCCCCAAGGACGCTTTACGCAGGTCACGGCGTTTATAACACGGCACCCGGCGCTGGTCGTCCCCTAAACTGCGGGGATGGACCCAGCGGCGGAACGACTTGCCAAGTACCGCGCCATGCGCAACTTCGCCAAGACCGCCGAACCCTCCGGTTCGGACACCGCGGGCAGTCCGGGCAACCGGTTCGTGGTGCAACGCCACCGGGCCCGGCGCCGGCACTACGACCTGCGCCTCGAGCTGAGCGGCGTCCTGGTCAGCTGGGCCGTGCCGAAGGGACCGACGCTGGATCCGAAGGCGCGGCGGATGGCTGTGCACGTCGAGGACCATCCGCTCGACTACGCCGACTTCGAGGGGGTGATCCCCCGCGGCGAGTACGGCGGCGGCGACGTGATCGTGTGGGACCGCGGTACCTGGCAGCCCGTGGACACCGAGGATCCGGAACAGGCGCTGGCCGACGGGAACCTGCACTTCGACCTGTTCGGGGACAAGCTGGCCGGCCGCTTCGTGCTGGTCCACCCGAGCCGCGACGGGGACGGCAAGCAGTGGCTGCTGCTGCACAAGCAGGACGAGCACGCCAGCCGCGGCTGGGACGCCGAGGACCATCCGAAGTCGGTGAAGAGCGGCCTCACCAACGACGAGATCGCCGACGCCCCACCGGCGTTGTGGCGCGGCGACCTGCCCGCCGACCAGGCCGAGGTGCCGCTGGAGACCGTGGTGGACCCCGCGTCCGAGGAGGAGCTGGAAGCACTGCACGAGCTGGGTGCGAACGGCACCTGGACCGTCGCGGGCAGGCAGCTGAAGCTCACCAACCTGGACAAGGTGCTCATTCCCGGCCGGGACGGCGAGGAGCCGATCACCAAACGCGAGCTCGTCGAGTACTACACCCGGATCGCCCCCACGATGCTGCCCTACCTGGCCGGCCGGGCACTGAACACCCACCGGTTCCCCGGCGGGATCGACAAGCCCGGCTTCTGGCACAAGGAAGTCCCTGGCCACGCGCCGAAGTGGCTGCGGCGCTGGCACTACCAGGCCGCCGAACCGGACGACGTGCAGCAGTACCTCGTCCCGTCCGGCGTCGCCGACCTGGCGTGGCTGGCCAACTTCGGCGCGCTGGAGCTGCACGCCTGGACGTCCCGCATCTCCGACGTGGAGCATCCGACGTGGCTGCTGTTCGACATCGACCCGGGTCCCGAGACGTCGTTCGACGACGTGCTGGCGCTCGCCCGCCTGCACCGCACCGCACTGGAACACCTCGGGCTGACCGGGTTGCCGAAGACCACCGGCCAGCGCGGCATCCAGGTGTGGGTGCCGATCGAGCCGCGCTACACCTACGCCGAGACGCGCGGGTTCGCCGAGACGGTGTCCAGGACGATCGGCCGCACCGTGCCGGACCTGATCAGCTGGGCCTGGCACAAGGACCGGCGCGGTGGGCTGGCCCGGCTCGACTACACGCAGAACGTGCTGAACAAGACCCTCGTCGCGCCCTACAGCGTGCGGCCACGCCCGGGTGGTCCGGTGTCGGTCCCCCTGAACTGGGACGAACTCGACGATCCGGACCTCACGCCGGACCGCTGGACCCTGCGTACCGTGCTGGATCGGGTGGCGCGGGTGGGTGATCCGTACGCCGAGCTGGGGAAAAGCGCACAGCGCCTGCCTCGGCTGTAGAAATCGGCGCGCGGATGGAGCAGCTCCAGGCATACGGTCGGGGTATGCGATTCGGACTCTTCGTTCCCCAGGGCTGGCGCCACGATCTCGTCGGCATCGACCCCGCGCAGCACTGGACGACCATGCTCGACCTCGCCCGTTACGCCGACGCGGGCCCGTACGAATCGATCTGGGTCTACGACCACTTCCACACCGTGCCGGTGCCCAGTGACCAGGCCACGCACGAGGCGTGGAGCCTGATGGCGGCCTACGGCGCCGCGACGAACCGGGTCCGACTGGGCCAGATGTGCACCTGCATGGGCTACCGCAATCCCGCGTACCTGGCGAAGGTCGCCGCGACCATCGACGTGATCTCCGGCGGCCGGGTCGAGATGGGCATCGGCGGCGGCTGGTACGAGCACGAGTGGCGGGCGTACGGCTACGGTTTCCCGAGCGCGGGCGAGCGGCTGGGCCAGCTCGACGAGGGCGTGCAGATCATGCGCCAGCTGTGGACCGAGGGCAAGGCCACCCTCGAGGGCAAGCACTACCAGGTCGACGGCGCGATCGCCCGTCCGCTTCCGTTGCAGGAGGGCGGGATTCCGCTGTGGATCGCCGGCGGCGGGGAGAAGAAGACCCTGCGCACCGCGGCGAAGTACGCCTCCTACACGAACTTCGTCGGCAACGCGGAGGGTTTCCGGCAGAAGTCGGAGGTGCTCGCCGCGCACTGCAAGGACCTCGGCACGGACTTCGACGCGATCGTCCGGTCCGCGAACTACAACGTGGTGATCGGCGAAACCGAGAAGGACGTGGCCGACCGGCTGGCCTGGATCCGCGCGCACTACGCGCCGCACCTGCCCGCGGACGTGCTGGAGAACGCTTACCAGAACTACGCCACCGGTCCGCTGGTCGGCACTCCGGAGCAGATCGTGGAGCGGCTCAAGGAGCTGGAAGGGCTCGGCATGACGTACGCGATCGCGTACTTCGTCGAGTCGGCCTACGACCGTTCCGGCGTGAAACTGTTCACCGACAAGGTGGTTCCCGAGCTGGCGTGAGCCTCAGCGTTTCGTGAGCACCACGAGGTACCGGCAGGGTTCGGGCCCCGGGTTTTCGTAGGCGCAGTCCACCGGACGGCCGAGCCGCAGGCAGTCACCCGCGGCGAGGTCGTGCCGGTGCTCGCCCTCGTGGAACCGGAGCCGGCCGGACAGCACCCAGATCTGGTGGCCGGCGAAGGCGTACGAGCCGGCCGGGAAACCGGCTTCGGCGCCCGACGGCAGCTCGACTTCGACGAGTTCGGTCGCCCCGTGCCCTGGCGGGGAGACCGCGCGGCGGACGTATCCGGTCACCGGGTCCTGCCAGGTCGGCTGGTCCGCGCGGCGGACGAGGCCGCGGTCGCCACCCTCCGCGCGGGCCACCAGTTCGGACAGCGTCAGCCCCAGCGCGGTGGCCAGCCGGCTGAGCAGCACCGCGGTGGGCTGCGCTTCCCCGCGTTCGATCTTGCCGATCATGGCGCGGGAAACGCCGGAGCGTTCGGCCAGCGCGCCGGCGGACAGCTCGTGGGACTCGCGGGCCGCACGCAGCGCGGTGGCCAGCGAACCGGTGAGGGCATCGGACACAGCTGTCGACTATAGCAGCGGGATTTGTTTACTATAGTGTCCATGCTGATTCGACCTGCCGAGGAGCGGGACGCCGCGGCCTGCGCGGCGATCTACGCGCCGTACGTCCGCGACACCACGATCACCTTCGAGGCCGAGCCGCCCACCCCGGCGGAGATGGCCGCGCGGATCGCCAAGGCGAGCAGGACCCACGCGTGGCTGGTGCTCGAAGTGGACGAACAGGTCGCCGGCTACGCCTACGGGGTTCCGTTCAAGGAACGGGCCGCCTACCGATGGTCGTGCGAGGTCAGCGTGTACCTGGAGCTGGGCCGGCGCCGTACCGGCGGCGGGCGGGCGCTGTACGAGGCGTTGTTCGCCCGCCTCGCCGAGCGCGGCTTCCGCACGGCGGTCGCGGGGATGACCTTGCCCAACGAGCCGAGCATCGGACTGCACCGCGCGCTCGGTTTCGAGCCCGTGGGCACCTACCGCCGGATCGGCTGGAAGCACGGCGCGTGGCGCGATGTCGCCTGGGCACAACGGGAACTGGCGCCGGCCACCACCGAAGCCCCGGCCGAGCCGCACTGAGCCCCGTCCCGCACGGGACTGCCGCCCGTTACTTGACAATTGCCTTACGACCGGGCCACATTCTGTATCAAGAGATAGCCGGAGGGCCGGTCCGCCGCGCGGATCCCCTCCGCCGATCGACAGAGGAGTCGTCCCGTGGCTTTCCCCGGCCTGCAGCACGTCGCGATCACCGTCAGCGACCTGGAGCGCAGCGCGAGGTGGTATTCCGCGCTGTTCGGCGCCGAGCCCGTCCTCGACGAGGACGAGGAGGGCGGGAGGTTCCACCACGCCGTCTACGCCCTCGACGGGGGCATGCTGTTCGGGCTGCACACCCACCAGGGGCGGGAGTCCGGTGACCGCTTCGCGGAGGAGCGCACCGGCCTCGATCACATCAGCTTCGCGGTCGGCTCGCAGGCCGATCTGCAGCAGTGGGCACGGAAGCTGACCGAGCTGGGCATCGCACACGACGGAATCAAGAAGGCGCACTACGGCAGCGGGATCTCCTTCCGCGACCCGGACAACATCGCGCTGGAGTTCTTCGCCTTTCCCGAGGGCTGACCCGCGGCTGCCGGGTCGAGGGGTGTGAATACGCCTTGTCCGCGATCACCGTCTCCGGTCGGCGTCGCGCCCTGCCCGGCCCGCGACCGGTCCGCGTTGATGCCGTCCAGTAACGGAACCAGCTGCGGGTTGTCACCCGCGGGTCCGGGGTGAGCAGAAAACGCATCGGCAGACCACACCCGTCCACCGCGAGGTGGATCTTGGTGCCCAGCCCGCCGCGGGACCGCCCGAGTCCCTCTCCGTCGCAGGAGAGGGCGTCGTCTCTGACGATCACCCGGCGCGGAATCCTGTCCCCGGTGCCGTCTCAGGTCCACAACCGCAGCCGTTCATGCGCGGTCTTCCAAGGTCTATAGCGATCAGGCAGGTCACGCCATGGCGCACCGGCGCGCAGCCTCCACAAAATCGCTTTGATCACCTGGCGATGATCCCGCCACCGCCCTGCCGAGGCGGCCGCGACTTCCCGGGGACAGGACCCGCGGCTAGTCCCCGCCGACGTCCAGTTCTTCGATGTCGTGTTCGATGCGGGCCCGCCAGGACCATTGTGGTTCGGTCCAGTCGGTGTCCTCGGCCGGCGGTTCTCCCAGTGGGAGCGCCGGGTCCGCGACGCCGTGGGTGACGCGGTAGGCCAGTGCCGAAGTCGCCGCGCGGATCCAGCGGTCGCCCGCCGCGCCGGTGGGCGGGGCGACGCCGAAGGCGTGCGTGAACCACACCGGCAGCAGCGCGCTCGACCCGATGGCGCCGGTGATCCGCTCGCGCAGCCGCAGGTGCAGCTCTTCCCAGTCGCGTTCGGACTTCTCGATCTGTGGCAGCACCCGGGTACGGGTCACCTCGTCCGCGGCCAGGACCTGGTGTGCCGCTTCGGCATCCTGCACCGCGGCGGGCAGCTGCCGGTCCAGTACGCCACGACGGCGGGCGATCACCTCGGGCAGCCGCTCCTGCGCTTCGGCCCGTCCCGGCCCGCCACGTTCGCTGCCCGCCAGTGCTTCCAGCACACCGATCAACGCTTCTTCGCTGCGCGCCAAGGCTTCCCGGGCCTGCGGCAGACGTTCGGTGTCCTCCTCGTACGGGCGCCGCTGGCTCGGCGTCAGCAGCTGCGCGGTGAGCGCGTGCCTTCGCTGCGCTTCCGCGGCGAGCTTCCGCACCTCCGGCCCGACGTCGTCGAGGTCGACCACGGGAACCTTCTCCGACACCCGCACGGCGCGCTCGAGCACCAGCAACCGCTGGCGGAGCCGTTCGAGCTGCCGTGCCGTGTGGTCCAGCCGCGATTCGTGCCGGGCATGGGTCTCGGTGAAGGTTTCGACGGTTTCGCGCAGCTCGGTCAGATCGCGCGACGTGCGGGATTCGAGGTCCTCGACCGTCTCCTGCATGCCGCCCACGGTGTCGGACAACGCGAGCAGTTCGGGATCCTGCTCGGTCGCCGGACCGTCCTCGTCCACGTAGTAGTCGGTGTCCGGGTAGTACTCGGAATAGGTCACCGGACCTCCTGCACCAGACAGGCCGCCGTCGCCGCGGTGGCGACCGCGGCGAGGACGACCAGCACGGTCTCGGCCGTACCGCCGGGGACGAGCAGCGCGACGGTGGTGAGCACCGCGGCCAGGGCGCCGAGGTAGGCGGCACGGAGCCGGCGGCCCACCATCAGCGGCGTCGGGCCGATGGGGCCGAACGCGATACGCAGCCCGGCGCCGAGCAGCGGCAGCGCGAACAGCACCCACGCCACGCCGAGCACGCCGAAGAGCAGCAGCGCGCCACTCACCATGCCGGCCGCGACCGGCGCGACGGCCAGATACAGCACCGTCCGCTGCACCACGGCGCGCTTGGACTCCATCCGGGCCAGCCGCACCTGCTCGGCGGCCACCTCCGCGTCCTGTTCCGTCCGCAGCAGGTTCTCCGCCCGCGCCACCAGCACGTCGAGTGCCTGGGTGCGTTCGGCGTCCGCGAGCGCGGGCAGCTCGGCCAAGCCGGCACGCAGCTGCCGCCGAAGTGCGGACACCCGCGCTTCGGCCTGGTCACGCTGGTCCTCAGCAGCCGTCGTCACCCGGCCACTGTAGGTACGAAGCGCGCCGAACGGCGGGAACGACGCGACCTCCGGCTAACGCTTCTTGCGCCGCACCCGCATCGCCCGCAGATCGGTGACCGCGTAGTTGAGGTCCCGGCAGGGCAGCCCGTGCGCCCGCAATGCCGTGGTGGCACGGGCTTTCGCCGTCTTCTCGTCGTCGTCCGGCCCGGCGGGAACCTGGCAGCGGAAGGTGAACGCGGTCGCGTTCACGTCGTAGGTGAACGTGCCGGCCTCGCTGAACATCAGGTCGCCGCCCTTGGCGGCCAGCGCGGCGCGGCCGGCGTCGTCGAGACCGTCGAACTTGCCGCGGATAAGCACGCGGAACGCGTCCATGTCAGCTCTCCTTCCTGGTCGCATAGCCGAGCACTCGCTCGCCGAGCAGCCCTTCCACTGCGTCGAGCAGGTCTTCGGCCGCCTTCGCGATGTCGTCCGGGACCTCCCCGGCGACGGTGCGCTTGCCGATCTCGGCGAACACCAGGCTGTGCACCCAGCCGATCTGGGCGGCGACCAGCCCCGGGACCGGATCGGCCTGATCCGCGCCGGTCTCCGCCACCAGCAGCTCGGCCAGCTCGGTGACCATCTGCTCGCCGAGCGCGTGCAACCGGGCGGCCAGCGTCGGCGCGGCCAGCATCATCGGCAGGATCCGGCCGAACCCCGGGGTGAGCCCCACGGTCCGTTCCCGCCGCCGGATCTCGCCACGCAGGTGCGCCAGCACCGCCCCGGCCGCGGAAACCCCCGGTTCCCGCGCCCGCACGATCCCGGCCAGCCGCCCGGCCGACGCCTCGTCCGGCGGCAGCACCAGGTCCTCCTTGACCCGGAAATGGTTGTAGACGGTGTTGACCGAAACATCGGCGGCCTCGGCCACCTCGGCGATCGTCACCGCGTCGAACCCCCGCTCGGCGAACAACCCGAGCGCGGTGTCGGCGATCCGCCGGACGGTCTCCCGCTTCTTCCGCTCGCGCAGTCCCATACCGCTCATTGAAGCACACTCCAAATTTGGAGTCGACACCACTAAATCGAGGATCCGGGGAAAACCCGGACGCGGGACGTCCGCGGACGCGGCAGAATCGGGTGGTGCGGATCGGCGTGCTGGGACCCCTCGAGGTGCGGACCGACGCGGGCGCCGAGGTCGAGGTCGCCGGCGTCCGGGTGCGGACGTTGCTGAGCGCGCTCGCGCTGGAGCCCGGGCGGGTCGTCGCGCCGGGACGGCTGGTGGACGCGGTGTGGGGAGCACATCCGCCGGCCACCGCCAATGCCTTGCAGGCACTCGTCTCCCGGCTGCGGCGGGCCGGCGCGGATCTGGAGAGCACGCCCGCCGGGTACCGGCTGCCCGCCGCGACCGTGGACGTGGCGCGGTTCGAGGAGCTGGTCACCGCTGCCCGCGCCGCGGGAGACGACCACACCCGCGTGCGGCTGCTGCGCGAAGCACTCGACCTCTGGCGTGGACCCGCACTCGGTGAGGTCGCCGACGGCGAGTTCTTCCAGGCTCCCGTCGCCCGGCTCACCGAACTCCGGCTCACTGCCGCCGAAGACCACGCCGAGTCCGCACTGCGCCTCGGCCACGGAGCGGACCTGACCACGGAGCTGTCCGAACTCCTGGCCCAGCACCCCCTGCGCGAACGGCTGGCGGCCGCGCTGATGCGCGCGCTGCATGCCGCTGGACAGCCGGCCGAAGCGTTGCGGGTGTTCGCGCGGATCCGGGCCGCGCTCGCTGACGAACTCGGCGCTGATCCGTCCGCCGAGCTGTCCACAGTGCACACTTCGCTGCTGCGCGAGAACAGCGGTACGACTGCGACCGGACCGCGGACGAATCTACGCGCCGGGCTCACCAGTTTCGTCGGCCGCGACTCGGACGTCGCCGAGGTGGCCAAGCTCGTCGGTGAATACCGGCTCACCACGCTCATCGGGCCGGGCGGCGCAGGGAAGACCCGTCTCGCGGGCGAGACCGGGCACCGGTTGCTGAGTGAAGCGAACGGCGACGTCTGGTTCATCGAGCTCGCCTCGGCCGCCCCCGGCACGGATCTCGCCCAGGCCGTGCTCGGCGCACTCGAACAACGCGGGCACGTGCACCTGGGGCTGCACGCCGGCGGCTCACCTCGGGACCGTGCGGTGGCAGCGTTGCGCGGCCGGGAAACCCTGCTGGTGCTGGACAACTGCGAGCACGTCATCGACGCGGCCGCGGAGCTGGCCGAACGACTGCTCGGCGAGTGCCCGCTGCTGCGCGTCCTGGCCACGAGCCGGGAAGCCCTCGCGGTGACCGGTGAAGCGCTGTGGCCGGTCGAACCCCTGACGCTCCCGGCCGAGGGCGCCGGCGCACCCGAGGCGATGACCTGCGCCTCGGTGCGCCTGTTCGCCGACCGGGCCGCCGCGGTGCGGCCGGGCTTCACCGTTGACGATTCCACTGTGGACGATGTGGTCCGGGTCTGCCGGGCGCTCGACGGAATGCCGCTGGCCGTGGAGCTGGCCGCGGCGCGGCTGCGGTCGCTGACCGTGCCGCAGCTCGCGGCCCGGCTCGACGACCGGTTTCGCCTGCTGACCGGGGGCAGCCGCACGGCGCTGGCGCGGCACCGGACGCTGCGCGCGGTCGTCGACTGGAGCTGGGATCTGCTGGAACCGGACGAACGCCGGCTGCTTCGCCGGCTCGCGGTGTTCTCCGGCGGCGCGACGGCCGAGGCTGCCGAGGCGGTCTGCGAGGGCGGCGCCGACTCGCTTCTCCCGCTGGTCGACAAATCGCTGCTGACCGTCTCCGGCGATCCCGAGCCGCGCTACGGGATGCTGGAGACGATCAAGGCCTACGGCCTGGAGCGGCTGGCCGAGGCGGGTGAGGGCGAAGCGGTGCGGGAGGCGCACGCGCAGTGGTTCGCCTCGCTGGCCGAACGCGCCGACGGCCATCTGCGCGCTATCGAACAACTCGACTGGCTTCCCCGGCTGAAAGCCGACCACGGCAACCTCGTCGCCGCCATCCGGAGTGCGATCGCCGCGGGCGACGCGGCCCTGTCCGTCCGGCTGGTGGTCAGCTGTTCGTGGTTTTGGCTGCTGACCGGGCACAAACTGGAAGGCCTCGACCTGATCGCGGCCGCGCTGGCCGTGCCGGGCCGGGTGGACGACGGGGCACGGGCCACCGCGTACGCGATGCGGGCGCTGCTCATGACCGCCGGGCTGGCCGACGACCGCAGTGCCGACGACTGGGTGGACGCGGCGCTGGAGCTGGCCGGCGGCCGGGTCGCGCGGCAGCATCCGATCCTGCGGTTCATGGTCCCGTCGCACGAGTTGCTGCGCAGTGGCAGGGACGGTACGCCGCCCACTCTGTCCGCATTGGACGATCTGGTGGTGGACCCGGATCCGTGGCTGCGGGCGCACGCCCTGCTGAACCGGTCCCGGCTGCAGGTGAGCGTCCACCGCGACGTGGCCGCGGCGGAGGAGGACGGCCGGGAGTCGGTACGGCTGTTCCGGCTCAGC
This sequence comes from Amycolatopsis jiangsuensis, assembly GCF_014204865.1. Classification (NCBI taxonomy): domain Bacteria; kingdom Bacillati; phylum Actinomycetota; class Actinomycetes; order Pseudonocardiales; family Pseudonocardiaceae; genus Amycolatopsis; species Amycolatopsis jiangsuensis. The sequence continues at coordinate 3,726,483 of NZ_JACHMG010000001.1, forward strand.
GGGGAACGCTGGGGGGCGTCGCTGGCGTTGAGCGGGCTCGCCGAGCTCGTCGCCCGGCGTGGCGCGCTGGCCGAATCCGCGGCGCTGTACGGGGAATCCGTCGACGCCGTGCGCGAGCTGGGCGCACTCGAGGACGCCATCTGGGCGCGCGGCCGGCAAGCGCAGCTGCTGCTGCACCTGGGCGACGAAGCGGGTGCGGCGGCCGCGATCGCCGCGGCGGACCTCGAATCGGCGACCGTCACGTTCCCCGACGCGCTGGCCGGCCTGGCTCACGCGAAGGGAGATCTTGCCCGCTGGCAAGGCGATCCGGCCACCGCACGGCTGAACCTGGAGCGGGCCGAAGCCCTGCTCGGCCACACCACCATGCACCCGGTGTTCCGCGCGATGCTGGAGCATTCGCACGCCTACCTCGACGCCGGCGCCGGCGATCTGGACTCGGCACGCGTCCGCCGGCGCCGGGCCCTGGACCTGTTCCTCGAGGTCAACGACGTGGTCTACCTGGCACAGAGCCTGGTCGGGGTCGCCGACCACGCCGTGCGCCTGGGCCGGATCACCGACGCTGCCCTACTGCTGCGCGCCGCCACGGATCTGCGCGGCGGACCGGACCACGGCTCCCCCGACACCGCCGCCGTCGAAGCCTCGATCCGGGGCCTCGGCGAGCACGCGCCTGCCGAAGCCCCGGTCGCGGACGCGATTGCGCTGGCCCACGAGGTGCTCAGCGAATCAGGTTCCGCTCGAACAGCCGACGTGCCCACAGGTACCCGGCGAGGCTGATCAGCACGCACCAACCCAGCGCCAGCAACGGATTCGAGCCCACCGGCGTACCACGGAGCAGGCCCCGCACCGTCTCCATCACCGGCGTGAACGGCTGGTATTCGGCAAACCACCGCAGTCCGGCGGGCATCGAGCCGGTGGGCACGAAGCCACTGCCCAGGAACGGCAGCAGGATCAGCGGCATCGGAAGATTGCTCGCGCCCTCGACGCTCTTGGTCACCATCCCGAGCGCGACCGTCAGCCAGGTCAGGGAAAACGCCAGCAGCGCGAGCATGCCGAGCACGCCCAGCCAGCGCGGCAGGTCCGCGGAAGGCCGGAACCCGATGGCGACCGCCAGCCCCAGTGTCACCACGACGCTCAGCATCGCTTGCACACAGCTGCCCCCCACGTGCCCGGTGAGCACCGCCGCGCGGCTGATCGCCATCGTGCGGAAGCGGGCGACGATGCCCTGGGTCATGTCCATCGCCACGGACACCGCCGTCCCCTGCACCGAACCGGCGATCGCCATCAGCAGCACGCCCGGGACCACGTAGTCGAGGTAGGTCCCGCGGCCCCCGCCGATACCGGCGCCGAGCACACCGCCGAAGACGTACACGAACAGCAGCAGGAAGATCACCGGCATCGCGAGCAGCACCAGCGTCATCGACGGGTAGCGCATCAGGTGCTTGAGGTTGCGGCGCACCATGACGACCGAGTCACGCATCAGCGGTCACGCTCCGTTCGGTGAGGGTGAGGAACACGTCGTCGAGGTCGGGCAGGTGCACCGACAGCTCGCCGACTTCCACGTCCGCCGCGTCGAGCCGGTCCAGCAGCGCACGAAGGGACCGGACCCCGCCGTCGCTCGGCACCTGCAGGGTGAGCGCGTCGTCGTCGCGGACGGCTTCGCCGAACAGCCGCGCACCCGCGTCCAGCGATGCGTTGTCGGAGAAGCGCAACCGCACGTGGCCGCCGGCGACGAGCCGTTTCAGCTCGTCCGCGGTGCCCTCGGCGACGAGCCGGCCGCGGTCCAGCACGGCGATCCGGTCGGCGAGCTGGTCGGCCTCGTCCAGGTACTGCGTGGTCAGGAAGAGGGTGACCCCATCGGCCACGAGGTCCCGGATGATCGACCACATCGTGCGCCGGCTGCGCGGATCGAGCCCGGTGGTCGGCTCGTCGAGGAAGACGATCCGCGCCGAGCCGACGAGGCTCATCGCCAGGTCGAGCCGCCGCCGCATGCCGCCGGAGTAGGTGCCGGCCAGCCGGTGGGCCGCGTCGGTGAGGTCGAACCGCGTCAGCAGCTCGGCCACCCGCGCACGTCCGCCCGCCCGGCCGAGGTGGCGCAGATCGGCCATCAGCCGCAGGTTTTCCGTCCCGGTGAGCAGGTCGTCGACAGCGGAGAACTGCCCGGTCACGCCGATCGCGGCCCGGACCCCGTCCGGCTCCCGCCGCACCTCGCATCCGGCCACCCACACGTCACCCCCGTCCGGGGCAAGCAGCGTGGAGAGGATCTGGACGGTGGTGGTCTTGCCCGCGCCATTGGGCCCGAGCAAGGCGAAAACGGTGCCCGGTTCGACCCGCAGGTCGATACCGTCGAGCACGGTGTGTTCGCCGTAGGCCTTGCGCAGCCCGCGGACGCTGATCGCCGGGGTGGTGGACATCGGTCCCCCTTTCGCTGTGATGCCCGCACCGTGCCCGGCTTCCCTGACACCCGGTGGCGTTCGCGCTGACACCGCACTGACACGAAACCGCCTGTTCCGCCGTGACCGATGTGGCATCATCCGCCGGTGACCGGTGAGTGGAGCGACCCGCGCGCGTTCGATGCCGGGTGGCTGGACGACTTCGCCTCGTGGACCGCTCGCGCCGCACTGGAATCCCTGGTCGATGAAGCCCTCGCCGGACCGGAGCTCGCCGGCGCGCTCCGCCGGGAGTCACTGCGGGCGACCGACGTCCGCGAAGGGCTGCTGGAGAACGAGTCCCTGCTCGCGAAGATCCGGATGCTGCAGGATCAGGTCTCGGCCGAGGGAGCGAGCGGGTTCCGGCCGCGTGGCCGTCCGGTCCGCGTGAGCGAGCTGGGGTGGCTGCTGATCCCCTTCGTGCTCGAAGTCGGCTACCTGAGCTTGCTGCAGCGGGCCTGGGACGCGATGCCGGTGTTCCTCCGGATCTTCGCGGTTCTGGCGTTGCCCTGCGGCCTGGTGGCTGCCGTGGCGCGAATGTCCAGGAGGACGCCTGAGCTGCGTGCCCGATTCACGAGCGGACCGGCGGAATTCGGCGACGAACAGCTCGGGCTCGGCCGCCGCCGTCCGTTCGCGCTGCGGGAGATCGTGCTGCCCGAGGCGCGCGACTTCATCTCCGCGCACCGCCTGCTGCACTACGGCACCGAGCTGGTCTTCGAAAAGCAGTGCGAACTCTACGAGGAGGCGACCGGTGACGTCGTGCCCACAGCGGCGGCGAAACGACTGCGCCGCATCCTCGAACGCGCGGGGACGGGCGCGATCGCGCTCGGCGGGCAACGCGGTTCCGGCAAGACGACGGCAATCCTTTCCCTGCAACGCGGATTGATCCACGGCACGGAGAATCCGGCACCGCTGGTGGTCGTCGCCGCGGCCCCGGCCAACTACGACGCCCGGGACTTCGTGCTGCATCTGCACGGGCTGCTGTGCAAGGCGGTGCTCGACCTGCTCTGGAACGAACTGCCCCCGGTCCGCTCCTGGCGCAGCTGGCTGCGCCGGGGTGCGCGGCTGTCGGCAGACCTGATCGGCTCCGCCGCGGTGGCCTGGGCGATCGGCGGCTGGCTGTGGGACGGCTCGTTCACCCGCTTCCCGATCGAACTGGGACTGCTGCTGCGCCGGATCCACTTCCCGGACCTGATAGATCCTCTGTGGACAGACCAGCCGGCGGGCAACCGGATCGCGCTGATCGTGATCGTACTGCTCGCCCTGCGGTGGACGCTGAAAGTGCTGCGCATCCCGATCGACGTGCTGCTGGACGCCGTGCAGCGCAAGCGCTCTGCCGGACTGCTCGAGCTGGAGGCGGACGCGCGCCGCCAGCTCGACCGGATCCGTTACCTGCAGACGCACACCAGCGGATGGTCGGGCAAGCTGCTCTTCCCCGGCAGCGCGGACCTGGGCCGGACGCAGTCGACGCAGCGGGCCGAGCAGCAGCTGACCCATCCCGAGGTGGTGGCGGAGTTCCGGGCGTTCGCGCAGCGGACCGCCGGGCTGCTGCGCGGCGAAGGGGTCACCGACCGGCTCGTGGTCGCCATCGACGAACTGGACAAGATCGGCGAGCAGGAAAAAGCCCAGCAGCTGGTGAACGACGTCAAGGGCATCTTCGGCGTCCCCGGCTGCCTCTACCTGGTCGCGGTGTCCGACGACGCGGTGCTCAGCTTCGAGCAGCGCGGACTCGCCATGCGGGACGCCTTCGACAGCGCGTTCTCCGAACTGGTCCGCCTGGAACCGTTCACCCAGGACGAAAGCAGGCTGTGGATCGCGCAGCGGCTGCCCGGCGTCCCGGAGCAGTTCTGCCACCTCGGGCACTGCCTGTCCGGCGGCCTCCCCCGCGACCTGCGCCGCGTCACGATCGACATGGTGGACGTGACGACCGAGCTGTACCAGCCGTCGCTGTCCGCGGTCACGTCGATCCTGCTCCGCGCGGAGCTGACCGCGAAGACGAGCGCGTTCACCGGACAGGCGCGCGCACTGGAGCAGACGACGGAACTGGCGCAGCTCTGGACGAAACTGCTGCGCATCCCCGAAACCCGGGAGGCCGCCGAACTCGCCGCGCTGGCCGCCGAACTGCACGAGGGCGCCACGCACGACCTCGCCACGCCGGTGAACCTGTTGCGCCACCACAGCAGTGCGTTCGTCCTCTTCTGCGCCACGATGCTGGAGCTGTTCACGGACGCGTTGACCGACGACCGCCTCACCCCGGCCCTGCACCAGCTGGCCGTGGCCCGCCGCCACCTCGCCCTCGACCCGCACCTCGCGTGGTCGACACTAACGGACTTCCGCAAAGCACACGACCTGGCACTGCCGGAATAACCACTGCTTATGGTACGTGGAAGAACCAGGCCTTGGACTTCCGCCGCCCGCGTTCGTAGCGTTGCGGACGTGACCACTTACATCCTCGTCCCCGGCGCCTGTCACGGCGGCTGGTGCTTCGATCGGCTCACCGCGGAGCTGCGCGACGCCGGACACCGTGTCGTCCCGCTGACTCTGACCGGCCTCAGTGAACGTCGTCACCTGCTGCACGCCGGCGTCAATCTCGAAACCCACATCGAAGATCTCGTATACGTGCTGGAAGCCAAACGCGTCGAGAACGCGGTCCTCGTGGGCCACAGCTACGGGGGAATGGTCATCACCGGCGCCGCCGACCGTGTCCCCTGGCGAGTGGACGCGCTGGTCTACCTCGACGCGTTCGTCCCGGAAAACGGCGAATCCTGCTGGAGCCTCACCGACGAACGGCAACGGGAGTGGTACCTGACCGTCGGCGAGATCGGCTACGCCGTACCTCCGCTGCCGTTCTTCGACTCCCGCGCTTCCGCGCACCCGCTGGCCTCCCTGCTCCAGACCATCCGGCTGGAGGGCGACCTGAGCCGGTTCCGCCGCCGCGACTACGTCTACGCGAAGATCTGGGACGGCGGCTCGCCGTTCGAACCGACCTATTGCACACTCCGCGACGATCCACATTGGAACGTGCACGAACTGGACAGCAGGCACGACCTGATGCGGGACGCGCCGCGGGAGCTGCTGCGCATCCTCCTCGCGACGGGTTGAGTCAGTCCGCCGACGGCAGCTCCGGCACGCGCTCGCCCGCCGGCGGCGGGCCGGGTGGGGTGCCGTCACCGAAGGGACGGCCGCCCAGCTCCTCGCGTCCGTGCGGGGAGAGCCAGCCGGACAGCTCCGGGCCCAGCGGCACGATCCCGGTCGGGTTCACCTGCCGGTGCACCACGTAGTAGTGCTCCTTGATCTGGGCGAAGTCGATGGTGTCGCCGAACCCGGGAGTCTGGAACAGGTCCCGCGCGTACGCCCACAGCACCGGCAGCTCCGTGAGCTTCGCACGGTTGCACTTGAAGTGGCCGTGGTACACCGCGTCGAAGCGGACCAGCGTGGTGAACAGCCGGACGTCGGCCTCGGTGATCGTGTCGCCCACCAGGTAACGCTGTCCGGCCAGCCGCTGCGACAGCCAGTCGAGCCTCCCGAACAGATCGCGGTAGGCCTGCTCGTAAGCGTCCTGAGAACTGGCGAACCCGGCCTTGTACACGCCGTTGTTCACGTCGTGGAAGACTTTCTCCGCCACGTCGTCGATTTCCGCGCGCAGCGGCTCCGGATACAGCTCGGGGGCGCCTTCGCGGTGGTGCGCACGCCATTCCAGCGAAAAGTCGAGCGTCATCTGCTTGAAGTCGTTGGTCACCACCTGGCCGCTGGCCACGTCCACGAGGGCCGGCACGGTGATCCCCCGCGGGTACTCCGGATCGCGCGCGAAGAACGCCTGCTGCAGCCGTTCGATGCCGAGCACCGGATCGCGGCCGCCCGGGTCGAGGTCGAAGGTCCAGCTGCGCTCGTCGTGCGTCGGCCCGCAGATGCCCATGGACAGCACGTCCTCGAGTCCCAGCAGCCGCCGCACGATGGACGCGCGGTTGGCCCACGGGCAGGCCCTGGCGATCACCAGCCGGTAGCGGCCGGGTTCGACCGGCCAGCCGTCGCGGCCGTCGGCGGTGACGCGGTCGGCAAGGTAGTTCATGTCGCGCCGGAAAGCGCCCTTCTCGGTCATCGGCCCTGCTTTCGTCGGCTTGGTTCGGGCGGCTCGAGCGCGGCGGCCAGCCGGGCGAGGATCGGACCCGCGGCGCGCACCTCGTCGGGAGAGAGGTGGTCGAACAAGTGGGTCCGCACCCGCTCGAGATGCCCAGGGTAGGCGGCGGCGAGCTTCGCGTGCCCCTCGTCGGTGAGGGTGGCGTGCGCGGCCCGCCGGTCCTGCGGGCACCTGACCTTGCGGACCAGCCCGCGGCGCTCGAGACTTTCCACCACCCGGCTGATCCGGCTGAGCGACAGCGCGGCGGCCTCGGCAAGGTCGGTGAGGCGCAACCGGCCCTCGGCGGCCTCGGACAGCGAGACCAGTACCGTGTAGTCGGTCATCGAGATGCCGGTGTCCCGGTCGAACTGGTCCTCCAGCACGCGGGGCAGCACGGTGATGATCCTGGTCAGCGGCCGCCACACGGCTTGTTCCCTACCGGTCAGCGGAGCTCTGTTCACCACGGGGACGAGTCTAGCCGAACACTTGCTCGCGCAATCAGTTATCCTGGGTTACAGTGTTGGTTGAGCCCTCAACAACCTAGCCCGAAGCACGAAGGAAGCAGACATGACCTACCCCCAGCTCACCGGCGAGTACACGATCGACGACACGCACAGCCGCATCGGGTTCGTCGCCCGGCACGCCATGGTGACCAAGGTCCGGGGCTCGTTCAACGAGTTCGAAGGCAGCTTCACGGTCGACGGCGACGCCCCGGAGAAGTCCAGCGCCCAGGTCACCCTGCAGACCAAGAGCATCGACACCCGCAACGCCGACCGCGACGGCCACCTGCGCACCAACGACTTCCTGTCCGCCGACGAGCACCCGGTGATCACCTTCACCTCGACCGCCATCGCCCAGAACGGCGAGGACGGCTTCGATGTGACCGGCGACCTGACCATCAAGGGCATCACCAAGCCGGTGACCATCCCGTTCGAGTTCGGCGGCGCGGCGAAGGACCCGTTCGGCAACGACCGCGTGGGCTTCGACGGCTCGACCGTGATCAACCGCAGCGACTTCGGTGTCACCTTCAACGCCCCGCTGGAGACCGGCGGCGTGCTGGTCTCGGACAAGATCACTCTCGAGTTCGAGATCTCCGCGATCAAGAACGCCTGAGCACACCGCAGGGCGGGCTTCGAGACCACCACCGAAGCCCGCCTTCCCGCGGCTGGCCTGGCTTGTCCGGACCCCGCCGTCGGACCCCGCCGTCGAATCCCACCGTCGACGTCCGCGCCGACCGCCGGCCCGATCAGTCCGGACCCACCCCGTCCGGACCAGCTCCCGCCAACCACGTCCGCGCCGGGCGTTTCTCAGGCGATTTCACCGGCATCGCGAGCTGCGCGGCGTTCAGGACCTCCCACACCGGTTCATCCGCGGGCCGGGAGCCATCCGCCACCCCTGGCAATGGCACCGGGAACCAACTGGCGACTCCGGCAATGGCACCGGGAACCAACCGCCGACTCTGGCGACGAAACCGGGAGCAGCCACTGATTCTGGCGACGGATAATGATCTTCGCCGGTAGTTCTCGTGCTTCACCTTGCCGGAACTTGAACCGTCACAACTTTCACCGTCCCCCACTCCCGCCGCTTCGCCGTAGCCAGCCGCGGGCCAGCCACCACGCTCGCCTCGCCTGGCAGCCCGACGCCGGCGAGCGCGCCCGTGAGGTAGACCGGACGCATCCACCACGACGGCTCGATGCGCACACTCCCTCTGGACCTCCTGCCGGAGCGACCTCGAAACCCTCTCCCGCGCATCCCCAGGGCCACTTCTTCATTCTCAGCCGCACGCCGACGGCGTCCTCACCGGCGCCTGAGCCGGACGACCACCGTACGACAGCAAACCTGGCACCTTCAGTTTCCGGGTGAACACGAGGGCGCTGACCTGCGAATTTGCCCCTCATAGGCGTACACATATGTGAATGCTAGTCACGTGACTGAATAGTTATCAGCCCGCGTCTTGCCCGTGTGGAGACCGCGTGTGACTGTGTACGGCGAAGTTCGTTTCCCCACCGCAGTGGTGACGAGGAAAGGCGTTGCCCGGCAAGGGAACCGATCGTTCCACAGTGCTGTTCACGGCGATCCGCGGGCACGTTCGGCGCGCGCGGCGGCCAACCGACCCCCATCGCCCGGCCCGGACGGCGCTGGTCTCCCGCCAGCGGACTCCGACCGGCCGGCCCCTCCGGAAAGAGACGGCTCGGCAATGACACAGACAGCCGCGGCGCGGCGGCCCATCAACAGGACCACGTTGTACTTCTTCGGCGCACTGGGCGGCATCCTGTTCGGTTACGACCTCGGGGTCATTTCCGGGGTGTTGCCGTTCATCGGGAAGGTCTGGGACCTGACCGGCTGGGACAAGGGCGTGATCACCGCCAGCATCTCGGTGGGTGCGGTCGTCGGCGCGCTCTTCTCGGGTCGACTCAACGAGAAACTGGGCAGGCGCCGGACGATCATGGTGGCCGCGGTGATCGTCATCGTGGGCACCGCGGCGGCGACCTTCTCGCCGTCGTTCGGCCTGCTGATCGTGTCGCGGCTGGTGATCGGCGTGGGTATCGGGTTCTCGTCGTCGACCGTGCCGACGTACCTGTCGGAGCTGGCGCCGGCCCGGTTGCGTGGCGCGATGGGTGCGCTGAACCAGATCTTCATCGTGCTCGGCATCCTGATCGCGTTCCTGGTGAGCTACGGGCTGGGCTCGTCGGAGAACTGGCGCGCGATGTTCGCCGGCGCGGTCGTGCCGGCGGCGATTCTGTTGGTGGGCTTGATGTTCCTGCCGGAAACGCCGCGCTGGCTGGTCGCGAACGGGCATGAGGAACAGGCCCGCGCGGTGCTGGTGAGCTCGCACGGTTCGGCGGTGAACGTCGACGAGGAGATCGGCACGATCCGCGAGGTCATCCGGCTGGACACGGAATCGGCGAAGACCCGTTTCCGCGATCTGGTGACGCCGATGGTGCGCCCGATGCTGGTGGTGGCCCTGCTGCTGGCGATCGGTCAGCAGTTCAGCGGCGTGAACGCGGTCAACGCGTACTTCCCGACCATGCTGATCGGCCTCGGGTTCGCGACGCAGGCGGCGCTGCTGTCCGGGGTGTTGCTGGGCGTGACGAAGTTCCTGTTCACCGCGTGGGTGGTTTTCGTGGTGGACCGCTGGGGCCGCAAACCGCTGCTGCTCATCGGCAACGTGATCATGGTACTGACGCTGGTCACCGCCGGCTTCGTGGTGATCGGGGTCGAGGACACCGGAACCAAGGGCGTCCTGATGCTGATCGCGATGGTGCTGTACTTGGTCGGCTACGAACTCGGCTGGGGCGCCGTGGTGTGGGTGATGATGTCGGAGGTGTTCCCGCTCAAGGCGCGCGCCGCCGGCATGGGCGTGAGCAGCGTCGTCCTGTGGGCCGCGACCGGCATCATCAGCGCCGTGTTCCCGATCATCTCGGACCCCGGAGCCCTCGGCATCGGCGGCTCGATGTTCCTTTTCGCCGGCATCAACGTCGTCCTGTTCGCCCTGACGAAGTGGCTGGTCCCGGAAACGAAGGGCCGCAGCCTGGAGCAAATCGAACTGGACCTCCGAGGCCGCCACAACGCCCGGACCGACACCCAAGCCGCCTGAGCAGCTTTTGGGCTGGATTGGCCTGACGGAGAACAGATAGTGGGGAAAGCCGCCTGGATGCCAGGCGGCTTTCTCGCGTGATCGTTCGAGCAGGAACCGGCCGCCTGCCCCGCCACTTCCGCATCGCGGCCCGCGCCGGCGGTCGCGGCGACACCCGGTCCACTTCGGACAAGGCACGACGGACGGCCCTTGGCATCGCCCCGCGCCCGGTGCTGTACTGCCGCACAGGACGTGAGGAGGTGCGGCATGCTCGAGCCGGAACTCCCCGGAGCGCCGTTCCCGCCACCGCGCCCGGGCCGGCACCGGCTGCCCGAACCCACGGAACAACGACCGCTCGGACAGCACCCGGCCGGGCAGCCACCGGTCGGGCAGCCGGCGCCCAGGCGGCAATCAGCCGGACAGCCACCACCCGGGCAGCCGCTGGCGGGGCGGCGACGGGTCGGTTCGGCAGGGGTCGAGGTCGGGCACACGGGTGCCGTGGAGTCGCCTTGGACGGGTCACCAGGAGTTCGAGCGTCAGGGAACCGTTGGGTCTGTGGATCCGGGACCGTTGCCGGATGTCGAGGTGCAGACCGGTGCCGACGTACGGCGTGACCTCGAAGGGTTACCCGGCAGAGAAATCCCGGCGAGTGGCGACCCGCGGCACAGCGCGGGAGGCGATCCGGCACTCGAGGCATTGCTCTCGACCACTGGACTCGGGCTGCGGTTACAACGGTTGTTGCGGGCACCGTACGACCGAGCCTGCGCGTTGTGTGGGGACACGATGGCGGTCGCCGAGTTGGCTGCTCGGCTGGAATTGCCCGTCGAGGACACCCGCGCGATCGTCGGCGAACTGGTCGACGGGCGGCTTCTCGTGGTGTATCCGCCCATCGGGAGCTACCCGCCGGACGCTTGGCGGGAAGCACTCGACCTGATGCTCAGCCGGCTGTCCGAGTTGTGAGACCGGTGCCCGGCCGTGAGTCAGTCCGGCAGCATGGGCATCTCCACTCCGGGATCGTGGCGCAACAGGGCGGCCCGGGTCACCGCCGCGGCCCCGAACCGATCGCGGACGCTGTCCATCGCGACGTCCAGCGGATCGGCAGGCGCCGACCGAGCGGACGTGCCCGACCGAGCAGACGAGGCGGGCGAGGGAGAAGATCGAAACGACGAAACGGGCTTCGGTGGCTGCGCGTCCGCCTGGAGGCCAGACCTCGACAGCGGAGCGGAACCCGTCGAAGCCGAGCCCCGTGGCGACCTCGGCGATGGGTCGGGTACCGATGCCGGGTTGGACTCCACAAGCGGGATGGCCGTCACCGGTGCCGGAATGGGCGTCACCGACGGGTGGGACGTCGACGGCAGTCCGACCGCCGGAGGCGAGGTGAACGTCGGTGGCGAGGTGAACGTCGGTGGTTGAGCGGACGTCGTCGGTTGAGCGGACGTCGGTGGTTGTGTGGGCGTCGTCGGCGCAGCATGCATCGGCGGCACGGACCTCGCCGGCGCAGCAGACGTCGGCAACGCAACGAGTCCCGGCTCAGCAAACTTCGGCGGCGCAGCATCCCTCGACGCAACGGACCTAGACGGCGCAACCCGCGACGACGCCTGCGCAGACCTCGTCGGGTCAGCGTGCCTCGCCGGCTCAGCGGACGTCGGCGGCACAACGTGCGTCGGCTGGCCGGACATCGGCGACTCAGCAAACCTCGGCCGCGCAACGTTCATCGGCAGCGCGACGAGTCTCGACTCAGCAAACGTCGGCGGCGCAGCATCCCTCGACGCAACGGACCTAGACGGCGCAACCCGCGACGACGCCTGCGCAGACCTCGTCGGGTCAGCGTGCCTCGCCGGCTCAGCGGACGTCGGCGGCACAACGTGTGTCGGCTGAGCAGCGCGCCTCGGCTGGCCGGACGTCGGCGACTCAGCAAACTTCGCCGGAGCAACTGCCTCGTCAACTCAGCAGACGTCGCCGATACAACGGGCCCCGACGACTCAGCGAACCTCGGCGGCACAACGAGCCTCGTCAGCTCGGCAGAACTCGCGGGCGGCGCAGCGTGCCTCGTCGGCGCAACGGGCGACGGCTGAGCAACGGGCCTCGGCGGCTGAGCAACGTGCCTCGACGGTGGAACGGGCGACGGCGGAAGGACTGCCGCCGGAGGTGAAGTTGTCGCTGACCTGGCGCTCGCCGGTGTTGCAGCTCTCGCTGGTAGGGCGTCTGCCGATGGTGGAAGGGGCGTCGGCTGGAGGGTGTCGAAAGGGAGCGTCAGCTGGACTGCGTGGGGGCTGTCCAGGTTCGTCAGCGACAGGCCCAGCAGCGTCAGCCCTCGGTCGTGGATCGTGGGCTCGGCGGCGGACAGCAGGGCACATGCTGCTGCCAGGAGGGTGGCCGTGTGGTCGGTGCATTCTCCCAGCTTGCGCGAACGCGTGGCGCGGGTGAAGTCGGCGAATCGCAGGCGGAGCACCACCGTGCGGCACACCCGTGACGCCGCGCGGAGGCGGCGGGACAGTCGGTCCACAATGGACATCAGTATCTCGTCCAGCTCGGCCCGGGAACGTCTTCGGCGGCCGAGTGCCCGCTGCGCACCCATCGAACGGCGGCGCCGCGCCGGCTGGACCGCGCGTGGATCACGACCGTGGGCAAGGAGATGCAGATGCCGGCCGGCGCCGGGACCCAGCAGGGACACCAGATCCACCTCCGGCAGCAGCGCCACCTCCCGCACGGTGGTGACGCCGAGCGCCCGCAGCTTCGCCGACGTCACCTTCCCCACTCCCCACAGCCGCTCCACCGGCAGCGGGTGCAGGAACTCCAGCTCTCCCTCCGGCGGCACCACCAGCAGCCCGTCCGGCTTCGCCACCGCGCTGGCCACCTTCGCGAGGAACTTGGTGCGCGCCACCCCGACCGTGATCGGCAGCCCGACCTGCGCCAGCACCTCCGCACGCAGCCGCGTCGCGATCTCCGACGGTCGCCCTGCGATCCGCCGCAGACCGCCGACGTCGAGGAACGCCTCGTCGATGGACACGCCCTCGACCACGGGCGTGGTCCGCCGGAACACCTCGAACACGGCTTTGCTCGCCGCGCTGTACACCGGCATACGCGGCGGCACCACCACCGCCTGCGGGCACAGCCGCCGAGCCTGCGCACCACCCATGGCGGTGCGCACGCCGAGCGCCTTCGCCTCGTAACTCGCGGCCAGCACCACGCCGCCGCCGACGATCACCGGCCGGCCACGCAGCCGGGGCGCGTCACGCTGCTCGACCGACGCGTAGAACGCGTCGAGGTCGGCATGCAGGATCGGTCCTTCGTTCGTCACGAACACATGTTCGCATCGAAGTACGACAAAAACCGGGGATCTGCCACCCGAACGGGCTAAAAACCGCCTCGGCGGGCCGCGGTCACTTGCTCTCCACCTCGATCTTCCAGACGCCGTCTTGCTGCACCATGGTGTAGGTGTGGTGCTGGACCGTGGTGCTGCCGTTCCGGCGGCGGTAGGTGATCTGAGCGCTGAGCGTGTTGCTGCCGGTGACCTTGACGTCGTTCGCGGACACCGAGGAGAACCCGTCCCAGAAATCGGAGTAACTCTCGAATGTCTGGTTGCGCTCAGCGCGGAACTTGTCGCTGAGCATCGTCCAGCTCACCTTCAAGTTCGTGGGGATCTGCGAGAAGTAGCTACGCAGCGCCGCGGACATCGCTTCGGGCGACGAATCGGCGGAACTCGACGAGACCGGCGGGCTCGAGGAAGACGAGGACACCGGAGGGGAACTGCTCGGCGTGGACACGGGCGCCGACGTCGACGGCGCGGGAGCCGGGGGGTTCGCGACCGGGTCCGGCTGGTCCTGCCTGCGCGTGAGCACGACGGTGAGGAGCACGGCGAGCACCACGACCAGTGCGCCCGCCCCGGCGAGGATCATCGCGCGACGTCTTCGATCGGCCGGCAGCGAGGCCGTGTCCCCCGGCGCGCCACCGGCGGTCGAACCGGATGCAGCATCCGGACCGGGTGAACCGGCCGCGGAGGCCGCAGCACCGTGCGTGGCATCGAAGGTAGGCGCTCCTCCAGCGGCATCGCTCGCCGCAGAAGCCGGGCCGGTCACACCTGCACCAGCGCCCGAGTCACCGGCGGCCGAGCCCGCCACGCCTGCACCCGAGCCCGCCACGCCCGCTCCAGCGGCCGAGTCACCGGCACCCGCTACCCCCGCGCCCGAGCCCCATTCCCCACCACCGGCAGCCGAGCCGACACCGTGCCCACCCGCGGCGGAGCCCCAACGCCCACGGCCACCCGGCAGCACGGTCATCGGTGCGGTCTTCGGCAGCGTCGGCGGTTCGGGGACCGTCACGACCGGCGTGACGCCTCCGTCGAGCGCGCGCAGTTCGGTGACCACCTCCGCCATCGACGGACGGTCGTCGGGCTTCAGTTCGAGCAGTTTCAGCAGCAGCGGTTCGAGCTTCCCCGCCTGCTTCGGCGGGGTGATCGACCCGCTGGAAACCCGGTACAGCAAGGCGATCGCGTTGTCCGACGTACCGAACGGCGGCGCGCCTTCCACCGCCATGTACACCGTGGCACCGAGCGCGAACACGTCGGAGGCGAACGTGGCCTCCTCGCCACGGGCGACTTCCGGCGCGAGGAACGCCGGCGTCCCGGAGATCTCCCCGGTCGCGGTGAGCGTGACGTCACCCATCGCGCGGGAGATGCCGAAGTCGGTGACCTTGACCGTGCCGTCGTCGCCGAGCAGCACGTTGCCCGGTTTGACGTCGCGGTGCACCACGCCGGCCCGATGCGCGGCGGCCAGCACGCCCGCCAGCTGCACCGCGATCGGGATGACCTCCTCGACGCCGAGCGGGCCGTCCTCGTGCAGTTTCACCGACAGGCTGCGCGAGGGCAGGTATTCCATGATCAGCCACGGCCGGTCCTCGTACTCGACCACGTTGAACACGGAGATCGCGTTGGGATGCTGCAGCCGGGCCGCGATGCGTGCCTCGCGCATGGCACGGTTCTTGGCCTCTTCGACCTTGTCCTCGCCCTGGTTGACGGGCATGAGGAGTTCCTTCACCGCGACGATCCGGCCGAGGATCTTGTCCTCACCCCGCCAGACCATGCCCATGGCACCGCTGCCGACGAGTTCGACGAGCTCGTAGCGACCGGCGACCTGCCGGCTCTCCTCGGTCAACGGAAAACCCCTCGATGCGACGATTCACGGACGGCGACCTCCCAGTTTTCCACGAACCGGCCCGGGCGCCTCCGACGACCCACCCCGGCCCGCGGGGGTTGCTCCGAGTGCCCGCGCCAGGACAGGCTGAGCACATGACCACCACGGCACCGTCGTTCCGGAACGTGTTCGGTGTCGGGGAATTCCGCGCGTTGTGGGTGGCTCATGTGCTGTCCGTGGCCGGAGATCAACTGGCCAGGGTGGCGCTGACGGTGCTCGTGTTCGACCGTACCGAGTCCGCCGGCTGGGCCGCCGGAACGTACGCGCTGACCTATCTGCCGGATCTGCTCGGTGGCGCGCTCGGCGGCCTGGCGGACCGGTTCCCGCGCCGTTCGGTGCTCGTGGTGGCCGACGTGCTGCGTGCGGTGCTCGTCGCGGCGATGGCGATCCCCGCCATCCCGTGGCCGCTCGCCGCGGGGCTGCTCGTGCTCGTGCAACTGGCGGCCGGTCCGTTTCAGGCGGCACGCCAAGCGGTGCTGCCGGACCTGCTGGGCGAGGAGAAACTGCCGACCGGACAGGCGATCCTGTCCTCGACCTACCAGGCGGCCCTCGTCGTGGGCTTCGGCGCGGGCGCGGCCGTGGTGACGTGGCTGGGGGTGTCCGGCGCGCTCTGGGTGGACGCGGTCACCTTCGCCGTGTCGGCGGCCGCGTTGCGCTGGGGGCTGCGGCCGTATCCGGTCACGACGGTCGTCGAACGCACGCCACAGTGGGCTTCGCTGGTCGCCGGCTGCCGGCTCGTCGCCCGGGACCGGAAACTGCGATCGCTGCTGGCGATCGCGTGTTGCTGCGGGTTCTACGTGGTCCCCGAAGGACTGGCCGTGCCGGTGGCGGCGCAGCTCGGCGGCACCGGGGTGCTCGGCTGGCTGCTGGTTGCCAACCCGGTCGGCACGCTGCTGGGCGCGCTGCTGATCAGCCGTCTGCCGAGGGCACGGCAGATCCGCTGGCTCGGTCCGCTCGCCGTGGCCAGCAGCCTGGTGCTGCTGCCCACCGGCTGGACGCCCGCGTTGCCGGTGCTGGTCGTGCTGTGGACGGTGTCCGGCGCCTGCTCCGCGCACGACCTGATCACGCAGGTGCAGTACAGCCTCGCCGCACCACCCGGGCAACGCGGCCAGGTGATCGGCGTGGCGATCGCCGCCCTGCGCGCGGCACAGGGTCTCGGCATCATCGTCGCGGGAGCACTGACGCAGGCGTTCACGCCGACGACAGTGGTCGCGATCGCGGGCGTCGCGGGTGCGCTGTGCGCAGCCGTGGCCGGCACCGCGTGGGCCCGCGCGGTGCGGCCCCGCCGAAGTCCCCTCGACGGGGCCACGCCACCTCCGGCGCAGTGATCCGCGGGGTCGGGTGACCTCAGGTCCAGTTGTTGTCACGCATGCCTTTCACCTCCTCGACGGCACGTTTCCGGGACGGCGACCGCTCACCGGGTCCAGTTGTTGTCACGCATCCGGGCCTCCTTCCGCACGCAGAGCAAACCGGGCGGACGTACGGGCTTCAGCGGGTCCAGTTGTTGTCGCGCACGGGTTTCACCTCCTCGCCACGAGACGGATCGAGTCTTTTCAGCGGGTCCAGTTGTTGTCACGCATCCGGGCACCTCCTCTCTCGCAGAACCGGCCGGCCACTCGCTTCAGCGAGTCCAGTTGTTGTCACGCATCCAGGCCACCTCCCTTCTCACAGAACCGGCCGGCCATTCGCTTCAGCGGGTCCAGTTGTTGTCGCGCATCCGTAGCCACCTCCCTTCTCGCAAAACGGCCAGCCTCCGGCCTCAGCAGGTCCAGTTGTTGTCCCGCAAGTCCATTTCGCCTCCCTTCGATGACGTTCGGGCGCCGCGCGCGCGGCAGTTCGGTCACCAGTTGTTGTCCCGCACCGTGGACACCTCCTCTCACCTGCGAAGACGGAAGTCTCGACCCGGGGTCGAGGCTCGAGCCGGTCGTCCGGTCACGACCGGACCGTCCAGTTGTTGTCGCGCACTGTCGTCACCTCCCTTGTCGCAACTGCACTACCGGGTGAGTAGCACACAAATCCGTCACGGAGAGTGCCAACAGTGACCGCGACAGCCAGCCGGGCCAACGGCCACGATCTGCTGGTCGGTCACAGCTTCGTGGCGTTTTGTCGTCACGCACAGTGGTCACCTCCCCTGCTCCCCGCCGGGCGTTGGGCTGTCCGGGCGAAAATGCTCCGGCTGATCTCAGAGTCCGGGCAACGGGCAGCACACGACGCGCCTCGTCGTTTACGGTAGAAGCCAACCGGGTGAGGTGAAGAGTGCGCGGACGAACTGCCGGGTGGTTCACGGGGTGGCGCCTGTGGCAGCTGCCCCCGCACGTGCGCACTTACGTACTGCTCGTGAACGTCGTCGCGGTCGGCGCGTCGCTGAGCACAGCGTGGCTCGTCCCGGTCACCAGAACCGATCTCCTGCGCTTCGGGGTGCTCGCCGTGTGCGCGGCGGCCGCGATCGAGGCGACGCGCCACATCGAGCGACAGCGTGAGTACAACCGGGCCGCCACCGTCGCATATGTGGACACCAAGGCCGTCTGGAGCATCGCCGCGGTGATCGCGCTCCCGGCAGTGCTGGCCACGGCGATGGTCGTGTTCACCTACGCGGTCGCGTGGTGGCGGATCTGGCCCCGCGAACGGCCGGTGCTGCCGCACCGCTGGATCTTCTCCGCCGCGTCCGTGCTGTGCGGTACGCAGGCCGCGATCTGCGTGCTCGCGCTCGGCATGCATCACTACCCCGGCGTCCTCGCGTCCGGCTTCCTGCCGGGATTGACCGACCTCGCCGTGATCGTGCTCGCCTGCGGTCTGCGCTGGGCGATCAACACCGCGCTCGTGATGGCCGCGATCGCGCTGTCGAGCGCGCCGCGGTCGCTTTCGGAGCTGTTCGCCGGCTTCGGCGACCAGCTGCTGGAGGCCGGCGCGATCGGGCTCGGCCTGGTCACCGCCGCGCTCCTGCTGCTGGCCAACCCACTGCTGCTGGCCGGGGTGGTGCTGGCGCTGGTCGCGTTGCACCGCGGCCTGCTGCTGACCCAGTTCCAGCGCGACGCCCGCACCGACGTCACCACGGGCTTGGCCACGAAACGCTGGTGGCGCACCGTCGCCGAGCAGTACCTGGACCGCGCCCGCAGCGGGCAGGGCACGGTCGGTGTGCTGCTGCTGGACCTGGACCACTTCAAGGCGATCAACGACACCTACGGCCATCCGACCGGCGATCTGGTGCTGCGCGAGATCGCCATCGCGCTGTGCGCGGAGGTGCGCGAGCAGGACATGTGCGGGCGCTGGGGCGGCGAGGAGTTCGCTATCGTGCTGCCGAACGTGCCCAGCGAGGAGCACCTCGGCCAGCTCGCCGACCGGATCCGCTGCCGGGTGCCCCAGGTCGTGGTGGCACTGCCCGACCGGGACACGGTGATCAGCGACCTCACCGTGTCCATCGGCTGCGCCCTCTACCCGGCCGAGCACCTCTCCAGCATCGACGATGTGCTCGTCGCCAGCGACACCGCGCTGTACCGGGCGAAACAGGCCGGCCGCAACCGCGTCGAGCTCGCCACCCGCTGAAACCCGCTGCTCAGTCCACCAGCGCGCCGCAGCTGATGTTCACCGTGGCTGCCGTCATCGTGCGGGCCTTGTCCGAGGCGGCGAACGCTGCTGCCGCGCCCACGTCGGCGAGCGTCGCGGCGCGGCCGAGCAGGGTGGGTTCCGCCAGCTCTTCGACAAGTTCCGCGCGGCCCGGGAAGTCCGCCGGCAGTGTTTCGGGGATGCCGCCGGTGCGCAGGGTCACCGTACGCACGCCGTAGCGGCCCAGCTCGGCGGCCAGCTGACGGCGCATGGCCTCCAGCGCGGCGAAGCCCACCTGCAGGCCGCCGACCGAATGACCGCGGACCGGGTCGCCGTCGCCGCCGAAGACCAGGACAACGCCGGAACCCCGGCGCTTCACGTGCCGGCCGGCCGCCCGCATGGTGAGGAACGTGGTGCGCACGCCGGTGCGCACCGGCTGTTCGTAGTCGGCGAGGGACATTTCGATCATCGGCGTCCCCTGCACGTCGCCGTGGGTGATCACATTGACCGAGATGTCGAGGCTCCCACCGGCCTCGACGACAGCGTCCGCATGGCCGTCGACGGCCGATTCGTCCAGCGCGTCCAGCACCGCGACGTCCGCGACGCCGCCTGCCGCGCGAATGTCCGAGGCCACACGCTCCAGCTTGTCGCGGTTGCGCCCGGTCAGGAAAACCCGCGCACCCTCCTCCGCGAACGCTCGCGCGATCGCCCCGCCGAGCGCGCCGCCACCGCCGTGAACCACCGCGTTCTTGCCTTCAAGCAGCATGTCGATTCCTCTCTCACCCTTGCGTCGAACGGCGTCCCGCGGAATCGACATCGAGCACGAGGCGAGTTCCGCGCGCTTCGCCGCCTTCGATGCGCCGGTGTGCTTCGGCCGCGTCCGACAGCGCCAGCCGCTTCACCGCGCGGGGCCGCAGGCCACCGGCGGCGAACCGCTCGTTGACCGTCTTCGCGGCGTCGGCGAGTTCGGCGGCGGTGGCGTGCGAGATCGCGAACCCGAGCACCGACCGGTCGTGCATGTACAGCTCGCCGGCAGGCAGCACCGGTCGGCTGCGTGGCCCGGCCAGCAGCACGATCCGTCCGCGCCAAGCCAGCTGTGGCACCACCGCGGCCAGATCGTTCGTGCCGGAGGTGTCCACGTACAGGTCGATATCGCCGGGCAGTTCGCCGTCGCGGTAGTCGAGTGCTTCGACGGCGCCGAGGGCCCGGCAGTGCGCCAGATCGCGAGCCGAAGCGGTGGCGACCACCCGCGCTCCGGCGTTCGTGGCGAGCTCGATCAGCGCGGATCCGACGTTGCCGCCTCCGCCGGCCACGACCACGGTCTCCCCGGCACACAGCCGTCCGTGTGTGAACAGCGCGAGGTACGCCGTCGCCGCGGGATGCACGACCGCGACGAACTCGGCCGGATCCGCGCCGTCGGGCAGCCGGTACAGCCGCTCGACGGCCACCGCGACCCGCGTCGCAGCCGCGCCCTGCCGTCCGCCGTGCCCGAGACTGTTGCCCCACACCGGTTCCCCAGCGCTGAACCCGCCGCCATCCTCGGCGACCCGCCCGGCGAAATCCCGCCCCAGCACCAGCGGCCACGGTCCCGGCACTTCGAACAACCCGCTGCGCACGAAGGTGTCCACCGGATCGACCGCACTCACCGAGACGTCGACCAGCACCTCACCTTCACCGCGCACCGGATCGGGCAGCTCGCCGACCCGGATGGTTTCGGCCGGACCCGGTCGCGGGACGAACGCGGCTCTCACGGCCGTACCGCACCCATCGGATTCGGTACCGGCAGACCACCACCGTCGACGACCAGGCGGCCCAACGGCGCCGCCAGCTCCAGCACCCGCTCCACGACCGGCGCGCCGAGCGCTTCGAGCGGGTCGGCCGCGAGCCGGTCAGTGGTCTCCTCGACAGTCCGGCGGACGTCCTCGCCCGCGGTGGTCAGCCGCCCATCGTCGTCGAGCAGGCCGCGGGAAACCAGGCGTGTGGTGGCCTCGTCCCATTCCTCGTCGCTCCAGCCACGAGCGCGCTGCACCAGCTCGCGGGTGGTCGCGCCGGTGGCGATGTGCGTGATGCTCGCTTCGAGACCGGTCAGCCCGGCTGCCACCGACGCCAGCACGTGACCGTCCCCGCGATGCTCGCGCAAGGTGGAGACGGCCAGCCACAGCCGGGCCAGCGGACGGTCCGGGCGCGGCACCGCGGCCCACGCGGCGGCGAGCGGGCGGCCCGGGAACCGGCAGCCGGCGACGGCCGGTTCCAGCAGCTGTGCCAGCTCGGTCACCGGAGCCGGGCCGAGCAACCGGTTCAGCGTGGTTTCGACGGCCTCGATCCGGGTGGACAGCACGTCGTCGGGTGCGGCGAAATCCCACGCGTCCGGCAGCGCGCGAGCGACCATCCGCGGGGCGAACCCGAAGAACATCGCCGCGACCGGTTCCGGGCCGAGCGGCCCGAGCGGCGCGGCCCGTCCGGCGAAGTACCCCATCCAGAAACCACGCAGCCCCAACGCTTTCGCGGCTTCGGCAGGTTCGGGGGCGAAGTAGACCACGGCGTGCAGCGGCTCCAGCGCCGTCCACAGCTGCCGTGCCGGGCTCGGATCGGTCTCCATGCCGCCGACTCTAGGCCGGGCAGACGACGGTGGCCCGCCGTCCCGCGAGGGGACGACGGGCCACCGAAGAGGCGTCGGGCTCAGGCGAGCTCGAGGCCGTAGGACTCCAGCTCCAGGGTCAGCGGGTAGAAGTAGCTGGTCTGGGTGTCGCCGCCGGACAGCGTGCCCAGGCCCTTCTCACCGTCGAACGCCGGGCCGCCCGAGTCGCCGTGGTCGGTCTTCGCGGTGGTGCCGAACTCGTGGTTCAGCACACCCACGTCGAAGTTGACCGACTCGTCGACCGAGGTGATCTCGCCGCTGCCGCCACCGGTGGTCTGGCCCTGCTTCTCCATCTGCTCACCGACGGTCGGCTCGGCCGCGCTGGTGATCGCCTGGCCGGTGTTGATCGCGCCCTCACCGGTGCCGTTCGGGCGGGTCAGCAGGCCGGAGTCGGCACCGGGGCAGTCGCTCTCCACGATCTCGGCGCCGGAGACGTCGCCGCCGGACCAGGTGCCGCCCTCGTTGGTGCAGTGGCCCGCGGTGAGCATCATCGGCTCACCGCCCTTGGTCACGTTGAATCCCAGCGAGCAGATCACCTGGTCGTTGGTGATCGAGTCGCCGTCGGCGATGTAGGTGGACAGCTTGCCGGTGCGCTGCTCGACGCGGGCGGCGTCACCGAGCTTGGCCGCGGCCGCGGTCACCTTGTCCTTGGTGGCCTGCGAGGCGGCGTCGTAGATCTTCACCACGACCTGGTTGGTCTTGGTGTCGATGCCCCACGCGGTCTGCGGCACGTTCTTGACCGAGTCCATGGTGTTCTTCGCGTTGGTGAGCGCCGCGAAGCTGTACTTGACGGTCTTGGTCGCGAAGCCGGCCGCCTCGGCCTTCTGCTGGGCCGCGGCGTCGGTGACGTTGACGACCGCCTTGCCGCGGTCGAGGTAGATGCCGCCGTTGGCAGCACCGAGGCTGTCGGCGACCTGGTTGGCCTGCGTGACGGCCTGGGCCTGCATCTGCGAGAACGCGAGCGGGCTGGCCGAAGCGGCGTTGATGCACATGCCCGCGGTCAGCGCCGCGGCCGAGAACGCCGTGACACCGGCGAGGAGCGTCTTCCGGGAAGTCATCGAATCTTCCTCCAGTTGGGCTCAGGTGGGGGGACCGACCCTGCGTGACCCACCACCGCGCCGGGGTGGGTCGTCTCACACCTTCGTTGCCCGGCAACCAACGCACCACCGACGAAGGTTGGTTAATAACCAAGGTTTCGGACAAACCAGACAACACACAACTGTTCGGCGCAGCGGCACTGGGCCGAACGCACGGGCGTCACCGGCCGGGCCACCGCACGTGCTCGGCGTAGCCCTCGTTCTTGCGCAGGAAACCTGCGATGAACGGGCAGATCGGCACGATGGTCCCGCCGCGGGCCACCACGTCGTCGAGCGCTTCGGAGGCCAGCACCTTGGCGAGGCCGCGGCCGCCGAACTCGTCGCCGATCTCGGTGTGGGTGAAAGTGGTTTCGCGTCCGCGCGGGGTGAACTCGGCGAAGCCGGCGAGCTCGCCGCCCGCGTACAGCTCGTAGCGGTTCCGCTCGTCGTTGCGGACCACGCGGGTCTCTTCGCTCATCACCACATCCTCACACACGGATGTCGGCTCGGAGCTCACCGAAGAGCGACGCGGCGGCACGCGGAGACGACCCCGCGGTGACGACCGCTCGGCCGCACGGGCGATCCCGGGAAACGCCGGAGTGGCAGGGCTTCCGCCGCGCCCGTGGAGTCTGTTTGCCTCAGTGGGTCGCCGATCACCACACGGAAAGGCCAGGGACCCCGCGTGCAGCCGTTCGTTCTGCCCGAGTTCTACATGCCCTACCCGGCCCGGCTGAACCCGCACCTGGAAGGCGCGCGGGCACACAGCAAGCAGTGGGCGTCCACGATGGACATGATCGACGTCCCCCAGCACGGCACGGTGATCTGGGACGAGCACGACTTCGACTCCCACGACTACGCACTGCTGTGCGCCTACACCCATCCGGACGCCGGCGCACCGGAGCTCGACCTGATCACCGACTGGTACGTGTGGGTGTTCTACTTCGACGACCACTTCCTCGAACTGTTCAAGCGCACCGGCGACATCGACCACGCCCGCGAGTACCTCGACCGGCTGGGCCGGTTCATGCCCGCCACCGGCGAGATCACCGAAACCCCGGAGAACCCGGTGGAACGTGGGCTCGAGGACCTGTGGAACCGCACCGTGCCGCAGCGCAGCGCGGGCTGGCGGCGGCGGTTCCGGGAAAGCACCCGCAACCTGCTCGACGAATCCCTGTGGGAACTGGCGAACATCAACGAGGGCCGGGTCGCCAACCCGATCGAGTACGTCGAGATGCGCCGGAAGGTCGGCGGCGCGCCGTGGTCGGCGAACCTGGTCGAGCATTCGGTGCACGCCGAAGTGCCGGACGAGATCGCCGCGAAGCGCCCGATGGAAGTGCTGCGGGACTGCTTCGCCGACGCCGTGCACCTGCGCAACGACCTGTTCTCCTACCAGCGCGAGGTGGAGGAAGAGGGCGAGCTGTCCAACGGGGTGCTGGTGTTCGAGAAGTTCCTCGGCTGCACCACGCAGGAGGCCGCGGACGCGGTGAACGACCTGCTGACCTCCCGGCTGCACCAGTTCGAGCACACCGCGCTCACCGAGGTGCCCGCGCTGTTCGACGAGCACGCGGTGGACCCGGCGGGGCGGATGGAGACCTTCGCCTACGTCAAGGGCCTGCAGGACTGGCAGTCCGGCGGGCACGAATGGCACCTGAGGTCCAGCCGCTACATGAACGAGGGCGCGCTCGGTTCGCGTGGCGGACCGGAGTTGCTCGGCGGACCGGCCGGGCTCGGCACCTCGGCCGCGCGGATCTTCTCCTCGGTACTGGCCACCGCGCCGCAGCGGACCCGCGCGTTCGTCCACCAGCCGTTCGAGCGGATCGGACCGATGGAACTGCCCGAGATCCCGATGCCGTTCCCGTTGCGGCTGAGCCCACACCTCGACGCGGCCAGGGACAACCTCGTCGGCTGGTGCGAGCGGATGGGCATCCTCGACGGCGTGGTGTGGGACGAACGCCGGCTGCGCGGGATCGACCTGCCGCTGTGCGGCGCGGGCATCCATCCGGACGCCTCCGCCGAGGAACTCGACCTGACCAGCGGATGGCTCGCCTGGGGTACCTACGGTGACGACTACTACCCGGTGGTCTTCGGCGCGACCAGGGACCTGCCCGCAGCCAAGGCGCTGACCGAGCGGTTCAAGCTGTTCATGCCGGTCCACGGCGAGCCGGTGCCGCCGCCGCACAACGCACTGGAGACGAGCCTGGACGACCTGTGGCAGCGCACCGCGGGGCCGATGACCACCGACGCGCGCCAGGCGTTCCGCACCGCGATCGAGGACATGACCGAGAGCTGGCTGTGGGAGCTGGTCAACCAGACGCAGAACCGTATCCCGGACCCGATCGACTACGTGGAGATGCGGCGCCGGACCTTCGGTTCCGATCTCACCATGAGCCTCTGCCGGCTCGGGCACGGGCGCGCGGTACCGCCGGAGATCTACCGGACCCGGGTCGTGCAGGCGGTGGAGCACTCCGCGATCGACTACGCCTGCCTCGTCAACGACGTGTTCTCCTACCGCAAGGAAATCGAGTACGAGGGCGAGCTGCACAACGCGGTACTCGTGGTGCGCTCGTTCCTGGACGTGCCGCAGGAGCGGGCGTTCGAGGTCGTGGCGGACCTGATCTCCGCGCGGCTGGACGAGTTCCGGCACGCGACCGAGGTCGGCCTGCCCAGCCTGTTCGCCGACCACGACCTGGACTCCGCGGCCCGCGAAACACTCACCGGCTACGCCGAGGAGCTGCGCAACTGGCTGGCCGGAATCGTGAACTGGCACCGCGAATGCCTCCGCTACACCGACGCGGAGCTGGACCGGCTGGCGCCATCGGCCGACACTCCAACCAACGCCGCGCCAGCCACCGCACCGGCCGCCGCCACTCCAGCCGTCGCCGTCCCGGTCGCCGTACCGGCCGTCGCCGTCCCGCTGGGCCCGACAGGTCTCGGCACCACCGCTTCGCGGATCCACGCTCCCGCCCCCTGATCGCCGGCGACCACGTCTCGGAAACGCGGTCGTGTCGCTCGGCGGGGTGCGACCGGCCACTCCGCCGAGCATCTGCCGCCTCATCAGGTGATACTCGGTACGTGAGCGGTTTGAACCTGCACTTCCTCGGGCACGCGAGCACGCGTGTGGAGCTCGGCGGCCGGGTCGTGCTCACCGATCCGGTGCTGACGCGGTGGGTCGGGCCGCTCGCCAGGGTCGTGCCGCGCCCGGACGTCGCGGCCTGGTCCGGTGCCGACATCGTGGTGCTCTCCCATCTGCACGGTGATCACCTGCACCTGCCGTCGCTGAAGCTGCTCGGCCGCGGCATGCGGATCGTCGTCCCGCGTGGAGCGGGTGGCTGGCTCGCGAAGCACGGCTTCACCGGGGTCGAGGAGATCTCTCCCGGCGAGACGGTCACCGAAGGCGGCCTGCGGATCACCGCCACCGAGGCCGTGCACTCCGGGCACCGGTGGGGGCCACGGCTCACGCACGGACCACAGAGCCGCGCCATCGGCTATCTGTTCGAGGCCGGCACCGAACGCGTCTACTTCGCCGGCGACACCGACCTCTTCCCCGGTATGGCCGAGCTCGGTCCGGTCGACGTCGCGCTGCTGCCGGTGTGGGGCTGGGGCCCGAACCTCGGCCCCGGACACCTCACGCCGGAGCGCGCCGCCGAGGCGGCCGGCCTGCTGGATGCGCGGTCCGCGGTGCCGATGCACTGGGGCACGCTCGCCCTGCCCGGTCTCCACCGCACCGCACGGATGCGGCAGCTGCTCGTGGAGCCGCCCCGCACGTTCGCCCACCACGTCCGCTGCGCCGGGCTGGCGACCGAGGTACTGCACACCCGGCCCGGTTCGGACGTGCTGCTGCCCGCCCCCGAGGAGCGCGGGTGAACTGGACCGACCCCTCGGCGATCGGGTATCCGGCGCTGTTCGGTGGAGTACTACTGGGCTCGGTGATCCCGGTCGTGCCCACCGGGGCGGTGGTCGGTGCCGCGGCCGCGGTCGCGACGACGACCGACCACCTGTCGTTGCCGCTGGTGATCCTGCTGGCCGTGCTCGGCGCGTTCGCCGGGGACGTGCTCACCTTCGCCGTCCCCCGGCTCGGCAGCGAGGCGCTGCTGCGCTGGGTCGAACGCCGTCAGCAGGCCGACCGGCTCGCCAAGGGCCGTGAGCAGTTCACCCGCCGCGGCTGGCAGCTCGTGGTGATCGGCAGGCTGGTGCCCGCGGGCCGGATCCCGGTGCTGCTGGCCGCGGGCACGCTGAGCTACCCGTGGCGCAAGTTCCTGCCTGCCGGGCTGCTCGCCTGCGTGCTCTGGGCGGTGGCCTACTCGCTGCTGGGCATCCTCAGCGGCGGCATCTTCGACTCCCCGCTGATCGCCACGCTGCTGGCCACCGTGCTGGTGCTGCTGGTGACCGTCTCGATGACCGCGATTTCCACCTGGCGCCGGCGCACGGCGGAACGAACTGGAGGACACCGGTGACCAGACCCGCCCCCGCGAAGGGCCGATTGCTGCGCGGCGGTCGCGTCGTGGCGCGTGTGGTGCTGGTGTGGGGAGCCGTGGTCGGCGCGCTGCGGCTGCTCGATGCGTGGCTCGACGGGTTCGCCATGCACTCGTGGTGGCAGTCCACGGTGTGCGCGCTGATCCTCGGGCTGCTCACCGCGGTGGTGTGGCCGCTCGTGGTGCGCGTGGCCTGGCCGATCGCCTACTTCACCCTCGGTGTCGGCACCTACCTCCTGCTCAGCGCGGCGACGCTGGCGATCCTGCAGGCAGTGCCCGGGGTCGACCTGCACGGCCTCTCCACCGCGGTCGTGCTCACCGTCGCGATGTCCGCGGTGGGCGCGGTCATCTCCAGTGTGCTGGCCGTCGACGAGGACGAGATCTTCTTCCGCCGGGCCGCCCGCCGCCGTCGCAAGCACTCCCCCAGCGCCGGCGTCGCCGGCGAACCGCCCGGTGTCGTGTTCCTCCAGATCGACGGCCTCGGCTACGACACGGTGCGCCGCGCGGTGCGGGACGGCGACATGCCGACGTTCGCCGCCTGGCTGGGCGAGGGCACGCACACGCTCACCCGCTGGCACACCGACTGGAGTTCGCAGACCGGCGCGAGCGTGTGCGGGATCCTGCACGGCTCCAACCACGACATCCTCGGTTTCCGCTGGTATGAAAAGGATCGCGACCACGTGATGGCGTGCGCGCACCCGTCGGACGCGGCCGAAATCGAACGCAGGCACACCGACGGCCGCGGGCTGCTCGCCGGAGACGGCGCCAGCCACGGCAACCTGTTCTCCGGCGACGCCGAGCACGTGAGCCTGACCATGAGCTCGGTTCCCGGGCTGGTGCCCCGCAAGCTGCGCCGGAAGCACCACGACGGCGTCGGCGCCGGGTACCGCGCGTACTTCGCCAACCCGGTGAACGTGCTCCGCACCTTCGGCGTCGCCCTGATCGACGTGTTCCGCGAGCTGTCCGCGGCGGCCAAGCAGCGCCGCGCGGGCGTGCTGCCGCGCATTCCGCGTGGCGGCTTCTACCCGCTCGCCCGTCCGGGCACCACGGTGATCGCGCGGGACGTCGTGGTGTCCGCGATCATCGGCGACATGCTGGCCGGGCGGCCCGTGGTGTACGCCGATTTTCTCGGCTACGACGAGGTCGCGCACCACTCCGGGATCGAGCGGTTCGACACGCTGGAAGTACTGCGGTCCATCGACCAGCAGTTCGCGCGGCTCCTGCGGGCGAGCCGCCTCGCACCCCGGCGCTACCACCTCGTCGGCCTGTCCGACCACGGCCAGACCCAGGGCCAGGCCTTCGTGGACCGGTTCGGCGAGACGATGGAGGCGCTGGTCGGGCGGCTGTGCGGCGGCGAACCGGTGACCGAGCCCGGCCGGCGGCGGCAGGCCGAGAGCTGGCAGGTCAACGCCGCGCTCGCGGAGGCGACGACCAGCGGCGGGCTGATCGCCCGGCGGCTGCGGGCCCGGGTCGAGGACGCCGAATGCTCCGACGACCGGGCCCGCACCACCAGTGGCTCGCCGGGGCAGGTCACCCGCGTGGCGCCCGGGGTGGTGGCGGTGGTGTCCGGGCACCTGGCGATGGTTTCGTTCACCGAGCACGAGGGCCGCGTCGACCTGGAAACGATCGAACGCGAGTACCCGGACCTGCTGCCCACGCTCGTCGACCACGACGGGGTCGGGTTCATGCTCGTGCACAGCAGCGAGTTCGGCCCGGTGGTGCTCGGCCGCGACGGGCTCAAACGGCTCGCCACCGGTGTCGTGATCGGCGCGGACCCGCTCGCCGACTACGGTCCGTTCGCCGACGAGCTCGTGCGGCGGGTGGATTCCTTCCCGCACTGCGCGGACATCATGATCAACAGCCGGTACGACCCGGAGTCCGACCAGTCCTCCCCGTTCGAACGGCACGTCGGCTCGCACGGCGCACTCGGCGGCCCACAGCAGCGCGGGTTCATCCTGCATCCACGGGAGTTCCCCGCCCCGGGTGAGCCGGTGGGCGCGGAGGCCGTGCACCACGTGTTCCGCGATTGGCTCACCTTCCTCGGCCATCCGCAACCCGGGACCGCCGAGACGAAACCCGCTCCCGTCCCTTCGGAGGTCGCGTCATGAGCAGCAACCCGGTCGTCTACGGCGCGAGCTGGTGCCCCGATGTGAAACGCAGCCGCGCGCTCTTGGAGGGAACCGGCGTCGCGTACGACTACGTGGACGTCGAGGAGGACGCCTCGGCGGAGAAGCTGGTGCGGGAGCTGCAGAACGGTCAGCGCCGCATCCCGACCATCGTCTTTCCCGACGGCACGCATCT
Organism: Amycolatopsis jiangsuensis; assembly: GCF_014204865.1. NCBI lineage: Bacteria > Bacillati > Actinomycetota > Actinomycetes > Pseudonocardiales > Pseudonocardiaceae > Amycolatopsis > Amycolatopsis jiangsuensis. The sequence goes on from NZ_JACHMG010000001.1 coordinate 3,755,825, forward strand.
GGTGGAGCCGAGCGACGACGAGCTGACCGCGCACCTGTCCCGGTGAGCCCGCTGACGGAAGTGCCCTTGGGCACGCGAGTCGTGGTGCGCTACCGCATCGAGGGTGGTTTCACCGACGCGCTCGGTCCGCTGCGCGAGCGTGACGCGAACACCTGCACCGTGGAGACCAAGCGCGGGCTGGTCGTGGTTCCGCTCGACGCGGTCGTGGCCGCGAAACCGGTGCCCCCGCCCCCGGAGAAATCGGCTCGCGCCGAGCGCCGGCAGCTGTGACGATCGGGCGCATGGCGCGCTCTTTCGACGATCTGGTGGCCGAAGCCGGTTCGGTGTCCGTGTCCGGCTGGGACTTCTCCTGGCTCGAGGGCCGGGCCACCGAGCAACGGCCGCCATGGGGGTACCAGCGGCTGCTCGGCGAACGGCTCGCGCGGGTCGAGTCCGCTGTGGACATCCAGACCGGCGGTGGCGAGGTGCTGGCGGGAGTGCCGGTGCTGCCACCGCGCACGGTCGCCACCGAATCGTGGCCGCCGAACCTCGCCAAGGCCGCCGCCCTGCTGGAACCTCGCGGCGCGACCGTGGTCGCGGATTCCGATGAGCCGCCACTTCCGTTTCAGGACAATGTGTTCGACCTCGTCTCGAGCCGCCATCCGGTCACCGTGTGGTGGGACGAGATCGCCCGCGTCCTGCGCCCGGACGGCAGCTACCTTTCCCAGCAGGTCGGTCCGGCCAGCGTCTTCGAGCTGGTGGAGTACTTCCTCGGCCCGCAACCGCCGCGGGCGCGCAGGCGCCGGCATCCGGACGAGGCCAGGAAGGGCGCCGAGCGGGCCGGACTCGAGGTGACCGACTTGCGGTTCGCCGAGCTGCGCACGGAATTCTTCGACGTCGGCGCGGTGATCTACTTCCTGCGCAAGGTGATCTGGATGGTGCCAGGATTCACCGTGCAGGCGTACTTGCCTCGGCTCGCCGAGCTGCACGAGCAGTTGCGGGACGGTCCGTTCGTCGCCACCACCACCCGCTACCTCATCGAGGCGCGGAAGCCTCGCGGATGAGCGCGGCCTCGACGCCGTCCGCCAGCAGCTCGACACCGGCCTCCAGGCTGAGCCGCGCCTCGTACTCCAAATAGGACACTCCGGCAGGCGGCGGCGTCGCTCCCTCACCCAGCCGCGCGACGTGCGGGTACCGGCTGGGCAGATCCGGCAGGAGCGCGCTCAGCGCTTCGGTGCGCGGCTTCCACCAGTCCGCATCGGACAGCCCGGTTTCCCGTGCGGCTTCCCGGGACTCCGCAGCGATCTGCACCGCGCCGCGGACCACGGTGAGCAGCGTGCTGACGATCCGGCGTACCCGCGCGGCCGGCAGGCCGGTGGTGAACAGCACGCGCAGCACGATCTCCTGCATCCGGAACTCCCCCGGCCCGAGCACCGGCCGGGCCGGGGAAACCTGCAGCAGCCACGGATGACGCAGGTGGAACTCCCACAGCTGCAGCGCCAGCTCGTCCAGCGCGGGACGCCATCCGGCGGCCAGGTCGTAGTCCGCGCGCAGTTCGCCGAGCACCTGGTCGTACATCAGGTCGATCAGCTCGGTTTTGCTCGGGACGTAGGTGTAGAGCGCCATCGCGGTGCGCCCGAGCCGCTCACCCACCGCGCGCATCGACAACGCCGCCATCCCCTCGGCGTCCGCGATTTCCACGGCAGCGCCGACGATGCTGTCGACGCTCAACGCCGGCTTCGGTCCCGGCGCGGTGCGCGGCTCGGTACCGGCACGCCACAACAACTCCAGCGAACGGCGGGCGTCACCCTGCCCGGCGAACACGACCACTGGCGGCTCCTCGCAGACTGCCCGGACCATCTCCGTACAGCCTAAAGGGTCGCCGCGGTGGACGTCACCCCACCAGCGGAGTCCACAGTGGAGTGACGTCCGGCGGGGTTTCAGCCTTCGAGTTCGATGGCGAGCGCGGGACAGACCTGCGCCGCCTCCCGCACCTGCTCGTGCAGGTCGGCGGGCGGATTTTCGTCCAGCAGCACGACGATGCCGTCCTCCTCCCGCTGGTCGAACACCTCCGGCGCGACCAGTACGCACTGTCCCGCGCCCACGCAGCGGGCCTGATCCACGACCACCTTCATCTCGTTCCCTCCGTTCACCAGGTCACCGGCAGTTCGTGCACCCCGTAGACCACCATGTCGTGCTTGAACTTCACCTCGTCCAGCGGAACCGCCAGCCGGAGCGTGGGGATCCGCCGGTAGAGCGTGCGGTAGGCCACCTGCAGCTCGACCCGGGCGAGCGGCTGGCCGAGGCACTGGTGCACGCCGTAGCCGAAGGCGACGTGATGGCGCGCCTTGCGAGTCACGTCGAGCTTGTCCGGTTCGGGAAACCGGCTCTCGTCGCGGTTGGCGACTTCGCCGGCGGCGATCATGCCCTCGCCCTTGCGGATGTGCTGACCGGCGACCTCGAGGTCCTCCAGCGCGACCCGGCGCCGTCCGGTGTGGACGATGGTGAGATACCGCAGCAGCTCCTCGACCGCGTTGGCCACGAGCTTGTCGTCCCCGTCGCGGACCGCGGCGAGCTGGTCCGGGTTCTGCAGCAGCGCCGTGGTGCCGAGCGCGATCATGTTGGCCGTGGTCTCGTGCCCGGCCACCAGCAGCAGCTGGCCCATCGAGGCGACCTCGTCGGCGGTCATACCGCCGGTGGCCACCTGCTCCACCGCGAGCCGGCTCAGCACGTCGTCGCCCGGGTCGGTCAGCTTCTTCTCGACCAGCTCGCCGAGGTAGCCCAGCAGTTCCTCGAGCGCGGTCAGGGACTGCTCCGGCGTCGCGTCCTTGGCAACCAGGACCTTGCTGACCCGGTGGAAGAACGCGCGGTCGGCGTAGGGCACGCCGAGCAGTTCGCAGATGACCAGCGAGGGCACCGGCAGCGCGAAGGCCTGCACCAGGTCGGCCGGCTTCGGACCGGCCAGCATCTCGTCGATCAGGTCGTCGACGATCTTCTGGATCCGCGGCCGCAGCCGCTCCACCTTCTTCACCATGAAGTCGCCGGTGAGCAGCCGGCGCTGGGCGGCGTGGTCCGGATCGTCCATGGAGATGAACGACCGGGCCCGGGTGCGCCGCGCCTTGATCCCGGGAGACTGCTGTGGATAGCCGTCCTTCTGCGAGTCGGAACTCACCCGCGGGTCCGCGAGCACCGCGCGGACGTCGTCGTAGCGCGTGAACAGCCACGGCTCGCTGCCGTCCCAGATCTGCACCCGGGACACCGGCTCCTCCCGCAGCCGGCGGGAAAGCTCGGGCGCCGGATCGAACGGGCAGCGCCCGCGCGCCATCGGATAGACGGGCGAGTCAGACTCGGATGCGTCGGATTGGGGCGCGGCGGACTCGGGCGCGTCGGGCAGGGTCTCCGACATTCATGCCTCCTACAGAGAGTCACCAAACGATCGTTCGGATACTTACCGAACACATGTTAGGCATGCTGGTGAATTCTTCGCCAGGCCTGCGGCCAAGATCACCGGGACGGCGCAGCACAGCCCGGGACGAATCGGGAAAAACGTCCGTGGTTCAGGCGAAAACGAGGTTGAGCAGCTCGTCGGCGAAGAACAGCACGATGTCGCTGCTCCCGCCGGTGGTGGAGGTGTGGAACAACGCGACGCGGCCGTGCGCGCCGACGAAGGCGATCACTCCGGCCCGCTCGGCGGACACGCGGAGTGGGATCCCGGCCTCGGCGCACCGCTCGAACCCGGCCGCGAGGAGGTCGAGGACTTCGACCAGCGGACCGGTCGGCCGGGCCCCGGGCGTTCGCCGGCTGGTGCCGTTGGCCGTCATCAGCCGGTAGTGGCCGGGATTGTCGATGGCGAACCGGCAGTAGGCGTGGATCAGCGCGCGCACCCGGCCCACCGCGTCGTCCGGGTCGACCTGCTGCTCGGCCGCCTCCATGGCGGCGCACAGCCGGGCGAACTCGTACCGGGTCAGCCCGGCGACGAGCGCGGCCCGATCGGTGAAGTGCTGGTAGATACTCGCCGGCGCGATCCCCACGGCCCGCGCGACGCCGCGGATGGTCAGCCCGTCCTCCCCGTCGAGCTCCGACAGCAGCCGACTGGCCGCGTCGAGGATTTCCCCCCGCAGCCGATCGCCCTCGCCCCACCGGTTCCGCGTGCGAGGCGCGCTGACCTGGACCTCTTCCGACACCCGCCTATTCTTACTACTTCCCCACCCAACCCGCGTCCCGACCCCGCGGCACAGCACATGCCCCGGCCACTCGCTTCTCACCTCTCGCCTCTTGCCGCTCGGCCATTGCCCCGCATCTCGCGCCCCGCCCCACGCCTCTCGGCCCTCGGCCCTCGCCCCGTCTCGCGCCCCGCCCCACGCCTCCCGGCCCTCGCCTCTTGCCGCGCTCACTGGCCTCGCCGCCCGGCCCTCGCCACCCGGCACCCGGCACCCGGCACTCAGCCCAGCACACGCCCCCTCGCCCCCTCGCCCCCTCGCCCCCTCGCCTCTTGCCTCCTCGACCGGCCCACTCGCCCCGCGTCTCCAGCCCCACGTCTCTCGCCCCAGCGCTCGGCCCTCATCCGCTTTCGGCATGCCAGAACCAGCCGTCGCCCGCTCAACCCGGCCTGCGGAAATCCCACCCGGAACGCGTCCGCACCCCAGCCACTTGACACCGGGGGGACAATAAAAAATCGGCGTGTCTTCCATCGATCAATGGATTACCCGCCGAACTAACTATCAGTTTAGCGCTGTGAGGGGAACGTGTCAACTCAGGGGTACGAGGACGAATTGCGGTCCGAGCGGGAGCACGTCGCGGGGCTTTACGCGCGGCTCGACGGTGAGCGGGCGCGGGCCCGGCGGGAGTTCGAGGCCGCGTTGGGGGACAACGGGAGCGCGCCGCTCGAGCGGGACGTTCGGGTGCGTTCGCTCGGGCGGGAACGCACCCGGCTGGACGTCGCCGACAACGGATTGTGTTTCGGGCGGCTGGACGCCGTTTCCGGGGAGCATTCCTACGTCGGGAGGATCGGACTGTTCGATCAGGAAAACGACTACGAACCCATTCTGCTGGATTGGCGGGCGCCGGCCGCGCGGCCGTTCTACACCGCCACCGGGGCGACGCCGGAAAACCTGCGCCGGCGGCGGCAGTTCCTCACGCGTGGGCGCGAGGTGCGCGATTTCACCGACGAGGTGTTCGGCCGGCCCGCGGCCGGCGAGCGTGGTGACGCGGCGTTGCTCGCGGCGGTCAACGCCCCACGCGGGGAGGGCATGCGGGACATCGTCGCGACGATCCAGGCCGAGCAGGACGAGATCATCCGGCTCGACCATCCGGGGGTGCTGGTGATCGAGGGCGGTCCGGGCACCGGCAAGACCGTGGTGGCGCTGCACCGCGTCGCTTATCTGCTCTACACCCAGCGGGAGCGAATGGAACGGCACGGCGTGCTCGTCGTCGGGCCGAATCCGGCGTTCCTCGACCACATCGGGCGGGTGCTGCCGTCGCTCGGGGAGACCGACGTCGTGTTCCTGACGCCGGGCGACCTCGTTCCCGGCCGGCACATCACCGCCGAGGACGAGCCCGCGGTCGCGCGGGCCAAGGGATCGTTGACGATGCTGGACGTGCTCGCCGCGGCGATCGCCGACCGGCAGCGGCTGCCGGAACAGCCGGTGCCGATCGGGCTGGGTGACGTCACCGTGCGGATCGACGCGGAGACCGCTGCATGGGCCCGGGACGAAGCCCGCGCGAGCGGGCTGCCGCACAACGAGGCCCGCGCGGTGTTCCTCGACATCGTCACGTACGTGCTCACCGAACGGGCCACCGCCCGCATCGGCCGCGGCTGGCTGACCCGCGATGACCGCGAGGGCTGGGAGGACATGCGCCGGAACCTGCTCGGCCAGCTGCACCGGGACGATGCGTTCGCCGCGGCGATGGACGAGCTGTGGCCGTTCCTGACCCCCGAATCCGTGCTGGCCACGCTGTACACCTCGGCGGAACGGCTGCGTGCGGCCGGCGCCGACCCGGGCCTGCTGCGCGCCGACGGCGAAGCCTGGACGGTGTCCGACGTTCCACTGCTCGACGAGCTGGTCGATCTGCTGGGCCGCGACGAGGCGGCGGACAAGGCCGCCGCCCATGCCGCCGAACGGGAGCGCAGCACCGAGGCCGAGTACGCGGCCGGCGTCATGGACGTCATGAAGCTGGACCGGGAGGAAATGGACGAGGACGTCATGCTGGCGGCCGAAAACCTGCTGTACGCCGAGGATCTGGCGGACCGCTTCACCGACCGCGACACCCGGGACCTGGCCGAACGCGCGGCCGCGGACCGCGACTGGACCTACCGGCACGTCGTCGTCGACGAGGCACAGGAACTGTCCGAAATGGACTGGCGGGTGGTGATGCGGCACTGTCCTGGCCGGTCCTTCACGGTGGTCGGCGACCTGGCCCAGCGCCGCAACGAGGCGGGGGCACGGTCGTGGGGCGAGATGCTCGACCGCTACGTCCCGGATCGCTGGGTCTACCGCTCGCTGACGGTGAACTACCGGACCCCTGCGGAGATCATGGCCGTCGCCGCTGCGGTGCTCGCCGAGTTCTCCCCCGCGGTGAAGCCGCCGGATTCGGTGCGTGCGTGCGGGATCCGGCCGTGGTCCCGGCAGGTCACCGGCGACGAGCTGGCCGCGGCCGTCGAGGAGTTCACTCGTGAGGAGGCCCGCCGCGAGGGCACCAGTGTGGTGATCGGGCCGGCGGGGGTGCCGGGTGCGGTTTCGCCTGCGGAGACGAAGGGGCTGGAGTTCGACGCCGTCCTGGTCGTGGATCCGGCTCGCATCCTCGCCGACGGGCCTCGCGGAGCGGCCGAACTCTACGTCGCGCTCACCCGCGCCACGCAACGGCTCGGTGTGCTGCACCGGGATCCGCTGCCGGCGGTGCTGCGCGGGCACACCGCACTGGTGGCGACCGCCGGTGACGCGACCTAGGCTTGTTCATCGCAAGTCAGGAGGCGGCGGATGGGACGACGGGGTAGCTGGACCGGGGTGTCCTGCCCGGTGGCGCGGGGTGCCGACGTGCTGTGCGATCCGTGGACGATCGTGCTCCTGCGGGACGCGCACGCGGGGCTGAGCCGGTTCGACGAGTTCCGCGCGAAGCTCGGCATCGCGGACAACGTGCTGTCCGCGCGGCTGGGCCGGATGGTCGAGACCGGGCTGCTGGCCCGGGTGCCCTACCGCGACGGCGGGCGCACCCGGTACGAGTACCGGCTCACCCGCGCCGGGGCGGACACGCTGCCGGTGGTGCACGCGGTGGCGCACTGGGCCGGCGCGCACACGTCCTCCCCCTCGCCCGCCGAGCCGTTGCGGCTGGTGCACCTGCCGTGCGGCAACGACACCCGGCCCGGTGCGGTGTGCGATCACTGCGGTGCCCCGCTGCACCGCGGTGATCTGCACCGGGTCGAAACCTGGCGCCATGGCATCGACGCTCCGCTCGCGGAGCCCGTGCCGGACGTTGTCAACCCGTAGATGGTGTCGGAAAATCACCGGACAGTACGAAAGTGGGCTCCGGTAGGGGAATTTTCCGCCTAGATTGGTCGAGCGCGCGCGAATCAGGCAAAACTCCCCTCACCCCCAGGAGCTTTCCGATGTCGAGGAAGTTCGTGCTGTCCGGTGCCGCCGCGCTCGCCGTGGCCGCTGCCCCGCTGATCGCCGCTCCGGCCACCGCCGCACCGGCGCACGCCGATCAGACCGCCGCGGTGACCACGGTGTACTACTCCACTTCCGGTGCGCCGTCGTTCCGTGACGAGATCAACGCGGGCGCCGCCAACTGGAACAACGCAGTGAGCAACGTGAAGCTGGTCGAGCGCTCGTCCGGCGCCTCGTTGACGTATGTCGAGGGCAACGATCCCCGCGGTTCCTACGCCCAGAGCGACGGGCACGGCAACGGCACCGTCTTCATCGACTACACGCAGGCTCAGGAGTACTACACGATCCGGATCACCGCGCACGAGACCGGTCACGTGCTCGGCCTGCCGGACCACTACGAGGGCCCGTGCTCGGAACTGATGTCCGGGGGTGGCCCCGGCCCGTCCTGCACGAACGCGAACCCGGACTCGCAGGAGTCCGCACAGGTGGAGCAGCTGTGGGCCAACGGATTCCGCGCCGCCGGACCGCAGCAGCGGATCTACGAGGAGATCCCCGCCGGGATCCACTGACCCGCACCGGTTGCCCGGGCACGGCGCGTGCCCGGGCAACCGGGGTTGCCCTGCCGTGACCGGGAATTCACCGTGCCGGGAGGTTTCCCCGCGCTACCGGGAATCCTCCGGGCGGGCAGGTTTCCCTGCCCGCCCGGAGGACCCACCGTGCAGGTTTCCCGGCCACGGCTTCCGGACATCCATGCTTCAGCCGGCGGACAACGCCCGGCGCCATTGGTCCGCCACGGCGGGACCGAGCCCCCGGGTCTCGACCGCGGCCGGATCCAGCAGGCGCTGCAACCCGATGCCCCTCAGCTGCCCCAGCACCGCCACCGCCACCTCTCGCGGCACGACGTCCGCACGGATCGTGCCGTCCCGCACTCCCGCCTCGACGTCCGCGCGCAACTCCGCGCGGAAGCTCTCGTCCCGTTCGCGGAACGTCCCGGCGAGCCCGGCCGCGGTGGCCGCCTCGGCCCACAGCACCAGGAAAGCCCGGCCACGCACTCCGTCGCGGCCGAGTTCAGTCAGGTAGCCCTTGATCAGGCGCACCAGCCGGTCGAGCCCGGGAGCGCACTCGGCGACGCCCGGGACGAACCCGCCCTGACTCGCCTTCGCCAGCGCTTCGAGCAGCGCCTGCTTCGAGCCGAAGTGGTGGGTGACGATCCCCCTGCTGTATCCGGCCCGTTCGCCGACCCTGGCCAGAGTCACCGCCGGCACACCGGATTCCACGACCAGCTCCGCTGCCGCCGAGAGCACAGCGGCCGTCGTCGTGGTGCGGCGCTGTTCCTGGGTCCGGCGCTCGGGTGCGGCAGGCATGGCGGACAGACTACAAACTTGCGTGCTGGATGACAAGTATGTAGCGTTTGCGGCATGCCTGCTGTGTTCGTGAACGGCAATCCCGAAAGTGCTGCCGTCTGGGATCCCCTGTGTGCCGAACTGGACCGCGCCGACGTACTGCGGCTGTCGCCACCCGGCTTCGGCGCACCCGTGCCGGACGGCTTCGGCGGCACAGTGACCGATTACCGCGACTGGCTCGTCGAGGAGCTGACCGCGCTGGGCGAGCCGGTCGACCTCGTCGGCCACGACATCGGCGGCAGCACAGCGCTTTCGGTCGCCATGACACGGCCCGATCTGCTGCGCACCTGGGTGAGCGACTCACTGGGCGTGTTCCACCCGGACTACGTGTGGCACGATCTCGCCCGGCTGTGGCAGACGCCGGGAGCCGGTGAGGAGTCCGTCGCCGGGCTGCTGGGTGGTTCGCTCGAACAGCGGACCGCGCGGATGGTCTCGCGCGGCATTCCCGAGCCGGTCGCCGAGCGGCTCGCCGCCGCGCAGGGTCCGGAGATGGGACAGGCGATCCTGACCCTGTACCGCTCCATGGTGCAGCCGGTGATGGCCGAACTGGGCCGGAATCTGCCCGCCGCGGCGGCCCGCCCGGGACTGGCCATGCTCGCCACCGAGGATCAGTTCGGCGGCCCACCGGACCGGCGCCGCGAAGCCGCGACCCAAGCCGGCGCGCGAGTGGCCGTGCTCGAGGGACTGGGCCACTGGTGGATGGCACAGGATCCGGCCCGCGGCGCCCGGATGCTCACCGCCTTCTGGGCGGAACCTGTTTCCACGCGACCGCTTTAGCGCGCCCCGCCTCGGCCGGGCGTAGGGGCTGAGCCTCGATGACGCTTTCCCACGACCTGTTCTCCGAACGCGATTCCGGCCGAGTTCGCCGCCGCGGTCGACAAGCGACAGTGCCCACCGCCCCGTCCAGCGTGCTCACGCTGCCGGCGTGCCACCCGCTGCCGTACCGACCCCGGCGGTGCTTTCCCGGATTTCCAGGGAGAACGGCGGCTGCACCTCGTGCGGCGGCGTCTGCTCGGTACCGGCGATCCGGGCGTGCACGAGGTCGACTGCGGCGTCGGCGATGGCCGCCTTGTCCGGTGCGATGGTGGTGATCGAGGGCAGGCTGAACGCACTCTCGTCGGTGTTGTCGAAGCCGACGATCGCGATGTCCTGCGGCACCCGCAGCCCGCGTTCGGCGACCGAACGCAGTGCGCCGACCGCGAGCAGGTCGTTGAAGCAGAACACCGCGTCCGGCGGCTCCGGTAACGACAGCAGCCGCTTCATCGCAGCCGCACCGTTGGCGCGGTGGTACTTGTCCGCGGGCTCCATCAGCGAGTCCACAACGGACAGACCGGCGTCGGACAGCGCCGCGCGGTAACCGGCGACGCGCAGCGAAGCGGTGCCGCGTCGCGGGTTCACCCCGATGGCAGCAATCCGCTTGCGGCCCAAGGAAACCAAGTGCGAAACCGCGGCGTGGGCGGCCCGCACGTTGTCGATGGCCACCCGGTCGAGCTCCACGTCCACCGCGTGCTCCCCCAGCAGCACCATCGGAATTCCCTTTTCCGGATCCGGGAAATCACCCGACTCGAGGGCTTCCGGGTGCACCAGCGCACCGTCCACCAGATGTGGGCCGAGAGAGTCCACAGTGGCCCGTTCCCGGGTGCGGGTGCCCTGCGTCTGCTCGATCAGCACGCTCCAGCCCCGCCGCTGCGCCGCGGTGATCACCAGCCCGGCCAGTTCGCCGAAGTACGGAATGCTCAACTCCGGCACCATGAGCGCGAGAAAGCCGGTGCGGCCACGACGCAGGTTGCGCGCGCCGACGTTCGGCCGGTAGCCGGTCGCGGCCAGCGCCTCCTCGACCCGCCTGCGGTTCTCCGGCTTCACGAACGCGTACCCGTTCACCACGTTCGACACGGTCTTCACCGAAACGCCCGCCAGCGTCGCGACGTCCTTGAGTGTCACGGCCACGCCGACTCCCTCCGCTCCGGCCGGCTGCCCACGACGAGCCCGGCGGACACGAAGTGTAGCGACGTTTTGCCTGTTTACAACGTTGTTCCAACGATGTAAAAATGGCGCAAGCTCATCAGGGTGACTGCGATCACGTCGGTGAGCGGCTCACCTTAGCCATCGCCGTGAGGAGTCCGCAGTGTCCCCGACCGTCCCCGCCCGACTGGTTCTCGTCACCGGCGCCGCCGCGGCCCTCGTGCTGGCCGGCTGCACCAGCCGTGAGGAAGCGTCCTCGGGCCCCAGCACCGGCGCCGGTCCGGCCGCGTCGGCGGCGTCCGAGGCGCCGACCGCCGACGGCTGCACACTGGCCAAGACCGGCTACCCCAAGGTGGACCTGAAGAACGCGGTCATCGGCTTCTCGCAGTCGGAGAAGGAGGCCAACCCGTTCCGCATCGCGGAGACGCAGTCCATCAAGGACGAGGCCGCCAAGCTCGGCATCCCGGCGAACCACCTGCTCACCACGAACGCGCAGAGTGACCTCAACAAGCAGGTCAGCGACATCAAGTCACTGCTCGACCGCGGAGCGAAGCTGCTCATCGTGGCCCCGCTGAACTCCGACGGCCTGCAGCCGGCGTTCGACGCGGCGAAGGCGAAGAAGGTCCCGGTGGTCACGATCGACCGCAAGGTGACCGCCCAGCCGTGCACCGACTACCTGACCTTCATCGGCTCGAACTTCGTGGAACAGGGCCACCGCGCGGCCGCCGCGCTGGCGAAGTCCACCGGTGGCAACGGGAAGGTCGCGATCCTGCTCGGCTCGTCGGGCAACAACGTGACCACCGACCGTACCCAGGGTTTCAAGGACGAGCTGAAGAAGACGCCGGGCCTGAGCGTGGTCGCCGAGCAGACCGGGGACTTCGACCGGTCCAAGGGCCAGCAGGTCACCGAGCAGCTGATCCAGAGCCACCCCGACCTCACCGCGGTGTACGCGGAGAACGACGAGATGGGCATCGGCGCGGTCAATGCGCTCAAGACCGCGGGCAAGAATCCGGGCAAGGACGTCAAGGTCGTCTCGGTGGACGGCACCCGCAACGCTGTGCAGCTGATCGCCGACGGCAGCTACAACGCGGTGATCGAGTCCAATCCGCGGTTCGGCCAGCTCGCGTTCCAGACGCTGCAGCAGTTCGAGGACGGCAAGCCGATCGCGCCGAGCATCGTGATCACCGACGACGCCTACGACGAGTCGAACGCGGCGCAGAAGGTCGGGAATGCGTTCTGACCAGCCGGCACTGACGGGTACCGGCGAGGAAGCCGGCGTGCGCGCACCGGTGCTGGAGGTGACCGGGGTGACCAAGCGGTTCCCCGGCACCGTGGCACTGGACGACGTCTCGTTCACGCTGCGCCGCGGCGAGGTGCACGCGCTGGTCGGGGAGAACGGCGCCGGCAAGTCCACCTTGATCAAGGTGCTCACCGGGGTCTACCGGCCGGACGAGGGCCAGGTGCGTCACCTCGGCGAGCCGGTGGAGTTCCGGCGGCCGGTCGACGCGCAGCGGGCCGGGATCTCCACCATCTACCAGGAGGTCAACCTCGTCCCGCTGATGAGCGTGGCGAGCAACGTCTTCCTCGGCCGGGAACCCCGCACCCGCGCCGGGCTCGTGGACTGGCCGGCGATGAACGCACAGGCCCGCGAACTGCTGGCCGGCTACGGCATCGACACCGACGTGCGACGACCGCTGCACACGCTCGCGGTGGGCGCGCAGCAGATGGTCGCGCTCGCCCGCGCGGTGTCCACGAAGGCCGGCGTGGTGGTGATGGACGAACCGACGTCGTCGCTGGAACCGCGTGAGGTGGACACCTTGTTCGAGGTGCTCACCCGGCTGCGTTCGGAGGACATCGCGGTCATCTACGTGAGCCACCGGATGGACGAGCTGTACCGGGTGTGCGACAGCGTCACGGTGCTGCGTGACGGTCGTGTCGTCCACAGCGGAGCGTTGAAGCCGCTGCCGCGGATCGAGCTGGTGTCCATGATGCTCGGCCGGGAGATCCGCGAGATCCGGGCCGAGGGTGTGACCGCGTTCGGCGAAGAGCACCACGCCGGGAAGGAACCGTTGCTCCGGGCGGAAAACCTCACCGGCGGCCGGAAACTGCGCGACGTTTCGCTCAGCGTCCGGCCCGGCGAGGTGGTCGGGCTGGCCGGGCTGCTCGGGTCCGGTCGCAGTGAAACCGCCCGCGCGGTGGTCGGGGCGTTCCCGCTGGAGAGCGGTTCGGTGCTGCTGGCGGGGAAACCACTGAAACGCGGGCGGATCGCGGCCGCGGTGCGCTCCGGGGTCGCGCTGCTGGCGGAGGACCGCAAGGCCGACGGGATCATCCCGAACCTGTCCGTGCGGGAGAACATCGTGCTGGCCGCGCTGCCCAGCCTGTCCACCTTCGGGTTCGTCAACCGGGCCAAGCAGGACCGGGTGGTGCGGACGTTCATGGAGCGGCTGCGGATCAAGGCGGCGAGCCCGGAGCAGAAGGTCTCCGAGCTCTCCGGCGGCAACCAGCAGAAGGTGCTGCTCGCGCGCTGGCTCGCCACCGGGCCGAAGGTGCTGCTGCTCGACGAACCCACCCGGGGCATCGACGTCGGCGCCAAGGCCGAGGTGCAGGCGCTGATCGACGAGCTGGCGAAGGAGGGCCTCGGCGTGCTGCTGATCTCCTCCGAGCTGGAGGAACTGCTCGACGGCGCGGACCGCGTGGTCGTGCTGCGTGACGGCGCGGTCGCCGGCGAACTGGCCGGCGCCGCCGTGACCGAGGACAACGTCCTGGCCGCCATCGCCGCCGAGGAGGACTCGTGAGTGTCCAGGCCGGTGCTGACCGGCGTCAGCACTCACGAGCAGGTGTCGCCGGCTGGCTGCAGAACTACGGCGTGTACCTGGCTGTCGTGGTGCTGCTGCTGTTCAACGTGATCTTCACGGAGAACTTCCTGTCCGTCGCCAACTTCCGCACCCAGCTCGTGCAGGCGGCACCGGTGTGCATCGTCGCGCTCGGCATGGCGCTGGTGATCGGCACCGAGGGCATCGACCTGTCGGTGGGCTCGGTGATGTCGGTGGCCGCCGCGCTGATCCCGCTCTACCTCGGCGCAGGACCCGTCACGGCGATCGTCGTCGCGCTGATCGCCGGGGTCGTTTCCGGGTTGTTCAGCGGGTTCCTGGTGGCACAGCTGGGCATCCAGCCGATCATCGCGACACTGGCGTTACTCGTCGGCGGACGCGGACTCGCGCTGGTGATCGCGCACGGCCGGCTCGAGCAGCTGCACAACGCCGACTTCCTGGCGCTGGGCACCGGCGACGTGCTCGGCATCCCGGTCATGGTGCTGGTCGCGGCGGTGCTCGCGGTACTGGCCGGGCTGCTGGTGCGGCGCACCACGTTCGGCAGGCATCTGGTCGCGGTCGGCGGCAACCGGCCGGCCGCCACGCTCGCCGGGCTGCCGGTCAAGCGCGTGCTGATCGGGGTCTACGTGATCTCCGGTGCGCTGGCCGCGATAGCCGGGGTGCTCTCCACCGCACGGCTCAGTGCCAGCGATCCCAACGAACTGGGGCTGCTGATGGAGCTGTCGGCGATCACCGCGGTGGTCGTCGGCGGGACTCCGCTCACCGGTGGCCGGGTGCGCGTGCTCGGCACGGTGTTCGGTGCCCTGTTGATGCAGCTGGTGCACGCCACGCTGATCAAGCACAACCTGCCCGATTCCGCGGCGCAGATGGTGCAGGCCGCCATCATCGTCGTCGCGGTGTACGTCGCCCGGGAACGGAGCACGCGATGACCGCGACCACCGCCGCACCGTCGGAACGCGGGGCGAGCGTGGCCGCCGTCCTGCAGCGTCAGGGTGCCGCGGTCGTGCTCGTCCTCGGCCTCGTCGTCTCCTGGTTCGCCTTTCCGCACTTCGGTTCCCCGGACAACCTGCGGAGCCTGGTGCTGCAGGGCTCGTTCCTCGCGGTGATCGCGCTCGGCATGACGTTCGTGATCATCTCCGGCGGGATCGACCTGTCCGTCGGCTCGGTGTACGCGCTCGGCGGGGTGCTGGCCGCGTACGGCTCGCGGTACGGCCTGATCGTGGCGATTCTGCTGCCACTCGTGGTGTGCGGGCTGATCGGGCTGGTCAACGGCCTGCTCATCGCGAGAACCCGGATGGCGCCGTTCATCGTCACGCTCGCCTCGCTGCTGTTCGCCCGCGGTCTGCTGCTCGCGCTCACCGACGAAGGCGCCACGACGTACAAAGTGCCACCCGGTTCGGCGTTCCTCTGGCTCGGGCAGGGCACCATCTTCGGCGTCGGCGTGCCGGTGTACCTCGCGCTGATCCTTTTCGGACTCGGCGGAGTGCTGTTGCGCCGCACCAGGTTCGGACAGTCGGTGTTCGCCATCGGCGGGTCGGAGCAGTCCGCGCTGCTGATGGGACTTCCGGTGGCCCGCACCAAGGTCACGCTGTACACGCTCAGCGGGGCGCTGGCCGGACTGGCCGGCGTGCTCACCGCGGCGTACCTGCAGTCCGGCGTCACGGTGCTGGGCGTCGGCACCGAACTCGACGCGATCTCCGTGGTGGTGATCGGCGGCACGCTGCTCACCGGTGGCGCCGGCACCATCATCGGCACGCTCGTCGGCGTGCTGCTGAAAACGCTGATCCAGAACGTGATCAACCAGGTCGGCACTCTCGATTCCAACTACCAGACGGTGGTCAGCGGAGCGTTCCTGCTGGTCGTCGTCGTGATCCAGCGGCTTTTGGCTCGTTCTCGCAAGTCCTGACCGGCTCATCCCCGCACCAGGAGGTACGACGATGTTTCCTGCTGTCCGCAGGTCCCGACGATGGGCCACGGTGGCCGCCGCGTTCGCCGTGGTCGCCGCCGGGCTCTCGAACGCGCCCGCCGCCTCGGCGGCCGATCCACCGCAGTGGCAACGGCTGGAGCCCCCGCTGTCCACGCCGTGGACGGACCAGGTCTCCCCGGACAACGCGCTGCCGGACTACCCGCGGCCGCAGCTCACCCGTGACAAATGGCAGAACCTCAACGGCACCTGGGAGTTCTCCGCGGCCAACCCGGGGGACGCCCCGCCGATCGGACAAGGGCTCGACGAGCGCATCCTCGTGCCGTACCCGGTGGAGTCGGCGCTTTCCGGGATCATGCGGCACGAGACCTCGATGTGGTACCGGCGCACTTTCCAGGTGCCGCCGGACTGGCAGGTCGGCGCGGGTGAACGGCTCGTGCTGCACTTCCAGGCGGTGGACTACGACACCACGGTGTGGGTCAACGGCCAGGAGGTCACCCACCACACCGGCGGCTACGACTCGTTCTCCGCGGACGTCACCGACGCGCTGACCGATGCGCCGGACCAGGAAATCGTGGTCGGCGTCAACGATCCGAACGACGCGGGCACCCAGCCGCTCGGCAAACAGCGCACCGCGGGCGACGGGATCTTTTACACCCCGAGCTCGGGCATCTGGCAGACCGTGTGGCTGGAGCCGGTGAAACCCGCGCACATCGACAAGGTGGACACCACCGCGGACGTGGCGGACGGTTCGGTCACGGTGAACGCGGCGGTCAGCGACGGCGACGGCACCCAGACCGTCGAGGCGACCGCCTACGACCACGGCACGGCGGTCGGCACGGTGACCGGCGAGGCGAACAAACCGTTGCAGCTCAAGCTGGACAAGCCGCATCTGTGGACGCCCGACGATCCGTTCCTCTATGACCTGCAGGTGAACCTGTCCTCCGGGGACAGCGTGCGCGGCTACTTCGGCATGCGCTCGATCTCGGTGGGCAAGACCGCGGACGGCAAGCAGCGGATGCTGCTCAACGGCAAGTTCGTGATGCAGCTCGGCCCGCTGGACCAGGGTTTCTGGCCGGACGGCATCTACACCGCGCCGACCGACGAGGCACTGAAGTTCGACCTGGAGCAGGAAAAGGCGCTCGGCTTCAACATGGTGCGCAAGCACATCAAGGTGGAACCCGACCGCTGGTACTACTACGCGGACAAGCTGGGCCTGCTGGTGTGGCAGGACATGCCGGCGATGAAGGACGACACCGACGCGCCGCCGGACGCGCAGGTCAACTACGAGTCCGAGATGCACCGGATGATCGACCAGCACCGCAGCTTCCCGTCGATCGTCACCTGGGTGCCGTTCAACGAGGGCTGGGGCGACTACGAGGTGGGCCGGATCGCCGACCAGGTCAAGGAATGGGACCCGACCCGGCTGGTGAACGCCGAATCCGGGGTCAACTGCTGCCGGTCCGAACCCGACAGCGGCAAGGGCGACATCTACGACGACCACACCTACACCGGACCGGGCACGCCGGCACCGGACGCCACCCGCGCCGCGGTGGACGGTGAGTACGGCGGGCTCGGCCTGAAGGTCGAGGGGCACGAGTTCGACCCGGCGGGCAGCTTCGCCTACGAAATGGAACCGGACAGCGCCACCCTCACCAGCCGGTACGCCGAACTGCAGCAGCAGCTGTTGCTCGCAGGACAGCAGTGCGGCGTCTCGGCCGGGGTGTACACCCAGACCACCGACGTCGAGCAGGAGGTCAACGGCTTCTTCACCTACGACCGTCAGGTGAAGAAGATGGACTTCGCCAAGGTGCGGGAGGCGAACCTCGCGGTGATCAACGGCGTGGACGGCGCACCGCAGCAAGGGCCGGTGATCACGCCGGGCACGCCGGGTATCGACGGCATCGCCGCGTACCCGTTCGACGAGAACACCGGCACCACAGCGGCGGACTCGGTCGGCGAGCACGACGCGACGCTGGCCGGCGGGGCCTCGTGGACCGAAGGGCACCAGGGTTCGGCGCTCGCGGTGAACGGCTCGGGCCAGTACGCCGACACCGGCGCGTCGCTGGTCAAGACCGACGGCAGCTACAGCGTGGCGGCCTGGGTGAAGTTCAACGAGGTCGGTGACGGTTTCCAGACCGTGGTGAGCCAGGACGGCAGCGACCACAGCGGCTTCTTCCTGCAGTACTCGGGTGCCGACCACAAGCTGGCGTTCAGCTTCGTCGGCACGCGGGCGCTGGCGCCGATGACGCCGGAGGCAAACCACTGGTACCACCTGGTCGGGGTGCGCGACGCCGCGACCGGGAAGCTGGCGCTCTACGTGGACGGCCAGCAGGCCGCGACCCGCAACGCCTGCCTCCTCGACGAGGCGGCCGGCGGCAACACCGTGATCGGCCGCGGCCAGTACGACGGCAACCCGGTCGACTTCCTCAACGGAGCGGTCGACCAGGTGCACGTGTACGACCGTGCCCTCACCCCCGACGAGGTGACTCAGCTCTACACCTCCGGCGCGTGACCCCTCGTGAGTGGCCAGGCCGGTTCAGAACCGGCCTGGCCACTCACGAGCCGGCGCGGCGGGACTGCACCCGCCGGTAGCTCCAGATCAGCAGCGCGAAGATGATCAGTCCGGACAGGATCAGGCTCGTTCCGGTGCTCCAGCTGCTGAACGGCAGGCTGCGCACGGTTCCCCAGACGATCCCGGCGGCGATCAGGGCCAGCCCGGCCAGCACCGAACCGGCGATGCGCAGCGGCGAGGCCACGCTCTCCTCGGCCGCCTTCATCGCCCGCGTGCGGACCGGCTCCACGAACCGTTCCAGCGCCGGGAACTGCGAGGCCAGCACGACCAGCCCGGCGAGCACCAGCAGCAGCCCCGGCCCGGGCAGCACCAGCAGCACCACCCCGACGACCACCAGCAGGCCACCCACCACGGCGGCGATCGCCTGCTTCACCGGCCTGCTGACACCCACCGGTCCTCCTCACACCTGTCCGTTTCGGCCCAGTGTGCCCGGCCGCGCCGGTGCGCGCCCGCCGAAGACCCGTCACTCCCCCGCGAGGAGCTGCTCGAACGGAACCGAAGTGAACTCGTCGTCCGGCTTCGCCTCCGGAGCCGCCGCGACCAGCGCGGCCAGCTCCTTCGCCGCTCGCTCCACGCGCTCCTGCAACGCACCACCCCAGTCCGACGACGCGGCGTACACGCCCGTCGCGACCGGCATCGCGCGAAGGTAGGCGAAGAGCGGCCGTAGCGCGAAATCGAGCGCCAGGGAATGCCGTTCCGCCGCGAGCAGCACCGGTTTCCCTTCCAGCGCTTCCTTGTCCAGCACGTCGAAGAACGATTTGAACAGGCCGCTGTAGGAAGCGGTGAACACCGGCGTGACGGCGATGAGGCCGTCCGCGCGGGTCACCGTGTCGAGTACTTCCCGCAGCCGTGGGCTCTGGACCCCGGTGATCATGCCGTTCGTGATATCCACCGCGATGTCCCGCAGTTCGATCACCTCGGCGGTGACCTCGTCCGAGGCGAGCGCGGCGCGGGTGGCCTCGGTGAGCCGGTCGGCCAGCAGCCGGGTGGACGACGGCTGGCTCAGCCCGGCGGTGACCACGGCGATGGTGCGTGCGGTCATGTCCGTCCTTCTTCCTCGAGGTCCGGGCTCAGGCGAGGGATTCGGCCGGCTCGGACCCGGCCTTGAGCGAGGCGTGCGTGGGTGCGTCCGGAACGTGCGCCGGGCGTTTCGCCTCGAGTTCCTTGCGCAGCACCGGAACGACCTCCTCGCCGAGCAGGTCGAGCTGTTCCAGCACGGTCTTCAGCGGCAGGCCCGCGTGGTCCATCAGGAAGAGCTGGCGCTGGTAGTCGCCGAAGTGCTCGCGGAAGGTCAGCGTGCGGTCGATGACCTCCTGCGGGCTGCCGACGGTGAGCGGCGTCTGCTCGGTGAAGTCCTCCAGCGAGGGCCCGTGTCCGTACACCGGCGCGTTGTCGAAGTACGGCCGGAACTCGCGCCACGCGTCCTGCGACTTCGGCCGGATGAACGCCTGCCCGCCGAGACCGACGATGGCCTGGTCGGCCTTGCCGTGCCCGTAGTGCTCGTAACGCTGGCGGTAGAACGCGATCAGCTGCTGGAAGTGCGAAGTGGGCCAGAAGATGTGGTTGGCGAAGAAGCCGTCCCCGTAGTACGCCGCCTGTTCGGCGATCTCCGGGCTGCGGATCGACCCGTGCCACACGAACGGCGGCACACCGTCGAGCGGGCGCGGGGTCGAGGTGAAGCCCTGCAGCGGGGTGCGGAACTTGCCCTCCCAGTCGACCACGTCCTCGCGCCAGAGCCGGCGCAGCAACGCGTAGTTCTCGATCGCCAGCGGGATGCCCTGGCGGATGTCCTGGCCGAACCACGGGTACACCGGACCGGTGTTGCCGCGGCCCATCATCAGGTCCACCCGGCCGTCGGCCAGGTGCTGCAGCATCGCGTAGTCCTCGGCGAGACGCACCGGGTCGTTCGTGGTGATCAGCGTGGTCGACGTGGACAGCACGATCTTCTCGGTCCGCGCCGCGATGTGCGAAAGCAGCACCGGCGGATTGCCCGGCGCGGCGAACGGCGGGTTGTGGTGTTCCCCGGTGGCGAAGACGTCGAGGCCCACTTCCTCGGCCTTGCGCGCGATCGTGACCATCGCCTTGATGCGCTCGTGCTCCGACGGCGTGACACCCGTGGTGGGGTCCGTGGTGACGTCGCCCACCGTGAAGATTCCGAACTGCATGATGCGCTCCTCAGCCGCGTCGGTCGTTGTCCCAACCTTACTTGCTCGCTCAACTACTCGCGCGCAAGATGTATTCCGGGCCCACTCCGCGGTGACCTGGGACACGCCAGAGCACCACATCCGGAGCAGCGTCGGCGGAAGCTGTCGGAGGGTGCGGATATCCTGCAGTACGGTGTCGGCCCGGGGCCTCGCTCCGGCGCCGTGCTCACCCTGTACCTCGCCTCGATCCGGGAGAACGACCTCGTGACTGCTGAGACTCTGTACGGGGCCGACGACCTGACGCACCTGGAGGGCCTTGAAGCGGTCCGCAAGCGCCCCGGGATGTACATCGGCTCCACCGACAGCCGTGGCATCAACCACCTCTTCTCCGAGGTCGTCGACAACTCGACCGACGAGGGCGTGGCCGGCCACGCCGGGCGCATCGTGGTCACCCTGCACGCGGACGGCAGCGTGCAGGTCGACGACGACGGCCGCGGCATCCCCACCGGCGTGCACGCCAAGTCCGGGCTCTCCGGCGTCGAACTGGTGCTCACCCGGCTGCACGCGGGCGGCAAGTTCGGCGGCTCCGGCTACAAGACCTCCGGCGGCCTGCACGGCGTGGGCGCTTCGGCGGTCAACGCGCTGTCGCACCGCTTCGACGTCACCGTGAAGCAGAACGGCAAGGTGCACCAGATGTCGTTCGCGCACGGCGTACCCGGCACGTTCGACGGTCCCGGGCCCAAGGCCAAGTTCACCCGCCGCTCCGGGCTGACCCAGGCCGGCAAGATGAAGCGCGGAGAGCGCAGCGGCACCTCCATCCGGTACTGGTACGACTCGCGGTACTTCGAAACCGGTGCGGCGCTGGACACCGACGCCGTGCGCGCGAAGCTGCGCAACACCGCGTTCCTCGTCCCGGGGGTCACCTACATACTGCGCACCGCCCTCGATGACACCATCGAGGAGGAGACCTTCCACTTCCCGCACGGACTGTCGGACATGGTCGACTTCCTGACCCCGTCCGGCGAGAAACCGGTGTGCGGCACGCTGTTCATCACCGGCGAGGGCACGTACAAGGAGAACGCGGCCGACGCCAACGGGGTCATGCAGTCCAATGTGGAACGCCACGCCGAGGTCGAGGTCGCGCTGCGCTGGGGCACCGGCTACGAGCGCACCGTCGAATGCTTCACGAACACGATCCGCAACGTGCACGGCGGCACGCACCGGCGCGGGTTCGACCGCGCCGTCACCCGCGCACTGGCGGACGCGATCGGCAAGACGCGCGGGCTGCTCAAAGCCAAGGAGGACCCGCCGACCCTGGAGGACGTGCTCGAGGGGATGACCGCGGTGATCCACGTCCGGCTGCCGGAACCGCAGTTCACCTCGCAGACCAAGGACGAGCTGTCCACCGCCGGGATCACCCGCGTGCTCCAGGGCATCGTGGACAAGCACCTGAAAGCCTGGACCGAGGACCGCAAGACCAAGTCCGAGGCGAAGGTCGTGCTGCAGAAGGTGGTCGACGCGGCCCGCGTGCGGCTGACCCAGAAGCAGCAGAAGGACGCCGCCCGCCGCAAGACCGCGCTCGAGGGCGCGGCGATGCCGCCGAAGCTGGTGGACTGCCGCACCACCGGGGTCTCCCGCAGCGAGCTGTTCCTCGTGGAGGGCGACAGCGCATTGGGTTGCTTCACCGGCGATACGCGGGTGGCATTGGCATCGGGCAAGAGCCGTTCGTTCGCGGATCTGGCTGCCGATTGGGAAAAGGGCATCACGCACTTCGGCTACACCACGAACAAGGCCGGACGGGTCGTCCTCGCCCCGCTGGTGGAGCCACGGATCACCAAACGCGGCGCGCCGCTGGTCCGGGTCACGCTCGACAGCGGCGAGCCGGTCCGCTGCACCCCGGACCACCTCTTCCGCCTCCGCGACGGCTCCTACCGGCGAGCCGACGCGCTGGCCCCGGGTGACTCGCTGATGCCGCTGTACCGGTCCGTGTCCTCGTTCGCCGCGGGTGACAAGCTCAACGGCTACGAACGCGTCTGGATGAACGACCGCGAGGAATGGGTGTACACGCACTACCTCGCGGATGCGCACAATCTCCGGTACGGCCACGACGAAGCCACGAACGGCACCGTCCGGCACCACGTTGACGTCGACAAGCGGAACAACGATCCGCGCAATATCCGCCGGATGACCTGGGAAGACCACTCCGCCCTGCACGCCTCGATGATGGGTGCGCACGTCCACGAGGGCTACCGGGCCTGGCTGTCGGCCGGCGGCCTGGAATTCAAGTCGGCCATGCTGTCCGAACAGTGGAAGGACCCCGGCTTCCGCGCCGCGTGCCTCGCCCGGCTGGCCGCGCGCAACAGCGACCCCGAGTTCCGGAAGCGGTTGGAAGAGGGTTTCCAGACCTCGTATGCGGCCTTGAGTGAAGGCGAAAAAGCGGAGTACGCCGAGCGGCTTCGCCGAGTGCAAGCCGATTACTGGGCGAATCCGGAGCATCGCGCCGCGGCCGCCGACCGGGTCCGGGCCTTCTTCGCGCAGCCGGGACGCCGCGAAGAGTGGCGCCTGCGCGCCAAAGAGCAATGGCAGGACCAAGAGCTGCTCGACTGGCGCTCGCGCAAGACAATCGAGCAGTTCTCCGATCCTGCCGCGCGTGAACGGCAGCACATCGCGGTGCGTACCTGGCACGAGGACCATTCGGAATTCGGCGAGCGGCACTCGGTTCGGATGAAGACCCGGATGAGCGATCCGGAAACCGGGCACCTCGCGAGGATCCAGGCCGGTCGCGCCCACTACGTCGCCTCGGTACCACGCACGGAGCGCGTCGCCCAGCAGAACGAGGGCCGCCGCGCTGCTGCTTTGAAACGGCTGTCCGCAATGCTCGCCTGCCCCGACGAAGACCTCGGCGCGGCCTACGAAGCGCACCGCCTCGCGACGGCCAGGACCGGCCTGCGCTTCGCCCGGCTGCTCGCCCACTTCGACGGCGATTACGCCCGGCTGCGCGAGGCAGCCGCGAACGTCAACCACAGTGTCGTTTCCGTCGAGGCGCTCACCGAAACTGCCGACGTCTACGACCTGACCGTCGACGGTTATCACAACTTCGCTCTCGACGCCGGGGTGTTCGTGCACAACAGCGCGCGGATGGCGCGGGTGTCGGAGTACCAGGCGCTGCTTCCGTTGCGCGGCAAGATCCTGAACGTGCAGAAGGCCTCGCTCGGCGACACCCTGAAGAACGCCGAGATCGCGTCCATCGTGCAGGTGCTCGGCGCGGGCACCGGGCGCACCTTCGACCTGTCCACGATGCGCTACGGCCGGGTGATCCTGATGGCCGACGCGGACGTCGACGGTTCGCACATCCGGACCCTGCTGATCACGTTGTTCGCCAAGTACATGCGCCCGGTGGTCGAGGACGGCAGGCTGTACGCGGCCATGCCGCCGCTGCACAAGATCACCACCAAGGGCCGCGGTTCGGAGACCGTCTTCACCTTCACCCAGCGGGAGATGGAGACCAAGGTCGCCGAGCTGGAGGCCGCGGGCAAGCAGGTCGTCACGCCGGTGCCGCGGTTCAAGGGCCTCGGCGAGATGGACCCGGACGAACTGTGGGAGACCACGATGAACCCGTCCACCCGCTCGGTCCGGCGGATCACCATGGACGACGCGGAGGCCGCCGAACTCGCGCTGGAGCTGTTGATGGGCGAGAAGGTGGAGCCACGCCGCAACTGGCTCGTCGAATCGTCCGACCGCGTCGACCGCGAAGCCATCGACGTCTGAGTTTTCCTTCGTTCCCAAGGAGATTGTGAGCCATGGCTCGCCGCAGCAAGAGCCCGGTCACCCGGGTGGACGCGACCGCATTCGACCAGCCGGGCGCCCAGGTCTTCGACAACCCGCTGAAGACCGAGATCGAGGATTCGTACCTGGAGTACGCCTACTCGGTCATCCACTCCCGCGCCCTGCCCGACGCGCGTGACGGCCTCAAACCCGTGCACCGCCGCATCCTGTTCTCGATGAACGAGAACGGCTACCGGCCGAACCACGCGTACGTGAAGTCATCCCGCGTGGTCGGGGACTGTTTCGTCCGTGGCACGCTGGTGTCGACTCCGGAAGGTCTGCGGCCGATCGAGAGCGTCGAAATCGGCGACCGGGTACTGGACAGCCACGGCACCGCGGTGCCGGTCACCGAGGTGTACCGGAACCCACCGGCCGAACTCGTTCGCGTCACGTGGTCGAACGGCCGCACGATGGTCGTCACCCCCGGGCAGCGGTTCCGGACAGTGGCCGATGATTCGTCCCTGACCTGGACGGCCGCGCGCGACCTGCCCGGCCGGCTGACGGTCGGCTACGGGAACGGCCGCCGCGCCGCGCTGCCGGACGGCGGCGATCGTTACGCATACCTCCTCGGACTGATCACCGCCGAAGGATTCGCCGTCGACCGGAATCGTCCCGCGGACCAGCGGATCCGGATCCACATGTGCGACATCGAGCCGCTCGACGCGGTGTACGAATGGGCAATGGCCAACGGTATGCGCGTGTCACGGGCAAAGCGCGCCGCGGCCAAGCCGGAATGGCGCGACCAGCACACCCTCACCTTCGCTCGGCACGAAGGATTGCTCGCCGCGGGCAACCCGCTCAGTGCTGCGAAACAAGTTCCGGCGGAGGTCCTCGCGGACCGATCGAGCTGGGCTCCTTACCTCGCGGGCCTCTTCGACGGGGACGGCTACATCCGGAAGAACAACCGGGAGATCGTGTACGTCAGCACGAGCACTGAACTCATCCGGCAGGTTCACGCGATGCTCGCGGACTGCGGCATTCACGGTCATCACTGGCGCAATCCCAAATCGGACGGCCACAAGACCCTCCTGGGCCTGTCCGTCAGCGGATCCGACGCCGCGACACTGGCCCGGCTTGTCCGCCCGTGGATCACTGTCGGCTACAAGAAGAGCAGTATCGAAAAGCTCACCGAAATCGTCTACGAGTACGGTGGCAAACAAGGAAACGACCGGCTTCCGCACCGTCCGGTCATGGCCGAGTTCTCGGCCGCGCACCTCGGCGGCGGCTGGTTCCGCGACACGAACGGCACCGCGTTCCGAGCCTCGCTGTCGGCAGCGAGCGGAACGAAAGTCCGTTACGGCAAGGACCGGCACGGCACCGCATTGGCCGACCGCTCGTTTCCGCTTTCCCGGGCACGGCAAGACGGCTGGATCGAGAAGCTGCGCCGGATCGGCTCACCACTCGCCGAACGGCTCGACGCACTCGACGGTTTCTCGTTCCTCGAAGTGGTCGCGGTCGAACGAGTCGAACCGGACGTCACCTACGATATCCAGGTCGGCACCGAAGAACACGAATTCGTGACCGAAGGTCTCGTCGTCCACAACTGCATGGGCAAGTACCACCCGCACGGCGACACCGCGATTTACGACGCAATGGTCCGGCTGGCGCAGGACTTCTCCCTGAACGCCCCGCTGATCGACGGGCACGGGAACTTCGGCAGCCCGGATGATGGACCAGCGGCTTCGCGGTACTGCCTGGTAGGCGACACGCGGCTCCGGCTGGCCGACGGCTCCAGCCCGCGCATCGCCGACGTGGTGAACCTGCCCGCTGACTCCGAGGCCGAGGCCGATTTCGAGGTCCTGGACAAGGACGGCAAGGCAGTCCAGGTCGACAAGGTCTTCAACTCGGGTGTACATCCGACCGTCCGAATCACCACCAAGTCCGGTTTCTCGCTCCGCGGTAGTGAAAACCACCCGGTGCTGTGTCTGGAAGCGCCCATGGGCGTGCCGATGTTCCAGTGGCGGCAGCTCGACGAGGTCAGGCCGGGCACCGTGGTGTGTCTCGCCCGCAACGCGTGGACACAAGTAGTGCCGACTTCGCGCGAGTACGACCTGGGCGTGCTCGCCGGTGCTTGGATCTCCGAGGGTTTCGCGAGCGCCGACCGGGCAGGCTTCAACAACACCGACGAACATTTCTTCGGCGAGGTCCTGCACGCCTACGACCGGGTAGTCGGGGGCAAGCGGTATGTCTCGGAGCGCCACACACGGCTGGACCGCAAGCTCATCCGCGAACTCGACGTCCAGCGCCACGCAGGCGGGATGGATGCATTCCGGGCCAGTCCCATGGCCGAGTTCATCGGTCATCAGGCCCGGGACAAAGTCGTCCCGGAATTCGTCTGGGCGGCCGGCCCTGGGGTGAAACGGGCCTTTCTGATGGCGGCTTTCGAAGGCGACGGCGGCTGCCGCGTCGCGCTTGGCGGGTTCACCATCCAATACTCCAGCTACAGCGAACAGCTCGCCACCCAGCTGGCGGAAATGCTCGCCGAGTTCGGGGTCATCGCCGTGCACCGGCGGTACACGCGGCCTAACGGCGCTGTCGAGCACCGTCTCGTGGTGTCCGGGCTGCGCAACGTGCGGGCCTTCGCTGAGCGCGTCGGCTTCCTCCGAACCAAGCAGACGAAACTCCAGACCCTCCTCCAGCGGTCGGTCCTGCGGACACATCGGCTGAGCAGTGACCGGGTACCGTTCGTGGCCGATTACGTGCGTGGCGCGCTCGACTTCGATCGCCGTGGCAGTGGCCGGAAATGGCTCACTCAGCACAACTTCGACCGGATGGAACGCTGGGAGACCGAGCGGCTGCGGATCATCGACCGGATCAAGGACGCCGAGGTCCTGGCGACAATTTTGCCGATCATGGACTCCGGTTACCGGTTCGAGGAGGTCGTCGACGCCGGCCCGGCGGACCCGGCCGAGGTCTACTCGGTGCGGGTGCGGACCGAGGACCATTCCTTCCTCGCCGGTGGGTTCGTCAACCACAACACCGAAGCCCGGATGTCCCCCGAGGCGATGCTGCTCGTCGGCGAACTGGGCGAGGACACCGTCGACTTCCGGCCCAATTACGACGGCTCGCTGGAAGAGCCTTCCGTGCTGCCCGCTGCGTACCCGAACCTGCTGGTCAACGGCACGTCCGGGATCGCGGTCGGGATGGCCACGAACATGATCCCGCACAACCTCGGGGAGGTGATCGGCGCCGCGCGGTGGCTGATCACCCATCCGGGCGCGACGCTGGACAAGCTGATGGAGTACGTGCCCGGTCCCGACCTGCCGACCGGGGGCAGCCTGCTGGGCCTCGACGAGGTGCGCAAGGCCTACGAGACCGGCCGTGGGGTCGTGCGCATGCGCGCGAACGTCGAGACCGGTCCGCTGGAGGGCAGTCGCGGGCGGCAGGCGATCACGGTCACCGAACTGCCCTACGGGGTGGGGCCGGAGAAGGTGATCGAGAAGATCACCGACGAGGTCAACAAGTCCAAGCGGCTCACCGGGATCGCCGACGTCAAGGACCTCACCGACCGGGAGAACGGCACCCGGCTCGTCATCGAGTGCAAGGTGGGTGTCAACCCGCAGGCGCTGCTGGCCGACCTGTACCGGCTCACGCCGCTCGAGCAGTCCTTCGGCATCAACAACCTGGTGCTCGTCAACGGCCAGCCGCAGACGCTGGGCCTCAAGGCGCTGCTGGAGGTCTTCCTCCAGCACCGTTACGACGTGGTCACCCGGCGCACGCGGTACCGCCGCCGCAAGCGTGAGGAGCGGCTGCACCTCGTCGAGGGCCTGCTGGTCGCGCTGCTGAACATCGACAAGGTCATCAAGCTGATCCGGGAAAGCGAGAACGCGGCCGCGGCCAAGGACGGCCTGATGACACGGTTCAAGCTCTCCGAGATTCAGGCCACCTACATCCTGGACACGCCGCTGCGCCGGCTCACCAAGTACGACCGGCTGGAGCTGGAGGGCGAGCAGGACCGGCTGCGCGAGGAGATCGCCGAGCTGACCACGATCCTCGAGGACGAGTCGGTGCTGAAGAAGCTCGTCTCGACCGAGCTGGCGAAGATCGCCAAGGACTTCCCCACCGAGCGGCGCACCCGGCTGATCGACGGCGACCTCAAGGAGGTGCTGGCGGCCTCGAAACCGTCCGGCCCGCTGGAGATCACCGACGATCCGTGCCAGGTGATCCTGTCCGCCACCGGGCTGGTCGCGCGGACCGCCGCGGAGTCGGAGGAGTCCTCGGAGGTCCGCAGGCGCAACGGCAGGGTCAAGCACGACACCGTCGTCGCCGTGGTCCATACCACTGCCCGCGGGCAGGTACTGCTGGTGACCAGCCGCGGCCGGGCGTTCAAGACCGAGGTGCTGCCGTTGCCGGTGCTGCCGGACCAGGCCGGCACGGTGTCCCTGCGTGGCGGGATGGCCGCGAAGGAACTCGTCCCGCTGCAGAAGGGTGAACGGGTCGTCGGCATCGCCCCGCTGGGCGAGCAGGCGGCCGGATCGCCGGGGCTGGCGATCGGCACCCGGGCCGGGGTGGTGAAGGTGTGTTCGCCGGACTGGCCGGTCCGCTCGGACGAGTTCGAGGTGATCAGCCTCAAGGACGGCGACGAGGTGGTGGGCGCGACGTGGCTCACCGACGGCGGCGAAAGCCTCGCGTTCCTGGCGTCGGACTCGTCCCTGCTGCGCTTCGCGGCGTCGCTGGTCCGGGCGCAGGGCATCAAGAGCGGCGGGATGGCCGGGATCAACCTGACCGCGGGCGCCTCGGCGGTCTTCTTCGGCGCGATCCGCACCGACGACGAGGACCACGGCGAACCGATGGTCGTGACCGCCACCGGGCAGAGCGTCAAGGTCACCCCGTTCAGCGAGTACCCGGCAAAGGGCCGCGCCACCGGCGGGGTCCGGGCACACCGTTTCCTCAAGGGGGAGAACGAGGTCCTGGTCGCCTGGATCGGCCCCCGGCCGGCCGGCGCGGCGAAGAACGGCGACCCGGTGGAACTCCCGGAAGTCGACCTGCGCCGCGACGGATCGGGACACGCACACCCGGGCCCGGACGTGGTCGGCCACATCATCGAACGAGACTAGGGAGGCTCCTTCTGGCGACGGAGCCGGGCGCTCGCGGGCGGAGCCGGTTCCGGTTGGGCGGGGCTGGTTCCGGTTGGGCGGGGCTGGTTCCGGTTGGGCGGGGCTGGTTCCGGTTGGGCGGAGCCGGCTGCTCGCACGCGGAGCCGGTTCCGCACGGGCGAGGCAGGTTTCGCACGGGCGAGGCGGTCCCGCGCGAGCAAAGTCGTTACTCGCACGCCGAGCCGGTTCCGGGCGGAGCCGATCGCGCGCAGGCAAGGCCGTTCCCGCGCGAGGCGGGTTCCGCTACCCGTTTCGCCTGGCCCGCCGCCTGGGCGACCTCGTTTCGCCGCCGGTCCGGGCAGTTCGGGTTCCCGAATGGGCGCGCGGGCCGGGCAGGCCCTGTCCGGCCGGTTCCGGCGCGGCCTACGATGCGCTGCGCCCGCTTCGAACGTAGAGGAATCCTTGATGTCGCAGACGATCGGCTGGAACAACTTCGTCGACACCCAGGCGCGGGCCGAGCACGATCGGCTGCGGCTGCTGGAGCGCAGCTTCGACCCGTTCAGCTTCCGGCAGCTGGATGAGCTCGGGGTGCGGCCGGGCTGGCAGTGCCTGGAGGTCGGGGCCGGTGCGGGGTCGGTGGCCGCGCGGATGGCCGAGCTCGCCGGCCCGGAGAACGTGGTGGCGACCGACCTCAGCCACGCTTTCCTGGGTCCGCTGGCCGAGCTGGGCGTGCGGGTGTTGCACCACGACGTCACCGCCGACGACGCACCCGGCGAGTTCGACGTGATCCACACCCGGTTCGTCCTCGAGCACCTGCCCGCGCGCCAGGACACGATCAAGCGGATGGCGTCCTGGCTGAAGCCCGGCGGCTGGCTGCTGGCCGAGATCGGCACCACCCTGCCCGAGCTGTCCTCGCGGCCGGCGACCCGCCAGGCCATGGCGGTGCTGGCGCGGGTCATGACCGAACGGGTCGGCACCGCGCCGGAGTGGGCCCGGACCTTCCCGGTCCCGCTGGAGGAAGCCGGCCTGACCGACTGCACCGCGGAGGGCGTGATCCAGCCGGCCCGGGGCGGGCAGCCACTGGCGAGCTGGCTGAAGCACACCACGAAACTCGTCGAGCAGCACGCTCTCACCACCGGCCTGATCACCCGCGAAGTACTCGACGAGGCGTACGCGACGTACGATTCTCCGTCCTTTGTGGACTACGCGTGGATGACCGTGGCGGCACGCGGACGCCGGGCCTGAGTACCGTTCAGACGGCCCCGCCCAGCCAGCGAAGGCCGTCCAGGACCAGCCGGTTCTGCTCGGCGCTGTCGAAGGTGGACGACAGCGGGGTGTCGGTGTCGTAGTCCATCGCGTTGTGCCCGAAGTTCGCGTACAGCATCCGGTAGTTCTTGTTCGTCCAGACGATCGGGTAGTCGCCGCTGTGCCAGGTCTGGTCCGGGTCAGTGCCGACCGGAAACGTCGACGGGTCCAGCGAGGCCAGCACGTCGATGTCCGGGTTCTGCCGCAGATCCCGCTCCCACGAATACCACTCGCTGACCGACGACGGGACGGTGTCCGCCAGGTTCGCGGTCGCCGGATTGCCGTGGTCATCGATCTTCAGCGTCTCCGCGGTCGGGCCCCACGAGTTGGTCGCGAACCTGGCGGTGCCGAGGAAGTCGTCGTGGAACCAGTTCGCGTACGAGGGTGTGCTGTCGTCGTTGTAGGCGGTCACGTGGAACCCGAAGAACGCGCCACCGTCGTCCAGGTAGCGCCGGAAGCCGTCGAACTGCGCTTGCGACTGCGGCTGGTCGTCGAGGAAGAGCACCACGTCCGCCTGGTCCGGAGTGAGCGAAACGAGCCGGTTCCAGTCGTTCGTGGCGGTGTAGTCGTACCCGTTCGCCTCGGCCTGCTGTGGGAACCAGACGTTCGCTTCCTTCTCGAAGCTGATGTGCGCCGCGTCGTAGGTACCGCTGTAGAACGCCAGCACACTGAACGGCGACGCGGCCTCCGCAGGCGAACCGACCGCCGGTGCACCGAGCGCAAGTCCGAGACACGCAGCGAAGAAGGCAAACGCTTTCCCGAGCAGACGTCGTTTTCCGGACATCGCACAACCTCTCCGACACGGAACGGCCTTTTTTTCAGTGCGTGAATTAATGCACACCACGCCACGGTGGTCCAGACCTCCGCGGAATCTCGGGTACCACTGACCGGAACCAGCGACCAGCCTCACCCGGCAGGACCAATCGCAACAACCCGTGACGCTGCCGCCTCTCTCGCCGTCTGGGCCCTAGCATCTCGCGGGTGGACACCGACTGGCTGACCGAAACGCGAACGTCCTACGACACGGTCGCGACGAGCTACGCCGAGCAGGTGCGCGGCGCTATCACCGGGCAGCCCTACCTCCGCACGGCCCTGACGCTGTTCGCCGAGCACGTGCGCTCCGCCGGCGGCGGTCCGGTGGTGGATGTCGGCTGCGGGCCCGGTGAGGTCACCGCGCACCTGCGTTCGCTCGAGGTCGACGCGTTCGGCATCGACCTTTCTCCCGGAATGATCGAGGTGGCTCGTCGCCGGTACCCAGGCCTACGATTCGAGGTGGGCTCGATGACGGACCTGCCACTACCGGACGCATCGGTGAACGGCCTGCTCGCGTGGCAATCCCTGATCCACGTCCCGGACGAGGCGGTGCCTGCCGTGTTCGAACAGTTCCGTCGCGTCGTGCGACCGGGTGGTCCGGTGCAGTTGTTCTTCCACCTCGGCACCGGTTCGCGGCTGAAGACCGAGGGCTACGGAAACCATCCGATGCGGGTCCGCGTACATCACCGGCAGGCGGGCGAGGTGACCATCTGGCTGCGCGAAGCCGGGTTCACCGTCGAAGGCCGGCTGCTGTTCGACCTGGATGGCCAAGCCCTGCAAGCGTTTCTCTTCGCACGTCGCGACGAGTGAGGCGGTGGGCACAGGCTGCGCCCGGCATTGTGCTGCGAACTTCGCCAGGGAGGGGATCAGCGTGCGGCTCGAGGTGTCCGGCGTCGTCGACCAAGGTATCGACCAGGTCTGGAGTTTTCTCTCGGATCCCGCCACCGCGCCCCGGTGGGATCGAAGCATCGCGGAGGTGATCCCGCACTCGACCGGCGCACCGGGGGTCGGCTGGGAGGCCACCACGGTCTCGCCCGACGGCAAACGTCAACGATTCCGCATCAGCCACTATCGGCCGCCGACCGGGTTCGCCTTCGTGTTGCTCGAATCGTCGATGTTCCGGTATGCCGAGCTCCGCTTCCAGCTCGAGCCGATGACGCCGGGTACGCGCATCACCCACACCATCGACCTACGGCTGCGTAATCCCCTCCTGAAACCGATTCTGCGTGCGGTCAGCCGCCGGGCACTGGCACGAGACTTCGAGGCGCTGACGGCGGCACTCCGGGACTGAAAGCCGCGCCAAGACCGGTACCCCCAGCAATCACAGCCCCAAGACCTCGACCGCCACCGCAGCGACCACCCTCGGCGACGGCCCGGCCACCGGCTTCAGCGGCGGGGCTGGGAGCGCCGCTCGCCGAGTCGTTCGGCGCGGTGGCGTTGGAACTCCTCCACCGTCATTCCCGGATCGTCGTCCGGGGCGCGGGCCGGGGCCGGGGAGCCGGACAGCTGCTCCACCAGCATGGTCAGGTCCTCGCCCAGGTGTAGCGCCACCTTGTTGTAGCTGTCCTGGGTGGCCTCGGCCATCGCGATCCGCGTGACCTCCAGGATCAGCGCGGCCAGCCGGGCCGGGTCGGCGGTGGTCACCGACGGGGCCAGCCAGAGGCGGTGCAGCGCTCCGAAGGCGTCGACGGTCACCTCCACCGTGCCGTCCAGCGCGTGTGCCGAACCACGGGCTTCGGCCATCAACCCGGCCACCTGGGCGAGCGCTTCTTCCCGGGCACGGGCCTGGTCGATGAGCGCGCGAGTGCTGATCACGGCAGCTCCCCGTGGCCGTAGTAGTCGTCCGGGTCGTCGTAGTCCGGATCGTCCGGGCGCAGTGGCTCGTACCCGAGCTCGGCGAGCTGTTCCGGCTCCAGAACCGGCGCCAGCACCTGGTGCATCCGGTCACCGGCCCGCCGGGTGGCCCGGCGGGACAGCTCCACGATGTTTCCCGCCAGCGCCTCGGATCCGGACCGCAGCGCCGCCCGGGTCAGGGTGAGCCCGGTCAGCAGCCCGCCGGGCGCGACCTCCACGGTCACCCCCGCCGCTTCGGCCTTGCCCACCACCGGACCGGAACGCGCGAACCGGGCGGCGGCCTCCTGCCCGGTGCGCTCGGCCTGCTCCGCGACCCGCGCCGCGGCGAGGTCCACGTCGAACTCAGCCATTCCTCATCCCGTCGGCCGGTAGAACCCGATGAACTGCTGCCCCGAGTTCGTGGTCCGGATGGCACTGACCTGCACCGGGTCCCCGGCCTCGACCATCTGCCCGTCGCCGATCACCATCGCCACGTGCCCCGACCACACCACGAGGTCGCCGGGCAGCAGCTGGTCGATCGAGGGCACCTCCGCACCCACCGTCTGCTGCCGGGCCGTGCGCGGCAGCTGGAGCCCGGCGTCCTGGTACGACGTCATCGTCAGCCCGCTGCAGTCCAGGCCCTGCCCCCGCGCCGTACCACCCCAGACGTAGGGCACCCCGAGCTGTGACAACGCGGCCCGCACCGCCTTGGCCGCGGTTTCGTTGGGCGCCATCACGGTCTTGCCGCCCGGCAGGTTGATCGCCACGCCGCTGCCCGGCTGCGGTGGGATCGCCACCGGCAGCCGGGGTTTCCCGGCGAATCCGCCGCCGCCGTCTCCCCCGCCGCCGCCACTGGCGTGCGCACCGTTGCTGTTGAACGCCTGCGGTGCGGACGGCGCGGCAGTAGCGCTGCTGGTGGTGGTCGCGTCCGATCCGCCGAGCCTGCCACCGAGGTCGGTCAGCCTGCCGAGCGTTTCCTCGCTGAACGTGGCGGCCTGCCCGGTGAGCTGCCCGATCTTCGTCTGCAGCCGCAGCAGGACCTGCCGGGCCGCGGCCGCGCGGCTCTCCGGCGGCTGGATGCCGCCGGTCGCCTGCAAGGCCTTCATCGACGCGGCGATCTCCCGCACGATCTGGTCCCGGACCTGGTCGTTGCGGATCTGCCCGACGTGCAGCACCTCCGCCGCCTCGGCGACCGCGCCTTCGATCTCGGCGCTCTCGTCGAGCAGGTCCCGGACGTGGTTCTCCATGTCCTGCGACGTGGCCACCGCGCGCTCGGAAGTGCCGCCGGAACTGGCGTTCGCCAGGTTCACCCGTTGTCCGGCGGCCTGGTCGTTGGCCTGGCCCACGGAGGTTCGCAACGCGACGTGCCCGTCCCGCGCGCCGGTGATGGCCGAAGGATCGTGCCGCACCTTGGCCGCGAGCTGGTTGGTCGTGTCCAGACCACCGCGAACGAGGTGGTCGACCGGCGTGCTCACGGGAGCCTGCGCAGGACTTCGTCGTGCTCGTCCTCGACGGCGGCGAAGTTGCCCTGCGTCGCCCGCGCGGCCTCGCCGATCCCGTGCCAGCCGCCGCCGAGCGCGTGCAACCGCTGGTGCAGCGACCGCATTCGCGCCCCGTACGCACCGGCGAACCCGGATTCGTCCCCCATCGCGGAGAACCCGTCGCCTGCCAGCGTCAGATGCGGGCCGAGGTGGCTTTCCGCGGCCTGGCGCACCTCGTCACCGAGTGGATCGACCTGGCGCGCATATCTCTCGTACGCACCCTCATCGACGTGAAAACCCGACACACCCTGCCCCTCCCCTGAGCCGTAAGACCAGGTTAGCGGACCGGATGTGCCGGGACAGGCGAAATGACCGGATCGAGCGTCAGCCCGCGGTCCCGTTCAGGACCTTGTCGAGCCAGTCCGGAGTGGTCGGGAACGCCTTGCCGTTCACCGCGAGGGTCGGCGTGCCGAAGCCGCGCTGGCCCTGGTAGTCCTGCGCGAGGTTCGGATCGTTCTGGATCTGCTGGTAGGCCGCCTGGATCTGCTGGTCGTAGGTGCCGGTGTCGATCGTCTTGGCGAACTTCGGATCGGTGATGCCGAGGTCCTGGCCGAGTTTGGTCAGCTGCGCCTTGTCGTAGCCGCGCCCGCCTTCCTGCGGTTGGTTCTTGAACAGCGCGTCGTGGAAGGCGGTGAACTTCTGCGAGTCGGCCGCGGCCAGCGCGGCGTTCGCCGATTCCAGCGAGTAGCCCGGCGGATCCGAGCGGGTGTTCAGCAGCGTGACCATGTGGTAGCGCACGGTCAGCTTGCCACTGTTGATCGCCTGCTCCATCTGCTGGCCGTAGGTCTGCTGGAACTGGCCGCAGACCGGGCAGAGGAAGTCCGCGTACAGGTCGACAGACTTCGGTGCGCCCGGTTTGCCGACCGACACCACCACCCCGTCGCGCTTCTCGACCACGCCGGCGCCGAGCGTGGCGCTCGTACCCGCCGGGATCGCGGTGTCCTCGGTCGCGTTCTTGCTCGAGTTGATCCACAGCACGCCGCCGATCACGAGCGCGGCGACCACCACGACCGCGACCACGACGGCGATGACCTTGTTCCGGTCGCCGCCCGACGTGCCGCGGGCCTGGGCGACCGACCTCGCCGCCGCCGTTCGCTGCCGGCTCTTCCGCGCGTTGCGCGCCGCTCCACCCACTGTTCCTAGTTCCCTTCCGCGATGTTCGTGGAGTAGTCGTCCGGGGTGCCGGCGGAGTTCCCGCCGTCCTCGCCGTGGTTGCCGCGGCCCCAGCCGAGCCAGCCGTCGAGTGAGATCCAGGTGCGCGGCCGCACCAGCAGCCACACCGCGAGCAGGGCGAATCCGGCGTCCCGCAGGATTTCCTGCGGGTACGCGGTCTGCCCCTCGGCCACCTGTCCGCCGCCGCCGAAGCAGCCGCAGTCGATACTCAGTCCGCGGGCCCACGACTGCGCGATGCCCGCGACGAGCACCGCCAGCAGCACCAGCGCCACCCCCGCGACCCAGCGCGTGGCCAGCCCGACCAGCAGCAGCAGCCCGAGCACCAGCTCGAGCAGCGGCAGAGCGGTCGCGACCGGGCGCACCAGCGCGTGCGGCAGCACGTCGTAGGCCTGCACGGCGAGGTAGGTCTGCCCCGGATCGGCGATCTTGACACCGCCGGAGACGAACCACACGGCCGCCAGCCCGAGCCGGGCGAGCGTGCCGATGGTGTCGAGTACGGGTTGGGGCAGTCGTCGCACGAGCATAGGCTAGCCGCCGGACCTGAGAACTCTGTGAGCACTCGACCGGCCGAGGGGAGGCGGATATGCGGGCTCGTGCCCTGCTCGCCGTTCTGTTCCTGCTGGTCGGCTGCGTCTCCTGCGGGGCGGGCGAGGCCACGCCCGGCGATCCGCTGCCCACCCGGGCGCGTGACGGCGACCACCTCACGATCGGCATCCGGTTCGACGCCCCCGGGCTTTCGCAGCGCACGATCGACGGCAGGTTCGTCGGTTTCGACGTGGACGTGGCCACGTTCGTCGCCGGCGAGCTGGGGGTCGCGCCGGACCACATCACCTGGCGTGAGACGACCCCGGCCAGCCGCGAATCGGACCTCGCCTCGGGGGCGGTGGACCTGGTCGTGGCCACCTACTCGATCACCGGCAAGCGCAAGCAGCAGGTGACCTTCGCGGGCCCGTACTTCGTCACCGGGCAGGACCTGCTGGTGCGGCTCACCTCCTCGGACATCACCGGGCCGGAGAGCCTGAACACCCGCAAGCTGTGCTCGGTCACCGGGTCGACCCCGGCGGAGGCGGTCC
Organism: Amycolatopsis jiangsuensis; assembly: GCF_014204865.1. Lineage (NCBI taxonomy): Bacteria > Bacillati > Actinomycetota > Actinomycetes > Pseudonocardiales > Pseudonocardiaceae > Amycolatopsis > Amycolatopsis jiangsuensis. The sequence goes on from NZ_JACHMG010000001.1 coordinate 3,792,846, forward strand.
GCGACAAGTTCGCCCAGGCGGTGAAGCTGGTCGAGTACCCGCGCTACCCGGACTGTGTCACCGCGCTGCTCGCCGGCCAGATCGACGCGGTGACCACGGACGCGGCGATTCTGGCCGGCTACGCCGCGCAGAACCCCGAGCTGCTGCGGGTGGTCGGGCGCACGTTCTCCACCGAGCGCTACGGGATCGGCCTGCGCAAGGGCGACCTCGACGGGCAGCACGCGGTGGACGACGCCATCGCGAAGATGATCTCGACCGGCGGCTGGCTGCGTTCCCTGCAGGCCAACCTCGGCCCGTCGAACTACCCGCTGCCGCCGCCACCGGAGATCACCGAGAAGTGACCGACCTCGACCGGCTTCCGGACCTGCCCGTCCGCGCCGTGCTGCCGGACGTGCTGGCCGCGCTGGAGGGCCACGGCACCGCGGTGCTCGTGGCACCGCCGGGGACCGGCAAGACCACGCTCGTGCCGCTCGCGCTGGACCGCGGCGAGGGCCGGGTGGTCGTCGCCGAGCCACGCCGGCTCGCGGCTCGTGCCGCGGCCTCGCGGATGGCCGCGCTGCTGGGGGAACCGGTGGGCGAAACGGTGGGGTACGCGGTCCGCGGGGACCGGAAGGTGTCGGCGCGGACGCGGATCGAGGTCGTCACCTCCGGTCTGCTCGTCCGCCGTGTGCAGCACGATCCGGAGTTACCCGGGGTGTCCGCTGTGCTCCTCGACGAATGCCACGAACGCCATCTCGACGCGGATCTGCTGCTCGCTCTGCTCCTCGACGTCCGCGCCGGGTTGCGGGAGGACCTCCGGCTGCTCGCCACGTCGGCGACCGTCGCGGCCGGGCGCCTCGCCGAGTTGCTCGGCGACGCGCCGGTGGTCACTGCGCAGGCCCGCACGTATCCCGTCTCGCTCAGCTACCGAGCCCCGGCCCGGGGACAGCGGATCGAGGCCGCAGTGGCTGCCACCGTCCGGCTCGCACTGTCCGAAGGAGACGGTGACGTTCTCGCCTTCCTGCCGGGCGCCGGGGAGATTTCCCGTACGGCGGCGTTGCTGGATTCGCTCGACGCCGACGTACTGCCACTGCACGGCCGGCTTTCCACCGCCCGGCAGGACGAAGCTCTTCGTCCGCGCTCACGCCGGCGGGTGGTACTGGCCACGGCGGTGGCGGAGTCGAGCCTCACCGTGCCCGGCGTGCGTGCGGTCGTCGATTGTGGACTGGCCCGCGTGCCGCGCGTCGATCATCGCCGGGGTCTCGCCGGGCTGGCCACCGTGCGCGTCTCGGCGGCGGTCGCCGAGCAGCGGGCAGGCCGGGCCGGACGCGAGGCGCCGGGGCGGGCGTACCGGTGCTGGCCGGAACACGAGCAGGCGACCTTGCCGGCCTATCCCGAGCCGGAGATCCGCACCGCGGAACTCGCCCGCTTCGCGTTGGAGCTGGCGTGCTGGTCCACTCCGGACGGCAGCGGGCTGGCCTGGTGGGATCCGCCCGGCGAAGGAGCTCTGGCCGCGGCGCGCAGCCTGCTCGTCACCTTGGGCGCGACCATGTCCGACGGCGCTGTCACGCCACGCGGGCGACGAATGGCCGACCTCGGGCTGCATCCCCGGCTGGCCCGCGCGTTGCTGGACGGCGCGGCAGCGGTCGGCGCGCGAGCGGCCGCCGAAGTCGTCGCTCTTCTCGACGCCGGAGCGAAGCTCACCGATGTCGAAGCCGAGCTGCGCCGGCTGCGCTCCGCCCATGACGATGCTGCCCACCGCTGGCAACGAGACGCCCGGCGGCTGGCCGGGCTGGTCAAGACGCCGGGCGGGGCCGAAGCCGTCGATGCCGCGTTGGTGGTCGCTCTCGCCTACCCGGAACGGCTGGCGCACAAGCGTTCCGGCTCGGCACCGGTGTACCTGATGGCCGGTGGCACCGCAGCTGAGCTGCCCGACGGAAGCGGGTTGGACGACGCCGAGTGGCTGGCCATAGCCGAGGCGACGCGTGATCCCGGCCGGGCGCAGGGCACGATCCGCCTTGCCGCGTCGGCGGACGAAGCCCTCGCCGTCCGTGCCGCGCCTGCCTTGCTGTCCGAAGTGGACGAAGTGCGATGGGACGGCGACGTGGTGGCACGTCACGTCCGCCGGCTGGGCGCGATCGTGCTTTCCGAGCGTCCGCTGCGGAATCCGGACCCGGCGCTGGTGCATGACGCCGTGGTCGCCGGGTTGCGCGCCGAGGGGCTGGGGCTGGTGCGCTGGAGTCAGGACACGACCCGGCTCCGGGAGCGAATGGCGTTCCTGCACCGGGTACTCGGTCCGCCGTGGCCAGCGGTGGACGACGACACCCTGCTGTCCGAAGTGGACTCCTGGCTGGATCTGTCCCGGGTACGCCGGCGCAGTGATCTGGCGAATCTCGACGCCGGCGCCTCGTTGCGCGGCCTGCTGCCCTGGCCGGAGGCGGCCCGGCTGGACGACCTCGCCCCGGATCGGCTCGCGGTGCCCTCGGGCTCGCGCCACCGCGTGGACTACCGGGGAGAACAGCCGGTGCTCGCGGTGAAGCTGCAGGAGACCTTCGGCTGGACCCGCACCCCGGCGCTGGCCGACGGCCGGGTGCCGGTGCTGCTGCACCTGCTCTCCCCCGCCGGCCGGCCCGCCGCGGTGACTGCCGATCTCGAGTCCTTCTGGCGCAACGGTTACGCCGCGGTCCGCGCCGACCTCCGCGGCCGCTACCCGAAGCACCCGTGGCCGGAGGACCCGGCTACCGCCACCCCCACCCGGCACACCAGCCGCAGGTCTCGCTGAACCCCTGTCGAAAGTCAGGGTCGGCACCAGTCGGTCAGCCGATGTCCGGAGCGTGACCGACCGCGCAGACTCGGTGCATGATCACGTTTCGCGGATTGACGAAGCGCTATGGGGACAAGACGGTGGTGGACGGTCTCACGTCGGTGGTCGCTCCCGGTCTGGTGACCGGGTTCCTGGGCCCCAACGGCGCCGGAAAGTCGACCACCATGCGGATGACGGTCGCGTTGGATCACCCGGATTCCGGCGATGTGCTGATCCAGGGCAAGCCCTACCGCCAGTTGCGGTATCCGTTGCGAGAAGTCGGCGCGCTGCTGGAAGCGAAAGCCGTGCACCCCGGCCGAAGCGCGGGCAAGCACCTGCTCGCGATGGCGCGCGGCAGCGGCATTCCGCCGCGCCGCGTCGAGGAAGTGCTGGCGACGGTAGGCCTGAGCGACGTCGCGGGGAAGCGCACCGGCACGTTCTCGCTCGGGATGAGCCAGCGGCTCGGCATCGCGGGCGCGCTGCTCGGCGACCCCGCAGTGCTGATGTTCGACGAACCGGTGAACGGGCTCGATCCGGACGGGGTGCGCTGGGTACGCCAGCTGATGCGTCTCCTCGCCGGAGAAGGACGCACGGTGCTCGTGTCCAGTCACCTGATGAGCGAAATGCAGCTGACCGCGGACCACCTCGTGGTGATCGGCAAGGGACGGCTGCTCGCCGACGCACCGATGGACGAGTTCATCGCCGGGAACTCACGCAGCTGCGTCTCCGTGCGGGTACCGGTGCCCGCGGAACTTGCCGCCCTGACCGAACGGCTGCGGGCGCTGGGGGTGCCCGTGCGCCGGGGCGAGGACGACGAGGTGCTGGCGGAAGGCGTCGCGGTGGACAAGGTCGGGGATCTCGCGCACGAACTCGGCGTACGGCTGCACGGTCTCGGCGCGCGGACCGCGTCACTGGAACAGGCCTATCTGGAACTGACCGCGTCGTCGGTGGAATACGGGGTACGGGCATGATGAAGCCGGCTGTCGCCGCGGAGTGGACGAAGTTCTGGTCGGTGCGTGCCACGAGGTGGTGCCTGGCAGGGGGAACGCTGCTGATGGCGTTCTACGCGGTCGTTTCCGGCCTGTCACAACGATTCGGTGGTGACCAGCCACAGGCGGCACACGGCATCGCCGCCACCGGCGCGGTGTATCTCGTCGAATTCTGCGTGCTCGCGGTGGCGACGTTGTTCGTGACGAGTGAGTACACCAGTGGGGCCATCCGCACGACACTGCAATGGGTACCGGTGCGGCCGCGGCTGACGACCGCGAAAGCCGCGGTGGTGCTGCCGGTGTTGTTCGTCTTCGGGGTGCTGGTCGCCGCGTTCGGGATGGGAGTCGCGAAACTCGCGATGCTCGGCAACGGCCTCCCGACGACATTCGGCGACGCCGCGGTGACCGCGCTGGGCATGGGCGCCTACTTCGCGTTCCTCGGCGTGCTGTCCACGGGAATCGCGTTCATTCTGCGCAGTGCGGCGGGCACGCTGGTGGTGCTGATCGTGCTGCTCCTGCCGTTGCCGTTGCTGGTTTCGTCGTACGTCGCGTCCGGCGCGCTGGACTACTTCCCGTTGTTCGCGGGCAGCAACGCGATGGTGCCGCCCGGGAGCGCCGATCTGGTGCTCGGCGGAACACCTCCGTACGGACCGTGGATCGGAGCGCTGATCTGCCTCCTCTGGGCCGGCGCCGGCCTGCTGGGTGGCACGGCGCTGTTGAATCGGCGGGACGCCTGACGCGGCCCTCAGGCTCCGGAAAGGCCGAGCCCGGCGAGCACGGCACGGGCCCCCTCGACCAGCTCGTCCCGCGACGGCGGACGACGGGAACCCGTGCCGGCCAGCGCGTCGAAGATCGATCCGTCGAGCCAGCCGATGAGCACCCGGGTGTGTGCTTCCGGCGCGGGCGAACCGGCGGCCGCCAGCACTTCCGCACAGCGGCGGCGCACCAGGTGGCCGCCGGAGTCGTAACTCGCGCGCAGTTCGGGGCTGCGGGTGGCTTCCAGCGCGAACTGGTACCGCGCCAGCATTCTCGTGCGTCCCTCGGTGATCGCGGAGTACACGACCGAACCGAGGAAGTCCGCGAGGCCGCCATGAGGTGGCGGCTCGGCCTCGACCTCGTCCAGCTCCACCATGCGCCGCACCGCCAGCTCGAGCAGCGCGGTGCGGGTCCGGGCGTAGTACGACGTGGAGCCCGCGGGCAGCCCGGCCGCCCGGTCCACCGCGCGGTGCGTGAGTCCCCGCATGCCCTCGGCCGCGATCACCTCGATGGCCGCGTCGCCGATGCTCGCTTTCCGGTCCACCCGACCACTCTACAGGTGTAGAGTGCTCTACATCTGTAGAGGAGGAGTCATGAAAGCACAGCACGCCGTCGTGGTCGGCGGGGGTATCGGCGGACTTGCCGCGGCAGTCGGGCTGCACCGCATCGGCTGGCGGGTCACGGTGTTCGAACGGGCCGCAGCGTTCACCGCCATCGGTGCGGGGATCTCCTTGTGGCCGAACGCGCAGCGCGCGCTCGCCGAGCTGGGCGTCACCCCGGCGCTCGCCCGGCAGGCGGGCGGCCGGTTCCTCGACCGGCGAGGCCGACGCCTCGCGCACTGGGACGCCGAAGCGTTCGTGCGTCACCAGGGTTTACCGCTCGGCGCGATCCACCGTGCGGACCTCATCGAGACGTTGCGCTCGGCGTTGCCCCCGGAAAGCCTGCAGACCGGCGTCGAGGTCACCGCCGTGGCCCCGGACGGTGTTGTCCACCACGGCGCGGATGCCACGCGAGCCGACCTGGTCGTGGCCGCGGACGGCATCACCAGCCGCATCCGGCAGGCACTTCATCCGCACGCCCGGGTCGAATACAGCGGCGGCGCGGCGTTCCGCGGGGTCGCGGAACTGCCCGCCCGGCTGAGCACCACCTGGGCGCCGGGCACGGAAATCGGAGTGCTTCCCCTGTCGCACAGCCAGACCTACTGGTGGATTTCCGAAGCGCGTCCGTCCGGGGTCCGGCACGAGGACAACCGGGCCTACCTGGCCGCGAAGTTCGCCGGCTGGCACGCCCCGGTTCCGGAACTCATCGCCGCCACGCCGGAAATCCTGCTCCACGACACCCACCATCTGGCGACCCCGCTGCCGAGCTACGTGCACGGCCGGATCGCGTTGCTCGGCGACGCCGCGCACGCCATGCCGCCGTTTCTCGGCCAGGGTGGCTGCCAGGCGCTGGAAGACGCCGTCGTCCTCGCGGCCGCCTGCGCTGGTTCGTCCGCAGTGGACGAGGCACTGCGACGCTACGACACCGAACGGCGCCCACGCAGCCAGCGCGTCGCCCGCGCCTCACTCCGCGCGGGAGCCGCCGGTCCGTTGCTGCGCAACCCGATCGCCTGCGCGGCGCGCTCGGCTGCCCTCCGGCTCGCGCCGGCCACACTCACCGCGAGGACGGGCTCCTCGATCAACACCTGGCGGGCGCCCGCGTTGGCCACCGATCAGAGCTGACGCCGGGACCGGTCGCTCATCTCGGTGTTCTGGAAGGCGGCACACTGCCACCGTCCGTCCCGCCGCACGAGGGTGAACGTCTGGAACTTGTCGTACTCGACGGGTTCGCCGGCGCCGATGCCGCCGATCGTGAGCACCGAGGCGGTGTTTTCGTCGACCATGCTGACCGAGACCGGCTTCACGAGCATCTTTGTGCCGCGCTGCCATTTGCTCAGCACGTCGACGTGGGTGCTTTCGATCTCGGCGCGCCCGCGGAGCGCGTCGCCCAGGAAGATCACGTAGGTGGCGTCCTCGGTGAACTCCCGCGCGTACGCGGTCGCGTCGGCCGCGTTCCAGGCGTCCGCGATCCGGGAAAGGAAGGCCTCGACGGTGTCCTGCTGAATCTGCGTGGTCATGTTCGTTCCTCCGTGGATGATCGCGGCACCGGCGGGGCGACCGGGCCGTCGCCGTGCACCGTCCGCCACCAGTCGAGCCCCTCCAGGGAGCCGGACTCGAGCTCGTCGGCGAGGCGGCGCACGAACGCCAGCTCGGCGTCGAGCAGCGCGGTGTGGAACTCGGTCTCGACCCGGAGCAGCCTCGGCACCTGCTGCTTCCGGAGCACCTCGCCGGCAGCGTGCGACTGGCTGATGCCGACCTCCAGCCGGTCCGCGCGTTCGCGAAGCAGGGCAAGCACCTGATCCGGCGGCAACGCGACCAGCAATGCCAGCGCGGCCTCGAAATCCGGATACTCCTTCCGCGGGACGCCGACCAGCTCGGCCATCCAGTCGTGGATCTCGGCCAGCCCGGCCCCGGTCAGCTCGTAGACGGTGCGCTCCGGCAGCCGCCCTTCCCTGGTGACCTCCGCTTCGGAGATCAGCCCCCGCTTCTCCAGCGAACCGAACACCGCGTAGAGCGACCCGTAGTTGAGCCGGACGCTCTCGTGCTTGTTGCGCTGCCGCAACGTGGTGGCCACCTCGTAGGGATGCATGGGCCGCTCGTAGAGACAGATCAGCGCCGCGAGCGCCAGCGGATTGCCGCGGTTCCGGGCTGCCATGGCGACCTCCGAGTCGAGTACTTCAATCAGAGTACCACGGCCGGGAGATCACTACCCTGGCGCGAGGACAGGGCCAGAGCCGGGCCAAGTCACGTGCGCCAGGGCCAAGCCACCGACCCCGCCACGCCAGGCACGCCCATCCGTTCCGTGCGGCGTGGCGTCCGGCTCGTCACACCAGGCCGGCCTCGTACGCGGTGATCGCCGCCTGGACGCGGTTGCGGACGGCCAGCCGGGTCAGAATCGTGCTCACGTGGGCTTTCACCGTGCCTTCCACCACGTGGATGCGACCGGCTATGTCCGCATTGGACAGTCCGTCGGCGAGCAGGGTGAGGACTTCGCGTTCCCGGGGCGTCAGCACCGCGACCCGGTCCCTGGCGGCCGCCGCACGTCCCAGTCGGTCGCCGGACAACTGCGTGATGACGCGGTGCGCCACCTTCGGCGACAAGAACGCCGCGCCGTCGGCCACCGCGTGCACTCCGGCGAGCAGTTCGCGCGGATCGCCCGCCTTGAGCAGGAATCCGCTCGCGCCCAGCCCGAGGGCGCGTTCGATGTAGGCGTCCTCACCGAAGGTGGTCAGCATGAGCACACCGGTGTCCGGCAGGATCCGCCGGATCTCCTCGGCCGCGGCGAGCCCGTCCAGGTCGGGCATGCGGATGTCCAGCAGCACGACATCCGGCCGGTTCGCCCGGGTCAGTTCCACCGCCGCACGGCCGTCACCGGCTTCGGCGACCACCTCGATCTCCTGGTCGGCGGCGAGGATGGCCGCGACTCCGGCCCGGATCATCGCCTCGTCGTCGGCCAGCAGTACCCGGATCACGGTTCGTCCTCACTGTAGGAATCCTTGGTCACCAGGCGGTCGCCGGCGAAACACAGCCGGTGGGCCGCCTTGTTCAGGTTGAGCCAGCTCCGCTCGGTGCCGTAGTACTCGCAGGTGGTCCCGCGCGGGCGCGGCGGCTCGTTGATCAGCGGGAGCGAACTGCGTTGCCGCGACGGCAGCAACGCAGCGAACGCCTCGCGCGGCTGGCCGGGCTCGATCCGCGCGTACGCCGAATCAGGCAGCTCGGACTCGGACCACTGCACGAGGAAACCCACGCCGGTCGCGCCCAGGATCACGCCGAACAGCACCAGCGGAACCACGATCGCCTGCACCAGGCTCCGTCGCACGTCCCGGCGGGCGAGCGCGCGTTCCCGCGCGGCCTGACCGACCACCTCGTCGTCGCCCGGTTCCGGAGCCGGCGCCGCGGCGTGCGGCAGCCGCGCCACGACCTCGAAGCCGCCGTCCGCCGGCGCGGCCCGCAGCGTGCCACCGACCAGCCGCACTCGCTCCCGCAGGCCGATGAGTCCCTGGCGACCCGACCGGCCGGGCAACGGCCCGGCCGGCGGCGCGGCGTTGCACACGAGCACTTCGGTGGTCTCCGCGGAACTCGTCACAGTCACCGTGACCGCCGCGCCCGGTGCGTGCTTCGCCGCGTTCGTCAGTCCCTCCTGCGCCACGCGGTAGACCGCGCGAGCGACCATCGGCGGGGCATCGGCGAGGGTCTCCAGCCGCGCCTCGATCCCGATTCCCGAGGCACGCGCCCGGTCGACCAGCTCGGCCACGTCGCCCTGCACGGGCTCGACCGGTGCCGCGTCCTCGCGCAGCACCCCGATGATCTCGCGCAGCCGCTCGGTCGCCTGTGCCGCACCGGACCGCAGCTGCCCGGCGGCGCCGCGCTGCTCGTCGCCGAGCCCGGCCGCCACCTCCAGCGCGGCGGCTCGCACCGCGATCAGGCTCAACTCGTGGCCCAGCGAATCGTGCATGTCGCTGGCGATCCGGGCCCGTTCCCGCAACCGCGTCTCGCGGGCCACGAGGCGGTAGCGGCTCTCCATCTCCTCGGCCCGCCGCCAGCCCGCCTGGGCCAGCTCCTTCCGCAGCCGGACGTACCGTCCGAGCAGGAACGGCGCCACGCCGGCGAACGCGAGCACGCCGAGCATCGTGCCCCAGGCGTCGAACCCCTCGGGCAGGAACACCGCCGGCGGTATCCCGGCCAGCGCGGTCACGGAACAGATCACCGCCGCCGCACGCACCCGGGGCATCCGCAACCCGGCCAAATAGCCGAGGACGACCATCAGGAAGAACTCCCAGACGGCCACCTTCGCGGTCCAGCCCAGCGAGACGACCGGCGACGTCGCCACGGTCACCGCGAAGGACACCGCCGGCCACCGGCGCGCGGTCGCCACCGCCACGGTCACCGAGGCGAGCCCGTAGACCAGCTCCAGCGTCCGATGGTCCGGGCCGCTGGTCGTGTCGACGACCACGAGCAGGCAGAGCACCACCCACAGCGCGACCGCGAACGTCACGCGCCACCTGCGCCGGGCCGCCTCCTTCATCCTGCCGACGCTACAAGTGCCGCACACCCGTCCACCACTGCCGAAAGTCAAGGTCCGCCCGGTACGGCATGATGGGTCACCATGGCTGAGCGCACCCTCGCCGATCAGCTCGGCGGCCCCCTGCCCGAAGGCATCGAAGCCCTGTCCGAGGAGCATCGGCAGGACCTGGCCGCGGCGCTGCGCGACGCGCGGCACCGACAGGCGAAGGCCCTCGCGCACGCGGGTGAGGAAGCCCTGAAGTACGTGCCGGCGCTGCTTCGCGGTGCAGTGCGCAAGGCGGTCGGCCTGTGAACCCGGAAATCCTCAAGCTCGCCCGCGCGCTCGACGTCGACGCCGCGCGGCTCGGCTACCTCGCCGAGGTGGACGAAGCCGACGTACGCCGGTTACGCGAACAGGTGACCACCACGTTGTTCGACGCCAACGTCGTGGTGCTGGAACGCATGGCGCTGGCGAGCCGCCTCCTGCCGGCGCCAGTGGTCGCGAAGATCGCGGAGAAGGTGTTCGGACCGCTGCTGTGCGCGCGGATCGCCGGGCTGGTCGACGTATCGCGCGGCATCGACGTGGCGAAACGGCTGTCGCCGCAGTTCCTCGCCTCGGTGGCGGCGGAGCTGGACCCACGGCGTGCCACCGCGATCATCGTCCGGATCCCGCTGCCGACCGTGCTCGCGGTGGCGCGGGAGCTGGCCGGCCGCGAGGACTGGATCACGCTGGGCCGCTTCGTCGGGCATCTGCCGGACGAGACCGTGCGGCGCAGCGTCGGCCTGCTCGACGACGCGGGCCTGCTGCGCACCGCGTACGTGCTGGACGACAAGGCCCGTGTCGACCACGTGCTCAGCCTGTTGCCCGAGGGCAGGCTGGCCCAGTTGGTCCGGGCGGCGGCGGCCGACGAGTCGCTGTGGGAACCGGCGCTGGACCTGTTGGGCCACCTGGACGAAGCTCGCCGGGCCGCGGTACGTCCGCTGCTCGGCGAGCTTCCGGAAGAGCTGCGTGCCCGTGTTCAGGCCACGATCAGGTAGATCCCGTAGAGCACGACGGCCGCGCAGACCGCGAAGCACACGATCGAACCGGTGAACTGCGCGACGCCGCTGCCGCCTTGGGCGCGCGCGGTCTCGCGTTCGGACAGCCCGCGGATGCCGTAGGCGAACAGCACGGTGAGGACCACCGCGGCGGCCAGCGCGACGACGAACACGGTGCCGAGGGCACCCCAGTTGATGTCCACGTCCGCTCCCTCAGGCCACGGCCGGGGCGGCCTCGACGGCCTCCGGCTCGGTGATGTTGCCGGCGTTCACCGGGTTCCGCCGCGAAGCCAGCCAGATACCGGCCGCGAGCAGCACGCCGACCGCACCGACCGCGACCGTGCCCCAGCTCCCGCGCGTGGACACCGCGGCGGCGATGGCGCCGACGATCGCCGCCGCGGGCAGCGTGAGCACCCACGCGACGACCATCTTGCCCGCGACGCCCCAGCGCACCTCCGCGAGCTTGCGGCCGAGGCCGGAGCCGATGATCCCGCCGGACGTGACGTGCGTGGTGGACAGCGCGAAGCCAAGGTGGGACGAGGCGAGGATGACTGCGGCGGAGCTGGTCTCGGCCGCGAAACCCTGTGGCGTCTGGATTTCGGTGAGCTTCTTGCCCATGGTCTGGATGATCCGCCAGCCACCGAGGTAGGTGCCGAGCGCGATCGCGAGGCCGGAGCACAGGATGACCCACACCGGCGGGTTCGACCCGGGGGCGAGCGAGCCACCGGCGATCAGTGCCAGCGTGATGACGCCCATGGTCTTCTGCGCGTCATTGGTGCCGTGCGCGAGCGAGACCAGGCTGGCCGAGAGGACCTGACCGGTCTTGAAGCCCTTGCCCACCACGTCCTGGCGCGCCTTCGCGATGATCCGGTAGGTGAGGTAGGTGCCGACGAGCGCCACGATCCCCGCCACGACCGGCGACGCGACCGCGGGGATCAGCACCTTCTCGACGACCTTGCCGAAGTGCACGGCGTCGCCGCCGGACGCGATCCAGGTGGCGCCGATCAGGCCGCCGAACAACGCGTGCGACGAGCTGGACGGCAGCCCCACCAGCCACGTGACGAGGTTCCAGACGATCGCGCCGATCAACCCCGCGAAGATCACCACCGGGGTGACCTTCGCGTCGTCCACGATGCCCCCGGAGATCGTCTTCGCGACCTCGATGGACAGGAACGCGCCGACCAGGTTCAGCACGGCGGAGATGGCGACCGCGACTCTGGGCTTCAACGCACCGGTGGCGATGGAGGTGGCCATCGCGTTCGCCGTATCGTGAAACCCGTTGGTGAAGTCGAACGCCAGCGCCGCGACGATCACCACCAGGACGATCAAAGAGAAGTCCATGCGCGTGCTCTCCAGCTCGGTGGTCGTGCGCCGCTGACGCTACCCACCGATCGGGCGACACCAGATCCCCGTAATGGTGTCCAGTTCTTGAACTCTCGGTGAACACATGTCGCCCACGCCACAGCACAAACGAGGCCCACACACCGGCACCGGCACCGGCACGCAGCCCCAAGGGGACAGCGACGGTCGGCCCAGCCAACACGGGCGCCGGCACGCACACACGGGGCGGTGGCGAGAGGCACCGACCTCACGAGACACGGCCGAACGGCTCCGCTCGGGCGTCACCAAGCCCGTCCCCCAGTGGGGCTGCGCCGACCGTCCCTCCTGTTCCGGGATCGGCTGGCCGTGACCACGATCGTGAACACTCGGTCAGCGCGAGTCCGAGGTCGGCCTGCTGGGCATCACCGGGCGCCGACAGCCCATCCTCACTGGAGGAACGCGATCAGGGTTACGCCGCGGCTCGTCGCGGCGACCGGCGGCAATGCCGTTCCGGCGACCAACGGCAACCCCGCCGCGGCGACCGAAGGCGATCCCGTCTCGGCGGGCACCTGGGCACGTCCCGCCGCGGCGACCGACGACAACCTCGTCTCAGCGGGCACCCAGGACACGACCCACCACGGCGACCCACGACAACCTCGTCTCAGCGGGCACCCAGCACACGACCCGCCGCGGTGACCTGGCCCGCCCGCAGTGGCGAAGTGGCCTCGCCGGGTTTCGGCGACTCAGCGCGAGCACCCACCGCCGCGTCGACCACCGGGAGAAGCCAGGTGCGCTCGGAGCACGCTCGTCAGCGCATTCGGTCTCCCTTCCGCCACACGGCGTAGGTCAGCGGGACTCCGGGCCGGTACGCGAGGTGCGTCGTGGAGGGGGCGTCGAGCACGTGGACATCCGCTCGGGCACCGGGGCGGAGGAAGCCGACGTCGTCGCGGCGCAGTGCACGGGCGCCGCCGGCGGTGGCGGCCCACACTGCTTCCTCCACTGTCATCCGCATCTGCAGTACGGCTGTGGCTACGCAGAAGGCCATCGACGTGGTGTACGAGCTGCCGGGATTGGCGTTGCTCGCCAACGCGACCGTCGCGCCCGCGTCGAGCAGCCGCCGCGCGGGGGCCAGCGGCTGCCGTGTCGACAAATCGCACGCGGGCAACAGCGTCGCGACCGTGCCCGACGACGCCAGCGCGGCCACATCCCCGTCACTCAGGTACGTGCAGTGGTCGACGCTCGCGGCCCCGTGCTCCGCGGCGAGCCGCACTCCTGGCCCCTCCCCCAACTGGTTGCCGTGCACCCGGAGCCCCAGCCCGCGTTTCGCGGCGGCAGTGAGCACGCGTGCCGACTGCGCCTCGTCGAACGCGCCGGTTTCGCAGAACACGTCCGCCCACCGCACGTGCGGCGCGACCGCATCGAGCATCTCCCCGCATACGAGGTCCACATAGGACTCCGCGTCGGCGCCCGGCGGCACGAGATGCGCGCCCAGGTAGGTGACCTCGTCGGCCACCGCACCGGCAATCCGCGCCGACCGCTCCTCGTCGGCCACGGTGAGCCCGTATCCGGTCTTCGTCTCCAGGCACGTGGTGCCCTGCCGGGCGGCCTCCTCGACGTGTCGGCGCAGGTTCGCGGCCAGCCGTTCGTCCGGAGCGGCACGGGTGGCCTCGACGGTGACCGCGATCCCGCCCGCCGCGTAGGACCCGCCGGCCATCCGCGCCTCGAACTCCGCCGTGCGGTCGCCGGCGAACACGAGGTGCGTGTGGCTGTCCACCCAGCCGGGCAGCACCGCCCGCCCGCCGACGTCCACGCGCTCGTCGGCGTCCGGCGCCTGCCCGGCCGGGCCGACCCACGCGACGGTGCCGCCGTCGAGCACCAGCGCGCCGTCGTGGAGCTTGCCCGCTTCCGGATCGTTGGTGGTGAGCTCGCCGATCCCGGTGATCAGAACTGCCACAGCGCCTCGATTTCCCCGGCCAACACGGTTTCCGGTCGTTCGATGAGCAGGTGCGCCCCGTCGCGCACCACTTCCCGGCCGGCCACCACGACCGCCCGGACGTCCGCCGCCGACGCCGCGAAGACCACCCCGGACGCCTCGATCCCGGCGGTCCGCACGGTGTCCAGCGCGACCGTGACCAGATCCGCCCCGGCACCCACGGCAATCGCGCCCGCTTCCGGCCAGCCGGTCGCCACGTGGTCGGTGCCCGCGGCCAGCAACTCGCCTGCGGTGAACCGGCCGCGCTGTTCGCTCGCCAGCCGCTCGTCGAGCTCGAGCGCCCGGGTCTCCTCGAACGCGTCGACCACGGCATTGCTGTCACTCCCGACGCCGAGCCGCACTCCCGCGTCGAGCAGCGCACGGGCCGGCCCGATGCCGTCGCCGAGGTCCCGTTCGGTGGTCGGGCAGAAGCTGGCCCCGGCTCGGGCCTCGCCGAGCCACTTCACGTCCTGTTCGGTGAGGTGGGTCGCGTGCACCGCGGTCAGCCGCTCGTCGAGCACGCCGTAGTCCCACAGCAGACCGGCCGGCGTCCAGCCGTAGGCGGCCTCGCACTGGTCGTTTTCCGCCCGCTGTTCGGACAGGTGGATGTGCAGCGGACGACTTTTCGGCACTGCCCGGTCGACGGCCGGCAGGTCGTGCTCGGGAACCGCACGCACCGAATGGATCGCTCCGCCGACCCGGAACAGGTCATCTTCCCGCAGCGCCGCGACCCGCTCCGCCCACCGCTCGGCCGTACCGTCGGAAAACCGCCGCTGCACCTCGTCCGGCGGCACGCCGATCCCACCGGCCAGATAGCAGGTGTCGAGCAGAGTGAGCCGGATGCCCGCGTCCCGGGCGGCTTGCCGCAGCGCATCCCCCATCGCGTTCGGTGACGCGTACGGCTTGCCGCCCGGAGCGTGGTGCAGGTAGTGGAATTCGGCCACACTCGTGTAGCCGGCCAGCACCATTTCCGCGTACACCCCTCGGGCGAGGCGGTGGTAGGCGTCGGGGTCGAGCCGGACGGCGAGCGAGTACATCCGTTCCCGCCAGGACCAGAACGTGCCGCGCTCGTGGTGCGTCCGGCCACGCAACGCACGGTGGAACGCGTGCGAATGCCCGTTCGCGAACCCGGGCAGCGTGAGTCCATTCCGGACAGTCCCGGACCGCGGCGCGTCCGTGGTCACCGACACGATCCGGTCGCCGGCCACCTCGATCCGCACCGCGTCGGCGATGCCCTCGGGCAGCCAGGCTCGCTCACACCAGTACGTGGTCATTTCGCGAGCCGCTCCAGTACTTCGGTGAGCGCACGGGCCCCGGCCGCGACGTCGGCGTCCTCGGCGAACTCGTCCGGCGCGTGACTGATCCCGGTCGGATTGCGCACGTACAGCATTCCGGACGGCACGAACCCGGCCAGGATCGCCGCGTCGTGCCCGGCGCCGGTGGGCAACTCCGGCGGGCCACCGAGCCACTCCCCCAACGCCCGCCGCAACGGCTCGTCGAACACCACGTCACCGGAGTACGACTCCCGCGTCACAGCCAGCTCGCACCCCTCCGAACCCGCCGCTTCCCGCGCGGCCACGGTGATCTCCTCGACGAGTTCAGGAGTCTCGGCACCGGGAACCCGCGCGTCCAGCCACAGGTCCACAGTGGACGCGATGACGTTCGTGCCACCCGGGGTGGGCACCAGACGGCCGACTGTCGCACGAGCGTCTTCCCTACCACGCGCCAGCCTTCGCACGGCCAGCACCGTCCCGGCCGCCGGGAGCATCGGGTCAGCCCGGTCGGCGATCCGCGTCGCACCCGCGTGGTTTCCCTGCCCGGTGAAGGAAAACCGCCATCGGCCATGGGCGATCACACTGCTGCCCACCGCCACCGGCGAGCCGAGGTCGATCAACCCACGGCCCTGCTCGACGTGCAGTTCCACGAACCGGCCGATCAGCCCCAGCCGCTCCGGGTCGGCGCCGACCCGGCCGGCGTCCAGCCCGGTAGCGGCCGCAGCCTCGGCGAACGTCACCCCGTCCGGATCGCGCAGCGCCAGCGCCCGGTCCGCGTCGATGGACCCGGTCAGCAGCCGGGACCCGAGGCACGGCACGCCGAACCGGCCGCCCTCCTCCTCCGCGAACACCACGACCGCGACCGGCTTGGCCGGTCGAAAACCCTTGTCTTGCAAGGATTCCACCGCGTCCAGCGCACTGGACACCCCCAGCGGGCCGTCGAAGGCACCGCCACCGGGAACCGAATCCAGATGGCTGCCGGTGACCACCGCATCCGGGCCGGGCGCACCCCACCAGGCCCACAGGTTTCCGTTGCGGTCGGTTTCCACGTCGAGGCCCAGCCGCTGCGCACGCTCCACGAACCACGTGCGCAGCTCTCGCTCCGGCGCGTCGAACGCGTGCCGCGAGTAGCCGCCACGCCGGGTATCGCGCCCGACGTCGGCGATTTGTCCGAGCAGCTCGCCTGCGCTCACGCCTGCTCCCCCATCGGCACCCGGACACCCCGCTCGCCGGCGACCTCCTCGGCCCGCTCGTACCCGGCGTCCACGTGCCGGATCACGCCCATGCCCGGGTCGTTGGTGAGCACCCGCTCCAGCTTCTGCGCGGCCAGCGGCGTGCCGTCGGCCACCGACACCTGGCCCGCGTGGATCGACCGGCCCATCCCGACACCGCCACCGTGGTGGATGGACACCCAGCTCGCGCCGGACGAGGTGTTGACCAGCGCGTTGAGCAGCGGCCAGTCGGCGATCGCGTCGGATCCGTCGGCCATGCCCTCGGTCTCCCGGTAGGGCGAGGCGACACTGCCCGAGTCGAGGTGGTCCCGGCCGATGACGACCGGCGCCTTCAGTTCGCCGCTCGCCACCATCTCGTTGAAGCGCAGACCGGCCAGCTGCCGTTCGCCGTAGCCGAGCCAGCAGATCCGCGCGGGCAGCCCCTGGAACGCCACCCGCTCTTCGGCCATCCGGATCCAGCGCGCGAGCGATTCGTTCTCCGGGAACAGCTCCAGCATCGCGCGGTCAGTGGCGGCGATGTCCTCCGGATCGCCCGACAGCGCGGCCCATCGAAACGGCCCGTTGCCCTCGCAGAACAGCGGCCGGATGTAGGCGGGCACGAAACCGGGGAAGTCGAACGCGCGCTCGCACCCGCCGAGCTTCGCCTCGCCACGCAGGGAGTTGCCGTAGTCGAACACCTCGGCGCCGGCATCGAGGAACCCGAGCATCGCGTTGACGTGGTCGGCCATCGATTCCCGCGACCGGTCGGTGAACTCGTCGGGCTTCTTGGCGGCGTAGTCCGCCCAGTCTTCCACGCTGACGCCCTTGGGCAGGTAGGACAGCGGATCGTGCGCCGAGGTCTGGTCGGTCACGATGTCCACCTCGACCCCGCGGCGCAGCAGCTCCGGCAGCACCTCGGCGGCGTTGCCCACCACCGCGACGGACAACGCGCGCCGCTCCTTCTTCGCCGCGGTGACCCGCTTGATCGCGTCGTCGAGGTCGTCGGCCACCTCGTCGAGGTAGCGCGTCTCCACCCGGCGGTGCGCACGGTGCGGATCGCACTCGATCACCAGCGCCACACCGTCGTTCATCGTGACGGCCAGCGGCTGCGCGCCCCCCATGCCGCCGAGCCCGGCGGTGACCGTGAGCGTGCCGCGCAGCGTGCCTCCGAACCGCTTCTTCGCGACCGCGGCGAACGTCTCGTAGGTGCCCTGCAGGATGCCCTGCGTACCGATGTAGATCCACGAGCCTGCGGTCATCTGGCCGTACATGGTCAGGCCCTGCTGCTCCAGCCTGCGGAACTCCGGCCAGGTGGCCCAGTCACCCACCAGGTTCGAGTTCGCGATCAGCACCCGCGGTGCCCATTCGTGCGTGCGGAACACCCCGACCGGTTTGCCGGACTGCACCAGCAGGGTCTCGTCGGAGTCCAAAGTGGTCAGTTCGCGGGTGATCGCGTCGAAGCTCGCCCAGTTGCGCGCGGCCCGGCCGGTGCCGCCGTAGACGACCAGGTCCTCGGGCCGCTCGGCGACCTCGGGGTCCAGGTTGTTGTGGAACATCCGCAGGGCGGCCTCGGTCTGCCAGCTCTTCGCGGTGAGCGTGGTGCCGCGAGCGGCGCGGACGGTGCGTGGGGTGCTCGATGTCATTGTCGGACCTCCAGTCCAGCCGCGGTCAGGACAGCGCCCGACCGCACGAGTTCTTCGGCAGCCGCGATCTCCGGCGCCAGATGACGGTCGGGCCCCGGGGCCTCGACGCGGGTCCGCAGCAGGTCCCGGACCCGCCCGGTGACCGGCGACGGGGTGAGCGGGGCCCGCAGGTCGAGCGCCCGAGCGGCGGTGAGCAGCTCGACAGCGAGCACCGTGGTCAGGCCGTCGACCGCCTTGCGCAGCTTGCGTGCGGCCGACCAGCCCATCGACACGTGGTCCTCCTGCATCGCGCTGCTCGGGATCGAGTCGACCGACGCCGGCACGGCGAGCCGCTTGAGTTCGCTGACCACGGCGGCCTGGGTGTACTGCGCGATCATGTGCCCGGAGTCCACGCCCGGATCGTGCGCGAGGAACGGCGGCAACCCGTGCGAACGTGCCTGGTCGAGCATCCGGTCGGTACGCCGCTCGGCGATGCTCGCGACATCGGCCACCGGCACCGCGAGGAAGTCCAGCACGTAGGCGATCGGTGCCCCGTGGAAGTTCCCGTTGGACTCGACCCGGCCGTCGGCCAGCACCACCGGATTGTCCACAGCGGACTGCAGCTCGCGGCCGGCGACCAGCTCGGCGTGCGCCAGCGTGTCCCGCGCCGCACCGTGCACCTGCGGGGCGCAGCGCAGCGAGTACGCGTCCTGAACCCGGTTGCAGTCCGGGCCACGGTGGCTCTCCACGATCTTCGAGTCCTGCAGTGCCGCGAACATCCGCGCCGCGCTGGTCGCCTGGCCGGGATGCGGGCGCAACGCCTGCAGATCGGCGGCGAACGCCCGGTCGGTACCCAGCAGCGCCTCGACGCTCATCGCCGCGGTGAGGTCCGCGACGTCCAGGAGCCGGTGCAGATCGGCGGCCGCCAGCAGGAGCATGCCGAGCATTCCGTCCGTGCCGTTGGTGAGCGCGAGTCCTTCCTTCTCGGCCAGCACGACCGGCGTGATGCCGGCAGCACCCAGCGCGTCGGCGGCGGGCTTGCGCTCGCCATCGTGCACGACCTCGCCCTCACCCATCAACGCGAGCGCGACCGCCGCCAGCGGGGCCAGATCCCCCGAGCAGCCGAGCGATCCGTACTCGTGCACGATCGGCGTGATCCCCGCGTTGAGCAGGGCGGCAAGCGTTTGCGCGGTTTCCGGACGCACGCCGGTGTAGCCGCTGGCCAACGTCCGCAGGCGCAGCAGCATCAACGCGCGCACCACCTCCGGCTCGACCGCGGGCCCGGCGCCCGCCGCATGCGAGCGGATCAAGCTGCGTTGCAGCGCGGTGCGGCTCTCCACCGGGATGTGACGGGTGGCGAGCGCACCGAAGCCCGTGGAAACGCCGTACGTGGGTGACGTGGCGTCGGCGAGCTTTTCGATGTGCTGGCGGGTGGCGGCGAGATTCTTCTCGACCGCCTCGGTGAGCTCGACGTGCGTGTGACCACGCACGACCTCGACGACCTCCGCCTGGGTCATCGCTCTCGAGCCCAGGAGCACTGGTTCCGGCATGTCAGCCATTGCACCCCGCACAGGCCCGGCGGCAACAGTGCGGACTTGGGGGTAGTGTCTGGTACCCAAGACAGAACGTGGCGGGAGCGTCAGGCACCGTCGCG
Organism: Amycolatopsis jiangsuensis; assembly: GCF_014204865.1. Lineage (NCBI taxonomy): Bacteria > Bacillati > Actinomycetota > Actinomycetes > Pseudonocardiales > Pseudonocardiaceae > Amycolatopsis > Amycolatopsis jiangsuensis. Next base: position 3,812,566 of record NZ_JACHMG010000001.1, read on the forward strand.
AACGGGCCGTTGGCACCGCTCGCGGCACCCCCGAAGGAGTGATCATGAGCAGTTCGGACGTCCCGGCGCTCCGCAGTGGCCTGGCCGTCCTCCAGCTGCTCGCGGCACACGCCGGCCCGGTCTCCGCGGCCACCGTCGCCCGCGATCTGCAGCTGCCGCGTTCGACGACGTATCACCTGCTCAACGAGCTCACCGCGGCCGGTTTCGTCGTGCACCTGCCCACCGAACGCCGGTACGGGCTCGGCATCGCCGCGTTCGAACTGGGTTCGGCCTACCTGCGTCACGATCCGCTCGAACGCCTGGCCGGGCCGCTCCTGCGCAAGCTCGTGGACCGCGTGGGCCACACCGCGCACCTGGGTGTCCTGCACGGCAACGAGTCCCTGTACCTGATCAAGGAACGTCCGGCCCGCCCGGAAACCCTGGTGACCGACGTCGGGGTCCGCCTGCCCGGCCAGCTCACCGCCTCCGGCCGGGCGATCCTTCGCCACCTGCCGGCCGCGCACGTCCGTGCGTTGTTTCCCGCCGCGGGGTCGTTCGTACGGCGCACCGGCCGCGGCCCGGACTCGCTCGCGGCCCTGCGCCGGACGCTGGCCGCGGAGCAGCGGCTCGGCTGGTCGGTCGAGGACGGCCACGTCACCGACGGGTTCGCCTCGGTCGCGGCCGCGGTCTTCGACCACGGTACGCGCCCGATGGCGTCGATCTCCGTGACACTGCGCCATGTGTGCCCGGACGACGGCCCTTGCGACGAGAGGTTCCCGGAGTTCGCCGCCGCGGTCGCCGAGACCGCCGCTGAACTCACCGGCCGGATCGGCGGCGCCGGGCCCTAGCAGGAGAAGCCCACAATCGCTCAGTGGCGCGAAGAGAGCACCATCGCCGACGTTCCGCCCCGGCGTACGGGCTCACCGGCCGCGAGGATCTTGCCGCCCGGCTTGAACTCCAGTCCGGCCGCCACGCCGATCGACGGACCCTCGGTGAAGCTCTGTCCCAGTGCCTCCAGCCCTGCCGTGGTGGGCTGGGCGAGGAAAGCGGCCTCCGCGTCGGAGGTCTTGGCGTTGCGCTGCGAAGCACGCGGCGCGGCGATCGCGTCCGGCAGGCTCATCCCCAGGTCGAGCCGGTTGACCAGTACCTGCAGCACGGTCGTGATGATCGTGGCGCCGCCCGGCGAGCCGACCGCGAGCGCCGGTTTCCCGTCCTTCAGCACGATCGTCGGGGACATGCTCGAGCGCGGCCGCTTGCCGCCCTCGGGCAGGTTGGGGTCCGGCGCGTCGCCCTGGGTGGGCGTGAAGTTGAAGTCCGTCAGCTCGTTGTTGAGGAGGAATCCCCGGCCGGGCACGGTGATGCCGCTGCCGGCGAGCTGCTCGATCGTGTTGGTGTAGGACACGACGTTGCCGTGCCGGTCGCTCACGACGAAGTGGTTGGTGTGCTGCTCGTTGTTGCCCGACGACGCGGCCGTGGTGGTCGCGCACCCGCCACCCGTGGAGTACGGGTCGCCGGGCGCGACCGGGCTCTGGCCGGCCTTCTCCGGGTCGATCCGGCAGGCCCGCGTGGCCGCGAACTGCCGGGACAGCAGCTGCCGCTGGGGCACCTTCACGAACCGGGAGTCGCCGACGTAGCGGTTCCGGTCGGCGAAGGCGAGCCTGCTCGCTTCCAGATAGTGGTGCAGTGCCTGCACCCGGTCCATCTTGGACAGATCGAAGTTGCCCAGGATGTTGAGCGATTCCCCGACGGTGATGCCGCCACTGGACGACGGCGCCATCCCGTACACGTCGTAGCCGCGGTAGCCCACGTGCGTCGGCGATCCGTCCAGCGCACGGTAGGCACGCAGGTCCGACAGTTCCATCGGACCGGAGAGCGACTTGATCGGCGCATCCGAAGCGAGCGGCGGGTTCTGCACGGTATTCACCACGTCGCGTCCGATGGAACCACCGTAGAAGGCCTTGGTGCCCTGCCTGCTGATCTGCCGGTAGGTGTCGGCGAGGTCCGGGTTGCGGAACACCGAGCCGACCTTCGGTGCTTCACCGCCCGGCAGGAACAGCTCCGCGGTCGGCGAGAAGTGCGACAGCTTGTCCTTGACCGACTCGGTCTGGTCGGCGAACTCTTGGTTCACCACGAATCCGCGGTCCGCCACGCGCACCGCGGGCCGCAGGTCGTCCGCGAGGCTGAACCGGCCCCATCGCTGCAGCGCACGCTGCCAGGTGGCGAGCATGCCGGGTACGCCGACCGACCGCCCGCTCTCGACCGCGGTCTCGAAGTCGTAGGCCTGTCCCGTTGCCGGGTCGACGAACATGTCGGACTTGTCGGCGGCAGGCGTGGTCTCCCGCCCGTCGATCGTGGAAACGCGTTTGGTCCGCGCGTCGTAGTACACGAAGTACCCGCCACCGCCGGGTCCGGCGACGTACGGATCGGTCACTCCCAGCGTCGCCGCGACCGCGACCGCAGCGTCCGCCGCGGTCCCGCCACGCCGCAGGACGTCGATTCCGGCCTGACTGGATTGGACGGTGTCGGACACCACCGCCCCGCCGTACCCCTCGGCGACGGGCTGTTTGCCGACCCCAGCCGGCTCAGCCGACGCGGGCGTCGCAAACCCCGCGACCACCCCCACCGCCACGACCACCACAAAACCCCGACGCCGACGCATGGCACTCCCATCCGGCCCGACCCAGTCCCGAACGGTCTACCACCCCAACCAACCCTCCGGAACCCACAAGCCGGCACCCCACGCCCCGTCCGACCCCACGCAACCCAGCCACCCCGTCCGACCTGACGCAACCCTTCCCACCTCACGCAACCACCACGATGGGGGTCCGGGGCCCTCCCCGGACGGGGTCTGGGGGTCGCACCCCCAGAAGCAATGACGATGCCGAAACACGCCGAAGGCGCACCCTGCGACGAGCAGGATGCGCCTTCGGCGGGTGGAGGTGCCGGGAATTGAACCCGGGTCCTCTAGCGCCTCACCAGGACTTCTCCGTGCGCAGTCCACTGTGTCTCTGCTTGGCCCCTTCAGTCACGTGAACAAGCTGAAGTGACGGGCCCAGCCACTGTGTGCTTCCCTACCAGGCCCCGTGGCCGGGACTGGCGGTAAGCCTCCTGGCTGATGCCGGCGACCGGGTCGGAGGCGAACCCGGGCCGACAGACTCGCTCGCTACTCAGGCAGCAAGAGCGAAGTCGCGCTGGCTATTGGCCTTGGCGCTTATTGGTGTGCGATGACGCTTACGGTGGTCTCTCGCCTGCACCGGCACGCTTCCCCTGACTCAACGTCCAGAGTCGAAACCGTTCACCCCCTTGTCGGTGTTTCCAACCTGTTCATCATAACGCCCCCGGCAACCCGGTTGTTCCGGACCGGGCCTGCGGGGTAGGGCTGCCCCCACCTCGCAGATGCCCGCCGGCCCCCTGGTGACGGGCCCCTTCGTGCGGCGATGCTGAGCTGGTCCGTCCCGCTGTGAGGAGCCCCGCCGATGCGCACTGACGTCTCCGCCGGAAAGTCCGGCCACCGCACCCCGCCGCTGGGTGGGTCGGTGGCGTTCCTGTTGCTCAACCTGCCGCTGGGGATTCTTTCGTTCAGCCTGATCACCGCGCTGACCGCGGCCGGGCTCGGCACGGCGATCGTGTGGCTCGGCATCCCGTTGCTGGGGGCGTTGGTGCTGCTGGTCCGCGGTGCCGCCCGGATGGAGCGGGCGCGGGTGTTCGCCCTGCTCGACACCTACATCGACCGGCCTTATCTGCCGTTGCCGCCGGAGGGGCTGCGCCGGCGGTGGACGACCCGGGTCCGGGACGGCGCCACCTGGCGGGACCTGGCGTACTTCTTCCTGCTGTTCCCGCTCGGTCTGGTGGAGTTCGTGCTGGTCGTGACGTTCTGGGCGGCCGGGCTGGGGCTGGCCGCGCTGCCGGTCTACTACCGGTTCCTTCCCGACGGCGCGTGGTTCTTCCCGGGCTACGATGTGCGATGGATCACCGTCGACTCGACGGTGGCCGCGCTGCCGTGGGCGGCGCTGGGGGTGCTGCTGATCGCGCTGGCCGCGGCGTTGACCAGGTCGTTGGCCTCGCTGCACTGCGGGTTCGCGGTGCGGATGCTCCGGCCGACGGTGACCCAGCGCAGGCGTATGGAGCGCTCGTGGCAAGCGATCGAGGAAATGAGCACGGTGACCGGATGACTGCGCAGCAACCTCCCCCGGAGCATCCCCGGCCGCATCCGGCCCGGACGGTCGCGTACATGCTGCTCAGCTTCGTGTTCCGGCTGGTCCAGTTCATCCTGATCGTGGTGGGGGCGGTCGTCGGCGTCGGCACGGTCGTGGTCTGGGTCGGCTTCCCGATCCTGCTCGCGACGACCGGGTTCGTCCGCTGGTCGGGCGATGTCGAACGGCGGTGGGCGCGGCGGATGCTCAACACGCCGCTCGGCCCGGTGGAGCGGCTGCCGCTGACCGGCCAGTCGATGACCCGCCGCTGGCTGACCCGGCTCACCGATCCGACGACCTGGCGCGATCTGAGCTATCTGATGGTGGCGTTCCCGCTGTCGATCGTGGAGCTGCCGATCGCGATCGCGTCGATCGTGCTGCTGCCGATGGCGATCTGGGTGACGCCGTGGCTGGGCTGGCTGCACGGCAACCTCGCGCTGTCGATGTTGGGTCCGAACCGCACGAAGAAGCTGGAGCGGAAGGCCGAGCACCTGCAGGCCTCGCGGGCCCGCGGGGTGGACGCCGCGGAGGCGGAACGCCGCCGGATCGAGCGCGACCTGCACGACGGGGCGCAGCAGCGGCTCGTGGCCGTGGCGATGAGCCTCGGCCGGGCGAAGTCGAAGTTCGACCAGGATCCGGACGCCGTGCGCGGCCTGCTCGACGAGGCGCACTCGGATGCCAAGCTCGCCGTGTCGGAGCTGCGGGACCTGGCCCGCGGGATCTACCCGGCCGTGCTGGGCGATCGCGGGCTCGACGCGGCGCTGTCCGCGCAGGCGGCGCGGACGCCGATCCCGGTGGACGTGGAGGTGGACGTGGAGCCCCGTCCACCGGCCGCGGTGGAGACCACGGCGTACTTCATCGTCGGCGAAACCCTCACCAACGTCGCCAAGCACTCCGGCGCGACCGAGGCGACGGTGAAGTTGTGGCGCACCGACACGCACGTCATCGCGGAGATCACCGACAACGGCCGTGGCGGTGCCGAAGTCCGCCCTGGCGGCGGGCTCGCCGGTCTGGCGGACCGGGCCGCGACGATCGACGGCGTGATCACCGTGGTGAGCCCGGTCGGCGGGCCGACGGTGATCCGGGCGGACCTGCCGTGCCAGTGGTAAGCCGTTCGTGAGTGAATAGCTCCGGAGCTTGTCCACTCACGAGCTGGGAGCCTGATGCGGGTTGTGATCGCCGAGGACGCCGTACTGCTGCGAGCCGGGGTCACCCGGCTGCTCGCCGACGAGGGCATCGAGACGGTCGCCGCCGTCGACAACGGGGACGATCTGCTCGGTGCGGTGTCCGAGCACCGTCCTGACCTGGCGATCGTCGATGTGCGGATGCCGCCGACGTTCACCGACGAGGGCCTGCGTGCCGCCCTCGCCGCCCGGAAGAAGATCCCTGGCCTGCCGGTCCTGGTGCTGTCGCAGTACGTCGAGGAGAGTTACGCGGTCGAGCTGCTGTCCGCGGGTGCCGGCGGGGTCGGCTACCTGCTCAAGGAGCGCGTGGCCGATGTGGCGGAGTTCCTCGACGCGGTCCGGCGGGTGGCGGGCGGTGGCACGGCCATCGATCCGGACGTGATCGCGCAGCTGATGGCCCGCGGCAGGCGCAATCCGCTCGATTCCCTCACCGCGCGTGAGTCGGAGGTGCTGGGTCTGATGGCGCAGGGCCTCTCGAACACCGCGGTCGCGAACTCGCTGGTGGTCTCGCACGGTGCGGTGGAAAAACACATCGGCAACATCTTCGCGAAGCTCGGGCTCGAAGCCAGCGCGGAGGAACACCGGCGGGTGCGGGCGGTGCTCACCTACCTGGGCCGCTGACCGGTCTCACCCGATTCGAGGGCAGCACGGCGGTCGTGGCCTCACCTACCATGGACCGATGCCGAGTGAGCAGTCCCCGACGCCCGACCGCAGCGTCCGCTTCTTCGGCGGACCACTCGACGGCCGGGTCCAGGAGCTCACCGAGGCGGAGCCGGTACCCGGCACCGTGGTCCGCCACATCCACCTGCACGGCGGACCGAAAATCGAGACTCTGTACGAACTCGGCCTCACCGAGCATGGCTGGGAGTACCGGTTGCGCGCGCACGAGACCGAACCGGAGCGGGACGGGCTGCGGTAAGCCGCGATGGCCCTTCACGGCGCCCTTCACGGACGCTGATTCCGGGCCGGGGTAGGGCCAGCCCCCGGTGCGCCGGCACGGCTGGCCGGAGGCCGGATCCGGCGGTCTGCCCCGCTGTGCGGAGCCCCCGCGGCCGACAGGCTGTTCGGTATGACGATGAGCCTGCCGCGGGTCGGCACCAGTACGGCGGAACCGAGGCGCCGGGACGCTTTCCTCGACGTGGTGCGGGCCGGGGCGATCCTCGCCGTGGTGGCTCAGCACTGGATCATGCCGGTGCTCTCCTACTCCGGCGGCACGCTCGCCACCGGCAACGCGCTGAGCACTCCCGGCTGGTGGTCGCTCACGTGGCTTTCGCAGGTGATGCCGCTGGTGTTCTTCGCCGGCGGTGCGGCGAACCTGATTTCGCTGCGCCGTGCCGAGTCCAGCCGTGCCTGGTTCGCCGGGCGGGTGCGCCGGCTGCTCGTTCCGGTACTGCCGCTGATGGCGGTGTGGCTGGTCGTACCCGATCTGTTAAGGGGCATGGGAATTCCCCAGCAGCCGGTGCGGGTGGCCGGTTCCATCGCCGCGCAGTTGCTGTGGTTCCTTTCGGTCTACCTGCTCACTGTGCTGCTCACCCCGTTGATGGTCGCGGCGCACCGGCGTTGGGGGCTCGCTGTCCCGGTCGTGCTGGCGGTCGCCGGTGTGGTCATCGACGTCGCCCGGTTCTCCGACGTCGGCCTCCTCGGATACGCGAACGCCGTGGTCGTCTGGCTGGCCGTGCACCAGCTCGGATTCCACTACGTCGAAGGCCGGCTCGGCACACTGGGCCGCCGCGCCGCGCTCGGCCTGTCCGCCGCCGGGTTCGCGACCACCGCGCTCATGGTCGCGTGCGGGCCGTATCCGGCCAGCATGATCGGCATGCCCGGCGCACCGGTGTCGAACATGAGCCCGCCGACCGTACTGCTGTTCTTCCTCGCGATCGGGCAGATCGGCCTGCTGCTGGCGTTTCGGCAGCGGCTGGCGCGGCTGCCGGCAGGCACCGCGCTCGGCTGGCTCGGCGCCCGCTTCATGTCGGTGTACCTGTGGCACATGCCGGCCCTGATCGTGGTCTCCGGAATCACCGTGTACGGCTTGGGTTACGCCACGCCGCACCCCGGCTCGACGATGTGGTGGCTGATGCTGCCCGGCTGGGTGGCCCTGTGCGGCGCGGTGCTGCTGGGTCTGCTCCGGCTGTTCGAACGCTTCGAAACCCAGCGCGACAGCATGGTGGTCACTGCGGGCACGGCCCAGCTCGTGGTCGCCGGGCTGCTCGCGTCCGGCGGACTGCTCGGCCTCGCGGCGAACGGCTTCCGGCCGCTGAGCGAAGGACTTACGCACGGGCCGCTGCCGTGGGTCGTGCTCACCGCGGCCGGCTTCGCGCTGGCCGGACGTCAGGTCCGGCTGCCCGCCGCGGTTGCGCTCACACGCTGAGCAGCTTCGCCGGGGTGTCGTGCAGGACCGCACGCAGGAACGGCTCGCCCAGGCGATCGTCGGCCGCCCAGCCGGCGATCGCCTGCAGCTGCGTGGCGTAGGAGTACGGGATGTTCGGGAAGTCCGTGCCGAACACCACGCGGTCGGCCACCTCGGCGATGCGCGCCGTCCAGTCCGCGGGCAGCGGCGCGATCTTCTCCGAGAACGGCACGCCCACCATGGTGGTGTCCAGGTGCACCCGCGGATAGCGCGCCATCAGCTCGAACGCCATATCGAACTCGGGCATCGCGGCGTGCGCCAGCACCGCGGTGAGCCGCGGATGCCGTTGCAGCACCTCGGCGAACACCGACAGGCCGGTGTACTCGCCCCGCAGCGGTCCGTGTCCACAGTGGACGACCACCGGCACCCCCGCTTCGGCGAGCGCGCCCCACACCGGGGCCAACAGCTCGTCACGCGGGTCGTAAGCGCCCACCTGGACGTGCGCCTTGAAGCACCGCGCGCCCGCCCGCAACGCCGCTTCCACCGAGGAAGCCGCGACCGGCTCCGGGTAGAACGTGCCGGTCGGGACCGCCTCCGGAACCTGCTCGGCGAACTCCAGCGCCCAGGACGTGAGCCATTCCGCCATCCCGGGTTTGTGCGGGTACACCAGCGGCGCGAAGTGCCGCACGCCGAGCGCGCGCAGCGTCTCCACCCGCTCCGGCTCCGGCGTGCGGTAGTGCACCGGCCACGCCGTGCCGTAGTGCTCCTCGGCACGGTCGAAGTAGGCCCACACCTTGTCCATGACGGACTTCGGCAGGAAGTGGACGTGCAGGTCGACGAGCCCGTCGAGCCCGAGCGAGGCGGTCCACCGGGCGACGTCGGCGTCCGAGGCGGGTCCGGCGTTCACTCGGTGAACCGGCCCTTCAGCGCCCGGCCCAGCGCGCGGCTGATGTCCCGGTCGGCGTCGCGCTTGGCCAGCGTCTGCCGCTTGTCGTAGGCCTTCTTGCCCTTCGCCAGCGCGATCTCGACCTTGACCTTGCCGTCCTTGAAGTACATCGACAGCGGGACCAGCGACAGCCCGCTCTCCTTGGTCTTGCCGATCAGCCGCTCGATCTCCCGCCGGTGCAGCAGCAGTTTGCGGGTGCGCCGCGGCATGTGGTTGGTCCAGGTGCCCTGGGTGTACTCCGGGATGTGCACGTTGCGCAGCCAGACCTCACCGTCGTCGACGGTCGCGAACGCGTCGGCGAGCGAGGCCTTGCCTGCCCGCAGGCTCTTCACCTCCGTGCCCTGGAGCACCATGCCTGCCTCGTAGGTGTCCAGGATGGAGTAGTCGTGCCGCGCCCTGCGGTTCGACGCGATGACGTGCTGTCCACGTTCCTTGGGCATACCGGCCATTCTACGTGGCCCACGGCCCGTCCGGCACTCCGGTTTCCGGCCGGACGGGCCTGGTCAGAGATCTTCACTGTCCACAGTGGAGCCTAGTGGCGCACGTAGAGCCGCAGCGTCACGTAGCCGGTGATCGCGGAGATCACGACGGACACCGCGAGCAGGATCGGCGCGACCGGGAACAGCACTTCCAGCGTGGTGATCTGCGGGAAGACCTCACCGGTGAACACCGAGTCGAGGAAGGACAGCTTCGTCAGCAGCAGGAAGACCGTGCCGAGCACGGCACCGACCACGCCGGCGACCACCGCCTCCAGCAGGAAGGGCAGCTGGGTATACCACCGGGTGGCGCCGACCAGGCGCATGATGCCGACCTCCGTACGCCGGGTGAAGGCCGAGACCTGAATCGTGTTCGCGATCAGCAGCAGCGCGGCGACGGCCATGATCAGCGCCATCACGAACGCGATGTTGCGGACGCCGTTGAAGACGTTGAACACCCGGTCGAGGAACTTCTTCTGGTCGTCGACCTTCCGCACGCCGGGCTGGCCGGTGTACTGCTTGATGATCGCGTCCGAGCGGTCCGGGTCCTTGAGCTTCACCTGCAGGGACGAGGGCAGCGCCTCCGGTCCGGTGAGCTCCAGTAGCTCCGGCTGGCTCGCGAAGATCTTCTTGAACCGCTCGTAGGCCTGGTCGCGGTTCTCGTACACCACGGATTCCACGCCGGGGTTGTTCTGCAGCGACTGGCGCAGTGAGCCGCACAGTTGCTGGCTGCAGTTCTTGTCGTTCGCGCTCACCTGGTCGACCAGGCTGATCGAGATCTCGACCTCGGCGAGGAAGTTCGCCTTCATCTTGTCGATCGTGCGCACGGCGAGCAGGCCGCCGCCGAGCATGGCGAGCGAAACCGCCGTGGTGAGGATCATCGCGATGGTCATCGTGACGTTCCGGCGTAACCCGGTGACGACCTCGCTGAAGACGAAACTGGCACGCATCGCTGGTGTCTGTCCTTGGTTCGGGGCTGGAGTCGGGCGGGGGTGGCGTCAGCGGCCGATGCCGTAGACGCCGCGGGAGTCGTCGCGGATCACGCGACCGAGCTGCAGCTCGACGACCCGGCGCCGCATCGAGTCCACGATCGAATGGTCGTGCGTGGCCATCAGCACGGTGGTGCCCGTGCGGTTGATGCGCTCCAGCAGCAGCATGATGTCCTGGCTGGTGTCCGGGTCCAGGTTCCCGGTGGGCTCGTCGGCCAGCAGCACGAGCGGCCGGTTCACGAACGCTCGCGCGATGGCCACCCGCTGTTGCTCACCGCCGGAGAGCTCGTTGGGCAGCCGGTCTGCCTTGCCGTCGAGGCCGACGAGTTCGAGCACCTCGGGCACGACCTTGCGGATGGTCGGCCGGGGCTTGCCGATCACCTCGAGTGCGAAGGCCACGTTCTCCGCCACCGTCTTGTTGGCCAGCAGGCGGAAGTCCTGGAACACGCAGCCGATGGTCTGGCGCAGGCGGGGGACCCTGCGCCGGGCGAGCTTGGCGACGTCGAAGTTCGACACCATGACCCGCCCCTTGGTGGGTACCTCTTCGCGCAGCAGCAACCGCAGGAACGTCGACTTCCCGGAGCCGGACGGGCCGATGAGGAAGACGAACTCACCTTTGTCGACCTCGACCGACACCCGTTCCAGGGCAGGCCGGGTCGAGGTCTTGTAGACCTTGGAAACCTCTTCGAGCCGGATCACGGTTCGGCATCCTACCCATGGGTGTTGTAAAGGCCGGGTTGCCGGTGCCCGCACAGCGAGCCGGGGACCTCCTCGAGGAGGTCCCCGGTGCTCTGGAACGGATCAGGCGACGCCGGCCTGGCGGCGCCAGCGGATGCCCGCTTCCAGGAAACCGTCGATGTCGCCGTCGAGCACCGAGCTGGGGTTGCCGACCTCGTGTTCGGTGCGCAGGTCCTTCACCATCTGGTACGGGTGCAGCACGTACGAGCGCATCTGGTTTCCCCAGCTGGAGCCGCTGTCCTTGAGCGCCTCCATTTCGGCCCGTTCTTCTTCCTTCTTGCGCTGCAGCAGCCGCGCCTGGAGGACCTTCATCGCGGCCGCCCGGTTCTGCAGCTGCGACTTCTCGTTCTGGCAGGAGACGACGATGCCGGTCGGCAGGTGAGTGATGCGGACCGCGGAGTCGGTGGTGTTGACGCTCTGTCCACCGGGGCCGGACGAGCGGTACACGTCGACGCGGATGTCCTTTTCCGGGATGTCGACGTGGTCGACCTCCGCGACTTCCGGCAGGACCTCGACGTGCGCGAACGACGTCTGGCGGCGGCTCTGGTTGTCGAACGGCGAAATGCGCACCAGCCGGTGGGTGCCCTGTTCGACCGAGAGCGTGCCGTACACGTAGGGCGCGGACACCTTGAAGGTGGCGGACTTGATGCCCGCTTCCTCGGCGTAGGAGATGTCGTAGACGTCCGTGGGGTAGCCGTGGCGTTCGGCCCAGCGCAGGTACATCCGCAGCAGCATCTCGGCCCAGTCGGCCGCGTCGACGCCGCCGGCTTCGGAGCGGATGTTGACCACGGCGTTGCGGTCGTCGTATTCGCCGGAGAGCAGGGTGCGGACTTCGAGGCCGTCGATGTCGGTGACCAGGTCGGTGAGGTCGGTTTCCGCCTCGTTCATGCTGGCGGAGTCGCCTTCGGCGGCGGCCAGCTCATACAGCACACCGAGGTCGTCGAGGCGCTGGCGCAGGTCGGAGACGCGGCGCAGCTCGCCTTGGCGGTGGGACAGCTGGCTGGTGACCTTCTGCGCTTCCTCGGGGTTGTCCCAGAGGGTGGGGCTGGAGGCCTGTTCCTCGAGCTCGGCGACCTGGGCCCGCAGCGCCTCGAGGTCCATCACCGACTCGATCTGCGTCAGCTTGCCGGTCAGGTCCCGCAACGAGGCATCGAACTCATCACTCACGGCTGTCAAGGCTACGGCAAAACCCACGACCGGTCGCGAACCGGTCGTGGGGCCGGGCGAATCGTCAGGACTGCGGGATCGCGTCGAGCAGCTTCAGGGCGGCCTTGGCCTGTGCCTGAGCGAACTCGGCGACGGCCTTGGCGTAGGGCCCGTCCGCCGACTTGGTGGCCGTCTTGGCCTCGTCGAGCCGGCCCTGGTAGCTGGTGCGCGCTGCCTCCAGCAGGGAGGTGCGCTGTTTCGCCGTCAGCGATCCGGCGTGCACGAGCCGCAGGATGAGCGGGCTGCGCAGGTGGTCGGGACCGGCCTCGGACGCGAGCCACGTCTTGAACGCCTTTTTCCCGGCCGCTGTCAGCACGTACTGCTGGCTGGAGCGTGGTCCCTGCTTGCCCAGCCGGACGAGTCCTTCCTTGGACAGTGCCGGCAGCTCGCGGTACACCTGACTACGGGTGACACTGAAAAAGGCTCCGAACCGTTCGTCCGCGCCCGCGACCAACTGCCCGCCAGTGGCAGGACCGTCGTGGAGCAGACCGAGCAGTGCGGCAGCCGTAGCATTCAATTCGGACACGCCCTCCACGGTCCCACTTCCGCGCCCTTATGTCCACAGTGGCCACCGATCCGTCCACAATGGCTAGTCCGAACCGCTCGTTCAGCCCAACCCGAACGCATGTCCTTTGTAGACCCGGCCACTCTCCGCGATCGCCCGCCCCCGCGCAACCACCACCCGAGCGATCCGGGCACAGCGATCCATGCGCAAGGACGCAAAAAGACGCCCGGCTCGCGAATCCTCGCAAACCGGACGCCTACCACCTTCTGTAGCGGGGACAGGATTTGAACCTGCGACCTCTGGGTTATGAGCCCAGCGAGCTACCGAACTGCTCCACCCCGCGTCGTTGTGAACACAACCCTACACACACCCCCACACGCCTCTCACACCGCCCCCCTCAACTCCTCACGCTCACTCCCCCGCCCCTCACGCACCCCCGCACTCCGCTCACCGCCGCTCCGCACCCGCACTCTCACTCACCACTCCCCTGGGCTCCGCGCTTCCCCTCACCGCTGCCGCGGGACTCCACACTTCCTCTCACCGCTCCCCCGGACTCCGCGCTTCACCTCACCGCCGCCCCAGGACTCCACACTTCCCTCTCGTTCCCCCTCACCTCCGAAACCGCACTCAACTCCCAACTGAACCACCGTTGGGGGGTCCAGGGGGGCGAAGCCCCGCCTGGCGGGGGTCTGGGGGTCCGACCCCCAGAAGACACAACGAAAGAAGCCCGCCCTTGCGCATTCAGCAAGGACGGGCATACCGCTTCTGTAGCGGGGACAGGATTTGAACCTGCGACCTCTGGGTTATGAGCCCAGCGAGCTACCGAACTGCTCCACCCCGCGTCGTGGCACCTACTTTACGCCCGGGTTTCGGGCGGGCGCAAAGCAGGTGCCTTTTCCGTAACGGACGTCACCCGCCGGGCTGCTGGGGCGCCCCGCTGGTGGGTGCGCCGTTGCTGGGTGACGTACTGGACTTGGCCGCGTCGTATTCCTTGGCGGCGGCGTCGAGCGCGGCGAGTGCCGCTCCCTGGTCGGTGAAGTTCCCGGACTGTTGGGCGGCTTTGAGTTTGGTCAGCGCCGACTGGATGTCGGTGACGGCCTTGTCGAGTGCCGGGTTGCTGCCGCCGGAGTTCGGCGGCGGGTTGGTCGATGTCTCCGGCTTGGACGGCGGGGTGCCGGGGGTTTCGTCGGCGGGTGGGGTGGTCGCCGCGGCTCCGGTGCCGTTGCCGAACACCTGGTCCAGCGCCTCGTTGAGGGTCGGTGCGAAGCCGACTTTGGCGCCGTAGGACACGAGGACCCGCGCCAGCTGGGGATAGCTCAGCTGGTTGCGCTGGCGGATGTAGACCGGTTCGACGTAGAGGAACCCGTCGGCCACCGGCAACGTGATGAGGTTGCCGTAGATGGGGATGACGTTGGGGTTGTTGAGCAGGGTGCGGTCCTGGGCGACCCGGCTGTCGCTCTGGAACCGGTTCTGCGCCTGTACCGGCCCGTCGGTCTGGTTGGCCCCGCTGGCCGCCGGTAATCGCAGTACGCGGATGGTGCCGTAGTCCTGTGGATCGGAGGAGACCGACATCCAGGCGGACATGTACTGCCGTTGCAGACCGGTGAGCGCGCTGGTCAGCTGGAACGTGGGCCGTCCTTCGCCTGCCGCGTCCGCGAGCACGTAGTAGCCGGGCTGGTTGGTCACGTTGGCGGCGGTGGTGGTGGAGGTGCCGTCTTCGGTCGGGTCCTGCGGCACGCTCCAGAACGCCTGCTGCGCGTAGAACTCCTGCGGACTGTTCACGTGGTACCGGGCGATCAGCTCACGCTGGATCTTGAACAGGTCCTCCGGGTAGCGGAAGTGCGAGCGCAGGTCAGGGGAGATCTCGGAGCTGGGTTTGACCAGTCCCGGGAACACGTTCTCCCACGCCTTCAGCACGGGTTCTTTGTCGTCGATCGAGTAGAGGTTGACCGTGCCGTCGTAGGCGTCGACGGTGGCCTTCACCGAGTTGCGGATGTAGTTGATCGAGCTGTTGGCCTGTTTGGCGACTCCGTTGAGCGAGTCGTTGGTGGCCTCGCCGAGCTGGGTCTGCTGGGCGTACGGGTAGTTGTTGAGCGTCGTGTAGCCGTCGACGATCCACTGGATCTTGCCGTCGACGACTGCCGGGTACGGGTCGCCGTCGAGGGTGAGCCACGGGGCGACCTTGCTGACGCGTTCCCGCGGATCCCGGTTGTACATGATCTTCGAGCCGTCGCCGATGGCGTCGGAGAAGAGGATGTTGCGTTCGCCGTGTTCGGCGGCGAACACGAGCCGGTTGAACCAGTTGTCCAGCGGAACGCCGCCCTTGCCCTGGTAGAGGTAGCCGCGCTGGGTGTCGGTGTCGTATTCGCCGGGCGCCTGCCCGGGGGTGCCGCCGACGATGGCGTAGTCGTTCTCGTTGGTCAGCTCGCCGTAGTAGATGCGCGGTTGTTTGACCATGATCCCGGGCTGTCCGTTGACGGACCCGGCGCCGGTCGGGTTGGTCGTGTCGCTCGTGGTGGCGATCGGGTAGCCGCCGTCGGAGTTGGAGTCCTTGACCGCGCGGTCGATGGTGTTGGCCGGCGCGGCGACGAACCCGTTGCCGTGTGTGTAGACCAGGTGCTTGTTGATCCAGTTGGTCTGGTTGCCGGTGAGTCCGTCGGTCTTGATCTCCTTGGCGGCCACGATGTAGTCCTGCGTGGTTCCGCCGACGGCGTAACGGTCGATGTCCAGCTTCGCCGGGAAGCCGTAGAAGTTCTCCCGGCCGACGCGCTGGGTGAAGGTGTCACTGAGGACGTTCGGGTCGAGCAGCCGGATGTTCGACACCGTGCCGGTGTCGGCCTTCACCTCCTCCGGCGTGGCCTCGGTCTTGCCCTTGTACTGCTCGTACTCGATCTTGGTGAGCCCGAACGCCGACCGGGTCGCGTCCATGTTGCGCTGGATCGACGTGGCTTCCTTCTCGTTCGCGTTGGGCTTGACGGAGAACTGGTCGAGGATGGCGGGCCACGCGACGCCGACCAGTACGCCGGACAGGATCAGCAGTACCAGCGCGATCGCCGGCAGCTGCAGGTTGCGCAGGAACGCACCGGCGAAGAAGGCGACCGCGCAGATCACCGAGATGCACAGCAGGATCAGCTTGGCCGGCAGGACCGCGTTGAGGTCGGTGTAGGTGGCGCCGTTGAACAACGGCATGCCCCGGTCGGACAGCAGGAGGTTGTACCGGTCGAAGAAGTACTCGACCGCCTTCAGCAGCACGAAGATGCCGACGGTGATGGCCAGCTGCGCGCGGGTCGGGCCGGCGAGCTGCCCGCCACGGCCGGCCAGCCGGATGCCACCGAAGAGGTAGTGCGCGATCAGCGCGCCGAAGAACGAGATCACCACGGTGATGAACAGCCAGCCGAGCAGCCAGTTCACGAACGGCAGCGAGAAGGCGTAGAAGCCGAGGTCGATGCCGAACTCGGGGTCCTTCTGACCGAAGGACGTACCGTTGAGGAAGAGCTGGATGGTCTGCCAGTCACCCATCGCCGACGCGCCCGCGATGAGGCCGGTGAGCACCGGGATGCCGATGCCGAAGAGCCGGATCCGCGCGACGACCACCGAGCGGTAACGCGACAGCGGATCGTCCCGGCCGGACACCGGCACGAACACCGGGCGGGTGCGGTAGGCGATGATCAGGCTGACCGCCAGCGCTCCGCCGACCAGCAGCCCGACGGCCACGAAGAGCACGATCCGGGTGAGCAGTTCGGTCGTGAACACCGAGCGGGCCTGGACCTCGCCGAACCAGAGCCAGTCCACATAGGTGTCGAGCAGCCGGACGCCCAGCAGCAGCGCCAGCACGACCACCGCGGCGATGATGAGGAGGATCCGGCTGCGACGGGACAGCTTCAGGCTCACCGGGGGCCGAGTCGCCACGGCAACGCTCCTGTCTTCGTGAACATGTGCGCGGGGTCCCGCACGGGCTGGCCGAGGAGTCCCCTGGTGCTCTAACTCTACGGATGGGCTCCGGAGTTCCCGGGACGACCCGATCGACCACGTCTGACGGCGCCGGCGACAGCGGCCTGCGACGATGTCGCCATGTCACCGAGTGAGCCCTCCGCAGCCCATCCCGTCGCCGGTCTGGCGCGGGAAGTCGAAGAGTTCGTCGCCGCCGCGGGCTGGGACCAGCCGCCGCAGCTGTTCGCGCTGGTGCCGACCGCGGCGCTGCTGGACGAGCAGCCCGAGCTGGCAGGCCAGCTGGACCGGGCGAACCCGCTGACCCCGGTGGCGCAGGACGCGCTGCCCGAGGGCGACCTCGCCGAGTCGCTCGGCCGGATCGCGTGGCCGGAGATCGTGGTGGGCTGCGCGCTGGCGCAGGAGATCATCGTGCTGCCGCCGGACGTCGAGGAGGAGCTCGAGGGTGTCGCCGAGGCGGACGGCGAACGGCTGCGCCGGGCCGCCGCGGACCATCCGCGACGCACCGAGGCACGGCTGGTCGCGGCCGTGCTGCGGGACGGCGAGCGGGCCTGCGTGATGCGGCTGCGCGGGATTCCGTCCGGCGACGGTGACAGCAGCGGCGCCGAGGAGCCCGTGGACGAAATCGTGGAAAGCCCCGATCTGGCGCCGAACCTGCTCGAGGCGCTGACCGCGACCTTCCAGCCCTGAGCGGCCGGGCCGCCCGTCAGCAGTGCGCGGTCGGGCGGCCCGCCTTCAGGTTCTCCAGCTGGGTCAGCGCGTCGTCCAGAGTGGACACCTTGATCAGGTTGAGCCCGTCCGGTGCGGCAGAGGCGGCCTCCGCACAGTTGTGCGCGGGCACGAGGAAGTCGGTGGCCCCGGCCTCGCGGGCGCCGACGACCTTGAACGAGATGCCGCCGATCGGTCCGACCTGCCCGGTTTCGCTGATCTCGCCGGTGCCCGCGATGTGCCGCCCCGCGGCGAGGTCCGCCTCCGTCTTTCCGGGCGGGGTGAGCCGGTCGATGATCGCCAGGGTGAACATCAGGCCGGCGGACGGGCCGCCGACGTCCTGCAGCGAGATGGCGACGTTGAACGGCGCGTTCACCCGGTCCGCCGCGGTGAGCCCGAGGAAGCCCTGCGGGCGGTCGTCGCGCTGCGCGAGCGTGATCGGCACGGTCCGCTGGGCGCCGCCGGAGGACTCGAAGGTGACCTGCACGCTCTGGCCGGGTTTCGTGCCGGTGAGCGCGCCGGCGACGTCGGTGGCCTCCTTGACCTGCTTGCCGTTCACCGTGACCAGCCGGTCGCCGGGGGCCAGCACGTGGTCGGCCGGACTGCCCGAGACGATCTCCTTGGCGACCACGCGCACCGGATAGCCGAGGTGGCGCAGCGCGGCGACCTGCGCGGCGGTCTGCGAATCCTGCAGCTGCTGGATGTTCTCCTGCTTGACCTGCTCGTTGGTCTCGCCGGGCCGGTAGTACTCCTCGCGCGGGGCGAGCGCGTACCGGCCGCTGGCCCACAGGCCGAGCGCGGTGAAGAGGTTGATCCCGTCGTTGAGCGACACGGTGGTCATCCGCAGCTCGCCGGTGGTGCGGTAGGTCTCCTGCCCGTTGACCTTGATCACCGGAGTACCCGCGGCGTCGCGACCGAGCGTGTCGTAGGTCGGCCCGGGGCTGATCGCGACGTAGGGCACCTGGACCAGGAAGCCGGCCACGACGAACACCAGGAACAGCGCGCCGCTGACCACCAGCGTCCAGCCACGTCGCGTCATCCGCCGGTCCGTGCGGGCCGGTTCGCGGGGGGTGGCTGGCCGTTGACGCGGGGTAGCGGTCTCCTCGTCGGGTTTGGTCACGTGCGACAGCGTACGGTGACGGTGTTCGCTTCCCGGTGAAGGCCATGGTTGACGCGCTGAGTGGGCTCGTACCCGCGTACGGTGGAACCCATGAGCAAACCCCCGTTCGGTTTCGGACCGTCCGATCCCGACAAGCGTGGCGACGGTGACCCCTCGGAGCAGTCCGGCGCCGAGACGTTCAACCAGCTCGGGCAGATGCTGAGCCAGCTGGGCCAGATGCTCAGCCAGGCCGGCACGTCGAGCGGGCCGGTGAACTACGACCTCGCGAAGCAGATCGCCCTGCAGAACCTGAGCGGGCGTGATGACGCGAAGCTCGGTTTCTCGTCGTCAGAGTCCGGCGACTCGTCCACCGCTGTGCGCGACGCCGCCCGGCTGGCGGAGCTGTGGCTGGACGCGGCGACGATCCTGCCCGCGGGCGCGACCAGCACCGTGTCGTGGTCGGCGCGCGCCTGGGTGGAGAAGACGCTGCCGACCTGGCAGCGGCTGTGCGATCCGGTGGCGCAGCAGATGTCCGGCGCGTGGATGCAGGCGCTGCCCGAGGAGGCCAAGCAGGCCGCGGGCCCGCTGCTGTCGATGATGGGCCAGATGGGCGGGATGGCGTTCGGCTCGCAGCTGGGCAACGCGATGGCGCAGCTGGCCCAGGAGGTGCTCACCTCCACCGAGGTCGGCCTGCCGCTGGGCCCGTCCGCGACGTCCGCGCTGCTGCCCGCGAACATCGAGAAGTTCACCGAGGGCCTGGAGCTGCCGAGCAGTGAGGTGCTGGTGTTCCTCGCCGCGCGCGAGGCAGCGCACCAGCGGCTGTTCACGCACGTTCCGTGGCTGCGGCAGCGGCTGCTGGCCACGGTCGAGGAGTTCGCCCGCGGGATCACCGTGGACACCTCGGCGCTGGAGTCGCTGGCCGGCCAGATCGACCCGGCCAACCCGGCGAGCATCGAGGAGGCCATGTCCTCGGGCCTGCTGGAGCCGCAGACGACGCCGGAGCAGCAGGCCGCGCTGAAGCGGCTGGAAACGCTGCTGGCGCTGGTCGAGGGCTGGGTGGACGTGGTGGTCGCGGAGGCGATCGGCGACCGTCTTCCCGGTGCCGACGCCCTGCGCGAAACGCTGCGCCGCCGCCGCGCGACCGGCGGGCCCGCGGAGCAGACCTTCGCCACCCTGGTGGGCCTGGAGCTGCGCCCCCGTCGGATGCGTGCCGCCTCGTCCCTGTGGAAACTCGTCGGAGACCGCCACGGCCTGGACAAGCGCGACGGCCTGTGGTCCCACCCGGACCTCATGCCGACCGCCGAGGACCTGGACGAACCGTTGGACTTCTCCGACCGCCTGTCCGAGCCGTCCACCCTCCCGGACGACCTGGACCCGATCGCCGAACTGGAACGCACGGAACGCGCCGAACGCGAGGCCAAGCAGGAAAACCCCGGATCCGCCCCGGAGAACAAGAACACGGACACGGGAGACACCGACCCGTCCTGACCGATCCACCCGCGCCGGGCGGGGTGTGAGGTCCGGCATGGGTCGAGCTCACCTCGAATCCCAACCCGACCTGACCGATCCACCCGCGCCGGGCCGGTGTGAGGTCCAGCTTGGGCCGGGCTCACCTCGAACCCCGACCCGACCCGACCACTCCACCCGCACCGGGCGGGGTGTGGTTGAGGTCCCGGCTCGTCCCGGACCCGGCCCGACTCGTCGTTACCTGGCCGACGGCGGGGCCGATGAGCCGTTGCCTGGCGGGGCCGGCTAGTCCAAGCTCGGCCGGGCTCATTCCGAATAGTCCTGGCGTGTCTCGACCTGACCCAACTGACCCCACTGACACCGGTCAGCCTTTACCTGACCAGAAGTAGTACCGGCCTGCCTTCTCCTGGTCCGGCTATTCACGGTTGCTCTGTTTCTGCCCCTTCCTCGCCTGTGGCCCTGCGCGGTCAAGATCGGGTCCGCGACTGCTCTGCCCTGCGGCCCCACCGCACCGGCCCTCACTCACCACAAAGGCCCTACGACACCGGCCTCACCACACCCCCACGCCGACCACCCGATCCTCAATCCTCTGCCGATATGCCCCACCCCGCCGCGGCCGAGAGACCTTCGAGATATCCGATGGCCCGTTCCGTCTTCGGATAGCGGTTCACCAACGCCCAGAACGCCGCGTCGTGGCCTGGTTCGCGCAGGTGTGCCAGCTCGTGCACCAGCACGTAGTCCAAGACCCACGACGGGACCCGTTGGAGCCGTTCGCTCACCCGGATCGTGGCGTCGACCGGCGTGCACGACGCCCACCGGGTGCGCATGGGTGGCACCCACCGCACGCTCGCCGGCAGCGCCTTCCCGCCGAAGTACTTTCCGGCGAGGACTGCGCAGCGGGCGAGCAGCGCCTCGTCCGACGCCCTCGGCGGATTCGCCTTGCGGGGTCCGGAGCGTTGCAGCTTCCGCTCCATCTCCGCGACCCAGTGTTTCTCTTCCGCGCGGGTCATCCGGGCCGGAATGAGCACCACCAGGGTGTCGTCGTTCCAGTACGCGGTGACCGTCCGGTGCCGGCGCGCGCTGCGCCGCACCTCGACCTTGTGTTGAGGAGTGTCCGACGGGGCGCTCTCGCCCCTGCCCCGCAACGCGGGCATCCGTGCTTCGACCACCACACAACGGTAAGGCCCGGCACCGACAACTTGGAGTGCCGAAAGGTCACAGGCCCGAGTTGTCCACAATCGGCTACGCCTGTGGACAACTGACCATTTCGCCCTTTCGTGGCACCTCCTCCGTGCCAAGCTGACTGGCATGACGTTGTCCACCGTCCCGCCGCCGGACGTACTGCTTCCGGACCACCCGACCTTGCTCCCGGGCATCCACGTGCTCGAACGCGACGATGACGAGGTCCAGTTCGGCCTCGATCCGCGACATGGCGTCGTGGCAGGCGGGCTCGTCCCCCAGGTGGTCGAGATCGTCCGCCGGCTCGACGGCAGGCGCGGGCTCGACGACCTCATGATCGCGGTGGGCGAACACCGCGATCAGCTGCACCTGCTGCTCAAGCAGCTCACCGCACTGGGGCTGGTCACCGAAGCCCCGCGGCAGGCGGCCAAGCGCATCGAGACCGGTCTGTGGTCGCTACGTGCCCGCCACCATCAGACCGCTCTCACCGATCGCCGGAGGCAAAGCCTGGTCGCCGTGCACGGCAGCGGACGGCTGGCCGTCGCCGTGGCCGTGCTGCTGGCGAACGCCGGTGTCGGGCACCTCGACATCCGCGCGGCCGGCACAGTCACCGAGGCCGATCTCGGTTCCGGGCTGACCACCCTCGAGCTGGGTCAGCTCCGCCGGCGCGCGATCCTGACCGTGCTGGCCCGCATGGCACCCGAGGTGTCCACCGCCCGAAACCACCGCCGCAGCCCCGACCTCGTCTTGCTCACCGACACCCTCGTCCCGCCGCCGGAGGAAGTCGCGGAGCTGGTCGAGGAGGGCATTCCGCACCTTCCCGTCCGGGTCCGCGAGGGGACCGGCATCGTCGGCCCGCTCGTCGTGCCCGGTCGCAGTGCCTGTCTGCGGTGCTGCGACCTGCATCGGACCGACATGGATTCCTCCTGGCCACGGGTGGCGAGCCAGCTCGTCGGGAAGTCGCAACGGCCCGACCTCGGCGCGGTGCAGGCGTGCGCGGCGCTCGCCGTCGCGCAGGCCATGCGCCTGCTGTCCCCCAGTGACGAGCCGCCGCCCACGTGGAACACCACGCTGGAGATCGACAACTTCGAGGGCCGGGTCCACCACGAGGACTGGGAGCCGCACCCGGACTGCGGCTGCGGGGCACCGGTTGCGGTGGACGAGGATGAGCCAGAGGAGGTACTGCAGGAGATGTAGCCCACATCGCGGGCCTCGGTGGGCTGCGGGGGCCACGCCTGCCAAGGCAGAATCGCACAGGTGACCGACTTTCGCGACCGCACCGGAGACCGCGAACCCGCCCTGCCCCGGCGGGGCGCAGCACGTACCGCGAAGCTGGCCAGTCTTCCGCTCGGCATCGCGGGCCGGGCCGTCGGCGGCTGGGGTAAGCGGCTCACCGGGCAGAGCGCTGACCAGGTGAGTGCGACGCTGTCGGCCAAAGCCGCGGAGCAGCTCTTCGAGGTCCTCGGCACACTCAAGGGCGGCGCGATGAAGTTCGGCCAGGCGTTGAGTGTGTTCGAGGCCGCCGTACCCGACGACATGGCCAAGCCGTACCGCGAAGCGCTCACGAAGCTGCAGTCGGCGGCCCCGCCGATGCCGGCCCGGCAGACCCATCGGGTACTCGCCGAGCAGCTGGGCCGGTCCTGGTCAGGCCGGTTCGCGCACTTCGACGACGAGCCGGCGGCGTCGGCGAGCATCGGCCAGGTCCACCGCGCGACGTGGCACGACGGCCGCGAAGTCGCGGTCAAAGTCCAGTACCCTGGTGCCGACGCGGCGTTGCGCAGCGACCTGCGCCAACTGCAGCGGTTCAGCAGGCTGTTCCAGGCGTTCGTGCCCGGCACCGACGTGAAGCCCCTGCTTTCCGAGCTGGCCGAGCGGATGGACGAGGAACTCGACTACCTCTCCGAGGCCGACAACCAGCGCGCGTTCGCCAAGGCCTTCGAGGGCGACCCCGCGTTCCTGATCCCGCGCGTCGTGGCCAGCGCGCCGAAGGTCGTGGTCACGGAGTGGGTCACCGGCACCCCGTTGGCCCGCATCATCTCCGACGGCGATCAGGAGACCCGCAATCTCGCGGGCCGATTGCTGGCCGAGTTCCATTACTCCTCGCCGGCCCGGGTGCACCTGTTGCACTCCGATCCGCATCCCGGAAACTTCATGCTCACCGAAGACGGACGCCTGTGCGTGATCGACTTCGGTGGAGTCGCCAAGCTTCCACACGGCATCCCACGGCATCTGGGCGAAATGACCCGGCTGGCACTCGACGGCCACTCCGGCGAGCTGATGCAACTGCTGCGGGGAAACGGCTTCGTGCGCGAGGGTTCCGAGCTGTCGTCGGACGAGGTGCTGCGGTACCTCGCACCGTTCACCGAGCCGTTGGCCACGCCGACGTTCCACTTCACGCGTCGCTGGATGCAGCGTCAGGCCGGCCGGGTCGGAGACACCCGCGGCACCGATTTCCACGTCGGACGGTCACTGAACCTGCCGCCCGAATATCTGATGATCCACCGGGTCACGGCCGGTTCCACCGGCATCCTCTGCCAGCTCGACGCGGAGATCCCGGCACGCGGCATCGTGGAGCGATGGCAACCCGGTTTTGCCACCTGAGTTATCCACAGGAAGAGGCGATTCCGGCTGGATCGGACGAAGTTGTCCACAGATTGCCGAAGGCGGTTCCACTCGGATGGCCGAGCCGCCATTCTCGATACATGACGATTACAGCAAGTACCGACCCGACTGCTTTCGGTGATTTGGTGGCTCACGGTGTGCTGGTTCGGCGACACCTCCGTGAAGCCGGACTTTCGGAACGAAGAATCGCGAAGCTCTCCGGACCGGGCGGGCCGTGGCAAAGGGTCTACTCCGGGGTCTTCCTCGTGCACGACAAACCGCCGAGCCGGGAACAGCTTCTGCACGCGGCGATCGCCCGCTGCCGGCCGGACGCCGTGATCACCGGCACGGACGCGCTGCGCGCCCACGGCGTGAACCACCCGCTTACCGAGCAGATCCACCTGCTCGTGCCGCATTACCGGCGGCTCGCCGCCGAGCCGGGGATCCTCGCCAACCGCACCGCGCGGATGCCGGAGCCGGTGATGATCGACGGCCTGCCCTACGCCACGCCCGCGCGTGCCGCACTCGACCTGGCCCGTCGGGAGAACGAACCCGATACGGTCGCCCAGCTGGTGTCGCTGCCGCTGTACTGGGGGCTCTGCGATCGCGCCGAACTGTTCGCCGAGCTCGACGCGGGCAACCAGCGCGGTTCGGCGGCGGTGCGCTCCGTTCTTCGCGGGATGAACGATCGGGAGACGTTCGCCCACGGCCGAGCCCTCGACGTGCTCCGGCAGACGGCGCTGCCCACACCGCAGTGGAACGTGGCGGTGTGCGATCGCCGCGGCCGGCGGATCGGCACCGCAGACGCCTGGTGGGACGAGATCGGGCTGGCCTGGCGTTACCGCACGGCAGCAGGCCCTACCGACTTCAGCCATCTCGCCCTCGCGGCAACCGGCACCGTGCTGTTCCGCTGCACGCCGCAGCAGCTCATGGACTCCCCCGAGGAAATGAGTCGCGAGCTGATCCGGGCCTACACGCAGGCAGCGCGCACACCACGGCCCAAGGTCCGGGCGATCTGCCGAACAGGGAACGCTGCCTGATCCACGGTCTTTCACTCGCACCAATGCCTTGGACGGTCACCGGGGCCGGACGCACGGCCGTTCTTCGGTAGCGAACCAAGCACCCATCACCTCCCGCGGCAATGAATGCTGTAGCGACGCACGCCTTGGCAAGGTGCGGATGGGGCCCCGAGACGCTGAGACCGGTTGATTCGGCTGCCGATTCGCTGCGCAGCTCTGGGAGGTCGTGACGCAGTGGGAACACGCGGAGTGTTTGCCGGGGTGGTGGAACGTCTCGCTGGTGCCGAGCCGGGCCGGGCAGCTCACCAGTATTCGTCGGGCAGCTTTCCCTCGATGTCACGTGCGTGGTTGCGGGCGCAGCCCGGGCAGAGCCAGCGTTCGGTGCCATTTTCCTTGGTGCAGGCCCAGGCGAGGGCGGCGAGCGTGTCAGTCTCCGCCGCGCGGGAGCGGCCGCAGCGTGCGCAGGACACGTCCGGTGCGGTCATGACACACGTCCGTGGTGCACGCTCCGGGCGCCCAGGAGGTACAGGTCGCGTCGGTTGGCGAGGTGGTGCGGACTCTCCGGGTCGAGTAAGGCGGCGAGGTCGGCGCGGTCTTCCGCGGTCAGGAGTTCGGCAGCGTGCTCGGCGATCCGGGAGAGGTGGTGGTGCACGTAGCCAGGCAGCGCGTCCGGCCCCGGTGCGGGGTGGTCGACCAGCATGCTGAACGAACCGACCTCGGCGAGCCCGGCGCGTTCGAGTGCGATCGGCCAGCCGTAGGGCATCGGCACGGAGCCGTCGATGCCTTCACGCATCCCGACGAACCACTCGGCCTGCGCGGCGTGCAGTCGCTCCTCGAGCCCGGGCCGGCCCATTCCGAGATCCCAAGGGAGGCAGGAAAAGCTCAACCCACCTTCGGACAACGCGACGATCCCGCCCGGCCGTACCACCGCGGC
The DNA here is from genome assembly GCF_014204865.1 of Amycolatopsis jiangsuensis. Lineage (NCBI taxonomy): Bacteria > Bacillati > Actinomycetota > Actinomycetes > Pseudonocardiales > Pseudonocardiaceae > Amycolatopsis > Amycolatopsis jiangsuensis. The sequence goes on from NZ_JACHMG010000001.1 coordinate 3,838,084, forward strand.
GAGCGTGCCGACCGCGGCCTGCTGGTCCGGCAGGTGGTGCACGACCCGGGATGCCCACACCAGGTCGGCGGCCGGCAACGTCTCCGGCAGGTCGGTGTCGGCGGCGTCGGCATGCACGGCGCGCACGTCCACGACCGAGCCGGCCACAGCGCGGACAGCGCGCTCGGCCTCGTCCAGAAGCTCGGGCGTCGCGTCCGCCAGGATGATCGTGCCGCCGTCGCGAGCAGCGAGTTCCCGGGCGAAGTGGGTGCTCATCCCGCCCGCGCCACAGCCGAGGTCGACCACCGTCGGCGTGCCGGGAAGCCGCGCGACAAGCCGGGCGGCAGCAGCCGCCTGCGCGTCGGAGTCGAGACTGTCGGCGGCACGGAGCAACGCGAGCCGATCAGCCCAGTCGATGTGATCGTGACTATGCGCGGACATTGCCTCATTGAACACCCGCGAACGACCGCGGGCAGGCGGATCCCCCGACGGCACCCACCTGCCCCGCGCTTACTCCCTGCCCCGCCGGAACCTGCCGACCAGGCAAACGGGAGAGCGACAGGCGGTCTGGTTCCACACCACCCGGTTTCTGGTCCAGGTGCGGATTTCGGTGACGAAGCACGGCAACAGCTCTCGGAACCGGAGCAGCAGCTACCCGGAGCACGGCCGCAACCACCCGATTTCGGGCGGCCACCCGCGCGACCGAGATGACAGCTACCCCCCCCAGTCGAGGCAACCACCGGACACCAGCCGACCACCCGAGCCCAGGCAACCACCCGACACCGCGCGACCACCCGACACCAGGCAACCACCCCGCTTCCGGGCAGCCGCCCCGTGACAGAGGCGGCTGCCCGGAATCGGGTCGTGGTCAGTGCTGGATGCGGTGGCGTTCCGCGTGGGTTTCGGCCCAGCGGGCCAGGCGGGACCAGCGGCGGGCGGCTCGGGCGTGACGCCAGGGGCGCCATGTCTCGGCCGCGGTGTGGATTTCCCGTATTCGGGCACGGGACAGTTCTTCGTGCAGCAACATCTTCGTGGTCTCCTGAGTCTTGTTCTGCTTCGGTTTCGGCTGCACGCGGGCGGTTTCTCCGGTGCGGGCCTCGTAATCGCGGGTGGTCAGCAGTTCGACGGTCATGCGGCGGCGCTCCGGGCGGTGGTGGTGACGGCGGTCTCGAGGGTGGCGTTCTTGCGCGGGCGGCCGCGGGGCCGCTTGCGTGCGATCACCACGCCGCGTTCGAAGATCTCGCCGCCCCAGACTCCCCACGGCTCGCGCCGGGCGAGGGCGCCGGCAAGGCAGGCGTCGCGCACCGGGCAGCCGGCGCAGAACGCCTTCGCCCGCTCCAGCTCGGCCGGTGATTCGGCGAACCACAGGTCGGCGTCGCGCGAGCGGCAGGGCACCTCGGGGTCGGTCACGCCGTCGAGCAGGTCACCGATGCCGACGTCGAACCCGTCGGTCACGGCACTCTCGGCGAGTGCGATGGCGGATGACATGTCCGTGCTCCTTTTCAGTGTGGTGGTGGTCGGGACGGTGTTCGGACTGGACACCTTGTTCCTCAGGGGTTGGGCAGCCAAAAAAACACGAAGGCCGCGGATCCGGTTACCGGTTCCGCGGCCTTCGTGAGCCTGATGTCCTGACTAGGTCAGGGACTTCGCTCCCGTAACGACAACGGAACACGGAACTGCTTGATGGTCGGCAGATCGACATCGACCTGCGGGTCCACGGCGACGACCGCGGACACACGAGTGGTGCCGGCCGGGGTCCACGTGCGCTCGATACGACGGAGTGCTGCTCCGAAGCAGGCAGCGGACACACCGGTTCCCTGGCGCTGGGCTGGGTCGACACCAACGGACAGACCGGTGCCAGGGCTCATGAGCAACGTGTAATTGCCGTTCACTTCACTGACACCACCTTTCGCTGTCCGGACGCTCACCGCACCGGGCGGCTCTCGTCACATGCTTCCCCAGACCGGGCTCTTCCACCCGGGTGTACCAGCAGGTTATTGCCCCCACGAGACGGGGGCAACCGATTTTCCCAAATCTCTGCCGAAGCGACGAAGATCGTCCGTGAGCAGTGGGTTCGCCGCACCGATCACCGCGTCGACGCGGTCAATCACGCATCGACGCGGTCACCCCGCACCGCTGCAGTCATTCGCCCGCCGCGGTCCACCCTGCCCGCGGCGGCCAGCCCTGCACCGCCGCAGCCACACCGCACCACCGCAGCCACCCTGCACCGTCGCATCGCACCGCCGCAGTCACCCGGCACCACCGCAGGCACCTAGCAGCGCCGCGGTCACGACCGCAGTGCCGCATCAACCCCGTACCGAGTCGCGCACCACGTCGAGTACCTCGGCGCCGAAGCGGGCCAGCTTCGTGGCTCCGATGCCGGAGATCGACACGAGTGCGCCGTCGTCGGTCGGTCGTTGTTCGGCTATCGCCATCAGCGTGGCGTCGGTGAACACCACGAACGCGGGCACCTTCAGCTCCCGGGACCGCTCTCCCCGCCAGGCTTTCAGCTTCTCCAGCAGTTCTTCATCCACTGTGGACGGGCACCGAGCGCACCGGCCGAGTTTGACCTCCATGGTCTGCACCAGCGGACCGCCGCACATGCGGCAGCGGTTCACCTTCGTGGCGGCCTTCGGTGCCTGCTGGGCACGCGCGATGCGCGCCGCCGGATGGTCCTCCGGAATCAGCCCGTACAGGAAGCGGCTGCGCCGACGGTTGCGCCGGCTGCCCGGGCCGCGCGCGAGCGACCAGGACAACGACAGGTGCTCACGCGCCCGCGTGACGCCGACGTAGAACAGCCGGCGTTCCTCCTCGATGGCGGCGTCGTCACCGTCCGCGTGAAGGATCGGCATCGTGCCCTCCGACAGCCCGACGAGGAACACCGCGTCCCACTCGAGCCCCTTCGCGGCGTGAAGCGACGCCAGCGTGACGCCCTCGACCGTCGGCGGGTGCTGGGCTGCCGCGCGCTGCTCAAGGTCCGCCACAAACCGCGGTAGGTCCACGTCGTCGACTGCTGCCGCCAGCTCCTCGGCCAGCTCGACGAGCGCGAGCAGCGCGTCCCACCGCTCCTTCGCGGCGCCACCCGCCGGCGGCTGCTCGGTGAGACCGACGCGCGCGAGAACGGAACGCACTGCGGTCACGAGCTCCGCCGAAGACGGTTCGACGGACGCCGCGCGCAGTGCCGACATCGCCTGCCGCACCTCGGCGCGCTGGAAGAACCGTTCGCCGCCGCGGATCAGATACGGGATCCCGGCCTCGGTGAGCGCCTGCTCGTATGCCTCCGACTGCGCGTTCACGCGGAACAGCACGGCGATCTCGCTCGCCGCGACGCCGCCGTCGAGCAGCTCGCGGACCCGCCGCGCGACGGCGGCGGCCTCGACGGCTTCGTCCTCGTGCTCGGCGAACCGCGGTTCGGGTCCCTCCGGGCGCTGGCCCACGAGCTTCAGCCGCGAACCGGCCGGACGACCGCGGGCCGCCCCGATCACGCGGTTCGCGAGCGACACCACCTGCGGCGTCGACCGGTAGTCGCGCTCGAGCCGCACCACCGTCGCCTCGGGGAACCGCCTCGTGAACTCCAGCAACGACCGCGGTGAGGCACCGCCGAACGAGTAGATGGTCTGGTTGGCGTCACCGACCACAGTGAGGTCGTCGCGGCCGCCGAGCCACGCGTCGAGCAGACGCTGCTGCAACGGCGTGACGTCCTGGTACTCGTCAACGACGAAGCAGCGGTAGCGGTCACGGAACTCGACAGCGACCGCTTCGTGCTTCTCGAGCACCGCGGTGGTGTGCAACAGGAGATCGTCGAAGTCGAGCACCTGCGCGGCCGTCTTCAGCTCTTCGTACTGCCGGTACACCTCCGCGACCTGCGCGACCGGCGCCGGCGTGGCCCGCTGCGTACGTGCCGCGACAGCCGCGTACTCCTCCGGCGACACCAGCGAAGCCTTGCTCCACTCGATCTCGCTCGCGAGGTCGCGCACCACCTCGGCTTCGGTGCTCAGCCGCAGCCGCTGAGCGGCCTGCACGACCAGCCGGAACTTGTTGTCGACCAGGTCCCACGGCCGGTCCCCCACGACCCGCGGCCAGAAGTAGCGGAGCTGACGGCGGGCAGCCGCGTGGAAGGTGAGCGCCTGTGCCGCCTCGACGCCGAGCCCGCGCAGCCGGGTGCGCATCTCGCCTGCCGCACGCGTGGTGAAGGTGACCGCAAGCACCTGACCAGGTGCGACGTGCCCGGAACGGACCAGGTGCGCGATACGGTGCGTGATCGTGCGCGTCTTCCCCGTGCCTGCCCCCGCCAGGACGCACACCGGGCCGCGGGGCGCGGCCGCGGCGGCGCGCTGCTCGGGATCGAGCCCGTCGAGCAAGCTGAGACGGCGTGGACTGCTCTGCGAAGACGATGCGGTGGCCACCCCGCGATCCTCGCAGAGGGGGCCGACGGATTCGTGGCCGGGCACGCGGCCGTATCCTGGTCAGATGGCGGGTAAGCAGGACAAGGAAGCGGCCAAGGAGGCCAAGCGGGAGAAGCGCGCGGCCGGCAAGGCGCGGCGCGGGCAGCTGTTCGAGGCGTTCAAGATGCAACGCCGCGAAGATCCGATGCTCATCCCCTGGATGGTCGGTTCGATCGTGGTCGTGGCCGGGGTGCTTTTCGGCATCGGGTTCCTCTTCGACATCCAGTGGACGCTGCTGCCGCTGGGCGTCGTGCTCGGTGTCCTGCTCGCCGTGATCATCTTCGGCCGCCGGGTGCAGCGCACGGTCTTCGCGAAGGCGGACGGCCAGCCGGGCGCGGCCGCGTGGGCGCTGGAGAACCTGCGCGGCAAGTGGAAGGTGACGCCGACGGTGGCCGCCACCACGCAGCTCGACGCCGTGCACCGCGTGCTCGGGCACCCCGGCGTGGTGCTCGTCGCCGAGGGCGCGCCGCACCGGGTGAAGAACTTGCTCGCGCAGGAGAAGAAGCGCGTCTCGCGGCTGATCGGCGAGACCCCGATCTACGACTTCACCATCGGGCACGAAGAGAAGCAGGTGCCGCTCAAGAAGCTGCAGAGCCACCTCACGAAGCTGCCGCGCAACCTCAAGCCCGCCCAGGTCGACGCGCTGGAGGCGAAGCTCGCCGCGCTCGGTTCGCGCGGCGCGGCCATGCCGAAGGGGCCGATGCCGGCCGGCGCGAAGATGCGCAACGTGCAGCGCACCATCCGCCGCCGCTGACCTGCCCGGCAACCACCGGCCCGCGGCGCCGGGAAGGCCGCTCTGGGGGAGGTCTGCCCGGCGTCGCGGAAAAGGTCACTCTGGTCGCGGAGAAGGCCGCTCTGAAGGAGACCTTCCCCGCGACGCGGGAAAGGTCAGCGCATCCGGATGACCACGGTGCCGGTGGCGCGGTCAAGCCAGGTGCGGCTGTCCGCGTTCCGCACCAGCAGCGGCACGATCAGCACGGTCAGCACCATCCGCACCAGCGCCCGCCACGGGCCGACCATGGCGACGCCGTCGAGTCGCGCAACGCGGATGCCGAGCACCCCCATGCCCGGCGTGAAGCCGAAGAAGGTCACCGCGATCACGGTGAGCACCGCCCACACCGCCCCCGCCCAGAGGTTGAACGTCTGCATCGCCGCCACGTTCTGCAGGTCGTAGGGCTGGAACAGCGCGGTCACGAGCGAGGCGAACACCAGGTCCACGATCAGGGCGAGCAGCCGCTGCCCGCCGCCGGCGACCGCGCCGACGCCGGATTCGGGCAACCCGAACCTGGCCCCCGGCCACTTCGGCGGATCCTCCCGCGTCGTGGGATCGCCGGTGCCCGGCAGCCATTCACCCGTCCATCTCGCCACCCGTCCAGGGTATGCCGGTGGCGCGCACCACATTCTGCCTGGTCGACTGCCTGTATCCGGCCACCCGTTAACACCGGCGAAACATACGGGTGACGGTCGGGCAACACCGCGCTCATAGCGTGAGCCGAAGAGAGTAAAGCCGCCGGTAACGAACGAGAAGGAGTCACCGAGGGTGCCCACTACTCCAGACGACATCCAGCGCCTCATCGCCGACGAGAAGGTGGAGTCCATCGACGTCAGGTTCTGCGACCTGCCGGGCGTCATGCAGCACTTCACGGTGCCCGCCAAGGCGTTCGACCTGGAGGCCTACGAAGAGGGCCTGGCCTTCGACGGATCCTCGGTGCGCGGCTTCCAGTCGATCCACGAGTCCGACATGCTGCTGCTGCCGGACCCCGAGACGGCCCGGATCGACCCGTTCCGCAAGATGAAGACGCTGTCGCTCAACTTCTTCGTGCACGACCCGTTCACGCGCGAGGCCTACAGCCGCGACCCGCGCAACATCGCGCGCAAGGCCGAGCAGTACATCGCCGAGTACGGGGTCGCGGACAACGTGTTCTTCGGTCCCGAGGCCGAGTTCTACATCTTCGACTCGGTCCGCTTCGAGGACGCCGAACACCTGTCGTTCCACGAGATCGACTCGGTCGAGGGCTGGTGGAACACTGGCGCCGACACCGAAGGCGGCAACCAGGGCTACAAGACGAAGTTCAAGGGCGGCTACTTCCCGGTGCCGCCGGTCGACCACTTCGCCGACCTGCGTGACGACATCGTCCGCCAGCTGCAGAGCCAGGGCTTCGAGATCGAGCGCGCGCACCACGAGGTGGGCACCGCCGGTCAGACCGAGATCAACTACAAGTTCAACACGCTGCTGCACGCCGCGGACGACCTGCAGCTGTTCAAGTACATCGTGAAGAACACCGTGTTCGCCGCGGGCAAGACCGCGACGTTCATGCCGAAGCCGCTGGCCGGCGACAACGGCTCGGGCATGCACTGCCACCAGTCGCTGTGGAAGGACGGCCAGCCGCTGTTCCACGACGAGTCCGGTTACGCGGGCCTGTCCGACACCGCGCGGCACTACATCGGCGGTCTGCTCAAGCACGCACCGAGCCTGCTGGCCTTCACCAACCCGACGGTGAACTCCTACCACCGCCTGGTGCCGGGCTTCGAGGCGCCGGTCAGCCTGGTGTACTCGCAGCGCAACCGCTCGGCGTGCGTGCGCATTCCGATCACCGGCAACAACCCGAAGGCCAAGCGCGCCGAGTTCCGCTGCCCGGACTCCTCCGGCAACCCGTACCTGGCCTTCTCCGCCATGATGATGGCCGGCCTCGACGGCATCAAGAACAAGATCGAGCCCGCGGAGCCGATCGACAAGGACCTCTACGAGCTGCCGCCCGAGGAGGCAAAGAACGTCAAGCTGGTCCCCGGCGACCTCGGCACGGTCCTCGACACCCTGGAAGCCGACCACGACTTCCTGCTCGAGGGTGGCGTCTTCACGCCCGACGTGATCGACACGTGGATCTCCTACAAGCGCGAGAACGAGATCGACCCGCTGCGGCTGCGTCCGCACCCGTACGAGTTCTCGCTGTACTACGACGTGTGATCCACTCCGGCCGTCCTGAAGGGACGGCTCCTCGGACACGGGGCGGCGGCCGCGGGGAACACCCCGGTCGCCGTCCCGTTTCTGTGCGGGCCGGGGGAATCACGCGGGTGTGGCGGCGGCGAACCGGCGCCGGAACGCGAGTGACACGTAGACCAGGGCGACGAGGACGGGGACCTCGATGAGCGGGCCGACGACTCCGGCCAGCGCTTGTCCGCTGGTCGCGCCGAACGTGGCGATCGCGACGGCGATGGCGAGCTCGAAGTTGTTGCCCGCGGCGGTGAACGCGAGCGTCGTGGTTCGTTCGTACGACAGGCCGACGGCCCTGCCCAGCGCGTACGACCCGGCCCACATGAGTCCGAAGTAGACGAGCAGGGGCAGTGCGATCCGGGCCACGTCGAGTGGACGGCTGGTGATCTGCGCGCCCTGCAACGCGAACAGGACCACGATGGTGAACAGCAGCCCGTACAGCGCGACCGGCCCGATCTTCGACAGGAACCGGGACTCGTACCAGCGGCGCCCCTTCACCCGCTCGCCGAAGCGTCGCGTCAGGTATCCGGCGACCAGCGGAATGCCCAGGAAGATGAGCACACTCTTGGCGATCTGCCAGCCGGACACGCTCAGCCCGGTCCGCGCGAGGCCGAGCCAGCCGGGCAGCACCGACAGATAGAACCAGCCGAGCACGCCGAACATGACGACCTGGAACACCGAGTTCAGCGCGACGAGCACGGCCGCGGCCTCGCGGTCACCGCAGGCCAGGTCGTTCCAGATGATCACCATGGCGATGCAGCGGGCGAGCCCGACGATGATCAGCCCGGTCCGGTACTCGGGCAGCTCGGGCAGCAGCAGCCACGCCAGCGCGAACATCAGCGCCGGACCGACCAGCCAGTTCAGCACCAGCGACGGCCACAACAGCCGGCGGTCGGCAGTCACCGTGGACAGCCGGTCGTAGCGGACCTTCGCCAGCACCGGGTACATCATCACCAGCAGCCCGACCGCGATCGGCAGCGAGATCCCGTCCACCGACACCGCGTTCAGCACGCCGCCCAGCCCGGGAATCCACCGGCCGGCCAGCAGTCCGGTCACCATCGCGGCGGCGATCCACACCGGCAGCAGACGGTCCAGTGTGGACAGCTTTCCGGCCACGGAAACGTCCTGCTTCACGGTCATGCCAACGCCGGCGCGTCACCGGGCACCAGCACGGCCGACAGCCGGGCCAGCACCTCGGGGTGGACGCGGTAGTACACCCAGGTGCCGCGCCGCTCCCCGGTGATCAGACCGCATTCGCGCAACACCTTGAGGTGGTGCGAGATCGTCGGGCCGGTCAGGTCGAACGCATCGGTCAAGTCGCACACGCACGCCTCGCCACCGACGTGCGAGGCGACCAACGACAGCAACCGCAGCCGCACCGGGTCGGCCATCGCCTTGAACAGCTTCGACAGCTCCACCGCCTGATTGTCGGTCAGCGGCTCGCGCGCCAGCGGGGAGCAGCACGCGTCCATCGCGTCGATCGGCAGTTGCTTCGACATCTGCCTATATTGACAGACTTCTAACCAAGCGGCAATCTGGACCGCAGCTTAATTCGATGAACGTCTATCCAAGGAGCGTCCATGTCCCGGGTTCAGCTCGCACTGCGCGTCGGTGACCTGCCAGGCTCGATCGACTTCTACTCGAAGCTGTTCGACACCGAGCCCGCCAAACTCCGGCCCGGCTACGCCAACTTCGCCATCACCGAACCCGCACTCAAACTCGTGCTCCTGGAAGGAGAACCAGGCCAGGACACGGCGCTGGACCATCTCGGCGTGGAGGTCGCATCGACCGAGCAGGTCGACGAGGCGAGCAAGCGCCTCACCGGCGAAGGTCTCGAAACCCTGACCGAGGACAACGCGACCTGCTGCTACGCCGTTCAGGACAAAGTGTGGGTGCACGGCCCCGGCCGGGAACCGTGGGAGGTCTACACCGTGAAGGCCGACTCCCGGACCTACGGCAGCGACAGCGCGGCGCTCCCGCAGGCCAGCCCCGACCAGCGGTCGTGAACCGTGGTGGTCCCGGGACGATCCGCTCGTCCCGGGACCACTCCGGTCAGTCGACCAGCAGGTCCTCGATCGTGATCGGGATGTGCCGGACGCGGATGCCGGTCGCGTTGCAGATCGCGTTCGCGATCGCGGCGGCCACGCCGACGATGCCGACTTCGCCGACCCCGCGGGCGCCCACCGGGCTGTAGAACGTGTCCGGGTACGACACGAACTCGACGTCGATCTCCGGGATGTCCGCGTTCACCGGAACCAGGTAGCTCGCCAGGTCGGCATTCGCCAGCCTGCCGTCGGGCTCGAGTTCCAGACCCTCGTGCAGAGCCGCGGAAACACCCCAGATCATGCCGCCGGACAGCTGGCTGCGGGCCAGCTTGTCGCTGATGATCCGGCCGGCGTCGAACACGCCGAGCATCCGCGACACGCGTGCCTCTCCGGTCAGCCGGTGCACCCGGACCTCGCAGAACTGCGCACCGAACGAGCCGAACGAATGCTTCGTGCGTTCCTCACCCGGACCGGCCGAGCCCTTGACCGACAGGGATTCACGCCGCAGCGCCCGGAGCAGTTCGCCGAAGCTCAGGGTGCCGCTGGAGCCGTGCACCCGGCCGTCGGCGTAGGTGACCTCCTGGCCCTCGAACGGCGACCCCGGGGCTGCGGCCAAGGCGACCAGCGCGTCGATGGCCTCCGCCGCGGCGACCACGATGGCCGTGCCGGTGCTCGCCGTCGCGGTCGAGCCGCCGGACATCCCGCCCGGTGGGTACCGGGAGTCGCCCAGCTGCGGCGTGATCCGCTCCGGCGGGAGATCCAGCGACTCCGCGCCGATCGCGGACAGCATCGTCAGCAGGCCGGTGCCCGGGTCCGCACCACTGGTCGAGACCACCGCGGTCTCGTCCGCGTTGAGGGTGATCCCGACCGTGGCCGGGAACAGCAGCGCGGGGAACATCGCGGTCGCGGTGCCCATGCCGACCAGCCAATCGCCGTCCACACGCCCGTTCGGGGTCCGCTCCGCCCAGCCGAACCGCTGCGCGCCGATCGAGTAGCACTCGTCGAGGTGCTTGCTCGACCACTGCAGATCGTTGCCCGGCGGGGCGATCGAGCTGTTGCGCCGCCGCAGTTCGATCGGGTCCATCCCGAGCGCGATGGCCAGCTCGTCCATCGCGCTCTCCAGCGCGAACGAGCCGGGCGCCTCGCCGGGCGCCCGCATGAACGTGGTCAGCGGGATGTTCAGCGGCACTGCCTTCTGGCTGATGGCCATGTTCTGCGTGGCGTACCACTCGCGCGACGTGCCGTGCGAGGTCGGCTCCACGAACGAACGGTCCATCGGCGTGCTCGACCAGGAGTCGTGCCGCACCGCCAGCAGCGTGCCGTTCTCGTCCGCGCCGAGCGCGACCTTCTGCAGGGTCTCCGGCCGGTTCGCGGTCCCGGTGAAAACCTGCTCCCGGGTGAACGAGCACTTCACCGGACGCCCCAACTCCCTGGCCGCGGCCGCCGCCAGGAACGCCGGCACCGACGTGCGGCCCTTGCCGCCGAACGCGCCGCCGACGTACGGGTTCACCGCGTGCACCGCGGATTCCGGCACGTTCAGCGCCCCGGCCAGCTCCGTCGCCTGCAGGTTGGCGCCCTGGTTTCCACTGTAGACGGTCAGTTCGCCGTTCTCCCAGGCCGCGACGGCGGAATGCGGCTCCATCGCCGCGTGGTTCTGCGCTGCCGTGCGGTAGGTTCCCTCGACGACGACCGGGCTGGCCGCGAGAGCGTCCTCAATGGACTCGATGCCGGAGGCCAGCACCGAGATCGCCGCTTCGTTGCCCTGGACGCCGCCGGGAGCGTCCTCGGCGGTGGCGAGACCGTCCTCGAACGACGTCCGCGCCGGCGTTTCCTGGTACGACACCTCGACGAGCGCGGCGGCGTCCCGCGCCTGCTCGAACGTCTCCGCCACGACGATGCCGATCGGCTGGCCACGGTAGGCGACGTCGGTGCTGCGCAGCGGAACCCACGTCTCACCCATCATCGGCGACGACGCGGTGGACAGGTTCAGCACGTCGAACGGCGTGAACACGGCGAGCACCCCGGGGGCGCCCTTCGCCGCGGTCACGTCCATGGCCTCGATCCGGCCGCTCGCGATCGTGCTGAGCACGACGTAGCCGTACGCCATGCCGGGGAGGTTGTGGTCCACCGCGTACTTGGCCCGCCCGGTGACTTTCGGCGTGGCGTCCAGCCTGGCGGTCATCGGCCGTTCCCTTCGGTCAGTTCCAGCAGCGCGCGGATGATGGTCCGCTTCAGCAGGGAGGGCTTGAACCCGTTGGCGGACAACGGACGCGCCCCCTCCGCCGCGACCGACGCGGCGTGGGTGAAGGACTCTTCGGTGGCGGGCTGACCGCGCAGCGCCGCCTCGACGGCCTTCAGCCGCCACGGCACCGTCGCCACTCCCCCGGCCGCGACGCGTGCGTCGGCGATCCGCCCGTCCCGCACGTCGAGCGCGACCGCCGCCGAGCACAACGCGAACTCGTACGACTGCCGGTCCCGCACCTTCACGTAGGTGGAATTCGCGGCCCAGTCGAGCCGGGGCACCCGGACCTCGGTGATCAGTTCGCCGGGGCGCAGGTCGTTCTCCACCTCCGGAGTGGCGCCCGGGACGCGGTAGAAGTCGTCCAGCGCCACCGTGCGGACGCCGTCGGCGCTGGTCAGCTCGACCTCCGCGTCGAGCGCGACCAGCGCGACCGCGACGTCGCTGGCGTGCGTGGCCACACACGCGTCGCTGGTGCCCAGTACCGCGTGCATCCGGTTCGCACCGTTGATCGCCGGACATCCGCTGCCGGGATCCCGCCGGTTGCACGGCATGGTCACGTCGCGGAAGTACGAGCACCGTGTGCGCTGCATCAGGTTGCCGCCGATGCTCGCCATGTTCCGCAGCTGCTGCGAAGCGCTCAGCAGCAGCGCCTTCGAGATCGCCGGGTACACGCCGGGATGCGCGGCGACGTCGGCCATCCGCTCCAGCGTGCCGAACCGCAGGCCGTCGGCGGTGTCGATGCCGCGGAGCGGGAGTTCGTTGATGTCCAGCACCTGCTGCGGGGTGAGGACGTCGAGCTTCATCAGGTCCACGAGGGTGGTGCCACCGGCCAGGAAGGTGCCGGCGGAGCCGAGCGCGTCCTCGACCGTGGTGGGTGCGGTCAGCTCAAACGGTCGCATCGGCCTGCCTCGCCTGTTCGATCGCCTTGACGATGTTCGGGTACGCCGAGCAGCGGCAGATGTTGCCGGACATGAACTCGCGCACGTCGGGCACGTCCTGGCGCACCGCGGCGACCGCGGACATGACCTGCCCGGAGGTGCAGAACCCGCACTGCAGCGCGTCCTGCTCCACGAACGCCTGCTGCACCGGATGCAGCTCGTCCTCGGTGGACAGTCCTTCCACGGTGGTCACGGGTTCGCGCACGGTGGCGGCGAGGGTCAGGCAGGACAGCACCGGCTTGCCGTCGACGTGCACGGTGCAGGCACCGCACTGGCCGCGGTCGCAGCCCTTCTTCGGCCCGGTGATGCCGAGCCGTTCCCGCAGCGCGTCGAGCAGCGTGACGCCGGGTTCGACGCTCAGCTCCTCGGTGCTGCCGTTGATTTCAAGGGAGATGTCCACTGGGATCTCTTTCCCGCGGAGCGTCCACGGACGTCCGGCGGCATAGTCGTGGTGGTGGCGGCCGTTTCGGGTATACGCCGATCCGGATAATAATCCGCTTCGGCTCGCCTGACCGAGGCTAGCGGATTACAATCCGCTCCGCAACGAACTGGAGCTGCTCCAGGTGCACTCCAGGTGTACTACGGTGCGCCCGGGAACCCCACGATACCCAGGAGGGAAGCATGCCGGTCAGCCCGCGGCGGGCGGACACCCGGCGCAACCACGAACGCATCCTGGTCGCCGCGGCCGAATCGCTGAAGCGAACCGGGGCGCTGTCCTACAACGCCATCGCGAAGCGCGCCGAAATCGGCGTCGGAACGGTCTACCGGCACTTCCCCACCCCGGAAGACCTGATCCTGGCCGTGTACGACCGCGAAGTACGTCACCTGGTCGAGGTCGTGCCCGCGCTGCTGGAGCGGCATTCTCCGGAGGACGCGTTCCGGGCCTGGGTGGTCGATCACCTCGCGCACTACATGATGACCAAACGCGGCCTGTCCACCGCGCTGCAGGCCATCCCCGGCGCTCTGCCGAAGTACGTGTCGATGCTCGACGCTCTCGAATCCCTGCGCCAGGCCAACGTGGACGCGGGCACCATCCGCGCGGACCTGACGGCCGAAACTCTGATGCGCGGCCTCGGTGGCCTGCTGTACCTGACCGAGGAGAACTGGAAAGCCGAGGCGGAAGCCACGGTGGACCTGGTGTGGCGGGGAATGCGGGTGCGGTGCCCGCGCTGCGGGGAGTGAGCGGGCCGCCCGGTCACTCCTGAGTCGAAAGCACCTTCAGGTCCACGCCTGCCCGTTCGAAATGCCCGCGCGGGTCCGCGACGAGCTTGCGACGTTCCAGATCCATCAGCCCGACCGTGCACGTGATCTCGGCGGAGAGGGTGCCGTCGAGCTTGACGATGCGGGAGGTCATCCAGAAGACCTTGCCCTCGCCGAAGGAGGCATCGCAGGTCACGTCGACCTCGTCGCCGGAACGCAGTTCCCGGCGGTAGACGATGTGCGATTCCAGCAGTACCGCGGCGAGGCCCGATTCCCGCAGCCGTTCGTCGCCCGCGGCGGCGAAGACCTCCAGGCGGGCGACCTCGCCGTAGGAGTGGTACACGGCGTGGTTGAGGTGCCCCAGCGAGTCGAGTTCGTACTGGCGCACCTTGATCCGGATGCTGAACGGTTCGCGATCGGTCACCGGCACAGGCTAGTTGTCGTAGAAGAGCTCTTCGACCACGGCGTGGGCGCGGCGCGTCACCCGGCGATAGGTGTCGAGGAATTCGCCCGGATCCTCGTCGACCGAGTACCCGAACACCCGCGCCACCGCGGCGAGGTCGCGGCCCGAACTGGGTACCTCGTCGACCGCCTTGCCCCGTACGAGCATCCCGGCGCCCCGCACGCGCGTGGCGAGCAGCCAGGCCTCGCGCAGCGACTCCGCCGATTCGGCCGGCACGAGCCCCGCCTCGGCGAGCGCGGTGAGCGCGTCCAGGGTCGACGTGGTGCGCAGGGCCGGCACCTCGTGCGCGTGCTGCAGCTGCAGCAGCTGGACGGTCCACTCGACGTCCGCCAGCCCGCCGCGGCCGAGTTTCGGGTTCCGGGTCGGGTCGGCGCCGCGCGGCATCCGCTCGGTCTCCACCCGCGCCTTGATGCGCCGGATCTCCCGGGCCCCCGCGGGGTCCAGTCCGCCGTCCGGGTAGCGAATCGGGTCGATCGTCTCGAGGAAACGCCGGCCCAGCTCCTCGTCGCCGGCGACGAAACGGGCACGCAGCAGCGCCTGCGCCTCCCAGGCCTCACCCCAGCGCTGGTAATACGCGCGGTACGAGTCGAGCGTGCGCACCAGGGGCCCGCTGCGTCCCTCCGGACGCAGATCCGCGTCCACGACCAGCGACGGATCCGCGCTCGGGGTACCGAGCATCTTCCGCACGGTCTCCGCGACCGACGACGCGAACCGCACCGCATCGGCGTCGGAAACGCCTTCCGCGGGAGCGCAGACGAACATGACGTCGGCATCGGATCCGTAACCCAGTTCGAGGCCGCCGAGCCGGCCCATGCCGATCACCGCCACCGTCGCCGGCGTACGGCCCAGCTCGGCCTGCCGCTGCCGGTACGCGGCCGACAGCGCGCCCTGCAGCACCGCCACCCACACGCTCGACAGCGCAGCGCACACCTCGGGAACTTCCATCAACCCCAACAGGTCCGCGCACGCTATCCGCAGCATTTCGTGCCGCCGCAAGGATCGTGCCGCGGCCACCGCGGCGCTCGGACCCGGCTGACGGCGCACGGCGGCGCGCAACGACGTCGCCACCTCCGCCGGGGCACGCCCGGTCAACCGGGCCGGATCTCCCAGCAGCTGCAGTACTTCCGGCGCGCGGACGAGCAGGTCGGGCACCAGGTTCGACGTGCCGAGCAGGAACGCCAGTCGTTCGACGACGGTACCCTCGTCCCGCAGCACCCGCAGGTACCACGGCGTTTCCTGGAGCGCTTCGGAAACCTTGCGGTAGGAAAGCAGGCCGCCGTCGGGATCGGGCGTATCGGCGAGACAGTCGAGCAGGACCGGAAGCAGCGCCTGCTGGATGGCCGCCCGCCGCGACACCCCCGAGGTGAGCGCCTTGATGTGCTGGAGCGCGCCTTCGGGCGCGGCGTATCCCAGCGCGGCGAGCCGGCTGGCCGCCTGTTTCGTGGTGAGCCGCAACGCTTCCGTCGGCACGTTCGCCACCGATTGCAGGAGCGGCCGGTAGAACACCTTCTCATGCAGACGGCGGATGCCCTGCGCGTGCCGGCGGAATTCGGCCAGCAGCGCCTCCCCCTGGGTGCGGCCACGGGACCGGCTGATGCCACACCCGCGCGCCAGCACCCGCAGTTCCGCCGTATCCGTCGCCTCGGGGAACAGGTGCGTCCGCCGCATCCGGCGCAACTGCAGCCGATGTTCCACCGTGCGCAGGAATTCGTACGACGCGCTCATCTCGGCGGCGTCGGCCCGGCCGACGTAGCCGCCGGAACCCAGCGCCTCCAACGCATCCAAAGTGGACGGTGAGTGCAGGTCCGGGTCGACCCGCCCGTGCACGAGCTGCAGCAGCTGCACGGCGAACTCGACGTCGCGGAGCCCGCCCCGACCGAGCTTCAGTTCCCGCTCGAGGAGTTCGGCGGCCACGTGGTTCTCCACCCGGCGGCGCATCTGCTGCACCTCGGTGACGAAGTTGTCCCGGTCGGCCGCCGACCACACCATCGGCGCGACCATTTCCGCGTACTGCCGCCCGAGTTCCGCGTCGCCTGCCACCGGGCGGGCCTTCAGCAACGCCTGGAATTCCCAGGTGTTCGCCCACTTCTGGTAGTAGGCGGTGTGTCCTTCGAGGGTGCGCACGAGGGCACCGCTCTTGCCTTCGGGCCGCAGCGCCGCGTCGACCTCGAAACACGCCTTGCCGACCACCCGCATCATCGTGCTGGCCAGCCGGGTCGACACGCTGAGGTCGCCGGCGCCCACGAAGATGACGTCGACGTCGCTCACGTAGTTCAGCTCGCGGCCACCGGTCTTGCCCATCGCGATCACCGCGAGCGATCCGGCGGCCTGGGCGCCGACCTCCTGCTCCGCCACGGCGAGCCCGGCGGTCAGCGCCGCTTCGGCCAGAACCGTGAGCTGACTCGCGATTTCCCGGAACGGCGGCTGCTCCAGCCCGGGCTCCACGAGGTGACCGAGATCCCCCGCGGCGATACCGAGGAGCAGCCCGCGATAAGCAGCGCGCAACGCCTGTTCGGCGGCGAGACCGGTCGCGTACGCCCCGTCGTCCTGCCGAAGCCGCTCGAGCAGCCGTTCGGTGAAGTTTTCCGGCACCGTACAGCGGTTGTCCACCAGACAGCGCCACTCGCCGGGGTTGGCCACGAGGAAGTCGGCCAGCGCGGTCGACATGCCGAGCACACTCACGAGGCGGCCGCGGAAGGTGCGGTTCTGCCGAAGCGTGCGTTCCAGCTCGGCCCAGCCGTCTTCGTCGGCTTCGCGCATCCGGTCGAAGCTGAGCAGCGCGAGGTCCGGGTCGGCGGCGCGCGACAAGGCCGTGAGTACGTCGAAGGCGTCGTCGACCGGGCCCGCGGCGTCCCACCAACCCGCCGCGCGCAACAGACTGTCCGCCCGAGTGTCGGTGAAGCCGTACCTGGCCGCCGAAGAGGCCGTACGTGCGCGCTCTGCCATCGCTCTCACCGTAGCCGGAGACGAGCTGCTTCAGCAGACTGCATCCCGGTTCAGGCCGCGAGCCGATCCGGTTCGGTGTCGGCCGCGGACGGCTCGGGAACGTGGAAGCTGTGCGCGGTGATCGGCTTGCGCCGGGACAGCAGGTAGATGCCGGCGGCGAAGACGATCCCCAGCACGCCGACGGTCACGGTGCCTGCCGTGCCGAGCGAGGTGAGCTTGCCCGCGGCGGCTCCGACCAGTGCCGCGGCCGGAAGCGTGAACAGCCAGGCGATCACCATCCGGCCGGCCATCCGCCAGCGCACCGGCGCCTCGCGCCGTCCGACGCCGGAGCCGATGATGCCGCCGGAGCAGACGTGCGTGGTCGAGAGCGGGAAACCCAGGTGCGAACTCAGCAGGATGACGACGGCGCTGCTGGTCTGCGCGGAAAAGCCCTGCGGCCCTTCGATGTCGGTGAGCCCACGGCCCAGCGTGTGCGTGATCCGCCAGCCACCGAGGTAGGTGCCGAGCGCCAGCGCGGCGGCAGCGCTGACGATCACCCACACCGGGGGCGCGGAACCGGCGGGAAGACTGCCCGCGGCGACCAGCGTCAATGTGATGACACCCATGGTCTTCTGCGCGTCGTTCGTGCCGTGGGCGAGGGAGACCAGGGAGGCGGAGACGATCTGGCCGACCCGGAACCCTCGTCCACCGCGGCGGCGGACGAGGAACCGGTACACGAGGTAGGTCACCGCGGCGGCCACGACACCGGCGATCACCGGCGAGGCCGCGGCCGGCAGCAGGACTTTGTCCACGATTTTGGTGAAATGCACCGAATCCGCCCCCGCCGACACCCAGGTGGCGCCGATGAGCCCGCCGAACAGGGCGTGCGAGGAGCTGGAGGGCAGCCCGACGTACCAGGTGAAGAGGTTCCACACGATCGCGCCGATCAGACCACCGAACACGATGGAAGGGCCGATTCTCGTCTCGTCGACCAGACCGCTGGAGATCGTCTTGGCGACCTCGACGGACAGGAAGGCGCCGGCCAGGTTGAGCACCGCCGAGATCGCGACCGCGATCTTGGGTTTCAGCGCACCCGTCGCGATGGACGTGGCCATCGCGTTCGCCGTGTCGTGGAAGCCGTTGGTGAAATCGAAAACGAGGGCCGTGATGATCACGACCGCGACGAGCAGCGAGGGGTCCACCCCGACCTCCGAACCCTACGGATACACCACTCGCAAGGTACCTGACCAATCGGGTGAATCGTTAAGGAGCCGTACGTGAGATGGCCATCTCGCGTCAGACCAGCGGCAACCGGTGTTGACCGTCCGGCGCCATCGTCAGCTCCCCGGCCGCCAACCGGACGAACCGGTGGGCGAACGGACGCCAGGTTTCGGCCAGATCCGCGTGCAGCGTGCTCAGCGACTCCGCCGCCAACCCACCCGGACGGGTGAGTTCCGCCATCTGTGGTGCGGATTCCGCCCAGGCACGGACCACGTCCGGCGTGGTCTCGATGTGGAACTGGATGCCGTAGGCGCAGCCGTTCAGCCGGAAGGCCTGGTTGTGGTAGCGCGGCGACGAGGCGAGTAGCTCGGCCCCGGGCGGAAGCCGCCTGACGACGTCGCTGTGGAACTGGAGGACGTCGGGCACCAGCGGCAGCTCGGCGAACAGCGGATCGGTCCAGGCCGCGTCCTTCTTCGACACGAGCGACGGCCCGACCTCGGGCCCGTCCTCGCCGACCGCGACCTGCCCGCCGGTGGCGGCGGCGAGCAGCTGGGCCCCGAGGCAGACCCCGAGCGTGGGCGCCCGCTTGCCCGCCGCCGACGCGAGCACCTTCCGGACGTCGGCGAGCCAGGGATGCCTGCCGTCGTCGAGCGCGTTCATCCCGCCGCCGAGGCAGACGACACCCGCGTACCCGTCGAGGCTCGCCGGAACGTCCTGCTCCGGCGGAAGCCGGACGTCCAGCTCGGCACCGGCCTCGGCGAGCCAGTCACCGAGCGGACCGATCGGGTCGGTGGCATCGGGTTGGATGATCAGCAGGCGGGTCACGCCGTCCAGGGTACGGACGCCGGCCGGGGCGGTCCGGGTGCCGGGTGTGCTCCACCGGGCCGGTCGGCCGTGCGGTCCGGTTCAGAGCCGGTTGAGTGCCGGCCGTGCGGTTCGGTTGAGTGCCGGTCGAGTGCGGGTCGGGACCGGTTCGGGCCGGTGGGGCCGGTGGGGCCGGTGGGGCCGGTGGGCGAGGTCACGATCCGGCGCGTGCCCGGGCGCGCAGCCGGACCACGACGAACAGCCCGAGCGCCACCGCGACCGCTGCCAGCACGAGGTACTGGAACACCGACGCGTACCGGTCGACCACCGACCAGCTCTCGCCGAGCAGATACCCGGCGAGGACGAACGCCGTGTTCCACAGCAGGCTGCCCGCCGTCGTCAGCAGCAGGAACCGGCCGAAGGGCATGCGCTCGACCCCGGCGGGCAGAGAGATCAGGCTGCGGAAGATCGGCACCATCCGCCCGAGGAACACCGCCTTGCCACCGTGGCGGGTGAACCACGCTTCCGTCCGGTCGAAGTCCGCTGAGGCCATCAGCGGGATGCGGCTCACCAGCGCCCGAGTGCGATGGCGGCCGAGCAGCGCACCGAGCCAGTAGACGATCACCGCGCCGGCCAGTGAGCCGAGCGTCGTCCAGAGCAAGGCTCCGAGCAGGGTGAACGCGCCGCGGCTTGCGGAGAATCCGGCGAGTGGCAGCACGAGTTCGCTGGGGATCGGCGGAAACAGGTTGTCGAGCCCGACGATGATCGCGGCGCCGAGGCCGCCGAGCTGGTCGATGAGCCCGACGGCCCAGCCTGCCAGTCCGGACATCGGTTCTGCGGGTGTGCTGGTCAGCAGGAAGGTCATGCCGTCGAACGTAGGAATCCGCGGCCGGCGAAACATTGCTGAACGCCACCGGGAAAAATGCGGAAAACCGCAATAGGCGGAGTTGTCCGGTTTGGCTAATCTCGATCGGTGATCACCTACGCTGCGCGTACGGCCGCGGGGGTCGGGCTCGGTGCGTTGACCACGCTCGCTGAGCTGCCGTATGTCCTCCTCGGTACCCCGCTGCTCGCCGTCCCCACGCCGCGCCGAGCTGTCTTGCGCGGCGCCCGGGTACTCGCGGAGGTCGAACGGGCCCGGCTGCAGCGGTTCCTGGACGCTCCCAACGGGGACGACTACGACGGTCGCCGGGCGTTGCAGTACCTCGCCCTGCGTGCTCTCGTCGGCCTGCTCGCGCTGGGCGTGTGGGCGTGCGTCGGCGCGGGAGTGCTCGTCGCCGTGTTCTACGCCCGGCAGCTGGTCACCGGGCGCGCGCCCGGCGGGCAGGGCGCCGGCACCGTCGCCGGGTGGCTGTTGATCACCTTGCTGGCGGCAATCGCGGCTTACCTGTGCGCACAAGGGATCGCCGGCGTCGCCACGCTGGATCGGCGGCTGGCCCGGCGGTTCCTCGGCCCGAGTCATCGGGACCTGCTGGTGCGCCGCGTGTCCCACCTCGCCACCAGCCGCGCGCAAGTCGTCGAAGCGGTGAACGAGGAGCGGCGCCGCATCGAACGCGATCTGCACGACGGTGTCCAGCAGCGACTCGTCGCGTTGGGCTTGCTGCTCGGCCGAGCCCGGCGCACGGACGACCCCGACCTGGTCCGGCAGGCGCACGAGCAGTCGCAGGAGGCGCTGCGCGAACTGCGTGACGTCGCCTGGCGCGTGTATCCGATCGCACTCGACGAGAGCGGACTCGACGCTGCGCTCGAGTCGCTCGCCGAACGTGCCGCGCTGCCGGTTGAGCTACGGTACGAGCCGGCCGAGCCGCTCCCACCCGCGCTGGCGACCGTGGTCTACTTCGTGGCGTCCGAATCGGTCACCAATGCCACCAAGCACGCTGGCGCGACGAGGGTCACCATCGAGGTTCGTCGGGCCGACAATGGCCGGAACGTCGTGGTGGAGATCGCCGACGACGGTCACGGCGGGGCGCGGATCGGCGGCACAGGCGGGTTCGCCGGCCTGGTCCGCCGGGTGGCGGCAGCGGATGGGGAGTTCACGGTGAACAGTCCGGACGGCGGTCCGACGGTCGTGCGTGCGGTGCTGCCGTGCGACTGATTCTTGCGGAGGACTCGACGCTGCTGCGCGAAGGCCTGTTGCGGCTGCTGGCCGAGGAAGGCCACGACGTCGTCGCAGCCGTCGGTGACGGCGAAGCGCTCCTGGCAGCGGCCGAGGTCCACCGGCCCGATGTCGTCGTCACCGACGTCCGGATGCCGCCGACCCACACCGACGAAGGTGTGCGCGCCGCTGTCCGTATTCGGGAGAACTGGCCGGAAATCGGGGTGCTCGTCCTCTCGCAGTACGTGGAGAAGCGGTACGCCGCCAAGCTCATCGGCGGAGACGGCGGCCGCGTCGGCTACCTGCTCAAGGACCGCGTGGCGCAGGTCGGCGAATTCCTCGACGCGCTGGAACGGGTCGCCGAAGGTGGCGCCGCCTTCGACCCCGAGGTCGTGCGGCGCCTGGTCGCCCGCACGTCCCACGAGGATGCGCTGGGCAAACTCAGCCCGCGTGAACGCGGCGTACTCGAGAAAATGGCACAGGGACACACGAACGCCGGCATCGCGGAGCTGTTGTACATCTCGCAAAGCGCGGTCGAGAAGCACGTGAACGCCATTTTCGACAAACTCGACCTACCCCAGGCAGCCGGATACAGCCGCCGAGTACTCGCAGTGTTGCGCTACCTCGGCTCTTGATCGGCTCGTGGCCGTTCTTGGGTGGCTCACGGCCGATCTTTGGTGTCCCGTGGCCTCCCACTCCGGCAGCGGTGCGCCACCGCCAGACGACCGCGACGACTCCTGGACGGTCCCAGCGTCGACGGTCGTTTTGCGGGAAGGCCGCCCGAGGGAGCGGGGCCGCCGGCGGAGGGGCCTCTCGCGGGAGAAGCGTCTCGGCGGAGGGTCCGTCTCGGGGGGCAGGTTTGCTGTGTGCGAAGGGGGCGCGCGCTGCGGAAGGAGCGCGTCTCGAGGGAGGGACGCGCCGTGGGAGCGGGCCGTCCCGCAGGAGGAGCGTGTCGTGGAAGGAGCGCGTCTCGTGGAAGGGGGCCACTTGGGGGTGGATAGCAGGAGGGGCCCCGGGAGAACCCGTTGTGTTGGGTTCTCGGACCGGGGCCCCTGCTACTTCATGTTGGGTTCGGCGGTGTCCTACTCTCCCACAACCCTTCGGTTGCAGTACCATCGGCGCTGTCAGGCTTAGCTTCCGGGTTCGGAATGGGACCGGGCGTTTCCCTGACGCTGTAACCACCGAAACACTCCGAAACAACACACACCCACCACGCCCCGGGGAGCGTGGGTGGTGGTGTGGTGTTTCAGAACCGTAGAGTGGATGCGTAGCCTCTTCGTGGGCAAGTCCTCGGCCTATTAGTACCAGTCAACTCGACAACACATTACTGTGCTTCCATATCTGGCCTATCAACCCAATCGTCTCTTGGGGGCCTTAACCCACAAAGGGTGGGATACCTCATCTTGGAACAGGCTTCCCGCTTAGATGCCTTCAGCGGTTATCCCTTCCGAACATAGCCAACCAGCCATGCCACTGGCGTGACAACTGGCACACCAGAGGTCCGTCCGTCCCGGTCCTCTCGTACTAGGGACAGCCTTCCTCAAGTATCCTACGCGCGCGGCGGATAGGGACCGAACTGTCTCACGACGTTCTAAACCCAGCTCGCGTGCCGCTTTAATGGGCGAACAGCCCAACCCTTGGGACCTACTCCGGCCCCAGGATGCGACGAGCCGACATCGAGGTGCCAAACCATGCCGTCGATATGGACTCTTGGGCAAGATCAGCCTGTTATCCCCGGGGTACCTTTTATCCGTTGAGCGACACCCCTTCCACCAGGAGGTGCCGGATCACTAGTCCCGACTTTCGTCCCTGCTCGACCTGTCAGTCTCACAGTCAAGCCCCCTTGTGCACTTGCACTCAACACCTGATTGCCAACCAGGCTGAGGGAACCTTTGGGCGCCTCCGTTACCCTTTAGGAGGCAACCGCCCCAGTTAAACTACCCATCAGGCACTGTCCCTCACCCAGATCATGGGCGTAGGTTCAGATTCCCAATCCGACCAGAGTGGTATTTCAACAACGACTCCACCACCACTAGCGTGACGGCTTCACAGTCTCCCACCTATCCTACACAAGCCGAACCGAAAACCAATACCAAACTATAGTAAAGGTCCCGGGGTCTTTCCGTCCTGCCGCGCGTAACGAGCATCTTTACTCGTAATGCAATTTCGCCGGGCCTGTGGTCGAGACAGCCGGAAAGTCGTTACGCCATTCGTGCAGGTCGGAACTTACCCGACAAGGAATTTCGCTACCTTAGGATGGTTATAGTTACCACCGCCGTTTACTGGCGCTTAAATTCTCAGCTTCACCCCCCGAAGGAGGTTAACCGGTCCTCTTAACGTTCCAGCACCGGGCAGGCGTCAGTCCATATACATCGTCTTGCGACTTCGCATGGACCTGTGTTTTTAGTAAACAGTCGCTTTCCGCTGGTCTCTGCGGCCACCCACCCCTGAACCCGCAAGGGGTATCAAGGCGTGTGGCCCCCCTTCTCCCGAAGTTACGGGGGCATTTTGCCGAGTTCCTTAACCACAGTTCACCCGATCGCCTCAGTATTCTCTACCTGACCACCTGTGTTGGTTTGGGGTACGGGCCGTGCATGCACTCACTAGAGGCTTTTCTCGACAGCATAGGATCACCCACTTCACCTCAAACGGCTACGCATCACGTCTCAGCCTGTTCAGCGGCGGATTTGCCTACCACTCGGCCTACACGCTTACACCAGTACAACCACTCACTGGCGGAGCTACCTTCCTGCGTCACCCCATCGCTTGACTACTACGGAATCAGATCCCACGCTCCACAACACCCACCCCGTCCGAAGACGACGAAGATGCGCTTCGGGTGGTTAGTATCAACCGCCTCGCCATGGGCGCACATGCTCGGGTACGGGAATATCAACCCGTTGTCCATCGACTACGCCTGTCGGCCTCGCCTTAGGTCCCGACTTACCCTGGGCGGATTAGCCTGGCCCAGGAACCCTTGGTCATCCGGCGGCAGAGTTTCTCACTCTGCATTCGCTACTCATGCCTGCATTCTCACTCCCACACCCTCCACCACTCGCTTCCGCGGCAGCTTCACCGGATGCAGGACGCTCCCCTACCCACCCACACCACTAGACACAACCCCGAAAGGCTGAGCCGATGTATTGTGTGAGTGACACAGCTTCGGCGGTGTGCTTAAGCCCCGCTACATTGTCGGCGCAGGACCACTTGACCAGTGAGCTATTACGCACTCTTTCAAGGATGGCTGCTTCTAAGCCAACCTCCTGGTTGTCTGGGCAATCCCACATCCTTTCCCACTGAGCACACACTTAGGGGCCTTAGCTGGTGTTCTGGGCTGTTTCCCTCTCGACGACGAAGCTTATCCCCCGCCGTCTCACTGCCACACTCTCACACCACGGTATTCGGAGTTTGGTTGATTTCGGTAACCCGGTAAGGCCCCTAGACCATCCAGTAGCTCTACCCCCGTAGTGAAACATGCGACGCTGCACCTAAATGCATTTCGGGGAGAACCAGCTATCACGGAGTTTGATTGGCCTTTCACCCCTACCCACAGCTCATCCCCTCAGTTTTCAACCTAAGTGGGTTCGGCCCTCCACACGGTCTTACCCGCGCTTCAGCCTGGCCATGGGTAGATCACTCCGCTTCGGGTCTAGACCACGCGACTCACACGCCCTCTTCGGACTCGCTTTCGCTACGGCTACCCCACCCGGGTTAACCTCGCCACGCAGCACTAACTCGCAGGCTCATTCTTCAAAAGGCACGCCATCACCCCATCCCCAAAGGGGAACTCAGGCTCTGACGGCTTGTAGGCACACGGTTTCAGGTACTCTTTCACTCCCCTCCCGGGGTACTTTTCATCTTTCCCTCACGGTACTCGTCCGCTATCGGTCTCCAGGAAGTATTTAGGCTTACCGGGTGGTCCCGGCAGATTCACAGCAAATTCCACGAGCTCGCTGCTACTCGGGAACACCACCAAGACCTACAACGACAGCTTTCGCGTACGGGGCTCTCACCCACTCCGGCCGCCCATCCCAAAGCGTTCCACTAACCATCGCGTACATCCGGAGAAATGTCAGTCTCTCCAAGGTGGATCCCACAACACCGCCCACACAACCCCTGACAGGTATCACATGCAAACGGTTTAGCCTCATCCGCTTTCGCTCGCCACTACTCACGGAATCACTCTTGTTTTCTCTTCCTACGGGTACTGAGATGTTTCACTTCCCCGCGTTCCCTCCACACACCCTATATATTCAGATGCGGGTGACACCACATCACTGGTGCCGGGTTTCCCCATTCGGAAATCCTCGGATCACAGCTCGGTTGACAGCTCCCCGAGGCATATCGCAGCCTCCCACGTCCTTCATCGGCTCCTGAAGCCAAGACATCCACCATGTGCCCTTAACAACTTGACCACAAAGATGCTCGCATCCACTCTACAGTTCTCAAACACCACACCAGAAACAACAATGTGTTGCCTCAGAACCCAACAGCATGCCAGGAACATGACTCTCGCCCGACCCCGCACACCCGGCGTTCCACGACCCCGAAAGATCAGTACTAACCGGCGGCAACGCCACCACGAGTCCACATAAACCAGTAGCTCCACAATTCCTTGAGCAACCCAGACAGAAACACAATCGGTCCCTCAGCCTGAGCCACCCCACGCCCGTGATCCGGGTATCCCGGGGAACGTGGATGTGTTGTGCTCCTTAGAAAGGAGGTGATCCAGCCGCACCTTCCGGTACGGCTACCTTGTTACGACTTCGTCCCAATCGCCAGTCCCACCTTCGACCACTCCCCCCCTGACGGGTTGGGCCATGGGCTTCGGGTGTTACCGACTTTCATGACGTGACGGGCGGTGTGTACAAGGCCCGGGAACGTATTCACCGCAGCGTTGCTGATCTGCGATTACTAGCGACTCCGACTTCACGCAGTCGAGTTGCAGACTGCGATCCGAACTGAGACCGGCTTTAAGGGATTCGCTCCACCTCACGATATCGCAACCCTCTGTACCAGCCATTGTAGCATGTGTGAAGCCCTGGACATAAGGGGCATGATGACTTGACGTCATCCCCACCTTCCTCCGAGTTGACCCCGGCAGTCTCCCACGAGTCCCCGCCATCACGCGCTGGCAACATAGGATAAGGGTTGCGCTCGTTGCGGGACTTAACCCAACATCTCACGACACGAGCTGACGACAGCCATGCACCACCTGTACACCAACCACAAGGGAAACCACATCTCTGCAGCTGTCTGGCGCATGTCAAGCCCAGGTAAGGTTCTTCGCGTTGCATCGAATTAATCCACATGCTCCGCCGCTTGTGCGGGCCCCCGTCAATTCCTTTGAGTTTTAGCCTTGCGGCCGTACTCCCCAGGCGGGGCGCTTAATGCGTTAGCTACGGCACGGACAACGTGGATGTCGCCCACACCTAGCGCCCAACGTTTACAGCGTGGACTACCAGGGTATCTAATCCTGTTCGCTCCCCACGCTTTCGCTCCTCAGCGTCAGTATCGGCCCAGAGACCCGCCTTCGCCACCGGTGTTCCTCCTGATATCTGCGCATTTCACCGCTACACCAGGAATTCCAGTCTCCCCTACCGAACTCAAGTCTGCCCGTATCGACCGCACGCTGAAGGTTAAGCCTCCAGATTTCACGGCCGACGCGACAAACCGCCTACGAGCTCTTTACGCCCAATAATTCCGGACAACGCTCGCACCCTACGTATTACCGCGGCTGCTGGCACGTAGTTAGCCGGTGCTTCTTATCCAGGTACCGTCAGTCACCCTTCGTCCCTGGCGAAAGAGGTTTACAACCCGAAGGCCGTCATCCCTCACGCGGCGTCGCTGCATCAGGCTTCCGCCCATTGTGCAATATTCCCCACTGCTGCCTCCCGTAGGAGTCTGGGCCGTGTCTCAGTCCCAGTGTGGCCGGTCACCCTCTCAGGCCGGCTACCCGTCGTCGCCTTGGTAGGCCATCACCCCACCAACAAGCTGATAGGCCGCGGGTTCATCCCATACCGCCGAAACTTTCCACCCACCACCATGCGGTGACAGGTCATATCCGGTATTAGACCCAGTTTCCCAGGCTTATCCCAGAGTACAAGGCAGATTACCCACGTGTTACTCACCCGTTCGCCACTCATCCACCACCGAAATGGCTTCAGCGTTCGACTTGCATGTGTTAAGCACGCCGCCAGCGTTCGTCCTGAGCCAGGATCAAACTCTCCAACAATGAACAGTTCCATCCAGACTACAAATGTAATCTCAAAGAAAACCCCACGAGGAGGGGTCCATACAAAAAGCTCTACTGGCTTAGTTCACTAGCACACTGTTGAGTTCTCAAGCAACACACCCGCAACCAACCCGCATCACACGAGCCAACCATCGGCGCTGTTTCAAGCTATTGGTCGAGCATGCCGCTACCTGCGAGGTTAGTCGTAGGGAGTCGGCGGCCGCTCGTGGGCCGACGCTGAACGTTACCTGGTCCGTTTCGCGGTGTCAACCGCTCGGCCCTGGCGCCCTGGTCCGGGAGGCTTGCGGCCCCGCCGGCCCGGTGTTCCTGGCGACGAAGAGAAGATTACATGGCCTGGAACTGCCCGAAAACCGGGGGGTCACTTAACGGGATCGGCGCTGGTCAGGAGGCTCTCGGCGGCGGGCTGAGGGCGCCCGCGAGTCTGACTAGCCGGCCGGCGGGGCTGGTGGGCCCGACGATGCTGGCAAGACTGGCGGGGCTGGCGGGGTTGGCAGGGTTGGCGGGGCTAGCCGGGCTGGCGGGCTGGCGGGCCGGCGGGGCTGGCGACGCTGGCGGTGCTGGCGACGCTGGCGCTGCTGAACTATCCGACCGGCGAGACCGGCGAGACCGGCGAGACCGGCGAGGCAGCCAGGGTCGGCAGGAACCGCGGCGCAACGCGGGCCGGGGCGTTACGCGTGTAGTCGGCGGCCAGGGCGAGCATGCGGGCGTCGGACCACTGGCTTCCCATGAACGCGATGCCCACCGGGAGGGGGCCGACGGCGCCGGCGGGCACTGTCACGTCCGGGTAGCCCGCCACCGCGGCCGGGGTGGAGGACGGGATCACGTCGTCGTCGCCGGTAGTGCAGTCGGTTTTCCAGGCGGGTGGGTTCGTCGGGGAGGCGATGGCGTCCAGGTCGTGCTCCGCGAGGGTTTCGTCCAGGGAACGGCGCGCGAGGTCGGACAGTTCCGCTCGCCTGGCGCGGTAGCCGGGATCGTCGGGGCCGGGTGCGGCGAGTGCCTGTTCGAACAGCTCCTGGCCGGAGAAGCAGGTGCGTTCCAGCGGGTCGGCGCGGTTGTAGGCGATCAGGTCCGCCAGGTTCCGCGGGCCGTCCGGACGGGTGGCCAGGTAGGCATCGATGTCGCGGTGGAACTCCGTCAGCAGGGCCGGGAACTCCAGCTCGGCCAGGCGGTCCTGGTACGGCGGCGTGACCTCGACGACGGTCGCCCCGGCGCGTTCCAGCGCTTCTTTCGTGTGGGTGACCACGGCGTCGGTGTCCGGGCCCAGTACGGGCAGCCGCCACAGTCCGATGCGGGCGCCGCGGAGCGCGCCGGGGTGCAGGAGCGCGGCGTAGTCGGTGGGCTGGCCGGCGGGGTACCGCGCGGTCGCCGGGTCCGACGGGTCGCGGCCCTGCAGGACCGACAGAGTGAGCGCGACGTCGACGACGTTGCGCGCGATAGGACCCGCGGTGTCCTGTTCCGCAGAGATCGGCACCACCCCGGTGCGGCTGACCAGCCCGAGGCTCGGCTTGTGCCCGACAGTCCCGGTCATCCCGGCCGGGCACACGATGGACCCGTCGGTTTCGCTGCCGATCGCGACCTGCGCGAGGGACGCGGCGACGCCGGCCGCGGAACCGGCCGACGACCCGCACGGGTTGTGGTCCAGCACGTACGGGTTGTGGGTCTGGCCGCCGACGCCGGACCAGCCGGACGTCGGCTTCGCCGCGCGGAAGTTCGCCCACTCCGACAAGTTCGCCTTGCCGAGGATCACCGCACCGGCGTCCCGCAACCGGGTGATCAGCGTGGCGTCCCGTGCGGGGCGGCTGCGGAAAGCACGCGAACCGGCGGTGGTCTGCTGGTCGCGCGTGTCGACGTTGTCCTTCACGAGCACCGGTATGCCGTCGAGCGGACCACGTGCACTGCCGGCGCGGCGCCGCACGTCGCTGGCCGCGGCCTGGGCCAGCGCGCTCGGGTTGAGCGCGAGGACGGCGTTGATCCGGGAGTCGAGCGTGTGGATCCGGGACAGGTACGCCGTGGTGAGGCCGACGGCCGTGAGCCGGCCGGAAGCCATCCGCGCCTGCAGTGCCGGGATGTCGGCGGCGTCGAGGTCGAGCGCGTCGGACGGCGCGGCGCCGGAACCCGAGCCCGCGCCGGGGGCGGCGATGGCTACCGCGGGCAGCATCCCCACGGCCAGAGTTGCGGCGAACGCAGTGGTCAGGACCGTGCGGAGACTGGGCATCGACGCGCCTTCCCGGTGGGGATCACAGCACGGGCAGCAGCGTGCGGAGTTCGTACGGCGTGACCGCGCTCCGGTAGTTGTCCCACTCGACGCGCTTGTTGCGCAAGAAGAAGTCGTAGACGTGTTCGCCGAGGGCTTCCGGAAGCAGTTCCGACCGCTCCATTTCCGACAGCGCCTCGCCGAGGTTCTGCGGGAGCTGCGAGTAGCCCGCGGCGCGGCGTTCGGAGTCCGACAGCTGCCAGATGTTGTCCTCGGCGGGCGGCGGCAGTTCGTAGCCCTTTTCGATGCCCTTCAGCCCGGCCGCGAGGATGACCGAGTACGCGAGGTACGGGTTGCAGGCCGAATCGAGCGTGCGGATCTCCACTCGCCGGGAGGACGCCTTACCGGGTGAGTACATCGGCACGCGGACCAGCGCCGAGCGGTTCGCCCGGCCCCAGGACACCGTGGTCGGCGCCTCGCTGCCGCTGATCAGGCGCTTGTACGAGTTCACCCACTGGTTGGTGACCGCGGAGATCTCCTTCGCGTGGTGCAGGACCCCGGCGACGAACGCCTTGCCCGTTTCGGACAGCTCGTGCGGGTCCGCCGCGTCGTAGAAGGCGTTGCGGTCGCCTTCGAAGAGGCTCACGTGGGTGTGCATGCCCGAACCGGGCTGACCGGTGAACGGCTTCGGCATGAACGTCGCGCGCACGCCCTGGGTCAGCGCGACCTCCTTGACGACGTAGCGGAACGTCATCACGTTGTCGGCCATGGTGAGGGCGTCCGCGTAGCGGAGGTCGATCTCCTGCTGCCCCGGCGCGCCTTCGTGGTGGCTGAACTCGACCGAGATGCCCATTGCCTCGAGGGTTTCGATGGCGTGCCGACGGAAGTGCGTCGCGGTGGCGTGGCTGGCCTGGTCGAAGTAGCCGCCGTTGTCGGCGGGTTCGGGCTCGGTGCCGTCGTCGGGCAGCGTGGCGAGCAGGAAGAACTCGATCTCGGGGTGCACATAGCAGGTGAAGCCCGCTTCGCCGGCCTTCGACAGCTGGCGGCGCAGCACGTGGCGCGGGTCGGCCCACGACGGCGAACCGTCCGGCATCGCGATGTCGCAGAACATGCGCGCGGAGTACGGACCGCCGTCCGGCGTCTCCCACGGGAGCACCTGGAACGTGGACGGGTCCGGCTTCGCGACCATGTCCGACTCGTAGACCCGCGCGAAGCCCTCGATGGCCGAACCGTCGAAGCCGATGCCCTCGCTGAAGGCGCCCTCGAGCTCCGCGGGCGCGACCGCCACCGACTTGAGGAACCCCAGCACATCGGTGAACCACAGGCGGACGAAACGGATGTCGCGCTCTTCCAGTGTGCGGAGCACGAATTCCTGCTGGCGATCCATGGCCGCACCCTAACGAGCACGTGTTAACGGGATGTTTCGCGGGTCGCCGAGGCGTTTCCGACCGCGTCACGGCACCGCGAGCGACACACTTTTCCCGGATCGGGTGATCGAGATCGAGGCGATCGCGGCGACCACCGCGAGGCCCGCCGCGACGTACCAAGCCAGTGAGTAGTCGCCCAGTTGATCGCGCACCACCCCGGCAGCCGACGCGGCGAACGCCGCGCCCACTTGGTGACAGGCGAAGACCCAGCCGAACACGATCGGACCGGCTTCGCCGAAGCTGCGGATGCACAGTGCGACGGTCGGCGGGACGGTGGCCACCCAGTCGAGACCGTAGAACAGGATGAACGCCCACATGCTCGGCTGGACGGAGTTCGTGAACAGCTGCGGCAACAGGGCGAGCGAGAGTCCGCGCAACGCGTAGTAGACGCCGAGCAGAACGCGGGGGTCGACACGGTCGGTGAGCCAACCCGACGCGACGGTCCCCACCACGTCGAAGATCCCGACGAGTGCGAGCAGGTTCGCGGCCGTGGTCTGCGGCATGCCGTGGTCGTGCGCGGCTGGGACGAAGTGGGTGCTGACGAGACCGTTCGTGGTCGCGCCACAGATCGCGAAGCCGACGGCCAGCAGCCAGAAGGACCGGGTACGCGCGGCTTCGAAGAGCACCGTCAGGGCGCGCCGGGCGGAGCCCACTTTCGGAGCCGGGCGTGCGACCTCGGTGTCCTCAGGGGCGCCGTACGCGACCGTGCCGACGTCAGCCGGGTGGTCACGCACCGCCAAGAGCACGACCGGTACCACAGCGAGCGCGGCGATGGCGATGACGAGCGACGCCGTACGCCAGCCGTCGTGTACGGAGAGCGCGGCCACTGCGGGAAGGAAAATCAGCTGGCCGGTGGAGCCTGCGGCAGTGAGGACCCCGGTCACCGCACCGCGGTGGCGTACGAACCACCTCGTGGTCACTGTGGCCGCGAAGCTCATTGCCATCGAGCCGGTGCCGACACCGACGAGCACGCCCCAGCAAAGGATCAACTGCCAGCTCGTGCTCATGAAGACCGTGCCGCCGGCGCCGAGAGCGACGACGAAGAGCGCGGTGGCGGACACCCGCCGAATGCCGAACCGTTCCATGAGCGCGGCCGCGAAGGGCGCGAAGACGCCGTACAGCACGAGGTTGACCGAAACGGCGGCTCCGATGGTCGCGCGGGACCAACCGAACTCCTCGTGCAGGGGGTCGATCAGGACGCTGGGCGCGGCCCGGAACCCGGCGGCGGCGAGCAGCGCGACGAACGCGGCGGCGGCGACGAACCACGCGCGGTGGATCCGAGGTGCTGGGCGGGTCTCGATGGTCACGGCTGGTGAGTCTGCTGGGTGGCCGACAGCGTTGGAAGTGGCCTGACGGACACTATGCGAAAGGATCGGGCCAGCCGATACGCTCGCGCACATGCTCAGCCGACGCGCCCTGCCGGCGCTGCTGCTTGCCGGGCTCGTCGGCGGTTGCACAGCGTCATCCCCGTTACCCGCCGGCCGCGAGTTGCTGGATGCCGCGAAGACGAGCTTCTCCTCGGTCCGGAGCCTGCACTTCTCCGTGGCAGTGACTGGGGTGCTACCCGGGTTGCCGCTGAGCAAGCTCGACGGCGAGGCGAACCTCGACCGCAGTGGACACGCAGCGGGTACAGCGGAGCTGGCCGACAGCACAGGCAAGCGCGGGTTCTCCTTCACGGTCGAGGGCAGCACAGCGTCGACGAAGGACTCGAAGGGCCACGTACAGACCGACCGTGCGGCGTTCACCGTGCAGCAGTTCCTCGGTCCCGACGGCGGCTTCGTCAACCTGCTCACCGCGCTTCGGAATCCGACGACGGAGATCCGCGAGACGATCCAAGGTGTCGACGGCTACCGCGTGAGCGGGACAGTGCCGCAGGCTGCCGCAGCGCGGCTGGCGCCGCAGATCCATGCCGACGTAAACGCAAAGATCTGGGTCACGGTCGCCCAGCCACGCCGTTTCGCGCGACTGTGGCTGCAGGTACCGCCCGAGACGGTCCGCGACAGCCCCGTGGTGTTCGAAGTGCTGCTCACGCAGCAAGTCCCCTGATACGGCGAGGAGTTCATCCTGTGCCCAGCGCGGAACTGGACGACCTGACCATCCACGTCGACACGGGCCGGTGGAGTGAAACCGTGGCCGAGGGCGTGAGCCTGGCGGTGCCCGGAGGGCGGATCACGGCGCTTCTCGGCGAGTCCGGGTGCGGCAAGTCGATGGTCGCCGCCGCGTTGACCGGCTCGCTGCCCGCTTCCGCGACGAGCACCGGGCAAGTCCGTATCAATGGCACCGCTGTTCAGGACCGTCGGCAGTGGCGACAGCTGCGCGGCGGCACAGTGGGTCTGCTGCCGCAGGACGGTGTGACGGCGTTCGCCGCGGACGCGAGCGTCGGCGCGCAGCTGGCCGACCTACAGCGGACCTATAAGGCCTGGAGCGTCGAAGACGCCTGCGCGGCGGCCCGCTACCCCATCGAGAACTTCGAGCTGTACCCGAAGCAGCACTCTGCCGGTCAGATCCAGCGTGCCGCGCTGGCTGCCGCACTGCTGCCCGCCCCCGAGGTACTGATCGCCGACGAGCCCACGGCGTCCCTCGACATGGACACCGGCTACGACGTGTGGGTCACGTTGCGCGCCTACGCCGACGCCGGTGCCGCCGTCCTCGTCATCACCCACGACGCTCCGCTGCTGGTCGAGACCCGCGTTGCCGAGGACCTGGTGTTCCTGCGCGAGGGCCGCGTCGTCGCTTCGGGAAGCCGAGCCGACATGCGCGCGCACGCCGACCCGTACGTGCAAGGCTTCTTCCGGCCGTTCGGGGAGTGACCAGCCGGAGTCAGCTGCCTTGGCAGCGAGTGCCGTCAGCCGGCGTGGTGCCGTCGATCAGGTACGCCACCCCCACCTTGTCCACACAGTCGTTGCCCTGCAGGAACACTGTGTGCTGGGTGCCTTCGAAGGTCAGCAGTGAACCGCCCAGCGCCTTCGCCAGGTTGACGCCCGCCTGGTAGGGCGTGGCCGGGTCGTTCGTGGTCGAGACGGTGAGCGTCTTCGGCAGGCCGGGCACGTTCGGCTCGTGTGGCTGCGAGGTGTTCGGCACGGGCCAGAAAGCGCACGAGTCACGCGCCGAGCTGGCCTGCCTTCCGTCGTCGAGGAACGGCGCGACCTGCACGTACTTCTCCTGCGCTTCGAGGATCTGCTTCGGATCGGTCACGCGCGGGTCGTCGACACAGCGGATCGCGGTGAAGGCGTCCTGCGTGGTGCCGTAGCGGCCGTCGGCGCCACGCTCGTTGTAGATGTCCGCCAGCTTCTCCAGCGTGCTGCCCTGCTGCTGCTTCAGCTCGTTCAACCCGGTGTTCAGGTACTCCCACAGGCTCTGCTGGTACAGCGCCTGGATCGCGCCCGTGGTCGCGTCCTCGTAGGACAGCTTGCGGCCGTCGCCCACCGGCACCGGGAAGTCGATCAGCCGCCGGGTGAGGTCCTGGAACGCCTTCGTCGCCGCGGCCGGGTCACGGCCGAGCGCGCAGTCCTGCCGGGCCGCGCACCACTTCGCGAACTCGCCGAACGCAGTGCCGAAGCCCTGCCCCTGCGCGACGAGGGATTCCTCCGGGTCCTGGTCCGGGTCGACCGCGCCGTCGAGGACGAGCGCGCGCACGTTCTTCGGGAACGTCTCCGCGTACGTGGACCCGAGACGCGTGCCATAGGAGTAGCCGAGGTACGTCAGCTTCTCGTCGCCGAGGACGCTGCGAAGCACGTCCATGTCCTTCACGACGTCACGCGTGCCGACGTGCGCGAGCATGTCGTCGCCGTACTTCGTCCGCTGCGCGCACTTCGTGGCGAAGTCCTTCTCCTGCTTCTCCTGCTTCGCGACTCCCGCGGGCGAACCGTCGGTCTCGCTGTCGTCGGCACGGTCGGAGTCGCGCTCCGGGTCGGTGAGGCAGCGGATCTGCGGCTCGCTCGCGCCGATCCCCCGCGGATCGAACCCGACCAGGTCGAAGCGTGCGCCGAGGTCGTTCTTCGAGACCTGCTCGACCATCCCGGCCGCGGCGACCATGCCGGAGGCACCCGGGCCGCCCGGGTTCAGCACCAGCGAGCCGATCTTGTCGTCCGGATCGCTCGCCTTGTGCCGCAGCACGCCGATCGTGATGGTCGGTCCGTCCGGTTTGCCGTAATCCAGTGGCACGGTGAGGCGGGCACATTCGATGCCGCCCGCCCGAAAGGCGGACTGCGCGTCGTCCGAGGTCGCGTAGGGTGCACAGGCAGCCCAGGTCAGGCCCTGGCCGTAGAAGCGCTCCAGCCCGGTGGGCACCGGCCCGGCGGGCGCGTGCGATTCGACGGACGGCGAGGGCGTGGCCTGGCCGGAGTTCGACGAGCACGCCGCGAGCGTGCCGGCGAGCAGGCCGGACACCGCGAGCGCGACGATCCGGTGGGTGCGAGAGCTGGCGCGAGGATGACGGAGCACGGTTGGATCGTGCCATCCGTCCGCGGAACTCCGGCACACCACCGGCGCGTTGGGCAGGGCGGAGCGAGCGGACGGTGAGCGGACACAGCCGCGCAACACGGAGATGAGGAGACCAGGGGTGGCATTGATCAGCCGGGTGGGCAAGCGGCTACGCCGGATCATCCAGCGGCCGGGCAGCGTCGAGCTGACCCGCTACGAGAGCCTGCTGCCCGCGGTCGAGAAGCTCGAACCCGAGCTGGAGAAGCTGGCCGACGCCGAGCTGACCGAACGCGCGGAGAAGCTGGCCGGCACCCTCGATGGCGCCTCGGCCTACACCGACGACCAGCTGGTCGAGGTGTGCGCGCTCGGCCGCGAGGCGGCTCGGCGGGCGCTCGGCGAGCGCGCGTTCGACGTACAGCTGCTCGGCACCATGGGCCTGCTCACCGGGCACGTCGTGCAGATGGACACCGGTGAGGGCAAGACGCTCGCCGGTGCGCTCGCGGCCGCGGGGCACGCGATGCGCGGCCGCCGCGTGCACGTGGTCACGGTCAACGACTACCTCGCCCGCCGTGACGCGGAGTGGATGAGCCCGGTGTACGCGCTGCTCGGCGTCACCGTGGGCTCGATCGACCCGGCGCTGGCGAAAGAGGAGCGCAAAGACGCCTACCACCGGCAGGTCACCTACGGCGCGGTCGCCGAGATCGGCTTCGACGTGCTGCGCGACCGCCTGGTCACCACGGTCGACGACCTCGTCCAGCCTGCCCCGGAGGTGGCGATCGTCGACGAGGCCGACTCGGTGCTGGTCGACGAGGCCCGCGTGCCGCTGGTGATGGCCGGTTCGATCGACCACAACGACGCCGACGAGGAGGTCGCCACGGTCGTGCGGCGGCTGCGGCTCGGCCTGCACTACGAGACCGACACCGACGGCCGCAACGCCTGGCTGACCAGCGCGGGTGCTTCGGTCGTGGAGAAGTCGCTCGGCGGCATCGACCTCTACGGCGAGTCCGGTTCGGACCGGCTGGCCGCGGTGAACGTCGCGCTGCACGCGCACGCGCTGCTCACCCGCGACGTCGACTACCTGGTCCGCGACGGCAAAGTCCAGCTCATCAACGCCGCGCGCGGCCGCGTCGCCGAGCTGCAGCGCTGGCCGGACGGCCTGCAGGCGGCCGTCGAGGCGAAGGAGCAGGTCACCGCGACCGACCGCGGCGAGATCCTGGACTCGATCACGGTGCAGGCGCTGCTCGCGCGCTACCCCGAGGTGGCGGGCATGACCGGGACCGCGGTCGCGGTGGCCGAGCAGTTGCGTGAGTTCTACCGGCTCGAGGTGGCGGTGATCCCGCCGAACACCCCGAACGTGCGGGAGGAGCGGCCGGACCGGATCTTCGCCTCGCCGTCGCAGAAGCTGCGGGCGATCCAGGAGGAGATCGCGAAGGTGCACGAGACCGGGCAGCCGATCCTGGTCGGCACCCAGGACGTGGCCGAGTCCGAGGAGCTGGCCGACAAGCTCGCGAAGGTCGACCTGCCGTGCGTGGTTCTCAACGCGCGCAACGACGCGGAGGAAGCGTCGATCATCGCCGAGGCGGGCAAGAAGGGGGCGGTCACCGTCTCCACGCAGATGGCCGGCCGCGGTACCGACATCCGTCTCGGCGGCACCGAGGGCGCGAGCCGCGAGGAGGTCGCCGAGCTGGGCGGCCTGCACGTGATCGGCACCGCGCGCTATCCGTCGAGCCGGCTCGACGGGCAGCTGCGCGGCCGTTCCGGACGGCAGGGCGACCCGGGCAGCGCGATCTTCTTCGCCAGCCTCAACGACGACCTGGTGCTGTCCAACGCACCGGACATCCCCGAGGGCATCGCCTCCGACAGCGAGAGCGGGGAGATCACCGATCCGGCCGCGCACCGGCAGCTCAACCACGCCCAGCGCGTGGCCGAGGGCGTCGACCTGGAGATCCACCGCAACACCTGGCGCTACACCCGGCTGATCGAACGGCAGCGCGCCGAGCTGCTGGAGCACCGCGACAAGGTGCTGCACACCGGGCTGGCGGCCGAAGGGCTGGAGAAGGCGCATGAGGAGAAGTTCGGTGAGCTGAAGGAGAAGCTGGACGACTCCGGGCGGCTCGAGCAGGTGTGCCGCGAGGTGCTGTTGTTCCATCTCGACCAGCTGTGGTCGGATCACCTCGCCTACCTCACCGACGTGCGCGAGAGCATCCACCTGCGGGCGCTGGCCAGGGAGACCCCGCTCGACGAGTTCCACCGTGCGGCGATCCCGGAGTTCCACAAGATCATCGCGGAGGCGGCGTCGCGCGCGGCGAAGACGTTCGAGGAAGCGGAGATCACCGACGACGGCCTCGACCTTGCCGATGCCGGGGTGCGGCGCGCGAACACGACGTGGACCTACCTGGTGCACGACAACCCGTTCGACTCCGACTTCGAGCAGACCGTCAAGCGGGTGCGCAGCATGATGAAGATGAAGAAGTCCTGACCCCGCCGGCTCCACCGCGGCCGGAAGGCCCTCTCCGGGGAGTCCGGAGGGGCCTTCCCGGCTGCTGGCTCACATCCGCTTAGCCGTGACCGGCGTGGTGGGACAGAATGGCGGGCATGCCGCAACTGCGCATCGCACTGGCCCAGGTCAACACCACCGTCGGCGACCTCGACGGGAACACCGCGCTCGCTGTCGAGTGGACGCGCAAGGCCGCCGAAGCCGGTGCCCACGTCGTCGTCTTTCCCGAAATGTCCCAGACGGGGTACCCCGTGGAGGACCTCACGCTGCGCCGGACCTTCTCC
This sequence comes from Amycolatopsis jiangsuensis, assembly GCF_014204865.1. Lineage (NCBI taxonomy): Bacteria > Bacillati > Actinomycetota > Actinomycetes > Pseudonocardiales > Pseudonocardiaceae > Amycolatopsis > Amycolatopsis jiangsuensis. Next base: position 3,876,513 of record NZ_JACHMG010000001.1, read on the forward strand.
GAGGCGTCGGTGCGGTCGGTGACCGAGCTGGCCCGCCGGCTCGACGAGGCCGGCTGCGGTGAGGTGCTGGCCTACGTCGGCTACCTCGATCACGACGAGACCGGCCCGCGGGACGCGGCGGCCGCGCTGTACCGCGGCGAGGTCGTGGCGCGGCAGTTCAAGCACCACCTGCCCAACTACGGCGTGTTCGACGAGCACCGCTACTTCAAGCCGGGCACCGAGCTGGAAGTGCTGCGGCTGCACGGCGTCGACATCGGCATGGTCATCTGCGAGGACATCTGGCAGGACGGCGGTCCGATCTCGGCGCTCGGCAAGGCCGGCGTGGGTCTGGTCGTCTCGCCGAACGCTTCGCCGTACGAGCGGTCGAAGGACGAGCAACGGCTGCCGCTCGTCGCACGCCGTGCTGGCGAAGCGGGCGCGTCGCTGGTGTACACGAACCAGGTCGGTGGCCAGGACGACCTCGTGTTCGACGGTGACTCCCTCGTGGTCGGCGCGGACGGAGAGCTGCTCGCGCGGGCACCGCAGTTCGTGGAGCACCTGCTGGTGCTGGACATGGACCTCTCGGGCGCTTCGGGGTCCGAAGGAGAGTTCGACGGCCTTCGCGTGCACCGCCGGACGCTGAGTGACGCGCCGTTGCCCGCGTACGAGGCGCTGAACGACCCGGTGATCAGTGAGCCGCTCTCGGACGAGGCCGAGGTGTGGTCGGCGCTCGTGGTCGGGCTACGCGACTACGTGCACAAGAACGGCTTCTCCTCAGTCACGTTCGGCTTCTCCGGCGGTATCGACTCCGCGGTGTGTGCGGCGCTGGCGGCCGACGCGCTGGGCGGCGAGAACGTGTACGGCGTTTCGATGCCGTCGCAGTACTCCTCGGGACATTCGAAGGACGACGCCTCGGACCTCGCCCGGCGGACCGGCGCGCACTACCGCGTCGAGCCGATCGCGGACATGGTCCGGGTCTACGTGGACCAACTGCAGCTGAGCGGGTTGGCGGAGGAGAACATCCAGGCGCGGGTGCGCGGGATGCTCCTCATGGCACTGTCCAACCTGGACGGTCACCTCGTGCTGGCGACCGGCAACAAGACCGAGCTGGCGGTGGGCTACTCCACCATCTACGGCGACGCGGTCGGTGCGTTCGCGCCGATCAAGGACCTGTTCAAGACGCACGTCTGGCAGCTGGCGAGCTGGCGCAACGCGGAGGCGGCCAAACGCGGGGAGACGCCGCCGATCCCGGAGAACTCGATCAGCAAACCGCCGTCCGCGGAGCTGCGGCCGGACCAGAAGGACAGCGATTCCCTGCCGGACTACGCGCTGCTCGACGACATCCTGGACGACTACGTCGAGGGCGACCGCGGCTACCACGACCTGCTGGGCGCTGGATTCGATCCGGAGACCATCGACCGGGTGGTGCGGATGGTCGACCGGGCCGAGTTCAAGCGGCGGCAGTACCCGCCGGGCACGAAGATCACGTTCAAGGCCTTCGGACGCGACCGCCGGCTGCCGATGACCAACGGATGGCGGGAACGGAAAGCCTGACCCGGTCTTCGGTTCGCGAGCGGTGCCACGCTGCGTTCGGACTGGACGACGCGCTCGACGGGGTGCTGCCGACGGCCGGGCTGACGTGCGCCGGTGAGCCGCGCCCGGACGTCGCGGGGTGACGTCGGTTTTCCGCCGGTTTCTGTCGGTGGTGGATCGTAGGCTTTCGGTATGACGGTCGAGTACACGGTGTTCGACACACCGATCGGGGCGTGCGGGCTCGCGTGGCGGGACGGCGCCGTGGTCGGCACCGCCCTGCCGGCGAGTTCGCCCGCACGCACGCGAGCGAACCTCGTCGCGCGCTTTCCCGGTGCGGCCGAGGCTCCGGTTCCGGACGAGCTGCGGGAGACGGTGGACGGGATCGTCGCGCTGCTGTCCGGTGCCCGGGTCGATCTGCGCGCGGTCCCGCTGGACCTGCGGGACGTGCCGGATTTCCATCGCCGGGCGTACGACGTGGCGCGTGCCATCCCGCCGGGCAGGACGCTGACCTACGGGGACATCGCGCACGAGCTGGGAATGCCGGGGTCCGCGCAGGCGGTCGGGCAGGCGATGGGCCACAACCCGGTCCCGATCGTCGTGCCGTGCCACCGGGTTCTGGCGGCGGGCAACAAACCCGGCGGGTTCTCCGCCCCCGGCGGCGTCGAGACGAAGCGGCGGATGCTCGTGATCGAGGGGGCGTTGCCGGAGGAACCGACACTGTTCTGACGGTTGCGAGGGAGGGGTCCCACAGTGTGCCGCTAATGTCCCGCACCATGGCTACGCGTGCTGCGCGGATACTGAGTCCCGCGTTGTTCCTGCTGGCAGGAATGCTGCTGCTGTTCCTGCCCTCGGTCGCGGTGTCCTGTGACGTCCCCATCGCGGCCGGCACCCACGCACCGGCCGGTGTGCACGTCACCTACTCCGGGGCCGCCGTCATCGGCGACCGGCCGCAGGTGGAGACATCCGGAGCCTGGGCGAGGACGCAGCAGTGGGAGGACGCGTACAGCTCGCGGTCGAAGGTGATGGACCCGCTCGTGCGGGGCCTCGCGGTGGGCACGCTGGTGGTGCTGGCCGCGGGGATGGCCACCGCCCTTCTCCGCTCGACCCGGGGACGCGTGGTGACTTCAGCCGTCCTCGCCGCTACCGGGATCGTACTGGTGGTGGTCACGGAAGTGCTGGCGAAGTCCGCGCTGGAGACGGCGGTGCGGAACCTGGTGGGCGCACTGGTGCCGCCGCGACCGGGCACCGACTTCGCCGACGTACTCGCCCACGTCGGCGACGCGGTGCACCTCCGCTCCGGCCTGTGGGCGACGACGGCGGGATTGGCAGTGATCGCGGCCCTGAACGTGGTGGCCCTCGTGCGACAGCGGAAGTCTCCGTCCGCACCGGCCGCGGGCCACGCTATCCCGGACGGGCAGCCGGACGGCGGCAGTTCCGGCCGGGAGGTGGATTCGGGATAGAGCCCGCGCGACCGGATGTCGGGTGCAAGGCAGGGCATGGCCTCGGATCGCTCGGGGCGCGCTGATGGCCGAACCACCCGGATCGCCCGGATGGCCGGACCGCCCAGGACGCCAGATCACGAGGTCGCCAGACCACCAGATCGCTGGGACCGTACGGGCCATTCGAAGCAGGACCGACGTTCGCCGGCGCGGTGGGGTTCAGTTCGGGTGTGGTGGCCCGCCGCACTGCAGGATTCCGTCCGGGGCGGGTGGTTTCCGGGCCTTCGACAGGGGCATGCGCACGACGTAGGCGCCCCCGACGAGGATTTCCGCCGCTCGGGCCGCGAGCTGCACCCGGGTGAACACCCCGTGCCAGGGCTGCGGGCCCAGCAGTACCAGCGCCCAGGTGGCCAGGATCAGCGCCAGCCCGCCGATCGCCCAGGTCCGCCAGACCGGGGGCCACCACAGCACCAGGCTCACCGTGCCCACCAGGAACGCGACGTTCAGCAGCAGCCGCAGGAGCGTCGAACCGGGTGCGCCGGCGTCCACGAGCAGCAGAATTCCGTACGCGGCCACGGTGACGGCGGTCAGCCGTCCGGTCCAGTGCACCGGGACGAGCCGCATCAGCGGTGGTCCGGCCGCCAGGAAGGCGAGGCCGGCGACGCCGGTCGTGACCCGGAACAGCGCATCACCCAGCAGCAGGTCCTCGACCGGCTCGGTCACCGGAGACACCCCGGTCGGCATCACGAATTCCAGCAACCACGCGGAATACGCCAGCATTCCCAGTCCGATGAGGACGATCGCAGCCAGTCGCGCAGCACGCACCCGGCTACCCTAAGGGAAGGACTGCGACGTTGCGCATGATGGTGTCACACCCGTGACTTAGCCCCTCGTTCTCGTACGCACCGCGATCGCCTGCTCACCGAAAGTGCGGGCGGACGAACGGGAACAGCACCGTCTGCCGGATCGACGCACCGCTCAGCAGCATCAGCAGGCGGTCGACGCCGAGCCCGAGCCCACCGGTCGGCGGCATGCCGTGTTCGAGTGCCAGCAGGAAGTCCTCGTCCAGTTCCATCGCCTCGACGTCGCCGCTCGCCGCGAGCAGCGACTGGGCCGCCAGGCGGCGCCGCTGTTCGATCGGGTCGGTCAGCTCGGTGTAGGCGGTGCCGACCTCCGCGCCGAACGCGATCAGGTCCCAGCGCTCGGCCAGCCGCGGGTCGGCCCGGTGCTGCCGGGTCAGCGGAGAAACGTCGGTCGGGTAGTCGGTGTAGAACGTCGGCTGCACGGTCGAGCCCTCCACGAGGTGCTCGTGCGCCTTGAGCACGAGGTCACCGTGCCCGGCCTGCTCCGGTACCGGGACACCCGCGGCGGCGCACAGCTTCCGCAGCACCCGCACCGGGGTCGCGGAGCCGACCTCCTCCCCCAGCGCCAGTGAGACGGCCTCGTGCACCGGGATCACCGGCCAGTCGCCGGAGATGTCGTGCTCGGTCAGCCGCCCGTCCGCGTCGCGGTGCCGCACGATCTGCGCGCCGAACGCCGCCTCGGCGGCGTGCTGCACCAGCTCCCGGGTGAGCTCGCGCATGGCGTGGTAGTCCGCGTACGCCTGATACGCCTCGAGCATCGTGAACTCGGGGTTGTGCGTCGCGTCCACGCCCTCGTTGCGGAAGTTCCGGTTCAGTTCGAAGACCCGCTCCACGCCGGCGACGCACAGCCGCTTCAGGTACAGCTCCGGCGCGATGCGCAAGTACATCCGCATGTCGTAGGCGTTGATGTGGGTGACGAACGGCCGCGCGTTCGCCCCGCCGTGCACGGTCTGCAGCATCGGCGTCTCGACTTCGAGATACCCGTCCTGGTGCAGGTACTCCCGCACCGCGCGGACCACCGTGGACCGCAGCCGCAGCATCTGCTCGGACTCCGGATTCACTGCCAGGTCGAGGTAACGCTGCCGCACCCGCGTCTCCGGGTCGGTCAGCCCTTTTCGCTTGTCCGGCAACGGGTGCAGGCACTTCGCGGTGACCGTCCACTCGTCCACGAGCACGGACAGCTCACCACGGCGCGACGTGACCACCACCCCGCTGACCCCCACGTGGTCGCCGAGGTCCACGCCCTTGCGCCAGCTCGAAAGATCGAGCACCTCCGCGTCCAGCATCAGCTGCAGTTCACCGGAGAAGTCCTTGATCCGGGCGAAACACAACCCGCCGAGGGTGCGCAGGGCGAGCACCCGGCCGGCCACCCGGGCCCGTCGTCCGGTACGGGAATCCGGTGCCAGGGCGGAGAACTCCGACACCAGGTCGCCGAGTGAGTCCTCCCGCCGGAACCCGGCCGGGTACGGATCGATCCCGAGTTCCCGCAGGGTGGCGAGTTTCGCGACGCGCACCCGCACCTGTTCCGGACGCCGCCTCGTCGGCGGGACGACGCGCAGCGCTTCGTCCTCGATGTCCCGGACCTCGGCGACGAACTCCGCTCCCACGTTTTCCAGCCGCAACGCGCGGCTCCGCCCGGTGGGCACGAAGCCCTCCAGCGCGCCCGCGACGAGGCCGACCCGCGGCAGCCGCCGGGCCGAGGAGTAGCAGAGGAACCGCGGTTGCCAGTCCGGGCCGTACTTGGCGTTGGACCGGTACAGCGACTCCAGCTGGAAAAACCGGGAGAACAGCCCGAGAATCCCGCGCCACGTACGCAGCACCGGTCCCGCGCCGATCCGCTCCCCATCCGAGAACACCGCGCGGAACATCGCGAAGTTCAGCGAGATCCGCTGCGCTCCGAGCCGTGGCGCGGCCGCGACGACCTGCGCGACCAGATACTCGTTGAGGCCGTTCCCGGCGTCTCGGTCGCGTCGCATCAGGTCCAGCGAAAGCCCGCGCCTTCCCCACGGCACGAAGGAAAGCAGCCCGCGGAGGCGGCCTCCCGCGTCGTAGGCCTCGACCATCACGCCGCGGCCGTCGCTGGGGTCGCCGAGCCGGCCGAGCGCCATCGAGAAGCCGCGTTCGGCCTCTTCACCACGCCACTGCTGTGCGCGGGCGAGCAACTGCAGCATCTCGTCTTCGGGGATTTCGCTGTGCCGGCGGACCTGCGCGGTGTAGCCGGACCGCTCGATCCGTTTCACCGCTTGACGCACGGACTTCCGCCCGGGGCCGGCGAGAGAGAACTCGCGGACGTCGAGCACCGCCTCGTCGCCGATCTCCAGGGCGCGCAGACCGGCCGCGGTGTAGACCTTCGCACCCCGCTCGCTCGCCCCGAGCACTCCCGGCGTCCAGCCGTACAGGTACGCCTCGGCGAGCCACGCCTGCACGGCGTCCGCCCACGCGCCGGGATCGCCGACCGGGTCCGCGCTGGCCACGCTCGTACCGCCGAGCACGCGATAGGTCACCGCGGCACGGCCGTTCGGTGCGAAGACCACGCTCTTGTCCCGGCGCGTCGCGAAGTAGCCCAGCGAGTCGTCCTCGCCGTACTCCGCCAGCAACCGGCGCAGACGCAACTCCTCGTCGTCCGTACGGAGACGACGGCTGCGCACCCCGCGGAACAGCGTGTACAACGCGGCGGTGGCGACAAAAGCCGAGCAGAGGTCCACGACCGCGTCCACCCAGCCGGGACCTTCGCCGACACCGATCCGGCGCAGCGGCAGGTTTTCTCCGGTGGCGTGGTTGACCGCCCAGGCCAGCCGCGCCCAGCTGTCGCCGAGCGTGTGCGGGAACACCTCGACGAGCCCCCAGCCCAGCAGCGCCACCGCGAGCAGTCCGCCGAAGAGCACCGAAAGCCCGTCACGCCACGCTCCGGGCGCCAGCCGCGCGGGGAACGCCGGACGCAGCGCGACCAGGAACCACATCAGCAGCAGCGACACCACGTCGGCGACCGCCAGCACGCCGAGCCGGAGCGGGATGTGCCGCATCTGCCCGGCGGTGAGAGTGAGCAGGTCCGGTGCCCAGAGCAGCAGTGCCTGAACGCCCAGCGTCAGCAGCAGACCGGCGACCTGGAACAGCAGCAGGGTGTGCAGCGCGGCCCGTTTGCGCCGGCGCAGCGCGGCACCGAGGACCACCAGCAGCAACACGATCACCAGGCTCGCGCTGGTCGGCACGCTCAGCACGGAGAACACCGCGTCGATCGCGGCGAGCAGGTGCCCGTGGCTGCCGCCGGCGAGCAGCAGCACCACCGAGAAGACCGCCGCCAGCTGCACGACGGTGGCCGTGATGCCACCGGCCTTGGCTTTCCAGGCCGGAACGCGCGAACGCGGGCGCACAGTGGTTCTCATGGGTACCTTTCTCGCCGCCGGGCACGGGCCGGGTCGCCGTGTCCCGGGCGTGTGAAGCTGGTCGCACGACCTTGGGCGCCTCGCGGGCGCGTGTCAGGCTTGGACGCGTACTGATTCCACGACCCGGGGACCTCGCGGAGGCCTCGAGGGAAGGACGGTCGACGACGATGTCTGCTGCCCATGCTGCCGGAGCTTCCGGCGAAGTCGCCGCCCCGTACGGCACCGGCCCGGCCACGGCGCCCGCCGTGCCCGCCGCGTCCGGCCGGAAGGTTCGCATCCACCACCTGGCCGAGCTCAAGGAACGCGGCGAGCCGTGGCCCATGCTCACCGCCTACGACATGTACACCGCCGCGCTTTTCGACGAGGCGGGCATCCCGGTGCTGCTGGTCGGGGATTCCGCGGCCAACAACGTCTTCGGCTACGACACCTCGCTGCCGGTCACCGTGGACGAGCTGCTGCCGCTGGTCCGCGCGGTCACCCGCTCGGTCACCCGCGCGCTCGTCGTGGCCGACCTGCCGTTCGGCTCCTACCAGCTCTCTCCGGAGCAGGCGCTGGCCACCTCGGTGCGGTTCATGAAGGAAGGCCGCGCACACGCGGTGAAGCTGGAGGGCGGCCGCCGGTTCGCGGCCCACGTCGAAGCCCTCACTTCCGCGGGGGTCCCGGTGATGGGGCACATCGGATTCACTCCGCAGAGTGAACACAACCTCGGCGGCTACCGGGTCCAGGGCCGAGGTGACGCGGCCGACGTGCTGCTCGCCGACGCGCTGGCGCTGCAGGAGGCCGGTGCGTTCGCGGTGGTGCTGGAGATGGTGCCCGCCGAAGCCGCGAAACGCGTGACGCACGAGCTGAAGATTCCCACCGTCGGCATCGGCGCCGGCCCGGACTGCGACGCACAGGTGCTGGTCTGGCAGGACATGGCCGGCCTGCGGCGCGGCAAGGCGCCGCGGTTCGTCAAGCGCTACGCCGATCTCGCCGGCGCGCTGCAGGGCGCCGCGACGGCGTTCGCCGAGGACGTCCGGCGGGGCGAATTCCCCGCGCCCGAGCACGCGTTCCACTGAGCACTCCCCCGGACGGCCCGGAGCCCACCGGCGGAGCCGCGCGGCCGGCTCCGGGTCGTTCGCTCGCCACCGGCCGGTCGCCGGAACCACGGGGGCGTCGGCACGATTTCTCTGTGGTCAGTGTGCACCTGCCACACGCACGCAACGCATCCGGCCTCACACAGTGAAGACGAGCAGGCTGCCGATTCCGGCGACCAGGCAGTAGACGGCGAAGGGCGTCAAGGTGCGCGTTTCGAAGTATTTCGTCAGAAAGCGGACAGAAACGTAGGACGCAATGAAGGCGACCACGCTGCCGACGAGGGCCGAGCCGAGTGACGGACTGTTTTCCGGGCTGAACAGCGAAGGCATTTTCAGCACACCGGCCGCGAGGATCACCGGCGTCGCCAGCAGCCACGCGAACCGGGCCGCGTCCTCGTGCGCCAGGCCTCGCCGCAGCCCGGCCACCATGGTGACGCCCGAGCGGCTGATTCCGGGCAGCAGAGCCACCACCTGCGCCGATCCGATGAGCACCGCGTCTTTCACACTCAGCTTCGACAACCGCGCGTCGGTGGCCTCCTCCACCGTGACCGCGCGCAGCACCAGCGTGTCCTCGGCGCTGAAGTCCACTGTGTCCTCGGCACGCGCGGGCTTTCCCGGACGGGAGAACCGTTCCGCGGCATAGAGGACCCCGCCGTTGAGCGCGAGGAAGATCGCCGCGGGGACCGGTTTGCCGAGCACGTCGCGCAGCAGGCCTTCCAGCAGCAGGCCGGCGATCCCGACCGGAATCGTGGCCAGGACGAGCAGCCAGGCCAGCCGCTGGTCCGCGGTACGCACCTCGCGATTGCGCACCGACGTCCACAGGCCACCGATGATGCGTACCCAGTCACGGCGGAAGAACAGTACGAGAGCGAGTGCAGTGGCCACGTGCATGGCCACGAGCACCGCGAGGTAGGGCGAATCCTTACCGATGCTCAGGTCCCGCGCCCAGTTTCCGCCGACGAGCGCGGGCAGGAGCACACTGTGCCCGAGACTGGACACCGGAAACAATTCCGACACACCCTGCAGGGCGCCGACGACAATGGACTCGACGTAACTGACCGTGGACATGCGGCGGCCTTTCTCGCTTCCGATTCGGGAATTGCCGAAAAGCTACCCAGTGACAGGTAAACACGAGGCAAGCGGCATCGGGCGATTGCTTTCGCAGTCGTTCACATGTATGAACGGCGCTCATGTTCTTGACGGGCATTCTCCGGCTGCCCTAGCGTGAAGGTGCACGCCGCGCCGCCGAGACCTTCGAGGTTTCGCGACCGTGACCCGCGACCAGGGCCGCCGGCGCGATCACGGACGGGGACCCGCTCGGCTTGGCGGCGGGGGCGGGTCCCCACCCCGCGTTCGCCGGACGCGGCGGAGCCGGTGAAGATATCCGCCATGGAGGAGCTCTACCCCGCGACGCCGGTGCGCGCCGCCGGGATGCTGGAGGTCGGCGACGGGCACGCGATCTACTGCCAGGAGGCGGGAAACCCGGACGGCAAGCCGGTCGTGGTGCTGCACGGCGGACCGGGCAGCGGGCTCGCGCCGATGGCCCGGCGGCATTTCGACCCGGACGCCTACCGGATCATCCTGTTCGATCAGCGTGGCGCCGGGCGCAGCACCCCGAGCGCCGGCGACCCGGACGTGGATCTGGCCGCGAACACGTTGTGGCACTTGGTATCCGATCTCGAGTTGCTCCGCGAACGGCTGCACATCGAGCGCTGGCAGTGTTTCGGCGGCTCATGGGGTTCCACGCTCGCGCTCGCGTACGCGCAGGCCTACCCGGCCCGAGTTTCGGAACTCGTGCTGCGTGGCGTGTTCACTGTGCGCCGGCGTGAACTGGACTGGCTCTACCGCGGTGGTGCGGCCACCCTGTTCCCGGCCGAATGGGACGCCTTCCTGGCTCCACTGGACGAGCGGCAGCGCGAAGACCCGATCGAGGGCTACGCGGAACTGCTCGGCTCCGCTGACCGCGAAACCGCCGAACGTGCCGCGATCGCCTGGAGTACCTGGGAAGGCGCGACGGTGGCGTTGCTACCGCAGCCCGCTTTCGTCGACCAGTACGCGAATCCGTCGTTCGCGCTGACCTTCGCCCGGCTGGCGGTGCACTACTTCCGCAACGGCGCGTGGCTGGAGGAAGGCCAGCTGATCCGCGACGCGGGCCGGCTGGCCGGCATTCCGGGGGTACTGGTGCAGGGCCGCTACGACGCGGTCTGCCCGCCGATCACCGCCTACCAGCTGCACCGCGCGTGGCCCGGCTCGACCCTGCGCCTGACCGAGGGCGCCGGCCACGCGGTCAGCGACCCGGGCATCCTGGCCGCGTTACGCGAGGCGACCGACGGATTCCGCTGACCCCGGGCGCTTTCGGGGCGGTCAGATCCGGCCGCCGCTGGAGCTGTCGCCGCCGGAAAGGCGCTGTGCCAGGTACACCGGCACCGTCGAGACGATGATCAGCACCGCCGCCACCACGTTCACCACCGGGGCCTGGTTGGGCCGGAACAGGTTGTTGTAGATCCAGATCGGCAGCGTTTCCATGCCGGTGCCGAGGGTGAACGTCGTCACGATGATCTCGTCGAAGGACAGCGCGAACGCGAGCAGCCCGCCGGCCAGCAGGGCCGAGCGCAGCATCGGGAAAGTGACCAGCCGGAACGTCGTGATGCCGTCCGCGCCGAGGTCCATCGACGCCTCTTCCAGGTTCCCGCCCATCCGGCGCAACCGGGCCACGACGTTGTTGAACACCACCACGATGCAGAACGTGGCGTGCGCGACGATCACCGTGATCAGGCCGAGGTCGATGCCGAGGATGGTGCGGAACGCGTTGTTCAGCGCGATCCCGGTGACGATGCCGGGCAGCGCGATCGGCAGCACCACCAGCAACGACAGCGAGTTCCGCCCGAAGAACCGGTACTTCTGCAGGGCGAACGCGGCCATCGTGCCCAGCGTGAGCGCGATCGCGGTGGCCACGAGGCCGACCAGCACGCTGGTCCACAACGCGTGCAGCGCGCCCTCGTTCCCGACCGCGCGGCCCCACCATTCGAGGGTGAAGTGCTTCGGCGGCCAGCCGAACGTGGTGTCCGCGTTGACCGAGTTCAGCAGGACCACCAGCAGCGGGAAGTAGATCACCGCGAACCCGATCCCGAGTGCGGTCCACAGCAGCACCCGGGCGGTCTTCGACATCCGCACGGCGGTCTCCTAGAGGTTGTCCAGCGCGCCGGTGCGGCGCACCGCGGCCAGGTAGACGAGCATGATCACGACCGGGACCAGCGCCACCGTCGCCGCGAACGGCAGGTTGTTGGCCGCGCCGATGTTGTCGTAGACGACGTTGCCGAGCATCTGCGACGTGCCGCCGACGATCTTCACCGCGATGTAGTCGCCCAGCGACAGGGAGAACGTGAAGATCGAGCCGGCCACGATGGCCGGGAAGGTCAGCGGGAGGATCACCGACCGAAACGTGCGGAACGTGCGTGCGCCCAGGTCGCCGGAGGCGTCCACCAGTGAGTCCGGCAGCCGCTCGAGGCCGGCGTAGATCGGCAGGATCATGTAGGGCAGCCAGAGGTAGCACAACGTGATCACCGTGGCGGTCACGCCGTAACCCGGCCCGGTGCCGCCGAACGGCTTCAGCAGCCAGTTCAGCACTCCGTTGCCGGACAACAGGGTTCGCCACGCGTAGGCCTTCACCAGGTAGCTCGCCCACAGCGGTGTCATCACCGCGATCACCAGCAGCCGTTGCGCACGCGGGGAAGCGAGCTTGGCCATGGCGAAGGCCATCGGGAACGCGATCACCGCGTCGATCACCGTGACCAGCAGGGCGATCCCGACCGTGCGCAGCGTGATGGTGCGGTACACCGAATCGCTGAACAGCGTGACGAAGTTGTCCAGCGACCAGTCGGTGACCACCTTGCCGGTGAACACGTCGGTGGACCAGAAGGCGGTGATGAACAGTGCGGCGAGCGCGCCGAGGTAGGCCAGCCCGAGCCAGAGCATCGGTGCGCTGAGCAGCATCCCGAGGCGCAGCCGGGGCTTGCGGTGGAAGAAGGCCGAAACGCGGCGGCTCGGCGGGCTCACGGCGGTCATGTGCCTGCGCTTTCGGAAACGGGGAGCGGGGGCCGGGGGCAGCGGACGGAGGGGGGAGTACGCCCGCCACCCCCGGGTCTGTGCGGGGGTGACCGGTGCGCGGCACCGGTCACCCCGGGGGCGTCAGCCCTTGATCTCGGTCCAGGCCCGGGTCCAGTCGCCGTAGTCCTTGCACTTGACGTCCGTGCGGCCGTCGAGGCACTGCGGGATCGGCGTGGTCCAGTACTGGATCTTGGCCGCGTACGCGGCGTCGTTGGCGTGGTAGGTGTCGCACAGCGACTTGTCCTCGAACTCCGCGCACGCCTTGGAGTTCGCCGGCGCCTCACCGAAGTATTCGGCGACCTGCGCGTTCACCTTCGGGCTGACGATGTAGTCCATCCACTTGTAGGCACAGGTCTTGTGCTGCGACTTCGCCGACACCATCCAGGTGTCCGACCAGCCCGTCGCGCCTTCGCTCGGCACCGTGGACTGCAGCGGCGCGCCCTCGCTCTTGGCCAGGTTGACCGTCACCTGCCAGGCGGTGCCGATCGTGCCGTCGCCACTCTTGAGCGACTGGGTTTCCTTGAGGTAGTCCGACCAGTACTCCTCGACCTGCGGGCGCTGCTTCTTCAGCAGGTCGACCGCGGCGTTGAACTGCTTGTCGTCCAGCGCGTACGGGTTCTTGATGCCCAGGTCCGGCTGGTGGGCCATCAGGTACACCGCGGCGTCGGCGATGTAGATCGGGGAGTCGTAGGCGATGATCTTGCCCTTGTAGGGCGAGTTCTGGTCGAACATCGGCGACCACGAAGTCGGCTCCGGGCTCACCTTGTCGGTGCGCCAGGTCAGCACGTTGGCGCCCCAGCCGTGCGGGATGCCGTAGGAGACGTTGTTGACGCTGTTCCACGACTTGTTCTTGAGGAACGGGTAGACGTCGTTGTAGTTCGGCACGAGCGCGGTGTTCACCGGCTCCACGTCGCCGGAGGCGACCAGCCGCAGCGAGGCGTCCCCGGAGGCGGAGACCACGTCGTACTGGCCGGTCTTCATGAGTGTCACGGCCTCGTCGGACGTGCCGAACGGCTTGACGTTGACCTTGCACCCGGTCTGCTGCTCGAACGGCGTGACCCAGTTGACCTTCGGGTCGTTCGAGCCGTTCTCGGCGTAGCCCGGCCACGCGAGCACGTTCAGCTGGCCCTCCGGCTGACCCAGCTGGGTCATCGCGGCGAGCTTGGGCGGGGTGAAGCCCTGAGCGCCCGGCGCCGACCCCGCGGAGTCGGAACCCGACGTGCCGCAGGCCGCGAGCAGGAGGCTCACGCCGCACAGACCCGCGAGCAGCGTCTTCCTGTTCTTCATCTCCTAGTGAACCTTCCCGTGAGAACTAGCCGGCTTCGGGTACCTGGAAACTGTGTTCACGCCGCCATCTCAGGCGGACCCGGCCATCGGCGAATCTGGCCGGTTCGCTGGTGTTCTGGCGGATCACGGACAACTGGCCCCCGGCATCGAGCGCGACAGCGTAGCGCACCGTGGACCCCGCGTAGACGACATTGGTGACCGAACCGGTCGCCGAGGTCTCGCCCGGCCCGGCCGGGGAGGCGAGATCACCGTCGATGCGGATCTTCTCCGGCCGGATGCTGAACACGCCCGGCCGGCCGATCACCGCCTCCGCACCCCGCCCGCTGAGCAGGTTCGAGGTGCCGACGAACCCGGCGACGAACGCGCTGCCGGGGCGCTCGTACACCTCGACCGGGGTGCCGACCTGCTCGATCCGGCCGGCGTTGAAGACCGCGATCCGGTCGCTCATGGTCAGCGCCTCGTCCTGGTCGTGCGTGACGAAGACGAAGGTGATGCCGACCTCGCGCTGGATCTGCTTGAGCTCGATCTGCATCGCCTGCCGCAGCTTGAGGTCCAGCGCGCCGAGGGGTTCGTCCAGCAGCAGCACCTTGGGCCGGTTCACCAGTGCGCGGGCCAGCGCCACGCGCTGACGCTGGCCACCGGAGAGCTGTCCCGGCTTGCGGTCGCCGTACTCGTCGAGCCGCACGGTGCTCAGTGCTTCCTGGGCACGTTTGCGCCGTTCGGCCTTCCCGACGCGGCGCACCTTCAGCCCGTACTCGACGTTCTGCCGCACGGACATGTGCGGGAAGAGCGCGTAATCCTGGAAGACGGTGTTCACGTCGCGTTCGAACGGCGCCAGCCTGCTGACGTCCTGACCGGCCAGTTCGATCGTGCCCGCGGTGGGCATCTCGAAGCCGGCGATCATCCGCAGCACGGTGGTCTTGCCGGAACCGGACGGGCCGAGCATGGAGAAGAACTCGCCGGGTGGGATGTCGAGGTCGACGCCGTCGACCGCGCGCACCTTGTCGAAGTGCTTCTGCAGGCCGGTGAGCCGGATGGCCGGACGGCCGCCCGGCGGGCGGCGATCGGGGCTCCGGGTCTCGGCGGGGGCTTGGTGGGGCATGACGGGCCTTCCCGTGGATCTGGTCACCGATGCGGCTACAGTGCGCTCATCACGTGCTTGACGCGGGTGTAGTCCTCGAGGCCGTACAGCGAGAGATCCTTGCCGTAGCCGGACTTCTTGAACCCGCCGTGCGGCATTTCGGCGACGAGCGGGATGTGCGTGTTGATCCAGACGCAGCCGAAGTCGAGCTTCGCCGAGACCCGCATGGCCCGCTGGTGGTCCTTCGTCCAGACCGAGGAAGCCAGACCGTAGGGCACGCCGTTGGCCGCCCGCACCGCGTCCGCCTCGTCGGTGAACCGCTGCACGGTGATCACCGGGCCGAACACCTCGCCCTGGGTGATCTCGTCGTCCTGGCGGACTCCGGACACCACGGTGGCCTCGTAGAAGTAGCCCTCGTCGCCGGCCCGCTGCCCTCCACAGTGGACGGTCGCGTGCCCGGGCAGCCGGTCGACGAACCCGGCGACCTTGGCCAGCTGGTCGGCGTTGTTGAGCGGGCCGTAGGCGACCGTCTCGTCGTCCGGCAGGCCGGTCTTCGCGGCCACCGCCTGCCGCGTGAGCGCGGCGACGAAGGTGTCGTGCACGTCGTCGGCGACCAGCACCCGGGTGGCTGCGGTGCAGTCCTGGCCCGCGTTGAAGTAGCCGGCCATCGCGATGGTCTCGGCCGCGGCCTCGACATCCGCGTCCGCGAACACGATCACCGGCGCCTTGCCACCCAGTTCCAGGTGCACCCGCTTGACGTCTCGGGCCGCGGCCTCGGCCACCTCGATCCCGGCGCGCACCGAGCCGGTGATCGAGACCATCGCCGGGATCTCGTGCTCCACCAGCGCACGTCCGGTGTCGCGGTCGCCGCACACCACGTTGAACACGCCTGCGGGCAGGAACTCCGAAGCGATCTCCGCGAGCAGCAGGGTCGAGGCGGGCGTGGTGTCCGAGGGCTTGAGCACGATGGTGTTTCCGGCCGCGAGCGCGGGCGCGATCTTCCAGATCGCCATCATCAGCGGGTAGTTCCACGGCGTCACCTGGGCACAGACGCCGACCGGCTCCCGTCGGACGAACGACGTGTGGCCCTCCATGTACTCCCCGGCCGAACGGCCTTCCAGCACGCGGGCCGCGCCGGCGAAGAAACGCAGCTGGTCGAGGACCATCGGCACCTCTTCCGACATCGTCAGGGAGATCGGCTTGCCGGTGTCGCGCGACTCCACGCCGATGATCTCCTCGGCGCGCGCCTCCACGGCGTCGGCGAGCTTCAGCAGCGCGAGCTGACGCTGGGCCGGCGTGGTCTCGCGCCACGTCTCGAACGCTTCAGCGGCGATCTTCAGCGCGCGGTCGACGTCCTCGGCACCGGCCACCGGTGCGGTGCAGTACGCGCGTCCGGTGACCGGGTCGACGATTTCGGCGACCTTCCCGGACCGCGAGTCGACGTACTTGCCGCCGACAAAATGCCTCAGTTCCTGCACGCGTGCGCCTCCTGACTCTCCGTGGCAGGCTGAAACATATAACTCCATATTTCACATGACAAGGTCCTGGGGCAGGATTGACCCCATTGCACGCCGAGACGGGTGGACCACGATGCGCAAGGAGATGTCGAACAGCGCGCGGCTGGCGATGTTCGCTCCGCTGGACCAGCTCGGCCGCGCCGAGGCGGTCGCGGCGCGGCTGCTCGACGCCATCACCCTCGGTCTGCTCGACGACGCCGAGCAGCTACCGAGCGAGGTGGAGCTGGCCGCGCAGTTCAAGGTCTCCACTGTCACCGTGCGTGAAGCGCTCGCCGTCCTCCGCCAACAAGGGCTGGTGGAAACCCGCCGTGGCCGCGGCGGCGGCAGCTTCGTGCGCACCCCGGCGTGGCCGCCGCCCAGTTCCTGGGCGAAGCGGCTGCGGCTGCTGTCGATGGCGGATTTGCGCGACTTCGGCGACCACTACCTGGCAGTGGCCGGTTCGGCTGCCAAACTCGCCGCCGAACGCAGTACGACCGAGGACGTCGAGCGGCTGCGGCTCAACGCCGAGGACCTGCTCGAGGCGACCGGGCCGGAGGCGATCCGGGCCGAGCGGCACTTCCACCTGGAGGTGGCCGCGGCCGCGCAGTCCCCGCGCCTGACCAACCAGGAGGTTCAGCTGCAAGGCGAACACGGCGGGTTGCTCTGGGTACCCCTGGGCGGGGGCGAGCTGGGCCGGGAGGCTTACGCTGAGCACCAGGCCATCGTCGCGGCGATCGCCTCGGCCGACGGCGATCTGGCGCGCAAGCTGACCGAGGACCACGTCCTGGGCGCGCTCGATCGGCTCGCGGATCTGCACCTGTCCCTCGAAACGCCGTAAGCTTCGATGACCCTGCCGCACGAGGTGAGCATCGTGACCGACACCCGCACGCCACCCGGCGACGAGGTCGTGACCCAGGTGTCCGCCCTCGTCGAGGAGATCTTCGCCCGGCTGAAGCCGGTGCTGGCCGCCGCCGAGACCGTGCTCGCCGAGCCGGGCGGACGCACCGCGGAAGCGTTGCACGGCATCCGTCCCCAGGTCATCGAGGCGCTCGGCGGGCTGGTGATCGGCGCCGGCTTCGTGAGCGCGCCGCACGTGCTCACCGACCAGGAGTTCGGGTTCGAGTGGTGGACCTGCCCGGGTATCTCGGGAAACTCGGCGGGCTCCGGGGGTACTGCCGATTCTGTGGACGCCGAGCCCGAGCAGCTGTTCATCAGCCTGGACCCGGAAAGTCCCAACTTCCTCGACTACACACGGCAATCCTGGTTCACGGTCCCGCGCGACAGCCGGCGCCGGCACATCAACGGCCCGTACGTGGACTACCTCTGCACCGACGAGTACACGCTGACCTTCACCGTGCCCGTGGCCTGCGAAGGCGGGTTCGGCGGAGTCGTGGGTGCGGACGTGTACGTGCGCGAGTTCGAGCGCACGGTGAGCCGGCGGCTGCGTTCGCTGGGCCGGCATGCCGCGCTGCTCAACGCGCAGGGGCGGGTGATCGTGTCCAACAGCGTGCGGCAGGCGACCGGTTCGCTGGTGCGGGACGTCGACGTGCCGGCGTGGTGGACTTCCGGCGCCGAGCCCTACACCTCGTCGGCGGGCGCGACGCTGCGCCGCTGCGGGGATTCGCCGATCGCGTTGCTCGTCACGAAGTGACGCGCAGTGCGAGCCAGAGTTCGGCTCGCACTCCCGGCGCGTCGAGGTCGCGGCCGAGCAGGTCGGCGGCTTTGGTCACCCGGTTGCGCAGGGTGTGCCGGTGCACGCCGAGTTTCGTGGCGGCGAGATCCCAGTGGCCGTGGTGTTCCAGCCAGCAGCGCAGGGACGTGACCAGGTCACCGCGGCCGGTCCGGTCGAAGGAACGCAACGGGGCCAGCAGGTGTTCGGAAAACGCTTGTGCCGCTTGGGTGTCCAGGAGGGTGAGCAGTCCGGCGCCGGCGTGGTCGGCGTAGTCCAGCCTGGGCACGCGCCGTTCGCCTGCCACGTCGGCGGCTTCCTCGGCCTGCCGCAGCGCGGCGGGGAAGTCGGCGGCATCGGAGACGCCGACATGGCAGCCTTCGTCCCCGCGCACCTGGGCCGGATCGTCGGTCACGATGATCAGCCGCTGCCCGCGGTGCGCGAAGAAGACTTGTCCGGCAGCTGTTTCCAGCCGCTCGTACAGGGTGTCGCGCGCGGCCCGGCTCCCGGCGACCGCCAGCACGGTCCACGGCTTCGGCGGCAGATCCGGCACTGACCGCCGGGCCAGCTCCTCCTGTCCGCCGGCCAGCAGCTCGAGCACTCCGCTCCGCAGCTGGGAATGCGCCGCACGCTGGGCCCGGTCCTGTTCCAGGGCAAGGGAAAGCAGGGACACCGCGGTGTTCACGATGTGCCTTCCCGTGACATCGAGCGGTTTCGCGGTACCGACGGCGAGGGCTCCCCTCGTGTGCAGGGTCTGAAGCATGACCTCGTCATCGCCGTCGGTGACGACGCGGGCCCCGGCACGGAGGCCGGTGACGTCCAGCCGCGCGCCGATCGCCCGGGCAGCTGCAGGCGCGGCTTCGCTGACGCGGCCGGCGTCGTAGAGCACGACCCAGCCGTCGATCAGCCGCGCGAGCCGGCGTACCACGCCGGCCACGCCGGACCGGCCGACCGCGGTGCGGGTCAGATCCTGCTGCGCACGACCGAGGCGCACTGTGGCGGCGTACTCGTCAGCCGCGACCGAACGGGACACCGCCCGCGTGATCGCGATGAACGGCGTGCGCCGCGGCACCTCCAGCACCGGCAAGCCGACCTCGTCCGCGGCCTCGATCAACGCCGAGGGCACCCGGCGGTGACTCAAGCCGACGCCGAAACCGAGGCCGGCGACGTCCGCGCGGACCAGACGCCGGACGTATCCGGCCGCGTTCGCGTCGTCGAGGGCCAGCCCCGTGGTGAGCAGCAGTTCGCCACCTTCGAGGAAGGCCTGCGGATCGGTCAGCTCCGTCGGGTGCACCCAGCCGATCGGCCGGTCCAGCGCGAGTTTCCCGGCCACCACACGCAGACCGAGCGCGCGCTCCCCTGCCAGCTCGCCGAGCGTCAATGCCATAACGGCCAATTCTACGCGCCGATCTATCCATCTCGTCCACCTGACAATCCACCCCCACCCACGCATTCTGAGGGCACCAGACCCACGAGGAGTGACATGACCACGAGCATCGAGGACGCGGCGCCAGTGGCGCGGCAACGTAGGCTGCGGACCGAGATTCCCGGGCCTGTCTCCCGTGAGCTGCAGGAACGCAGGAGCAACGCGGTCGCCGCCGGTGTCTCGTCCACGCTGCCCGTCTACGTCACCTCGGCCACCGGGGGCCTGCTCACCGACGCCGACGGCAACGTGCTGATCGACCTGGGTTCCGGCATCGCGGTGACGAACGTGGGGCACTCGGCGCCGGCGGTCGTGGACCGCGTGCGCGACCAGGCCGGCCGGTTCACCCACACCTGCTTCATGATCACGCCGTACGAGGGTTACGTGGCGGTGTGCGAGGCACTCGCCGAGCTCACGCCGGGCGACCACGCGAAGAAGTCGGTGCTGTTCAACTCCGGTGCCGAAGCCGTGGAGAACGCCGTGAAGATCGCCCGTACGGCCACCGGACGCCAAGCCGTCGTGGTGTTCGACCACGCCTACCACGGCCGGACGAACCTGACCATGGCGCTGACCGCGAAGTCCGTGCCGTACAAGCACGGCTTCGGTCCGTTCGCGCCCGAGGTGTACCGGGTGCCGGGCTCCTACCCCTACCGCGACGGCCTGTCCGGGCCCGATGCCGCGCGGATCGCGATCGACCGGATCGAGAAACAGATCGGCGGCGACCAGGTGGCGGCCGTGGTGCTCGAGCCGATCCAGGGCGAGGGCGGCTTCATCGAGCCCGCACCCGGCTTCCTGCCCGCGCTTTCGGCGTGGTGCAGGGACAACGGGGTGGTGTTCGTCGCCGACGAGGTGCAGACCGGCTTTTGCCGCACCGGGTCGTGGTTCGCCTCCACGCACGAGAAGGTGGTCGCCGACCTGGTCGCGACCGCCAAGGGCATCGCGGCCGGGCTGCCGCTGTCCGCGGTGACCGGGCGCGCCGAACTGATCGACGCCGTCGGCCCGGGTGGACTCGGCGGAACCTACGGTGGCAACCCGGTCGCGTGCGCCGCGGCACTCGGCGCGATCGAGACCATGCGCACCGACGATCTGGCCGGCTCCGCGAAACGGATCGAATCACTGGTGCTGCCGCGCTTGCGTGCGCTGGCCACGGAAACCGGCGTGATCGGCGACGTCCGCGGGCGCGGCGCGATGCTGGCCGCCGAGTTCGTCAAGCCGGGCACACAGGAGCCGGATGCCGACCTGACCAAGCGCATCGCCGCCTCGTGCCATTCGCAGGGCGTCGTCGTGCTGACCTGTGGCACCTACGGCAACGTGATCCGACTGCTGCCACCGCTTTCCCTGTCCGATGCACTGCTCGACGAAGGTCTCGCCGTTCTCGAGCACGCTGTCCGTACGGAGTCCCGCGCATGACTGTTCCGTTCTGGGTTGCCGGAAAACCGGCTACCGGCACTGGTACCACCGCCGTCCGGCATCCGTTCGACGGTTCGACGGCCGGCTCGCACCACCTGCCTGGTCCGTCCGATGTGGAGGCTGCGGTCCAGTCGGCTGCCGACGTCGCCGACGACTTCGCGACCCTGCCTGCCCACGTCCGCGCGGGGGCGCTCGACCACATTTCCCGCAGGCTTTCGGAGCGGGCGGAGGAGATTGCCGACCTGATCACGGCGGAATCGGGGAAACCGCTGAAGTGGTCCCGCGGCGAGGTGGGCCGGGCGGTGTCCACCTTCCACTGGGCGGCCGAGGAGGCCCGCCGGTTTTCCGGGGAACTGCAACGACTCGACACCGATCCCGGCGGCACCGGACGGCTGGCCCTCGTCCGGCGCGTACCCAAGGGTCCGGTGCTGGGCATCACGCCGTTCAACTTCCCGCTGAACCTGGTGGCGCACAAGGTGGCACCGGCGATCGCCGTCGGAGCGCCGATCGTGCTCAAGCCGGCGCCGGCCACTCCGCTGACCGCGCTGCTGCTGGGGGAAATCCTCGCCGAGACCGCGCTGCCCGCCGGCAGCTGGTCGATCCTGCCGCTGGGCAACGACGAGACCGCCGAACTGGTCAGGGACCCGCGGCTGCCGGTGGTGTCGTTCACCGGATCGGTCCCGGTGGGCTGGGCGATCCGCGATTCCGTACCACGCAAGCACGTGGCACTGGAACTCGGCGGCAACGGCGCGGTACTCGTCTGTCCGGATTGGACCGATCTCGACTTCGCCGCGCGACGGATCGCGACGTTCGCAATGTACCAGGCCGGACAGTCGTGCATTTCGGTGCAACGGGTCTACGCGCACACCGACATCTACGACACGCTGCAGGAGAAGGTGCTGGCCGAGGTCGCCGCGCTGCGCACCGGAAATCCGCGTGAGGACGGCGTGGACGTCGGGCCGCTGATCAACGAGACAGCTGCCACACGAGTGGAATCTTGGGTCTCCGAAGCGACTGCCGCCGGTGCGACAGTACTCGCCGGCGGCAGGCGGTCCGGGGCAACGGTGGAGCCGACTGTGCTCGCCGACGTACCGGAAGACGCTTCCGTGATGGCGGACGAGGTCTTCGGACCCGTCGTCTCGCTCGTACGCGTGTCCTCAGTGGACGACGGCGTGGCACGAATCAACGCTTCACGTTTCGGCCTTCAGGCTGGTGTTTTCACCCGGGACCTGCCCACAGCGTTCGACGTCTCCGCGCGGCTCAAGGTGGGCGGCGTACTGGTGGGCGACGTGCCGAGCTTCCGCGCCGACCAGATGCCCTACGGCGGGGTCAAGGACTCCGGCCGCGGCCGGGAGGGCCCGGCCGCGGCGATGGCGGACTTCACCGAGGACCGCGTGACCGTCCTCACCGGACTGACTCTCTGAGCGCGACATAGGCGTCCACAAGGGACGGTCCGTACCAGCTGAGGTACCGGCCGGACACCAGCACCGGACGCATCCGCGGGAAGAATCCGGGGCCGTCGTCCTGGGTGAACTCGTACGGCTCATCGGGCAGTACGACCAGGTCGGCCCCGGTTTCGGTCAGCTCCGCCAGCGGCGGGCGGGGATATCGCTCGGAATGCCGCGAGTAGACGTTCTCGATCCCGACCCGGCGCAGCACGTCCCCGGCGAAGGTGTCCCGGCCGAGCACCACCCAGGGCTTGCGCCACACCGGGATCACGGCGCGGTGGCGGACCGGTTCGACCTCGCGCCACAGGTCTTCCGCCGTCACCAGCCATTCCGGTTCCGCGACCGCGAAGACCTGGGTGAGGATGCGTCGCAACGAGCCGAGCGCGGCCGGGACGGATTCCGCGGCCGCCATCACGAACACCGGGATCCCGTTGGCCCGCAACGCCTCCACGTCCTCGGGCCGGTTCTCCTCGGAGTTCGCGAGCACGAGGTCGGGCTCCGCGGCCAGTATCCGGTCCAGCTTCGGGTACTTCGACCCGCCCACCCTCGGCACGTCCAGAGTGGAGGGATGAGTGCAGTAGTCGGTGGCGGCCACGATCCGGCCGGGCGCACTCACCTCCACCGCCTCGGTCAGCGACGGCACCAGGGACACCACCCGCCGGGGTTCCTCGGCGACCGGTACCGGCTCGCCCAGGTCGTCGATCAGTTCCGCGTTCCTCATACCCGTTCGAACGACACCTTCCGATGCTCGACGTCCACTTCGGTGAGCCGCACCGCGATGCGCTCCCCTTCCGGAAACCGCTCCCCCGCGCACTTGGCCATCACCGGCGGGTTCTCCAGCAGGATCTCCGCCCTCGTCTCCTCGGCACGCAGGACCACCGCGGTGAACTCCTGCCCGACGTGCTCGGCCAGCACCCAGGCCTCGACCTGGTCGATACAGGCCCGCTCCACGCGGGCGGCCAGACCGTCCGAAACGGACATGTGCCCGGGCACCTCGGCGAGCGCTTCGCGAACCCATTGCGGCACCTCGCGTCCTGCCGTCACCGCCAGGCACACCTCCGCGGCGAAGCGGTCGACGAGCCGCCGGATCGGCGCGGTGACGTGCGCGTACGGACCGCCGATCCCGGCGTGCGTGGCGACTTCCGGCAACGCACCGTCGAAGGCGGTGTACCCCGCGCCCCGCAGGAGCCGCGTGGTGTCCGCGTACATGGCCATCGAGACCGGCTGTCCGGGGTCCAAAGCGGACAGGAACTCGGAGACGCTCTGTTCGGCCGGCCAGCCCAGTCCCGCCGCGGCCGCGGAGCGGCGCAGCCACTCCACCGAACCCGCGTCGGCCGGCGGCAGCGTGCGCAGCACGCCCACCCCGGCCTCCAGCATGATCTGCGCCGCGGCCATGCCGGTGAGCAGGGAGATTTCGGCGTTCCACGCGTCGACCACCGTGCGCGGCCTGCGGTCGAGCACCCAGCCGCCGTCCGCGTCACCGGTGATCTCCTGCTCCGGCAACTGCAGCTCGAGCGCGCCCCGGCGCACCGCCAGCTCGCGGCGCAGCCTGCCCAGCTCCGGCAGCACGGCCACCGAGGGATGCGGGCGCCCCGCGTCGAGCGCGGCCTGCACCCCCTCGTAGTCGAGCTGTTCGACGGACCGGACCAGCGCACGGCGGACCCGCGTGGCGGCGAGCTCACCGTCCTCGCCGACGTCGATCGTCCACAGCACGGCCGGGCGGACCTCGCCGGGCAACAGGCTCGCGGCGCCCTCGGAAAGCACCGGCGGATGGAGCGGGACGTTGCCGTCCGGCAGGTAGAGCGTCTGCCCGCGGCGGCGCGCCTCGTGATCCAGTGCCCCGCCAGGCGGTACGAACGCGGCCAGGTCGGCGATCGCGTAGTGCACCCGGAAGCCGCCGGCGGTGCGTTCGAGCAGCATCGCCTGGTCCAGGTCCTTCGAACCGGGCGGGTCGATCGTGACGAACGGCAGCGCGGTGGCGTCCTCACGCCCGCCCGCGGAGGCGAGCGGGTCGAGCACCGCCGCCTCGGCCTCGGCCAGCACGTCCGGGCCGAAGGACTCCGGCAGCGCGAACTCCGCCCGGAGACGACCGAAGTCCCCTCCCGACGCGTGGGTCCGGATCACGAGTGGGGGCACCACCCCACAGTATCCCGCCGAGGCGGCCGTGATCGCCCGTTCGGGCGCGGCCGGACGGGTGTAGCGTGCCGCAATGAAAACCGTCTTCATTTTCGGAAAGGGTGCGCCGTGAAGATCGCGTTCGTCGGCAAGGGCGGCAGCGGGAAGACCACGCTCTCGTCGCTGTTCGTGTCCTACCTGGCCGACGCCGGCAAACCGGTGCTGGCCATCGACGCCGACATCAACCAGCACCTCGCGGTGGCGCTCGGGGCCACCGAGGAGCAGGCGTTGGCCTGGCCGACGCTGGGCGAGAACATGACGTTGATCAAGGACTACCTGCGCGGGGACAATCCGCGCATCCCGTCCGCCGCGGCGATGATCAAGACGACCCCGCCAGGGTCCGGGTCCCGGCTGGTGCGCCCGTTCGAGGACAACCCGGTGTTCGACGCCTGCTTCCGCGCGCTCGGCGGAGTTCGGCTCGGCGTTACCGGCCGGTTCGACGAGGACGATCTGGGCGTGGCCTGCTACCACTCGAAGGTCGGCGCCGCGGAGCTGCTGCTCAACCACCTGGTCGACGAGCCGGGCGAGTACGTGGTGATGGACATGACCGCGGGTGCCGACGCGTTCGCGTCCGGCCTGTTCACCCGCTTCGACGTGACGTTCCTGGTGTGCGAGCCGACCCTGCGCAGTGTCGGCGTGTACCGGCAGTACGCCGACCACGCCCGGGACTTCGGCGTGCGGCTGGTGGCGGTCGGGAACAAGGTGACCGACGCGGACGACGTCGAGTTCCTGACCGGCCAGCTCGGCGACGCACTGCTCGGCTGGATGACCGCGTCCGGCCACGTCCGCGCCGCCGAACGCGGCAGCACCCGCCCGATCGGCGAGCTCGAGCAGCCGAACCTGCACACCCTGGCGACCATGCTGTCCACAGTGGACGCCGAAACCCGCGACTGGACTCGCTACCAGCGTCAGGGCGTGGAATTCCACCTACG
Organism: Amycolatopsis jiangsuensis; assembly: GCF_014204865.1. Taxonomy (NCBI): domain Bacteria; kingdom Bacillati; phylum Actinomycetota; class Actinomycetes; order Pseudonocardiales; family Pseudonocardiaceae; genus Amycolatopsis; species Amycolatopsis jiangsuensis. The sequence continues at coordinate 3,901,814 of NZ_JACHMG010000001.1, forward strand.
CAACGCCCGCGCCTGGGGCAACGGCCGCACCGGCTCGGACCTGGAGGACCAGGTGGACCCGGACTTCGTGCTGGATCCCTCGGTGGTCACCACCTCCTGACACACGGCTGGGCTGGGCAGCTTCGGGGGGGTTCGGGTGGGTTGCGGAGTCGGGGTCCGGGCTCGGAGGTTGAGTTCATGGACCTCGGGGCTTTCCGGCATCAGGGCCGGGCTGTTGCGCTCGGGGCTTCCGACGGCGAGAGGCCAGGGCTGTCGGCGCAGCAGTTTCGCGCTACTGATTGCAGCTCCCGGCAGCAGAGACTCAGCGCTCGCTGGCTGGTCGATGGCCTTGGCTGCGCCCCGGCGACCGATCGGGTGTTTCCCTGCTCCCGACACCCGCTGGTGGACTTCGGGGACGCACGAGCCGACCCGGGCGCCGTTCAGGGCGCTCGGTACCGGCTGGCGTTCTCACCGGCTGGTCGGCTGTCGCTCACGGAGTTTTGTGCCGTCGGCCGGTTGGCCGCGGTCCGTGGCCTGGGGTCAGTCGCCGTCCCAGGCGCGGTCGGCGGCGTCGGCCTGCCGGTTGCGTTCCCGGGCGATGTCGAGGGCGCGACGGGCCGTGGCCTCGTCCGGGTAGGGCCCGAGCAGGTCGATGCCGCGGCCGCGGTCGCGGTGCTCGACCTCGTGGGTGCGGGTGTTGTAGTACCAGCCCTCGTCCGGGTTCGGATCGTCCGACATGGCTTCAGCGTCGCATCCGGCGGGTCATCTGCGCCAGCGGAACGGGATTTCGGTCGGATCGCCGGTCGGCCCGAATCCCTCGCTGTCCTGGTGATCGGGATGCTCGTCGAACCACCCCCGCGACGGCAGCGGCGTCCCCCGCGGCGGCGTGTCGGTGTCATCCCCCTCCGGCGACGGGCGCTGCGGCTCCGCTCCCGGCGACGCAGCTGACCCAGGCACCGGCGGGCCAGCAGATCCGGGCACCGCCGGCACAGGAGTTCCCGTCTCCGGCGACCCGGCGGGCCCCGCCCCCGGCACCGCAGTTCCCGCCCCCGGCACCGGCGGCACAGCAGTCCCCGCTGCCGGCACCGGAGGCTGCTGTCCGGACACCGGCGGGACAGCGGACCCCGTCCCCGGCGCGGCGTGCTGCCCACCCTGCACCGGCGGGACGCCGGTACCCGCTCCCGGCACCGGCGGCACGATCGGCTCCCGCCCGGGAAACACCGGCGGCTCGACCCGGTGACCCCGCGCCGGCGGAGGCGGCGCGACCGGCCCCGTCTCCTGCCCGGGGAACACCGGCAACGGCCGCCCGCCCGACGCAGACGCCCCCTGATCCACTCGCCGCCCACCCCCGGGTTGCGGCAACGAGAATCCCGACGAACTGTCCGGATACGCCTGTGTGGGTGAAGGTGCTCCCGAAGGTGGCACAACACCCGGCTCCGAGACCCCGCTGCCCACTTCCCCCGCCGCAACCACCGGCGACTGCGGAGGCTCCCCGGATTGACCAGGAGAGTACGGCTGCACTGGGCCCGGCGGTTGCGACTGCTCCTGCGGTTGCGACTGCGGCGCTAGTGGCACCTCATGCGACGGCGACTGCGACGACGGAGGCTGCATCGAAGGCTGCGGCTGCGGCGGCGCCGATGGCTGCTGCGAAGGCGGTTGCGACGGCGGCGCTGGCGGCACCTCATTCGACGGTGGTTGCGACGGCGACTGCGACGGTTGCGTCGAAGGCTGCGGCGGCGACGGTCGCGCCTGCGGCGACACCTGCGGCACCGACTGCGGCTGCGAAGGCTGCGATGAAGCCGACGGCTGCTGCGGCGCCGACTGCGACGGTTGTACCAGTGGCTGCGACTGCGGCGATGACGGCGATTGCGGCCGTGTCAGTGGCTGCGGCGATGACGGCGACTGCGGTTGTGGCTGTGGCGGCGAAGGCGGTTGTGCCGACGACTGCGGCGACGACGACGGCTGGCCGTGCGGCTGTGTCGACGCTGCCGGCGGTTGTGGGACATTCGCCTGGGACGGCTCGTTGACTGGGGTTGGCGGTTCGGTCGGAGATGGCTGCGGCGGGGCTGCATCCGTTCGCGGCCGAGTGGTGCCGGGGGCCTCGACCGTCGGCTCGGGGGGGCGCGGGAAGTCGGTCTTCGGCTGGGCAGGCTCTGCCGGGAGTGAGGCCGCCTGTTGGTCCTGCGCTGCGTTACCTCCGGAGCCCCACGACGGCAGTCCTGCGTAACCGGGACTCTGCGTCTGGCGGGGCTCATGTACGTACGGCTTCGGCTGCCACGACTGCCGCGCACGAAGCTGCTCGTTCGCCTCCGGCGAAACCGGCACGGCGGGGGGCGGCTGCGAAGATGCCGCGGGAAAGGCAGGCTCCGACACCACGTTTTCCGAGGCGGCACCGACCGTGGGATGGCTCGGCGCGTCGGCGTGTGGGCTGGCCGGAACCTCGCCGGCGAGCGGGTCGTTGTGCCCAGGCGCCGGCAACTCGGGCGCACCGCCGGCCGCGGGTCCCACCGGCGGACGAGCGCTGTCCGCACCAGGATCGCCGCCGGCCGGGTCGGCGAGGCCGCTACCTGGGGTGACCACGCCGTGCGTCGACGGTACGCCGCCGGGTTCCGCCGCCCGCGAGACCGTTTCACCGGGACCAGCAACCTGCGATCCGGCAGCACTCGGTGCCCCGGCCGCAGAACCAGCGACGGGCCCGCTGGCAACACTCGACGGCCCCTCCACAGAACCAGCAGCAGGCCCGCTGACAGCACCCGGCGGCCCCTCCACAGAACCAGCAGCAGGCGCAGCCGTCCCGGCGGCACCAGCAGAAGCCGCAGCTGTCCCCGCGGCAGTCGCGGGCATCTCGCCAGAGGCGGCAGTACTCTCGGGTGCTCCGGTAGGGCCGGGGGTGGATTCAGCCCTGGCGCCGTTCGGCATACCGGGTTCAGGAGCGTTACGAGGTTCGAGTGTCGAGCCAGTGCGTGGTTCCGGTCCGGTTTGCTGGTCGGGCGTTGCCGCGACACCGGAGTCCGCACCGAGACCGGATGCAGGGGCCGCTCCGGGATCGGGATTCGTCGCACGGCCGCCGCCAGGGTTCGCCGTCTGGCCACTGCCGGGACCAGCCGGACGGCCTTGGCCGCTGCCCGAGACGCGTCCGGGGCCGGGATCGGCTCCGCGAACAGGCTCCGCTCCCTGCTCCGGCGAGCCGCCGGACCCGGCTCCACCCGCGAATCCCGGACGGTCACCTGCCCCAGGCCCCCCACCGGCCCCAGGCCCACCGGTCCCAGGTCCACCACCCGACACAGGCCCACCTGACACAGCCCCACCACCGGACGGCTCGTGAAAGCCGTGGGCGTTCGAGCGCCATACCGGGGCCGGGCCGATGTTCATCGGGGCCGGGGCGGCCAGCGGGCCCGGGGGTGGGTTCGGGGCGGGTGGGTGGGCGTCCGGGCGCGGGATCGGGTCGAGGCAGGACACCAGGACCGACGTGTGGTGCGGGTCCTGGACTTTGCGGCCGCTGCGTTCGCGGTAGACCATGTCGCCGTCGGCGTCCATTTCGACCAGGTAGCCGGCCTCGGCCAGCTGCTCCTCGTCCAGATCGTCCAGCCGCTCGTAGCGGGACGGGACGACCCGGTAGACCGGCCACGCCAGGCTCGCGTTCTCCGCGTGGAACTGGGCCAGCAGCGCGGCCATCTGCTGCTGCCATGGCAACGACATGCCCTCGGCCAGCGACCGCGGCAGCACCACGTATCCGGCGTCCACGCCGGGCCAGCCGTGGTCGAGCAGGTCGCCCAACGGGGTGCTGGACGCCGGGTGCGCGGACTGGCGCGGCGGCTGCGGTGCGCCGAACAACGCCGCCGGGTCCTGGGACTCGCCCTGGCCGGGCTTGCCTCGTTTGCCGAATTTCCGTGCCACGTGTGTCATCCTCTGCCAGCGCGCGGCCACCTGCTCGTGGACAGGCCGCGACTTCGGGTGAATCCGCCCTCGCCGTCCGGTTGCCGCGAGGCCGGGAGCCGGTGCCTCCCGCGTTCCATGCTAGACGCCGGGACGCACTGCCTGCGGGACCACTTCCGCCTCGTCGAAGGCGAACGGCCGCACGTGCACCGGTACGCCGGTCTGCTGGGCCTCGACGATCTTGCCGTCGCCGAGGTACATCGCGACGTGGTGGATGGTCGCCGGATCGGCCGGGTCGGTCGCGAGGAACACCAGGTCACCGGGCTGCGCCTCGTTCACCGGCAGCATCGCGCCAGCCTTGTACTGGTCCCGCGAGACCCGCGGCAGGATCACCCCGGCCGACTCGTAGGCACGCAGCATCAGGCCCGAACAGTCGTAGGTGTCCGGACCGGTCGCGCCCCACACGTACGGCTTGCCCTGCTCGCCCAGCGCGAACTCGATGGCCTGCGCCGCGGCCTGGCTCGGCGGCAGCGCGGCGCCCGTGCCCTGCCCGCAGCCGACCACGTCGGTGACCTGGCCCAGGTTCTCCACCAGCGTGGCGGCCATCGCCTCCCACCGGTGGTAGCGGTCCGGGAAACCGGAGCGCTCCACGGCCTGCGCCGCGTCACCCGGACGCAGGTTCTGCCAGTCCGGCACCCCGAGCAGCACGTCGAAGAACTTGTTGACCGCGTAGTTCGGGTCGGTGACCTGTGCGACGCTGCCCCAGTTCATCGACGGGCGCATCTGGAAGATGCCCAGCGAGTCACGGTCGCCGTAGGTCAGGTTGTGCAGGCCCGATTCGGTCATCCCGGCCTGGATCGCCACCTGCCAGGCCCGCGGCGCGAGACTGCGCTGCTTGCCCACCGAGATGATCAGCGCGACCGTGCCGCGCTGCTCCTCGTCCAGCTGCGAGGCCTGGGCGCCGCCTTGCTCCGGCTGTCCCGGCTGGCTCGGGCCGATGGCCGCGTCGCACGAGGTGTTGGCGATTCCGCCTGCCGCGGCCTGCTGCTGGTCGGTGACCACCTTGGTCACCGCCGTGGTGGTCAGCACCGCGGCGAACACCGCGGCGACGAGCACCCCGACGAGGATCGCGAGCCGCACGGTCAGCTCGCCTGGTCGTAGTCCGCGACCCGCCACCCCGCGTCGGTCCTGACCACGGTGATGCTGAGCTTCGGACCGTCGGTGGGGATGACGACCTGCACGGAACTGCCGTAGGACGAGGTGACCGCGGGGTCACCGGTGACGCGGGTCGCCGGGATGTTCGCGGGGTCCACAGTGGACATCACGGGGAGGTACTCCTCCGTGGTGAGTGCCCGCATGCCGTTCAGCCAGTCGGCGTTGGTGACGCCCGCCGGATGGCGTACCCAGGCCTCCGCCCACTGCTTGGCGACGTTCAACGCCTCCGGGCTGGGTGCCGCGGAGGTGGGTGTGGCCAGCGGACTGGACAGCCGGGTGGGCAGCGTGGCGGTGGACGGCACCGGGGCGGCGACACCCGGCCGGGACGAGGTGGCCGGCTCCGGGGGCGGCGCCGCAGCGTTGCTCTCCTTGCCCGTGACGCGCGGCAGCACGATGCCGAGCACGATGACCACGATCGCCAGGAACACCAGGGTTCCGACGAGGTGCCGGGGCGAGCGCAGCGGGAAACCCCACAGCCGGCGGTAGACCGCGGCCCGGCCGCGGTTGGTACGGATCGGCACGGCTCACCGCCCCAAGACTTGGTCGGTGTCGCGTACCTCGATGCCGCGCGACGGCCGGTACAGCACGAACACCGGCTTGCCCGCCACCACTTCGGGATCCACCCGCCGAGGCTGGGCGCGCACGCCGGGCGGGACAAAACCGGGCTGGTCCGGCGCCGGCGTCGAGTAACCGCGGTCGGTCGCGCTGAGCTGCGAGGGCACCACGACCGGTTCGGGCTCCTCGCTCCAGCGCCGGTCGGCCACCGGCGAGGTGTCCACGCGACGGCTCTCGCGCACCGGCGCGTGCGCACCGGTCACGACGTAATCGCCGGGTTCGCCGGTCACCGGGTGGTACTGGCCGAACACCGGGGCACCGCCGCGACCGGAGGGCAGCGCGGCCGCGGACGCGGCCGGACCGACCGCGCCGGGCCAGGGCGCACCCGACCACGCCGCGGCGGGCCGGGCTGCCCGGGAACCGTTGTCCAGCCGCTGCGCGCTCGCGAACACGGCCGCCTCGGGCCGGTGACGCCCCCCGCCGACGGTCGCGCCGATCGGACCGCGCTGCTCGCCGTCCACGACGTCGTCGGTGTCGCGGACGTTCTGCCAGAACTCGTCCTGCGGGGTCGGGCCGCTCTTCTTGCGGAAGCGGGAGAACAGTCCTCGCGGCGAGGGCACTCCGGACCCGACCATGCCGACCGACATCTCCACCATCTGCCACAACCGCCGCACCGGCCGTCCGACCAGGAACAGCAGCACCGTGATGAGCCCGGCCAGCACCATCTGGGTGAGCAGGTTGAGGGAACTGCCCGCACCGAAGATCGCCTGCAGCAGCAACGCGTGCACGCCGGCGAGCACGGACAGCACGACAAGGTTGAACGCGATGCCGCCGGCCACCTTGAGCACCCGCCGCAGGATGTCCGGATGCAGCAGCGCGACGAGCCCGACCAGCGGCGCGGTCAGCGCGAACAGCCGGATCAGCACCTGCGCGAGCAGCACCGAGGCCTTCGCGAGCAGCTGGAACAGCGAGTAAACCAGGCTCTGGCCGAAGGCGAGGAAGCCCGAGCCGGTGCGGCCGCCGGACTCCCCGGTGAAGTACCCGGTGGCGGGGCCGAGCTTCGTGGAGATGTCCTTGAAGGCGGCCTTCTTGCCGTCGACGACGTTCTGCTTGCCGTCGTCCCCGTTGCGCAGCTGGTCCCAGGTGAAGGCCTGTGCGTCCAGCAGGGGGCGGCCGTACTGGTCGGCCTGCGGTGCGTCCGGGGCGCCGAACTCGCCGCGGAGCCAGTTCTTGTAGACGATCTCGTTGTGCAGTTCGGTCGGCAGGATGTGCCGGACGACCCGGTTCTCCGACTCGTCGACGAATCCCGCTTGGATATTCGTGGTCGTCTGCACGATCGCTCTGTCGATCGGGTCGAAGTACCGCAGCATCGCCAGTGACGAGGCCGCGAGCCACACCCCGGCCAGCGCGTACAGCGCCCGTTTGCTGACCCCGGCCAGGTCACCGCGCCAGATGTTGCGGAACAGCATGATCGACAGGATCAGCGCGACCAGCCCGAACAGCTGCGCGTAGATGTTGTTGTAGACCTTCTCCGCGCCCGACTTCACCGCGTTGTAGATCGGGTTCAGCAGCCCGCCCTCGAGCACGGTGTAGTGCAGCGAGTTGGTGGCGCCCACGATGTTCTTGCCGATGTTGAACAGCTGGTTGCCCGCCCAGGTGTCGATGGTCGAGCTGGGCGAGGCGATCGCGGACAGCGGTGAGCAGTCGGTCTGGAACGTGTTCCACACGAACCCGGCGTAGCTGTAGTCGATGTAGGCGCTGCCGGCTTCACCGTGTCCCTCGGCGGGGTCGAGCGCCCCGACCATGCCCGCACCCGGCCGCTCCGGGTTCGGCGCCTCCCCGCAGGCCGCGGCGTTCGCCGACGGCGCGAACAGCACCGTCTGCATCCCGATGACCGCGACCACGGCGAACATCGCCCCGCGGCGGCTCGGCCGGCGGCCGGATCGGCCGCCCTCCTTGAGCCGCTTGCGCAGCGCGTGCCAGCCGGCGGCGAACGCGAGGACGAACGCCAACGTCACCAGGGTGTTCACGCGGCATCCCTGCCGGTACCGCCCTTGCCGCCGGCCCGGGCGTGCCGGTCCTGCGCGGGTCCGCCGTTCGCCGTCCCGTTCCCGTTGGCCGTCCCGTTCGCCGTCCCGTTGGCACTGCCGTTGCCGCCGTGCACCGCACCCTCCACCTCGCCGGTTTCGGACGCGAGCGGATCCGGCGAGCCCAGCAGCTGCTCGTCGGCGAGACCGACCTCGAGCTCCGCCTGGAGCTCCAGGTCGTGCTGCAACTCGTCGTCCTCCGGTGGGGTCGGGACGTACGGCGTGGTTTCGTCCTCGTGGGAGACCACGAGGTCGCTGCCCGGTTTCCTGCGCGCGTCGGGCGAGCCCGGCGTGGTGTCCATGACCGCGCGCAGCTGGTCGAGGTGCGGGCCGGAGAAGTCGACGCGGATGCGCTCCACCCCGCCGGCGCCGTCGCCGAAGATGAACTGCCGCGGCTCCATGTCGCGTTCCAGCCCGCGCTGCGCACCCGGGCGGCGACCGAGGGCCGCGACGACCTGCTCGTAGCCGACGCCGACCGGCACCTTCAGCAGACGCAGCGCGTCGGCCTGGGCATCGTCGTCGTCGAGCCGGCCGACGAACACCGAGTCGAGCAGTGCCACGAAACCCTGGATCTTCAGGAAGTCGGCCGGGATCTGCGAGGACAGCAGCACCCGGACGTTCCACTTCCGCGAGTCACGGGCGAACCGGTTCATCAGCACCCGCCCGGTCGGCACCTCGGACAGGAAGAACGCCTCGTCGATCCAGACGCCCTTGCGCAGCTCCTTCGGCTTCTCGTAGACCGACCGCTGGGTCAGCCAGGCCGCCAGGTTCAGCATCTCGACGCCGAGTGATTCCGCGTCCGTCCAGTACTCGCGCGGCACGCCGTCCTTCGGCAGCGTCAGCCCGGCCATGGTCAGCACGGTCATCCGGTCGTCCCGGGTCTCGGCGTACGGGTCGGCGTCGTCCTCCGGGATCAGCAGCGCCATCCGCTCACGCATCTCGTCGAGGAAGTCGGCGACCACGACCGCGTGCTCGTGGTGCTCGCTCGAGTCCCGCCGCAGCGCGTCGATCACCTGGCCAGGGTCGGCGTCGAACCGGCCGCCGACCGCTCGCACCGCACGCAGCAGCACGATCCGGGTCTGCGCCATCCGCGACACCTCGTACGGCAGCACGCCGGTGAGCACGTCGAGTACCAGCCGCCGCCGGGTCGCGCCGGCCAGCGCCTTCTCCCGCCGCCACGCGCGCTCCGGATCGTCCTCGTCCATGAAGTGCTCGAGCTGCGGCTCGCCGACCACCCGGTACGGATTGAGGATGCCCGGCTGCGCGTTGAGCAGGTTGATCGGCCGCGCGTACGGGCGGATCTCGGGCAGGTCGCACAGCCGCGACAGCGGGCCGGACGGGTCGAGGATCGTCCAGTGCGCGCCGGCCCGCAGCGTCTTGTAGACGATGCCGCCGCCGAGGAACGACTTTCCGCCGCCCAGGCCGGCCACCATCGCGGTGAGTCCGGAGCCGTCGCGGATCTCCTGTGCCATCCACGGGTCCCAGGCCACCGGCCGCCGCGTCGCGGTGACCGTCTCGCCGAGCAGGATGCCGCGCCGGTCGCCGACCTCCGCGGTCGCGGTCGGCACCGAGGACGCCGTCCACACCACCGAACCGCGGCGCATGTAGGCCGCCGAGGCCAGCGGCTCCCCCGGGATGAACTCGCGCGCCATCGCGTACTGCGCTTCCGGATGCTCGATGGCGATCTTCGGCTTGTACAGGTCGAGCAGCTGCTGGGCCAGGCGCAGCGCGTCACGCTCGGTCGGGCCGGACACCGCCAGCCGCCACCACGAGCGGACCCGGGTGGCCAGCGCGGTGAACCCCGACGTCATCTCGTCGTCGATCTCCAGCACGCGGCCTGCCTGCCGGGACAGCGACTGCGGCGGCTCCAGCTCGTGCTCGTCGGTGTAGTGCTTGACCTGCGAGCGAACCTTGTTCATCTGCCTCTGCAGCTCGCCGGAAACCTCCTCCGGGCGGCGCACGTAGATCCGCGCGGACACCTCCACCGCGGCGGGCAGCCGGTCCGCGTGCTGCACCCACGGATCGTCGACCTCGGGGATCTGCAGCCCGTGCATCTGACCGACGGTGAGCACCGCGAGATGCCGCGACACGCCGGCGTTGGAGCCGGTGCGGCCGCGGACAGTGACCGTGGGTGCGTACGGGTCGGCGTGGAAGTCCGCGGCGTCGGTGAAGCTGGCCAGGTCCTCCGGCTCCCAGGCCGCACCCGGTACGGCCGGCATGTTCCGCGGCGCGGGCAGCCCGAGCGAGCACGAGCGGTGCATCAGCCAGGACATCTCCTCGGCGTGCACCGGACGGCCTTCCAGACCGGCACTGCCGATCACCTGGTCGAGGTGCTCGACCTCGGAATCCAGCGCGGCCAGCTCGGCGTCCACCGCCTCCGGCAGGATCCGGCGCAGCATCGGCGCGGCCCGCTCCACGGCGCGGTCCACCATCCGCCGGGTCTGCACCTGGACGCCGAGGTAGACCTCCTTCTCGGCCATCGAACGGCCCATCAGCTGCTGCTGCTCGCCGATCAGGTAGTCGTCGAAGGACAGCGCGCCCGGCACGTCGTTCGGCCTGCCGACCGCGTTGTGCACGTGCGCCTCGGCCCACATCCGGATCGGGTACGGCCGGTTGGTCACCCGCAGGTGCAGCCAGCGGCCCTGCAGCTCGGCGTACTGCCCGGCGATCGCCGCGATCAGGTCCCGGCGCTGCGAGTCGGAGCGGAACGACCAGCGTTGCGGGGCGAGCCGGTACCAGGCGTACACCTCGTAGCCGGTGCGCAGCAGGTGCCCGTCGATGCTGCGGGCCGCGATCGACGGCGTGTACGCCGGGATCGCCTGCTCACCGGGCAGCCGGCGGCCCTTGCCGCCCGCGGCACCGTTCCTGCCACTGGCCGACGGGGACCGGACCTGGCCGGATGCCTGCCAGGCACCCGCAGGCACGTCCTGCTCCCGCTTTCCCCGGCTTCCGCCGCGACCGAACAACGACTACCTCCCGGCCCGAGCCGCGGGGCGGCTCCGGCTCGCTCGTGGTGTTCCCTGCCTTCCGGTCCCGGCGCTCTGTCCGGGACCGCGGTGCTGGTACTGCCGCCTTCTCTTGTGCTTGGGCAACGGGCGCTGCGTCCGTACCCGGATCCGGCTGGCGCTCACCGCGCCGCCGGCGCCGGTGGTGCGCTCGCGGGGCGCGCGCAGCTCACGCCCCGCCATCGCCAGCACCGCGCCCAGCGGGCGTTCGTGGCTGATCTTGGCGGTGATCAGCCGGGTGAGCACGATCGTGATCACGAACGCCCACGCCGTGGAGAAGAACCCGAAACTCCAGCCTGCCCACCGTTCGACGGTGAGCACGACCAGGAAGACCGGGATACCGACGAGCCACGCGACGTAGCGGGCTCTCCAGGGAAAAGTCGCCTTCGGCGGACCGAGCCAGACGGCGTCGACCCGATAGACCTCGTCATCCGTCCTGATACGCACGCCTGCCCCGCCTCAGCCGGTGAACAGGCCGGCGATCCACTGACCCACGTTCACCCCGGCGCCGCTCACGGCGAGCCCGATGATCGCGAGCGCGATGACCACACCGGCGAGCCTGCGCATGACCCCGGCGTTGTCGCCCTTGCCGCCGCCCAGCCAGAGCAGCAGCAGCGCGACGGCGAGCAACACCAGGGGGATGATGTTGTCGATCAACCAGTTGCGGACGTTGCCGGTGCCGAGCTCGCCGGCGGCCAGCGTCTCGAGGGCGGTCATGCTCGTCATCGCGATACTCCTGGTACGCGGCCGGGGCCGCGCGATTCTGGCTTCGGCGAAGCTTCGAACACCATCATGGCGTCACAAGGGGTAATGGTCAAAGCGCGCTCGGTAGGAAGTCGACTTGTGGACAGGGAGGTTCGGCACTTCTGGATCCGGCTCGTCTGGTGAGAATTCCGCACCCTCCATCATCGTGGCAAGGGTGCTGAGGATTAACCCCGGCCACCCGGATTTCGCAGTGTTCGCGCGAAGTCACCGCATCGGGCGCGCGGTGTTCACTCTCGGTGCTCCGCCTGCCGACGTGTCGGGCCGGAACAAGTGTGGCATGCCCCGTTCGGCCGCCACCCGCGAGTCCGGTGAGTGAGCGCACGGCTGTACGGGTCGCGCGGAATCGATCACGCGACAGTGCGAAAAACCTCACCTTCGGACCGGTTGCCCTCCGAAAACAGTGACGGAGCGTGAAAACGGGGCCGAAAGTGAAATCGGGGTGAAGCGGACGAGCTGGCATGTAAGCCGGATCCTGTTCCCGGGTGGCCTCGCGGCCGACCGGGCGACGGTCATCCATCTCGGCCTGCCGTTGCCGGCAGGCTCCAGCGGCCTACCCGCAGGCTCGGGCGGGCCGCCCTCGATCGCCTGCGCAGGAGCGCCGGAACGCTCCCTCTTGGCCTTGCTCCGGGTGGGGTTTACCGAGCCACCCCGGTCGCCCGGGATGCTGGTGGTCTCTTACACCACCGTTTCACCCTTACCCCCGTCCGGAGACGGGGGCGGTCTGTTTTCTGTGGCACTGTCCCGCGGGTCGCCCCGGGTTGCCGTTAGCAACCACCCTGCCCCGTGGAGTCCGGACTTTCCTCGGACCGGGAGACCCGGGCCGCGACCGTCCTGCCAGCTCGTCCGCTCCGAGGATGGTACGCCAGCGGCGCACGGGCCCGGCCCGGCCACCCGCCCTGCACCGTCCTCAGTGGAGTGTTCCCATCGCGTGGACACGCGTTGACCCTGTTCACGGACCGCTGTTTCACTCGCCGCATGTCCGCAGCAGACCTCTCCGAGCCCCTGAAATTCGCCTACTGGGTGCCGAATGTGAGCGGTGGCCTGGTCACCAGCGACATCGAGCAGCGCACCGACTGGAGCTACGAGTACAACCGCGACCTCGCCGTGCTCGCCGAGAACAACGGGTTCGAGTACGCCCTCACCCAGGTCCGCTACACCTCCAGCTACGGCGCCGCCTACCAGCACGAGTCGACCGGTTTCAGCCTCGCGCTGCTGCTGGCGACGCAGCGGCTGAAGGTCATCGCGGCCGTGCATCCGGGGCTGTGGCATCCGGGTGTGCTGGCGAAGTTCATCGCCAGCGCCGACGTGATCTCCGGTGGACGGGCCGCGGTGAACGTGGTCAGCGGCTGGTTCGCCGGCGAGTTCACCGGCCTCGGCGAACCGTGGCTGGAACACGACGAGCGCTACCGCCGGGCCGAGGAGTTCATCCGGGTACTGCGGGAACTCTGGACCGACGACCACGCCGAGTTCGGCGGCGACTTCTACCGGATCCACGATTTCGACATCAAGCCCAAGCCGGTGCCCGGACCGGGACGGCCGCATCCGGAGGTCTTCCAGGGTGGCAACTCCACCGCGGCCCGCAAGCTCGCCGGCCGCGTCTCCGACTGGTACTTCAGCAACGGCAAGGATTTCGACGGGTTCAGCGAGCAGGTCTCCGACGTGCGCGGGTACGCCGCGGAGAACGGGCACGCGGTCCGCTTCGGCCTCAACGGTTTCGTCATCGCGCGCGAAACCGAGTCGGAAGCCCGCGCGGTGCTGCGGGAGATCGTCGAGAAGGCGAACGTGGACGCGGTCGAGGGTTTCCGCTCCGCGGTGAAACAGGCCGGAAAGTCCACATCGGACGGCAAGGGCATGTGGGCGGACTCCGAGTTCGCCGATTTGGTGCAGTACAACGACGGCTTCCGCACCGGCCTGATCGGCACCCCGGAGCAGATCGCGGACCGGGTGATCGAGTACAAGAAGCGCGGCGCGAACCTGCTCCTGCTTGGTTTCCTCCACTACCTGGAGGACGTGGCCCACTTCGGCGAGCACATCCTGCCGGTGATCCGGGCAAAGGAGGCCGACCTGGCCCGCGGCGCCGGAGTCCCGGAGCCCACTTTCGCCTGAGGTGCGCCTGTCCGGGAGTCCGTCCGTGAAGGCCTCCTTCAGGGAATCTAGGTCCGTCAAGGTGGCCTTCACCGACAGCCGGATGGCCAGGCAGCCAGGCAGGCGCGCGGACCGAGCCGGGCCGAGGCGTACGGAGTGCGCCCGGTCGGTCGGCTAGCGTTCGGGGGTGAACGGTCCCTTCGCGGCGGTGTGCGGCGTGCTTCTGCTCGGTGTGACGCTGTGGTTCGCCATGGTGCGTCCGCGTGGGTTGCCGGAGGCCGTGGTCGCGGTGCCGGCCGCTGGGTTGGTGCTCGCGTTCGGGCTGGCTTCGCCCGTCGAGGCCGGGCGGCGGGTGGCCGAGATTCTGCCGACGATGGGGTTTCTCGCGGCGATTCTGCTGGTCGGCCACCTCGCGGCCGTGGACGGCGTGTTCCGCTGGCTCGGCGGCGAGCTGGCCGAGATCTGCCGCGGCCGCCCACGCCGGCTGCTCGTGTTCACCTTCGGAGCGGCGGCCGCGGTCACCGCCGTGCTCAGCCTCGACGCCACGGTGGTCCTGCTGACCCCGGTCGTCCTGGCCACGTCCGAGCGGCTGCGGCTGGCCGCCCGTCCGCACGTCTACGCGTGCGCGCACCTCGCGAATTCGGCGTCGACCCTGCTGCCGGTGTCCAATCTGACCAACCTGCTCGCCTTCGCCGCGTCCGGGTTGACGTTCGCCGGGTTCACCGCCTTGATGGCGTTGCCGTGGCTGGTCACGATCGCGATCGAACTCGGCGCGTTCGCCTGGTTCTTCCGCGCGGACCTGCGGCAGCCGGCCACCCGGACGGCCGCCGAGCACCAGCCGGCGCCGAAGTTCACGCTGGTGGTGCTCACGGTGATGCTGGCAGGGTTCGCCGCCGGGCAGCTCGTGCACGTCGAACCGGTGTGGGTGGCGGCGCTGGCCGCGCTCGTCCTGGCCACGCGGGCGCTCGCCGAACGCAAGATCCGGCCGTGGCAGGTGCTCACCGAGGCGTCCCCGCTGCTGATCCTCTTCGTGCTGGCGCTGGCGGTAGTGGTGGAAGCGGTGGACGAGCACGTGCTGGGCGGGCTCCTGCGTACTGTGCTGCCGGACTCCGCGGGGCTGCCGCAGCTGCTGCTCACCGCGGCGGTCGCGGCCGTGCTGGCGAACCTGGTGAACAACCTGCCCGCGACGTTAATCCTGCTGTCCGCGCTGGGCACGCATCCCGAGCCGGGCGTGCTGCTGGCGGTGCTGCTGGGCGTGAACATCGGCCCGAACGCGACCTACCTCGGCTCCCTGGCCACGCTGCTGTGGCGGCGGGTGCTCGCTCGCCACGACCAGCGGCCGTCGGCCGGCGAGTTCCTCCGGCTCGGCGCGCTGACCACACCACTGTCTCTCGCGGCGGCGACCTGCGCCCTGTGGCTGGTGCTCTAGCCGCGCGGCGGGATGGTGCTGCCGCGGGACAGCGTCGCACCGCAGTCGGCCAGGCCGTCGCCGAAGCGCTGGGCCTCGACGTCCATCATCGTGGTCTGCGCGTACTGCTGGACCGCCTTGAGCTTCGCCGGATCGGACACCGCGTCCTTGCGCACGAAGTCACCTTGGCGCGGGCCGTCCGGGTAGATCAGGATCGGGTAGTAGTCGCGGTCGATCCGCGGGTCGAGCGAGATGCCGTTGCCGCCGGCCCACGGGCCCCAGGAGTGGATGAACGTCGGCTTCGCCGTGTCGAACACGTAGTCGCGCAGGCCGGCGATGTTTTCGTCGTGGGTCAGGTCCGCGATCGGGGCGTTGACCAGCCCGGCCATGTCGACCAGCTCCAGCCGGCTGGTCATCGACGAACCGCCGAGATCGGGCAGCAGCAGCGAAGCCTGCTGCAGCCCCAGCATGTCCGCGTAGGTGTTGAAACCGCGGCCGAAGCGATCGGCGATCAGGCAGGCAGGCACGGTCGGGCTCTGCACGAACTCCTCGTCGTGCTGGGTGAACCCGACCAGCGACGGGATCGCCGCGGCCACCACCACGACCGTCGCCACCGCACGCCAGCGCATCCGGACCGTGCGCAGCAGCTCCGCGAAGGCCAGCGTGCCGGCCAGCGCGCCGAGCACCCACACCGGCGTCGCGAAGCGGTGCTGGGCCATCCAGTCCGGGATCAGCACGCCGTAGGCGATCACGCCCAGCGCGAACGGCGTGACCAGCGCGACCAGCGCACGCCGCCACGGTGCCTTGACCAGCGCCCAGATCACCACCGCGGCAAAAACCACGATGGCCGCGACGCCGAAGTAGAGCACCAGCTCGCCCGGCCGGATGACCGAGAGCAGGTCCGGCAGGCCCTGCTTCTTCGCCACCGACGGATTGGCCAGCAGCCGGTGGAATTCGCTGTAGCGCCAGAGGACGTAGCCGCCGAACAGCACCCCGAAGGACACGACGGACAGCAGCGCGAACCGGAAACTGCGCCAGAAACCCTCCCTGCGCACCCCGAAGAGCAGCACGATCGGATAGGCGCCCACGTAGATCAGGCCCTCGGGCCGGGTCAGCGCGGCGAGCGCGACGAGCACGCCCGCGCCGATCGCCACCTTGGCCGTGAGCGTGCGCTCCCGGTGCACCGCGGTGAACAGCAGCGTCGCCAGTCCGGCCACGAGGAACGCCAGCAGCGAGTTCTCCAGGCCGGAGACCACCCAGAGCACGAACGACGGGATCGCCGCCAGCGTGAGCCCGGTGACGAGGGTGATCGCCCAGGCGTGCCTGCGGAACACCTGGCGCGCCACCACGTGCACCAGTACCAGGATGCCCGCGGTGAACAGCAGGCCCAGCACCTTGGGGAAGAGCACGTAGTCCGGGATGCCGAAGAGCATGCCTTGGTCGAACAGGCCGAGCACCTTGCCCAGTGCGAGCAGGATCATCCAGGTCGGGTCGGAGAAACCCTCGACCGGCGGCGCGCCGGGCTGCAGCACCGGGCCGAGCCCTTCGGCGACACTGCGCGCGTAGGAGAACGTGATGGCCGCGTCGTCCACGATCCAGTGGCCGTAGCGGGTGGCGTGCCAGGCGACCGCGGCGACTCCGGCGAGCACCGCCAGCGTCGCGGCGAGCCAGCCGTACCGCAGCGGACGGGGCGTCTCGGGGGACGCCTCGCCGGGCAGGTCCGGTTCGGTTACTGCGGTGGGTGCGCTAGCCGTCATGTCCTCGTCACTGTTTTCACTCGCGGAGCTTGCCGGGAAACGCACGAGCCTGCGCCCCCCTGAAGAAGGTCCCGCCGGGACCCGCGCCGCGGCACCGCGGTCGACACCGCACTCTAGCCAATACCTCACCGGACCCCGTCCGGGCGTCATCCCCGAGCGTGATCCGCCCCACACCCACGCCGGTCAGGACAGATGCGAAATGTCGTTCACCAGCCGCACCGAAGCGTTGCCGTCCGGGTAGAACTCGACGATCGACAGCGAGGCCAGATCCAGGTGCAGTCGGAACAGCAGGGCCGGGCCGGCGTCCAGCCCCATCCGCAGCAGCGTCTTGATCGGCGTCACGTGGCTGACCACGACCACGGTGCGGCCGGCGTACTGCTCGACCAGATCGTGCAGCACCGTGGCGACCCGCTCGTACACCGCGTCGAAGCTCTCCCCGCCGGGCGGCGCGGACGACGAATCGCTCAGCCAGCCGCCGTGTGCCGCGGGATCGCGTTCGGCGGCCTCGGCGAACGTCAGGCCCTCCCATTCGCCGAAGTCCGTCTCGATCAGGCCGGGGTGCGTCTCGACGCGCCCGCCGACCGCGTCGGCGACCGCGTGTGCGGTCTGCATCGTGCGGGTCAGCGGCGACGCGACGATCGGCGGCGCCGCACCGTCCTCGCCGACCAGCCCCGGCAGGCCCGCGAGCCGCTTCGCCGCGGCGGCCGCCTGCGCCTGCCCGTGTTCGGTGAGCGGCACGTCGCCACGGCCGGAGTACCGCCGGTCCACCGACATCTCGGTCTGCCCGTGCCGCAGCAGGAACAGCTTGGTCGGCGTCCCACGGGCCCCGGTCCAGCGCGCCGGGGACACCCGGTCGACCGCGGTGACCGGTGACGCGGCGGCGGCCCCGGCCACGGTGGCTCCACCGGAGCCAGCCGCGGTCCCGGCGACAGCGGTGGTCCCGGCGGCAGCAGTCCCCGAAGCAGCCGTGGTTACGGTGGTTTCGCCGGTCTTGGCAGCCGCGGCCGAGCCGGTGGCCGCCCGTCCGGTGCCGCCGTCCATGGCCACGTTGGCGAGCCGGTCGGCGTGGGAGTTCTGGGCGCGCGGGATCCACGTGTAGCGGACCCGCTCGAAGCGCGCGGCGATCTCCCCGGCGTCGGCGGCCAGCGACTGCAGGGCCGCGTGCTTGATCTTCCACCGTCCGGACATCTGCTCGACCACGAGCTTCGAGTCCATCCGGACGTCCACAGTGGACGCACCAAGATCGGCCGCGGCGGCCAGCCCGGCGACCAGACCGGAGTACTCCGCGACGTTGTTGGTCACCACACCCAGGTACTCGTGCCGTTCGGCGAGCACCTCACCGGTTTCCGCGTCCTTCACCACGGCGCCGTAGCCGGCCGGGCCCGGGTTGCCCCGCGAACCGCCGTCGGCCTCCACGACCACCCGGTCGGTCACAGGCCCGACTCCAGCGTGCGGACGAGGACCGCCCCGCAGTTCTCGCACTGCACGACCTCGTCCTCGGGCTGCGCCTTGATCTCGGCGATCGTGTTGCGGTCCAGCTCCAGCTGGCAGGCCCCGCAGCGGCGGGCACGCAGCAGGGCGGCGCCGATGCCCTTGTGCTCGAACGTGCGGGTGTAGAGCTTGAGCAGCGGTTCGGGGAACCGCGGCAGCAGCTTCGCGCGGTCCTCCTCGCGGCGGGCCTGCGTGGTGTCGAGGTCCTTGAACGCCTCGTCGCGACGGCCGGTGGCGGCTGCCACGTCCTGGGTGGCCTTGTCCACCTCGGCGCCGGTGCGCTGCGCGTCGAGCCCCAGCGCCTCGCGCTGTTCCATCAGCTCGAGCAGGTCGTCCTCGAGTGCGCTCTGCCGGCGCGCGAGGGTCTGCAGCTCGTGTTCGATGTCGGTCATCTGCTTGGCGTTGACCGAACCGGACTCCATCAGCTTGCGGTCACGGTCCACCCGGGCCCGCACCGACTCGATCTCCCGTTCCTGCCGGGCGATCTCCCGGTCGAGGTCGGAGGCCGCGGTCTCCACGGACACGAGCGCGTCGCGCTTCTCGCGGACGGTCTTCTCCCCCGCCTCGATCTCGGCGAGCTCGGGCAGGGTACGGCGGCGGTGCGCGACGCGCGAAAGCTCGGCGTCCACCTTCGCGAGTTCGAGCAGCTGACGCTGGACGGCGGGGTCGGCCTTCACTGTGCTCCCTGGTTCACTGCAGCTGGGCGGGTTGCGCGCACGGTCCACGGATCGGTGCACCGCGTGGAGACGTGGGTGTCGACGGTACCCGCAAAGGCCGCGTCGACAAGGGCCGAGGCCTGTCCGCACCAGGGCCATTCGCTGGCCCAGTGGGTGAGCCCGACCAGCGCGGGGACCGTCCCGGTACCCGCGAGGTGCTCACCGGCCGGATGGTGGCGCAGGTCCGCGGTCACGTAGGCGTCGACGCCCTCGGCGGTCGCCTTCGCCAGGTACGAGTCGCCGGCCCCGCCGGACACCGCGACCGTGCGGATCGGCCGCTGCGGATCGCCCGCGCCGAGCACTCCGGGAACGGTGGCCGGCAACGCGGCGGCGACGCGGCGTACGAACGTCTCGAACGGCTCGGCCACCGGCAGGTGCCCGATCCGGCCGAGGCCCGTGCGCCCACCGGGCTCGTGCGGGTCCAGCGGCCGGTCCACGGCCAGCCCGAGGGCCGAGGCGAGCGCATCGGAGACGCCGGGCGCGGCCGAGTCGGCGTTGGTGTGCGCGCAGTAGAGCGCGACTCCACCGCGGATCATGCGGTGCACGAGCGACCCTTTGGCGGTGTCCGCAGGCACGCCGTGCACCCCACGCAGCAGCAGCGGGTGGTGCGCCACGATCAGCTGCGCGCCGCGCTCTTCGGCTTCGGCGAGCGTCTCCTCCACCGGATCCACACAGAACAGCACCCGCCGGACGTCGTCGACGGGATCCCCGCAGACGAGCCCGACGGCGTCCCAGCTCTCCGCGAGCCCGGTCGGGTAACTGCGTTCGAGTACAGCGATGATCTCGGCTAAGGCGGCCACCACGGGATCTTCGCACGAGGCTTTGCAACACTCGTTGCCGTGACCCATGTCGTCTTCGTGTGCTCCGGGAACATCTGCCGCTCTCCGATGGCCGCGCTCGTGTTCCGGGCGAAGCTGGCCGAGGCGGGGCTTTCCGGCTCGGTGACCGTCGGCAGCGCCGGGATCGGGCCGTGGCACGCCGGCGAGCCGGCTGATCGGCGAGCGCGCGCCACGCTGCGGGCGCACGGGTACCCGGCCGACCACGTCGCGGCCGAGGTGGACGACGACGATCTGCGGGCCGACCTGCTGCTCGCCGCCGACGAGGGGCACGTCGACTTCCTGCGTGGCCGCGTCGACGATCCTTCGCGGGTGCGGCTGCTGCGTGAGTTCGACCCGTCGGCTCCCGAAGGCGCGGAGGTGCCGGACCCGTATTACGGCGGCGAGGACGGCTTCGAGGACGTGCTCGCCATGGTCGAGCGCGCGATGCCGGGACTGCTCGACTGGGTCCGCGCGCACGGTTGATCCCGTGGTGTCCGGACCGGCAGCGCTGCGGACGAGGTCGGCGAGCGGCCCCGGAAGGAGACGGCCTACCGTAGTGGGGTGCGGTTGCGGTTTCTGCTCCGGCCCGGGTGGCTGGCGTTGACGGTGGTGGTGTTCACCTTCGCCGTCTGCTGTTACACCCTGCTGGCACCGTGGCAGTTCCGGCGCGACGCCGAGCAGGAAGCGCAGAACAGTGCCCTGACCGCGTCGTTCACGGCGAAGCCGAAGCCGGTCGCGCAGCTGCTGCCGGAGAACGCGGCGCCGGGCCAGCGCACGGAATGGCACCTCGTGTCGATCACCGGCACGTACCTTCCTTCGGCCGAGGTGGTCGCGCGATTGCGCACCGTGCAGGGCGAAGGTGCGTACGAAGTCCTCACGCCGCTTCGCGCGACAGACGGCACCGTCTACCTCATCGACCGCGGTTACGTACGCCTCAACGACAAGTCCGGCGTCCTGCCGTACGCGGCCGCGCCAGGTGGGCAGGTCACCGTCGTGGCCCGCGTACGCAGCGACGAGAAGGACCCGAAGCACCGAGAGGCGTTCTCGGACGCGTCGACGAACGGCAAGCTGCAGAGCTACACCGTCGACTCACAGGTGGTGGCGCAGTCCTCCGGCCTGACCATCCGGTCCGGCTACTTCCAGCTCGACCAGCAGCAGCCGGGCGTGCTCGGCGCGCTGCCGTTGCCGCAGCTGGAGTCCGGGCCGTTCTTCTCCTACGCACTGCAGTGGCTGGCGTTCGGCACCATGGCGTTGCTGGGCTGGCTGTACTTCACCATCCGCGAGCTGCGTCCGGGTGGTGCGCTGGCCACCGAGCGCCCGGAGCGCGGCCGGCGCAAGTCCGTGGCGGAAATGCTCGCCGAAGACGAGGACGAGTACACCCCGAGCGCCTCGTAAGCCCCAGCGTCAGTGCGGTGTGCGGCGCCGCAGGCCGGCCGCGGCGGCCAGGAGCACCGAAGTCCCGGCGGCCAGCCAGCCGACCACGCGCGACAGCTCCACCGCACGCGTGACGTGCCCGGCGTCCGGATTGCGCCCGACCCCCAGCACCGGCAGCTCCACGACACCCTCCGGGTACACCGTCCGGCCACCGACGCGGATCTCCAGCGCCCCGGCGAACGCCGCCTCCACCCGGCCCGCGTTCGGGCTCGGGTGGGCGATCGTGTCCCGCCGCCAGGCCCGCCACGCCCCGCCGGCCGAGCCACCGACCACCGGCGCCGCCACGACGGTCAGCGCGGCCGCGGCACGGGTCGGCAGGAGATGGACCAGTTCGTCGAGCCGTGCGATGACCCAGTTGCCCGGCGCCGCGCGGCGCAGCACGCCGAGCGTGCGCGACGCGAGCAGCCCCGGCACGCCGGCGACCGCACCCCACAACAGCGGCGCGACGACCACTTCGGACGTGTTCTCCGCGAGGGTTTCCACCGAGGCACGGGAAAGTCCCACCGTGGCGAGCCCGTCGGACACACGTGGGTCCAGTTCGGACAGTGTGGTGCGGGCGGGCGCCAGCCTGCCCTCTTCGAGATCGCGGGCCAGCTCGGTGCCCTGTGCGACGAGACCGGTCGCGCCGACCACCGCCCAGGTCGTGACCGCCGTCGCGGCCGCCTGCACCACCGGACGTCCGCGGCCGCTCCGTTCCGCCAGCGCACCCGCGGCGACCGCCGCACCGGCCAGCACGAGGCCGGTCCGCCCCGGGGCGACCCGGCGGAACGCGGTGACCGGCGGCCGCTTTCGCGGGTCACCGAGTGCCCCGTCGGCAGCCAGTCCGAGCATCAAGCCGATCGCGCGCGCCGCGCTCACCAGTCGCCCCCCGGAAACGTGGAAGAGTTCAGGCGCTGAGGTTACTCGACACCGCGACGGCGATTTCGTCGCGTGCCTGCTCCACGATGTCGCGCATCGCCCGCTCGGCACGAGCGGCGTCGGCCAGGCCGACTGCCTCGGCCACCTCGACGTGCCAAGCCACCGCTTCCGGCTGTGGCTGCTCGGGCATCAGGCCGTGTTCGGTGCGCCCGGCCAGCACTTCGGCGACCACAGAGGACAGCTGCGCGAACATCGGATTCCGGGACGCGGACAGCAGCAGACTGTGGAACGCGACGTCGTGCCCGAGGAAGGCGTCCAGATCCCGCTCCTGCGCCGTGTCCGCGAGGTGGGTGGCCAGCGCGCGGATCCGGCCGCGTTCCTCCGGCGTCGCCCGCAGCGCGGCGAACCGGGCCGCGCAGGGCTCGGCCGCCGAGCGCAGCTCCGTCAGGGTGCGCAGCGCCGGCGTGCGGTTCGCGCCGTCGAGCTGCCAGCGGATCAGCCGCGGGTCGTAGTGGTTCCACTCGGCCGGTTCCCGCACCGTGACGCCGACCCGCCGGCGGCTGCTGGTCAGCCCCATCGTCTCCAGTACGCGAACGACCTCGCGCGCCACTGTGCGCGAGGCACCGTAGTGTTCCTGCAGCTCGTCCGAACGCAGCACGGCCCCCGGCACCAGCTCGCCGTTCGCGATGGCCGCGCCGAGTTCGTCGAGCATCTGCTCGTGCCGATCACTGCCCACCGGGCCAATCTAACCGTCTGATTCGATTAAGTACTACTTCTTCTTGATTAAGTAGTACTTTTGAGTTTGACTCTCCGGGACACGAAGGCGTGGGAGGTGCGGATGACAGTCATCGTGGTGATGGGCGTGTCGGGCTCGGGCAAGACGACGGTCGGCACCGCCGTGGCGCAGCGGCTCGGCGTCGACTACGCCGAGGCCGACACCTTCCACCCGCCGGCCAACATCGCGAAGATGACCGCCGGGCATCCGCTCACCGACGCCGACCGCGCGCCCTGGCTCGCCGAGATCGCGAAGTGGATCGCCGCGCACCAGGACAGTGGCGGTGTGGTCAGCTCTTCGGCACTCAAGCGGTCCTACCGGGACGTGCTGCGCGGCGGTGGCGCGGTGTGGTTCCTGCATCTGCACGGCGCCCGTGAGCTGCTCGCCGAGCGGATGAAGACGCGAAGCGGCCACTTCATGCCGGTCTCGCTGCTCGACTCACAGCTCGCCGACCTCGAACCCCTGCAGCCGGACGAACCGGGCCGTACCTTCGATCTCGCGCAATCCCCCGCCGAACTGGTCGACGCGGCGCTGAGCGCTTTCCGGGAGCACGCATGACGATCCTCGCCGCCGGCTGGACCGGCCACGACACCCGCCTGATCATCGCGACGCTGCTCGCCATCGCGGTGATCGTCGTCCTGATCAGCAAGGTCAAACTGCATCCGCTGCTCGCGCTGACGCTCGGCTCGATCGCGCTCGGGCTGATCGCCGGGATGCCGGTGGACAAGCTGTTGAAGAGCTTCACGAAGGGGGTCGGCGACACCGTCGCGTCGGTCGGCGTGCTGATCGCGTTCGGCGCGATACTCGGCAAGCTGCTCGCCGATTCCGGTGGCGCGGACCGGATCGTGGACACCGTGCTCGGCAGGGTCCGCGGCCGTGGGCTGCCGTGGGCGATGGCGCTGGTGGCCGCGTTGATCGGGCTGCCGATGTTCTTCGAGATCGGGCTCGTGATGCTGATCCCGGTCGTGCTGCTGGTCGCCAAGCGCAGCGGAAAACCCGTGCTGCTGGTGGGCGTTCCGGCGCTGGCCGGGCTTTCCGTGCTGCACGGGCTGGTGCCGCCGCACCCGGGACCGCTGGCCGCCGCGGGGGCACTGAACGCGAACGTCGGCATCACCCTGGCCCTCGGCCTGCTCGTCGGACTGCCGACGGTGGTCATCGCCGGGCCGCTGTTCGGCCGCGTCGCCGCGAAGCTGGTGCCGAACGTCGAGCCGCCACAGCGGCTCGTGCCGGAATCCGAAAGCAGCGACCCGAAACACCGGCCGAGCTTCGCCGCGACGCTGTCCACTGTGCTCCTGCCGGTGGTGCTGATGCTCGCGAAGGCGCTGGCCGACATCTTGGCGGGCAAGGAGAACACCGTCCGCAAGGTGCTCGACTTCGTCGGCGACCCGCTGGTCGCGCTGCTGCTGGCGGTGCTGGTCGGCATGGTCGTGCTGGGCCGCCCGGCGCTGCTGAACCGCGAGCGGCTGTCCTCGATCGTCGGCGATTCACTGGCCCCGATCGCCGGCATCGTGCTGATCGTGGCCGCGGGCGGCGGGTTCAAGCAGACCCTGGTGGACGCCGGGGTCGGCGACGTGATCACGAACCTCTCCACCGGCGCGCACCTTTCGCCGCTGCTGCTCGGCTGGCTGGTCGCCGTCGCGATCCGCCTGGCGACCGGCTCGGCCACGGTGGCGACCGTGTCCGCCGCGGGCATCGTGGCACCGCTGGCAGCCACTCTCGACCCGACGCACAACGCCCTGCTGGTCCTGGCCATCGGCGCCGGCTCGCTGTTCTTCTCCCACCTGAACGACGCCGGATTCTGGCTGGTGAAGGAGTACTTCGGGATGTCGGTGGGCCAGACGCTCAAGAGCTGGTCGGTGATGGAGACGGTGATCTCGGTGATCGCGATCGCGCTGATCCTGCCGCTGGGAGCACTGTTGTAGCGGCGGCAGGTGCCCGTTTCGTGCTACCGGACGCCTTCGTTTCCCGTCACCTTGACGACTTCGATGTCCGGCAGCGCGGAGCGGGTCCCCTGCATCAGGTCGCGGTCGTCCGCGGCGGGCGACTGTCCGCCGCGGACGACCACAGGCCGGATCACCGCCGTCCTTCCGGTCATCCAGCCGGAAGTCTCACTCCTCCGCGTCCGCCCATGCTTGCAGCATCACGCGGGCGATGGAGGAGTTGCCGGGCAGCAGCAGAGTGGCTGAGCCGTTCGCGATCGGGGTCGGGATCGGCTCCGTGGTCGGGGTTCCACTGTTGCGGAAGGCCGCGCGCAGGTCGGCCCGCGACACCCACAGCGCCTCCTCGATCTCGCCGTCGGCCGGCACCAGCGGGGCCGAACGGTCGGCCCGTGCGGTGAAGCCCAGCATGATCGAACGCGGGAACGGCCACGGCTGGCTGCCGAGGTAGCGCACGTCGGAGACCTCGGCGCCGACCTCCTCGCGGATTTCCCGCGAGACGCAGCCCTCCAGCGATTCACCGGCTTCGACGAACCCGGCCAGCACCGAGTAGCGGCCTTCCGGCCACACCGGCTGGCGGGCCAGCAGCACGTGCGAACCGTTGACGCCGTCGGTGTCGTGCACCAGGCAGATCACCGCGGGGTCGGTGCGCGGGTACTCCTCGTGGCCCTTGGCGGTGCAGCGGCTCGCCCAGCCGAAGTGGGCCAGCTGCGTCGGTGAACCGTCACGGGTGCAGAACCGGGACTGCCTCCGCCAGTGCCGCAGCGCCTGCGCGGTGGTGAACAGCCCGGCCGACGTGTCGTCCAGCTGGTCGCCGTAGCCCCTCAGGTCGACCCAGATCTCGCCGTCGACGCGGGGCACCTCCTCGACCACGCCCCAGCTGCCCGCCATCCGCACGGTGTCCGCGTCGCCCTCGATGCGGCCGGGCATCGACCAGTAGTCGACGTCCTCCCATTCGCCGAGGAACACCGCGTCGAGTGGTGGTTCCGCGCCGAAGTCGACCGCCTTGCGGGTGGCCAGCGCGGAACCGCCCTCGGTCACCGGTGTGCGGCCGGTGTCGTCGAGCAGCACCACGCGTGCCTCCGGCCACTTCACTGCCAGCCGCTCCGGGTTGGTGCGCAAGGTTTCCTGCCGGTCCACGGTGGAGCGAGACAGCGTCGGCAGTGCGCCGAGGGCGAACGGTGCGGTCATCAGTCCCGCACCGTGACGCCGCCGAGCGCACTCAGCTTGGGTGCCAGCATGTCCGCGTCGCCGACCACCACACCGGTGAACCGGCCGGGGGCGAAGAACTCCAGCGCCGCCTCGGCCACCTGCGCACCGGTGACCGCGGCGACCCGCTTCGGGTGCTCCTGCAGCCACTCCACGCCCAGCCCGGTCGTGGCCAGCGCCATCAGCTGCGCGGCCAGCCCCGCCTGCGACGACGTGGCGGTGACCAGCGAGCCGATCGCGTACTGCCGCACCGACTCGACCTCCTCGTCGGTCGGCGGCACGAGCCCGAGCCTGGCCAGTTCGTAGCGGGTCTCCAGCAGCGCGGCGGCGGTCACCTCGTTGGCGGTGTCGGCGTCGACGTTCACCACCGCCTGGTCGCCGGTGAACTCGAATCCCGAGTGCGCGCCGTAGGTGTAGCCCTTGTCCTCCCGGATGTTCTCCACCAGCCGGGACGAGAAGTAACCACCGTAGGCCAGGTTCGCCAGCTGCAGGGCCGGATAACGCGGATCGGTGCGCGGCACGGTCTGCGCGGACAGCCGGATCTGCGACTGCACCGCACCGGCGCGCGGCACCAGCAGCACGTCGCCGCCGGCCAGCTCCGGCAGCGGGGGCAACTGCACCGCGGAACGCTCCGACGCCCATCCTCCGAGCGCACGCTCCAGCTCCGCCGGGACCGCCTGCGGGTCGATGTCGCCGACCAGCACCAGTACGGATCCGCGCGGCAGCACCGAAGCCGCGTGCAGCGCCCGCACCTGCTCCGGCGTCACGGCCGCGACATCGTCGGCCTCGGGCACCTCGCGCGTGGCCGGGTGGTCGCCGTAGCGGTGCTTCTGCAGCGCCTCACGGGCGATCGTGCGCGGCTGCGTCCGCGAGACGGCGATGCGCTCGATCAGCCGGTCACGCTCCCGCTCGACCTCGCCGTCGGCGTAGGTGGCGCCGGTGAGCACGTCGCCGAGTACGTCGAGCAGCGTGGGCAGCCCGTCGGCGAGCGCGGAAGCGTTGAGGTAGAGCCGTTCCGGGTCGACGCCGGCGCCGAGGTCCCCGCCGATCAGCGCCAGCTCGGCGTCGATCTCCACGCGGTCGCGGCGCGCGGTGCCGGTGAGCAGCGTCTCGGCGAGCACCTCGGCGGTGGCCGGGTGCAGCCGGTCCTCGCCGGCGAACGGAATCCACAGCCGCAGCTCGACCAGCGGCACGGTGGCCTTGCGCACGGCCAGCACGCGCAGCCCGTTGGCCAGCGTGGTGTCCACATGCGACAGCTCGGCGGCGCCGCGCGCGGCGCCGAGGGCGGGCAGCGGACGGGGCCCGGTGGCGGTGCGGCCGATTTCCTCCGCGCTGCGGTGGGCCTGCGTGGGGGAACTCACTGTTCGTCCGTCCCTTCGGTGGTGGCGGGGTTCACGACGAGGACCGCGCGCGCGTCCGGCCGCAGCGCCTTCGCCGCGGCCGACACGGCTTCGCCGGTGACCGCGGCCATCCGGTCGGCGAGCTGGTACACCAGCGACGCGTCGCCGTAGAGCAGTTCGAAAGCGCCGAGCGCGAGCGTGCGCGAGACCAGGCGGTCGTGCTCGGAGTGCAGGCCGGCCGCCCAGCGGGCGGTGACCTTCTTCAGCTCCTGCGCGTCCGGCGGGGTGGCCGCGAGCTTCTCCAGCTCCTCGTCGAGCGCCGCCAGCACGCGTTCGCGCGGCACGTCCGGCGGGTGGATCGCGGTGATCGTGAAGGTGTCCGGGTCGCGGGCCTCGAACGGGCCGAACAGCCCGGCGCCCGCGCCGATGTCGACCACCAGCGGTTCGACGTGCACCAGGCGCTGCTGCAGCCGCGAGCCGTCACCGTCGGTGAGCACGCCGGCGAGGACCAGGTGCGCGAGGTAGCCGTCGACGTCGTTGATCGGGTCCGGCATCCGGTAGCCCACGGCCAGCGCCGGCAGTGGCGCGTGCGGATCGTCGTGCTCGCCGACCAGCTCGCGCTCCGGCGGCGGTTCGGCGAACGAACGGCGCGGCGGCGCCGGACGGTGCGGCACGTCGCCGAAGTGCTTCTGGATGAGCTCCTTCGCGCCGGCCACCTCGAGGTCACCGGCGACGGTGAGCACGGCGTTGGCCGGCGAGTAGAAGGTGTCGAAGAACGCGGCGCAGTCGTCCAGCGTCGCGCCCTCCAGGTCCTCGAACGCGCCGTAGCCGTCGTGCGCGTTGGCGAAGCTGGAGTAGAGCACCGGCGGCAGCAGGATCCACGGGAACCCGCCGTAGGGCCGGTTGCGCACGTTGAGCCGGATCTCCTCCTTGACGACCTCGATCTGGTTCGCCAGGTTCTCCGCGGTCAGCTTCGGCGCGCGCATCCGGTCGGCCTCGAGGAACAGGGCCCGCTCGAGCGCGGCGCTCGGCAGCACCTCGAAGTAGTCGGTGTAGTCCGGGTGCGTGGATCCGTTGAAGGTGCCGCCGCTGGACTGCACGTGCCGGAAGTGCGCGAGCTTCTCGAGGCTCTCGCTGCCCTGGAACATCAGGTGCTCGAAGAGGTGCGCGAACCCCGTGAGCCCCTCCGGTTCGGAGCGGAAGCCCACGTCGTAGTGCACGCTGACGCCGACCACCGGCGCGGTCGGGTCCGGTGCGAGCACCACGCGCAGACCGTTGTCGAGAGTGAAGCGGACGAGCTCGGGATCGGCCATGCCCCCACCCTACGCAGGCGCGGCGGCCTTCGGCTCGTCCGGGCGGACCCGGACCGCGCCACGGTGAGCACTCGCGAACGCGGCTACGAGAGTCGCGGCGAAAGCGCTGGTCCGGGCCAGTGCTTCGGCTCCTTCGGCGGATGTCCCGTACCAGTAAGCCGTGAGCGAACGACCACTTCGGGCGAACTTCTCCACCCATGCGTCAGCCTCGCCAAGAGCGAACGCGTACGGCAGCGCGCGGGAGAAAAGCACCTCGCTGTCCTGCGTTGGCACCTTCGCCGGTCTCGTGGCCAACAGCTCGGTACGGAGGCCGAGCAGCCTGTCTCGCAGCGCGAGACCGGTCGACGTGCGCGCGGGAAACCACCTTGCGCCGACTGTCAGCGCTACTCCGGCAGCAGTCAGCACCAAGCCAAGCTGTGCGTAACCAACGGTGAAAGTGAGCAGTACGGTCAAAAGCACCCCGTACGCACACAGGCGGGCACCGATGCGAGGCAGTCGCTCTGTACGCCGCGAGAACCACCTCCGGCGCACGATGTCCGCCCGCAGTGCGCTGGGCATTCTCACGCCTGCTTCGCGAAGCGCGGACAGCGTCACGGACTCGCCCGGCAACACCGCTTCGTACACCGCGCGCTCGAACGTACCCAGCTGCGCGTCCGGCGGGTTACGGCGCATCAACGCCCACTCCCGCGGACCGTCTTCGGCGACCCACACGTAGTTACGCACGCATAGGTCCAGCACCGTGGCTGCGACGTCGACAGAGTCGGTACGGCCGGTCAACAGCGTGCCGATGTGGCCGGGTAGCACGCCGTCGGGCGACGAGAACTGACCGTCGGCCATCAATGCCACCGCAACGGGCCGACCGGGCCGCGCGTCCCGGCGGCGCAGCACCAGCACTGTCGCCGCACCGAGGCAAACCAGCTCGCCAAGCACGAGCCACGCCCACCAGACCGGAGGCGTCGCCGCGAAGGCGCCCGCAACGGTGTCTGAAGGCAACAGTCGTTCAGTCGCAGGCACTGTGCCGCCAGGTAGTTCCGCAGTGAGCTGTACACGCGAGCCGGCCGGCAGCTTGGCGACGGACACCCGCGTGACGCCACTGTGGTCGATCTGCGCTGCACTGCAGCGCGAAGCGGAGCCGGGCGCACCAGAGAGACAGGTGAGCGCGTCGGGCACCGCCGGGGCGGCGAACGTCGCGCGCACCAGTTCGAGCCGGGTGTCCCAGCCACCCGCGACGTCCCAAGTCACGTTTTCGACGCCCAGGCTGCGGCCGACCGCACCGTCCACCGTGTACCGGATCACCGACGTTCCGCCACGGAAATAGAACGTCACCTGGTCGTCGGCGGTCTCCGCGGTGGCCTGGCCCTCGATCCGCACGTCCCGCACCGACAGCACGCGGTCGCGGTCGTTCCCGGCCTCGGCGCGCAGCGGGATCGTGCGGGTCATCGTGGTACCGGGCGGCACGGAAACCGCCTCGGTCACCGAAAGGCTGCCGTCGCGCTGGACTTTGAGCGCCACCTCGGCGCTCCGCGGCAACGCCGGCAGATCCTGCGCACCGGCAGGGGTCGCCGTGGCCCAGAGCAGGACCGGGATCGCCAGCAGGGCCGCGAGCTTCACGGGCGGATGCTAGACGGACGCGACCGCGTGCCGGCGTCGGGACGTGGCGAGAACCCCGTCCAGCACGACTGCCAGCGCGGTCTCTGCGGGTTCACGCGGAGTGCCCAGCGCTCGGCCACGCGCTGTGCGAGCGGGAATCCGCACGAGCGTAAGGGCCAGGCCGGCGACGAGAACGGCAAAGCCGACCAGCGCGTTGCCGATCGTGAGCGCGAGCACCACCGTGGCCAGGACGCCGAGACCCGCCAGCCCGAACCCGGCACGGCGCAGTCGCTCCGGCCTGCGGGAGAGCCAGCCCCGGCGGTGGGCTTCCCCGTCGAGAAGGGCTCGCAGGCGCGGCAGGTCGGGGTCGACCACGGCCAACGGGCCAGGCCGGAACGTCGCTTTGACGGCTTGTTCGAACGGATCCAGCGCTTCGCCGTCACCGTGCGTGATCTGCCACTCCTCGGTGAACCGGAGGTGGCCGCGGTCGACGAGGTCGAGCACGGTGCCAGCGAGGTCCAGTTCACCGCGCGCGACATAAGCGACGTAAGCGGGTGCGGCTGCGGGTGGCCCGGCACTCCGGTCACGACGACGAAGCCACGCGGTAACCGCCGCGCCGGCCAGCACGAGCAGCAGCACCGTGCCGAACGCGACCGCAGCCGCGGGTCCGAAGGCAAAGGCCTCGATCAGCGGGGAAGACGAGACGAAGCGGGCGTTCGCAGGCAGCGCGCCGGCCGGAAGCTGCACGGCGAGGTCCATGCGATCGCCGTGAGTCAGCCCGTCCTGTTCGGCGTGCACCACCCCACGGTCACCGATCTCGGAGAAGGTGCACTGCCGGGCCGAACCCACGGCACCGGCGAAACAGTCCGCTGTGGACACTCCGGACGCGGTGAAGTTCACCGTGACGCGGTCGAGATCCTGGTCCCATCCGCCGGTGAGCTGCAGGCGCACTTGACCGTCTTCGGCGACCGCACCGTCCACTGTGTAGGTGAGGATGGCCGGGCCGGTGAAGGTGACCGTGTCGTCGTCGGCGTGCGCGGCGCCGCTGACCCGGACGTCAGAGACCGAATAGAGCCGGTCCCGTTCGTCGGTGACCGGCACTCGTGACGGAAGCCGGTGGGTCGCGCGCGTGGAGACACGCTCGGTCACGACGAACCGTCCGTCGGGCGCGGCGCTGACGGTGATGTCGTCGGTGCCCCCGCCGGCCTGCGCCAGAACGGCGGCGACCGCCAGCTCAGCGAACACCGCGCCTCAGCTCGGCGGAGTGAACGGATTGTCGGCCGGCGCCTGCCCACCCGAGCCCGGCGGCGACCCGGACGGCCCCGGCGGCTGATTCGCCTGCGGATAACTGGGCGGCGGCTGCCCCGGCACCGGCTGGTTCGGCAGCGGATAGCCGGGCGGCGGCTGCCCTGACGTCGGCTGACCGGGCTGGTAACTCGCCTGCGGATAGTCGGGCACCGGATAGCCCGACACCGGCTGCCCCGGCACCGGATACCCCGGCCCGGGGTAGTTCGGCGTGAAGCGGGCCTGTGCGCGGTTGCGGCGTTCGGCGAGCACCGTGGTGAGGAGGATCCAGGGCGGCATCCCCTCCGGCATCGGGATGCCCAGTGCGGCGGCCATCTGCTGGGCGAGTCCGTAGCCGAGCGAGTGGGCGGCCTCCGGGCGGAGCTGGTGGTAGCGGCCGAGGTACTGCCGGGCGGCGAGGGCGAGATCGTCCGTCACCTGGCTGAGGTCGAACTGCGCGGCCCACGGCGCCAGGCCCGGCGGCATCGCGGGCACGGTCTGCGTCGCGTCCGGCACTCGTTCGCGGATCACCAGCGTGCCCGCGAGGTAGTCGCCGACGCGGCGGCCGTTCGACGAGGTCAACGACACGATCAGGGCCACCGCGCCGAGGAAGCCGAGTGCCCAGAAGTCCACGAAGAATCCGGCGAGACCGCGGGTGAGGGCGTGCCGGAAGCGGATCGGGCCGCCGTCGAGGCGGACCACCCGCAACCCCAGCGCGAGCTTGCCGAGCGAACGGCCGCGGCTGAGCGTTTCGAACAACACCGGGTAACCGATCACGACGAGGACGAACACGGCGAGCAACAGGGCCACCGTGAGCGAGGAGTCGAACGACCCCGCGGTCAGCAGCAGCACCACGAGCGCGACCAGCAGCAAAGCCCCCTGCACGAGGACGTCGATCAGCATCGCGACGCCGCGGCTGGCGAGCTTCGCCACCCGCAGATCGAGGACGACGGCCTCACCGGTGACGAGATCGGACTCTTCCTGCACAGCCCCAGCCTAGAGCTCGCGAGTGACAAAGCCGGCGAGAACCGGCTTCACCACTCACGAGCTCTATGGTGGGACCGCGGAGGTGACGTGGTGGATTTGGACGTGTTCGTCGCGACCCACGGCGGCGAATGGGCCCGGCTGGGTGAGCTGGTACGGCGTTCCCGGCTCAGTGGCGCCGAGACCGACGAGCTGGTCACGCTCTACCAGCGTGCCGCCACGCACCTGTCGATGGTCCGTTCGACGGCGCCCGATCCGGCGCTGCTGGCGAGGCTGTCCGCGCTGGTGGCGCGCGGCCGTTCGGCGGTCGCCGGCTCGCACAGCCCGGCCTGGCGCGAGGTGGCGTTGTTCTTCACGCGACGGTTCCCGGCCGCGGTGTACCTCAGCCGCCGCTGGTGGATTCCGGCCGCGCTGGTGTCGGTGGCCGTGATGGCGGTGCTCGGCGTGTGGATCGCGAACGATCCGCAGGTGCGCGGGTCCCTGATCTCCGCGGACGAGCTGAAGGCGATGACGGCTCCCGGCGGCCAGTACGAGACGTACTACTCGACCGGCCCCGCCGCCTCGTTCGCCGCGAAGGTGTGGACGAACAACGCCTGGGTCGCCGCGACCTGCCTGTTCCTCGGCGTCGCGCTCGGCCTGCCGGTGATCTCCGCGCTGTGGATGAACGCACTCAACGCGGGGGTCGCGATCGGGCTGATGTCCTCGGCCGGCCGCGGCGACGTGCTGTTGGGGCTGCTCCTCCCGCACGGCCTGCTGGAGCTGACCGCGGTGTTCGTCGCCGCGGGGACCGGGCTGAAACTCGGCTGGACGGTGATCGACCCCGGCCGCCGGTCCCGCAGTGCCGCGCTGGCCGAGCAGGGTCGTTCGGTGGTCGTGATGGCGCTGGGGCTGGCGTGCGTGCTGCTGGTGTCCGGGGTGATCGAGGCGTTCGTGACGCCGTCCGGCTGGCCGATCTGGCTGCGCATCGGCATCGGCGCGGTGGTGGAGCTGCTGTTCCTCACCTACGTGTTCACCCTCGGCCGCAGGGCCGCCCGCGAGGGCGAGGTGGGCGACGTGGACCGGCGCCTGGCCGGCGATGCCCTGCCGGAAGCCGGTTGACGGGTCATCGGCGGATCCCGGCCACGAGTTTCTCCCAGTTCCGGAAGGCGATGTGCTCGCGGTCCTCGTCGCTGATCGGCGCGGTCTCCAGGAACCGCCGCGCGGCCCCGTCCCGCTCCCGGTTGAACGGGAAGTCCGAGGCGTACATGATCCGCTCGGCACCCACCGTCTCCAGGCTCCACCGCAGGTACTTGTGGCTGGAGATTCCGCCCGGAGTGATGAAGACGTTCGTGCGGAAGTACTCCTCGACCGGGCGCCGCAGGCCGGCGAACCCGTCCACAATCCCGATCCGGTCGAGGTAGAACAGCACGACCTCGCCCCAGTGCCCCAGCACGATCTGCAGGTCGGGGAACCGGTCGAAAACCCCGGCGACGATCATCCGCAGGGCGGTCAGCCCCGCGTCGTAGTGCCAGCCGAGCGCCCCGCTCGCCAGGAGGTTGTCCACCGGATCGCCGAAACCGCCGTAGTAGGCCTCCCGGACGGCCGGGACCGGGCCACGCGGGTGCAGGTAGACCGGGGCGCGCAGGTCCGCGGCGGCCTCGTAGATGTCCCAGAACTCCGGCTGGTCCAGGGAGCGGCCGCCGGAGTTCGAGTTCACCAGCGCGCCGTTGAACCCGAGCTCGGTGACCGCGCGCCGCAGCTCGTCGGCGGCGGCCCGCGGCGCGGGGGTGGCGAGCGCGGCGAAACCCTGCAGCCGCCCGGGATGCCGGCGCACGGCGTCCGCGACCAGATCGTTCACCGGGCCCTGCAGCGCGGCGGCCTCAGCGGCGTCCATGTTCTGCAGGCCCGGTGTCGTCAGCGAAAGCACCGAGGTGTCGATCCCCGCGTCGTCCATCGCGGCGACGCGCTCGTCCCCGAGCTCGACCAGCGCCTCAGCGACCTCGGACGCGAACGCCAGTTTCATCATCGGCTCGGCGAGCTGCGGATCCCGCCGCTTCCAGGCCTCCATCACCTCGGCAGTGGCGAAGTGCTCTTCCAGCGCGTAGATCTTCATCAGGCGAGGCTATCCACGCCGGCTCCCGGCTGACCAGAGATCTTCACCAATCCGAGTTCGATCATGCTCCGCGCACTGTCCACGATCGACTCCTCGACGGACCGGTGCACCACCACGCGCAGCGACGGGTCCACGCGGGAAGCCAGGCGTACCAGCACATCGGGAGCCTCGCGACGGGGGACGCGCACGCCGAGCCGTTCGCGGAGCACCTGCGCGATGCCGGAGACCCACAACGCCGGACCGGCGGCCGCGAGAAAGCGCTCGCCCCGCGCCGCCGGGTCGGTCATCGCACGCAGGTGGAGGTCGGCGACGTCCCGCACGTCGACCAGAGCGAAGGACAGCCGCGGCAGTACCGGCAGGTCACGGTTCAGCAGTCGCTGAACGAGCGTGCTGGAAGTCGACAACGCGCGGCCGAGCACCGGCCCGATCACCCCGACCGGGTTGACCACCGCGAGTTCGGGAGCATCGGCCGCACGGTCCACGAAATCCCATGCCGCACGTTCGGCGAGCGTCTTGGAGGCGGCGTAGGCACTCATCCCGGGACCGTCGAGGTCGGTCCAGTCCTGTTCGGTGAACGTCCGCTCCGAACCGGGATGGCCGTAGCTCACCGCGGCGAACGACGAGGTGAGCACAACCCGCCGTACGCCCGCGTCGCGCGCGGCGCGCAGAACCCGCAGCGAACCGTCCCGCGCGGGGACGATCAGCTCGTCCTCATGCCGCGGTACGGCCGAAGGAAACGGCGACGCGACGTGCAGCACGTAGTCGCAGCCCCGCACCGCGTCCGCCCATCCTTCGTCGGAAGTAAGGTCCGCGACAGCAAAGCCGAGTGCGTCATCCGGCTCCGCGCCAGCCACGCGCAGCGACTGGCGGACGTGCTCTGCACGCGCTGGCGTACGCACCGTCGTGCGCACGCGGTAACCCGCCTCGAGCAACCGCGCAATGCAAGGAATTCGCCACGCTTCGACGGCACCTCGACCGCAATCCTCGACGCTGCGGCCCACGTCTTCGCCGAAGAGGGCACCGGCGCGAATCTCGCGTCCGTCGCGGCAGTGGCCGGCATCAGCCGGGCCACGCTGTACCGCTACTACGCCAACCGCGAAGCCCTGCTCAACGCCCTCGCCGTCGCCGCGCTGGACGTCGCGGCCCAGCGCATCGCGGACGCGGCGCTCGAACGCGCCACCGTCGAAGACGCGATCGAGCGAACAGTGCGCGCATTCGTGGCGGTCGGCGACCGCTACGCCGTGCTCGCCGGCGACCACACCGTACTCAAGACGGTCGACGAAAGGTTCAGCAAACCGATCCAGGACGTGCTGTCACGCGGGGTCGAAACCGGTGTGCTGCGGGCGGATCTGACCGTCCCGGTGCTCTACGAGTTCCTGACCGGCGCCGTTCTCCGGGCCATCAAGCTCAACCAGCGGCACGACCTCGGGCTGGAGGAAGCCAGCGCCGCCGCCGCAGGCTTCTTCCTGGGTGGCGCCCGAGCACCACACTGAACCCGCCCGTCCACAATGGAGTGACAGCTACAGCCGTCCGGCCGCCTTGAGCGCCAGGTACCGGTCCGCCAGCGCGGGTGGCAGATCCTCCGGTACCGCGTCCACCACGCCGACTCCCCGGCGGGTCAGGCGGGCGACTGCGGATTCACGGTCGGCCAGAGTGCGTTCCGCCGCGGCCGCGTCGTACACCGCTTCGGCGTCGCCCCTGGCACGAGCCATCTCGGCTACCCGGGGATCGGCCACCGACGCGAGCAGGACCTCGTGCCGGGCGGTCAGTGAGCCCAGTACCGGGAACAGGCCCTCCTCGAGCGCGGCCGGTTCCACACCGGTCAGCAGCACCACCAGCGCGCGACGGCGGGTGCGGCGCAGCACCTCGGCGACCATCCCCCTGGCATCGGTTTCCACCAGCGACGGTTCGACCGTGGCCAGTGCGTTCACCAGGGACGGCAGCAAAGTCTTCGAGTTCGGCACCGACGCGCGCACCTGCCGGTCGTAGGCCACCAGGTCGACTCGATCACCGGCACGTGAGGCCAGCGCGGCCAGCAGCAACGCGGCGTCCATCGCCGCGTCCAGCCGGGGCGCGTCGCCCACCCGCCCGGCCGAAACGCGGCCGGTGTCGAGCACCAGGACCACCTGCCGGTCGCGCTCCGGGCGCCAGGTCCGCACCATCACGTCCGCGGCGCGCGCGGTCGCCCGCCAGTCGATCGAGCGCACGTCATCGCCGATGACGTACTCCCGCAACGAATCGAATTCGGTGCCCTGGCCGCGGATGAGCACGGCGTTGCGGCCGTCCAGCTGCTGCAGCCGAGCCAGCCGCGACGGCAGATGCTTGCGGCTGTGGAACGGCGGCAGCACCCGCACCGTCCACGGCACCGCGTGCGAACCCTGCCGGGCGGCCAATCCCAGCGGCCCCAGCGCACGTACGGTCACGCGTACCGCGATCCGGTCCCCACGCCGGGTCGGGCTCAGCTGCGTGGTGAACGCCCGCCGCTCCCCCGGCGGCACGGACACGCGGTGCCGGTCGTCCGCACGGGCACTCGGCGGCCACGCGTCCCGCAGCACCCCGCGGACCGGGCGACGCCCCGGATTGGCCACCAGCAACGTGACCGAGGCGGATTCGCCGAGCCGTACGGAACTCGTTCCGGTGCGCGAAAACCGTAGCGTCCGCACGCTTCCGGCCAACGCGAGATCCACCGCCACCAGCACCAGCAGCACCACCACCACGGCGAGCACGCCGGTACCGGACGGGAACAGCAGCCCCACCACCAGCGCCCCCAGCAACGCCAGCAGTCCGAGCCGCCCGGTCAGCGCCATCGCGTCAGCGCGGCACCGGCACGGAGGCCAGCACCCGGTCGAGGACACCGTCGGAGGTCACGCCCTCCAGCTCCGCCTCGGGCCGCACGTCCAGCCGGTGCCGCAGGGCCGGGCGGGCCAGCGCCTTGACGTCGTCGGGCGTCGCGTAGTCACGGCCGGCAAGCCACGCCCACGCCCGCGTCACCGCGAGCAAAGCCGTTGCGCCACGCGGGGAAACGCCCAGCCGGACAGCGGGCAGCTCACGCGTGGCGCGGCACAGGTCCACGACGTAACCGATCACTTCGGGCCCCACCGTCACCCGCGCGACCGCCTGGCGGGCAGCGACCAGTTCCGCGGCGCCGGCCACCGGGCGCACCCCGGCCGCGGCCAGGTCGCGCGGATTGAAACCCTGCGCGTGCCGCCACAGAATGCCGACTTCGTCCTCCCTCGACGGCGCCGGCATGGTCAGCTTGAGCAGGAACCGGTCCAGCTGGGCTTCCGGCAACGGGTAGGTGCCCTCGTACTCCACCGGGTTCTGCGTGGCGACGACCACGAACGGATCGGGCAACGGCCGCGGCCTGCCCTCGATCGAGACCTGCCGCTCCTCCATCGCCTCCAGCAGCGACGACTGCGTCTTCGGGGGCGTGCGGTTGATCTCGTCGGCCAGCATCAGGTTGGTGAAGACCGGCCCCTCGCGGAAGGAGAACTCGCCGCTGTGCGCGTCGTACACAATGGACCCGGTCACGTCGCCGGGCATCAGGTCCGGGGTGAACTGCACCCGCGTGGTCTTCAGCTCCAGCGAAGCGGCGAGCGCCCGCACCAGCAGCGTCTTCGCCACGCCGGGCACACCTTCCAGCAGCACATGCCCCCGGCAGAGCAGCGCGAGGATGAGCCCGGTGACGGCCGCGTCGTTGCCCACCACGGCCTTGCCGACCTCGGCGCGCAACGCGATCAGCGCCGCCCGCGCGTCGCCCGGCGCCTGCGTCTGTTCGGTACTCACGAACGCTCCACCTCTCGTTCCACCCTGTCCAGTTCGTCCGCCAGCCGTACGAGTGCGGGCTCGCCCGCGGGCGGCGGGCCGTAGAGCACCTCGCCGATCTCCGCCGTCGTACGGCCGGTCCGCGCACTCACGGTCTCCACGACGGCAGCCGGCTCGGCCTCGCGCGGCAACCCCAGTCTCGTCCGAAGCCGCCCGCGGGAGGCCTCCCGCAGCGTTTCCCCGGCGTGTCCGGCCGCGGCGCCCCGGCGGTACAGCCGCGCGCGGCCCTCGGCCGTCTCCGCGGCCCGCACCACGATCGGCAGCGGTTCGGTCACCACCGGCCCCAGCCGCCGCGCCCGCCACAACGCGAACAGCACCACGGCGATCCCCGCGGTCAACGCGCCGTAACGCCAGCCCGGCGGGATCAGCTCGAAGAACGGCTTCTTCTGGCCTTCCAACGCGGGATCCGACGGCGACGGCAGGTACCAGACCAGCCGCTGGTGATCACCGAGCAGCCGCATGCCGAACGCTGCGTTGCCCTGATCGGCGATCCGGTCGTTGGTCAGCGGGGTTCCGGTGCCCACCACGGTGACCGTGCCGGAACGATCGGCCACCTGCACGAAACTCGGCTTGCCCTGATCCGGATAACACGAACGCGCGGTCTGGTCGCCGGTCCGGTAGTGCCGACCGCCGAGCGTGGCGGTGCCCGCGCCCACCGCCGAGCCGACCGTGCAATCCGGCTCCAGCTCACGGACGTCGCCGCTGCCGTTCGCCTTCACCGCGGGAACGGTCTGCGCGAGCGCACCCGGGCCGGGGGCGACGAGCACGAGGTGCGCGACGCGCCGGCGCAGCTCGGTCAATCCGTTGCCCGGAACGGTATCCGGGGAGGTGACGAGCAGCGTGCCACCGTCGGCGGCGGCACGTGCTTCGGCGATCGTGTGGACCGGGTGCACGTCGACGCCCTCCTGCTCCAGCAGCCGCGCCAGCGCGTGACTGCCGCCCGGTTCGTAGGAGCCGGGTTCGAGGTCGCCGCTGACCTGCTCGCCGCGGCTGAGTACGAGGACCAGTCCGGTCAGCACGATCAGCAGCAGCACCGCGAGCGGAACCCGTACGCCACGCCAGATCCGCCGCAGATCGGGGGAAACGGAGGTAGTCACACGCCCACCAGTACGGGCCGGGCCCTGCGGACCCGTTCGTCGAGCTCGGTCAGCGCCCGGTAGCCGGCCTCGGTCCCCGGACGGCCGCCGTAATGCACGTCGTCGAACAGCCGAGCCGCCGCGGTGAGGTCACCGGCCAGGTCCGGCAGCAGCGCACCGGCTTCCGCGGCAGCCTCGTCCGCGGTACGGCCGGAACGGGTGTCGAGCACGGTGCGTTCCTCCATCCCACGCACGAGCGCGCGGAAGCGTTCCCGCACCGCGTCGGCGAAACGGCCGCCGGCAGCGGCTTCCTCGGCGGCCCGGCGGTAGTCTTCGGCGCTCCGGCGGCGGCCGGCGAACACCTCCCCTGCCGACTGCGCGCTCCGCCCGACCCTGCCGACCCGCAGCCGCACCACCACGGCCAGCACGATCAGCAACGCCAGCACCAGCACGAGCCCCAGCGGACCGCCGGGCACTCCGTTCAGCGCGTCGAGCAGGTCGGCCAGCCGCTGTCCCAGCCACTGCAGGACCTGCTGCACGAAACCCGGCTTCGCGTCCGCGTACGCCGGATCGCGCAGCTCCTCGATTGCCCGCAGGCGGGCGGGGTCCCGGTCGATGTCGACCGGGACGTCGGTGAGCAGGAAGGTCACCACGCCTGCCGCGGCGGGTTCAGCCCCGCCGCCCTGGCCAGCTCGATGTCCATCCCCTCACGCCGCATCCGCTGGTCGATGTAGAGCAGCACGGTGACCAGCGCGGTGAACGGCGTGACAATCGTCGACGCGATCACCGAGCCCACCGACTGCAACACCAGGCTCGCGGTGCTCACCTGCGGTACGCCGCCGCTCTGCGGGTCGAACAGGCCGCTGAAGGCGCCCGAGCCGAGGTTGAACGGGATGCCGATGATCGCGCTGATCAGCCAGCCGATGATCGCGGCGAGCAGCAGAATGCCGAACACCCGCCAGAACGCCCCGGCCACCAGCGCGCGCGAACGGGAGAAGGCCTGTCCGATCGTGCCGCGCTCCAGCACCAGCGACGAGCCCGCGAGCGACCAGTACACGTACGGAATGACCGGCAGGACCACCGCGAGCACGCCGAACAGGACCGCCACCGGGCCGAGCGCGAGCCCGACCAGCACGGCCACCCCGGCCCCCACCGCGCAGGCGACGAGCACCGCGAGCCCGTACAGCACGGTCAGCGCGAGCAGCCGCAGCAACCGGGGTGCCGCCTCGCTCATCGCGGAACGGAAGTCCACCGGACGGCCGAGCACCGCCTTGCCCATCACCACGGTGAGGAACCCGGTCAGGAAGGTCTGGCCGAGCAGGCCGATCACCAGCGACGGGATCAGGCTGAGCAGCGTCGAGTCCAGCAGGCTGTAGAGCGCGTCGAGCTGTTCGGCCTGGGTGGCGGCCGGCCCGAGCCTGCTGACCCGGTCGAAGTCCGGCACGAGCAGCAGCGACGCGACGAGGTTCAGCCCCGCCGTGATCACCGCGACGATCGCCGACACGCCCAGGATCAGCAGCGGATACCGGCGGATCGCGGTGATCGAACCGTCGAGCAGGTCGCTGACGTTGAGCGGCCGCAACGCGATCACGCCCGGTTTGCCGAGCCCGTGCGGATTCCAGCCACGCGGCGGGCCGTACCCACCCGGATACGGCGGCGGGGGCTGGTGCCCCGGGGCCTGCCACTGTCCGCCCGGGTGACCGGGTTGGTGACCGGGTGGCTGGGTGGGTGGCTGAGCGCCCGGGGGCGGCGTCCAGCCCTGCGGGGCTGGCTGTCCGGCCGGTGGGACGCCAGGCTGTCCGAGGGTGCCCGGCTGCTGCGGAGTCGCGCCCGGCTCGGGCGCGACCGCAGGTTGCCGGGGTTGCTGGGACGCGGCTCCAGGCTGACCGGGTTGCGAAGTGGCCTCCGGCTGGCTCGAAGTCGCACCCGGCTGTGCCGTGCCGCGCGGAGGAGTCGAGTCGCCGGCCGCTGGATCCGTGCCGGAAGCTGCCGGCGGTGTCCCCTGGGTACCCAGGTTTCCGGGCGACTGGTTTCCGGACTGGTTCTCGGCCTGGTTTCCGGGCGACGGGTTCTCCGGTGACTGGTTCTCGGACGACCCGGGCACCGGGATGCCCTGGCTCGGTGTCGGCGTGTCGTCGCCGGAACCGGGCGAATCGGGTGCGTCTGTCATCGAAACCCCTCGTCTGCACGGCCCTGCACTTGCTGCCGTCACTCTTCCAGAGGCCACCGGACCGGGCCAGACCTGGGGTGACGTCCGGACGGCCGCGATGTCGGCCGAAGTGCTGCGAAAGCGTGGCCATCCCCCGATATGCTGAACGCCGAGCCGGGGGCCGCCCGGCGCGCGCCGAGACCCACCGGGACTGCCCAGATGACGCAACCGCCCTACGGCCCAGTGCCGCCGCACGGGGCCGTTCCGCCGGGAGGCCCGGCGGGTCCACCACCGGCCCGGCCGATGGGACCGCCCGCCGCCCAGCCGATGGGTGGCCCGCCGCCCGGCCGTCCGATGGGACAGCCGGGGCCGCAGCCCATGGGCGGCCCGCCGACCGCGCGGATGGGCGCACCGCAGGGTCAGCAGAGTCACCAGGGTTCGCCGCCGATGGGCCCGCCGCCAGGGTGGCCGCAGCAGCCGGGCCCGGTGCCACCGCGGCGCAAGCCGGCCGGCCTGATCATCGGGCTCAGCCTGGGCGCGGTCGTCGTGCTCGTGCTCGGCGTGGTCGCGATCGTCTCGTTGAACAGCTCCGGCCAGGAGACCTCGAACGCCGGCTACCGGAACGCTCCGGCGCCCGCGCCGACCTCGGCCTACGAGCTGCCGCCGAACAACGGCTCGTCGACCAGCTCCTCGGACCAGCCCACCAGTACCGAGCAGAGCCCGACGTCCTCCACCGGATCCGAGCCGCACAAGGTCCTCGAGCTGGCCGACCACCCGATCCTGCAGGACCCGGACGCCGGGCTGCAGAACCAGGTGTGCGACCTGCCGGCGTGGCAGAGCACCCAGGCCGGCGCGGAAGCGTTCTTCACCGCGGCGAGCAAATGCCTCGACGCCGCGTGGGGACCGTTCCTGGAGTCCTACGACCTGCCGTTCACCCCGCCCGCGCTGCACTTTCCGACCGGTCCCAGCTTCGACACCGAATGCGGCACCATCCAGGTCGGCATCGCGACCGCGGCCTACTACTGCGAGAACAACCTGTACGTGCCGTTCAAGGGGCTGCAGACCGACCAGTACGGCAACAACCCGGGTGTCTACCTGGCGTTGTTCGCGCACGAGTACGGCCATCACGTGCAGGAGGTCGCGGGCATCATGGACGCGGCCTGGCAGAAGATCTACGCGGCGGGCCAGGACAGCGCCGCGGGCCTGGAGATGTCGCGTCGCAAGGAGCTGCAGGCGCAGTGCTTCTCCGGGATGTTCCTCGGCGCGCACGTCGACCAGGGCGGCACGGTCAGCCGGGAAATGTACAACAAGGCCTGGAGCGACCAGGAAACCCGCGGCGACAACACGTCGCACAGCCACGATCACGGCACGAACGCGCACTACGCGCAGTGGTGGCGCGCGGGAGCGAAGGACAACCGGATCGCCGACTGCAACACCTTCGCGGCGTCGTCGTCCGACGTGAGCTGATCAGCTCAGCAGGGCCAGCCGGCCGGGACCGCGGACCACCAGGTACGCGTACATCCCGCCGCAGAAGCAGGCGAACACCAGCAACGCCAGCGCGATCGGGGCCCGGGCGTCGTGCGAACCAGTGGTGGACTCGGACGCGGTGACCGCCACCGTGCCCTCGGCCGCGGCGTCGTCCGGCACGATCACCTGGAGGTGCTCGTCCTTGCCGTGGCCGCAGCCGTTCAGGGTGCCCTCGCGCTCCTTGCCGCCGAGCTGGAACCGCACGGTCTCCGCCGCGGCGCCGGACGAGCAGTCGGCAGGCTTGGTGACCTGCGCCTGGACCGGGGCGCCCACGACGTCCGGGCCGATCCCGAACAGGCCCGGGCCGGCCAGCCACGCCAGCACCACGACGAGCACCCCGACCGCGGCCGGGATGCCCACCTGAAGCCACCGC
Source organism: Amycolatopsis jiangsuensis (assembly GCF_014204865.1). Lineage (NCBI taxonomy): Bacteria > Bacillati > Actinomycetota > Actinomycetes > Pseudonocardiales > Pseudonocardiaceae > Amycolatopsis > Amycolatopsis jiangsuensis. The sequence continues at coordinate 3,945,337 of NZ_JACHMG010000001.1, forward strand.
TGGAGGGCGCTCTTGCTCGCGGGGTCGGGAACCTGCACGCCACCATGCTTCCAGATCGCCCCGGCAAAACCCAGCGGCGGCCACCCGCCGGGGGACGGCCTGGACCCGGCCGCACCACGGCGGAAAGCTCGCGGCGGACGGGCAGCGTCGGCTATGTCACACCACGCTCACCGTTCGACCTGGTCCACCTGGGTGACCTTCCGGACGTACAGCAGCCGGTCGCCCGGTTCGATGGCGTCGGCCTGCGGCGCGTCCACGCGGTAGAGCACGCCACCGCGGACCACCCCGAGCACGATGTCCGGCAGATGCCGCGGGGAACCGCCCTCCTCGGCCGCCTCCACCGCGCGTTCGGCGATGGCCAGCCCGGATTCCGGCGTCAGCAGGTCCTCGACCATGTCGACCACGAGCGGGCTGGCGGTCGCCATGCCGAGCAGCCTGCCCGCCGTCTCGCTCGAGACCACCACCTGGTTCGCGCCGGACTGCTTGAGCAGGTGGACGTTCTCCGCCTCGCGCACCGAGGCGACGATGTGCGCCTTGGGCGCCAACTCGCGTGCGGTCAGCGTGACCAGCACCGCGGTGTCGTCCCGGCTCGGCGCGACCACCACGGCCCGCGCGTGCTGGGCACCGGCCACCCGGAGCACGTCGGCGCGGGTGGCCGAACCGTGCACGGTCACCAGGCCGAGTGCGGTCGCCGCCTCCAGCGCCCCCTGGTCGGTGTCGACCACGACGATCCGGTTCGGCTGGATCTCCTCGTCGCCGAGCAGGGCGTTGACCGCCGAACGGCCCTTCGTGCCGAATCCGACGACGACGGTGTGGTCCCGCACCTTCGTCCTCCACTTCTGGATCTTGAATGCCTGCCGGGAGCGCTCGGTGAGCACCTCCAGCGTGGTGCCGACGAGGACGATCAGGAAGAGCACCCGCAGCGGGGTGATGATGACGATGTTCACCAGCCGCGCGGACGCACTGGCCGGGGCGATGTCGCCGTAGCCGGTGGTGGAGAGCGAGACGGTGGAGTAGTAGATCGCGTCGAGGAAGGTGACCCCGTCGCCGTTGGTGTCCCGGTAGCCACCGCGGTCGGCGTACACGATCAGCACGGTGGCCAGCAGCGCGAGCAGCGCGCCGATGATCCGCTTGACGATCGAGCGCATCGGGCTGACGGTGATCTCCGGCATCTTGATCACGCCGACGAGCTCGTGATCGGGCCGGTCGTTCAGCCGGACGTTGAGGGGCAGCCGCCCGAGTGCCTTCATGTCACCGCTTCTTCTGCTCCGTCGCCCCGAGGGTGTTCGGCGTCACGCACAGCGGGAGGATATCCCACGGTCAGCACCCGCACACCCGTCGCGGTGATCGCGCTGTGGCAGGGTGTCCGCATGGCCGATTCCAGCTCGTCGCAGCGTCCCGCGTACCTGCTCGCCGGGGTGCTCGCCACCGCGGGCGTGCTGCACTTCGTGCGCCCGAAGCCGTTCGATTCCCTGATCCCGCGCGAGCTGCCGGGCAGCCGTCGCACGTGGACCTACGCTTCGGGCGCGGCCGAGCTGGGCGTCGCCACGAGCATCGCGCTGCCCCGCACCCGCAGGCTCGGCGGGCTGGCCGCCGCGCTGCTGTTCGTCGGCGTGTTCCCGGGCAACGTGAAAATGGCGCTCGACTCCCAGCGCCGCGGCCGTCCGGCTCGCGAACGCTGGGTGGCCTGGCTGCGGCTGCCCATGCAGTGGCCGCTGGTCGAATGGGCGCTGCGGATCCGCGACCGGGCCCAGTGACCCGGTAACTCACTCTCGCGGCACGTCCCGCAGCAGTGCGCGCAGGCCTTCGGCGTCCAGCAGGTCGGCCGGACGGAGGGTGTGGTCGTGGCGGACGTAGTGGAAGGCCGCGCGCACCCGGTCCACCGGGACTTTCCGCAACGCCGCCCACGCCAGCCGGTACGCGCCGAGCTGCACGGCCAGCGCGGGCAGCCGTTCGGCCGACGGCACCGCGCCGGTCTTCCAGTCCACCACCGTCCAGCCGCCGTCCGGATCGAGGTACACCGCGTCCATCCGCCCGCGCACGGTGATGCCTTCCACCTCGGCGGAAAACGGCACTTCCACGGCCACTGGCACGCGGTCGGCCCAAGCGCTGCGTTCGAAAGCTTCCTGCAGGTCCTCAAACTCGCTGTCCGGGGCCGCGCCGTCGTCGGCGGCACCGGGCAGGTCGTCGATCTCCAGCAGCCCGTCCCCGGTGAACCGCTGTTCCAGCCAGCTGTGAAACGCCGTGCCACGGCGGGCGAAGGTATTGGGCGGCAACGGAAGCGGCCGCCGGATCCGGCGTGCGAGGGTGGCCGGGTCGGCGGCGAGGTCGACCAGCTGGCTCACGCTCAGCTGAGCCGGCAACTCCACCCGGTCCACAGTGGACTGCGCACGCGCGCGTTCGGCGAGCAGCACGTCGGTGTCCGCGACCCAGCCGTCGGGGTCCTCCGGGTCGACGGGATCCTCGTCCTCTTCGAAGTACCCGTCGTCGGCGAAGTCGTCCGGCTCCGGCTCGGGAGGCAACGGGATGTCGTCGCCGTCCGCCGCCGGAATCGGCTCGGCGCTGGTTTCGCCACCCTGCTCGACTCCGGTTTCGCCACCCGGTCCGGACTCGACTCGGTTTTCGCCGCCCGGGCCAGGCTCTGCTTCCGGGACCGCGACGACGCCCGGGGGTACCCCGGCCCCGGCCGCTTCCGGCTCCTCGGGTTCCTCCGCCAGCGCCGCCAAATCCGCGAGTACCAGTGAAACTCCGGTGGTCACGCCGGATCGCCGGTCGCCAAGCGGGTCGACGGGCCAGCTCGCCGTGCGCGAGTCGGCCACGAGCGGGTTTTCCTCGTCCTCCGCCGGTTCGTCCACCCATTCGGCCAGCACACCCAGCGGTGGGTCGGCTTCGCGCAGCACGTCCGCGATCTCGGTGAGGAACACCGACGGCCCCTTCGCACGGGCGCTGCTTTCGTTCCACCAATGTCCGGAAACGATCAGCGCGCGCTCCGAACGCGTCAGCGCGACGTAACACAGCCGGCGTTCCTCGTCGGCCTCACGCGCGGCGAAGCCCTCCTCGTGCAGCTCCAGCGCTTCCTGCACTTCCTTGCGGTCGAAGCCTTCGGACACCTGGAGCTTCGGCAGGTCCGCGGCGTCGCCGCGCAGGTGTGCCGGCAGCGAGGTGGAGGTGCGCAGCCAGGACGAGGACCGCCGTTTGCCCGGGAACACCTCGGCGACCAGGTGCGGTACCGCCACCACCTCCCACTCCAGTCCCTTCGCCGAGTGCACGGTCAGCACCTGCACCCGGTCGGGCACGACCTGCACCTCGCCCGGCGTGAGGCCGTCTTCCGCGTGTGCCGCGGTGTTCAGGTAGTCCACAAACGACAGCAGGGTCGCGGTGGGCGCGGTTTCCGCGTAGTCGGTGACGACCTCGGCGAAGGCGTCCAGGTGTACTCGTCCGGCCGAACCGGGGCGGGCCAGTGACTCGACGTCGAGCAGCATGGTGCGTTCCACGTCGGCCACCAGCTCGGGCAGCGACTGGTCCAGCCTGCGGCGCAGCGCGGTCAGCTCAGCGCCGACGCGCCTGATCCGCCGGTAGCCGTCGGCGGAGTACCGTTCCGGGGCACCGGGTTCGTCCACGGCGTCGATCAGCCCGGCCTGTTCGGCACGTTCGGTCACGAGCACCGGTTCGTCCCCGCCTTCGGTCTGCGGTACCGGGGACGAGAGTTCGTTGGCCCGCCGCCACAACGCCGCCACGTCCGCGGCCGCGATCCGCCAGCGGGAGCCGGTGAGCAGCCGTGCGGCGGCGCTGCCTGCCAGCGGATCGGCCAGCACGCGCAACGTGGCGACCAGGTCGGCGACCTCCGGTTCGTCGAGCAGGCCGCCGAGGCCGACGACTTCCACCGGCAGGCCGCGCATCCGCAGTTCGGCGGCGATCGGGGCCATGTCGGCGCGGCGGCGCACGAGCACCGCGGCCGAGGGCGGTGTGCCGGTCTCCTCGTTCTCCGCGTGCCAGCGCCGGGCCAGTGCGTCGGCCACCCATTCCCGCTCCACCCGGACGTCCGGCAGCAGCGCCACCTCGATATCCGCCGGCCCCGCGCCCTCGCGGGCCCGCAGGCGTTCCACGCCGAGTCCGCGAGCGCGCAACGGTTCGGAGATCGCGTTGGCCAGCTCCAGGATCTCCGGCGGATTGCGGAAGCTGGTGAGCAGACCGAACTCGTGCGCGGGAGCGAGCCCTTCTCCGCCACGGCGCGGGAAGTCCGTGGTGAACCGCGGCAGGTTCGCCGCGCTCGCGCCACGCCAGCCGTAGATGGCCTGCGCCGGGTCGCCCACCGCGGTCACCGGCATCGCCGGACGCTCGACGCCGCCGAACAACGACCGCAGCAACACCCGTTGCGCGTGACCGGTGTCCTGGTATTCGTCGAGCAGCACCGCGCCGTAGCGTTCACGCTCCCCCGTCACGACCGCGGGGTAGCCGTCGGCCAGCTGCGCGGCCAGCGACATCTGGTCGGCGAAGTCCAGCGCGCCCTCCGCCCGCTTACGCCGGTGGTAGTCCTCGACCAGCGGCAACAGCGCGAGCCGGAACCGTTGGGCGGAAAGCACTTCCTGCAGCTTGATCGGCAACGGTGCGCGCTGGCCCTTGGATCGGGGCGCGTTCTCGATCACTTCACACAGCCACTCGGTGTACTCCGCGAGCTTGTCCGTGGACACCAGGTGCTCCCCCAGCTCTCCGGCCAGCGCGAGCAGCTGCGCGGTCACCGTGGGGGGAACTCGGTCGGTGTCCAGGTCGTTGTCCCAAGTGGACACCACGCGGTGGGCCAGCTGCCACGACGACGTCTCGGACAGCAGGCGGACCCCGGGTTGCACCGGCAGGCGCAACCCGTGTTCGGAAAGCAGACGCCCGGCGTACGCGTGATAGGTCAGCACTGTCGGCTCGCCCGCCACCACGATCGCCCGCAGGCCACCGGTCGGGTCGATCCGGTCGAGCAGGCCCGAACCGGCCAGCCGCCGCAGCCGGGCACGCACGCGCTCACCGAGCTGCCGCGCGGCCTTGCGGGTGAAGGTCAGGCCCAGCACGCGTTCCGGGCTGACCACGCCGTTGGCGACCAACCACACCACCCGGGCGGCCATGGTCTCGGTCTTGCCCGCCCCCGCGCCGGCAACCACCAGCGACGGTTCGACCGGCGATGCGATCACCGTCGCCTGTTCCGGGGTCGGCCGGTGCAACCCCAGTGCGTCGGCGATTTCCGCGGGTTCGACCGGGCTGGTCACGAGCAGCCCGCTCACGGACCGGTCACCTGCCTGCCCTCCGGGCGCAACGGGCAGCAACCGCGCGCCGGGCACCGGTCACAGTCGGCGTTTTCGTGTGCCTGGTAGTCCGGCCCGACCGCGGCCGCCGCGGCCGAGCGCACCAGCTCCAGCCACTCCCGGCCGCCGTCCTCGTCCAGGGGCGGCTGATCCCGTTGAGTTGCACCGGTTTTGTTGTTCTGCTTCGCGACGTACACCAGCCGCGCGCCACCAGGGGTCTGTTTGCCCTCGACCGCGCCCAGCAGCACCGCCAGCTGGTACGCCGCCAGCTGCGGATGTTTTTCCGCATCCGCCCCGGACACCGGGACTTTGCCGGTTTTGATGTCCACGATCACCGGGCGGCCGTCCTTGTCCAGTTCGACCCGGTCGACCCGGCCACGCAGCAGCACCCGCACCTGTCCATCGCCCATCGGCAGCTCGACCTCGATGTCCTGCTCGACGCCGGCTTCGATCAGTTCACGCCGGGAAGTCTCCAGCCAGGTCACGAAGTTGCGCAGCATCTGCTCCACACGGGACCGCTCGCGCCGCGAAAACCACGGCGCACCAGCGTCCACCCGCGCCCAGGCTTCGTCGAGCGCCGCCTGGATCTGCTCCTCGGTGCTGCCTCCGGCCACCGCTTGGGCCAGCCCGTGCACCAGCGTGCCGGTGATCGCGGCGAGCTGCGCCGGATCACTGCCGCCGTGCCGCTCGATCAGCCAGCGCAGCGGGCACTTGACCAGGATTTCCACAGTGGACGGTGAGATCCGCATGAGGTCACCCGGACCGTGCACAGGGTCCTCAGTGGACGGACCGAGCAGTCCGTACCAGGTGTCGGGATGAGCCCCGGGTACGCCGGCGGCGGCCAGCCGGGCGAGCTGGCGGGCCGCACGGGCGCGCCGCTGCGGTTCGGTCCGGTCGTCGCACACGACCTCGCGCAGTTCACCGACCAGTTCGGCCAGCACCAGGGAACGACCGGGCGGTTTCATCCGCGAATCGAGCGCACCGTCGTCGGCGCCGTTCTCCTCGAGATCGTCCAGGAACCGCGACGGCTGCTCATCCTCCCCGGCCACCGCGGTGACCAGCAGCGTGCGGCTCGCCCTGCTCGCGGCGAGGTAGAACAGCCGCCGTTCCTCGGCGAGGATCGGCGCGATGGCCGACACCTTGTCGTGTTCGTCCACTCCGGACAGCAGGTCGACCAGCCGCTCCACGCCCAGCAGCGAACCACGCAGCCGCAGATCCGGCCACGCTCCTTCCTGGACTCCGGCAACGGCCACCACTGTCCATTCGCGACCCGCGGCTGCATGTGCGGTGAGCAGCGAAACGCCCACACCGGGGGCAGCTGCGGGCGCGAGTGTGTCGCCAGCGATGTTCTGCGACGACAGGTAATCCGCGAACGCCGCGACGCTCGCCTTGGGCAGCCGGTCCGCATAACGACCGGCCGCGTCGAACAAGGCCACCACAGCGTCGAGATCGCGGTCCGCCTGCGTTCCGAGTGAGCCGCCACGTTCGATGAGCCGCAGCAGCCGGTCCTGCAGTCCGCTGGCCTGCCACAGCTCCCACAGCACTTGCTCGACGCCTTCGCCGCGGCGCACCGCCTGGTTCGTAACACTCAGCAGCTTGCCGACGCGGCGGACCGGGGTGGCTTCGACGTCCGCGAGCCCGGCCAGGATGTCGCCGCCACGCAAGGCTTCGATCACCAGCTCGTCGCTGGATCGCTGGCCGCCACCGGCCAGCTCCAGCCGGCGCAGACCGCGGCGCAACCGGCGCAGCGCGAGCGGATCGGCCCCGCCGAGCGCCGAGGAGAGCAGCATTTCCGCGAGGTCGACGTCGAGCAGCTCCGGTTCGGCGGCCACCCGCAGCACCGCGAGCAACGGCCGTACCGCGGAGTGCTTGGCCAGCGGGAGCTCTTCCGTCGCCGAGCCGATCGGCACCCCGGCGGCCCGCAACGCCCGCTGCAGGACCAGGAAAGTCCGTGCCGGAGAACGGACCAGCACCGCCATCTCCGACCACGCGACCCCGTCGACCAGGTGCGCGCGACGCAGCTGGTCGGCGATCCAGCTCGCCTCCGCGGCCGGGGTCGGCATCAACCGGACCCGCACCTTCCCTCCGCGTTTTTCTTGCGGAGTCACGAGTTTGCGATGCGCGGAGGCGCCGGGCAGGGTGGCGCCGAGCCTCGTCACCGCCGTCCGCAGGGCCGGTGCGAGCCGATGCGAGGTGGTCAGCACCACGGTGCGGTCGCCGTCGCTGTCCGCATCGGCGAACAGCCGGGGATCGGCCCCGCGAAACGAAAACACCGACTGGTCCGGGTCGCCCGCCACGACGAACTCGGCCGCGGTGTGCCCGATCGTGCGGATCAGCTGGATCTGCAACGGATCGAGGTGGTGCGCGTCGTCCACGAAAAGGTGCCGCACCCGGCCGCGTTCACGGTCCCGCAGCTCCTCGTCGTCCTCCAGCGCGAGCAACGCCGAGGTCACCAGCTCGGCGGCGTCGAGCGCCGGCGCGCCCCGCTGTCCCAGCGCCGCGCCCTGCAGCTGGGTGACCTCCTCGTACTGCGCCCAGAACTGCCCGGCCGCGATCCACTCCTCACGGTCGTGCCGACGTCCCAGCTCGGCCAGGTCCTCGGGTCCGAGCCCACGCTCGGCCGCACGCATCAGCAGGTCACGCAGCTCCTCGGCGAACCCGGGCACGGTGAGCGCCGGGCGAAGCTGCTCGGGCCAGCCGGGTGCGCCGACCTCCAGATCGCCCTCGAGCAGCTCACGCACGACGACGTCCTGTTCGGCGCCGGCGAGCAGCCGCGGCGGGGGCAGCTCCTCGGCCCGAGCTTCGAGCCGTAGCAACGAAAAGGCGTACGAATGCACTGTGCGCACGAGTGGTTCGCTCACCGTGCGCGGCAGGGTCGACCGCGATCCGGCGTCCGAGGTGAGGCGCCGGGTGATGTCGGCACGGAGCGCGTCGGCGGCCTTGCGCGACGTGGTGAGCACCAGCACGCTCTCCGGGTCCGCGCCCTCGGCGATCCGGCGGGCTGCGGCGGAGGCGAGCAGCGCCGTCTTGCCGGTTCCCGGTCCGCCGAGGACCCGGCAGAAGCCGGCGGCGCCGGAGAGCACCCGGCGCGCGCCGTCGTCCCAGGTGAATGTGGGCGCAGCGGCCACCGGCGGGCGCACCAGCCGCGCCTGCCCGTTCCCTGCCCTCCGCGCGTGCACATCAGCGATGGAACCACGTCCACTCCCCCAGGTGGCGCACCGGCACACCCCTCGTGAGTGGCAACGCCGGCGAGAACGGCCTCGACACTCACGCGCCCTACGCTGCTGGCATGGACGACGAACTGCACGAGCGGATACGCACGGTGATTACGGGCGTACCCGTGGGGACTGTCGCGACGTACGGCGACATCGCGGCACTCAGCGGCGCCCCGTCCCCGCGACTGGTGGGACGCGTGCTTTCCGAGGACGGGCACGATCTGCCGTGGCACCGGATCCTCCGGGCGAACGGGACCCCCGCGCCGCACCTGGCGCACGAGCAGCTCGAACGACTGCGGGCGGAAGGCGTGCTGGCCGACGGGCAACGGGTGAATCTGCGGAAGTATCGTTGGCAGACGACGCCGGGCGATGTCCGGGATGGCCCCGCGGCACTGTTTTAGGTTAGCCTGACCTAATGGGTACGCTGAACTACCACCACGGCCGGGTCACCGCGGTGCGCCGGGTGACGCCGAACATGGCTCGCATCACCTTCGACTGCCCGAGCCTCGCGGCCGCAGGCCCGGCCGCGCCGGACGCGTACATGAAGATCTTCTTCCCGCTCGCCGGTCAGGTGCGCCCGCAGCTGCCCCCGCCGGCGGCGGACGGAGCCGGGGTGCAGTCGTGGTACCGCACTTATCTGGCGATGCCGGACGAGATCCGGCCGCACATGCGTACCTACACCGTCCGCGCCGCGCGCCCGGGAAGCGGTGAGGTAGACGTGGACTTCGTGCTGCACTCGGAGAGCGGAGGCCCGGCGTCGACGTGGGCCGAGCAGGCGGAGGTGGGTTCGCAGGTCGCCTTCGTCGGCCCGCACGGTCTGTACGAGGTTCCGGACGGCACCGGCTGGCAACTGCTGGTCGGCGACGAGACGGCGCTGCCCGCGATCGGCGCGATCCTCGAAGCCCTGCCCAGCTCGGCGCGCGCCACTGTGTACGTGGAAGTTCCGGACGGTGCCGAACGACAGACCTTCGAGACGAAGGCTGCGGTGGAGCTGCACTGGGTGGTCCGCGGAGCACACCGGCACGGCGAAGCCCTACTGGACGCACTCCACGCTGCCGACCTACCCGGCGGCGCCCCGTACGCATGGGTGTCCGGCGAAGCAGGCGTCGTCAAGCTGGTGCGCCGACACCTGGTGCGCGAAAGGGGCTTCGACAAAACCTCGATCTGCTTCACCGGCTACTGGCGCCAGGGCATGAGCGAAGACGCCGTCGGCCGGGAGCGGGTCGCCTCCACCGCTTCGTGAACCTGACGGCCCGGTCGCATCGCCGGTCCGGCCGCATCGCCGGTCCGGCCGCATCGCCGGTGCGGTCGGATCACTGGCCCGGTCGCATCGCTAGTTCCGGCCGCACCGCTAGATGAGTGATTCCGTGAAGGTCGTGTGAAGTGGCCCCGAGTGTGGGCATGAGTGGAGGGTGCTCATGATCATTTTGTGAAGAACGACCTGAACACCCTCCTGACGGCACTGTACGTGCTCGTCGATGACCATGTGGTGCTGCCCCGGACCGGCCGGGGACGGCGCCCACTACTCACGGACAGTGAGTTGATCACGCTGGCCACTGCCCAAGTGTTGCTGCGGTATGACTCCGAGCGCCGATGGATTCGCCATCTTCATGCCGACTCCCGGTGGCGTGAATGGTTTGCTCATCTTCCTGGGCAGTCCGGCTACCACAAGCGGTTAAAGGCATCAGAACCGTTGCTGCGCAAGACCATCCTGGCCCTTTCCCTGTGCTGTCCGTCCTGGTTTGACGACATGTGGATCACCGATGCCACCCCGGTGCCGTGCGGGATGTCCCGGGAAACCGTGAAGCGCTCCGACCTGGCCGGCCACGCCAGTTACGGCTACTGTGCGTCACACTCTCGGTGGTATTGGGGGCTCAAGCTTTACCTCGTCTGCGCCGGCGACGGCATGCCGATCATGTGGTGCCTGGCCAACCCGAAACTCGGCGAACGCGAGGTCTTGGCCGCCCTGCTCGAGCACAACCACCACCTCGTTCGTGACGGCCAGACCCTGTTGGCGGACAAGGGTTTCGCCGGCAAGGAATTCAAGAAGCTGACCGCGGCGATGGGGCTGGAGTTGCTGCGCCCGGACCGCAAGGACGAGACCTACCGCAACGGCAACCTCGGCGGTGTCCGTCAACGGATCGAGTCGGTCAACCAGACCCTCAAGGGCCAGCTCGACCTCGAAGCCCACGGCGGACGCACCCCCGCCGGAGTGTTCACCCGCGTCGCCCAACGCCTGCTGGCCATGGCCGCCGGCATCTGGCACAACTGGAACACCGGCCTGACCAGCAAACGATCACTCATCGCCTACGACCACTAACACTAACTTCACGGAATCAGCCGTCTAGCCCGTGAAGGCCTCCTTGACAGCATGAAGTTCCTTCAAGACGTCCTTCACCCACCACCCAAGTCGGACACCAGCAACTTCACCAACGCACCAAGCCGCTGCCGCTCAGGCTGAACCGTCCGAATCCCCGCAGCCTCCAGCGGCGCCGCCGTCACCGGGCCGACGCAGGCGCAAACGGTTGCCCCATCACGCAGCGCCGCGCGCAGCTCGGCGCCACGGCCGGACTCGGCCGCGAGCGTCAGGAAGTTGGTCGCTGCCGGGGCGCTCGTGAAGACCAGCGCCTCCAGCTCACCCGAAAGCACGTCGTCGATCAGGGAAAACACTGGCGCGGTGTTCGGCGGCGAGTGCCAGCGGTAGGGCTGCACCGAGACCACCGACGCACCCGCCGCGGCCAGCGGGTCGAGGAATTCCGGCAGCGTCGTGCCGTGCAGCTGCACTGCGACGCGGGCGCCGGCCACGCCTGCCGTCGTGAGGGCGCCGAACAACTCCTCGTTGCTTTCCCCGGGCGCCGAGTACTCTTCGCGCAGTCCGGCACCGCGCAACGCGCCCACGGCCTTCGGGCCACGCGCGAAGATGCGCGACGCGGACAGCGCGTGCAGCAACTCGTCCTTGCGGCCCCAGCCTTCCGCGGCGTCCAGCCAGCCGCGGAACCCCGCGCCAGTGGTGACCGCCGTGAAGCCGACCCGTTCCGCCAGGACGTCCTCGGTGCCGCGACGCAGCTGCGGATCGCCGTCGAGCGCCACGATGGTGATGGTCGGCGCGTGCCGCACCTGCGCGCCGTAGCGGACCAGGGCGCCGATCAGGTCGTCCGCGCGACGCTCGGCCGTGACGCCGATCCGCACGCCGTCCAGTTCACCCATGGATCCTGCCCATCTCCTCGATCGCGCCGGCCACTTCCGCCCGCAGCTGCGCGGGGGCGAGCACCTCCAGGTGCGGGCCGAAACGCAGCAGCTCGCCGATCGCCGGCTCGCCCGGCTCCACCGGCAGCCCGATGGTGAGCCAGCCCTCGGCGTCCGGCTCGGCACCGGCGTCAAGCGCCTCGCGCAGTGCCCGGGCACCCACGCTGCCCGCGTAGAACGGTACGAGAGCCTGCGCGCGCGGGGACAGCCGCACCGTCGCCGTCCGCGGGTACATCCGGCGTTCGAACCGCTCGGACCACTCCTGCCAGTAACGAGCGAGGTCGAAATCCGCCGGTCGCTCGAAGTGCCCGCCCAGCTCGGTCAGCTCGCGGATGCGGGAGATCCGGTACGTGCGGTCGGCGCCGGCGCAGCGTGCCGCGAGGTACCAGTTGCCCGCCTTGAGGACCAGGCCGAGCGGTTCGAGAGTGCGTTCGACTTCACTCGGCCCCCACCGCTCGTAACGGACCCGGATCCGGCGCGCGGACCACACCGCGTCGGCGACCGCGGACAGCACCGGCAGGCTTTCGATACCGCGGTGCCAGCCCGGCACGTCGAGGTGGAACCGCTCGGCGATCCGCCCGGCCCGGCCGCGCAGCTCCGGCGGCAACGCCGCGGACAGCTTCAGCTGGGCAGCCGCCAGAACCGTGCCCAGCCCCAGCTCGGCGGCCGCGGACGGCAACCCGGCCAGCGACAGCGACTGCGCCTCCTCCTCGGTCAGGCCGGTCAGCCGGGTCCGGTATCCGGCCACGAGCTGGTAGCCGCCGTTCCGCCCGCGGTCGGCGTACACCGGCACGCCGGACGCCGACAACGCTTCGATGTCGCGGTACACCGTGCGCACCGAGACCTCCAGCTCAGCGGCCAGCTCCTCGGCCGTCATCCGGCCGCGGTTCTGCAACAGCAGAAGCGCGGTGAGAAGACGGCCGGCACGCATGGTGGCAAGTATGGCTGAAATACCTGACACAAGGTGGCAGGAATGACTGGTGGAGTGACCGGCATGAACACCTTCACCGTGACGAAGTGGGACGAGCACCTGGCCAGCGGCGTGGAAGGCGGTCCCCGGGTGGCCGCCGTGCACGCGGCGATGGCCTACGACGGCGAGTTCGAGGGCGAGTCGATCGGCGACTACCTGCTGTACTACCCGGGCGAGGGCTACGACGGCGGCACCACCACGTCCCCCGGTTTCGAACGCTTCGACGGCACCCTCGACGGCCGCCGCGGCACCTTCGTGGTCCGGCACGACTGGAGCTTCGACCCGAAAACGGTCCGCTCGGCGTTCACCGTGGTGCCCGGCTCCGGAACCGGCGATCTGACCGGCCTCACCGGAACCGGCACCGTCCACGGAACGCTCGCCGACGGCACCACCACCTACACCTTCGACCACCGGATCGGCTGAGCGGCCGGCGGTGGTGGTGCGGGTGGTGCGCGGAAAACCAGGTGAGCGGCCGGCCATGGTCCTGTCACCATGCGGGTATGCGCACGATCGTCATGGCGAGCCCCGACCCGGGGCCCGTCGGCGTGCGCTGACACCAGAGCCAGCCCCGGCGGTCGCCGGGGTCGCCTTCTCCGCCGACGGCCGGGCGGAGAGGACCGCGATGACTTCCTTCGTCACCACCGCTGTTCCGTACGTCAATGCCGAACCGCACCTGGGGCACGCACTGGAGCTGGTCCAGGCCGACGTGCTCGCCCGGCACCGACGTTCGCGGGGGCGTCCCGTCCGCTTCCAGACCGGCACCGACGACAACGCGCTGAAGAACGTGACCGCGGCCAAGGCGGCCGGTGTGCCGGTACGGGAGTTCGTGGACCGGGGCGCCGCCCTGCGCGACTACGAGGGCCGGTACTGCGCGGGCTGCGAGCAGTTCTACGCCGAGGCCGAACTGGTCGCCGGGCGTTGTCCCGAGCACGGTGTCCCACCGGAACCGGTGACCGAGCGGAACTGGTTCTTCCGCCTGTCCCGCTACGCCGATCGGTTGCCAGACACCATTTCGTGCAAGACTGTCTCACCGTGCGTGGCGCCAGGAGTGCGCGCACGCACTCGGGGACACGGACTTCACCGAGGCGCGGCTGATCGCCCGGGCCGATCAGGAGCTGGCCAACGGCCTGGGCAATCTGGTGCACCGCGTGCTGACTCGCGCCCATCGGCGCCGGGACGGCCGGATCGCCGGGGCTCCGCCACTGGCGAGCGTCACCGAACTTCCCGGACGGATCGGGTCCTCGGCACCGTGGCCGGCACCTGCCGGGCGCTTGCCGTCGAACTCGCGCCGTTCCTCCCGGATGGAGCCGAGCGGCTGCGGATTCAGGTGGCACAGGGCACCATCGCCCACGGACCGGTGCGGGTGTTCCCGCGCCTGGCCTAGCTCGATCGGAGGAGAAACCCACCATGGTGGAAGTGTCGCGGGAACAGGCGCTGGCCTACCGGATCGCCGAGCACGGCCTGCACCGGCCCGTCGAGGACGTGAACGCGCTGCCGTTGCTGGACCTCGGCCTGCAGGACAGCCTGCGGGACACCGCGCTGCTTTCGCTCGCCGCACGGGTTCCCGGGCCGGTCACGCCGGGAGCGCTCACCACCGACCCGCGGCTCGCCCTCGTGTGGTCGCACCGCGGCGCGCCGCATTTCCACCGCCGGACCGACCTTCCGGAGCTGGCGGCGTCGCTGGTTCCGCTCGACGATGCTGATGCGCTGTCCAGGATGTTGTGGCAACGCAAGGAACTCCAGCAGACCGAACTGTCCGCAGTGGACGTTCTCTTCACCACCGCGCGGGCGATCCGCACGGTGGTGAAGGGGCCGATTACCAAAGGCGCGGTGAGTACGGCGATCACGAAACTGCTGCCACCGTCGTTCGCCCGGTGGTGCCGTGTCTGCGGCGCCACCCATGTGCACGAGCAGCTCATGCGGCTGGCGACCATCCACGCTGGAGTGCGGCTGGAAGCGGACCGGCGCCCGGCGACGCTCGCCCCGCTGGAGGACCGCGGCCGGCCGGCGACCCGCCCGTCCCCGGCGGCCACTGCCCGGGTTCTGGAGCGGTACCTGCGATTCAACGGACCGGCGACGCCCGGGGACGCGGCCGGGTTCACCGGCTCCGCGCGCGCGAGCGTGACCGGGATCTGGCCCGCGGACCGGCTCACCGAGGTCCACATGGCCGGGCGGCGCGCCTTCGTGCCCACGGATCGGCTGTCCGCGCTGGAAAACCCGCCGACCCCCGAAGGGGTGCGCCTGCTGCCGCCTCTCGACCCGTTCACGCAGGGGCGCGACAAGGCGCTGCTCGTACCGAACAAGGGCCGCGCCAAGGAGGTCTGGAAGATCCTCGGCAGCCCCGGTGCGCTGCTGGTGAACGGCGAGATCCCGGGCGTCTGGCGGACGAAGGCGAGCGGCAAGCGGCTGACGTTCACCATCACCGCGTTCGATCCGCTGCACGGTGCCGTTCGCGCGGAAGCGGAAGCGGAGGCCGCACGGGTGGCTACTGCTCGTGGTTTTCCGGATTTTGTCGTGGCCTGGACTTAGAGTCGGCGCATGACGGTACTCACCTGGCTGCTCGATTCCGATCCGGCATTGCGCTGGCAGGTCGAACGGGACCTGGCCGGCGCCGCACCGGAGGTGTGGGAAGCGACCCGGGCACGCGTGGCGACAGAGGGGTTCGGCGCGCGGCTGCTGGCGCTTCAGGGGTCCGACGGTCAATGGGCAGGCGGTGCGTACTTCCCCGCCGATTTCGCTTCCCGCGCACAGAAAACCGGCCAGCCGTGGACGGCGACCACGTGGTCACTGTGCTCCCTGCGGGAATGGGGCGTGGACGCCTCGGCGCTGCGCGGCACGGCCGAGCTGCTGGCCGAGAACAGCCGCTGGGAATACGAGGACCTGCCGTACTGGGGTGGCGAGGTCGACTGCTGCGTCAACGCCTGGACGCTGGCGAACGGCCTCTGGCTCGGCGTCGACGTCAGCGGGCTCGTCGAGTGGTTCGTCGAGCACCAGCTGCCCGACGGCGGCTGGAACTGCGAATGGGTCGAGGGCTCCACCCGCTCCTCCTTCCATTCCACCCTCAATTCGCTGAAAGGCCTCCTCGCCTGTCACCAAGCGACCGGCGGAACGGGCGCCACCCTGGCCGCGCAACGCGCCGGGGAGGAGTACCTGCTGGAGCGCGCGCTCATCCGGCGGCGGTCCACCGGCGAGCAGGTGGGCCCGTGGGTGGAGCGCTTCGGGTACCCGTTCCGCTGGCTCTACAGCCTGCTCAACGCCGCTTCGTACCTCCGCGAAGCGAGCCTCCTCACGGGCGCGCCACCGGATCCGCGGATGACGGAAGCGATCGAACGCATCCGCGCGGCCCGGCAACCCGACGGCCGATGGCTCCAAAATGGACCGTTACCCGGCGACGTGTGGTTCGAGACCGACGCACCGGCGGGCGAACCGTCGAAGTGGCTGACCCTGCACGGAAGCCGGGTCCTCGACTGGTGGGAGCAGACCCGGGTCTCGTGAGCGGTGGCGACTCCCCGCGTACCAGATGCAAGGCCGGCTACCGGGTCAGCACCGCTCCGACCTCCGGAATCCGGTTCATGTAGCCGGTCACCAGCGCGTCGGCCACGGCCACGCTGTCCACCAGCGGGTGCAGCGCGAACGCTTTGCGCGCAGCGACTTTCGAACCGCTGAGCGCGGCGCCGATGATGTGCCGCTCGACGTCCTTCACCTGCGACATCAAGCCCAGCTGGTGGAGGTCGGGCCGGGCGGTGGTCAACGGGTGGACACCGTTCGCGTCGACCATCGCCGGCACCTCGACCACCGCATCGGAGGGCAGGCCTCCGATCGTGCCGTTGTTGCGGACGTTGAGGATCATCGTCTGCCGTTCGTTGCGGCTGATCGCGGCCATGACGCCGAGCGCGACTCCCGCGTAGCCCTGGTCTCCCTCGTCGCCGACGTCCTCGCGGCCGTCGCCGCGACGCGCCTCGGGCATGTACGTGGCGGAGCGCCGCGCCACGGTCGATCGCCACAGATCGGCGACCCCGACACCGTGCCCGCGGGCAGCACGGTAGAAATCCTCTTGGGACGCTTGGAGAAAATCGCCGCGGGTGGTGCCGGATTCGAGGATGTTGCGCACCGCGTCGCGGGTGAAGTAGTAGTAGAACAGGTACTCGTTCGGCAGCACGCCGAGCGAACGGATCCACTCGCGGCCGAAGACCTTCCCCTCCTCCAGCGAGCCGAGCAGGTCGTCGTCGGCCAGCAGAGCGGGCAGCACGTCGCGGCCGTCGCAGAGGATCCGGCGCATCCAGCCGAGGTGGTTCAGCCCGACGTAGTCCAGCTGGATCCGCGCGGGGTCGAGCCGCAGCAGGTCCGCGACCCGGCGGCCGAGCCCGGACGGTGTGTCGCAGATGCCGAGCACGCGGTCGCCGAGCACCGCCTGCATCGCCTCGGTGATGATGCCGGCGGGGTTGGTGAAGTTCATGACGTAGGCGTGCGGCGCGAGTTCCTTGATCACTTCGGCCGCTTCGACCATCACCGGCACCGTGCGCAGCGCGTACGCCAGGCCGCCGGCACCCGTCGTCTCCTGGCCCAGCACCTCCAGCTCCAGCGCGACGTGTTCGTCGCAGCGCCTGCCCTCGAGGCCGCCGACGCGCAACGCGGCGAAGACGAAGTCGCTGCCGTCCACCGCGGCCCGCAGATTCGTGGTCGGCTTCAGCACCGGCGGATCCGGGAAGCCCGTGGCCATTTCGGTGAGGATCGCGACCATCGTGGCGAGTCGCTGCTCGTCGACGTCGTACAGCGCGACCTCGTCGACCCGCGGGGAACCCTGATCGCGCAGCAACGCCTGGTAGACGTTCGGCGTGCGGAATCCGCCACCGCCGAGCACGCACAGTTTCATGCGACGACGACCTCTCCGCCCGCGGTGCGGCACAGGTCGAGCGTGGCCGCCGGGGCGCTCGTGGTGGTGACGAGCACGTCGATGTCCTCGAGTGAGCACAACCGCAGCGCGCCGGTGCCGGGGAACTTGGTTTCCGAGGCGAGCAGCACGACCTTGTCCGCGGCGGCGATCATGGACTGCTTGATCGGAGCCTCCACCGCCATGTTGTCGACCACCGCGCCGCCGGGCCGCACGCCGGTGCAGGAAAGGAACACGAGGTCGGCGGTCACCTGGCGCAGCGCGAACTCGGTCAGCGAGCCGACCAGCGTGCGGTAGTTGCGGCGGACCACGCCGCCGAGCAGCACCACGCGGACCGTCCCGTCATCGCGCAGTTCGTCGAACACGGCCAGGTTCGAGGTGATCACCGTGATGTCCCGGCCGCGTAAGCGGCGGGCAAGGATCGGCGTGGTGGTGCCGATGTCGAGCAGCACCACACTTCCGTCCGGCACCATCGCGGCCGCCGCGTCGGCCAGCCGGGTCTTGAGATCGACGTCGGTGGTCTCGTCGAACGGTTCCTCGACCTCCCCCGGCCCGCTGTCCTGCACGGTGGCGCGCGGTTTGAGCACCGCGCCGCCGTAGGTGCGGGTCAGCTCACCGTTGCGGTCGAGGATTTCCAGGTCGCGCCGGACGGTCGATTCGCTGACCGACAGCACTTCCGCCAGCTCCCGCACGGAGGCCGCGCCAGAGCTGCGCAGCGCGCGCATGATGTGGTCTTGCCGTTCCCGCAGGATCATGCCGCCACTCTAGCGCGTTCTGCGCGAGTTTGAGCAACTTCGAGCAGGCCCGACCGACCGAGTCGCGCAGACTTAACAAAACTCGGTCAAACGGGTACCGTCCTGCGCACAGTCGAGCGTCATGCCGGGCATCGGATGCTGAAGTTCGCGCAAACCCGCCCAGTATCGCCCGGAAACTCCGCAACGACGAGGAGGGTTTCGTGGCCGCAGCAGGCCCCACCGCGGGTACTGACCTGCTCTTCACCGGCGACGTGTTCTGTGACCTGGTGTTCGCCGGCGTCGAGGTGCCCGAGATCGGCGCCGAGGTCTACGCGCAGGGTTTCGCGATCACGCCGGGCGGCGTGGCGACCCGCGCGTTCGCGGCGGCGCGGGCCGGTGCCACGACGAAAATCCTCGGCCGGCTCGGCGACGATCCGCTCGGCGCGCACGTGCTCGCCGTCCTCGCCGCCGAACCCGACCTCGGCACCGACCTGATCGACCAGGTCGCGGGGCAGACCCCGGTCAGCGTCTCGCTCACCGGCAGCCGCGACCGCAGCTTCGTCACCTATCGGGAGCCGCTCGGCTCGCGCGAACTCCCGGACGACCACGGCCCGATCGGCGCGGTGCATGTCGGGGTCGAGCAGAAGCTCCCGGCCTGGGTCGCGCGCCTGCGTGACGCGGGAACCACGATCGTCGGCGGCGTCGGCTGGGACCACACTGGACAGTGGGCGGCCGAAGTGCTGGACCGGCTCGCCGAGGTGGACGTCTTCGTGCCGAACGACGTGGAGGCGATGCGGTACACCCGCACCGACGACGCGGTGTCGGCCGCGAAGGTGCTCGCCGAACGGGTTCCGCTCGCCATCGTCACCCGCGGACGGGACGGCGCGGTCGCCGTCGACTCCGCGACCGGCGCGATGACCGAGGTTCCCTCGATCCCGGTCGACGTGGTCGACTCGACCGGGGCGGGAGACGTGTTCGTGGCGACGTTCATGGCCGCCGCCCGTTACGACTGGACGCTGACCGAGCGGTTGCGCTTCGCGGCTCTCAACGCCGCGATCTCCGTCACCGGGCACGGCGGAGCCGTCAGCGCGCCGCGTCCCGGCGAGCTCGCCGCCTTCCTGCACGAACACCGCCCGGACGGCGACTGGTCCTTCGCCGGTCTCGCGACCACCCGAGGAGAGGATCGATGATGAACCGCCGCACCACGGTTCCCCTGCTGGCCGCCGCCGCGCTCGTCGTCTCGCTGACGTCGTGCGCGCCCGGCGGCTCCGCGCCCGCCGCCGCCGACCTGGGTCCGGTGTCCAAGAACGTCGGCACCGAGAAGATCACCCTCACGGTCTGGGACCAGAACACCGACCAGGGCATCGACCGTGCGCAACGGGAGCTCAACAAGGCCTTCGAGCAGAAGTACCCGAACGTCACCATCGATCGCGTTTCCCGTGCCTTCAACGATTACAAGGCCACGCTGAAACTCGCGCTCTCCGGCGAGCAGCCGCCTGACGTCGTGCAAGCGAACCAGGGTTACCCGGACATGGGTGCCTTCGTGAAGGCCGGGCTCCTGCGTTCGCTCGACGATTACGCCAAACTGTACGGGTGGGACCGGTACTACCCGGCGAGCCTGCTGAAACTCAATTCCTTCTCCCGTGACGGCAAAAACTGGCAGGGCGACCAGCTCTACGGCATCTCGCAGACCGGCGAGCTGATCGGGCTGTACTACAACCCTTCGGTGCTGGCGAAGGCGGGGATCGACCATCCACCGGCCACTGTGGACGAGCTGACCGCGGACCTCGCGAAGGTCAAGACGACCGGCACGGTGCCGCTCAGCTACGGGGATCTCGAGAAATATCCGGGCATCCACCTCTACGGTTTCCTGCTGTCCGCGCTCGCCGGCCGCGACAAGGTCAACGACCTGGTCAAATCGGCCGACGGCTCGTGGACCGGTCCGGAGGCGACCAAGGCCGCGCACACCCTGCAGGGCTGGCAGCGCGCCGGGTACCTGACCACCGGCGCGAACGGCATCAGCATCGACGACGCCGTTTCCTCTTTCCACAACGGGAAGTCCGCGTTCCTGGTCGCCGGCACCTGGTTCGAGGCCGACGCGCAGTCCCCGGACGCCCGGTTCACCGCGCTCACCCCGCCCGGTTCGCCGAACCCGGTCACCATGGGCGGCGAGGGCGTTTCCTGGGCCGTCACCACGAAAAGCCGTCATGCCGACGCCGCCGCGGCCTACGTCGACTTCATCGCGGGCAAATCCACCGCCGAGCAACTCTCGAAAGCCGGCAACCTGCCCATTGTGGAGCCGCGCACCCACGCGACCGGCGGGCTGGCCGAGGACATCGGGCACACCTACACCACGATCTCGAAAGCGGACGGGATCGCGCCCTACCTCGACTACACCACGCCGACCTTCTACACCACGCTGTCCGCCGCGCTGCAAGACCTCGTCGCGGGGCAGAAGACGCCGGAGCAGTTCACCCAGGCACTGGAACAGGACTACACCGAGTTCAAGAAGACCCGCGGATGACCATGCTGCGCGAGAAGAGCCCCGAACGCATCCCAGCGCCGCAGGTCCGCAGGAGCCGCCGCAAGAGCCGGGCGGGGTTCTTCTACGTCCTGCCCGCGCTCGTGGTCTTCGGGCTCTTCCTCGGATACCCGCTGCTGCAAACGCTGCAGTACTCGTTCTACGACTGGGACGGGCTTTCCGCCTCGACCTGGGCCGGCTTCAGCAACTACTTCTCGGTCTTCACCGACGCCGCGCTGCGCGACGCCTTCGGCCACGCGCTGGTGCTCATGCTGTTCTACGCGGTGGTGCCGATTGTCCTCGCGTTGTTCCTGACCGCTCTCATTTCCCGAGCGAACCGCTTGCGCGGCATGGGTTTCTTTCGCACGGTGCTGTTCCTGCCCCAGGTGATCTCGTCCGTGGTCGTGGCGACGATCTGGGTGTCGATCTACTCGCCGGACGGGCTGCTCAACGGGTTCCTGCGGATGGTCGGGCTCGGCTCGGTGACCCGGGTGTGGCTTTCCGACTATTCGCTCGCCCTGCCCGCGATCGGGTTCGTGGGAACCTGGGTCAACGTCGGGCTGTGCCTCGTCCTGTTCCTGTCCGGAGTCGGCACCATCGAGCCGTCTCTGTTCGAAGCGGCGCAGCTCGACGGCGCGAGGGCCGGACGCCAGTTCTTCGCGATCACCCTGCCCTCGCTGCGAGGACAGATCGCCGTCGCACTGACGCTCACGGTGGTCTCGGCGCTCAAGACGTTCGACCTGGTCTACGTGACGACTTCGGGCGGGCCGGGTACTTCGACCACCGTCCCCGCGTTCGAGGCGTACAACCGGGCCTTCACCACCGGGCAGGTCGGTTCGGGAGCAGCGGTCGCGGTCGTGCTGACCGCCGTCATCATGATCGTGACAGCGCTCATCAAACGAATCCAGCCGAAGGAGTCCGGATGAGACTGTCCACTCGGGAAAAGGTCGTCGACTACCTCATCCTCACGATCTTCGGCCTGACCGCGCTCGTCCCGCTCGTCGGAGTGGTCCTCTCGGCGGTGACTCCGCCCGTGGAAAACCACGGTGGATTCGCCCTGCCTTCGCGGATCGACCTCGGCAACTTCGGCGCGGCGTGGGCCGAGGGCCGGTTCGGGCAGTACCTGCTCTCCAGCCTGCTCGTCACCGCGGGCGTCGTCGTCCTCACCACGGTACTGGCGATCCTGGCCGGATTCGCCTTCGCGCGGCTCCGGTTCTTCGGCTCCGGCGTACTGTTCTTCGTGGTGCTGGCCGGGCTGATGCTTCCGGCCGAGGCGTTCGTGATCCCGCTCTACTTCAACCTTCGCACCGTCGGGCTGACCGACACCTACGCCGCGCTCATCCTGCCGCAGGCCGCGCAATCGCTGGGATTCGCGATCTTCTGGATGCGCAACCAGTTCCGCGCGTTTCCCACCGAGATCATCGAGGCGGCGAAGATCGACGGCGCCCGCGATCTGCGCGTGCTCTGGCGAGTGGTCGTGCCGCCGTCGCTCGCCTCGATCATGACCATGTGCCTGCTCGTGGCGATGTGGACGTGGAACGAATTCCTGCTGCCCCTCGTGCTCGTGAGCAGTGAGGACCATCGCACCGCACCGCTCGGGCTGGCCTTCTTCAAGGGCGCCCACCTGACCGACTACTCACTGCTGTCCGCGGGTGGCGTCATCGTCGCGCTCCCGATCGTGGCGGCTTACGTGTTCCTGCAGAAACGGTTCATCTCCGGGATGCTCAACGGCATCGGAACCCGGTGACGGAAGTCCTTTCCCACTCGAGAAAGCAGGTGCTCCGATGAGAAAACGCTGGTCCGTTCTCGCCGCCGCGGTCCTCGCCGCCGCGCTCACCCCGGCGGCTTCCGCCGCACCGGCCGCATCCGGCAGCGTCAGCGTCGATTTCGACCACCAGATCGCGACCTCGAGCAATCTGATGTTCGGGCTGTCCTCCTGGCCGAAACTCAAACCGGAGTACGCCTCGACGGTGGCCGACGCCGGCGTCACCATCCTCCGCTCGGACGTCTACCTCTACGACCTCATCCCGGACCGCGAGACGTTCGAGCGTCCGCCAGCGGACTGGAACTGGAATCCGGACGGCGAGAACGAAACCACGAACGAGAGCGATCTCGCCGCCTACCACGATGCCGGCCTCAAGCACATGCTGATCATTCACGGCTTCCCCGAGTGGATGGGCACCGAAGGTGCCGAGACCTCATGGGACGGCGACGACGATTCGCTCCCGATCACCGATTTCGACGCGCTCAAGGAGTCCTTCAAGCAGGTCTTCGCGCACTACCAGGACGACGTGGACTACTTCGAGGTGGCGAACGAGCCCGACCTCGAAATGGACTACGACGACTACGCGCACATCTACCGCGAAGCGCTGGCCGGCATGAACGAGGTGAGCGCGGACAAACCGGTCGGCCCGCAGATCGCGAGCGACGACGGCGACTGGTACGAGAAGCTGCTCTCCGATCCGGAGATCGGGCCGGACGTCCGGTTCGGGGACTGGCACTCCTACGGCGACGACAAGGCGAACGCGAACGCCGGGCGATGGCACGACATCAACGACGAGGCCGGCCGTTCGGACCTGCCGCTGTTCGTCACCGAATGGAACTTCTCACCCGACTTCGAGCAGGAAGGATCGATCAACTCGGACAGCCCGCAGGCGGTCTCCTTCGCCGGATGGCGCCTTTCGGGCATGATGGACGCCGGGGTCACCGGGGCGATGATCTTCGGCAGCAACGACGAACCCGACTCGTTCGACGCGTACCGGCGCCACCCGTTCGCCTTCGTCGACAGCGACGGCACCCTCTCCCCGAAGGCCGCCACGTTCCGGCTGCTCTCGAAGGACCTCGGCCTCGGCCGCGGAGAGAACAAGATCACGAACACCGGCGACGACGGCCTCACCAGCTCCTGCTCGGCAGTCAACGCAGCCGGTCAGCGTGTCGCCTGGGCGATCAACGACAGCGAAAACCCGGTGACGGCCGACCTCACGCTGGAGAACACCGGCGCGAACGGCGACGTCCAGCTCACCCATTACCTCGCCGCACCCGACAACGACGCCACCGCACCGGTGAAGACCGAAACGGCGACCGCGACCGACGGCACGGTCTCGACCACCATGGAGTTGCCGCCCTACTCCGTCTACGGCGTCGTCGTCGGCTGACCCGAGGCGGCCGGCACCGTCCTGGCCAGGCGGAAACCGACGTCGTCCACGCGGAAAGCGGGGTGGCTGCGGCGCCGCACGGACACCCGCACGCTCCAGTGTTCGTCCGCCCAGCCGCCCCCTTTCAGCACCCGGTACTCACCGTAGGTCGCGGGATCGTAGCGATCCCAGCACCAATCCCAGGTGTTGCCAAGCGCGTCGAAGACGCCCCAGGCGTTCGGCAGCTTCTCGCCGGGCTGATGCAGCCGGCCATCGGAGTTTCCCCGGTACCAGGCGATGTCGTCCAGGTCGCCGTAGCGCGGGCCCGCGGTACCTGCCCGGCAGGCATGCTCCCATTCCGCCTCCGTCGGCAGGCGATAGCCGGTGGCGGACCGGTCCCACTCCACATCGTCGCGCTCGATGCGGTAGGCCGAGGGCAATCCGTCCCGCACGGACTGCGCGTTGCAGAACCGCACGGCATCCCACCAGGACACCTCGACCGCCGGCAGCTCCCCGCCTCCGTCATACAACGATCGCGTGACCGGTGTCGCGCCCAGCTCGAACGCCGGGACGTCGACAGTCCAGCTGCTTTCTGTCCGCCGGTCGGTGAGAGTCACGGCTCCCGGCGGAATGGGGAGCATCCGCACAGGCGTCCACATTAGCCGACCGGCTCCGAGCCGTCCGCCGGATCCACCGCCAGCCGGTAACCGCGTTTCACCACCGTCTGCACCAGCCCCGCCCTGCCCAGCGCGGTCCGCAATCGGCCGATCGCGGTCTCGACCGCGTGCGCTTCACCGCCTGAGGGCAACTCCGCCGACAACTCCCGGCGTGGCACGACACGCCCAGGCTGCCGGGCGAGCGCACGCAACAACGCCATCGGCGCCGGAGCGATTTCCCGCCAGGCTCCGGCCACCAATGCACCGGTGCCGCGTACCTCGAGTGGGCAACCGGCGGGGTACATCGTGGGCGACCGCGCGGTCAACGAGTCGGCGACCGTCCGGGCCAGTGCGCCGATCCGCGACCGCGGTGGTTGGACAGTCGGAATGCCCAGCGCGGCAAGCGGGGCTGCGGCGACCGGGCCCACACAAGCCACGGTCACCCGGCTCGACAGTGCCTCGACCAGCGCGGCGAGCCGGCCCGTCCGGCGGGCGAAGGCGACCGTCGAGGCGGCGGCGGGCGCGCTGGTGAACGGCAAAGCGTCGATCGTGCCTTCCAGCACCGCGTCCAGCAGCCGGTCCAGCGGTCCCGGATCTGCCGGAGCGACCCAGCGGTACACCGGAACCTCGATCACCTCCGCACCCGAATGACGGAGGCCCTCCACGAAGTACGGCAGCGGCTCGCCGTGCAGCTGCACCGCGATGCGCTTTCGGTGCACTCCGGACGCCAGCAGGTGTTCCAGCAGTTCCGCGCTGCTCTCGGAAGCCGGCGCGTACTCCTCCGCCAGCCCCGCCGCCCGCACCGCTCCGGCAGCCTTCGGACCGCGGGTCAGCAACGACGCCGCGCCAAGGTGTTCGAGAACCTTTTCGCCGAGGCCCCATCCCTCCGCGGCCTCGATCCAGCCCCGGAACCCGATCCCCGTGGTCGCCACCACGGCGTCCACTGGGTACTCCAGCATCCGCATCGTGGCCGCGTGCAGTTCGGTGTCGTCGGCCAGTGGCACGATCCGGATCGCCGGTCCATACCGGACGGTCGCACCCTGGCGCACGAGAAGCGCGCCCAGCTCTTCGGCTCGGCGCGCCGCGGTGATCCCCACCGTGAACCCGGCCAGCGGCCGGACGTCGGTCACGGCCGGCCCACCTCGACCATCCCGTCGCGCACGCGCACCGGATACACCGGAACCGAGACCCCCTCCGCGTCCAGGCACTCCCCCGTGTTCAGGGAGAACCGTTCCTTGTAGACCGGCGATGCGACGACTGGCTCGCCCCCGGCGTCGCCGACGATCCCGCGCGACAACACGGCCGCACCACTGCGGGGGTCCCCATTGGACAGCGCGTACCAGCCTCCTGCATGGAACACCGCGACCTGCTGCCCGTCGACCAGCGCCGCGACTCCGGAGAAATTCGGCACGTGCGTCTCCGGGCACACCACGGTCCAGGTCGGCGGCGTCATCGTCGCACCTCCGGAACGCCCAGCAGTACCGGGACATTCTGTTCCCGCTCCGCACGGAACGAGATCGACGGGTCCGGAGTCCCCGGTGCGTTCACGAACGAACTGAACCGCGCCAGCTTGTCCGGATCCTCCAGTACTCCGCGCCATTCGTCGGTGTAGCCGTCGAGGTGTTTCGCCATCGCCGCGTCCAGGTTCTCGCAAATGCCCAGGCTGTCGTCCACGATCACCGCGCGCACGTGGTCCAGCCCGCCGTCCAGCTCCTCGATCCACGCGGCGGTGCGCTGCAGCCGGTCGGCGGTACGCACGTAGAACATGAGGAAGCGGTCGATGGTACGAACCAACGTCTCGGTATCCACATCGGACAGCAGGAGTTCGGCGTGTCTCGGGCTGGCACCGCCGTTTCCGCCGACGTAGAGGTTCCAGCCGTGCTCGGTGGCGATCACCCCGAAGTCCTTGCCCCTGGCTTCCGCGCATTCACGGGCGCACCCGGAGACTCCCGACTTGATCTTGTGTGGTGACCGCAGCCCGCGATAACGCAACTCCAGATCGATCGCGAGCGCGACGCTGTCCTGCACGCCGTATCGGCACCAGGTGGAACCAACACACGATTTGACCGTGCGCAGGGCCTTCCCGTACGCGTGCCCGGACTCGAACCCGGCGTCCACCAGCCGCCGCCAGATCTCCGGCAGCTGGTCCACAGTGGCGCCGAGCAGGTCGATTCGCTGTCCGCCGGTGATTTTCGTGTACAGCCGGAAGTCCTGAGCGACCTGGGCGATCACCATCAGCTTCTCCGGGGTGATCTCGCCGCCGGGGATCCGCGGCACCACCGAATAGCTGCCGTTGCGCTGGATGTTCGCGAGGAACCGGTCGTTCGTGTCCTGCAGGGTCAGTTGTTCACCGGCGAGGATGTGGCCGTTGCCGAGGGTCGCCAGGATGGAGGCCACCGCCGGCTTGCACACCGCGCAGCCGGTTCCGGTGCCGTACCGGCTGATCACCTCGCTGAAGGTGGTCATCTGCGTGGCGCGGATGATCTCGAACAGCTCGGCGCGCGACTGTCCGAAGTGCTCACACAACGCCTTCGACTGTTCGACTCCACAGGAGTCGAGGAGCTTGGTCAGCATCGGCACGCACGAGCCGCAGGACGTACCGGCGCGCGTGCAAGCTTTCAGCTTGCCGACCGAATCGCACCCTTCCTCGGTGATGGCGTGTACGAGCGTGCCCTTGGCAACCCCGTTGCAGGAACAGACCTGCGCTTCGTTCGGCAACGAATCGACACCGACCGCCGCACCTCCGCCGGCCGGAGCGAGCAATGCGCCCGCGTCCGCAGGCAGCCGGCGGCCGACCAAGGCGCGCAACGTGTTGTACTCCGTCGCGTCGCCGACGAGAACACCGCCGAGGAGCGTCTTCCCGTCGTCGGTGACCACGAGCTTCTTGTAGGTACCGGCCACGGCGTCGTTCACCGCGACCTCCAACGCACCCTCGGTCGCCGCGTGCGCGTCACCGAAGCTGGCCACATCGACGCCCATCAACTTCAGCTTCGTAGCCGTGTCCGGCTCGGCGAACGTGGCCGCGCCACCGGTCAGCTGTGCGGCCACGACCTCGGCCATCGCGTAGCCCGGCGCGACGATGCCGTAGACCCGGCCCTCGACGGCCGCGCACTCGCCGATCGCGTAGACCGACGGATCCGCGGTACGGCAGGCGGCGTCCACCAGCACCCCGCCCCGCTCGCCGACTGCCATTCCGGAGGAACGGGCGAGATCGTCGCGCGGACGTACTCCGGCGGAGAAGACGACCAGGTCCACGTCCAGCTCGGTGCCGTTGCCGAGGCGGGCGAGCAGCCGGGTCTCATCGGAGACGATCGCGTCGGTGGATGTTCCGGTGTGGACGGTGACGTCGAGGCTCGTGACGAGCCGCCGTAACAGGCCACCGCCGCCTTCGTCGATCTGCAACGGCATCAGCCGCGGCGCCATTTCCACGACGTGCGGTGACAGCCCCATGTCTCGCAATGCCTTGGCTGCTTCGAGCCCGAGGAGGCCACCACCGATCACCAACGCCGCCCGGCGTCCGCGGCCCGGTCGCTCAGCTGCCGCCCGGATGGCGTCGAGGTCTTCGATCGTCCGGTAGACGAACACGCCCGGAAGGTCGTGCCCGGGAACCGGCGGCACGAACGGACGTGATCCGGTCGCCAGTACCAGCTTGTCGTAAGGCTGCACATGCCCGGACGCGGTGGTCACGGTCTTCGCGTCCCGGTCCACCGCGACGGCCGTGTCGCCGAGCCGCAACTCCACGGCCTCGTCCCCGTCGTAGCCGGAGCCGGGCAACGCGAGTGCCGCCGGATCTCGATGCTCCACATAGGACGTGAGCGCCACCCGGTCGTAGGCGGGCCGGGTTTCCTCGGCCAGTACCACGATCTGCCACGCGCTGCGCGGGTCCGCCTCACGGACTGCTTCCACCAGCCGGTGCGCGACCATACCGTGCCCGACAACCGCGAGAGTGGGCATGTCAGAGCTCCGCCCCGGCCAGCGCCACCCGGCTGCTCCCCGCGGGTTTACGCAGGTAGACGACCCAGGTCACGCCCACGCATACCGCGTAGAAGACCAGGAACCCGATGAACGCGGGCACTCCGCTGTGCGCGCTGGCGAACGACTCCCGGAAGGCGAGGTTGATGAACAGTCCGCCCAGCGCACCGAGCGCACCCGCGAATCCGATCAGCGCCCCGGACAGCCTGCGTGCGTTGCGCAGCTCCGCGGCCTCGTCGCCACCGGCGACGATGGCCACCCGCGCCTTCGCCTGGAAAATCGCCGGGATCATCTTGTACGTCGAGCCGTTGCCGATCCCCGTCAACACGAACAACACGATGAAGGCAATGGTGAACAATGCCAGCGAGTTTGCCGAGGAAGCCAGTACCAGCACCACAGTGGCCAGCGCCATCGCGCCGAACGTCACGAAGGTGACCCGGCCACCACCGGTGCGGTCGGACAGCCAGCCGCCCAGCGGCCGGGACAGCGAACCGAGCAGCGGGCCGAGGAAGGTCACCGCGACCGCCTGCAACGGCGTTCGGCCGAACTGGTTCTGCAGTACCAAGCCGAACGCGAAGCTGTAGCCGATGAAGGAGCCGAACGTCCCGACGTACAACAGCGACATCACCCAGGCGTGTCCACTTCGGACGACTTCGCGCATCGCATTGGTGTCCCCGCGGACGGTGGCGAGGTTGTCCATGAACAACGCGGCACCCAGCGCGGCGAGCACGATGAGCGGCAGGTAGATGGAGAGCACGAGCCGCGGCGCGCTCGCCCCGGCCAGCCCGATCACGAGCAGGCCCACCAGCTGGATCACCGCCACGCCAAGGTTGCCGCCGCCGGCGTTGAGGCCCAGCGCCCAGCCCTTGTACCGCTCCGGGTAGAAGCTGTTGATGTTCGTCATCGACGACGCGAAGTTTCCGCCGCCGACGCCGCCCAGTGCGGCCATCACCAGGAACGTGCCCAGCGAGGTCGCGGGGTGCAGCACGATCGCGGTGAGCACCGTCGGCACCAGGAGCAGTGCGGCACTGACGATGGTCCAGTTGCGCCCGCCGAACTTGGCCACCGCGAAGGTGTAGGGAAGGCGCATCAGCGCACCGATCAGCGTCGGCGTGGACACCAGGAGGAACTTGTCCGCCGCGGAGAACCCGTAGGCCGGGCCCATGAACAGCACGACGACCGACCACAGTGTCCAGATCGAGAACCCGATGTGCTCGGCGAACACCGAGAACCACAGGTTGCGCCGGGCGATCCGCTTTCCGGTGTGTTCCCAGAACGCTTCGTCCTCGGGGTCCCAGCGCTCGATCCAGCGGGCGCCCCGATGGGCCGTGACGGTCATGGCGTCCTCCTCGGTGTACTGCAGGGAGTGCGGGATCATTGAGCGGCCAGCCAGTCCGCGACCGCACCCACCGTGTCGCGGCAACTACCGCAGCCGGTGGTGGCACGGGTGGTACGGACGAGCGCGGTCGCGTCGGTCGCGCCGCCGCGCCAGGCGTCGACCAGCCGTCCTTTTGTCACCGTGTTGCAACGGCAGATCAACGCCGACGACGGCAGTTCCGCGGGACTCGCCGCGGTCGCCGTGTCCGCGGGCAAGGCGCGGCCGAGCAGCACCGCGAGCCGGTCGTCCGGCACGGGGATGCCGCGGTCGTGCAACTGGGTCACGGTCGCGGCGGCGTCCGGCAGGCCGAGCAGGATCGCCCCGGTCACGCGGTTTTCGCGGACGACGAGCTTGCCGTAGCGGCCGCCGGACGGATCGTCGAGCGTGAGCACTTCGGCGCCCTCACCCGTCGCCTGCGCTTCACCGAGTGCGGCGAGATCGATGTCGCGCGCCTTGAGCCGGGTGACTGCCGCAGTGCCGCGGTATCGCGCGGCCGGGTCGGAACCGGTCAGCAGGTCGGCGAGCACGGCAGCCTGTTCCCACGCCGGCTGCACGAGCCCGGCCGGCGCGCCCTCGTGCTGAGCGCAGTCCCCCAGCGCGTGGATCCGCCCGTCGCTGGACCGCAGCAGGTCGTCGACGAGGATTCCACGGTCCACTGCCAGGCCGGCGGCCTCGGCGAGACCGGTTTCCGGCCGCACCCCGGCGGCGACGACCACGAGATCGGCCGGGACGAAGCTGCCGTCGTCCAGCTTGAGCCCGTCACCGGGCAGATGCCGCGCAGCCGTCACCTCGAACCGGAAACTCACGCCGAGCCCGGTGAGCCGGCGGGCGAGCACCCGCCCGGCAGCGGCGTCGACCTGCCGTTCCAGGAGGTGCACGCTGGGGTGGACCACCGTGACGTTCGCGCCCCGGCCCGCGAGCCCGCGCGCGGCTTCCAGGCCCAGCAGTCCGCCGCCGAGGACCGCGACCGGAGCGCCGGGACGCGCGACGTCGACGATCCGGCGGCAGTCGTCCAGAGTGCGGAACGCGACGACCTCCGGTCCCGGCTCCAGGCCTTCCACCGGCGGAAGCCACGGGCTCGCACCGGTCGCGAGGACCAGCGCGTCGTAGGTGTAAGAGCCGGTCGCGGTCTCCACGCGGCGAAGCGAGCGGTCGAGACCGGTCACCGGCGCACCGAGGCGCAGCTCGACCTTCGCGCGTGCGGCCCACTCGTCGTCGTGCAGGCGCACGGCCTCCGGGCTCAGCCCGCCAGCGACCACTGTGGACAACAGCACCCGGTTGTACGCCGGATGCGCCTCGGCACCGAGCACGGTGAGCCGGACGCGTTCGGCTTCCGGGTCACGGCGGCGGATCTCGTCGGCCAGCCGGGCGCCGGCCATGCCGTAGCCCGCGATGACGACGTGCCGCGCGCTCACGTGTCCGCCCTCGCCAGCGAAACCGCGCACACCTTGAACTCCGGCATCCGGCTCACCGGATCGAGTACCGGATTGGTGAGCAGGTTCGCCCGGCCTTCCCCCGGGAAGTGGAACGGGAGAAACACCAGATCGGGCCGCATCGACGGAACGCACCGCACCCGCGCCACCGTCTCGCCACGCCGTGACCGGACCACCGCGCGTTCCCCGTCGGCGAGCCCGGACCGTACCGCAGTGTCGGGATGCACCTCCACGAAAGCCTCCGGCACCACGGTGTTCAGCTCGGCGATCCGGCGGGTCTGGGCACCGGACTGGTAGTGCTGGAGCACCCGGCCTGTGGTGGCTTGCAACGGGAATTCCGCGTTCGACGGCTCCGCGGGTCCACTGTGGTCGACGGCAGTGAACCTGGCACGGCCATCCGAATGCGCGAAGCGGTCGAGGAACATCCGCGGCGTGCCGGCATGGTCCTCGGACGGCACCGGCCAATGCAAGGCTTCACCAGAGCGCAGACGTTGGTAGCTGGCACCGGAATAGTCCGCAGGACCGCCCTTCGAGGCGGCGCGCAGTTCATCGAATACGCTCTCGGCGGCGGTCGGGAACCGTTCGGCAGGCTGTCCCAGCCGAGTAGCCAATCCGTGCACCAGTCCGAGATCGGTGCGGACTCCCTCGGGCGGGTCGAGTGCCTTGCGACGCAGGAGAATCCGGCCTTCGAGGTTGGTGAGCGTGCCGTCCTCCTCAGCCCACTGCGTCACCGGGAACACCACATCGGCGATCGCCGCGGTCTCCGAGAGCACGAAGTCCGCCACCACCAAGAGATCCACTGAAGACAGTCGCTCTTGGACATGCTGCGCGCGAGGCGCAGACAGGACGACGTTGCTGCCGAAGACAAGCAGCGCCTTCGGGCCGCCGTCCCGCCCCAGCGAGTCGAGCAGCTCGGTCGCCGATCGTCCGGGCCCGGGCAGGCTTTCCGGCGTCACGCCCCACACCCGGGCCACGTGCTCGCGAGCCGCCGGATCATCGATCTTGCGGTACCCGGGCAACTGGTCGGCTTTCTGCCCGTGTTCGCGGCCGCCCTGCCCATTGCCCTGGCCGGTGAGGCAGCCGTAACCGGAACCGGCGCGCCCCGGCAACCCCAGCGCGAGAGCGAGGTTGATCCAGGCGCCGACCGTGTCCGTACCGGTGGCGTGCTGTTCGGTGCCGCGCGCGGTGAGGACGTACGCGTTCTCCGCTTGTGCCAGCAACTCCGCCGCGCGACGCTGGTCAGCAGCGGCCACGCCGGTCACGCGCTCAGCCCGCTCCGGCCACCAGGCAGCGGCAATCCGCCATGCCTCTTCGAAGCCACGCGTCCGCTCGTCCACATAGGACTTTCCGAGGTACCCTTCGGCGACCACGGCGTGCAGGATGCCCAGCGCCAGTGCGAGATCCGTGCCCGGAGCGGGTGCCAGGTGCAGGCTCGCCTGCTCCGCGGTCGGCGTGCGCCGCGGGTCGACCACGATCAGGTCCGCGTTCCGCAGATGCTGCAGGAACGGCGGCATCGTCTCGGCCGGATTGGCGCCGGCCAGCAGTACGGTACCGGCGCCGGCCAGGTCGGTGACCGGGAACGGCAGGCCGCGGTCGAGCCCGAACGCGCGCAGTCCCGCCGCGGCGGCCGACGACATGCAGAACCGGCCGTTGTAGTCGATGTTCCGCGTGCCCAGCGCGACCCGGGCGAACTTTCCGAGCTGGTAAGCCTTTTCGTTGGTGAGCCCGCCGCCGCCGAACACCGCGACCGCGTCCGCGCCGTGGTCGCGGCGCAGCCCGGCCAGCCGTCCGGCCACGAAATCCAGCGCCTCGTCCCAGCTCGCCGGGCGGAGTTCCCCGTTCCGCCGCAGCAACGGCGTGGTCAGCCGGTCGCCGGTGCGCAGCAGCTCCCCGGACGTCCAGCCCTTCTGGCAGAGCCCACCGGCGTTGACCGGGAAGTCGCGAGGGCCGACGCGGGTTTCGTCCATGCGCATCCCGCACTGCAGAGCGCAGTACGGGCAGTGCGTGTCGACGTGCGGCACGGGCGCTCCTCGGGTCGGATGACCCGACGTTAAGGAGGCTGTGTTACCCGGAACCGCGTCGAATGTTTCATGGAGTTGACATCGGCCGCGCCGCGCGGCCCACCGGCGCGTGAGCGGTCAGAGAACCGCGCTGACCTCACGGGCGGCGGCCCGCAGGCCGTCCAGCGCGGCACCGGTGGACCGCGGGTTCAGCGCGTGGGCCGCCAACCGGAACAACACCGCACGCAACAGCAACTGCGGCCACTCCGGCAGATGCGCCCACCGCTCCAGCAACGCCCCCGACGCCCCGCCCCAGGCCAGCGCATCGACGGCGGCGATCGCCGCACCCCACTCACCCGGCCGGTAGTACGGGACGAAGTCGACGACGCCGGGTGCCGCGTCGCCGTCGAAAAGCAGGCCGGCCAGCAGCTCGCCGTGCGCGATCTGGTGCGGCAGGCGCACCGGCCGCCGGGCCGGGGCCAGGATTTCGAACCAGCGGCCGCCTTTGGCCTCCGGCAACGGGCGGTCCAGTTCCTCCCAGGCGATACGGTCCGCCACCGCGTCGAGGTCGTCCCGCGCGGCGAGGAAATCCGGCCGCGGCAGATCCGCCGTCGCCCGGTGCAGCCGGACGGCGGCCAGCACCGACTCCTCGCAACGGTGCTCCGGGCTACCCGCGACGTACCGCCACGCCGACCAGCCTCCGACGACCCACCGGCCGTCCAGCGAACGCACCGGCTTCGCGATCCGCAGCCCTGGGTCGTCGGCGTAGTCGAGCGCCCGCGCCGTCCACAACGCGCGGGACCGGTCGGTGGCCGGTTTGAACACCAGGTCGCCACACCGCCACACCGCCGAATCCGGTACCGGCGACGCGGAATCGGGCGCACCGCCGAAAGCGGCGCGAACCCGCTCGGAAGGCCGTTCGAGAGTGGACCGCACAAACCCACACGGTACCGCCCGCACGGCCCACCTTCGGGAAGACTCGCTGGTCACGCGGCACAAAACTACGGTCTCACCGCGCGTGACATGTCGATCTCCCGTGACAGCTGCTCGGTCAGCGGTCGGCCGTGAGGTGGTGGTGGGCGTGATCCGGGGTCGGGGCGAGGAGTCCGTCGAGTCCCTCGGCGCATTCGCGGGCCACCCCGGCGGAGCGGGGCAGCATGACGTTTTCGTAGGCGTGGATGGCGTCGGCGATGCTGTCGCTGTCACGAAGCGCGAGGGCGAGTTCGGCGGCGTCGAGCATGGCCAGGTTGACGCCGACGCCGAGGGGCGGCATCAGGTGGGCGGCGTCTCCGAGGAGGGTGACCGTCGGATTGTGGGTCCACGTATGCGATATCGGCAGCGCGTACAGGGGTCGGTCGACGTACGGACCGTCGTTGTCCGTGATCATGCGCAGGAGCAGCGGGTCCCAGCCCGGGAACAGGTCGAGCAGGCAGGCGCGGGCGGCTTCGGTGTCCGTGAGGTCGATCCCGGCGGGGGTGTTCGCATCCCGTGGGACGCGTAGGGCGATGTAGACGCGAATGTGCTCCCCGCTGTTCCGCTGGGCCAGCAGTCCCCTGCCGCCGCTGATCGCGAAGGCGCTGCCCGGGCCGACCAACCGGCCCAGCTCCGGGTGGCGGGTTTCGACGTCGTCGAACCAGGCCTCGAGGAAGGTGACTCCGGTGTAGGCGGGGACGGCGTCGGACACGAGGGTCCGAACCCGGGAGAAGGCGCCGTCCGCGCCGATGACGAGGTCGGCGTCCGTGGTGGCGCCGCCGGCGAAGTGCAGTCGGCGGAGGCCGTCGACAGGTGCGGTGACTGTCCGCAGGTCGTGTCCCCACTGCACGGTGCCGGGCCGGAGCGAGTTCAGGAGCAGGTCCCGCAGGTCACCCCGGTCGATCTCCGGCTTGAACGTGTCGCCGGGGGCGGGAACGTCGTGGTGCCTGATGGCTCCGGTGTGGTCGGTCAGGCGCATCTCCTGACCCTCGGGGCGGGCCGCGGCGAGAAACTCCGCCAGCAGCCCGGCGTGCCGAAGGGCGATCTGGCCGTTGTCGGCGTGCAGATCGAGAGTGCCGCCCTGGTCGCGGGCATGGGCCTCGCGGTCGCGGTCGTAGACCGTGACGCGCAGACCGTGGCGTTGCAGGATGCGGGCGCAGGTCAGGCCGCCGGGGCCGGCGCCGATGACCGCGATCCGGGCTGCTCCGGGCGAGGGTGAGCGCATCGTCGGGCGTCCTTTCGTGGCAAGGAAGTGGTTCGGAAGGCAGCGCACCTCGTCTCGGACAGAGCCGGGGCGGATTCCGTGGACGAGATTCAAGGAACCACAATCGCTCACAAAGTGCAACTGTTAAACTTTGCTAGTCGGTACACCACGGTGTGTTAGGGTGGAGTGGTGACGCAGACCGTGGGACGCCGCGAGCGCAAGAAAGCCGCGACCCGCCAGGCTCTGGCGGATGCCGCGCTGCGCCTGTTCCTGGAGCGCGGGTACGACGCGGTAGGAGTGCGGGAGATCGCCGACACGGCGGACGTGTCGGTGACCACGCTGTTCAAGCACTTTCCCGACGGCAAGGTCGCGCTGGTGTTCGACGAGGAGACCGACCGCGAGGCCGCACTGGTCGCCGCCGTCCGGGACCGCCCCGCCGGATGCTCGATCCCGGCCGCCCTGCGGGACCATCTGCGGCAGACGGGGCGGGCCCTGCGCAACGCCGACCACCCGGGCTTCCAGGCGTATCGGCAGCTCATCGACAGCACCCCGGAGCTGCGCGAGTACGCCCGAGCTATGTGGCTGCGACACGAGGTCGCACTGGCCGACGCGATTGCCGCGGACAGTGGTCTTCCCACCGACGACGCAGTCTGCCGAGCCCTGGCCCACTTCGCCCTGGAAGCGGTCACCCTCGTGCGCGGACAGACCGGCGACGCCACCCTCGACCGGATCTTCGCGCTGCTGGAACACGGATGGAGCGCCGTCAGCTCGACCGCGCAGTGATCATCGGAAACGTTGCGGGGCCGGCGAACCGTCCTGTTCGTCGCGTGATCCGGCAAGCGGCCTCATCGGCCCCCACGCGGTCTTCTCGGCGGAAGCAGACGTTCGGCACGGCTCCGCCTCTCGACAGCCCTCCCGGCGAAGCAGAACGCGCAAAAAAGGCCTCCTTCCGGGAAACAAGTTCCCAGAAGGAGGCCTTCGCGGACTGCTCAGTAGGTGGGCAGGCTCGGGTCGACCTGGCGAGCCCAGGCCAGCACGCCGCCACCGAGGTGCGTGGCGTCCTTGAACCCCGCCGCGTGCAGGGCGGCCAGCGCCTCCGCCGAGCGCGCACCCGACTTGCAGTGCAGCACGATCGGCTTGTCCTGCGGCAGCTCGGCCAGTGCCTCGCCGGACAGGATCCGGTCCTTCGGGATCAGCGTGGCGCCCTTGATGTTCACGATCTCGTACTCGTGCGGCTCACGGACGTCGATCAGCGCGAAATCGTCGCCCCGGTCGAACTTCGCCTTCAGCTCCGCGGGGGTCAGCGTGCTGCCCGACGCCGCCTCGGTGGCCTCGTCCGACACCACCCCGCAGAACGCCTCGTAGTCGATCAGCTCGGTGATCTTCGGCGTCTCCGGGTCCTTGCGGATCTTGACCTCGCGATACCGCATCTCCAGCGCGTCGTAGCTGATCAGCCTGCCCAGCAGCGGATCGCCGATGCCGGTGATCAGCTTGATCGCCTCGGTCACCATGATCGAGCCGATCGACGCGCACAGCACACCCAGCACGCCGCCCTCGGCGCAGGAGGGGACCATGCCCGGCGGCGGCGGCTCCGGGTAGAGGTCGCGGTAGTTCAGGCCCCGGCCGTTCGGCGCGTCCTCCCAGAACACGCTCACCTGGCCCTCGAACCGGAAGATCGAACCCCAGACGTACGGCTTGCCCAGCAGCACCGCGGCGTCGTTGACCAGGTAGCGGGTGGCGAAGTTGTCCGTGCCGTCGAGAATCAGGTCGTACTGGCGGAAGATGTCCAGCGCGTTCGCCGACTCCAGCCGCTCGGTGTGCAGGTGCACCTTGACCAGCGGGTTGATCTCGGCGATCGACTCCTGCGCCGAGGCTGCCTTGAGCTTGCCCACGTCGGACTGGCCGTGGATCACCTGACGCTGCAGGTTCGACTCGTCGACCACGTCGAAGTCGATGATGCCCAGCGTGCCGACACCGGCCGCGGCGAGGTACAGCAGCGCCGGGCTGCCCAGCCCCCCTGCCCCGATCACCAGGACCTTCGCGTTCTTCAACCGCTTCTGCCCGGCCACCCCGACGTCCGGGATGATCAGGTGCCTGCTGTACCGGGCCACCTCTTCCTTGGTGAGCTCGGCAGCCGGCTCCACCAGCGGGGGCAGTGCCGTGTCTGACATCGGGTCCTCCATAGTCGCGCGGATCGCGTCTCAATCCCAGTATCCACAACGCACGCTGGCAAGCCCCGCTTCCCGGCGTCCGGATGGTGGGACGCGGGGTGCTTTGTTCCGCTACTGTCCCGCGGGCGTGGGATTCGGCCAGGCGTTCGGCACGCACACGCGGTGGTCCGCGGCGACCTTGCCCTTGTCCCCGCCGGGGATGTTGTTGAGCATCGCCACGTAGTCGTCGGCGACGCCGAACGACTGCTGCATCATCACCGGCGCCGGCTGGTCGTTGCCGGGGCAGCCGACGTGGTGGTTGCCCAGCGCGTGCCCGACCTCGTGGTTGATCGCGTACTGCCGATAGCCGGTCATGTCGGCGCCGTAGGCCTTCGCGCCCCGCACCCAGCGCGCCAGGTTGATCAGCACCCGGTCCATGCTGCTGCGGTAACAGGAGGCCTCGAACTTGATCTGGAACCCGCACGCGTCCGGCCGGTGGGTGGTGTTCGGCGTGGTGAGGCTCACCCGGAAACTGGGGTCGGGATAGCTCGAGTCGACCCGCTGCAGCCGGATCTTGCCGTTCCACGTCCAGCTCCGCGGATCCGACAGGATGCCCTCGACCGCGGTGGCGAAGCTGTCGTCCCCGGCGTAGCTGGCGGGATCGATCCCGTCCTCGGCCTCGACGGTGTAGGTGAACAGCTTGCCGCTCTTGCCGACCACGTCACCGGAGCCGGGCACGACGTGCCAGGTGCCCTTGCCCTCCTCGGTGTACGGGCCGCCGGTGGGCAGGTCCGCGGTGGGCACCTTCAGGTTCACCGGCTGCGCGGGGTTTTCGGGGATGCCGCCCCCGCTGTCGATGGCACCGGCCGTGGCGTCGCCGACCGCGGCCTCTCCGGAGCCGGGCGCACCGCCGGGCTCGGCCGGGCTGCCCGCCGTGTTGACCACGACCAGCACGGTGATCACCACGAGGATCGGCAGCGCGTAGACCCGCCAGCCGTAGGTTTTCACGAACGCCGCGAGCGTGGTCTTCTTCGTCGGCGGCTTGCGCCGGACGGGCTTCTCGTCGGCCTCGGGGGCCTCGGGCGAACCGTCGTGCGGTTGCCACGAGGCCTTCAGCGGCTCCGCGCTGGTACGGCGCGAACCGGGGCGGTAGCGGTCCTGGCCGACCCGCTCGGCGGGCCGCTTCGAGGGGCGGAACTGACCGACGCGCGGTGACCCGGTGTCGGTGAGCGACGAGTCCCGTGCCGGGGAACGCCGGGCCGGGCCGCCGGCCGAAGCCCGCCGGTCCTGCGCTTCCTGTGTCAGCCGGTCCACCGCTTCAGGGTGCCACACCGGCACCGCGATCCCCCGGGCGACTGGCGGACCGCCCGGCGAACCGCCACCGCCCGGGGGATCGCGCCGCGGCCGCTCACCACGTGCCCCGCCCGGCCTCCTCCCACAGCCCCAGCACGGCTTTGGCCACCACTTTCGGCCGTTCCATCTGTGCCACGTGCCCGGTCCGCGGCAGGACGAGCAGCCGGGCGTTCGGCAGCGACCGGGCGGTACGCGCCGCCCTGCGCACCGAGATCACCCGATCGTGCAGGCCCCAGACGACCAGGGCAGGCACCCGCACGCGGGTCGCGACCGACCACAGCGACCCTTCGCCGCGGGAGGTCCACTGCCGGAAGATGCCGAAGGTACTGCGTTCCATCGCCCGGACCGCCCAGGCGAACTCCGCCCGCGCACCGTGCTCCTCGGTCAGCTCGTCCAGCCGCCGCTCGGGGAAGCGCGCCGGGTCGTGGAAGCACAGCTTGATCACCTGGGCGGCCCGCTCGCGGGCGGTGAGAGCGGCCATCCGGCGCCGGGCGCGGGCCCCGACCAACGGAAGGTAGGCAAGTGCCATCAGCGGATCCGACAGCCGGCGCGGGTCCGGCCTGCGGTCCGGCATGGCGGGCGAGATGAGCGTGAGGGTCTTCACCAGCTCGGGCCGCCGGGCCGCGACGAGCAGCGCGACCGCGCCACCCATCGAATTGCCGAGCAGGTGCACCGGAGCAGTGCCGAGCCCTTCGACGTAGCGGGCGACCACCTCGGCGTGCTCGCCGAGACCGAAACCGAAGGCGGGCTCGGGTTCGGAGAACCCGAATCCGGGCAGGTCCAGCGCGCGGCCCGCGGCGAACGGGGACAGCAGCGCGGCCAGGTCGGTCCAGTTGGTGGAAGACCCGCCGAGCCCGTGCACGTACACCGCGGTCGTGCCGTCCGGCCCGGGAGTGCGCCGCACGTGCAGGGGCACCCCTCCGGCTTCGTCGAGGCCGCCGGGCCAGGGCGGCAGCGCCGGGTCGAGGTCCGGCAGGGGCGTGGTCGACAATGGCACGCGGGTCATCGGCGGCGGGCTTGGCGCTGTCGAAGGGCGGGAAGACGTGGTCGTCACGCATCCAGGATGCCCGACCCTTGGCGTTTCGGGTGTACCGGCGAGTAATGTCGGATCTACTTCACGCCATGGCGGCCGTGGACGGGAGGAAAGATGACGGAGATGGCGCGACTGCAAGGGCGAGGTGTGCGGTTGCCCCGTACCGAACGCCGCGCCCAGCTGCTCACGGCCGCACAGCGGGTCTTCGCGGAGAACGGCTACCACTCGGCGGCGATGGACGAGATCGCCGAGGAGGCCGGGGTCAGCAAGCCGGTGCTCTACCAGCACTTCCCCGGCAAGCTGGACCTCTACATCGCGCTGCTGGAAAGCCACGTCGACGACCTGGTGGGGCGGGTGCAGGGCGCGCTGGACTCCACCAGCGACAACCGGCACCGGGTACCGGCCACGGTCGGCGCGTTCTTCGACTTCGTCAACAACGACGCGGGTGCCTTCCGCATGGTGTTCGAATCCGATCTGCGCGGCGAGCCGGCCGTGCAGGAGGCGGTGGACCGTGCCACCTCGGCGAGTGTCGAGGCGATCACCGAGACGATCACCTCCGACGCCGGGCTGGACGAGGACAAGGCCCGGCTGCTCGCGGTCGGCCTGGTGGGCATGAGCCAGGTGAGCGCGCGCTACTGGCTGCAGCACAACCAGTCGATGAGCCGCGAGGAGGCGGTGGACCTGACCGCCAACCTCGCCTGGCGTGGCATCGGCGGCGGTTTCCCGCTCAAGGACGGCTGAGCCGGTGCCGGTCGTGGGGATACCGGGCACGCTGTGCGCGCCGGAGATCTTCGACCGGCTCGCCGCCGCGCTGCCCGGCGGCTCGGACACGGTGGACGCCGTGGACTGGCTGACCGCACCGGGCCCGTGGCGGATCGAGGACGTCGCTGCGTCCGTGTCCCGCCGGATCGAAGCCCTTGGCGAACCGGTCACCCTGCTCGGCCACTCCACCGGTGGTTGCGTGGCCGCGACGGTGGCCGCCACCCGCCCGGACCTGGTCTCCCACCTCCTGCTGGCGAACACCGGCGCGCACATGCGCGGCCACGGCGACGTGGACCGGATTCTCACCACCATCACCGAGGATTGGGGGCCCTCGCTGCACGCCGCGGTGCTCGACCGGTCGTTCGCCACCCCGCTGCCGTCCGGCCTGCGCACCCGGCTGCTCGCGTACGCCGCCCGGGTCCCCCCGGCTGCCGTGCTGGAAGTGCTCACCAGCCAACGGGATCTCGACCTGACGCCGAAACTCGCGTCGATCACCTGCCCGGCCACCGTGCTGCACGGCAGTCACGATCGTGCCCGTTCCGTCGCTGACGCGCGTTACCTTGCCGAGCAGTTGCCGGACTGCGAGCTGACCGTGGTCGCGACGGGACACACGCCGTTCTGGGAGGACGTCCCGAGCACCGTCGCGGCGCTGGAACGACTGCGCGCGAGGTGATCCCTCAGCGCGCGGCCGCGGCGCGCAGCAGTGCACCGATCCGTACGGCAACCTCCCCCGCGCGTTCCTGCGGCAACATGTGTCCTGCTCCGGGATAGCGGACGAACTCGGCCTCCGGCAGCTCGTCCGCGATCACCTTGGCGTGCGGCAACGGACAGAGCCGGTCCTTTTCGCCGGCCAGTACCACCGCCGGGGTGTCGCGCAGCGTCGCCAGCGCCACCCGGCAGTCGTGCGTGGAGATCGCGTCCTGGAACGCGCCGAGGCTCGCCGGATGCGCGCACAGCAGCTGGTCGGCGACGACCCGCAGGTCACTGCGCCGGGGATGGTCGCCGAAGACGAGGAACCGGGCACCGGAACGGACCATCGCCGGGCTGAGCGGGAGCCGGTCGCCCTTGCGGTGCG
This sequence comes from Amycolatopsis jiangsuensis, assembly GCF_014204865.1. Lineage (NCBI taxonomy): Bacteria > Bacillati > Actinomycetota > Actinomycetes > Pseudonocardiales > Pseudonocardiaceae > Amycolatopsis > Amycolatopsis jiangsuensis. The sequence goes on from NZ_JACHMG010000001.1 coordinate 3,987,324, forward strand.
CCAGCGCCTTCGCCAGCCGTCGCTCGAACCGCGCGGAGAACTGCCCGGCCATGCCCGGCAGTCCCAGCGTGATCCGGTCCATCTGCCCGGACGACGTCGCGACGAACGCGACCCCGGCCACCCGGGAGGCGACCAGCTCCGGATGCCGTTCGGCGAGCGCCATCATGGTCATCCCGCCCATCGAGTGCCCCGCCAGCACCACCGGCCCCCGCGGGATCCGGTCCGCGATCAGCTCGGCGAGGTCGTCGGCGAGCCGCGGGATGGTCGCCGCACCGTCCAGCGCGGGCGCGGAACCACCGTGCCCACGCAGGTCGTAGCGCAGCGTCCGGACCCCGGGCCCGAGGTGCGCGACGACGCCGTCCCACGTCCGGTGGTCCTGCGTCCAGCCGTGCACCAGCACCAGGGTCAGCTCGGCGTCGGCCGGACCGCTCGTCTCGAGGTGCAGGGCACAGCCGTCACTGGTCACGAAGCGATGCGCCCTTGCCGGGTCCCGCAGGCGCGAGACGGTGCTCACGCCGTCTCCGGAAGCAGGAAGGACTTGCGCCAGAAGTGCTTTCCCGGCGCGCCGACCAGACCGGACTCCTGCAGGAATGGCATGATCTTCTCACCGGCCCAGGCGATCGTGGCCCGCCAGTGCGGATTGTTCAGCGCGGCTTCCACGCCTTCGCGCGGGCGGATGCCGACCGCCTTGTAGACGTACGGATTGATGAACGCCCGCGTCACGAAGTACGAGATCAGCGCGATGACGAACTGCTGGTAGGCGATTTCCGGCTTGCGCAGCTTCGCCATCCCGCGAGTGACCTCCTCACGGGCGAAGGTGACGTGCCGCGCCTCCTCGAGGACGTGGATCCGGTTGACCATGCGGACCAGCGGCTGGACGCGTTCGTCGATCATCTGCTCCCGCTGCAGCCGGTCGAGGACCTCCTCGGCCACCAGGATCGCGCCGTAACGCGCCGGGCCGTAGGAGATCGCCGGCGTCACCTTCGCGAGCTGCCGCAGCGTGGGCACCGGCCCGTAGGCCGGGCAGCCGATCCGCGCGGACATCCGGGCGAACATGGTGGAGTGCCGGCATTCGTCGGCGATCTCGGTGAGCGCGAACTGCGCGTGCGCCGAGGTCGGGTCCTCGTCGTAGACCTCCTTGAGCAGCATCTGCATCAGCAGGATCTCGAACCACAGCCCGGTGGTCGCGACGCTGGCCACCTCGTGCTTGCCCAGTTCGATGCGCTGCTCGGGGCTGAGCCGGTCCCACAGCGGGGTGCCGTACAGCGAGGAACGCTCGGGCAGGATGTAGTGCTTGCCCTCGACCAGTGGTGCGTCCCAGTCGATGTCCACGTCCGGGTCGTAGAACTTGCCGGCCGCGGACTTCAGCAGCCGCTGTGCCGTGCGTTCCCGGTCGGTCCCGTCGAGTGCCCGCGTCATCGCCCAGCCCCTTCCAGCGCCTGACTCGCCGTCGAATGCAGCAGCGTCGGATTAACCTGTAACCCTTGGTAACAGTTACCTCTGGTAGCATGACCCCGGTGATCGACCGTGTCAAGCGCCCCAGCAAGCAGTCCGCGTCCGCGAAGAGCACCGAGGCCGCGACCGGGGACGCGCGCCGCGACCGTTGGCGCAAGCACCGCATCGCGCGCCGCGCGGAGTTCGTCGAGGCGGCCCTGCGGGCACTGGACACGCATGGTCCCGACCTCGGCATGGAAGACGTGGCCGCGGAGGCCGGTGTCACGAAACCCGTGCTGTACCGGCACTTCGACGACAAGGCCGATCTCTACCTCGCGCTCGGGCAGCGCGGCACCGAGATCCTGTTCCAGCGGCTGATCCCGGCGATCAACGCCGAACTCGCGCCGGTGCCGCGGATCCGGATGGCGCTCGACGCGTTCTTCACTGTGATCGAGGAGCATCCGAACCTCTACCGCCTGCTCGCCCACGGCGGTCTGCAGGAGAAGCTGGCCCAGTCCGACGTCGTGGCCGAGGACAAGCAGGTCATCGCCACCGCGCTGACCGCGTTGCTCGGCGACTACATGCGCATGTTCAGCATGGACTCCGGCGCCGCCGAACCCTGGGCGCACGGGATCGTCGGCATGGTGCAGAACACCGGCGAATGGTGGCTGGACCGCCGTTCGATGAGCCGGGACTCGGTGGTCGAGTACCTGACGCAGATCATCTGGGCGGCCATCGACGGGCTCACCCGGCAGCAGGGCGTCGCGATCGACCCGAACCTGCCGCTGGAGGAGAACAAGGTCGTCCGGCTGGGGCGGGACCAGGAACAGACCGACGCCGGCTGAGAAAGAGGACTGCGATGAGCGAGCACGACGAAGACGGCTACCACGGCCCGGCGACCCTGCTGGTCGGCGACGCGCAGCTGCCGGTTGAGGTCGAGTTGCGCGGGCACTTCCAGCCCATCGACGGCTACTACCACTGGTACGGCCGGATCGCGGTGGACGCCGCGCTGACCGAGCACGTGGGCGGACGCAAGAAGTCCTGCGAGATCCGGGTGGGCGAGCTGACCGCCACCGGCGAGGTGTCCGATCCGGACCCGTGGGGCCGCTACCGGATCACCGGCACGTCGACCCCGCCGTTCACCGTGCCGAAGACACTGGCGGAAGTCGAAGCCGCCACCGCCTGAGCCCGGAACGCCGTGAAGGCCCCCTCCACGAGGGGGCCTTCACGCTTGCCAACCGAACCGGGTGGGCTCAGTCGCCGACGCTGAAGCCGACCTTGCGCACGTCGGACGGCGCGATCTCGACGTAGGCGATGCGATCGACCGGGACGAGGTACTTGCGCCCCTTCTCGTCGTCGAGGCGGAAGAGCTTGTCGTCGCCCGCCCACGCGTCGGCGACCAGCTTCTCCACCTCGTCGGGAGTCTGGCCACTGGACACCACCAGCTCGCGTGGCGTGTCCTTGATGCCGATCTTGACCTCCACGTGGGACCTCCGCTGGAAATTCGTTGTGGTTACGCCCGGCAAGGCTAGCCGAAGTGCCCCGGCGCGGTGGCGTGCGACCAGAGGATGACCCGCTGCCACCGACCCGCTGCCACCGACGTTCAGCCCAACCCGAGCGCCTGCATGCGCTTGCCGTGTCCTTGTTGCAACCGGCGGAACAGAGCGCCGATTCCCGCCAGGTCACCGGAGCCGGCGATGATCAGCTCGGCCAGCCCGTCGCGTTCGGCGACCACGTGCTGAGCCTGGGTGAGCGCCTCGCCGAGCAGCCGCCTGCCCCACAGCGCGAGCTTGCCCCTGGTCTTCGGATCGGCTTCGATCCCGGCCGCGACCTCGCGTTCGGCGAACGCCGAATGCCCGGTGTCGGCGAGCACGGTGAGCACCAGCTCCTTGGTCTCCGCGTCCAGCCAGCTGGCGACCTCGCGGTACAGGTCGGCCGCCAGCCCGTCCCCGACGTAGGCCTTGACCAGCGACTCCAGCCAGGACTTCGGCCGGGTGGAAGCGTGCCACGCGTCCACCTGCGCGACGAACGGCGCCATGGCGTCCGCGACCGCGACCCCGTGCGCGGACAGGTGCGCCGAGAGCAGGTCGAAGTGCCCGATCTCGGCCGCGGCCATCGAGGCCAGCGCGGCGCGGCCGGGCAGCGTCGGCGCGCTGCGGGCGTCCTCGGCCATCCGGTCGAACGCGGACAGCTCGAGGTAGGCGACCACCCCGAGCAGGTCGACGACGCCCTCACTGATCTCGGGGAGCGCACTGCTCGCGGAGGGCTCAGTGGTCTCGGGAGGCTCGGCTGTCCCGGATGTCTCGGGTGTCTCGGCGGGCTGGGTCACAGCGACGAGGGTATCGCCGAAGCGCAGGCCGGTGCCGGGAAGAGACCGATCCCACCCGACCCGTCGCGCCCGGTACTGTGGAAAAACTCCTGACCAGCTACACTGTGGTCGGATAATCAGAGCTTCCCCCGTATCGGATCGGCAACCGGACCGGTACGGCGGGGAACCGGCGGACGACCGGCACCCACGAGGGTGCCCGGGGTTCGTCACCAGTGTGCGTGCACGCCTCCCAGCGGCATTCCCGGGAGGTCGGCTCCGCCGCCACCGGTCTCCTTCGCCGAGACCACAGTGCGCCGGTGCGGGCCAGGCCCCCGGTCGAGTGTCGAGTGACAACCGGCCTGTGCGCGCGGTCACGAGAGAGGCGATCAATCCTGAGTACCGAACAGACCACAACCGAACAGACTCCCGCGCTCGTCCTGGAGCACAGCGAGACCGCCCCGGCGGCGATCGACACCTCGCATCCGCTGCAGGCAGGCGCGCCGGTGACCGAGGAGTCGCCCGCGTTCGCCGACTTCGGCGTCAAGCCGGAGATCGTGCGCGCGCTGGCCGAGGCCGGGATCGAGCGCACGTTCGCCATCCAGGCGCTCACGCTGCCGCTGGCCATGGCAGGCGACGACGTGATCGGCCAGGCCCGCACCGGGATGGGCAAGACCCTCGGCTTCGGCGTCCCGCTGCTGCACCGGGTGCAGGTGCCCGGCGACGGCACCCCGCAGGTGCTCGTGGTCGTGCCGACCCGCGAGCTGTGCATCCAGGTGGCGAACGACCTCAAGGGCGCGGGCAAGCACCTAGGCATCCGCACGCTGGCCATCTACGGCGGGCGGCCCTACGAGCCGCAGATCGAGGCGCTGCGCAAGGGCGTCGACGTCGTGATCGGCACCCCCGGCCGGCTGCTCGACCTGGCCGAGCAGCAGCACCTGGTGCTGGGCAAGGTCCGCGGGCTGGTGCTCGACGAGGCCGACGAGATGCTCGACCTCGGCTTCCTGCCGGACATCGAGCGCATCCTGCGGATGGTCCCGGACGAGCGGCAGACCATGCTGTTCTCCGCCACGATGCCCGGCCCGATCATCACGCTGGCCCGCACGTTCCTGAACCAGCCCACGCACATCCGCGCCGAGGAGAACGACGCCGGCGCGATCCACGAGCGCACCGCCCAGTTCGTCTACCGGGCGCACTCGATGGACAAGCCGGAGCTGATCGCGCGGGCCCTGCAGGCCGAGGGCCGCGGGCTCACGATGATCTTCAGCCGCACCAAGCGCACCGCGCAGAAGGTGGCCGACGAGCTCGTGGAGCGCGGCTTCGCGGCCGCCGCCGTGCACGGTGACCTCGGGCAGGGCGCGCGAGAGCAGGCGCTGCGGGCGTTCCGTTCGGGCAAGGTCGACGTGCTGGTGGCCACCGACGTGGCGGCCCGCGGGATCGACATCGACGACGTCACGCACGTCATCAACTACCAGTGCCCGGACGACGAGAAGACCTACGTGCACCGGATCGGCCGCACCGGCCGGGCGGGTCGCACCGGCGTCGCGATCACCCTCGTCGACTGGGACGAGGAACCGCGCTGGAAGCTGATCTCCGACACCCTGGGGCTGGACAAGCCGCAGCCGGTGGAGACCTACTCCTCGTCGCCGCACCTGTTCACCGACCTGGGCATCCCGGAGGGCACGAAGGGCAGGCTGCCGCTGTCGAAGCGGACCCGCGCCGGCCTGGCCGCCGAGGAGGAAGAGGACCTGGGCGGCAGCAAGCGCCGTCGCCGCGGCGGTCCCGCTGCGCCGGACGCCGGGGAGGACGCGCCGCGCAAGCGCAACCGTGCCCCGCGCAAGCGCACCCGTGGCGCCCGCACCGGCACGGCCGGCACCGAGGCTTCGTCGTCGTCGCCGTCGTCCTCGGAAAAGGGGCCGGAAGCGGCTTCGTCGGAGGACCGCCCGGCCCGCACCCGCCGCCGCACCCGGTCCGGCGGGGACTCGACCGGCCCGGCCGCCCCGGCATCCGGCGAATCCGGCGAACCGCCCGCCGAACGCCCCGCCCGGCGCCGCCGGCGCCGCCGCCCGTCGGCGACATCTGATACACCTGCGTCGGCAGACTGAGGAAACCACCGCACGCGGGGAGCCAGGCACGGTGAACGACCACGGGGACGGCACCGGTCGCGAGCACGGCGCCGACCACCAGGCACCCGCCGAGCCCGACTTGCCCGCGGCGGACGGACCGCACCCCCGTGGTGCGGCCGCCGCACCGGAGGGCGTTCCACCCACCACCGAGCACCCGGCCCGGCCCGCCGACGGCGGCACGGACTGGGAAGCGGGTGGTCTCGGTGACCCGGCCGTCTTGGGCGATCCGGGCAGCGCAGGCGGCCCGTCCGCCGTAGGTGAAGGCTCGAGCGGTACCGCCGCCGGCGCCCCAGAAGTTTCCGCAGGTCGAACGGGGCACGCGGGGTCGCCCGAGGCCGACGATCCGGCGGGTACGAGCGGGGCGGCCGCGCTCGCCGGCCCGAGCGACACCGCGGCCGGCCTCCCATCGGGGCACCGGCCCGATGCGGGCGGCGGGCCGGACCTGCCGACCGGCACACTTCCGTCGGCGGGAGCGGTTTCCGGTGTCCGGAGCGTCCGCGAGTCCGGTGGGCGGCATGCGGCTGCCGAGTACAGCGACGTTCCGTCGTACTCCCGCGCGGGCACCGCCCGCGATCACGCCTCGCAGCCCCAGACCGCGACCACTCGCGGTTCCGGCCGGAACCGCAGCTCGTCGGGATCCCGGGCGGCCACCGCGCGGCGGTCACCGTGGAACCAGCGGCGCGACTGGGTGCTCGTCGGTCTGATCGGCGTGCTCATGGTGGCGTTGTCGGTGATCGTGGCCGTCAAGAGCGACAACCTGCACACCAGCCGTGCGCTCGCGGACACCCCGGCCGCGCTTCCGGAGGCGCCGGCCGCGGTACCCGGGTCGATGACGCAGCTGTGGCAGGCCCCGAGCGCCGCCACGCCGGAGCCGATCGGGCAGCGCGACACCGTGACCACCGCCGACGGTGGCGAAGTGGCCGGGCGAGACCCGCGGACCGGGCAGATCCGCTGGCACTACACGCGGGAGAACCTGCCACTGTGCACTGTGGACACTGCGTGGGGCCGGATCAACGCGGTGTACCACAAATCCATGGGCTGCAGTGAGGTCACCCAGCTCGATCCCGCGACCGGCCGGATCACCGCGCAGCGCAACGGCGACGCGGAACTCGGCACCCGGCTGGTCAGCGACGGCACGCACGTCACCACCACCGGCAAGCACCTGCTCGACACCTGGCGCGACGACCTGGTGAAAAGCATGGAGTACGGCCAGGTTCCGTTCCCGCAGAACGCGAACAAGCAGCCGCGCACGGGCTGCACCTACGGCACGGTCGCCGCGGCCGCGGAGCGGATCGGCGTAATCGAGCGCTGCCCGGACGATCCGCACGACCGGCTGACCGTCTACCGTGCGACGGCCGAGCACGAGGACGAACCGCAGGTCGTGTTCAGCACCGTGTTGGCCGGGTCTCGCGCGCGCGTGGTCGCGATGTCCGGTGAGCTGACCGCGGTGGCGCTGCCGGAACAGAAGCTGCTGGTCACCTTCGACGCCGACGGCGCCGAGAAAACCGCCTACCCCCTCGACCTCCCGGCCACCGACCTGGCCGGCGACCCGGCAGGCGGCACCGAGCAGACCACCCGCACCGCGAGCGCGATCTATTGGTTCACCGGAACGAAAACCGTGGCCCTGTCCCGAGATACCCTCGCGCCACGCTGGACCCTCGACCGTACCCTCGGCCCCGGCATCACGTTCGCGAACCAGCTGGTGGTCCCGATCCCCGGCGGACTGGCAGTCCTCGACGAAGCCACCGGCGCGACGCTGCGCACAGTAGGCGTGGACCGTGGCACCTACTCCGGCCCGGTCCGCCTCACCGCATTGGGCCCGATTCTGTTGGAGCAACGCGGTTCGACAGTCGCCGCGCTGCGCTGAGCGCGTGGCGGGCCAACGTGTCGAGGCCGAGCGATTCCCCGAACTGGCGCGGAGCACTTCGCCTTCCTCGTCTTCGGCGCCGCGCTGGACCGTGCGCTGTTCGAAACGAAGGCACCCACCGCCGAGCACATCCAGACGCACGTCCACGCCGGCGTCGACACGTTCCTCCGTGCCTACCGATGACGTTGCCGCGATCAGCGGCGCGTGTGCTCCGCGATGAACCGCCGGAGCTCCGCGTCGAGTTCCCGATCCTCGGGGGCACCGCCGAAACCGCCGTGCGGCATCGCCTCTCCGACGTGCAGCTCCGCGGGTACGCCGGCCGCGCGCAGCTTCCGGTGCATCCGCACGGTGCCGGACAGCAGCGTGTCGCGGGTGCCCGATTGCAGGTAGGTCGGCGGGAAGTGGCTCAGGTCCGCAAATAGCGGTGAGAGACAAGGATCTTCCAGTGGTCGGCCCGCCGCGTAGAGCAGGTTGACCGCTGCCAGCGACTGCAACTCGTCGACCGCGGCCAGCGTCCGGTGGGTGTCCCCGGACTCGGTGAGGTCGACCACCGGAGTCAGCAACACGGCCGCGGCCGGCATCGGCAGGCCCTCCTCGCGCGCCCGTACCAGCAGCGCCGCGGCGATGTTCCCGCCGGCCGACCCGCCACCCACCACGATGTCGCAAGGATCGTGCTCGGCCAGCAGCCGGCGGTAAGCGGTGATCGCGTCATCGAGGGCCGCCGGGAACGGGTGCTCGGGCGGCATCCGGTAGTCGACGGCGTAGCTCGTGATGCCGCTGCTGGTGGTGGCGAGCGCGCCGGAGACCCGGCATGCCTCGCCGGCGCCGAAGCTCAGCGCGCCGCCGTGGAAGAACAGCTGGACCGGTCCGCCGTCGCCCGCTCCCGGGGCCCGCGAGAGGTAGGTGTGGACTCCGTCGAGGTAGCACTCCTCGGCGCCGGCCGACAGCCCGTTGTCCATCCGGGCCAACCGGCCCTTCGCCTCCCTCTCCCAGTTCGCGACCAGCTCCTGCCATCCCGCGTAGTCGTCGAGGGCGGGAAACCGGATCTTCGGACGGGGATTACGCAGGCTGTCGATCGCCTTGGCGCTGAGCCCTGCCGGGGGCGGGAACTCGGGGCCGATCACGGTGGTGTGCATGGGATCCTCCTCTTCGTGGGACCGATCAGTTCGCGGTCGCCGGGGTTGTGGTGGGCACGAGGCCCGGGCGGGTGCGGCGCATCGCCCAGCCGACCAGTGCCGCGGAAACGACGGTGAGCACCGCACCGGAGACGGTGACCGCCTCGTGGAACTGCCCGTTCTGCTCGGGGCTCCAGTGCCCGGCGGCAACGTTTCCGGCGAACAGCGCGGCGAGCACAGTGCCGACCACGGCGACGCCGAGTGCGGCGGTGACCTCGGCGGCGGTGTCGACCAGCGCCGCACCGGTGGAGGTGCGGTTGCGGGGCAGGCCGTCCAGGACGTTGACGCCGGCGGCGGCGCCGACCACGCGCATTCCGGCGGCGACGAGGACCAGCGCGGCGGCCACGCCGGGATAGCCGAGGTTGCCGAACAGCGTGTAGACGGCGAGTCCGGTGACGATCGATCCGGCGCTGATCCACGCGGCCCGGTCGATGCCGGCCCATTCGACGAACCGGTGGACGAATGGCCCGCCTGCGATCAGCACGACGACCTGGGGCAGCATGCCGATCGACGCGAGCGCGGGCGGCCAGCCCAGGTCGAGCTGCAGCTGCAGCGTCACCAGGTAGGCGAGCCCGGCGTTGCCGAGCCCGGCGGCGGCCTTGTAGGCGAGGCCGCCGGAGACCTTCGCCACGGCGACCAGCGAAAGGTCGAGCAGCGGGTGCCGGGCCGAGCGCTCTCGCAGGACGAACAGGATCGCCGCCACGACGACGCCGGCGACGGCGGCCCAGGGTGCCCAGGATCCGGCGCCCGAATCGACGAACAGGGTCGGCGCGACGAGCGCGAGCACGATCGTCGCGGTGCCCAGCACGCCACCAGGCAGGTCCACCGGCGCGCGGTGCAGATCGGCCGGGTCGTCGGCCGGGACGCCGATCCGGATCCCGACGATCGCGAGCACCACGATCGGCACGTTCACCAGCAGCAGGACCTGCCACGGGGCGAAGGAAAGTACGAAGCCGCCGACAGTCGGACCGATCGCCAGCCCGACCATGCCGACGGTGGAGATCAGCGTGATCGCCCGGACCCGCAGACCTTCCTCGCCGAACAGCCGGAAGGCCATCGCCATCGTTCCGGGCGTGGTCATCGCGGCCGCGAGACCCAGCACAGCGCGGACGGCGATGAGTTCACCGGTGGTGGTGACGGCCGCCGTCGCGAGGCTCGCGAGGCCGAGCAGCACCAGGCCGATGAGCATCACGCGACGCCGGCCGAGCCGGTCGGCGACCACGCCGAACACCAGCATCAGGCCGCCGAACACGACCGAGTAGCCGTTCGTGACCCACTGCAGGGCGACTGTCGGAGCGGCGAGCTCGCGCCCGATCGAGGGCAGCGCGACGTTGAGGACGGTGTTGCTCATCATTTCGAACAGGAAGACCGCGGAGAGGCCCGCCAGCGCGACCCAGGCCGCACGCAGGGAACGGAACGCGCCGGGTGGACGCTCCTGGACGTCAGGGGAAGTCATCGGAGTTCCTCTCCGGAAGGGTTCGGGTCGCCTCCGGTTGACGAACGCCGTTCTTCGCACGAACACTGTTCTACGTTAGGAACGACGTTCGCGTCAAGCTATGCTGTGGTCATGGCCAACAGAAGCGCTCCCGATCGCGCCGAAGCACGTGCCGGCTGGGCCGCGAAGATCGCCGCGCTGGGCGAGGCGGGCAAGACCGCGCGGCCGGGCAAGGCCCCGATCACGGTCGAGCGGATCATGGACGCGGCCTTCGGGCTGATCGAGACCGAGGGCTTCGAAGCCCTGACGATGCGCCGGGTCGCCGCCGCGTTGCAGACCGGTCCGGCGTCGCTGTACGCGCACGTCCGCAACAAGGCCGAACTGGACGAACTGCTGATCAGCGCGGTGTGCGCGCGGGTGCCGTTGCCGGAGCCGAACCCGGCGCAGTGGATCGAACAGATGCTCGACGTCTGCCGCGCGCTGCGGGACGAGTTCCTGCGCTACCCCGGGATTTCCCGCGCCGCGCTGGCCGCCGCCCCGGACAGCCTGGACGCGCTGCGGCTCAGCGAAGGCATGCTGACGATTCTGCTGACCGGCGGCGTCCTCCCGCAGCCCGCCGCGTGGGCGATCGACGCCGCGTTCCTCTACGTCTCGGCGTACTGCTTCGAGGCCTCGTTGCGATTCCACCCCGGCAGCGGCCTCGATCAGCGGGTCCTGGACCGGGAAGATCTCGTCGAGCGCTACCGGATGCTGCCCGTCGACACCTTCCCGAGCACCGTCGCGCACATCCGGGAGCTCACCTCCGGCGAGGGACACGAACGCTTCGAGTTCACCCTGACGACGTTGCTGCGCGGACTTCCCATGTCGTGACCTTCACGACCGCACTCAGAGCAGCCAGAGCACCGTGAGCGCGACTGCCGCGACCACCAGCACCGCGGCTCCGGCGAACCCGGCCACCCGGCCGTTCCGCCGGTCCGCGACCCGCTGCAACAGCAATGCGGCGACCGCTGCGACCGGGTGTCCGACCAGCAGCGGTACGCCGGGGCCAGGCGCGCCATTGGCGAGACACGCCACGCCGACACCCAGCACCCCGACCGCCAGCACAGCCAGTCCTGCCGCGACCGAGCCGGTGAATCCGCGCCACCGCCGGCCACGCGCTTTTCCTTGCACCGCCGCAACGCCCTGCCGCGGCTCCTCCGCCGGAACGATCCGCGGCAAGTCCGCTGCCGAACCGTCCCGTCGCGGCTCTTCTGCCGGGCTGTCCCGCCGCGGCTCCTCCACCGGATCGATCCGCCGCGGCCGCGCTTCCTGCCCGTGGTCCGTCCCGTCGGGAGCGTCCCGGACACCGCGCGCTCGCACGCCTTCACCGCTGCGCACAGCAACGCCGAGATCGGCCGCGGGCGCCACAACTCCCCCTGCGCCAACGACTCCGCCCGGTAACGCATCCTCCACTTCGACGGCTTTCGCCACCGCGTCACGAGACGAACCTGCCGCCGCACCGGAAACCTCGGCCGCGCCGACGCCATCCGGCTCGGCCGACCGGGAAACGCCGTCTCGCCGCTCCACAATGGCCGGGTCGGCGGGATGCGGGACGGCGGCCAGTGCCTCGGTGTCGGATGACGCCACGGTGTTCGGGTCCAATCGTCGTCGCGGGTGGCTACGGTGCGAGCAGGTCCCAGGGCTGCGCGGCCGGGCCGATTTCCCGGCCCACGGCGCAGCTCGGGCGGAAGTCGCACCAGGAGCAGCGGCGCTCGGGCCGGGCGGGGAACAGCACGTCGCCGTCTCCGCCCGCGTCCAGGGTATCGGTGGCCAGGCGCAGATCTCCGGCGGTCTGTTCGGCGCGTTCCAGGTGCCTGCGCAAGGTTTCCGGGGTGTGCTCGGCCGCCGCGACCGTGCCGGTGGGCAGGTGGTGCAGCTCGACAGTGGTGCACGGCAGACGCAACGTGCGCGCCGACGCCACCGCGTACATGGCCAGCGCCTGCGAAGCCCGCGCCTCGTGTTCGTCGGGGGCACGCCGCCCGGTCTTGTAGTCCACCACGACGAGTTCACCCTGCCGCTGGTCGATCCGGTCGGCCCGCCCCTCGATGATCATCGACGGCCGGCCGCCGGACGTGCTGACCGGCGCGGACACCCACCGTTCGAGGCCGACCGGATCCTCGCTCACGTCGTGGTCCTCGACGTACTCCGCGACCCAGCCCTTCGCCCGCGCCCGGTACCGCGCGGCCTGCTCGTCGTCCGCGAAACCGGCGTCCTTCCAGTGTTCGGCGACGAGCGCCATCGCCCGCTGCGGGGTGCGCTTGACCACCGGCAGGTCGAACAACGCGCGCAAAGCGTTGTGTACCACCGCACCGAGGGTGCTGTGCGCCCACGGCCCGGTGCGCTGCGGCGTCGGCCGATCCAGGTAGGTGAGCCGATAGCGGCGCGGGCAGTCGTCGAACGTGCTCAGCCGCGCCGGCGACACCTTGGTGAGCCGCTGCGGCTGCTCCACCCCGAAGTCGAACCCCAGTTGTTCCTTCACGACACCCCCATCCGGTTCGCGCCCCACGCTACGCACCACCACCGACACTTTCCGGAGCAGGGCGCTCGGCAGCGGCCGCTATCCCGCGCCGGAGATGAAGCCCTTCACCGAATTCGCCACCAGTTCCACCGCGATCGCGGCCAGCAGCAGACCGGCGATCTTCGCCAGCAGGGTGATGCCGCTTTCCTTGATCAGCCGGATCACCACCCCGGAGAACCGCATGCACGTGTACAACACGAAGTGCACGGCGATGATCGCCAGGCCGAGCGCGATGTAGGCGCCGAGGTGCCCGTTGGCCTGGCGGACGAACACGATGGTCGCCGCGATGGCACCGGGACCGGCGAGCAGCGGCGTGCCGAGCGGGACGAGGGCGACGTTGACGTCGTCGGCCGCCTCGGGTTCGCTGCCGTCCTTGCCGGTCAGCAGTTGCAGTGCGATGAGCAGCAGAAGCAGCCCACCCGCGCCCTGCAGCGCCGGGATCCCGATGCCGAGGTAGGCCAGGATCGCCTGCCCCGCCACCGCGAACAGCGTGATGACCAGCAGCGACACCAGGACCGCCTGTCGCGCAGCCTTCACCCGCACGGCCATCGGCTTGCGGCCGACGAGGCTCAGGAACACCGGAACCGTACCGGGCGGGTCCATGATGACCACCAGCGTGATCGTGGCGCTGATGAACAGCTTGGCGTCGAAGAAATCCGCGAAGGCCATCTCAGCCCTTCACGACCTGGTACCCGCTCGCCCGGCCCACCAGCTCCTCGAACTGGTCCGGTTCGGTGGTTTCCTGGCCGAGCGCGATCGTCTTGTTCGTGCCGTGGTAATCGCTCGAACCGGTGTGCACCAGCCCGAGCTCGGCCGCCAGCTCACGGGTGCGCACCCGGGTGTCCGGATCGTGGTTCGGGTGCTGCGCCTCGACCCCGGTGAGGCCGCGCCGGGCCAGGCCGGCCAGGGTGTCTTCGCTGATCGTGGCGCCTCGGCTGTAGGCGAACGGATGCGCGATCACGGTGACGCCGCCGGCCGCCGCGATCATGTCGATGGCCTCTTCGACCGGGGTGTCACGCCGCGCCACGTAGTAGCCGCGGCGGCTGCTCAGGTAGTGCGCGAACGCCTCGTCGACCGAATCGACGAGACCGGCACGCACGAGCGCCTGCGCCAGGTGCGGGCGCCCGGCCGGCGAGTCGGCGGGCAGCAGGCCCATGATCTCGTCCGCGTCCACCGGCAGGCCGTCCGCGGCCATCCGCTCGGCCATCGCCCGCAGCCGGGTGCGCCGTTCGGCACGCAGGCGCGTCTGCTCGGCCACGAGCGCGGGCGCGGTCGGATCGAACAGGTAGGCCAGCAGGTGCACGCTGATCCGGTAGCCGGTGTCCGGGTCGACCGACACCGTGGACAGCTCGGCGCCGGGGACGAGGGTGAGCCCGGCGGGCAGCGCCGCGGCGGCGGGTTCCCATCCGGCGGTGGTGTCGTGGTCGGTCAGCGCGACCACGTCGAGACCGGCGCACGCGGCGGCGCCGACGAGCTCGGCCGGGCTGTCGGTACCGTCGGAGGCGGTGGAGTGGGCGTGCAGATCGATGCGCATCGGACCCATTCTCGACGATGCTCCGGCCCGCACTGCGGCCGGGACCTGGGACGACGAGCCGCTCCGGTCAGCCGACCAGCTTCTTGCCCCGCGCCGCGCGCTGCGCCTTGATCATCGAGAACCGTTCGGCCTGCTTCTGCTTGTCGCCGAAGACGAGCTCGGAGATCGTGTCGTAGAACTCCTCGGGCCGCGGCAGGTAGTCGATCCGGTTGAGCGCCTGGATCTGCCCGGCGGACTCGACGACCATGGTGCCGTAGCCGAGCATCCGGCCCCAGGCCGAACGCTGGTAGGTGAGGTCGGTGACCTTGCTGATCGGCATCATCAGCACCTTCGTGGTGAACACGCCGGTGGTCATCACGAACCGCTTGTCGGTGACGACCAGCCGCTCGACCCACCACTCGACGACCACGTAGGCGAAGCGCAGCACGACCACCAGCGCGACGTACCACAGGATGTTCTGCACCACCCACATCGACGGCGGGAGCAGATAGGAGATGAGGACACAGACCGCCAGCAGGGCAGCCGCCTCGAAGGTGTCCCAGAGCAGCACGGACCAGTGCCGGCGGATCCGGATGACCCGTCGTTCCGTGTCGAGGAGGTACTCGTCGGGGTCGCGTGGCGCGAACATGGGTCCAGGGTATCCCCGGCGTCAGTTGAAGATGCTGCTGACGAACGTGATCACCGATTCGGCCGAATTGCGGAGGAAGTCGACGACGTTGCCGACGAGCCCCGCGGCCTGGCCCGGCTGGGCGATCACGAAGAACAGCACCAACGCGATACCCACGAGACCCGCAAGCTTCTTCGCGTTCACAGCGATCAATCCCGTCTCTTACGTGGCACCCGGAAACTGACTTTCTACGTTGTACCGCACTGACCACCCGCGCGGGAGCAAAGTCCCGCGCATGGGTCAGCAAGGCGCTCGAAGTGTACCGTACGGCTACTCTCCGTGTACAGCTTCCCGGAAAGGCAGGGGTGGGCTACCTTCGCCGGATGGCGCACCTCGAACGCTGCGTCGGCGGCATAGTGGTCGACGACCTGGGCAGACTCCTGCTCATCCAGCGTGGGCACGACCCCGGCAAGGGGCTCTGGTCACTGCCCGGCGGACGGGTCGAAAAGGGCGAAACGGACGCCGAAGCAGTGGTCCGGGAGCTGCGTGAGGAGACCGGTCTCGACGTGACTCCGCACACACTGATCGGCGCCGTCGTCCGCGGTCACTACGCGATCAACGACTACGAATGCACGGTCTCCTCCGGCACACTCACAGCCGGCGACGACGCCGCCGACGCACGCTGGGTCGATTCCGCCGAACTGGTCGCCATGCACACGGCCGGCCGCTTGACGGAGAAGCTTTTCGTGACTTTGCGTGACTGGGGTGCCCTGCCCCGGACGTGCCCCCGCGACGCCCATTCCGGATAGCACCCGGGTACCCGCGTGAATCATCGGACGCATTGCCGATCAGCGGATCCCGGAATCGACGCCATGAGCACCGAGAATGCGGCCGGGGCGGTATTCGGTATCAATGCCCGCGCATGAGTCCGCGCCACACGGACACCGGCACGGCGACCGTCGAGCGTGACTGATGGGGTGAATGTGACACACGTTACACAGGGTGTCAGCCGGATTGGCGAGGGTTGGCAGGGCTGCCCGGCTCGCGAGCGCAGGGCGGTCGACGCAAGGCGGTCGACGCAGGGCGGTCGACGCAAGGGGGACGGCGGCTCACCGACGCGAGGTGGCCGCGCAAGGTGGTCGGCGCAGGGCGGCCAGCGCAGCTCACCGACGCGAGGTGGCCGCGCAAGGCGGTCGTCGAGGTCCCGCGTCGCCGGGGGGCGGCGGTTCAGGCGGGTAGCCAGGTCATCCGCTGTCCGTGGGGCGTGGTCCGCGCCAGTGGACGGGCCGAGGGCTTTCCCTCCGACCACGTCGTCAGGCCCAGTACTGCCTGCAGCGGGTCGGACGGCGTCGAACCGGAGCCGGAAGCCGCACCCGCACCTGATGGGCCCGAAGCCAGGTCCTCCCGGCCGGGAAGGACGAGTTCCAGTCCCGCCCGGTAGAACTCCTGGCTGACCCACCACACCGGCCGTTCGCCGGCAAGGCGGGTCAGTTCGGTGACGAAATCCGCCCTGCGGTCGCCGAGGTAGGCCAGGGCGTGGCTGGTCAGCACGACCAGGGGCAGCTCCGCCGGCACCGTGGCGGCGGCGGTCGCCAGGTCGGTCACCGCGTCGCCGGCCAGCAGGTTCGGCGCGTGTTTGCGTTGTTCGGCCGCCGCGGTGCGCAGCAGGCGGATCCGGTCCACCTGGTCGGCCCACACGCACGCTTCCAGCCAGGCGAGCTCGTCCTCGTCGGACAGGTCCACGGGCGCTCGGTCCAGGCCGGTGCGGGCCGCCACGGCCACCTTCTTCGGCAGCTTCGGCAGCACGCCGCCGGGGGCCAGGTCCAGTGCGCAGTGCAGCCCGACGGCGGCCTTCGCCGGGCCGGCCACCAGCTGTTCGCCGCCATCGCACTGGTAGCGGTAGGCGAAACGGTCCAAACCCAGCAGCAGACCCGCACTGCAGCCGACCTCCAGCAGGCCGATCTTGCCGCCCGCTTCCTTCGCCGCCGCGGCCACCGCCGGATAGACCAGCGCGGCGCGCCGGACCTCGTTCGTCTGGGTGTACCTCGTCGCGATCAGTTCCCGTGCCCGGTCCGCGCGCTCCAGCAGGAACGAGCGGAACAGCGGCCAGGTCTCCGTGTCGACACCGTCGAAGCCGCCCACCGACGGGTAGTACCGCGACAGCGGGTGGATCGGATCGGCCTGGATCAGCCGGTGCGCGACGGCCAGCAGCAGATTGGCGCGCGCCTCGCCACCGCGGGCGTCGGCGAGCAGGGCGGCGACGTCGTCGTCTTCGGCCGCCTTCGTGGCCAGGTGCTCATACAGCGGGGAAACGCCGCGCGCCTCCGTCTCGGCGAACGTACGCAGGGACTGCTTGATCTTCTCCAGGGCGATGGCCACCCGTGCTCCTCTTTCCGCTGCGGCCCGGTCACTCGTGCGGGATCGGACGGCCGGGCTGCTCGCCGCCGCGAGCGTCCCCGTAGGACTGCTTCGGCACCATCACCTTGCGCCGGAAGGTGCACACGATCGTGCCGTCCTGGTTGTACCCACGGGTCTCCACGTACACCACCCCGCGGTCGTCCTTGGACTTCGACGGGGTCTTGTCCAGCACCTCGGTCTCGCCGTAGATGGTGTCGCCGTGAAATGTCGGCTTCACGTGTTTCAGGGACTCCACCTCGAGGTTCGCGATGGCCTTCCCGGACACGTCCGGCACCGACATGCCGAGCAGCAGCGAGTAGACGTAGTTGCCCACGACCACGTTCCTGCCGAAGTCGGTGGTCTCGCCCGCGTAGTGCGCGTCGAGGTGCAGCGGGTGATGGTTCATCGTGATCAGGCAGAACAGGTGGTCGTCGTATTCGGTGACGGTCTTGCCGGGCCAGTGCTTGTACACCGCGCCGACCTCGAACTCCTCGTAGTACCGCCCGAATTGCACCGTCCGCCTCCTGTCCGGGTGACACCTGACGAGCCAGGTGCGACACGCATTCGTGGTGAGGAGTACCCTCGACCATCGGTGTTCGTGGGTCAACACGACCCCCGTCACTCCGCACGCCGCGGCGTGCCCGATCGGAAGGAGGTGAGGAACCGACCATGAGTAGTGGTGATAGTCCGCTCCCTAGTAGTCCCCGCGTTCCCGCCTCGCCGGCCGGCTCCTTCGGCACCTGGTAGGCGTTCCGGGAACAGCGGTGCTGCCGGACGGACACCGCGGTCCGCCTGGCCGTCGTCATTCGCGTTCCACGACGTCAGCCCAGGAGTAATCATGCCTGCCATTCCCTCGCTCGGCGGCCTTCGCGGCCGCGGCGGCAACCGTGCCAAGGCCGCCCTCGGCCGGCCGATCCCGGTGCCGCTCTCGGCGTACGTCGTCGACTGCGCGGTGTACATCGAGGGCAAGCGGCTGCCCGGTCGCTGGACCCACGCCGAGGCGATCGCCGAGGTGCGCAAGCAGCACGCCGGGTTCGTCTGGATCGGGCTGCACGAGCCGGACTCCGAGCAGATCCAGGGCATCGCGGAGACGTTCGGGCTGCACGAGCTGGCGGTGGAGGACGCGCTGGAGGCGCACCAGCGGCCGAAGCTGGAGCGCTACGACGAGACGCTGTTCCTGGTGCTGAAGACCGTCCGCTACGTCGAGCACCAGTCGCCGACCACGGCCAACGAGATCGTGGAGACCGGGGAGCTGATGGTCTTCCTCGGCCGCGACTTCGTGATCACCGTCCGGCACGGCAACCACTCCGGTCTCGCCCGGCTGCGCCGCGATCTCGACGACGACCCGGAGCGCCTCGACCTGGGCCCGGCCGCGGTCGTGCACGCGATCGCCGACCACGTGGTCGACCACTACCTGGAGGTCACCAGCCGGATCGAGGCGGACATCGACGAGATCGAGGCACAGGTGTTCGCGCCCCGCTCGTCGGTGAGCGCCGAGCAGATCTACCTGATGAAGCGGGAGGTGCTCGAGCTGCGGCGCGCGGTGATGCCGCTGGCCACCCCGGTCTCCCGGCTCGCCGAGGGCTACACGCGGCTGGTGCCGGACGAGGTCCGCTCGTACTTCCGCGACGTCGCCGACCACCTGGCGACGGTGTCCGAGCGGGTGGCCGCGTTCGACGAACTGCTGAGCACCCTGGTCGATGCCACGGTCGCGAAGATCTCCCTGCAGCAGAACACCGACATGCGCAAGATCACCGCCTGGGCGGCGATCATCACCGTGCCCACCATGATCGCGGGCATCTACGGCATGAACTTCGACTACATGCCCGAGCTGCACTGGCAGTTCGGCTATCCGATCGTGGTCACCGTGATCCTCGGGATCTGCCTGCTGCTGTACCGAATATTCCGGAAGAACGGCTGGTTGTAGCCGCCCCCGCGGTCCCCGTTTCTTGTTTTCCCGGTAGCCGGACAGGAGTATCCCCATGTCTCGTTTCCTGACCAACCTCAAGTTCTGGGCGGTGACGCTCACCCTCGCCTGGATCGTCGGCATCGTCGCCGTGATCGCGGCCAACCCCGGGTTCGCGCACGGCATGAACTGACGCGCGCAGGGGCTTACCCTGGGCGGATGCCGAAGGCGCTGGTGGTGGCGGACGAGGTCGACGAGCGGCTCTGGACCGCGGCGGTCGCCTCGCTCGCCGTCGACCTCGTCATCGGTGCCGGTGATCTGCCGTACGAGTACCTGGAGTTCCTCGCCACCGCGCTCGACGTGCCGTGCGTGTTCGTGCCCGGCAACCACGATCCGGACCTGAGCGGCTACACCCGCTACGGCGGACTGTCCATGAAGGACGGTTTTCCGTCCGAGTGGCCCGGCCCGGCGGGCGGGGTCGACGCGGACGGCCGGGTGGTCGACGTCGCCGGGCTCCGGTTCGCCGGGCTCGGCGGGTCGATCCGTTACCACGACGGCCCGAACCAGTGGACGCAGCGCCAGCAGGCCCGCCGAGCCAGAAGGCTCGAACGCCGCGCGCGGTGGCGCCGCCGGCGTGACGGACGGGAGGTCGACGTGCTGCTCACCCATTCCCCGCCGCGACACCTCGGGGACCGCGAAGACCCACCACACCACGGTTTCTCGTGCCTGCACCGGACGATCGAAACGCTGCGGCCGCGGTGGCTGCTGCACGGCCACATCCATCCACACGGCGAGCCGGTGCCCGACCGGGTGGCCGGGCACACCCGGATCCGCAACGTGGTCGGTCACCAGGTCCTCGACCTCACGCGGCCCGGCTGCCCCGCCGCGGACGGCGGGGTGGCGATCCGGAGGTACCCGCGATGACCAGGCCCACCGGTTTTCCCCGTGCCGACGCCGAAAACGACTTCCTGCGCGCCCGCCGCAGGCAGGTCCTGTCCCGGCTGTCCACCTGGCTGCGTCGGGAACCCGACGACGTCAACATCATGCTGCCGTACCAGGAGGTGGTGGACGCGCTCGGTTACGCGGGGGAATCCCGGCTGGGTCTGCGAGTGATCACTGTGGACTCGATCGTGGGCACCGTGGACCGCAGCCGCGATTTCGACCGGCGGTTCCGCCCGACCACCGGACGGGTCCGGCAGCGCTGGGAGCGGCTCGCGCTCGCCGCCCGGCGCGGCGAGGAGATTCCACCGATCGAGGTGTACCGGGTGGGCGAACTGCACTTCATCGTCGACGGGCACCACCGGGTGTCCGTCGCGCTCGCCCAAGGACTGTCCACCATAGAAGCGTATGTCACGGTCGTGCGGACCACCTTGGACCCGAGCGGCATCCGCTACCGCGGCGACCTGATCGTGAAGGACTATCGCAGGCTGTTCCTGGCCAGGGTCCCGCTGACCGGTCACGCGCGGGCGTCGGTGATCGTGTCGGACCCGTGGGATTACGCGCTGCTCGGCGAACACGTCGAAGCCTGGGGCTTCCGGCTGATGCAGGACGAGAACCGGTTCACCGGCCGGACGGAAATCGCCCAGCGCTGGTTCGACGAGGAATTCACCCCGGTGGTCGCCATGCTGCGGCAAGCCGACCTGATCGGCGAACGCACCGAGGCCGAGGCGTACCTGTGGGTCGCCGGCGAACGCTACCGGCTGATCCGCACCCACCGCTGGGACGACGAGGTACTGACCACACTGCGTGGCCGCCACCAGTGACCCTGACGCAGTCTGTGAAGGTCCCCTCCAGAAACTTGAGTTCCGTCGAGGGGACCTTCACGGACTCTTGGCCCCGAATTACAGATGCACCGTGGTCGTCGTCGGATGGTGCTTCGGGACACCTGGGCGAAGCAGCAGTCCGGTGAGGACTGCGCCGGCCGCGAAGATCGCTGCGGCCCAGGTGAACGCTGTCGCGTAGCTGTGTACCGCGGCCTGGGCCGCGAGTTGCGGCGTTGCCGGGTGACTGGCCACAAAGGACGCGGCGGCGTTGCTCGCCAGCGTACTCAGCAGTGCGGTTCCGATGGAGGCCCCGATCTGCTGCATGGTGTTCACCGTCGCCGAGGCGACACCCGCATCGTGCTCCGCGACGCCGAGCGTCGCCACGCTGATCGCCGGCGCCATCGACAGGCCGATGCCCACGCCCATCAGCACGAGCGGGCCGAGCACGCCGCCCACGTAACCGGTGTCCGGGTCGATGGCGCTGAGCCAGAACATCCCGGCGGCGGCGATCACCATTCCGGTGGGCACCAGAGGTTTCGGCCCGAACCGCGGCAGCAGCCGGCTGCTCGCACTGGTCGCGGCCACCATCAGTGGGACGACCATCGGCAGGAAGCCGAATCCGCTCTGAATCGGGGTGAAGTCCAGGTTCTGCTGCAAGTAGAACGTCAGGAACAGGAAGATCGAGAACATGCCGATCGCGATCAGGAACATCGCCAGGTAGGAACCACCGCGGTCCCGGTCGAGCAGCACGCGCAGTGGCAACAGCGGATGCCGCACCCGCTGCTGCAGCACCACGAAAACGACCAGCAACAGCATTCCGGCCAGCAGGAAACCCCACACCGAAGCCGAACCCCACGAATCCCGTTCCGCGTTGGAGAAGCCGAAGACGAGCGAGAACAGGCCGGCCGACGCGGTGAGCGTGCCAGGCAGGTCGAGCTTCGGCCGCGGACCGTCGGGCTCCTGGCGGCGCAACAGGACCGCACCGCCCGCGAACGAAACAACCGCGAAAACGACGTTGACGAACATGCACCAGCGCCAGTCGAGGTACTCGGTGAGCACGCCGCCGAGCAGCAACCCGAGCGCGGCACCCCCGCCGCCGATCGCGCCGAACACACCGAACGCCCGGCCGCGTTCCTTCGGATCGGTGAACGTGGTGGTGAGCAACGAAAGCGCGGCCGGCGCGAGCAGCGCCCCGAAGACACCCTGTGCGGCACGGGCGACCAGCAGCATCTCGATGCTGCTCGCGGCGCCACCGATCGCCGACACCACGGCGAAGCCGGCGAGCCCCACGAGGAACGTGGTTTTGCGGCCGAACAGATCCGCGAGGCGGCCGCCGAGCAGCAACAGGCTGCCGAAGGCGAGAGCGTACGCGGTGACGACCCACTGACGGGCGTCGTCGGAGAAGCCGAGGTCGGCCTGTGCCGAAGGCAGCGCGATGTTCACGACGGTCGCGTCGACCGCGACCATCATCTGGGCCAGGCCGATCATCACGAGGATCAGCCATCTCCGGGAGTGGTGGGCGTTCGCGGCGGCCGGCTCGTCCGCCCCCGGACGATCGAGCGTGGGTGTGGGCTCGGTCATGTCATCCCTTGTGCAGAGTGGTCACAACGTTATGTGGAGGAGGCACCTCCCCTTACGTCGGCCACCGTACACAAGAAACGGAGGTGGTGTCTCGACTTCTTTTGGTAACCTGGACGCCATGACATCCGACGCTGGTCCGGCCGCGGCGGCACGGCCGTTGCGGCGCGATGCCGAACGCAACCGGCGGCGCATTCTCGAGGCCGCGCGCGAGGTGTTCGGCCGCCGCGGCCTGGAAGCGACGCTGGACGACGTCGCGCAGCACGCGGGTCTCGGCGTCGGCACCGTGTACCGCCGTTTTCCCAGTAAGGAACACCTGGTCGAGGCGATGTTCGCGGAACGACTGGACGCGATGGCCGACCTGGCGCAGCAGGCACTGCAGGTGCCCGACCCGTGGCAGGGCTTCGTCGGATTCGTGTGGCAGACCGTGGAGCTGCACTCCCACGATCGCGGGCTGCGCGAGGTCATGCTGTCCACGGCGTTCGGTCACGAGCGCGTCGCCGAGGCGAAAGCCCGGATGGTGCCGTTGATCACTCAGCTCGTCGAGCGGGCCCAGGCTTCCGGCCAGCTGCGGGCGGATGTGGTGCCGACCGATCTGACGCTGTTGCACCAGATGGTCGGCGCGGTGTCCGAGTACATCGGGCACGTGGAACCGCACGTGTGGCGGCGTTGCCTCGCCCTGCTGATCGACGGCCTGCGCACCGAAGCCGGCCCGCTGAGCGAGCTGCCGAGTCCCGGGCTGGCCGCGGACGCGATCGAACAGGCGATGGGCACCTGGCGGCAACCGCGTAACCACAGCTGAGGCGGCCGCCTTAGCCGCGAGCAGCGCGCGCTGCAGACGGAAAAGCCGGAGCGGTCCACCTGGTCCGCTCCGGCTTTTCGCTCGTCAGTGGTTCATTCGCTGGGCATGATCGCCCAGAGGATCAGGTAGGCGACGAACTGCGGGCCGGGCAGCAGGCAGGACAGCAGGGCGATGAGCCGCATAGTGCCCGTCTTGATGCCGAAGCGGCGGGCCAGTCCGGCGCACACTCCGCCGATCATGCGGTCCCCGCGCGGCCGGCTCAGCCGGTGAGTGACAGGTACGGTCATCTTCGTTCCCCTCCAGGTGGTTGCGTGCCTCCATGGCATCACGTGCGGGCGGGGTCGCGCATCGCTCCCGGGAGCTATCCGGGCCCCTAGGGGACGGGCGGAAAACCCCGGTACCGGCTCCGGGTTTTTCCGCCGACCAGCGGTGATGACGCAGCGAAGTGTGGGATTTCCCGATCCGGGCTGGCGTTTTCCCGCCTGATCGCGATACTGCACCCCGTGCGTACCCCATTCGGAGCCGTCGCCCTCGGCGCCGCGCTGCTGCTGGCCGGTTGTTCGACGGCGCCCGCGGCGGCTCCCCCGAGCTCCGAAGCGCCCGGTCCGCTCACCGCGGTGAGCGCGCTCGGGGACCTCGGCACGCTCGACTACTGCAGTCTCCTCGACCCCGCCCTGCTCGAGGGCAGCACCGTCGCCACGCCGGACTCGTCGTTCACCGACTGCCAGGCCGACCTCGTGCAGAAGGGCCGCCGGGGCTCGGTGACGATCGGACCGCCGGCCGCCGACCGTGATCCGAACCTGCGGCAGTACGCCTATCCCGGTCGGCTGCCCGACGGGATCACCGTGCGGCAGACCGGCTTCGCCCCGGAGCAGGCCTGTGCCCGCGCGATCATCTTCGCCGACGGGACACGGCTGCCCGTGTCCGTCTCCGGCGGCGACCCCGCGGCCCGGTGCGGCGGTGCGGACGCCGTCGTCGGCGGAGTGCTGGCCGCGCTGACCGGCAACGGCGTGCGGCACGTGCAGTTCCCCGACCGGTCCTGGGGCCGCGTCGACTCGTGCGCTCTCCTGCAGGGCCACGACCTCGCCCCGGCGGCAGGCGCTGGCACCGAGACGTCCGAAGGGATGACCGGGCACTCGTGCATCCGCGGCACCGTCAGCGTGGACTTCGCCGTGGTGAAGCAGGCACCGGCCGGGCCACCGGAGACCCTCGGCGGCCGGACGGCCCGGGTCGCCACCGACGGCGCGTTCTGCCGGGCCCGCACCGTGCAGCCCTCCCCCGCCGTGGCGGGCCGGGCCGAACAGGTCACCGTGAGCGTGGTGGACACCACCGGCTCCGGTGGTGACGCCGCCTGCGCCGGCACGCGCACCGCCGCCGCGCTGGTGTTCGCGAAGATCCCGTGACCGTGAAGGCCTCCTTTTCCGCAAGGAGGCCTTGACGGCGTCATCCCCGGTAGGTGAGGTTCTTCCCGCTCGCCGGGTCGAACAGCTTGATCTTCTCGACGTCGAACCACATCCGCAGGTCGCTGTTCTCGGTGACCGGGGACTCGGCGGAAAGCCGTGCCACGATCAGCGATTCCGCACCCGGAACGTCCGCCGAACCGCTGTCCGCGGCCAGTTCCGCCAACTCGGCCGACGAAGCCACCTCACCGTCGACAGTGAAGTGGGCGAACTTCTCCGAACCCATCGACTCCAGCACGTCGACGTGCGCGGTGAAGGTGGCCCCGGTGTGCGCGGAGTCGACCAGCGACGCGTCCTCGAAGTGCTCCGGACGCACACCCATGATCACCTCGCGGGGCGCGTTCGCCTCCTCCGCCGTGCGGCGGAGCCGGTCCGGCAGCGGCGTCGTACCGAGCGCACTGTGCAGCTCACCGTTTTCCAGCGTGGCCGGCACGAAGTTCATCGACGGCGAGCCGATGAAGCCCGCCACGAAGAGGTTCGCCGGGTTGTCGTAGAGGAACTGCGGCGAGCCGATCTGCTGCACGTAGCCTGCCCGCAGCACCACCACCCGGTCGCCGAGGGTCATCGCCTCGGTCTGGTCGTGTGTCACGTACAGCGTGGTCGTACCCAGCTGCTTCTGGATCTTCGACACCGACGTGCGCATCTGACCGCGCAGCTTCGCGTCCAGATTGGACAGTGGTTCGTCCATCAGGAACGCCTTGGGGTTGCGCACGATCGCCCGTCCCATGGCCACCCGCTGGCGCTGGCCACCGGACAGGTTGGCCGGCTTGCGGTCCAGGTGCTGGGTGAGGTCGAGGATCTGTGCCGCCTCCTCGACCTTCGACCGGACCGTCCCGTCGTCCACTTTGGCCAGCCGCAGCGGGAAGGCCATGTTCTCCCGCACACTCATGTGCGGGTAGAGCGCGTAAGACTGGAACACCATGGCGATGTCCCGGTCCTTCGGCGCCTTCTCGTTGACCCGCTTGCCGTCGATGCGCAGTTCCCCGCCGGAGATGTCCTCCAGCCCGGCGACCATGTTGAGGGTGGTCGATTTCCCGCAGCCGGACGGGCCGACCAGGATGATGAACTCGCCGTCGGCGATGGTGATGTCCACTTCGGACACCGCGAGCGCACCGTCGGGGTAGCGCTTGGACACCTTGTCGAGAACGATTTCAGCCATGCCTCAGCCCTTCACCGCACCGGACGTCAGCCCCGCCACGATGCGACGCTGGAAGAACAACACGAACAGGATGATCGGGACGGTGATCACGACCGCGGCCGCGCTCACCTGCCCCGTCGGATCCTCGAACTGCGAGGAACCGGTGAAGAACGACAGCGCGGCCGGCACCGTACGCGACGATTCGGTGGACGTCAGCGAGATGGCGAACAGGAAGTCGTTCCAGCAGAAGATGAACACCAGGATCGCCGTGGTGAACACGCCCGGCGCGGCCAGCGGCGCGATCACCTTGCGGAACGCCTGCGAGGGCGTCGCCCCGTCCATCTTCGCCGCCTTTTCCAGCTCCCACGGGATTTCCCGGAAGAACGCGGACAGCGTGTAGATCGACAACGGCAGCGCGAACGTGATGTAGGGCAGGATCAGTCCCGGCCAGGTGTCGAAAAGGCCGAGCCCGCGTTCGATGTTGAACAGCGGGGTGACCAGCGAAACCTGCGGGAACATCGCGATCAGCAGGGAAAGCCCCACCAGCAGCTGTTTGCCCGGGAACTCCAGCCGAGCGATGGCGTAGGCGGCCATCGTGCCGAGCACCACGGCGATCACCGTGGAGATCACCGCGATGCCGATCGAATTCACCAGCGCCCGGATGAACTCGGTGGTCCGGAAAATGTCGGCGTAGTTCTCGAGCGTCCATTCCTGTGGGATGAAACTGCCGTCGGTCAGGGTGTCCTTCGTCTTGAACGAAAGCGACACCACCCACAGCACCGGGACGATCGCGAACACCACCACGAGAATGTCCAGCAGGCTCCAGCGGATCTTGCGGCCGGTCGTGACCGCACCACCCATGACCATCAGCGCTTCCCCCCGTTGTCCGAACCCGGTGCCGCCGTGCCGAACACCTTGATGAAGATGAACGCGATGATCGCCACCGTGATGAAGATCAGCACCGCCATGGTGGAGCCGATACCCAGGTTGAGCCCCTTGACCAGGTTGTCGTAGGTCTGCATGGACACCGATCCGGTGTCCTGCGCGCCATTGGTGAGCACGTAGATGTTGTCGAAGATCCGGAAGGCGTCGAGCGTGCGGAACAGCAGCGCGACCAGGATCGCCGGCTTCATCACCGGCAGCATCACCTTGGTGAAGCGCTGCCACGCGGACGCACCGTCCATCGACGCGGCCTTGAGCAGGTCGTCGGGCACCAGCGCCAGTCCGGCCATCAGCAGCAGCGCCATGAACGGCGTGGTCTTCCACACCTCGGCGAGAATGATGATGAACAGCGACGGCCACTGGTCGGTCAGCGGCGCCGCGTCGGAGGCCAGCAGGTTCGCGAGGTAACCGGTTTTCGGCGTCCACGCGAAGTACCACGAGAACGCCGCCACCACCGTGACGATGCCGTACGGGATCAGCGCGACGGTGCGCACCAGACCGCGGCCGACGAGCGTGCGGTGCATGATCAGCGCCAGCGCCATGCCGAGCACGAACTCGATCACCACCGACACCACGGTGAGGAACATCGTCGTGCCGAAAGCGGTCCACCAGTAGGAGTTCGTGAGCACCGCGGCGTAGTTGGCGAAGCCGATGAACTCGTGCTGCGCCGGGAACCGAAGATCGTAACGCTGCAACGACAACCAGATCGAGTACACGATCGGATAGCCGGTGACCGCGATCATCACGAGAAACGCCGGGGCACACAACCACAGCCCCAGCCGTCGTTCCGCCTTTTTGCCTTCCGACAGCTCGGTTTTCCCGGTGCGGCGGGTCGCCGGCGCGGCTTCGGTCGAGGAGTCCTGGACGGTCACGGGATCACCCCCTTCGACTGGAGCGCGTCATCCAGCTGTTCGCGCAGCTTGTCCGCGGTCGCCTGCGGATCGATCGCGGACGGCGGCGACAGGACCTTCGACATCACCGTGGACGCGTTCTGGTACGCCGGCGAAAGCGGACGCAGCGCGGCGGCCTTGAGCGCATCGAGAATGGTGTCGCGCATCGGGTACTTCACGGCCATGTTCGGGTTGTCCGTGGACGCCGGCTTCGCCGGATCGAGCGGCACGTCGTCGTGGTAGACCGATTCGATGGTCGGCGGCACCCCGTCGTTGATCGCGGAGTACTTCTGGTTTTCCGGGCTGCGCAAGCACAACGCCGCCTCGAACGCCTCCGGTTTGTGCTGCGAGTAGGTGCTCACCGCGAGGTCGTAACCGCCGATCGTGGTCTTGGCCGGCTGGCCGGCCTTCGCCTCCGGGTAAACCGCCCATTTGAAGTGCGCCAGGTCGTCCGGGTTCTCCTCGGCGTAGGAGGCGTAGACGAACGGCCAGTTCAGCTCGAAGGCGGCGTCCCCGCGCTGGAAGGTCTGCCGGACGTCGTCCTCCTTCTGGTTGGTCAGCGACGGATCGGTGATCCCGGTCGAGGTGACCTCCTTGAGCAGCCGCAACGCCTCCACCGCACCCTGGTCCATCACCACGGACTTGCCGTCGTCGGAGAGGATGTGCCCGCCGAGCGATTCGACGAGCGTGTTGTAGACGACCACCAGGCCCTCGTACTGCGCGCCGGTGAAGACCACGGAGTACGGCTTGTGCTCGCTTTTCAGCTGCTGCGACATGCGCATCATCTCGTCCCACGTCTTCGGCGGACGCGGGGTGATGCGATCGTCGTACCAGAGCAGCTGGATGTTGGTGTTCTTCGGCGCCGAGTACAGCTTTCCCTGGTAGCCGGCGGTCTCCAGCGGGCCTTCCAGCACCCCGGCGGACGCGGCTGCCTTGTTCTGCCCCGTCCACTCCTGCGCCCAGCCGGCCTCGGCGAACTCCGGAACCCAGGTCACGTCGAGACCCAGCACGTCCATCGAGGTGTCCCCGGCGGCGAGCCGGCGCGCCATCTGGATCCGCTGGTCGTCGGAACCGCGCTGGAGCTTGTTGTAGACGATCCGGTACCGCCCGGCCGCCGCCTTGTTGCAGTTGTCCACCACGTCCTGGAAATGGTCCTCCGGCGCGTAGTAGACGTTGACCGTGAGCCCGGAACCGGAGGAGCATCCGGCGATCAGCCCGGTACCCACCAGGCCGGCGGCCAGCAGCGCCGCCGACCGCGCGGGTGCTCGCCCCGCCCCGCCGGGCTGCTGCCCACCCGGACGTTTCTTCCCCATCGAAGCCTCCTCAGGCCGCGTGCACGCCGCGTTTCCGCGACGCCCCCAGGCAGCCACGATGCCGCCGACCGACCGGTGTCGGACAACTTATGCCGGGGGATCACCCCCCGCAAGCAGTGGCGGTAACGATTCAGCCCAGTGCCGGACGAAACGCCGGAATGGTGGCGGGCGCGCGGAACCGGATCGCGACAGTACTGCGCCGCGCACAAAAATTCCTCAATTGTCCGCCGCGACTGTTCAAGTGCGGCGCGGATGGTCCGGGTGGGTGACGGGCCGGCTCGCTCAGGCTGTCGCCGGCGGCCGCAGTGCCAGCTTCGCGAGCAGTTCCCGGCCCTGTTCGGCGGTCCGCGGCTGGCAGAGCACGTCGTACCGGCCGGCGACGAGCTGGCTCGCCGAGGAGAAATCGCGGCGGCCGCGGGACATGCCGTAACCGATCGCGGCGAACAGCAGCCCGAAAAGCACGCCGAGGACGAGCCCGGTGACCAGCTGCAGAGCGAACGCGCCCTGTCCCGCGAACATCCCGAGCAGCAGTCCGGCGAACAGGCCGAACCATGCGCCGGACATCGCCCCCGCGCCGAGCACCCGTCCCCAGGACATCCGGCCGATCACCCGTTCCACCAGCATCAGGTCGACGCCGACGATGGTCACGTCGCTGACCTCGAACTCGTTCTCCGCGAGGTAGTCCACCGCCTGCTGCGCTTCGCGGTAGGTGCCGTACGAGCCGATCGGCCACCCGGTGGGCGGCGTCGGGAGCCGCGGCGGCCCTGCCGGGCGCTGACCGCTAAGGGGACTGCTCACCATCATCACCTGCGCACTCGTGGGCGTCCGGGGGCTCCATCTTGTCAAGAACCGGCGAACCGTGCGAATCCCCTGCCGAGCGGGCCCCGATCAGGACTGCGACCTGTACTCCCGCAGCAGGCCACGGCTGATGATGGTTTTCTGGATTTCGCTGGTGCCCTCGCCGATGAGCAGGAACGGCGCCTCACGCATGAGCCGTTCGATCTCGTACTCCTTGGAGTAGCCGTATCCGCCGTGGATGCGGAAGGACTCCTGGGTGACCTCGGCGCAGTACTCGCTCGCGATGAGCTTGGCCATGCCCGCCTCGACGTCGTTGCGCGCACCGGAATCCTTGAGCCGGGCGGCGTTGACCATCATGAGGTGCGCGGCCTCCACCTTGGTGGCCATCTCGGCGAGCTTGAACGCGATCACCTGGTGCTGCGCGATCGGTTTGCCGAACGTGCTGCGCTGCTGGGCGTAGGCCACCGCGAGCTCGAACGCGCGGATCGCGATCCCGCACGCGCGGGCGGCGACGTTGACCCGGCCGACCTCGACGCCGTCCATCATGAACGAGAAGCCCTTGCCCGGCGCCCCGCCGAGCACCTGGTCCGCCCCGATGCGGAAGCCGTCGAACACCGCCTCGGTGGTGTCCACGCCCTTGTAGCCCATCTTGTCGAGCTTGCCGGGAATCCTCAGCCCCGGGGCGACCTCGCCGAACCCGGCCGGCTTCTCGACCAGGAACGTGGTCAGGTTCTGATGCGCCTTGTCCGCGCCTTCGTCGGTCTTGACCAGCAGAGCGATGAGGTTCGACGAACCGCCGTTGGTCAGCCACATCTTCGCGCCGTCGATCACGTAGGCATCGCCGTCCCGGCGGGCGCGGGTCTTGATCGCCGCCACGTCCGAGCCCAGGTCCGGCTCCGACATGGAGAAGCTGCCGCGGACCTCGCCGGTGGCCATCCGGGGCAGGAAGTGCTGCTTCTGCTCGTCCGTGCCATGCCGGGAAATCATGTGCGCCACGATGAAGTGCGTGTTGATCACGCCGGAAACGCTCATCCAGCCCCGCGCGATCTCCTCCACCACCAGCGCGTAGGTGAGCAGCGATTCGCCCAGCCCGCCGTACTCCTCCGGGATGGTGAGCCCGAACAGGCCCATGTCCTTCATGCCCTCGACGATCTCCGCCGGGTACTCGTCGGCGTGCTCGAGTTCCTGGGCGTGCGGAATGATCTCCTTGTCCACGAAGGACCGCACCGTGCTGAGGATTTCCTGCTGAACGTCGGTGAGACCGGCGGTCTGGGCGAGACGGGCCATTCTCGGACTCCCTTCGGCGGGAACGCCGGCTCCCGGCGCTGGGTTACCGGCGAGTATGACGGGTCCCGGGACGTACTGCTATGAGGGTGCTCACGCCCCGGGCGTATTTCGCCGGTTAGGGTGCGATTCCACCCCCGCCGACCCGGGAGACCACGATGCACGAGGGCGACGACGGCCGCGAGGGCTGGGAATCCCCGGCCTTCGAGCACCAGCCGTATCCGCCGCAGGGCCCACCACCCGGTCCGGGGCTCGCGATCGCGTCACTGGTGTGCTCGATCGCCGGGTTCGTGGTCTGCGCGCCGCTCGCGATCGCCGGGATCGTGATGGGGCACGTCGCGCACTCCCGGGCCCGCCGCGGCCGCGCGCCCGCAGGCGCGGTGGCGGTCGCCGGCTTCGTCGTCGGCTATGGCGCACTCCTCGTGTGGGGGATCATGATTCCGTTGATCGTGCAAGCGCTCGTGAAGTCCGGGGCCTTCGGCTGAGGCCCGCCCACCCGTACCCGAGGAACCCCGATGACCAACCCGTCCGATCGCGAAGAGCCTCCCGCGACCGCCGACCCGACCGGCTCCGAACCACCTGCGACCGCCGAACCGGCGCCGTTCGATTCCCCCGTCACGGGCGAGCCGCCTGCCGGTGCTGCCGGGCCGTCCACTTCGGAATCCGGCGGGACTCCCGCGCCGCCGCCCGGCTGGAGCGCCTCGGGCAGCACGAACGCGGCCTCGCCGGAGTCCGGGTTCCCCGCGCCGGGCAGCGACCCGACCGGATACCACGTACCCGGCGTCGACCCCAGCGGCATGACCACCTACGGCAGCACCGGCGCCGGGCAGTATCCGCCCTACGGCCAGCCCGGGCAGGTGGGGCAGCCGGGTCAGTCAGCGCAGCCCGGCCAGCCGGGGCAGCTCAGCCAGCCGGGGCAATCCAGCGCACCGGGCCAGTTCAGCCAGCCGGTGCCTGCGCAGCCGGGCTACCCGACCGCTGATCCGTACGCTCCGCCGGCCGCGCAGTATCCGGGCTATCCGCAGCCGTACGGGCAGGCGCAGCCCTACGGGCAGCCGTATCCGCCGTACGGGCCGCCGCCGGAACAGAACGGGCTCGCCATCGGGGCGCTGATCTGTTCGCTGCTCGGGATAGTGACCTGTGTGAGCACCATCCCCGGCCTCGTCATGGGGCACCTCGCGCTGGCCAAGTACCAGCGTGGCGAGGCGGGCGGCCGGGGCATGGCGATCGCCGCGATCGTGGTCGGCTACGTGATCGTGGCGCTGTACGTCGGGTTCGTGGTCACCATCACGATCCTCGGCGTCAACGGCTACCTGGACAGCTGATCCGCATCGCCGGACACCGGACCAGACTGCGAGTCCGCCCGGGTATCCGGCTCACCGGACAACGAACCCGGCAGCGCATCCGACAGCGAACCCGGCCGCGCGCCCGGCCGTGCCTCCGACAACAAGCCCGGCCCTGCGTCCGGCAACGAACCCGATTGCACGTCCGGCTGCGAGTCCGCCTGCGGACCCGGTTCGCCGGGCAGCGGATCGCTCTCCGGCCGGGGACGTGGCGGGCCCTCGGCCGCCGGCGCGGTCGGCTCCGAGGTCTTCGCGTCGAGGAAGCGCAGCAGTTCCACCGGGAACGGCAGCACGAGCGTCGAGTTCTTCTCCGCGGACACCTGCACCACCGTCTCCAGCAGACGCAGCTGCAGTGCCGCCGGCGTCGACTCCATCGCCGCGGCGGCCTGGGCCAGCTTGTGCGAGGCCTGCAGTTCGCCGTCCGCGGAGATCACCCGGGCACGGCGTTCGCGTTCGGCCTCGGCCTGGCGTGACATCGACCGCTTCATCGACTCCGGCAGTGCGACGTCCTTGATCTCCACCCGGTCGATGTGAATGCCCCAGTCCAGCGCCGGACTGTCGATCATCAGCTCCAAGCCCTCGTTGAGCCGCTCCCGGTTGGACAACAGATCATCGAGGTCGCTCTTGCCGATGATGGACCGCAGCGAGGTCTGCGCGACCTGGCCGATCGCGGCGGTGTAGTCCTGCACGTGGACCGCCGCGAGCACCGGGTCGACCACCTTGAAGTACACCACCGCGTCGACCCGTACCGTGACGTTGTCGCGGGTGATGCCGTCCTGCCCGGGCACGGGCATGGTGACGACCTGCATGTTCACCTTCTGCATCCGGTCGACGACCGGAACCAGCAGGGTGAGCCCCGGCCCGCGCACCTGCGGCCGGACCCGGCCGAACCGGAACACGAGGCCCTTTTCGAACTGCTTCACCACACGTACCGCGGACGCGAGCCACAGCCCGCCCGCGACGACCACTGCGCTGGCGATCTCGACGATCATGACAGCTCCCGGGTTCGCGGAACCCCTGCTCACTCACTGTACGCGCGCACCACGGCCGGCGAAACGGGTTGCACGCCCGGCCAGGATGGGTTCGTGCCCCCGCTGCGGATCCCGCCTGCCTTCGCCGCCCGCGCGCCTCGCGTACTGGGCCCGGGATCCGGGCCGTGGCTGACCGGGCTGCCCGCGCTCGCCGCACGGTACGCGCGCGAGTGGGGGCTTGAGTTCGAGGATACCGCGCGGCACGGCTTCACCGGCGTCGTACAGCCCGCGCGACGGACTGACGGCACCCGGGTGATGCTCAAACTCGGGTGGCCCCACGAGGAGTCCCGTGACGAACCGCTTGCACTGTCCACATGGGCCGGTCGTGGTTCCGTGCTGCTGCTGGCATCCGCGGCCGACGACGGGGTGCTACTGCTGGAGCGGCTGGACGATTCCCGCACCCTGCAGGACGAACCGCTGTTGCCCGCGGTCGAGGTGATGAGCGGGCTCGCCCGACGGCTCGCGGTGCCCGCGCCCGCGTCGCTCACCCGTTCGGTGGCCGCCGAGGCCGAGCGACTGCGGGCCGAGCTCCCCCGGTCGTGGCAGGAACTGGACCGGCCGCTGCCCCGCCGGGACCTGGACGCGGCACTCGAGGTCTGCCGCGACCTCGGTCCGGAATCCGGATCCACGCTGGTCAACGAGGACCTGCACTACGAGAACGTGCTGGCGGGCGAACGTGCACCATGGCTGGTGATCGACCCCAAGCCGATTGCCGGAGACCTGGAGTACGGCGTGTTCTCCTTGTTGTGGAACCGGTTCAGTGAGTCCACAGTGGAGTCAAAGCTCGCCGCGACCGGACTGGACGCGGACCGGGCACGGGCCTGGACGCTGGTGCGCTCGGTGCAGAACCGGCTGTGGTTCGCCGAGGACCTGCGGGACACCGGGAGTCTCGGCAGCGAGGGGCCGTCCGCCGCGCACCTGCCCGCGTTGACCCGCTGGGCCATGCGGACCTGAGCGGCGGAACGCCGGAAACGTCCCGAGCGCGGCCGCCTGCCAGCCGATAGTGTCGGCCCCATGGCAGGTGTGAACCGGGTCTTCGCAGCTCAGCTGACAGGTCTGCCGGTGTTCGGCCCCGATGGCGAGTCCATCGGCAAGGTCCGCGACGTGGTCGCCGGGCTCCGGCTGGACCAGCAGCCGCCGCGGGTGCTCGGGCTGGTCGTCGAACTGGCCACCCGGCGCCGGGTGTTCGTGCCCATGCTCCGGGTCACCTCGATCGAACCGAACGCGGTGACGCTGGCCACCGGTTCGGTGAACATGCGGCATTTCACCCAGCGCCCCAACGAGGTCCTGGTGTGCGGCCAGCTGCTCGACGCGCACGCGATGCGCAGCGACGGCAGCACCCGGCTGACGGTCACCGACGCCGCGATGGAGCCCACCCGTACCCGCGACTGGGTGCTGGCGAAGCTCGCCGTGCGGGAACGGTCCACGCGGCTGGCATTGGGCAGGCGCCGGGCCGCCACGCAGGTCCTGCCCTGGAACGAGGTGGCCGGACTCGGCCTGACCGACCTCGCCGGCCATCCTCAGGGCGCCGGGCAGCTGCTGATGCTGTTCGACACCATGCGAGCGGTCGACGTCGCGGCCACCGTGCGTGATCTGCCGCTCAAGCGCCGGCACGAGGTGGCCGACGAGATGGACGACGAACGGCTCGCCGACGTCATCGAGGAGCTGCCCGAGGACGACCAGAAGGAGCTGCTCGGCTACCTGCCCGAGGAGCGGGCCGCGGACGTGCTCGAGGCGATGAACCCGGACGACGCCGCCGACCTGCTGGCCGAACTGGCCCCGGCCGAGCAGAACCGGTTGCTGGAGCTGATGGAGCCGGAGGAGTCGGCCCCGGTCAAGCGGCTGCTGGCGTACTCCTCGGACACCGCGGGCGGGTTGATGACGCCGGAGCCGGTGGTGCTCGCCCCGGACGCCACCATCGCCGAGGCGCTGGCGCACATCCGCAACGCGGAGCTGCCCGCCGCGCTCGCGACCGTGGTCTTCGTGTGCCGGCCGCCCAGCGCGACGCCCACCGGCCGGTTCGTCGGCGTCGTGCACTTCCAGCGGCTGCTGCGCGAACCGCCTGCCGAGCTGGTCGCCTCCGCGGTGGACACCGACCTCACCGCGCTCCGCCCGGAGGCGCCGCTGGCGGAGGTCACCCGCTACTTCGCCGCCTACAACCTCGCCTGCGGGCCGGTGGTCGACGCCGAGGACCACCTGCTGGGCGCGGTCACCGTGGACGACGTCCTCGACCACCTGCTGCCCGACGACTGGCGGGAGACCGGACTGCACGATTTCGGCCTCGACCCGGCCGACTCCCCCGCCGAACCCGAGGAGGCCGACCGTGCCTGAACCGTCCTCCGGCCGCAGGCTCGACCAGCCGCGCAGCCAGGCCCGGCTGCGGCTGAACATCGATCCGGACACCTTCGGCCGGTTCACCGAGCGGATCGCGCGGTTCCTCGGCACCGGCAAATACCTGTTCTGGCAGACGCTGATCGTGGTCGTCTGGATCGTGCTGAACCTCACCGCGCTGTCGCTGCGCTGGGACCCGTACCCGTTCATCCTGCTCAACCTGGCCTTCTCCACGCAGGCCGCGTACGCCGCGCCGCTGATCCTGCTGGCGCAGAACCGCCAGGACGACCGCGACCGCGTTTCGCTGGAAGAGGACCGTGCGCGGGCCACGCAGACCAAGGCCGACACCGAGTACCTGGCACGCGAGCTGGCCGCGTTGCGGCTGGCGATCGGCGAGGTCGCCACCCGCGACTACCTCCGCAGCGAACTGGACCGGCTGCGGGACGACCTCGACGTGGAGACGAAGCCGCGCAAGACCAAGCAGGCGTGAAAACACCCGCCGCGTACCGGTACGTAACATGGGTTGCGTGACTGGTACACAGCAGCTCCCCAGCGTCGACGACGTCCGCACCGCGCTGAAGGACGTGTACGACCCGGAGATCAAGAAACCGATCACCGACCTCGGCATGGTCAAGGACGTGGCGGTCGACGACGACGGTGTGGTCACCGTCGGCATCTACCTCACCGTGGCGGGCTGCCCGCTCAAGGCGACGCTGACCCAGGACACCACCAAGGCCGTCGAGAAGCTCCCCGGCGTCGCCGACGTCCGGGTCGAGCTGGACGTGATGAGCGACGAGCAGCGCACCGAACTGCGCAAATCACTGCGCGGGGACGCGGCGGAGCCGGTGATCCCGTTCGCGCAGCCGGGTTCGATGACCCGGGTGTACTGCGTGGCCTCGGGCAAGGGCGGAGTCGGCAAGTCGTCGGTCACGGTGAACCTCGCGGTCGCGATGGCCGAGCGCGGGCTGTCGGTCGGCGTGGTCGACGCGGACATCTACGGGCACTCGGTCCCGCGCATGCTGGGCGCGCGCGAGAAGCCGACCAAGGTCGACACGATGATCATGCCGCCGCAGGCACATGGCGTGAAGGTGATCTCTATCGGCATGTTCACCCCGGGCAACGCACCGGTGGTGTGGCGCGGCCCGATGCTGCACCGCGCGCTGCAGCAGTTCCTCGCCGACGTGTTCTGGGGCGACCTGGACATCCTGCTGCTGGACCTGCCGCCGGGCACCGGCGACATCGCGATCTCGGTGGCGCAGCTGATCCCGAACGCGGAGATCCTGGTCGTCACCACCCCGCAGCAGGCGGCCGCCGAGGTCGCCGAGCGCGCGGGCGCGATCGCCCTGCAGACCCGCCAGCGGGTGGCCGGCGTGATCGAGAACATGTCCTGGCTGGAGACGCCCTCGGGTGAGCGGATGGAGGTGTTCGGCAGCGGCGGCGGCCAGACCGTGGCCGATTCGCTGTCGAAGTCGGTGGGCTCGCAGGTGCCGCTGCTGGGTCAGGTCCCGCTCGACCCGCGCCTGCGCGAACAGGGCGACGAGGGCACCCCGCTGGTGCTGGCCGAACCCGAAGCGCCCGCCTCGCAGGTACTCAGGGACGCGGCCAAGCAGCTGTCCGTCCGCGCCCGCGGCCTGGCGGGAATGATGCTGAACGTGAGCCCCGCCGGCCGCTGACCGGCGCTGTGAAGGCCTCCTTCATTTCTGGAGGAGGCCTTCACGGCACTTACGGCGGTCAGACCGCGTGCACAGTGGTCAGCAGGGTGTTCGACTCGCGCAGCGTCACGCGAGTGTCACCGGGCTTGGTCACTGTCCAGTCGATTCCCTCGGGCTCGTCGGGGTCCACGTCCGCGGACTTGTCCGGCATGCCCTGCACGTCGATGTTCTGCGACTTGTCCGACGTCACCTCGACCTTGACCCGATCGCCCACCTGCGCGTCGACCGCACCGGCGGGCGGGGTGACCTTGCCACCGGCGTACTTCACCGTGATCAGCACGTCCACGCCGGCCTCGCCGGTCTCCGCGCCGCGCTTGACGTTGGCCGGCTGCCCGGCGGCGCTGCTCGCGGGCGCGCTCGAAGCGGACGAGGACGACGGCGCGACCGGCCCGGGCACCGAGGTGTGGGTGGCGGGCGGCTCGGTGCTCGGCTCGTCGTCGGCGTTGCACCCGGCAGCCAGCAGGGCCGCCGCCGCGATCGTTCCGGCCAGCGCAGCACCGCGACGAGACATGTCAGGAACCTCCAGGATCGTTGAGCTGATCCCCCGAGGCTACCCAGTCTGATCAGGGCTCTATCACCAGGCCGGATCGCCCGCTCAGGTGGCGTCCGGGTCCACCGGCGGGCGTTCGCCGGGCTTCAGCGGCTCCGGCTGCGGCACGCTGCTCTGCGGTTTGACCGCGCCGGCCGACCCGTTGCTGCCGTTCGATCCGTTGCCATTCACCGAGTTCAGGCCCAGCGGGTCCGAATCGCCGTCGAACAGGTGCTGCGTGACCACCCGTTTCGGGTCGAAGTTGCGCAGCCCGCGCAGATCCTCCAGCGGCTTGCGCAGCTGGTCGAACTCCGGGCCCATCTCCTCGCGCAGCTGCTCGCGCGCGCCGGTGGCGAACTCGCGAACCTTGCGGACGCTCTTGGCCATCCAGGCCGCCGCCTCGGGCAGCCGTTCGGGGCCGAGGATGAAGAGACCGGCGATGATGAGGACGAGGATCTCGCCCCAGCCGATGCTGTCGAACACCCGTGAACCTCCGCTCGGTGCTGGCCCGCTCAGGATACTCGCGCCCGGCCGGGGTCCGGCAGGCCCGATGGTGCTCGGGCAGCCGAAGTCCCGGTGAACCTCAGTCGGTGCCCAGGGTCACGTCCACGACCAGCAGCGCGCCGCCGCGGGCCAGCTGCACCGGAACGACCTCGCCCGGCTCGTGGTTGCGCACGGCCACGGTCAGCTCGGCCGAATCGCGGACCAGCCGGTCACCGACCTTCGTGATCACGTCGCCCTCCTTGATCCCGGCGCCCGCGGCCGGTCCGTTCGGGACGACGTTCTGCACCTGCGCGCCCATGCTCGTGGACCCGGCCACCGACGCCGCATTGATCCCGATGTCGGCGTGCGTGACCTTGCCGCTGCGGATCAGCTCCTCGGCGATCTTGATCGCGTAGTCGCTGGGGATGGCGAACCCGATGCCGATACTGCCGCCGTCCGCGCTGGACGAGCGGATCGCGGAGTTGATGCCGACCAGCGCGCCGGTGGAGTCGACGAGCGCGCCGCCGGAGTTGCCGTGGTTGATCGCCGCGTCGGTCTGGATGGCCTCGTAGGTGACCGGGGGCGCGCCGTTGTCGCCGCCCGCGGTGACCGGCCGGTCGAGTGCGCTGACGATGCCGGAGGTGATCGAGTTCTGCAGCGCCAGCGGCGAACCGACCGCGATCACCGAATCGCCGACCTGCAGGTCGGCTGATTTGCCGATCTGCATGACCACCGGGTTGGTCACGGTGACCTTCACGACCGCGAGGTCGGTTTTCTGGTCCGCACCGACGAGCTTGGCCTCGGTGCGGGTGCCGTCGTTGAAGATCGCGGTGATCTTGACCGAGGAATCGCCGGCCGCGGAGGAGACCACGTGCTCGTTGGTGAGGACGTAACCCTGCGGGTCGATGACCACCCCGGAACCCTGTTCGCCGTTTTCCGCGCCGGGTTTGACGACCTCGAGCGACACCACCGCGGGCGACACCCGGCGGGCGATGTCGGCCAGCGAGCCGGGTGGACGTTCCTTGGCCGCTTCCGCCTCGGAGATCGTGGCGCTGCCGGTCAGCTCGGATCCGGTGTCGGCGATCCACCAGGCGGCCAGCCCGCCGATCGCGCCGACCAGCAGCGCGACCACCCCGAGCAGCGCGAGTGCCCTCGGCTTGACCCGGCGGCCGAACAGCACCTCGGGCAGGCTGAGCAGCGCCCCGGAGGGTCGGGTCTCGGATGCGGACCCGGACTCCTCACCGGCCACCGCGGGCCCGGCCAGCACGGCCCCCGCGGCGGGGTCCCGCCACGGATCGCGCTGGTCGGTCCACAGCGGTTCCTCCGGCGCGGGTGGCTCCCCGGTGGCTTCGAGCGGCCGCTGCAGCACCACGTCCTCGGCCCCCGGCGGACGGCGGAACGCCTCGGCCAGCGACTCGGGTGGCGGCGGGGCCAGCTCGAAACCACGGCCACCACCGTTGCCGTTCGGCGGCGGGGTGTAGAGCTTGTCGAACGCGCCCTCGACCCCCCGCGGCCTGCCGAAGACGGCGGTCTGCGCCGGATCGACCGCGGGCCGCTCGAGCGGCCGCGGCTCCAGCCGGTCCGCGCCCACGGCACCGGGCTGGGCAGAGTTCGCGTTCGGCTGGTCGGTCATCATTCCCCGGGGCTGCGTTCAGTGGCTGGGCCTCGACGATACCCAAGGCTGCAGAACCCGAGTGTGCCCACCGGACGGTGAAGTGGCTGTTTCCTGCCTGGGCTGGTCTGGGTAGCGGACGAACGCAGGGCTGCGGGACAGACGGCAGAGGCAGACGGCGGAAGCCGGTGCGGCGGCAGAGGGCAGGATGCGGGTCAGACGGCAGGGCGGTACGGGTGTCAGGGCACTGCGGGCGGCAGCAGTCTCCTGCCCGAGCCGACA
Organism: Amycolatopsis jiangsuensis; assembly: GCF_014204865.1. Classification (NCBI taxonomy): domain Bacteria; kingdom Bacillati; phylum Actinomycetota; class Actinomycetes; order Pseudonocardiales; family Pseudonocardiaceae; genus Amycolatopsis; species Amycolatopsis jiangsuensis. The sequence continues at coordinate 4,027,958 of NZ_JACHMG010000001.1, forward strand.
CGACGAGACCCGCCAACTGGGTGCCGCAGTTCTCGCGGCGGTGGGCGAGTTCCTCGACCGCACAGAGCATCGCGCTCGGCAGCCGGGCTACTCCACGGCGTCTGCGGCGGGCGGCCTGGGGCTACAGCGCGGACTCCCTGTTCGTTCAGACGCCAGCCGGGCGAAGCGACCAGATTTCCCGCACGGTCGTTGCAGCCGTGCCAGTCGCTTGCCCCAGCCGAGACGGCAGCGACCCTCGTACTGGCCCGACGTAGCAGCGGCAATCACCCATGACGGGCCCTGGCGGCGGCACTCCCTCCTGGCCGCGGGAACCAGCGATCCCTCCCCGCCCCGAGACAGCGGGCTGCGGTTCAGTGAGCCGGGACCGGCTGCACCCGATCGTCCACCGGGCGTACCGGGGGTGCCGGACTCGGCGGTGCCGGCGAGCCGGTCGGCTGGGTGGGCAGACTCGGCTGGGCGGGCTGGCTCGGCTGGGGGCGGGAGACACCCATGTGGGCGGGCAGCAGGTTCGCGTTCGGCTGCGGGGCCGGGCCCGGGTCGGAGCCGTCACCACTGTCGGCGGCCGTGCCGACGAGGGCCAGCGCGCTCAGCACCAGACCCGACACGACCACGCCCGCTCCCTGTGCCGCGCGTTTGCGGCTGAAGGCGAACCGACCGCCGCCCAGCACGTTCGCCGACTGGCCGAGCGGCGCGGTTGTTCCCAACGGCGCCGCACCTCCCAGCACGCCGTCACGCAGGCCGGAGTCACGCAGACCGGCGACCCGGTCCGGACGCTGGATCGCGACGAGCTGACCGTCGGCCGTGACCGCCAGGTTGTCCGGTGCGCCGGGCAGGTCGGTGTGTTCCGGGATGGAGCTCAGCCTGGCCAGGAAACCGGCCGACATCATCGGGTCGCCCGCCTGCTTCACCGCCGCGCCCGCCTGCCGCTGCGCTGCGACCTCGGCGACACAGCCGGGGCAGCACGCGAGGTGCGCGGCGGCCCGGTCCCGCGCGCCCGCGGTCAGTTCGCCATCGACGAACGCGACCACCACATCGGGCAGCAAATGGGATTCACGAAGGCCCCAGCCGGTCATACGGACACCTTCACAGACTCTTCCCGCTCCGCGCGACGACGCTCCAGCGAAGCCCGCAGCGCCGAGCGCCCGCGGTGGATCCGGCTGCGCACCGTGCCCAGTTTCACACCCAGGGTGGCGCCGATCTCCTCGTACGACAGCCCTTCGACGTCGCACAGCACAACCGCGGCGCGGAACTCCGGCGGCAGCTCGTCGAGCGCGGCGTCGAGGTCCGGGTCCAGGTGCGTGTCGCTGTAGTGCTGCTCCGGGCTCGGGTCGTCGCCGACGATCCGGTCGGTGTCCTCGGGCAGCCCTTCCATCCGCACGCGCTGGCGGCGGCGGGCCATGTCGAGGAACAGGTTGGTGGTGATCCGGTGCAGCCAGCCCTCGAAGGTGCCCGGCTTGTAGGACGCCAGCGAGCGGAAGACCCGGATGAAGGTCTCCTGCGTGAGGTCCTCGGCGTCGTGTGTGTTGCCGGTCAGGCGGTAGGCCAGCCGGTAGACCCGGTCGGCGTGCTCGCGCACGACCTGGTCCCACGACGGCGGCGTCCAGGCCGCCTCGGCGGGCTCCACGGCCACCGTCTCGGCGACCGGTGTCTCGGCGTTCTGCATCGGGGGAGCAGGCACCTCCATCTGCGTAACTCCTCTTCTGCTCAGCCAACGCGGATCGGGCGCACGGTGTTCCCGTGCGGTCTGGATCCAGTCTGTCCGGTCTTCCCGTGGTTCTGGTGAGACGGGACTGAGAGCAGCCTGAGAAGTTGTTCCGACGGCTTACCAGGGAGCCTTCGCGGTTTTGTCGACACCCAGCGCTAACCTTCGCGCGTGAGTTCCGGGACGCGTGCGGCGTCGGAGGCCGACCCGATGAGTGCCGAGTACATCGACGGGTACCTGCCCGACGACGATGTGCTGGCCGCGGCACGCGGGCGCGCGGCCGAGCTGGGCTGCTCCCCGCTCGCTCCCGGGGCGGGCACCACGCTGCGGTTCCTCGCCGCGACGCTGGGCGCGCGGGCGGTCGTGGAGGTCGGGACCGGTTCCGGGGTGAGCGGGCTGTGTCTGCTGCGCGGGATGGCCGGCGACGGCGTGCTGACCTCGATCGACGTCGAGCCGGAGCACCAGCGCGCGGCCCGGCGCACGTTCCTCGAGGCCGGCTACCCGCCGGGACGGATGCGGCTCATCGTCGGCCGCGCGCTCGACGTGCTGCCGCGGCTCACCCCGGGCGGCTACGACCTGGTGTTCGTGGACGCCGCCCGGATCGAGTACCCCGGCTACTACGAGCAGGGGGTGGCGCTGCTGCGCCGGGGCGGGATCATCGCTTTCCACAACGTGCTGGCCGGCGGCCGGATGGTCGACCCGTCGCGGCGGGACCCGGAAACCCTCGCCCTGCGTGAGGTGGCCCGGGCCATCCGCGAGGACGAACGCCTGGTCCCGGCCCTGCTCCCGGTCGGCGGCGGGCTGCTCGTCGCGGCGCTGGGCTGACGCCGCTCACGACGGGGCGAGCTGGCGTTCAGCGCGGGCGGCTGTGCCGACCGCGATCGCCGCACCGGCCAGCGCGAGCCACACCACCACGGCTGCGATCAGCCACGTCCAGCCGGTGCGGCCGTAGATGACGCTGCCGACCGCCCCGCCGACGCTGCTGCCGAGGTAGTACATCAGCGTGTAGAGGCCACCGACCTGGCCGCGCGCGTTCTCCGGGGCCTCGGCGGCGGCCCAGCCGTTCGCGATCGAGTGCGCGGCGAAGAACGCGGCCGTCAGCACCACGAAGCCGAGCACGATCAACGGCAGCGCATCGGAAATCGTCAACACGCCACCGATCGCCATCGCCAGCAGTACGCCGAGGATCGCCCGCCGTCGTCCGACGCGAGCGGCGAGCCGGCCCGCGGTGGCCGAGGAGACCGACCCGAGTGCGTAGGCGAGGAACACCAGCGACGCGACCGCGGGCGTGAGGTTCAACGGCGCACCGGTGAGCCGGAAACCCGCCGCGTTGTACAGCGCGACGAAGGAGCCCATACCCAGCAACGCGACCGCGTACTGGGCAAGAAGCACCGGCTGGCGCACGGCGGCGAGCAACCCCGCGCCGACGTCCCGGAGGGTCTGCCGCTCGCCTCCCGGCCCGCCGTCCGACCGCGGCAGCGCGACCACCGTCACCACGGCACAGACCGCCGAGACACCGGCGACCACGTACAGCGCCCCGCGCCAGCCGAGTGGACCGGCGGTGAACCCGGTGGCCAGGCGTCCGGTCATGCCGCCGATGGAGTTGCCCGCGATCATCGCGCCGACCGCCGCGGCGACCCCGGCTCTGCCCAGCCGTTCCGCGAGGTACGCCGTGGCGACTCCGGGGAATCCGGCGATCGCGACCCCCTGCACCGCGCGGAGCACGAGCAGCAGCGAGTAGTCCGGCATGAGCGGCAACAGCAGTCCGAGCACCGTGGAAAGCACCACGGACGCGAGAATCACCGGCCGCCGTCCGACCACTTCGGACAGTGCCGCGATGGGCAGCACGGAGATGGCGAGGGCGCCAGTGGCCACGCTCACCGCGAGCGAGGCGCTCCCCGGGTCGAGGTGGTACTGCGCGGCGAGCTGCGGCAGCACCGGCTGCGGCGCGTAGAGCAGGGCGAACGAGGTGAAACCGGCGGCGGCCACGGCGACCTTGACGCGGCGGGCAGGACGGACGGAGATGGTCACCGAATCGAAAGTAAGCCGTGCTAAACAATGCGTCCAATACGTCTGTGGCCGATAATTCATGCTGTGGTGGATGAAAGACTGACTGCGCAGCTCGCCCCGCATCTGCTGTTGCTCGCCACGCTTCGGGAGACCGGGAACGTCACCCGCACAGCGGAGCTGCTGGGGGTGCCGCAGCCGACGGTCAGCCGGCGGCTGGCCGCGTTGAGCCGTTCACTCGGTGCTCCGCTGACCGTGCCGGACGGCAGGGGCGTGCGGCTGACCCGGGCCGCCGAACTGCTCGCCGAAGCCGCGGAGCGGGCGCTGACCGCGGTCGATGCCGGTGCCCGGCTGGCCCGCGAGGAGATCGAACCGGCGAGCGGCCGGATCGTGCTGGGGTTCCTGCACCTGCTCGGCCGTGCCCTCGTACCGGAGCTGCTGCGCGGCTACCGCGCGCACGCGCCCGGCGCCCGGTTCACCCTCGTCCAGGGCTCCCGGCAGGACATGCTGGACCGGCTGACCGCGGGCGAGCTGGACCTGGCGCTGCTCGCCCCGCTGCCGGAGGACGAACGGCTGGAGTCCGTCGCGCTCGACGAGCAGCCGATCGTGCTTTCGGTCCCCGCGGGACACCGTCTGGCCGGCCGACGCACCGTGCGGGTGGCGGAGCTGGCGGACGAGCCGTTCGTGCTCCTGGAACCGGGCTACGGCCTCCGCCGCATCACCGACGACCTGTGCGCCGCCGCCGGTTTCACGCCGAAAGTCGCGTTCGAAGGCCAGGAGTCGGACACCGTACGCGGCCTCGTCGCGGCCGGGCTGGGAGTCGCACTACTGCCACTGTTCGAACCCGGCACCCCCGCCGGAGTCACCGAAATCACCCTCACCCCACCAGCCAGCCGCACCATCGGCCTCGCCTGGCGCACCGGCGAACCACAACCACCCGCCGTCCACAACTTCCGCAACCACGTCCTCGCCAGCCGCCGGGATCACCCGGCGTAGGAAGCCGCCAGCTCCACCAGCGTTCGCGCCGCGAATCCCGATGCGCCGGGGACCACGTCGTCGTATGCCTTGTCCGCACGGGCCGGGCCGGCGATGTCCAGGTGGGCCCACGGCAGGCCCTCGGTGAACTCCCGCAGGAACAGCGCCGCCATGATGCCGCCCGGGCCGCCGGGTGCCTGGCGCACATCACCGAGCGTGCCTTCCACACCGCTCGCGTAGTCCTCCACCAGCGGCATCCGCCACCACGCCTCGCCGACACGGGCACCGGCCTCGACGACGCGTTTCGCGATCGCGTCCTCGGTCGCGAAGACGCCTCCGGTGCGCAGTCCGAGGGAAACCTTCATCGCGCCGGTCAGGGTGGCCACGTCGACCACCAGGTCCGGCTTGAAACGTTCGATGCCGTACGCCAGCGCGTCGGCCATCACCATCCGGCCTTCGGCGTCGGTGTTGCCGACCTCGGTGGTCCGGCCGCCGTAGTGCCGCACGATGTCGCCCGGCCGGTACGAACCGCCGGACACGTGGTTCTCCGCCGCCGGGACCAGCGCGGTCACCCGCACGGGCAGGCCGAGCTCGGCGATCGCGCGCACCGCGCCGAGCACGGCCGCCCCGCCCGCCATGTCGGTGCGCATCAGGTGCATTCCGTCGTTCGGCTTCAGCGACAGGCCACCGGTGTCGAACGTGATGCCCTTGCCCACGAGCAACAGGTGCTGCGCCGCGCTACGCGGGCGGTAGTCGAGTTCGATCAGCCGCGGCGGCGAGGCGGAGCCGCCGCCGACCGCCAGTACGCCGCCGAACCCGTTCTCCGCCAGCCACTTCTCGTCCCGCACGGTCACCCGTACCGGCTCCCCGACGACCTTGGCCGCGGTGTTCGCCAGCCACGCCGGGTTCTTCACATTCGACGGGGCGTTCGCCAGGTCCCGGGTGAACGCGGCGGCCGCGGCCAGCGTCCGCACCCGCGCCACCTCGCGGGCGAACTCCGCCGCCGGACCGTCCCCGGCGATCAGCCGCACCGCCGGCACCGGCGGCTTCGGCTCGCTCGCGGTGACCACGAAGCGGTAGCCGCCCAGCGACAAACCGGTCGCCAGCTCGCCGACCTGCGCCGCGGTGACGCTCTCGGGCAGCGTCACCTGCACTGTCCGGATCGGACTCTCCGCCGCCGCGTCGCGCAGCGAGCGCGCCAGCGCCGCACCGGCGCGGCGGAAGTCCTTCGGCTCGCCTTCCCCGATTCCCGCGACCCAGCGCGGTGAATCCCCGTCTTCGGCGAGCTCGCGCACCTCACCGGCACGCACCGCCTCTTCACCCTCGGCGGGCGCCGCGGCCAGCGTGGCTCGCGGGATCCCTCGCCGGGCCGCGGCGACGACCTCGATCTCGGGCAGTTTCGTGGGGACGGCTGGTAGTGGATTACGCACAGCGAGCTACCTTCGGGCGCAGACGAACCGCGACCCCGGCCTCCAGCGGAGACCGGGGTGCACATCGGACAGAGTGGATGGAGCCGGAATCAGCCGGTGACCTCCTGCAATGCCACGCCGAGGTCCTTCGCTTCCTCCGCGGACAGTTCGACGACCAACCGGCCGCCACCCTCCAGTGGCACCCGCATCACGAGGCCCCGCCCCTCCTTGGTCACTTCGAGGGGACCATCTCCGGTCCGGGGCTTCATGGCCGCCATAGCGTGCTCCCTCCGTCTCAACCGGCGCGCCCGGGTCGCGCACTCCCATGCCAGCCGGGTCCAGGACTCCATTGTCCCTCATCAGCGGCCGGGCGCGAACGCGGACCGATCATTTGCGGACGCATCCGTGCTGGTATGCCGCCCGGCGGGGGTGAAAGACTCGGCGGCGGACCGACTCACCGCCCGCAGAGGAGCACCAGTGACCACATCCGAAGTCCTGCTGTCCGCCGACGCCGACGGCGTGCGCACGCTGACCCTGAACCGGCCGCAGGCGTACAACTCGCTGACCGTCGAGCTCAAGGAGCGGCTGCTGGCCGAGCTGCGCGCCGCCGCCGAGGACGCCGGCGTGCGTGCGGTCGTGCTCACCGGCACCGGCAAGGCGTTCTGCGCCGGGCAGGACCTGAAGGAGCACGTGGGGCTGCTGCAGGCGAACGACCCGGCGCCGCTGAACACGGTCAGCGAGCACTACAACCCGATGGTCCGGGCGATCATCGGCATGCCGAAGCCGGTGATCGCGGCCGTGAACGGCACCGCGGCCGGGGCGGGCGCGGCGCTCGCCTACGCCTGCGACCTGAGGATCGCGGCCGAGTCCTCGTCGTTCCTGATGGCGTTCGCGAACGTCGGTCTCGGACCGGACTCCGGTGCGTCGTGGACGTTGCAGCGGCTGATCGGTCTCGGCCGCGCCTCCGAGCTGATGCTGCTCGGGCGCAAGGTCGACTCCGCGGAGGCGCTGCGCATCGGGATCGTCGGCGAGGTCGTGCCGGACGAGGAGCTGACCGCACGCGTACAGGCCGCGGCCACGAAGCTGGCGGCCGGCCCGACCGTGGCCTACTCGAAGATCAAGCACGTGCTTGCCGTGGCCGCGCAGTCCTCTCTGGACGAAGCGCTGGAGGCGGAGGACGCCGCGCAGGGCGCGCTCGGCAAGACCGCCGACCACGGCGAAGCCGTGGAAGCCTTTGTCACCAAGCGCAAGCCGGACTTCCAGGGCAAGTGAGACCTCGTGAGTGCTGACGCCGGTTAGAACCGGCTTCAGCACTCACGAGGCGCGGAAGCAGTCCCGGAGGTGGTCGTCGACCATGCCGGTCGCCTGCATGAGCGCGTAACAGGTGGTCGGGCCGAGAAAGGCGAAGCCGCGCTTCTTCAGGTCCTTCGCCATCGCCTTCGACTCGTCGGTCACCGCGGGCACGTCGGCGAGCGTGCGCGGACGCCGGTGCTTCTTCGGGGCGAACGACCACAGCAGCTCGTCGAGCGGACGGTCGAGGTCGGCGATGGCACGGGCGTTGTTCACCGCCGCCTCGATCTTCGCGCGGTTGCGCACGATCGACGCGTCCTGCATCAGCCGAGCCACGTCGGCCTCGCCGAACCGGGCCACCTTCGCCGGCACGAAGCCATGGAACGCCTTCCGGAAGTTCTCCCGCTTGCGCAGGATGGTGATCCAGGACAGCCCGGACTGGAACGATTCGAGGCACAGCCGCTCGTACAGCTCCGGCTCACCGTGCAGCGGGAAGCCCCACTCCTCGTCGTGGTAGGCCGCGTAGTCCGGCGCCGAGTTGCCCCACGGGCAGCGCGCCACCCCGTCGTCGCCGAGCAGGTCGGTCACTGCTGGTCCCCCATCGAATAGTTTTCCGCGAACCGCGCGAACTGCCGCAGCGACTGCCGTACGCCGAGCGCGAACGCCGGGCGCACCACCGGCCAGCCTGCCCGGCCGACGACTCCGAACGGCAGGCTCAGATGTTCCGCCCAGACCAGCGTGCAGTCCCCCGCGCCCTTCGCGACCACCTGGAAGGTACCGGTGCCGCGCACGATCCGGCCGAGGTGGCGCACGGTGCACCGCAGCGGCGGCTCCCACGAGGTGATCTCCATGGTGTCGGTGAAACCGACCCCGGCAATCCCGGTGAACGCGGAGAGCCGGGAGCCCACGCTGCGCCCGTTGCCCTCGGTCACGCGCACCGACGTGCCGAGCATCCATTCGCCCTGGCGGTTCCAGTCGGTGAGCGCGAGCCAGGTCGTACCGGCGGGTGCCGCGACGTCGACCGACAGGACCAGGTCACTCACCCGCGGGCCCCCGGTGCGCGCCGCCGGCCTTCGCCGCCTCCAGCCGGGCGACGTGCGCGCGCAGCTCGTCCAGCTCCCCGCCCAGCCGGCGCAGCACCCAGTCCACTTCGGACATCTTGTAGCCACGCAGCACGAGCTGGAACCGCACCTGCCGCACGTCGTCGCCGTGGATGTCCTCGGCGGGCAGCCGGGTGGGCGAACTGCCCGGCGGCAGCGGGGCGAGTTCCTCGCCGCGGCCGAACACCACCGCGGCCAGCAGGAACACGACGGCGGCCACCAGCAGCATGACTACGAGGTAGATCAGCGCGGTCGTCACCTCCCGATCGTGGCACACCGGTGCGCGCACCGTCGCGTGAGCACGCCCGGGTCCACTTCGGACGTGCTCAGCTCCCGGCGCGCCCGGCCAGCACCTCCCGCATCGGCGGCCGTCCGGCCAGCGGCACCTCGGTCACGTCCGGCAGCCATTCCCCGGACACCGGCACGAACTGGGTGAACCGGTCCGTTTCGCCGGCCGGCATCCCGGAGCGCTCCAGCGCCGCGGCGAGGATCTGGCGGGACATCACGCCCAGTTGCAGCAGCGACCGGTTGCGGTGCTTGCGCACGCCGAGGTTGACCTGGGCGAGCGCGTCCAGTCCGTAGCGGGCCTCGGCGTCCATCAGCAGGCCGATCTCCACGCCGTACCCGCCGGCGAACGGCACCGTTTCGAGGAATTCGCGGGTGCCCGCGTACTCGCCGCCCAGCGGTTGCACCAGTTCGGCCAGCGCCGGGCGCAACGCGGACAGCACCGGACGGGCCAGCAGCTCGGTCACCCGGCCGCCGCCGGTGCTCTCCAGCCGCAGCGGACGGCGGTAGAAGCCCTTCACCAGGTGCACACCCGTCTCGGTGAGCATCGGCCCGAGCAGCGCGGGCACGAACGACGGGTCCGGGTCGACCAGGTCGGAGTCGAGGAACACGAGCACGTCGCCGGTGGTCGCGGCCAGCGAACGCCACAGCACCTCACCTTTGCCCGGACGCGGCGGCACCTCCGGCAACACGTCCTCGCGCCGCACCACCCGCGCTCCCGCGGCGGCGGCCACCTCGGCGGTCGCGTCGGTGGAGCCGGAGTCGACCACGACCAGTTCGTCCACCACGGTGCCGAGCAGCGGCCGCACCGAGGCGACCACTTCGGCAACGGTCTGCTCCTCGTTCAACGCCGGCAACACCACCGACACCGTGCGGCCCCGCTTCGCCGCCAGGATGGCCGCGGTGCTCCACCCGGGCTCCTGCCAGGTGCGCCGCTCGAACCAGCTCATGGCGGCGATCGTGCCATGCTGGAGTCGGTGCCCGGTCCACCGGAGGGAGAACTCTTGCTGTCCCTGCTCGTCCGCTTCGTGCTCGGCCCGCTCGTCCGCGTGCTCTACCGGCCGCGGGTCGAGGGGGTGGAGAACGTGCCGGGACACGGTCCGGTGCTCCTGGCCGCCAACCACCGGGCGGCGCTGGACACCGGTGTGATCACCTTCACCACCCCGCGCAAGGTGCGTTTCCTCGGCAAGGCCGAGTACTTCACCGGCAAGGGCCTCAAGGGCCGGTTCATCGCCCGCTCACTCGACGCGCTCGGGTACGTGCCGGTGGAACGCGGCAACGCGCAGGCCGGGCTGGCCGCGCTGGAAGCCGGCCGCAAGGTGCTCGAGGACGGCGGCGTCTTCGCGATCTACCCGGAGGGCACGCGCTCTCTCGACGGCCGCCTGCACCGCGGGCACACCGGCGTCGCGGCGCTCGCGCTGTCCACCGGCGCGAAGGTGGTCCCGGTCGCGCTCTTCGGCACCGAAGGCCTGCAGCCGGACGGCGCCCGGATCCCGCGGCCGGCGAAGATCCGGGTGCGTTTCGGTGCTCCGCTGGACTTCTCCCGTTACGAGGGCATGGAGTCGGCGTCGGCGATCCGCCGTTCGGTCACCGACGAGATCATGTACGCGATCCTCGAGCTGTCCGGCCAGGAGTACGTGGACAGCTATCACAAGAGACCGGACGACAAGTCCGCCTGAACCGAGGAGAAACCCGTGGGCGCGGTCATCCTGCACAGTGTGGTGTCGGTGGACGGCTTCATCGCGGACGAGCACGACGACGTCGGGCCGTTGCACGAGTGGTACTTCGGCGGGGACACCCCGATCCGGCCGGCCCGTGACGAGCGGCAGTACGACCATTCCGGCGCCGGAAGCGACTTCCGGGTGTCGAGCGCCTCGGCCGGGTACGTGCGGGAGATGTGGGCCTCCCTCGGCGCGATCGTCCTGGGCCGCAGCCTGTTCGACCTGGTGAACGGCTGGGAAGGCCAGCCGCCCGCCGGGGACCACCTGGTCGTGGTGTCACACCGGCCCAAGCCCGAAGGCTGGCATCCGGAGGCGTCCTGCCACTTCGTCGGCGAGGTGCCCGCGGCGATCGCCAAGGCGCGAGAGCTCGCCGGGGAACGCGCGGTCGCGGTGAACGCCGGCCAGGTGGGCGGCCAGGTTCTCGCGGCCGGGCTCGTCGACGAAGTGGCGATGGACGTGGTGCCCGTGGTGTTCGGCACGGGCAAGCGCTACTTCGGTGCCCTCGAAGGCCGGCAGCTGCTGGCCGATCCGCATGTGGTCATCCAGGGCGAGGGCGTGCTGCACCTGCGGTTCAAGGTGCGGCGCTGATCCCGGTGAGCTTGTCCACCAGTTTCGCCGCGTCAGCCTCCACGGTCAGCAGGGCGCGGGTGTCCTGGCGCAGGAAGCCTTCGGTGACCATGTGGTCGGCGAAGGACACCAGCTGCGCGTAGTACCCGCCGACGTCCAGCAATCCGATCGGCTTGCTGTGCAGCCCGAGCTGGGCCCAGGTCCACACCTCGAACAGCTCCTCCAGCGTGCCCGCACCGCCGGGCAGCGCGACGAACGCGTCGGACAGTGCGGCCATCTTCGCCTTGCGCTGGTGCATGTCGGCCACCACGTGCAGTTCGGTGAGGCCGCCGTGCGCGATTTCCACGCTGGAAAGCACTTCCGGGATCACGCCCTGTACTTCGCCGCCCGCGGCCAGCGCCGCGTCGGCCACCACTCCCATGGTGCCCACGCTCGCGCCGCCGTAGACCAGCCCGATCCCGCGCTGCGCCAGCAGCTTGCCGACTCCGGCGGCGGCTTCGGCGTACTCCGGGGAGAACCCGGTGGACGAGCCGCAGAACACACAGATCCGCATCAGTGCGTGTCCTCCCAGGCCTGGTAGGACTCCTGAACCACGCGTACCGCGTCGTCGATGTCGTCGGTCAGGTGCAGCAGCTCCAGGTCCTTCTCGCCGATCTTGCCGCCGTCGAGCACCGATTTGGCGATCCAGTCGTAGAGCCCGCCCCAGTACTCGGTGCCGAAGAGCACCACGGGGAACTTGGTGACCTTCTTCGTCTGCACGAGGGTGAGCGCCTCGAACAGCTCGTCCAGCGTGCCGAACCCGCCGGGCAGGCAGATGAAGGCCTGCGAGTACTTGATGAACATGGTCTTGCGGGCGAAGAAGTAGCGGAAGTTCACCCCGAGGTCGACCCACGGGTTCAGGCCCTGTTCGAACGGCAGCTCGATACCCAGCCCGATGGAGAAGCCACCGGCCTCGGCCGCGCCGCGGTTCACCGCCTCCATCGCACCCGGCCCACCACCGGTGATCACCGCGAACCCGGCCGAGGCGAGCGATCCGCCGAGCTTGCGGCCCAGCTCGTACTCCGGGTTGTCCCGCTTCGTACGCGCGGACCCGAACACGGTCACCGCCCGCGGCACTTCGGCCAGCGCGCCGAAGCCCTCCACGAACTCGGCCTGGATGCGCAGCACCCGCCACGGGTCGGTGTGCACCCAGTCGCTCGGCCCCCGCGAGTCGAGCAGCCGCTGGTCGGTGGTGCTGCCCTGGTCACGCCGGTCGCGCCGGAGCACGACCGGGCCCTTGTGCCGTTCCACCGGACGCTCGGGGTACTGGCCGTCGGGGAACTCAGACTGTTCGCTCACCAGCCAAGCCTACGGGCCGGAGTGACCACCGGGCCGCGCGCGTCGGCACCACAGCGTGACGAGTCGGTGACCCGGAAGTGAACGTCCGGACCGGACCACCGGTATGCCTACGAACGGCCGGTTCCCGGCGATTCCCTACGAAAGTCGGCCATTCCCGGCAGCGGTGAGGAATTCGCTGCTGTGCATGGGTTTTCCGGTACCTGATCACCACGCGGGCAGCGCGCGCTGGGCCGTTCGGCGCATTGACCGGCCCCGTGACCACCCCTTTACTCACGGTGTCCGCGGGCTTGATCACCCCGTGCACCGGACTCCCCTTCCCCATCCGTGCACCCGAAAGGACCCCGATGCCGTCCAAATCCGGGCTCACCACCGGTGTGGCCGCTGCCGGTCTCGCCCTCTCCCTGCTCGCCCTGCCGGTGACGCCGGCGGCCGCGGCTCCCGCCCCGCCTCCCGCCGATCCGCTCGCGGTCGCCGCCGCGGCGGCCGACAGCGGCGTGGCCGCACTGCTGAAGGGCCCGGCCGAAGCGTTCCACCGCGTCGGCACCACCGCCGGTGACGCGGGACTGTTCTACAACGCCTACGAACGCACTTACCAGGGCCTGCGCGTGGTCGGCGGGGACGCGGTGGTCACCAGCGACAGCGCCGGTCACGTCCGGGGCACCGCGGCCGCGAACACCGCGGCGATCAAGGTGGGCACCACGCCGGGTGTGGACGCGAACCGCGCGGCCGGCGTCGCCCGCAAGCAGCTGGCCACTGTGGACAGTGTGCGCGAACCGGAGCTGGTCGTGTTCGGCGGTGCCGAGCCGAAGCTGGCCTACGAGGTGGTCGTCGCCGGCCGCTCAGTGACCACGCCGACCACGCCGAGCAACCTGCACGTGCTCGTCGACGCCGCGAACGGATCGGTGCTGGCCCAGCGCGACGACGTGAAGTCGGAAGCGCCGACCGGGTCCGCTGCCCAACCGGGAACGGCGAAAACCGTTGCCGGTCAAGGGAACAGCTACTACGTCGGCGACGTGGACATCGACACCACCGGCGACGGCGGCACGTACTCGATGACCGACCCCGGCCGTTCCGGCATCAGCTGCGGCGAAGAGGGCGGCGACGTGTTCTCCGGCCCCGACGACCAGTGGGGCGACGGTTCCGGCACGAGCCTGGAAACGGCCTGCGTCGACGCGCTCTTCAGCGTGCAGACCGAGTGGAAGATGCTGAAGGACTGGCTGGGCCGCGACGGAATCGACGGCAACGGCAAGGGCTTCCCCGCCTCGGTCGGACTCGACGACGCGAACGCCTACTGGGACGGCCATTCCACGCACTTCGGCCATGCCTCGGACAACCAGCGCCAGGCGAGTTCGATGGACGTGGTGGCGCACGAGTTCGGCCACGGCGTCTTCCAGAACACCCCCGGCGGCTCGGGCTTCGGCAACGAGAACGGCGGCCTCAACGAGTCGACCGGCGACATCTTCGGCGCGCTGACCGAGGCGTACGCGAACAACCCGAAGGACACCCCGGACTACGAGGTCGGCGAGGGCGTGAACCTGGTCGGCGACGGGCCGATCCGGTACATGTACGACCCGTCGAAGGTCGGCGACCCGAACTGCTACTCCGACGACATCCCGAACACCGAGGTGCACGCCGCGGCCGGCCCGCAGAACCACTGGTTCTACCTGCTGGCCGAGGGTTCCGCGCCGGAGGGCAAGCCGGCCAGCCCGACCTGTGACGACAGCACGGTGACCGGGGTCGGCATCCAGAAGGCGGGCGAGATCTTCTACAACGGCCTGCTCAAGAAGACCTCGTCGTGGGACCACCAGGCCGCCCGTGAGGCCACCCTGGAGGCCGCCAAGGAGCTGTACCCGGACAGCTGCACCGAGTTCGACACCGTCAAGGCGGCGTGGAGCGCGATCAGCGTGCCCGAGGTGAGCGGCGAGCCGACCTGCGGCTGACGCATCGAGCATCGAAGGGCCGCCGTGGACCTGTCCGCGGCGGCCCTTCGATTTGTCTAGACCACCCGAACGCCGGTACGCAACGACGTCCGCGGCGGCCTAGTGTGCAGCGCAACCGGGGGAACCGTGCTCAGACGGGAGCCGTCATGTTCGGTCGGAAATCTCGGAACGCTCTGTGGTCGCGGAAAGTCCTGTCATCACGAAAAGCGCTGTGGTCGCGGAAACCACTGCGGTCACGGAAAGTGCTGTGGTCCGTACCGGTACTGGCCGGATTGCTCGTCCTGCCGCTGGCCGGGACGGCGCCCGCCGGGGCGGCACCGCAGGCGGACACCTGCGCGGTGAAGTCCCGGCCGGACGGCCCGGTCCTGCAGGGTTACTGGGAGAACTGGGACGGCGAGGCGAACGGGGTCCATCCCGGTCTCGGCTGGGTGCCGATCACCGACGCGCGCATCGGACAGCACGGTTACACCGTGCTGAACGCGGCCTTCCCGGTGATCAGCTCGGACGGCACCGTGCTGTGGCAGGACGGGATGGACACCGGGGTCAAGGTCGCCACACCGGCGGAGATGTGCGCCGCGAAAGCCGCCGGTGCCACCATCCTGATGTCGATCGGCGGCGCGACGGCGGGCATCGACCTGTCGTCCAGCACGGTCGCGGACCGGTTCGTGGACACCATCGTGCCGATCCTGCAGAAGTACAACTTCGACGGGATCGACATCGACATCGAGACCGGCCTGTCCGGCAGCGGGGACATCACGACACTGTCGGCTTCCCAGGCCAATCTGGTGCGCATCATCGACGGCGTGCTCGCCCGGATGCCGGCGAACTTCGGGCTCACCATGGCCCCGGAAACCGCGTACGTCACCGGCGGATCCGTCACCTACGGCTCGATCTGGGGATCGTATCTGCCGATCATCAAGAAGTACCTGGACAACGGCCGGCTGTGGTGGCTGAACATGCAGTACTACAACGGCTCGATGTACGGCTGCTCGGGCGACAGCTACGAGGCGGGCACCGTCCAGGGCTTCACCGTGCAGACGCAGTGCCTGGAGCAGGGCCTGACCGTGCAGGGCACCACGGTGAAGATCCCGCTGGACAAACAGGTTCCCGGACTGCCGGCCCAGCAGGGGGCCGGTGGCGGGTACCTGTCGCCGGATCTGGTGTCCGAGGCCTACCGGAGCGTGCCGGGGCTCAAGGGCCTGATGACCTGGTCGCTCAACTGGGACGGCTCGAAGGGCTGGAGCTTCGGCGACACCGTGAAGTCACTGCAGGGCCGCTGACCTCTCATGCGGGTCAGGTACCCGGCCCGCATGAGTTCGCCGGCCGGCAGGCCGCACGAAACCCGCCGACCTCTTCACGCCAGGAACGTGCGCAGTGTGTCCGCGACCTGCCGGATCTCCGCGACCCGCACGTGCTCCTGCTGCGTGTGCGCGAGCGTGGGATCGCCGGGGCCGAAGTTGACCGCGGGCATGCCCAGTGCGGCGAACCGGGCCACGTCCGTCCAGCCGAGTTTGGCCGCCGCCCGTCCGCCGGCCGCGGCCACCAGTTCCGCGGCCGCCGGTGCGGACAGCCCGGGCAGCGCCGCCGGTGAAAGGTCCACAAGGGACACGTCGAACCCGTCGAACACCTTGCGCACATGGGCTTCGGCCTGCGGTGAACTACGGTCCGGGGCGAACCGGTGGTTCACCGTCAGCACCGCCGCGTCCGGCACCACGTTCCCGGCCACGCCGCCGGAAATACCGGTGGCCTGCAAGCCTTCGCGGTAGGTGAGGCCGTCGATGTCCACCACCCGCGGCGAGTATCCGGCCAGCCGGCCCAACGGCTCGGCAAGCGCGTGGATCGCGTTCTCCCCCATCCACGCGCGTGCCGTGTGCGCGCGGGCACCACTCGTGCGCACCTCGACGCGGAGCGTGCCCTGGCAGCCGGCCTCGATCACGCCGTTCGACGGTTCGCCGACGATCGCCAGGTCACCGGCGAGCCATTCGGGCAGCTCGCGCTCGATGCGGCCGAGACCGTTGCGGGTGGCCTCGACTTCCTCGTTGTCGTAGAAGACGAACGTGATGTCGTGCTTCGGCTCCGGCAAGGTGGCGGCCAGGTGCAGGAACACCGCGTCGCCGCCCTTCATGTCGACCGAGCCCAGGCCGTGCAGCACCTCGTCGCCGCCGGAGCCGGTGCGCCGCGAGGGCAGGTTCCCGTTCTCGGGCACGGTGTCCAGGTGCCCGGCCAGCACGACGCGCGAGCCGCGGCCGAGCTGCGTGCGGGCGAGCACGGCGTCGCCGTTGCGCACCACTTCGAGGTGCGGCGCCTGCTCGACGAGCGCGGCCTGCACCGCGTCCGCCAGCTTCGCCTCCTGGCCCGAAACGCTGAACACGTCCACCAGAGCGGCAGTGAGGTCGGCAGGGTCGGCACGCAGGTCGAGCGAGGTCATACCGGCACCGTACCCAGGTCAGGCGGGGGCTACCGTGAGGGACGTGCGCACGCGAACCTCCCTGGTCGCTCTGGGCGTCCTTACCGTCGTCCTGACCGGCTGCAGCCACGAGGCGGGTCCCACGCCCGGCCCCAACCCGGGTACCCCGGGCCCGGACGCCCTGCCGATCAAACTCGACGCGCTCTCCGCGGACGCCTGCTACAGCAGCCCGGAGACGCAGCTGCCCCGCGGCTGTGAGAAGTACGTCACCGAGGTCGGCGGCACCGCAGGCGCCGTGCACCAGCGGGCGCAGGCGGGCAAGACCGTCAACCGGCCGCTCGACGCCCAGGGCACCGCGCTGGACCAGGCAGTCGGCGCGTTCCGCGGCGCCGGGTGCACCACCGTGCCTTCGCCGGGCGGCGCGTGCACGAAGGCGCTCAGCGACATCGCGACCGCCATCACCGCGGTGAAGAAGCAGGTGAACCAGCAGGCCACCACGGGCTGAGGCGGCGCGGCTCGGCTACCGTGACCGGCGTGAGCGAGCAGACCCCTGACCCCGAGAAGACCGGCGCCGTCGGCGTCGGGCTGGCCACCGTGACGTCCGACGGGACGGTGCTGGACACCTGGTATCCGCAGCCGAAGCTGACCGGGCCGGGTACTTCCGGCACGGAGCGGCTGACCGCGGAACAGACCGCGGAGCTGCTCGGCGAGGCCGCTGCCGCGCTGCTGGGCCTGGACACCGACCGCGGTGCCGAGGTCGTCGCGGTGCGCGTCACGATCGGCAGCCTTGCCGCCGCCCCCGCCGACGCGCACGACGTGTACCTGCGCCTGCACCTGCTTTCGCACCGGCTGGTCCGGCCGCACGGACAGAGCCTCGACGGCATCTTCGGCCTGCTGGCCAACGTCGTGTGGACCAACCACGGGCCGTGCCCGGTCGAAGGCTTCGAGCAGACCCGGCTGCGGTTGCGTTCCCGCGGCGCGGTCACCGTGTACGGGGTGGACAAGTTCCCGCGCATGGTCGACTACGTCACGCCCACCGGCGTCCGCATCGCCGACGCGGACCGCGCGCGCCTCGGCGCCCACCTGGCACCGGGCACCACCGTCATGCACGAAGGCTTCGTGAACTACAACGCGGGCACGCTCGGCGCGTCGATGGTCGAGGGACGCATCTCGGCCGGTGTCGTCGTCGGCGACGGCAGCGACATCGGTGGCGGCGCGTCGATCATGGGCACGCTCTCCGGCGGCGGGACCGAGGTGATCTCCGTCGGCGAGCGCTGCCTGATCGGCGCGAACGGCGGTATCGGCATCTCCCTCGGCGACGACACGGTGGTTGAGGCCGGCCTGTACGTGACCTCCGGTACCAAGGTCGAGGTCGACGGCAAGACGGTGAAGGCCCGCGAGCTCACCGGCATTTCCGGCGCCGTGTTCCGGCGCAACTCCGCGACCGGCGCGGTGGAGGTCGTGCCGAGGACCGGTGCGGGCATTGAGCTGAACGCCGCACTGCACGCCAACTGAACGGGCGAGCAGTCCGGCCACCGGACAGCGGGTGTCTCCCTTGCAGGAGGCACCCGTTTTCCGTCTCCGCAGGCGCCGTTCGTTCACCTACCATTGAGGTGATGACCACCACACCGACGCCGCACGCACCGGAACCGACCACACCGGCCGCGCTCGGGCTCCCCCGGAAGCCGCGGAAAGCCGGTCCGGCAGCGCCGGCCGCCACGCACCTGCGCGTCGGGCTCGAGCGCGAGCTCCGGAAACTGCTCGCGCACGAACCGGGTGCCCGAGCCGGTACCGATCCGGAGGACGTGCACCGGATGCGGGTCGCGCTGCGCCGGATGCGCAGCACGCTCAGGGCGTCCGGACGGCTGCTCGGGCCGGCGAGCGAACAGGTCCGGGCGGAGCTGGCCTGGCTGGGCCAGGCGCTGGGCGAGGTCCGCGACTACGACGTGCTGATCGACCACCTCCGCGAGGTCGTGGCCACGTTCGAGGTCCGTGACCAGCCCGCAGGGCGCCGGCTGGTGTCCCTCTTCGTCGCCGAACGCGCAGCGGCCCGCGAGCGGCTGGCCGAGGCCATGGCCGCCCCGCGCTACGCGACGCTGCTGCAGAGCGTCGCCCAGCTCACCCGGCTTCCCGACCACGAGATCGACGAGACCCCGGCTGCCGAGCCGAACCTCGCCGCCGACGTGCGCAAGCGGTACCGGAAGCTGACCAAGGCGGTCCGCGCGCTGCCGTCCCCGCCCCCGGACGGCGACCTGCACCGGCTGCGCATCCACGGCAAGAAGCTGCGCTACACCGCGGAGCTGGCGCGTGCGTCGGCGAAGAAGAAGCAAGCCGCGAAGCTCGCCGGACTGATCAAAGCGACGCGCAAGTTCCAGACCGCGCTCGGCGATCACCAGGACGCCGTGGTGGCCGCCGAGAAGGTACGCGCCGCCGTCGCCGGTACCGACGCCGAGCTGGGCTTCATCGCGGGCCGCGTCGCCGAACACGAGCTGGCCAAACAGGCCGAAACACGAGCCGCGTGGCCCGGACGGTGGAAGCGCATCCGCAAAGCCGCCCGCCCCGTCTCCTGACCGGCGACGCCCCGCCTGGCCGGCTTCGGCCGGGCCGGCTTCGGCCGGGCTGGGCTTCGGCCTGCCGGTGAGTCCGGATTCGGCCGGATTCGGCCGGGCCGGCTTCGGCAGCGCTTCGGCCGGCCCGGGTCTGGCCGGGCTTCTGCCGGGCCGGACCGACCTGGCCGGTGAGGCCGGATTCGGCCGGGCTTCCGCCGGCCCAGGTCTGGCCGGACTCGGCCGGGCTTCCGCCGGGCCTCGGCAGCGCCGGACCGACCTGACCGGCGAGCCGGACCCGGCCGTGCCGTTCGCGCCACCACCCCGCTGCGGCGAGCCGGGGATGCCTTGCCGTGCAAGGCATCCCCGGCGGCACGACTCGACTTCCCGGCGCACCGCAACTCAGCAACGGCAGCGCGGCCACCCGGCTCACCCCACCAGCAACGCAACCACGCCCCACCCGGCACGAGCCCCCAGCCCACCCACCAGCCGCCACGACCACCCGGCTCACCCCACCAGCAACGCAACCACGCCCCACCCGGCACGAGCCCCCAGCCCACCCACCAGCCGCCACGACCACCCGGCTCACCCCACCAGCAACGCAACCACGCCCCACCCGGCACGATCGCCCAGCTCACCCACCGGCAGCGCGCCCCCCGGATCGCCCCACCGGCAGCCACAACCACCCGGCTCACCTCACCAGCAACGCAGCCACGCCCCACCCGGCACGAGCACCCAGCTCACCTCACCTGCCGGGCACAACCGCCCGGCTCACCCGCCTCAGTCCACCGACCAGACGTACCCGTCCGGCCGGACCACGACTCGGCGGCCGGGCTCGGCGGCGTACGCCGCGAACGCGTGGCCGCTCATGTCGACCAGCTCCTCGCCCTTCGCGACCGAACCGGCGGGCACCACGCGGTACGCCGGGTGCTGCGAGCCGAGCGGGCCGTCCCCGAACCGGAGTTCGGTCGCGTGCGGACCGCGGAACAGGTCGAACAGGCGCACCTGCTTGCCGTTCGCGTCGGCCAGCGGAGCGTCCGGCGCACGGTCGCCCGGACGCAGCGCGCCCGTCCCGGCCGGTGCCAGCGGGCCGCCCCGGTAGGTGATGTCGAGGCCCTTCGTCTCGTCGCCACGCCGGTGCGCGTCCTCGGCGCCGTCGAGGTACTTCTCCAGCAGCTCGGTGGAAACGCCGATCGCGCGGGCAGCCACCGCCCGGCGTTCCGGTTCGTAGCTGGCCAGCACCTCCGGCGTGCCGTCGGCGAGCTTCCAGCCGAGGTTGTACGCGTCCTGCACGCCGGTGTTGAGCCCCTGGCCACCGGTCGGCGGGTTGACGTGCGCGGCGTCCCCGACGAGGAACACCCGGCCGCTTCGGTACTCCGCGGCGAGCCGGATGTTCGGCCGCCAGACCGTGGACCACGCGAGGTCGTGCAGCCGGACTGCGCCGCCGGACATCGCGTCGAGCCGGGTCTGCAGCGCGGCCAGTGAGGTCTCCGGATCGTGCTCACCCTCGCCGAGTTCCGAGCCGAACTGGAAGTACGGCGTGCCGGCCAGCGGGGTGAACATCACCCCGGACCTCGGGTCGTCCGAGGTGGCGAACCAGTAGGAGGCGCTGTGGTCCAGGCCTTCGGCCTGCACGTCGCCGAGCAACATCCGCAGCGATTCGTCCGTGCTGCCCTCGAACGCGATGCCCAGCGTCTTGCGCACCAGGCTCTTCCCGCCGTCGGCACCCACCAGGTACCGCGCGCGCACGGTCTCGCCGGTGGACAGCTCGGCAGTCACTCCCGCCTCGTCCTGGGTGAAACCCGTCAGCCCACTGCGCAACTCGACCGGCACCCCGAACTCGGCCAGCCGGTCGCGCAGGATCGCTTCGATCTGTGACTGGCCAAGCATGCAGCCGTTCGGATACGGCGTGTCCGGCGTCGGCTCGGCCAGCTCCCGCATCCATCGCACGGTCGTGTACTGCCCGTCCAGGTACACCCGCGTCGGATAACCCTCCGCGCCCGCCGCGAGCACCGCGTCCAGCACGCCGAGGTCCTCGAAGACCTCCAGCGTGCGCGGCTGCAACCCGTCCGCACGGGACCCGGCGAAGTACTCCTGCGCCTGGTCGACCAGGCGCACCGCGACCCCGCGGCGTGCCAGATCGATCGCCAGCGTCAGCCCGGCCGGCCCCGCTCCCGCGATCAGCACCGTCGTGTCCATGACCCCTCCAATGAACTATGATTCAGTGAATGTAGATTCAGACTGCTCGCTGCTAGCGTTCCTGTCAAGGAGGTGCCGGTACATGACTGCCACGAGCCGCAAGGAGAAGGCCGCCGAGACGGAGGCTGCGCTCAAGGAGGCGGCCATCCGGGTGTTCGCCCGCAAGGGGTACCTGAACACGAAGATCACCGACGTCACGGCGGAAGCCGGCCGCGCCGCGGGATCGTTCTACAACCACTTCGCCGGCAAGGAGCAGCTGCTCGAGGCACTGCTGGCCGACCTCGCGGCGGCGAGTGACGTGCGCGCCGGAGACGTGGATCATCTGAGCGACTTCACCGACCCGGAGGCGGTTCGCTGGCACATCCGCGAGTACTGGGACTACTACCGCTCACACGCGGCGATCATGCTGGCGCTGCGGCAGGCGGCCATGGTGAACGACGAGTTCGCCGCCACGCTCGCGAGTTTCGGCGCGGCGCAGGCCGCCGACCTCCACGGCCATCTCGACCACATCGGCGCCGCCGGGCACCGGCTGCCCGCGGAGGCGCACGTGTCGATCGCGATGATGTACCAGCTGGTCGAAGGCTGCGCGCAGCTGTGGCTGCTGAACCCGACGCCCGGCTGGCCACCGCCGACCGACGAGGCCGCCGTGGAGGCCATGACCAGGTTCGTCTACCGCGGACTGACCGGCCGCGACTACTGAGGGCTCAGGCGGAGAGGCGCTGGGCGGCCGCGTCGATGCGTTCGTCGGTCGCGGTGAGCGCGACGCGCACGTGGGAGCCGCCTGCCGGGCCGTAGAAGGTGCCAGGAGCGACGAGGATGCCGCGCTCGGCCAGCCATTCGACGGTCGTCAGCGCGGGTTCACCGCGGGTGGCCCACAAATACAGCCCGGCCTCCGAGTGCGAGATTTCGAAACCGTTGTCCTGCAACGCCTTGCGCAGGACCAGCCGGCGCCGCTGGTAGCGCTCGCGCTGGGCGGCCAGCGCCTCGTCGTCGGTCAGCGCGGCGACCATCGCCCCCTGCACCGGCCGCGGCACGATCATGCCGGCGTGCTTGCGCACCTCCAGCAGGTCTTTGACCAGCTTCGGATCGCCGGTCACGAAGCCGGCGCGGTAGCTGGCCAGATTGGCCGACTTGGACAGCGAATGCACCGCGAGCAGGCCATCCGTCCGTCCACCATGGACGGACGGATGCAGTACGGACAACGGCTGCGCGTCCCAGCCGAGCGAGAGGTAGCACTCGTCGGACACCACGACCGTGCCGCGCTCGCGGGCCCATTCGACCACCTTGCGCAGGTGGTCGACGCCCAGCACGCGACCGGTCGGGTTCGACGGCGAATTGAGCCAGAGCATCGCCGGGCGGCGCGGGCCGAGCTGGGTCAGCCCGTCCGCGCGCACCACCTCGGCACCGGCGAGCAGCGCGCCCACCTCATACGTCGGGTACGCCAGCTCCGGGATGACCACCACGTCGCCGGGCCCGAAGCCGAGCAGCCGCGGCAGCCAGGCCACCGCCTCCTTCGACCCGATGGTCGGCAGCACCGCGTCCGGTTCGAGGCCGGTGATCCCGTGCCGGCGCCCGAGCGCCTCGATCACCGCCGAGCGCAGCGCGGGCGTGCCGTGCGTGGCCGGGTAGCCGGGGATGTCCGAGACCAGCGCGAGCGCGTCGCGGATGCTCGCCGGCACCGGGTCCACCGGCGTGCCGACGGACAGGTCCACGATCCCACCCTCGACCGCCTGCGCGCGAGCCTTGACCCCGGCGAGGGAATCCCAGGGGAAGTCCGGCAGCCGGGTCATTCGCCCTGCGGGGGCAAAGCCTTGATGAAGGCCGGGTCGTGCGCGGTCTTGCCCACCTTCGACGCGCCGCCGGGCGAGCCCAGCTCGTCGAAGAAGTCGACGTTGGCCTTGGTGTAATCGGCCCAGTTGTCCGGCACGTCGTCCTCGTAGTAGATCGCCTCGACCGGGCAGACCGGCTCACAGGCGCCGCAGTCGACACACTCGTCCGGGTGGATGTACAACATCCGCTCGCCCTCGTAGATGCAGTCCACGGGGCACTCGTCGATACACGCCTTGTCGAGCACGTCGACGCAGGGCTCGGCGATCACGTAGGTCACTGCGTACTCCTGCTTTTCTCCTGCTGGGCCGTTGGTGCGGACATTACGCGCCTGCCGCACCACCGGTAATGGTTAGGCGACCCTTATTCCTGTCCCTGGAACGGAATCCGTGCCGTTCAGCGGTCCCGGCGACGGGGCTGCGGGGCGTCGCGGGCGTCCCCGGTGATGGTGAAACCCGGCCCGGCGGACGTGCCGTCCTCGCGTTTCTCCTCCAGCGTCCGCTTGAAGCCGTCGGCGATCTCGTCGACCAGGTCGTCGTTGTGCCGGTCGTCCTTGCGCACGTAGCTCATGAGGTTCTCCTGGGAATCGGGCACCCTTCTCCGTCACAATCTAACCGTGTATGCCGACGAAGAGCTCGAAATGGTCTGTTCGAAAGCGTGGCCGCCGGTCGTCGGGGAGCCGCTGGGGCAGTGGCGGCTGCGCTGGGCGGACGGCTTCACCGGCCGCGCGAACAGCGCACTCGCGGTCGGCGACCCCGGCATGACCGTCCCGGCGGCGCTCGCGGCCGTGTGTGACTTCGCCCACGCCCGGGCGATTCCGCCGGCCGTCCAGGTCGTGCAGGACAGCGAGCAGGAGCGTGCGGTGGCCGCCGCGGGCTGGGGTGAGCAGGTCGGCCACGCGGCCGGTCACCGGGTGAGCGTGCTGACCGGCCCGCTGCCCGCCGGGCCCGGCCCTGGTGCCGAAGTGCTCGACGGGCCCACCTCGCAGTGGTGGGAGCTGACGGTCGGCACCTCCGAACCGAGCGTCGCCGAACGGCACGTGATGACCACCGGAAAGGTGGGCTACGGAGTGGTGAGCGCCGACGGTGTCACCGCGGGTGCCGTCCGTGGGGCGATCGTGGACGGCTGGCTGCACGTCTCGCGGCTCGCCGTGCGGCCGGACTTCCGGCGCCGCGGCCTGGCCCGCGCGGTGCTGTACGCCCTTGCCGCGTGGGGTCGCGCGCAGGGCGCGGAGCAGTGGGTGCTCCAGGTGGCGGTCGACAACACCGGAGCGCTCGCGCTGTATTCCGGGCTCGGCTGTACCGAGCACCACAGGTACCGGTACTGGGGCCCGGGGCAGCGGACGTGCGAGGATCCGCAGTCGTGAAGATCGTCGTACTGGTCGGCGGGGTGGGCGGCGCCCGCTTCCTGCTCGGGGTCAAGACCGCACTCGGACTGCCCGCGATCGGCGCCGGGGACTCCCCGCACGAGATCACGGCGCTGGTCAACACCGGCGACGACGTGTGGATGCACGGGCTGCGGATCTGTCCCGACCTCGACACCTGCATGTACACCCTCGGCGGCGGCATCGACCCTGCCCGCGGCTGGGGGCACGCGGGCGAGACCTGGGTGGTCAAGGAGGAACTCGCCGCGTACGGGGCCGAGCCGACCTGGTTCGGGCTCGGCGACAAGGACATCGCCACGCACCTCATCCGTTCGCGGATGCTGCGCGCGGGCTACCCGCTCTCCGCGGTCACCGAGGCGCTGTGCGACCGGTGGCAGCCCGGGGTGCGGCTGCTGCCGATGTCCGACGACCGGGTCGAGACGCACGTGGTGATCGACGATCCGGATCAGCCGGAGCAGCAGAAGGCGATCCACTTCCAGGAGTGGTGGGTGCGCTACCAGGCGAGCAGGCCCGCGCATTCGATCGTCGCGGTCGGCAACGACGAAGCCAAGCCCGGCCCCGGCGTGCTGGACGCGCTGGCCGGTGCGGACGTGGTGCTGCTCGCGCCGTCCAACCCCGTCGTCTCGGTGGGCACCACGCTCGGCGTGCCCGGCGTGCGCGAAGCGCTGCGGAAATCGCCCGCGAAGGTGGTCGGCATCTCCCCGATCATCGGCGGCAAGGCGGTGCGCGGGATGGCCGACGCGTGCCTCACCGCGATCGGGGTGGAGACCTCGGCGGAGGCCGTGGGCCGGCACTACGGCGCCCGCTCCGAGGGCGGCGTGCTCGACGGCTGGCTCGTGGCTCCGGAAGAGCACGAGGTGACGGTGCCGGGCGTGCACGTGCGTGCCGTGCCGTTGCTGATGTCCGATGTGGACGCGACCGCGGCGATGGTCCGCGAAGCACTCGATGTGGCAGGGGTTTCCGGTGTCTGAGCAGAAGCAGTCCGATCCCGCGCGCGCTGATCACGCCTCCGGGAAGGTCGAGATCCTGCCGGTGACCGGCATGCCGGAGTTCCGCCCCGGCGACGACCTGACCGGCGCCGTGGTGGCCGCCGCGCCGTGGCTGCGTTCGGGCGACGTGCTCGTGGTGACCAGCAAGGTCGTGTCGAAGACCGAAGGCAGGCTCGTGCGTGTGCCCAGCGATCCCGAGGCCCGCGACGCGGCCCGGCGTGCGCTGGTCGAGCAGGAGTCGGTACGGGTGGTCGCGCGGGTCGCGCGCACGCTGATCACCGAGAACCGGCTGGGCATCGTGCAGGCGGCGTCCGGTATCGACGCCTCGAACGTGCGTGGCGACGAGGTGGCGCTGCTGCCCGCCGACCCGGACGCTTCGGCGCTCGCGCTGCGCAACGGCCTGCGGGAACGGCTGGGCGTCGAGGTCGCGGTGGTCGTCACCGACACCA
This sequence comes from Amycolatopsis jiangsuensis, assembly GCF_014204865.1. Classification (NCBI taxonomy): domain Bacteria; kingdom Bacillati; phylum Actinomycetota; class Actinomycetes; order Pseudonocardiales; family Pseudonocardiaceae; genus Amycolatopsis; species Amycolatopsis jiangsuensis. The sequence continues at coordinate 4,054,093 of NZ_JACHMG010000001.1, forward strand.
TGGGCCGGGCCTGGCGGGTCGGGCAGACCGACGCTGCGATCGGCGCGTCGGGCCTGCGGGTGCTGCACGGGTACGCGGGGCAGATCGACGCGCAGGGCAACGAGCTCGCGGTGACCGAGATCGCCGTCGCCGACGAGCTGGCCGCCGCGGCCGACCTGGTGAAGGGCAAGCTCGGCGGGCTCCCGATGGCCGTGGTGCGCGGGCTCACGCTGACCGACGACGGTTCCAGCGCCCGTGACCTGGTGCGCCCGGTCGAGGAGGACCTGTTTCGGCTGGGCACCAACGAATCCATCGCGCAGGGCCGCCGGGAAGCCGTGCCGCACCGGCGTTCGGTGCGGCAGTTCAGCGACGAGCCGGTGGATGCCGGCGCGATGCGCCGCGCGGTGGCCTCGGCGCTCACCGCGCCTGCTCCGCACCACACGCATCCGGTGCGGTTCCTCTGGCTGCGTGAGCACGGGCTGCGCCGCAAGCTGCTCGACGCGATGCGTGAATCGTGGGAATCGGACCTGACCGGCGACGGGTTCACCTCCGATCAGATCGCCAAGCGCCTCTCCCGTGGCGACATCCTGTACCGCGCGCCGGAGCTGGTGATCCCCTTCCTTGTGCCGGAGGGCGCGCACACCTATCGCGACGAACGGCGCAACGGCCACGAGCACACCATGTTCACCGTCGCGGCGGGCGCCGCGGTGCAGGGTTTGCTGGTCGCGCTGGCTGCGGAGGACCTCGGCTCGTGCTGGATCGGATCCACGATCTTCGCGCCCGGCCTCGTGCGGTCCACCCTGGGGCTGGACGAACAGTGGGAGCCGCTGGGTTCCGTCGCGATCGGGCATCCGGCAGGCGGAGCGCCGCCCGCGCGCGGACCGCTGTCGGCTGGGGACGGGCTGGTCGAACTGTGACGCTGCACGAATCGGCGGTGTCGACGCTGTCGGAGTGGACACCGCCGCTGGCCTCGCAGGAGGCGTTGCGGCAGGCGTTCCTCGGCTTCCTCGCGTCGCGGGCGGACACCTGTCAGCGCGCCTGCGAGGCGGGGCACCTCACCGCGTCCGCCGTGGTCCTGGACTCGACCGGCACGCAGGTGCTGCTCACGCTGCATCCGCGGGTGGGCAGGTGGCTGCAGCTGGGCGGGCACTGCGAGCCGTCCGACGAGTCGCTGCTCGACGCGGCGCTGCGCGAAGCGACCGAGGAGTCGGGCATGTCCGGGCTGACGATCGGCGAAACGCCGGTGCACCTCGACGTCCACCCGGTCACCTGCTCGCTGGGCGTCCCGACGCGGCATTTCGACGTGCGGTACGTGGTGCGGGCGCCGGCCGGCGCGGAACCCGTCCGCAGCGACGAATCCGACGACCTGCGCTGGTGGCCGCTCGAGGCGCTGCCCGCCGGTTCGGAGGATCTGACCGAGCTGCTGCGAGTCGCTACGGTGAGCCGGTGAGCGTCAGTTACGACAGCGCGTCGCCGGTGCCGCCGTACGAGCAGGTGCGATCGTCTCTTGCCACGCAGATCAACGACGGCACGCTGGCGGTCGGCGCGAAGCTGCCCACCGTGCGCGCGCTGGCCGCCGAGCTGGGCATCGCGCCGAACACGGTGGCCCGCGCGTACCGAGAGCTGGAAGAAGCGGGCTTATTGGAAACCCGCGGCCGCGCCGGCACTTTCGTCGGCTCCGCCGGCGACGAAGTCCTGGCCCGCGCCCGCGCCGCAGCGGCCGAGTACGCCGCGATCACCCGCCGGCTGGGCATCACGCCGGAACAAGCGCTGGCCATCGCGGAGGCAGCCCTGCGCTGAGGCCGTTGACCGCCTTCGAGTGCCGTGGTGATGTCGTAAGGTCACGGCTGTCTATCGAGGGGGGTTTGGTGATGTACCTGCTCATCACGCTTGTGGGCTTGCTTGTCGCGGTGGCCGCGCTGGGCGTCGCGATCATGGCGTTGAACCGGGCGAACCAGGCCGTGGCACAGCAGCGGCCGGTGGTTCCGCCGTATCCGCAGCAGCCGGGGTTCCCGCCGGCCTACGCGCAGCCGGAGTTCCCGCGGCAACCCGGCCCGCAGTACCCCGGTCAGCAGCAGTTCCCGCCGCAGCGGTGAGTCACATCGCGCGGTAGTCGCGGAGTTCGATGCGGGGGCCGTACCTCGGGGCGCGGGCGCCGGACGTCTCCAGGTAGCGGATCACCCGTTGCCGTTGCGGGGCGTACGGGGCCAGCAGCTCGGCCATCCCGTCGTCGTCGACGCGGCGGCCCAGCAGGGTGTGCCCGACCATCGACGGGATGTTGTAGTCACCGAAGCTGACCGCGTCCGGATCGCCCCAGGCACGCTGCGCGATCTCCGCCGCGGTCCACACGCCGATGCCCCGCACCTTGCGCAGCCGCGCCCGGCCCTCGGCGCCACCGAGGGCCACCGCCTCCTCCAGCCGTGGTGCCACGCGGGCTGCCTCGACCAACGTCGTACGCCGCTTGAGGTCCACGCCGATCCGGTGCCAGTTCCAGTCCACAATGGATCGGATCGCCACCGGATCCGGAGGCACCCGGAGGAATTCCGGCCCCGGCCCGGGTGCGGGCGTGCCGAACCACCGGCACAGCTCCGCCCACGACCGGATCGCCTCCTTGCCGGTGACCTTCTGCTCCAGCACGGCCAGCACGAGCGCGTCCCACACCCGGCCCGTCGAGCCCAGCCGTAAGCCGGGAAGTCCGTGCCGCGCTCGCGCGATCGCCTCGTGGTGCGCGACGAAGCCCGTGTCGTCGTCCTCCGCGCCGAGCAGCGCGGGCACGCCGGCCAGCAGGAACTCCGAGCCGTCGCCCCAGGCCTCGGCTTCGACCACGCCGTCCGGACGACGCAGCAACGCCAGCGTGCCCTTGCCGACGGGCGTGTTGGCCGCCAGCCACCACACCCCGCGATGGGAGCGGAAGTTGAGCGATCCCCGTCCACGGCTGAGCGGACCCAGCACCACGGCCAGGTCCAGCGGGAACGTCGGACGCCACTCCATCACGCGTCGCTCGAAAACCTGATCGCGCCCTCGGGCAGGGTCACACCCGGCCACACCCGTGCCCCGTCGAGCAGTTCGCAGCCGGAGCCCACGCTCGCGCCATCGCCGAGCACCACACCGCGCACCACCGCCCCGGCTCCGACCCGCGCCCCGCGTCCCAGCACCGAACGTTCCACAGTGGATCCCGCACCGACCACCGCGTCATCGAACAGCACCGAGCCCGCGACCGTCGCCCCCGCTTCGACCACGGCGTTCGCGCCGACCGTCGTCCCCCCGGAGAGGGTTGCTGCGGCGTCGACCGAAGCGCTGTCCAAGATGAGGGATTCGCCTGTCGGGCCGGGCAGCGCGGCCGTGGGCGCGACGCCGCGCACGAGGTCGGCGCTGCCCTGCACGAACGCCTCAGGCGTACCGACGTCGAGCCAGTACGAAGAGTCGACGAAGCCATGCAGGTGCGCGCCGTCGGCGAGGAGCCCCGGGAAGGTCTCGCGTTCGACCGACACCCGGCGTCCGGCCGGAATGGTCTCGACCACCGAGCGGCGGAAGACGTAGCAGCCGGCGTTGATCTGGTCGGTGGGTGGATTCGGTGACTTCTCCAGGAACGCGGTGACCCGCCCGTCCGGTCCGGTCGGCACCGAGCCGAACCGGCTGGGGTCGGAAACCCGTTGCAGGTGCAACGTGATGTCCGCGCCGGAGTCGACGTGGGTACGCAGCTGCGCACGCAGATCGGCCCCGGAGAGGATGTCGCCGTTGAAGACGATGGCGTGGTCCGCGCGCAGCCGGTCGTGCACGTTGCGGATCGCCCCACCGGTGTCCAGCGGTTCGTCCTCCACCACGTACTCCAGTTCCAGCCCGTGCGCGGAGCCGTCGCCGAAGTACTCCTCGAAGACCTCCGCCCGATACGACGTGCCGAGCACGACGTGCCGGATCCCCGCCGCGCGGATGCGGGAGAACAGGTGACTCAGGTAGGGGGTCCCTGCCGTCGGGAGCATCGGCTTCGGCGCCGAAAGCGTGAGCGGGCGCAGCCGGGTGCCCCGCCCCCCGACCAGGACGACGGCGTCGGCCTCGATCTCGGACGTCACAGAATTCTCCTTTGTATCACGCGCCGCTGGGCGACAAGCCTGCGGGAAACGTGGGCGGCGCGGCCCCCGAGGGCCTACCCTAGACACGAAACAGAGGGGCCTTTCCGCGGAGGGGCCACGGCTCAGTCGGGAGGCCGAGGGGAATGGACCCCCGCGATCGCGCGGACGCCCTGCTCGCACGTGCACGGGCCCGCGGCGCCTTCGTGGTGACGCCGGACAACATGACGTCGCCGATGGACGCCTCCAACACCCAGCAGATTCCCAGATCCGTGGTCTCCGAGCTGGACGGGCAGGACCCGGACACGACGACCCAGCTGCCGGCGTCGCTGATCGAGGAGAACGACCACCCGCTGGACGGGCAGACGCCGACCACGCCGGAGGAGCACCCGCTCGCCCGAGCCAACCCGACGACACCGCTGGAGGTGCCGGGCCCGAAGGCGAAGGCGACCCCGCTGGTGCCACGTCCGAAGGCGCAGCCGGTGTCGAGCCCGCTCAAGGACCCGGCCGAGGAGGAGATGACCGGCCTGGTGCCCACGGTCCAGCAGAACAGCGGGCAGTCCAACCTCTCCCGCAGGCTCGACGGTCTCTGAGCCCGCACGTGCCTGGTGCGCGGTCCGCGCAGGTTCCCGGTTCGCTCTGGGTGACCTGCACGGATCGCCTGGTGCGGCGGATCGGCAGGAATCCGTCGCAGGTGGCGGTCAGCCCCGGCGTGTCTCCAGCTTGACGCGCAGGGCCAGGCCCAGCTTCACGGCCGCGAGCACCGGCTTCCAGCGCAGGCCCTGGTGCCGGTCGGCGAGGTAGCGGTAAGCGCTCGCGTGGTGGGCGCGCAGCATCTTCGCCGAGGCCTGGGCCGTGGAGTGCCCGCCGATGTGCATCACGCCCGACGAGGGGGCGTAGACGTTCAGCCAGCCCGCCCTGGCCAGCCGGTCACCGAGGTCGACGTCCTCGAAGTACATGAAGTAGCGGGGATCGAACCCGCCGACCGAATCGAACGCCTCGCGGCGGAACAGCTGACAGGAGCCGGAAAGCCAGCCGGACACGCGTTCGGCGGGCGCGGCGTTCTCCTGGCGGTACTCGCGGGTCCACGGGTTGCCCGGCCAGATCTTGCCGAACGCCGCGTGCCCGATCCCCCGCCCGAACGAGGGCAGCAGCCGCGCGGACGGGTAGACCGTGCCGTCGAGGTCGTGGATGAGCGGCCCGAACGCTCCCCCGCGCGGCCACCTGCCGGCGACCTCCAGCAACGCGTCGAGCGCGCCGGGCTCCCATTCGAGGTCGGGGTTGACCACGACGACCCAGCCGTAGCTGTCGTCGAGGGCCGCGACGCCGCGGTTGGCGGCGGTCCCGTAGCCGACGTTCTCGCCGATGCTGACCAATGTGACGTTCTCGCGCTCCGCGGCCTTCTCCGGCGCACCGTCCGTGGAAGCGTTGTCCGCGACCACGACGTGCACTTCCCGCTCGGTCGCCGTCTCCAGGGTGTCGAGGAACTTCCCGAGCGTGTCCCCGGCGAAGTAGGTCACCGTCACGATCCCGACCCGGTCGCCATACGCGCGCTGCTCAGTCACCGCGCCATTGTCCACCGCTCACCGACAGCGAACGAAGGTGACCGAACCACTCACCGAGGGTGATTGCCCGGCCGGCCCACCGAAGCGGGCCCCTCGGTCCGGATGACCGTTCTTACCCCGGTCCTCGACCGAATGGCCACTATGTCCGGTGCCACGTGTGAACCGCCAGGTCAGCCCGTTAACCTTCGGTGATGCGGCAATGGGTTCAGCGGTGCGTGTCCGGCCGGAATGGACGGTGGCGGCGACCGCCGGCCGCTGCGCTTCGCTGGACCGGATTCGCCGGAAGCGTGCTGCTCACGGTGGCGGTGCTGATCGGACACTTCTCGCCAGGGGCGGAGATGCCGGCGCTCGCCGGTGGGGTCGGCGGGGTCGGACTGGTCGTGCTGTGCTGGCTGCTGCTCGCCGTCGGCTGGGACCTGCCGTCCGCCAAGTGGCTGAAGTGGACAGTCGCGCTGTGGGGTGTACCACTGCTGGTCGTCCCTCCGCTGTTCAGCGGGGACGTGTTCGTTTATCTGGCACAGGGGGAAGTCGCCGCGCACGGCCTCGACCCGAACACGACCGGACCACTGGACGGGCTGGGCGCCGGTTCCGCGATCGTCGCGCGGGTGAGCGGCTACTGGCAGAACACGCCGTCGCCCTACGGTCCGCTGTTCGGAGCGGTCGAACGGGTCATCGCGCAGGTTTCGGCGGGGAACCCGGTGGCAGGCGTGGCACTGCACCGGCTGGTCGAGGTCCTGAGCCTGCTGCTGATCGTCTGGGCGGTCCCCCGCCTTGCCGCCCGCGCGGGTGCCTCGCCGCGGGTGGCGCTCTGGCTGGGGGTGCTGAACCCGCTGGTGCTCTGGCATCTCGTGGCCGGTGCGCACAACGACTCCCTGATGCTGGGCCTGATGCTCACCGGCACGGTGCTCGCGCTCGACGCGCTGGCGGAGAAGATCCGCTGGTGGCCGCTGACCGCCGGAGTCGTGCTGGTCGCGCTCGCCGCCGATGTGAAGCTGCCCGCGCTGGTGGCGCTGGCCGTGGTGGGGACGGCGCTCGCCCGGCGCCGCGGCGGACGGCTCGGCGACTTCCTGCTCGCCGGGGCCGGGATGGTCGTGGCGTTCGCGCTGGTGTCGATGCTGGTTTCGCTGCTGATCGGGCCGGGGGCCGGCTGGCTGCCGGCGCTGGACACGCCCGGGCAGGTCAACAGCTGGATGGCGCCGACGAACTGGTTCGGTTTCCTCGTCGGCGGCATCGGCTCGCTGTTCGGCGGGCAGCTGACCCAGCCGATGATCGGCGTCGGCCGGATCATCGGGTACGTGCTGAGCGCGGCCGGCATAGCGCTGGTGCTGCGCCGCCAGTGGACCGGACGCGTCGACGAGGTGCGGTCGCTGGGGTTGCTGCTGGCGCTGGTCGTCGTGTTCGGGCCGGTGGTGCAGCCGTGGTACCTGCTGTGGGCGGTGATTCCGCTCGCCGCTTCGCTGCCGGAGGGCCGTGCGCGGAACGCGGTGGTCACGGTCTCCGCGGTGGTCGCGGTGGTCCTGCCACCGGTGGGCGGCAACTTCGCGGGCCGGGTGGGCCTGCTCGTCGCCGGTTACGCCATCGCGATCGGCGTGGTCGTGGCGGCGTTCCTGGCGCTGCGGCGGACAGTGCCGGCGGAGCTCAGCGTGCCCGCGGATGCCGGTGCCACGCCTTCGCGTACGCCTCCCGATGCTGCTCCGCCGTCGTAACCGCGGAACGCACTGGTCGCACTCTCCGCGGTGGTCGCGGTGATCCTGCGGTGGCCGCAGTGGTCCTGCCACCGGTGGGCGGCAACTTCGCGGGCCGGGTGAGCCTGCTCGTCGCCGGTTACGCCATCGCGATCGGCGTGGCCGCGGTGGCGTTCCTGGCGCTGCGGCGAACCATGCCGACGGAACTCAGCGTGCCCGCGCATGCCGGTGCCACGCCTTCGCGTAGGCCTCCCGATGCTGCTCCGCCGTCGTAGCCCACGAGAAGTCCTTCGCCCGCTGCTGGGCGGCGGACGCGAGGAACGCCCGGCGTGACGGGTCCGCCAGCAGCTCCGTGAGCGCCGCGGCCACGTCGCCGGCTCCGACACCGCAGTACGCGACCGCGTCGCCGCCGACCTCGGGCAAGGAGAGGCGGCGCGTGGTCAGCACGGCGGCACCGCAGGCCATCGCTTCCAGCACCGGCAGACCGAACCCCTCGCCGAGGCTCGGATAGGCGACCAGCTCGGCCCCGCCGAGGAACCCGGCGAGCGTGCCGAAGGGCAGGTAGCCGGCGCGGAGCACGCGCAGCCGGTGCGGTACCGAATCCAGCGCCCGTTCCACCTGGGTGTCCCAGCCCGGCTGACCGGCGAGCACGAGCGCGGGCGCCTCCCGCTGCCCGGCCACCGCGCGGGCGTAGCCGCGGATCAGCGCCGGCACGTTCTTGCGCGGCTCGAGGGCGCCGAGGAACGCGATGTACGGCGCCCGTCCGAGCCCGACCGCCGCGCGTGCCGCGTCGACCTCCTCGGGCGAGGGCGGATGGAACCTCTCGGAGTCGACGCCGTGGTAGATGATCTCCAACTCGGCCCGCCGGACCGGGCTCACCCGGCTCAGCTCGGCGGCCGTCGCGTGGCTCGGCACCACGCACAAGGTCGCCCGCCGCAGCGCAGTGGTCGTCCAGGCACGGAAAAACCGGGCTTTGACCGACGAGTGCAGCACGGCGTCGGTGAAGAACGTCGCGTCGTGCAACGTCACCACCGACGCGGTCCCGCTGGCCAGCGGCATCGTGTAGTGCGGCGAGTGCACGACGTCCGCGGCGAGCCGGCGCGTGAGCCGCGGCAGGGTCGCTTGTTCCCAGGTCAGACGCGCTGTGCGGGTCGACGTCGCGGGCGACGCGGGCACGACCCGCGAGCCGGGCGCGAGCCGGTCGTAGAGCGGAAGGTCCCGCGGCTGGCACACCACGGTGAGCCGCGCCCCGTCCTGATCGAGCGCCGCGACGAGCGAGTCCACGTACCGGCCGACCCCACCCCGGTCCGCGGGCACCGCGGTCGCGTCGATCAGCACACGGGGATCACCGGTCACGAGTGCAGCGTACGGCGATCACGCAACGCACAGGTGGGGAACCGACAAACTGACCGACGGCCGTTCCACCACAACCCCGGCCGACCGACCTCGCCGTGCCGCACACCCAGCCGCCACCACCCGCGACGACCGTCACGACCGGCCCGTTCATCCCGGCACGCCCGGTCATCCGGCCCTCTGGCCCTGCAGCCGGCGACCGACGTGCCCCACCCGGCCGGTCCGCGCGCGTCGTGCCGAAGCTCGTGAAGGCAGGACCGTAGAGGCTCGGCGGCGCGGTAACCGTCTGCAACCAGACTGGAGGGAACGGCCCACTCGCTCCGCCGAGCTTTCGCCGAGACGTCGCCGAGACACAGTCACCACCGGCCCGCTGCCTCCGCCACGACCGGCCCTCTCGCTCCGCCACGCCCGCCACGAACGGCCCACTCACACCACCAACGCAGCCACCACTGGCCCGCTCACTCCGCCAACACATCCACCACCGGCCCACTGCCTCCGCCAACCCGCCACGACCGGACCGCTCACTCCACCAACACGACCGCGACCGGTCCGCTGGCTCCGCCAAACCCACACGAGCGGCCCTCTCGCTCCGCAAAATCCGTCGCGACCGGCCCGTTCACACCGCCAACACGACCGCGACCGGCCCCCTGGCTCCGCCAAACCCACACGAGCGGCCCTCTAGCTCCGCAAAATCCGTCGCGACCGGCCCGTTCACACCGCCAACACGACCGCGACCGGCCCCCTGGCTCCGCCAAACCCACACGAGCGGCCCTCTAGCTCCGCAAAATCCGTCGCGACCGGCCCGTTCACACCGCCAACACGACCGCGACCGGCCCCCTGGCTCCGCCGAACTCGTCGCGACCGGCCCGCTGGCTCCAGCGAACCCGTCGCGACCGGCCCGCTCGCTCCGCAGCGCAGCCGCCAGAATCGGCAGAGCCGCCCCCCCGCGCGCACGCTCCGCGTGCAAGAGCCTGCCAATCCGCTAAGCCGGCCAGACCACCAAGCCCGCCAGCCCGCTACACACGCCAAGCCCGCTAAGCCGGCCAATCCGCCAATCCGCTAAAGACGCCAATCCGTCAGTCGGGGCGGCAGTGGGCGGCCCACACCGCCTCCGCGGCCGCTCGCCAGGTGAACGTGCGGGCGCGTTCTCGTCCCAGTTTGGTCAGTTCGGCTGCTCGTTCCGGGTTGTCGAGGACCGTGCGGAGGGCGTTCGCCAGTGCCGGGGCGTCTCCGCGGGGCACGATCATCCCCGCGCCGTCCGCGACCTCCGCCAGGGCCGGGACGTCCGTGTGCACCACCGGGACACCCATCGCCATCGCCTCCAGCAGGGGCAGGCCGAAACCCTCCGCCAGGCTCGGGACGGCCAGTACCCGCGCGCCGCGCAGGGCCGTCGCCAGTTCCGCGTCCGTGACCTTGCCCAGGACCCGCACGTCACGCAGGCCACGGTCGGCGGCCAGGCGCACCAGGTCGATCGCGCCCCAGCCGGGCTGGCCGGCGATCACCAGTGCCACGTCGTCCAGCTGGGCCACGGCGTCCACCAGCACGTCCATGCCCTTGCGAGGCTCGATCGTGCCGACCGCCAGCACGTACCGCGGCGGCAAATCCAGCTCCGCCGAACCCTCCGGCACGGTCACGCCGTGCGGTACCACCCGCACCGGCACCGTCACGTCCACCAGCACGGCCAGCTCGTCGGCCACCGCACGCGTCGGCACGATCAGCCCGGACGACCGACGCGCGGCCCGGGCGATCATCGACCGGTGCCAACTCACGCCCCGCGCGGTCAGCGTCTCCGGATGCGTCCACGGCACGGTGTCGTGCACCGTGACGGTGAGCGTCCGCCCGGCCGGGGCACGCGGGGGCGCGAACGGGGTCGGCGCGTGCACCGCGTCCCCGCCCGGCCACCAGGGCAGGCCCAGCTGCCACAGCGCGATCGCCGCACGGGGCGGGAGCGGCAGCGTGCGCGGTCCGTCGACCCCCTCGACCCGCGCGGCGGAAACGTCCGCGTGCTTCGCGACCACGCTGGACACCGTCCAGCCCGGTGGGGCGGTGGCCGCCAGCGCGGGCAGCAGCTCAGCCGTGTACCGGCCGGTGCCACCCGGAACGGGGGCCAGCAGTTGCTCGGCGAGCACGACCAGTTCGGGCACGACGCTATTGTCTCCCAGGTGACCAGCGCGGATTCCGGCACCACCGTCGTCGTGGTGACCTGGCGTGGCGCACGTCACGTCACGGCCTGCCTCGACGCCCTCGCCGCCCAGCAGCGTCCACATCGGACGCTCGTGGTGGACAACGCCTCCGACGACGGCACCGCGGCCCTGCTGGCCGCGCACCCCAGCGAACCCGAGGTGCTCCGGCTGCGGCGCAACACCGGGTACGCCGGCGCGATGGCGAAGGCGCTCGACCGGGTGGAGACCCCGTTCGTCGCCTGGCTCAACGACGACGCGGAACCGGAGCCGGGCTGGCTGGCCGCGCTGGAGGACACCCTGGCGAGCCATCCGCTCGCCGCCGCCGTCACGTCCCGGCTGGAGCTGGCCGACGGCAGCACGCAGTCCACCGGCGTCCGGCTCACCGCCGACGGGCACGGCGCCGACCTCACCGAACCCGGCGACGAGGTGTTCGGCTTCTGCGGCGGCGCGGCCCTGCTGCGCACCGAGGCCGTACGCGCGGTCGGCGGGGTCCCGGCCGGCTTCTTCTGCTACTACGAGGACACCGACACGGCGTGGCGGCTGCGGCTGGCGGGCTGGCACGTGATGTTCGCCGACGCCCGGGTCCGCCACCTCCACGGCGCCAGCACCCGGCCCGGCTCTCCGCTGTTCCACCGCTGGAACGAGCGCAACCGGCTGCTCATGCTGCTGCGCTGCGCGCCGTCCGTCGTCGCGGTGCGCGAGCTGGCGCGGTTCGCCGTGCTCACCGTGCTGCTGCCGCTGCGACGGCACCGCCCGGCCGCGGCGAACTTCGCGCCAGGGCTGCGGTGGCGGGTGCTGGCCGAGGTCGTCCTCCGGCTGCCCGCCACGCTGCGTGAACGCCGCCGGGTGGCCCGGGTCTCGGCGCTGGACCGAGGTGCGATCTGGCAGGCCTGGGCGGGCCTTTAAGCTGAGCGGGAACTCGAGGGACAGGAGCCCGTCTTGGCGTTGGGGGACTCGCAGCCGCTCGTCTCGGTCATCGTGGTGAACTACCGCGGCGCCGACGACACCATCACCTGCCTGCGGGCGCTCGGATCCGAGCTGGATTACGAGAATGTCGAGCTGATCTGCGTCGACAACGCCTCCGGTGGCGACGACGCGGCCCGCATCCGCGCCGCGATGCCCGGCGTGCAGGTCGTCGAGTCCCCGGTGAACAGCGGTTTCGCCGGTGGCTGCAACCTCGGCGCGCAGCACGCGAACGGGACCGTCCTCGGTTTCCTCAACAACGACGCGCGCCCGGCACCCGCGTGGGTCTCCGCCGCGGTCGCCGAGCTGCGCGCGCAGCCGACGGTGGCCGCGGTCGCCAGCAAGGTGCTCGACTGGGAGGGCACCGGTACCGACTTCGTCGACGCCGGCCTGACGTGGTTCGGCATGGGCTACAAGCGGCACGCCGGCAGTCCGCTGGCCGACGTGCCCGCGGCTGAGCACGAAGAAGCCAAGGACGTGCTCTTCGGCACCGGTTCGGCGATGTTCGTGCGGGCCGCGGTGTTCGCCGAGCTGGGCGGCTTCGACGAGCGTTTCTTCATGTTCTACGAGGACGTCGATCTCGGCTGGCGGCTGAACCTGCGTGGCTGGCGCGTGCGGTACGTCCCCGGATCGCTGACCTACCACCGCCACCACGGCACCATGTCGGCGCTCGACGCGCCGGAGAGCGGCCGCGAGACCTTCCTCCTCGAACGCAACGCGCTGGCCGCGTTGTACAAGAACCTTTCCGACGAGTCGCTGATCCGCGCGTTGCCCGCGGCGCTCGCGCTGGCGGTGCGCCGCGCCACCGCCCGCGGCGGGCTCGATCCCGATCAGCTCGACCTGGAGAAGGGCGTCGGCCCGGCGGTGACCGAACCGGTCGCGGTGCCGCGCACGACGCTCGCCGGGGTGCTGGCCGTGGACCGGTTCGTGGAGCTGATGCCGTCGCTGGCCGAGTCCCGTGCCACCGAGCAGGCCGCTCGGGTGCGGACCGACGCCGATCTGCTGCCGTTGCTGCGCAAGGCGCTCGAACCGGCGTACCCGCTGCCGGACTACCTGCGTGCGCACGAAATCCTGGTCGAGGCGTTCGGCATCAAGGAGGTGTTCGGGCAGCGGCGGAAGGTCCTCGTGCTCACCGGCGACTCGATCACCGAGCGGATGGCCGGTCCGGCGATCCGGGCGTGGCACATCGCCGCGACCCTGGCCACCGAGCACGACGTGCACCTGATGACCACCAACCCGCTGCTGTCGCCGCCGCCTGCCGCGTTCCGGATCAGCTCGGGCAAGCACCGTGCTCTCGACGGCCCGATCGAGTGGGCGGACGTGGTGGTCCTGCAGGGCCACGTGCTGGAGCTGGCGCCGTCGCTGAAGAAGCAGCACGAGAACAAGATCGTGGTCGCCGACGTCTACGACCCGATGCACCTGGAGTTGCTGGAGCAGGGCAAGGACGCCCCCGACGACCAGCGCGCGCTGGACCTGGCGGGCGTCACGCGGGTGCTCGACGCACAGCTGGAGCGGGCCGACTTCTTCCTGTGCGCTTCGGAGCGGCAGCGGCACTTCTGGCTGGGTCACCTGGCCGCGCTCGGCCGGCTCTCGCCGCGGCTGTACGACGCGGACCCCACCACCCAGTCACTGCTCGCGGTGGTGCCGTTCGGGCTGTCCCCGCAGGCGCCGGTACGGACCGGGCCGGGCCTGCGTTCCGCGCTCGGCATCGGCGAGGCCGATCGCGTGGTGCTGTGGGCGGGCGGCGTCTACAGCTGGTTCGATCCGCTCACCCTGATCCGCGCGGTCGACCTGCTGCGCCAGCGCCGGGACGACGCCAGGCTGGTGTTCCTCGGCATGAAACATCCCAATCCCGAGGTCGCCGAGATGGACATCGGCGCGCGCACGGTGCGGCTGTCGGATTCGCTGGGCCTCACCGACAAGCACGTGTTCTTCAACGAGCACTGGGTGCCCTACTCCGACCGGCAGAACTGGCTGCTCGACGCGAACACCGGCGTGACCACGCACTACGAGCACGTGGAGACCACCTTCGCGTTCCGCACCCGGGTGCTGGACTACCTGTGGGCGGGCCTGCCGATCGTGACCACGGACGGGGACGCGTTCGCCGACCTGGTCCGGGCGGAGAAGCTGGGTGTCGTGGTGCCCGCCGAGGATGCCGAGGCGCTGGCGGCCGCGCTGGAGAAGACGCTGTACGACGAGGAGTTCGCGGCGGGCTGCATCGAGCGGATCCGGGTGGTCGCCCAGCGCTACGCGTGGCCGGAGGCGTTGAAGCCGCTCGTCGAGTTCTGCCGCAACCCGCGCCCGGCTGCGGACCGGCTGCCCGGCGCCGCGGACCTCACCACGTCGGCGCCGGTGCGCGGCGCCGAGCTGGTTCGCCGGGATCTGGCGCTGGTGAAGGAATACCTCGCCGCCGGCGGTCCGGGCGAGCTGGCCCGGCGGGCAGGCGGACGGGTCGCGAAGGTCGCGCGGGAGCGGTTGCGCCGTGGCTGAGCGTCCGCTGCGGGTCCTGCTGGACGGCACACCACTGCTCGGCTCCCGCACCGGCATCGGCCGGTACACCGCCGCGCTCAGCGAAGAACTCACGTCGATGTCCGAAGTGGACCTTCGAGCGGTCGCGTTCACCTTGCGTGGCTGGCGAAAGCTGCGCAAGGTGCTGCCGCACGGCGTGCGGGCCCGCGGAATGCCGGTTTCGGCTCGGCTGTTGCGCGCGAGCTGGGTGCGTTCACAGCTGCCGCCGGTGGAGCTGTTCGCCGGCCCCACCGACGTCGTGCACGGCACCAACTTCGTGCTGCCAGGGCGGTTCCGGGCCGCGGGCGTGCTGACCATCCACGATCTGGCCTTCCTCGACGCCCCGGAAGAGCTCAATCCGTCCGATCGGACGCTGCCCCAGCTCGTCCGTCGCGGGGCCCGCCGGGCGAACGTGATCTGCACGCCGACCGCCGCGGTGGCCGACGCGGTGGCGGAAAAACTGGACGTGGACCGCGGGAAGATCTTGGTGACGCCGCTGGGGGTGAACCCGGCCTGGTTCACCGCGCGTCCGCCGGAGGACGGTGTCCGCGCGAAGCTGCGGCTGCCGGAAAAGTACCTGCTCTTCGCCGGCGCGGCCGGCCCGCGCAAGGGCCTGGAGTGGCTGGCCAAGGCGCACGCGGCCGCCCCGGACCTGCCCCCGCTGGTGTTCGCGGGCCCCGGCCCGTTCCCCCGGCTCCCGCGTTCCGGGCAGACCGGCTACCTGTCCGATGTGGACCTCCGCACGGTGGTCGCCGGCGCGGCCGCGCTGGTGCTGCCCTCCCGTGACGAGGGTTTCGGCCTGCCGGTGCTGGAAGCGATGGCCTCGGACGTGCCGGTGGTCTGCACCGACCTCCCCGCGCTGCGCGAGGTGGCCGGCGACTGCGCGACCCTGGTCCGGTACGACGACGTGGACGGACTGGCCGACGCGCTGCGCCAGGCCGTGACCGACCCGCACGCGACCACCACGTCGACCGCCCGCCGCACCCACGCCGCCGGCTTCACCTGGCGTGCCTGCGCTCTGCGCACCGTCGAGGCCTACCAGCAGGCGATGCGGCGGTAGCCCGTTTCCCGGGACCGCGACTCGGGTAGCCGAAGGCCATCGATCGACGACGGAGGAGATCCTGGTGGCCATCGCTACGGTGAACCCGGCGACCGGTGAGCGCGTCCGGGAGTTCGACGCCCTCACCGACGACCAGCTCGAGCACAAGGTGGCGCTCGCGGCGGAGGCATTCCGCAGCTACCGCCGCACGACTTTCAGCGAGCGGGCCGAGCTGCTCGGCCGGGCGGCGCGGATTCTGGACGACGAGGCCGACGGGCTGGGCCGGACGGCGACGCTGGAGATGGGCAAGACCGTTTCGGCGGCCGTCGCCGAGGTCCGTAAGAGCGCGGCCGGGTGCCGCTGGTACGCCGAGCACGCCGGCGAGATGCTGGCGGACCAGCCGTGGCCAGTCGACGGTGCGCGGGTGTTCACGCGGTACCAGCCGCTGGGGCCGGTGCTCGCGGTGATGCCGTGGAACTTCCCGTACTGGCAGGTGTTCCGGTTCGCCGCGCCGGCGCTGATGGCCGGGAACGTGGGCCTGCTCAAGCACGCCTCGAACGTGCCGCAGGTCGCGCTCGCGATCGAAGACGTCTTCCGCCGGGCGGGCTTCCCCGAGGGCGTGTTCCAGAGCCTGCTCATCCCGTCCTCGGCGGTCGAAGGCCTGCTGGACGACGAGCGGGTCCGCGCCGCGACGCTGACCGGCAGCGAACCGGCCGGGCGCCAGGTCGCCGCCGCGGCCGGGCGCAACATCAAGCCGAGTGTCCTGGAACTCGGCGGGAGCGACGCGTTCATCGTGCTGCCCTCGGCCGATCTGGACAAAGCGGTGGACGCCGGAGTGCAGTCGCGGACCCTCAACAACGGCCAGTCCTGCATCAACGCCAAGCGGTTCATCGTGCACGCGGACGTCGCCGAGGAGTTCGCGCGCCGGCTGACCGAACGGATGCAGTCGCTGACCGTCGGCGATCCGACGAAGGACGAGACCGACCTCGGGCCGCTGTCCTCGGCCGACGCCGTGGAAACCCTGCACCAGCAGGTGACCGACACCGTCCAGGCCGGCGCCACGCTACGCACCGGCGGCGAACCCCTCGACGGTCCCGGCTTCTTCTACCCGCCCACGGTGCTCACCGACATCCCGGACGGCTCGCCCGGGCATCACGAGGAGTTCTTCGGCCCGGTCGCCCTCCTCTGGCGGGCCGCCGACCTCGACGACGCCATCCGCATCGCCAACGACTCGCCCTTCGGGCTGGGCGGCAGTGCGTGGACCACGGACCCGGCCGAGCAGGAACGCCTGGTCACCGAGGTCGAGACGGGCATGCTGTATCTCAACGAGTTCACCCAGTCCACTCCGGAGGTTCCCTTCGGCGGGGTGAAGAACTCGGGGTACGGCCGCGAGCTCGCTGCCTTCGGGCCGCGCGCCTTCGTCAACGCGAAGACTGTCTGGCTGGCCTGACGAGGCCGGCAGCACCGGTCACCGCGGGTGGTTCGAGCGCACTTCTCGACCCCTCCGAAGGACCTCGCTCGTGACCTAATCCGCGAAGTACGCGTGCAGCGCCTCTCTCCAGCCCCGCAACGGACTAAGCCCCGCCGCACACCAGGACTCGTTCGACAGCACCGAATACGACGGCCGCGGAGCCGGGCGCGGGTACTGCTCGGTCGTGCAGGGCTTGACCCGCTCCGGATCCGCGCCGATCTCCTCGAAAACCGCCCGCGCGAACCCGTACCAGGACACCTCGCCCGCGCCCGTGCAGTGCAGGATTCTCGCCGCCGGACCGCACCCCTCGGCGATCGCGCCGGCCAGCTCCAGCAGGCCGGCGGCCAGATCGGCCGACCACGTCGGCGACCCGAGCTGGTCGTCCACAACGGACAGCTGGTCTCGTTCGGAAGCCAAGCGCCGCATGGTCTTCACGAAGTTGCTGCCGGACCGCCCGTACACCCAGCTGGTCCGGACCACCCAGGAAGACGCACCGGAACCCAGTACCGCGTCCTCGCCGGCCGCCTTCGTCCGGCCGTACGCGCTGCGCGGGCCGAGCGCATCGTCCACCTCGTAGGGCCGGGTGGCGTCGCCGGGGAAGACGTAGTCCGTGGAGACCTGCACCAGCGGCACCCGGTGGGACGCGCAGGCCGCCGCCAGCACGCGGGGGCCGTCCGCGTTCACGGCGAACGCTCGGGCCTCGTCGGTCTCCGCGGCGTCGACCGCGGTGTAGGCCGCGGCGTTCAGCACCACCGGGAACGCACCGGACTCCGCGGCCTGCGCGGCCAGCGCGCCCACCGCCGAAACCACGGCACCGGTCGCGGTCAGGTCCAGCTCCGCCGACGACGGCGCGACCACCTCCGTCCCGGGCGGGACGGCGTCCACCAGGTCCCGGCCGAGCTGACCGGAACCGCCGGGCACGAGCAGAGCCAGCCGCACCGGCGTACCTCCTACTGCTGCGAAAACGTTTCAGGACGTGCCGAGCGCGGCGCGGCCCTTCAATGGCTCCCACCACGCCCGGTTGTCGGCGTACCAGCGCACCGTACCCGCCAGACCGTCCTCGAAGGACACCCGCGGAGCGTAACCGAGTTCCGCGCTGATCTTGCCGATATCGACCGAGTACCGGCGGTCGTGGCCCTTGCGGTCCTCGACCGGTTCGACCATTTCCCAGCCGACACCCACCGCGTCCAGCAACCGTCCGGTCAGCTCGCGGTTGGTCAGCTCCGTGCCGCCCCCGATGTTGTAGATCTCCCCCGGTCGTCCGCCGTCGGCGACCAGCTGGATGCCGTGGCAGTGGTCGTCCACGTGCAGCCAGTCACGGACGTTGAGCCCGTCGCCGTAGAGCGGAACCTTCCGCCCGTCGAGCAGGTTCGTGACGAAGCGCGGGATCACCTTCTCCGGGAACTGGTACGGCCCGTAGTTGTTCGAGCACCGCGTGACGCACACCGGCATCCCGTGCGTACGGGAGAACGAGCGCGCGATCAGATCGGAGGAGGCTTTCGACGCGGAGTACGGCGAATTCGGCTCCAGTACGTGGTCCTCCGACCACGAACCGTCCTGGATGGACCCGTAGACCTCGTCGGTGGACACGTGCACGAACTTGCCGACCTGTGCTTCCAGCGCGGCCTGCAGCAGCGTCTGCGTGCCGAGCACGTTGGTGAGCACGAAATCCGTCGAACCGAGGATCGAACGGTCCACATGCGACTCGGCGGCGAAGTGCACCACCAGGTCGACCCCGGCCATCACCTCGGTCACCACGCCGGCGTCGCAGATGTCGCCGCGCACGAACCGCAGCCGCGGACTGCCGGCCACCGGCGCCAGGTTGGCTTCGTTGCCCGCGTACGTGAGCTTGTCCAGCACCACCACCTCGGCGTCACCGAGCGTCGGGTAGGCCCCCGAAAGCACCTCCCGCACGTAGTGCGATCCGATGAACCCGGCACCTCCCGTGACCAGGACCCGCATCCGTTTCCACCCTTCCTGCCACTGTGTCGTGCCCGAGCGGGCAATCCGGCACCCAGCCTACGGGCCCTTCAGCGGAAGGCCGGTAGAGTCCGGGGAAGGCACACAGGTGCGCGGGGGCGCGTCTGGGGGAGGAACACGTGGCCGAGTGGCCTGGGGCGCCGCTACCGGCGCACCGCGGTCGCGGCGTGCTCGTCGGGTTACGCCGCGGCGGCAAGGTGGTGCTGGCCGTGCTGTCGGTCGTGGTGCTGGGCCTGACCTGGTACGGCTGGCAGTTCATCGGCGACCCGAACAGCGGATTCGCCACCACCGACGTCTTCGGGCAGCAGCAGCCGGGCGCGAAACCGCTCGACGGTGCGGTGGACATCCTGCTGGTCGGTCAGGACAGCCGCACCGACGCCCAAGGCAACCCGTTGCCGCGCGAGGTGCTGGACATGCTGCACGCCGGCGACGCGGACGGGGAAAAGCAGACCGACACGATGATCCTCGTGCACATTCCGCAGAACGGTGAGCACGCGACCGCGATCTCCTTCCCGCGTGACTCGTACGTGGAGATCACCGGCGGGTTCGGCAAGCACAAGCTGAACAGCGCGTACGTGTACGCCTACAACGACACGTTCAAGACTCTGCAGGCCAAGGGTGGCGACGCGAAGGACATCGACGAGCAGGCCAAGCTCGCCGGGCGCAAGAACCTGGTCGCCACGCTGGAGAAGCTCATCGGCAAACCGGGCATGATCGACCGTTACGCCGAGGTGAACCTGGCCAGTTTCTACGAAGTCACCAAGGCCATCGGCGGGGTGCAGGTGTGCCTGAAGGCGCCGGTGCGGGAGAAGAAGTCCGGGATCAACCTGCCGGCCGGGCAGCAGAGCGTGCAGGGCGTGCAGGCGCTGGCCTTCGTCCGCCAGCGGTACGGGCTGCCGAACTACGACCTGGACCGGATCGCCCGGCAGCAGGCGTTCCTGTCCGGGCTGGCGGCCAAGGTGCTCTCCCCGGCGGTGCTGGCCAATCCGGTGAAGCTCGCCGACCTGATCGGGGCGGTGAAGAAGTCCGTGGTGCTGTCCGCGGGCTGGGACCTCGCCGAGTTCGCCGACCAGATGCGCGGCCTGACCGGCGGCAACGTCGAGTTCCACACGATCCCCACCGAGGGCAACGCGAAGATCGGCGGCGCGGACGTCCTGCGCCTCGACCAGTCGCACGTCCGGGCCGAGATCGACCGGCTGATCCCGGACGCCGCCGCGCCCCCGGCGAGCGGGCCGGCAGTGCCCGGCGCGGACGCGGTCACCGTGGAGCTGTTCGACGGCTCCGGCGGGGACGCCGCCACCCGGACCCGAAGCCTGTTGCAGGACAAGGGTTTTCAGTTGAGCGGCGACACGGAGCTGTCCACCCGCTCGAGCACGGTGCTGCGCTACCACCCGTCCGACGAGGCCGCGGCCGACCTGGTCCGCCAGGCCCTCGGCGGCGACCCGCAGGCCGAACCGGACGCCGACGTCTCCCCCGGCCACGTCCGCGTCCTGCTGGGCAAGGACGCCCGCGGCGGCTTCTCCGGGGGCAGCTCCCCGGCGGGCAGTCCCGTCACTTCGGCCCCACTCGCCTCACCCTCCTCAGCGACCGCCGTCACCCCCGCCGCGCCGCCGATCACGGCAGGCGAAGTGCCCTGCGTCAACTAGAGTCGGACACCCGGCGCGGCGGCAGGCGACAGGCCGCCGGCCGGTGAGGTGGGAAGGTACGCGGGGTGGACGACAACCAGGACAACCCGAACCGGCCGGACGACCCCGGCCCGGCTTCGGCGCGCCCGGTGACGCCGGAAACCCCGGAGAACCCGGTTGACTCGGTTGACTCGGTTGACTCGGTTGACTCGGCCGACCCTGACGGCACAGACGCACCGGTCGGCGCGAAAGACTCGGTCAGCACGGAAGCACCGGGCAGCGGGACCGGTCAGATCGACGCGGAAGCACCGGACGGCTCGGAAACACCGGGCAACGCGCACGAGGCTGCCGATCCCACCGCCGCTCCCGAGGCCGCCACCGCAGCCGACCCGCTCCCCGACGCGTCCCACCCGCCCGCCAGCCTGCCCGAAACGCCCGGTACCCAGCCGTCCACCGCAGCTGCCTCCGCGGCGGACGGCGAGTGGAAGCCGTCCCCCTACCCGCGCGTTCAGCTGCCGCAGCCCTCCAAACCACCCCCGCCGGAGCCGGCGCTGGTTCAGCAGCCCGCGCCGGAGCCCCGGAACCGCGGGCATCGACCGGGCAGGGCGGGCCGGATCACCCGGCGGGTCGCGCTCGGGCTGGTGTCCATACTGGCGCTCGGGACGACCGGGTACGCCTACGTCACCAAGGACCGGCTGCAGAACAACGTCCCGACCACCGATGTGCTCACCCCGCGGGCCGGGGAGCCACCCGCGCCGCCCGCGGACGACGGGGCCACCGACATCCTGCTCGTCGGCAGTGACGCGCGGACCGACGCGCAGGGCAACCCGCTGCCGGCCAGCATGCTGAAATCGTTGCGTACCGAGGAAAAAGCCGGAATCAACACCGACACGATCATCCTGTTGCGGTTTCCGAAGAACGGCGGCAAGCCCGCCGGCGTTTCGGTTCCCCGGGACAGCTGGGTCACCGTACCGGGGCGCGGTCCGGCCAAGATCAACTCGGCTTACGGCGTGGCGAAGGCCCAGGCCGAGGACGCCGAACGCGGCCGCGGCGAGCGTGACCAGGCGAAGCTGGCCCGCGATTCGGACGCGGCCGGCCGGCGGGAGCTGGTGCAGACCGTGCAGGACCTCACCCAGGTCCGCGTCGACCACTACGCCGAGGTCAACCTGCTCGGCTTCTATCTGCTCACCGAGGCGCTCGGCGGCGTGCAGGTGTGTCTGAAGCACTCGACGGCGGACAAGGACTCCGGCGCGGACTTCCCCCGCGGGCTGCAGCGGGTTTCCGGCGGCGAGGCGCTGTCGTTCGTGCGGCAGCGCAAGAATCTGCCACACGGCGACCTCGACCGGATCGTGCGCCAGCAGGCCTTCCTCTCCTCCGCGCTGCACCAGGCGCTCTCCGCGGGCACGCTGACCGACCAGGACACGCTGGACAACCTGATGGACACCGCGCACCGCTCCATCACGCTCGACGAGGGCCTGGACGTGCTGGACTTCGCGCAGCAGCTCAAGGGCGTCGCCTCGGGTGAGCTGGAGTTCACCACGATCCCGGTGATCACCGCGAACGGGCGCAGCCCGGACGGGCAGAGCATCGTGGAGATCGATCCGGCGCGGGTGCGCACGTTCGTCTCGGGGCTGGCCGGGCGGGGCGCGTCCGGCGGCGGCGCGGCGGCCGGTGCGCCGGCACCGCGGATGGACTCCGGAGTGCCGGGCGTGCCCTGCGTCGACTGACCGCCCGGCTAGCCTTGCCCCATGAGCCTGACCGAGCACCTGCTGCGCCCCCTCCTCGGTTCCCCGGCGAAACCGCTGGTCACGCACTACGACGACCGGCTCGGCAGCCGGGTCGAGCTGTCCGTGGCGACCACCGTGAACTGGGCCGCGAAAACCGCGAACTGGCTGGTGGACGAGTTCGACGTGGAGCCGGGCGACGACGTCGCGGTGCGGCTGCCCGCGCACTGGCAGACCGCCGGCGTCCTGCTCGGCGCCTGGTGGTGCGGGGCGCGCGTGGTGGCGGAGCCCGACGGTGCACGCGTGGTGTTCGTCGGTCCCGAGGAGCAGGTGGCCGCCCCGGCCGTCGCGGTCGTCTCGCTCGATCCGATGGGTCGCGGCCTCGCCTCTCCGCCGCCGGACGGCGCACTGGACTACCTGAGCGAGGCCCGGCTGTCCGGCGACCAGTTCGTACCACCGCAGCCGACTCCCGGCGACACTCCGGCCCTCGGCTCCTCCACTGTGGACGAAGTACTCGCCGAAGCCCGGGAGCGCGCCGGGAAAATCGGCCTCACCACCGCCGACCGCGTTCTGTCCACAGTAGACTGGACGGTGCCGGAAGGCGTACTGGACGGCCTGCTCGTACCGCTCGCCGCGGGGGCGCACCTGGTGCAGGTGAGCAACGCGGACCCGGCGAAGCTGGCCGCCCGCCGGGAGGCCGAGCGCACCACCGCCGACCTGCCCGCCTGACGACAACGCCGTGAAGGCCTCCCGCAGGGGATCCAGTCCCTGCGGGAGGCCTTCTTGCCGGGCAACCGCAGCGAGGGCTACGCGGTTTCGAACTCCCGGGTGGAGGCGAGGCGCGCCTCCCGGCGCCGCCAGAACAGCACGTGGTCCAGCGACAGCCGTCCGCCGTTGAGGCCCAGCGCCAGTGCGGCGAGGCCGAGCACCAGCACGAGCTCGTAGCCGCCGTCGCCGGTGAGGCCGTTGGCGCCGTGCACGCTGACCAGCGCGCCGACCATGTCGATCACGTATCCCAGCGTGATCAGCGGCAGCAGGAACCCGGCCACGAAGGCGATCGAGCCGAGCACCTCGAGCACGATCACGAAAATCGCCGCGAAGGTCGGCAGCGGGATGCCGATCTTGTCGAACATCCCCGCGGTGGCGCCGACCCCGCTGTCCCACTTCTGCAGGCCGTGGGCGAAGAACACGACTGCCACGCCGATCCGGCCGAGCAGTAGTGCGACGTCCTTGACTCGATCGAACATACCGGTCACAGCTCCTGGTGGGTGAAAGTTCAACTGACCAGGTCGACGGTAGGGCACCCGGCACCATGGTGGTGGCTCCGGCGAGTGATCGACAGGAAACCGACAGGCACCGGAAAACCCGGTGCGCCCACCCGGCCGCGGGCGGTACCGTCCGGCGGTCCGTCTACCGCAGGGAGGCCCCGATGCGCGTGCAGTCCGATCGACCCCAGTTCGGCCTGTCCCCCGCATCCGAGGACCACTTCCCGCATGAAGACCCTGACCATCGGAATTCTCGCGCACGTCGACGCCGGTAAGACCAGCCTGACCGAGCGGCTGCTGTTCGAAACCGGCGTGATCGGCCAGGCCGGCAGCGTCAAGGCCGGCGACACGCAGACCGATTCGCTCGACCTCGAACGCCGCCGCGGCATCACCATCACCTCCTCGGTGGTGGCCGTCTCCACCCCGGACCACCGGATCACGCTCGTGGACACGCCCGGGCACTCCGACTTCATCGCCGAGGTCGAGCGGGCGCTCGGCGTGCTCGACGGCGCGGTGCTCGTGGTGTCCGCGGTCGAGGGCGTGCAGGCGCAGACCCGCGTGCTGATGCGCACGCTGATCCGGCTCGGCATCCCGACTCTGGTGTTCGTGAACAAGACCGACCGCCCCGGCGCGCGGCCGGACGAGCTGCCGGACCTGTTGCGCACCAAGCTTTCCCCGAAATGTGTGGCGCTCACCGAAGAACTCACCGACGCGCTCGCCACCGACGAGGATTTCCTGGCATCCTACGTTTCCGGGTCAACGTCCGAAGTGGACTGTCGAAAAGCGTTGGTACGTCAGGTGGGCCGAGCCGAGGTCTACCCGGTGCTGTTCGGCTCCGCGATCACCGGCGCCGGGGTGCGTGAGCTCGTCGACGCCGTACGCGAACTGCTGCCCGCCCGCGAGCGCAGTGCGGACGGGCCACTCGAGGCCACCGTCTTCAAGATCGAACGCGGCCGTTCCGGGGAGAAGGTCGCTTACGTGCGCGTGTCGTCGGGCTCGCTGGCTGCCCGGCAGCAGATCCCGCTGCGCCGCCGGACCGAGGACGGTGTGCTCGAGCTGACCGGCAAACCGTCCGCGGTCCGGATCTACGAGCACGGTGCGACGCCCGCCGAAGGCGTCGCGTGCGCAGGCGACGTCGCGCGGGTTCGGGGGCTGCCGGAAGCCAGGATCGGCGACCGGATCGGCGACCACACCGACCTGCCGGGGCGCCGGTTCTTCGCCCCGCCGAGCCTGGAGACGATCGTGCGGCCGGCCGATCCGGAGCACCGGGCAGCACTGCACACGGCGCTGGAACGACTGTCCGAACAGGACCCGTTCATCCGCGTCCGGCGCCAGGACCACGAACTCACGGTACGGCTCTATGGCGAAGTGCAGAAGGAGGTACTCCGCACGAGGCTCGCCGAGGAGTTCGGCCTCACCGCGGAATTCGAGGAGTCCCGTCCACTTTGCGTGGAAAGGCTGCGCGGGACCGGGCACCGAATGCGGAATCCGGCGCCGGACGAGCGGGTGTACTTCTGGGCCACGGTCGGTCTCCGCGTCGAGCCGCGCCCGGCCGGATCGGGAACCGCCTATCGGCGCGAGGTCGAACTCGGGGCCCTGCCGCTTGCCTTCCACAAGGCCATCGAGGAGACCGTGCACGAGACGCTGCGGCGTGGCCCGCATGGCTGGGAGGTCATCGACTGCCTGGTCACGCTCACCGAAACGGCGTTCTACGCGCCGCTCAGCTCGGCCGGGGACTTCCGAGGGATGACCCGCCTGGTGCTGGACGAGGCACTGCGCCGGGCCGGTACCCGGGTGCACGAACCCGTCCACTCCTTCGAGGTCTCCGCACCCGCCGGCACGGTGAGCACGGTTCTGCGCGGGCTCGTGGACCTCGGCGCGACACCTGGCGAGCCAGTGGTGTCCGGGGACGGATGCACGGTGACCGGACTGCTCCCGGCGGCGGTGGCACACGAGTTCGAACAGGCGCTACCCGGGCTGACGCAGGGGGAAGGGACCTTCGCGAGCAGCTTCGCCGAGTACCGGGTCAGGCCGGACGGCGGCGGACCGCGTCGAGTTCCGCCCAGCCGCCGTGCACGGACAGCACAGTGAGCACCCGCTCGGCAAGCGTGGCGAACCGCTGCAGGTCCTCGTGCAGCGCGCGAGCGCGATCGGGGTCCAGCGGCGCGTGGTCGTCCCACCACAGGCCGATCACCGCGCTCGCGGACAACACCAGCGGCTGGATCAGGTGCCCGAACTCCTCCGACGGCTCCCCTGCGGCACGGCAGCCGTCCTCGATGTCCTCGCACGCGTCCAGCAGCTCCCGCAACGCATGGACGGCGTCCGCCGGCGTGCCGTCCCACGCCGCGGTGGGCCACACGCGGTCGCTCAGCTCGAGCCACAGCCGCCAGCCCGCGACGAGCTCGGCTTCGTCACGCGGCGTCCAGGTGTCGGGGACGGGCCAGAACATGCCGACGACTGTGACATCCGGACTTCGTTTGCACAACCACAATGGTCTTCCGGGTCGAAAAGTGTTCGCGTTCTTACCCCTTCCGCGGGCAACCCGCCCCGCGCGGCAGAATTCGTGCATGCGGATTCGCGACGCCACCGCGGGGGACTGGCCGGCGGTCTGGCCGTTCCTGCAGGCCATCGTCGCCGCGGGCGAGACCTACACCTTTCCTCGTGACCTCGGGGAACCGGCCGCGCGGGCGATGTGGCAGGGAGTACCGCCACAGCGGTCGGTGGTCGCCGTGGACGACACCGGAAAGGTACTCGGATGGGCGAAAGTCCTGCCCAATCACCCGGGTGCCGGTGCGCACGTGGCGAACGCGAGTTTCATGGTCGATCCCGCCTGTTCCGGGCTGGGGGTCGGCCGGGCGCTCGCGGAGCACGTCCTCGATCTCGCCCGGGCTGAGGGCTACCGCGCGATGCAGTTCAACGCGGTGGTCGAGACCAACACCCACGCGGTCGCGCTCTGGAAGTCACTCGGCTTCACGGTGGTCGGAACCGTGCCGGAAGCGTTCCACCATCCGGTGCACGGGTACGTCGGACTGCACGTCATGCACCGGATGCTGTGACGCTCAGCCGATCACCGGCGGCACGTAAACACACTTCGGCGTGACAGCGTTCTGCGGATCGAGCGCGTTGAGCACCTCACGCTGCGCGATCGGGTCGTACGGGATGCCGAGGTGGTCGGTGAAGTCCTGCGAGCAGATGTCCTGGAGCAGGATGTTCTTCACGTTCGACGCGGGCTTGAGGTAGGCGTTGGTGTAAGGGGTGACCACTTCGTCGTACTTCGTCTGGATCACCGTGTAGTCCACGTCCGGCACGGTGTCGCCACCGGCGTTGAGGTCGGTGATGAACTCGGAACCGGTGGACTGCTCGTTGCAGGACGGGCACGCCGCGCCGACCACGTCGCGGGCCGGCGGGATCGCCTGGATCGCGCTGAGCAGGCCGAACAGGCTGGTGCCGTAGTTGGACGGGGACAGCCCGATCAGCTTGTCGATCTTCGACGCGCCACCCAGGTTCTTGATCCAGTAGCGCGGGTTCATCCCGCCCTGCGAGTGGCCCACGACGTCCAGCTTCGACGCGCCGGTGGCCTCGAGGACCTTGTCGCCGAAGGTGGCCAGCTGCGAGGCCGTGCCGGCGACCGGGCCGACGGTCTGCAGGACGGAGCCGGGCGAGCCGCCGAAGTTGCCGGCGAACACGCAGTAGCCCTCGTCGGCCAGCAGCTGCGAAAGGTTCGCCCAGTTCTCGTAGGCGTTGGCCGTGGTGCCGTTGGACAGCAGCACGGGGTTGGGGTGATCCTCGGACGGTGTGCAGTCCCAGTCGTTCGCACCCGGTGGGGCGATCGTCGGTTGCGCCACCGAGTAGATCGCCGCCGCGACGATGTTCGGCTGGACCGGTCCGGTCGGCTCCTTGTCCGCCGCCGATGCGGTACCCGTCGTCAGGGCGACCGCCCCGAGTGCCGCCGCCACTGCCACCATCCGCCGCCCGAACCCGCGCATGCCCATCCGTTCACCTCTCTGTGAATCCGATGACTGCTTAACGCGGTGAACCGGAAAGGGAAACGGTTATTTTCCGTCCGTCTGCGCATCGAGGAATCGCCGCAGGTGAGGGGTGACCGCGTCGGCGTCGGTGAGGCTGAGGAAGTGGGCCCCGCCCTCGATCGTCACCAACGGCTCGGCCTTCGGCAGGGCGGCGACGAGTGCCTCCGCCCTGGCGACCGGATAGGCCAGATCCGCCGTACCGTGCAGCACGAGCACCGGCACGTCGATCTCGCCCACGCGATCGAGCACCCCGTCCCGGTCGACCAGCACGTTCATGATCCGCATCAGCCGCTCGCCGGGAACGTGGCGCCACTTCGGCGTCCAGTCCGACGCGTCCGCGTCACCGAGGCAGATCTTCGCGACCCCGTCGACGACGCTGTCGGCGCCCTGTTCGAGCCACACCCGCGCCAGCTGCCGGTACGCGTCGGCGACCTGCTCGTCCTCCGCCTCCCCCGACGTGCCCAGCACGGCGAGCGAGGTGACCCGCCCGGGCGCGAGCAAAGCCATCCGCAACGCGACGAACCCACCCTGACTGGTGCCGATCACCGCCGCGGTGTCGATTTCGAGCCGATCGAGCACGGCGAACACGTCCCTGGCGACGTCCCAGTAGTCGAACGGCCCCTCGGCCGGAGTGCCCCCGTGCCCACGCTCGTCGACGGCCACCAGCCGGTAGCCGTCACCGAACACCGCAACCTGCGGCGCCCACATGGTCGTGTCCATGAGAAAACTGTGCAGCAGAACAACAGCGGGACCGTCACCACCGTGATCCACGTAGTGAACTCGCTGCCCACCCGCGGTCGTCACTGCCGGCATGCCGTACCTCCACCCTGAGCGAACCTGAGGTGAAGATACTCGGGGCCGGCGCGGAGGCACGGATTGGAGCGCTTTGCCCGGATCGTGATCGGCACCCCCGATGCGCATGGCGCGCTGCTCCTCACCGCCTACGGCGGCTTCTCAAACGGCAGCCTCGGATGGCAGTGGGATTACTGATCACGGTGCGCGTGTGAGCCTGGCTCCCGGCTGCACCCAGGTAGGCTGGTGCTGCACCTCTTCGCGGAGGAACGGGCCCCGGGTAGCTCCCGGGGCCACGCGAAGAGGTCAACTCCGCAAATGAGGGATGCACCGTGCCCGAATCAGACGACCTCGGCCGCCGGATTCGCGAGATCCGGGACTGGCGAAAGCTCGGGTTGCGCACGACCGCGCAGCTGGCCGGGCTTTCCCACGGCTATCTCGGCAAGCTCGAACGCGGCGAGAAGCCCATCAACAGTCGCCAGGTCCTCGAAGCACTCGCGCTCGCGCTGCGCGTCTCCCCCGACGAATTCACCGGACAGCTCATGTCCGCTGGCCGGACGCCTCAGGAGACCCACGACGCGGCAAACGTCCTCGCGAACCTCCTCAGCGGATGGTGGGTCGGCGAAGTCCCAGACGCGCCCGGCCGCCCCCTGCCTGCCGTCCTCGCCGATCTCGCGGCGTTCCACGAAGCACGCAACAACTCAGCCGCGCGCGGCGGCGCCGGCGGCTACCCGGAGCAGGTGGACAGGCTGGCTCCGCTGGTGCGTGATCTACTCGCCGCTGCAGCTGACCCGGCCACCGGACACGAGGCGCTGGCCCCGCTGCTCACCGCATACCACGTAGCAGGCAGTATCGCCGGCCGCCTGCGGGTCCCGGGTATGCCGTCCCTTGCAGCCGAGCGGATGCGGCAGGTCGCGGACAAGCTCGACGATCCGGTGTGGGCCGGTGTCGCCGACTACGCCCGCGCGCAGTTCATCTCCTCCACAGACCGGCCCAGACAGTACGAGCTGTCCGTGAAAGTCGCCGACGAGGCGCCACCCGGCCGACCCGAGACCCGGGGCATGGCGAACCTGACCGCGGCGCTCGCCGAGGAGCTGGGACCTGACACCTCGCCGTGGCCAGCGGGCATCATGCAGTTCGGTCGGACGAACGCGGCCATCTTCCGCGTCTCCATAGATGTGGAACTGGGGCACGGCACCCACGTCGCGGAGATCGCGAAGACCATCCGCCCGGAAACCATCTCGACCGGGCGGCAGGCAACGTTCTGGACCGACTACGGCCGGGGGCTGCTCGGGAGCCGGAGCCACCGGGAAGCCGGGCTGGCCGCGCTGCTGAGGGCGGAGGCGCTGGCTCCCGAGCAGGTGCGGGGCAACATCTTCGTTCGCGAGGCGGTGTCGAGCGTCCTCGCGACGGCAAGGCGTGACGCTGGTGGCCGTGAGCTTCGCGGGTTGGCGTGGCGCATGGGCGTTGCACCGACCGGGTGATCTAGGTGTACTGGCCCGGGAGGTTGGGGACGCGGCTGGCGGGTGGTTGGCCGCCGAGCGCGGTGTGGCCGCGGTGGTGATTGTAGGTGTGCAGCCATCGCGGGAACGCTTCGCGGCGTTGGGTTTCGGACTGGTAGGGCTGGGCGTAGGCCCACTCGCCGAGCAGGGTGCGGTTGAACCGTTCCACTTTCCCGTTGGTTTGCGGCCGGTAGGGCCGGGTGCGTTTGTGTGTGATCCCAGCCGTGATGAGAGTCTCGCGCCAGAGTCGGGACTTGTAGCATGATCCGTTGTCGGTGAGCACCCGCTGGACGGTGATCCCGCTGGCAGCAAAGAAAATTTGAGCGCGCTGCCAGAACGCGGCCGCGGTTTCCTTCTTCTCGTCGGGCAGGATTTCGCTGTAGGCGAGTCGGGAATGATCGTCCACGGCGTTGTGCAGGTAGCTGTAGCCGACATGGCTGCGGCCATGGGAGTCCAGGGTTTTGTCTGGCGTGCGGGTGCGGTGCCGCTGCCCGGCCTGACGGCCGACGGCCCGGTGGCCGCCTCCGTCGGGGATGTTGCCCAGTTTCTTGATGTCCACGTGTACCAGCTCGCCCGGGGTGGCGCGCTCGTAGCGCCGCACCGGCCGGCCGGTGGCACGGTCGAGGTGGGACAGGCGGGCCAGGCCGTAGCGGACCAGCACGCGATGCACGGTGGAGGGCACCAGGCGCAGCAACGACGCGATCCGGGCTGGCCCCCACCGCCTCAGCACCCGAACCTTGATGATCCGCCGCTCGGTGCGCGTCGGGGTGCGGCGCGGGCTGAAGTGCGGACGTGAGGACCGGTCGGTCATGCCCGCCTCGCGCCTCGACGCGGTACCGGTTAGCCCAGCGTTGGGCGGTGGACACCGACACCTGGAACCGCTCAGCAGCTCGCCGTAGCGGCCATTCGTCGTCCACCACACAACGGGCCAGGCGCAGTCTGCCAGTCGGACTCAACGGGGCATTACGGTGTGACACGAGGACCTCCGTGGCGTGGTGCAGATTGTGGTGATCCACACCAAACCCGGAGGTCCTCCCGCACGCCAAGATCATCCGACTACGTGTCCCCACGTTCGCAACCTCCCGGGCCAGTACACCTAGGCCATGTGTGTCCCTGTAGGACACACCCCGGTCGTACGCACTTTTAGTGTCCGCCACATGACGGTGCGGATCGCAGGGGAGCTACCCGCAGAGCTGGTGACCGACGCGCAGTACGCGGTACACCGTTGGGCGAAGGATGGACGGAACCACCGGTTCTCGCGCGAGCAGGCGGGCGCGGAGGTGGCGTGGCCGAAGTGCACGCGCGGCCAGCCGATCCCGCAGCGGACGACGTTCCGCGGTGAGCTGTCGCCCGAGCTCGGGGAGGATCGCGACCACCCCGAGGACTGCGTGACCTGCTTCTTCACCGGCCCGCGCGCACCACGAAATTCGCTGTGGTGACCATGGGCAAGTGCATCAGCGACGACGGCACCGTGGAGCTGGACGGCAACGCCGAGACCGGCGACGACGAACAGCACGGCCGCGACGAATGATCTGCCGGCCGCCGCGACGGATGCCCCCGACGACGGCGCGGCGGCCGGGGCCTTATCGTCCGAGGAACACGGCTTCCCTCCCCCTGATCCCCGGCCGTCGCACCGAACCCGATACCGGTGCGGCGGCCGGGCCTTTACTCAGGCAGCGCCCTTCAGGTGCGTGACCACTGCCGCGCCGATTTTCTGGGCGCTCTCGCAGGTCTTGGGCTTGTTCTGCCCGGTGGTGATCATGGTGACCACGGTGAAGGCGAGCTGGTCGGTGATGCCAACCCACAGACTGCACGTGCCCGACGAGCGCAGGTCGTCCGCGGCAGCGAGGACCCCGGGATAGCCGTTCACCGTGACCGGCTGGAAGTAGGCCTGCTGCGCCTTCTGGTCGTAGATATCGCTGATACCGCCCTTGTTCTGCGGAACCGCTCCCACGTTAACGCGGTTTTCCGGGATCGTGGAGGCAGACCACCCGCACAAGTCTGGCGGACCCTGCGAGACCTTGCCCGGCGGCGCCAGACCGATATCCGCGAGCTGCGCATCAGTCAACGCACTGCACGGGTCACTCAGCAGTTCCTGCGTCGGCAGCGGAGCGGGCACCTTCAGCGAAGGATCGGCCGATGACGAAGACGCGTCCGGCGCCGAGGATGACGGGGAGGAGTTGTTGTCGGCCGCGCCACCGCCGCTACAGGCGACAAGCGATGCCACGGTGGCAGCCGCCAGGGCCGACATAGCACCGGTGCGACGGGGGCGAAAACAGGGTGCACGCACTCAGACATCTCCAGACTTCTTGGCGGAGTCGGCGGCTTCTTGCTCCGCCACGGTGATCTTGTTTTTCGCGGCCCTCAGGGCCGTGATGAAGTTCGTCGTGTAGTCAACCATCGCCTTGTGCTGCGCCACCAGCGAGGCTCCCGACGGGTAGGCGCCGTTCTTCACGAACGAATGGCTCGCGATCTCGTCACCGGGCGGCTTCACGTCGCGGATGGTGATGGCACGCCCGAGATCGTCTTGCAAGTCAGTCAGCATGTCTTCCCACTGCTTGATGACCCCGTCGATCTGGTCCGCGTCGAACTTGTAACCCCCGCCCGGGCCGTACCCGTCAACCTGAATCGGCGGCACCGGCGGCACCTCGATCTTGGGTTGTTGCGGCTGTGGTTGTTCTCCGGCCACAGCTCGTAAGCCCCCTCAGTGCATCGCCTCGCCGCCCCGATGGCGGCGAGATCAACTGCCCGGATGCTAACGCAACGGAGCCGGTTCATTGCAGAAACGCAGAATCCCCCGCCTCGTGAAGAGGCCGGGGAGTGCGGAGGCGAGTGGATCACCTCGGTCGAGGCGGTAAACGACCACTCTCAAGGGAGGCACATGCGAGCTTCGGCACTGGCCGAGTACCTCGGCCAGTGCCCGCCCGGCGTTCACACTCCGTCTGTATCAGCACCGCTGCCCGACTCGTACGACCGGACGCGGCAAGCCATCGACCGCCGTCTGTTACGTCCACGCGCCGTCGGCTGACGAATCACGGACGGAAGACGACCCGTTAACGATCAACCACGCCGCCACAAAGAGGAGGCATGCGCTCAGCCCTTCAACAGGGAACGGGCCATCACGACCTTCTGGATCTGGTTCGTGCCCTCGTAGATCTGGGTGATCTTCGCGTCGCGCATCATGCGTTCCACCGGGAAGTCGCGGGTGTAGCCGGCGCCGCCGAAGAGTTGGACCGCGTCTGTGGTCACGGACATCGCCACGTCTGAGGCGTATGCCTTCGCGGCCGAGGCCATGAAGCCGGCACGCTTGTCGCCGCGTTCGGAGGCGGCTGCGGAGGCGTAGACGAGGTGGCGGGCGGCTTCGATCTTCGTGCCCATGTCGGCCAGCATGAACTGCACGCCCTGGAACTCCGCGATCGCCTTGCCGAACTGCTTGCGCTCCTTGACGTAGGCGACGGCCGCGTCCAGCGCTCCCTGCGCGATGCCCAGCGCCTGGGCGCCGATGGTCGGGCGCGTGTGATCCAGCGTGCGCAGCGCGGTCTTCAGGCCGGAGCCCGGTTCCCCGATGATCCGGTCGGCGGGGATGGTGCAGTCCTCGAAGTAGATCTCGCGCGTCGGGGAGCCCTTGATGCCCAGTTTCCGTTCCTTCGGGCCCACCGAGAAGCCCGGGTCGTCCTTGTGCACGACGAACGCCGAGATGCCGTTGGCCTTCTTCTCCGCGTCCGGATCGGTCACCGCCATCACCGTGTACCACGAGGATTCACCCGCGTTGGTGATCCAGCACTTGGTGCCGTTGAGCACCCAGTGATCACCGTCGAGACGGGCGCGCGTGCGCATCGACGCGGTGTCCGAACCCGCTTCGCGCTCCGACAGCGCGTACGACGCCGAAGCCTCGCCCGAGGCGATCGACGGCAGCACCTGCTTCTTCAACTCCTCGGAGGCGGACAGGATGATCGGCTGCGTGCCGAGCTTGTTCACCGCCGGGATGAGCGACGCGGACGCGTCGACCCGCGCGACCTCTTCGATCACAATGCAGGCGCCGACCGCGTCCGCGCCCTGGCCGTCGTACTCCTCGCCGATGTGCACCGCGTTGAAACCGGACTTGACCAGCGCCTGGTTCGCCTCGACCGGGTAGCGTTCCTGCTCGTCGACCTCGGTCGCGTACGGCGCGATCTCCTTCTCCGCGAGCGCGCGGACGGCGGCCCGCAGCTCCTCGTGCTCCTCGGCCAGCTGGTACAGGCCATCGGCCACGTTCCGTCACCTCTTCCGCAGCGAACCTCGACTGATCTGGTCGATGTTAGCGCCCGTTCACGGCGGTCGTCCTTGTGTCGTTGCCCGCACCGTTCGTAAGGTCGGGTGATGGCCATCACCGCGTCGACGCCGCCGCCCGGATTGCCCCGTTCCCTCGACTATCCCGAGGTTCCGGTGGGTTCGATACTCGCCGGCGCCGCCGCCCGCTACGGCGACCGCACGGCGTTCGCGCTGGGCGACGAGAGCCGCACCTTCGCCGAGACGTACGCCGCCGCTTGCCGGTTCGCGAACGCGTTGCGCGCGCACGGCATCGGACGCGGCGACGTGGTCGCCCTGCACCTGCCCAACTGCCTCGACTACCCGGTCGCCTACCACGGCGTCCTGTTGGCCGGCGCCACCTTCAGCCCGGCCAATCCGCTGCTGCCGCCGAACGATCTGGCCTTCCAGCTCGCCGACTGCGCGGCCACCGCCGTGGTCACCTACGGTCCGGTGGCCGCGGCCGTGGCCGCGATCGCCGACCGCATCCCGGCACGCCTGCGGATCGTCGTCTCCCCGCAGGGCGAACCGGATCCCGGCAGTGTCGAGTTCGGCGAGTTCTCCGCGGGGCAGCCCGCGACCCGCCCGGACGTCGAGATCGACGTGCACCGCGATCTCGCCCACCTCGCCTACACCGGAGGGACGACCGGCCGGTCGAAGGGCGTCGAGCTCACGCACCACAACGTCGTGGCCAACACGGTGCAGCACGGCTGCGCGCAGAGCGGCGCGCTCCCGGCGTTCGACGCGAATGGTGACGTCGTGCTCGACCAGATCGGCGGCGAGGACGAGTGGCCCGGAAGGCTCGGCACCGGCGTGACGATCAACCTCACGCCGTGGTTCCACGCGATGGGCGTGATCGCGGGGCTGAACGCCGCGCTGCTGGGCGGAACCACGGTCGTCCTGCACTCCCGGTTCGACCCGGAGGCCTACGTCGCCGACGCCGAACGCCTGAAGGTGACCTCTCTCGGCGGCGCGCCCGCGCTGTTCGCGGCCCTGCTGGCCACGCCGTCGTTCCACACCGCCGACCTGTCGTCGGTGCACGGCATCGGTTCGGGCGCTGCGCCGATGAGCCACGAGATGATCCGGGCCCTGCGCGAACGGTTCCCCGGCGTGGTGGTCGTGGAGGGCTACGGGCTCACCGAGATGACGATGGGCGCGGTCGTCTCGCCCGCGCACCGCTCCGGCGTACGCAAGGT
The DNA here is from genome assembly GCF_014204865.1 of Amycolatopsis jiangsuensis. NCBI lineage: Bacteria > Bacillati > Actinomycetota > Actinomycetes > Pseudonocardiales > Pseudonocardiaceae > Amycolatopsis > Amycolatopsis jiangsuensis. The sequence goes on from NZ_JACHMG010000001.1 coordinate 4,089,305, forward strand.
CGGTTCGGTCGGCAGGCCGATCTTCGACACCGAGCTGAAGCTCGTCGCCGAGGGCAGCGAGGAGCCGCTGCCGCCCGGGCAGGAGGGCGAGGTGTGCCTGCGCGGGCCGCAGATGATGCGCGGCTACCACGACCGCCCGGAGGAGACCGCGGCCACGCTCGTGGACGGCTGGCTGCACACCGGCGACATCGGGGTGCTCGACCCGGACGGCTATCTGTCCATTGTGGATCGCAAGAAGGACATGTTGCTGTACAAGGGTTACAACGTGTTCCCGCGCGAGCTGGAGGAGCTGCTGAGCGCGCTGCCCGGCGTGCTGAGCGCGGCCGTGGTGGGACGACCGAACGACGAAGTGGGCGAACTGCCGGTGGCGTTCGTGGTGCGCCGCCCCGGCGTGGAGGTGGACGCCGCCCAGCTCATCGCCGCGGTGAACGAACAGGTACTGCCGTACAAACGCTTGCGCGAGCTGCACTTCGTGGACGAGATCCCGGTGTCGGCGGCCGGGAAGGTGCTGAAACGCGAACTGCGCAAACAGCTTCCCGAACCAGCCTGAGGCGGGGAAAGCAGCTACTTGCCGGCCTTCTCGCGCAGCTTCGCGTCCTTGTCGAGCACCAGCTGTTCCAGGTCGGACCGGAACTGGGTCACCTTCGCCTGCAGCGCCGGTTCGGCGGCGGCCAGGATGCGCACTGCCAGGAGGCCGGCGTTGCGGGCGCCGCCGACCGACACCGTGGCGACCGGGATCCCGGCCGGCATCTGGACGATCGACAGCAGCGAATCGAGCCCGTCGAGGTACTTCAGCGGCACCGGGACGCCGATCACCGGCAGCACGGTGGCCGAGGCGACCATGCCCGGCAGGTGCGCGGCACCACCGGCACCGGCGATGATCACGCGCAGCCCGCGTTCGGCCGCGGTCGTGGCGTAGTCGAGCATCCGCTGCGGGGTGCGGTGTGCGGAGTAGACGCCGACCTCGTACTCCACGCCGAACTCGTCCAGCGCCTGGCCGGCCGCCTCCAGCACCGGCCAGTCCGAGTCGCTGCCCATGATCACGCCCACCTGCGGCGCCATTGTGTTCCCCTTCAGTGGATTTCGTGGCCGTCGAGCCAGACGGCGTGCGAGAGCCAGTGCGCGGACAGCAGCGCCTTCTCGCGCAGCTCCTCCATCCGCTCGCCGACGAAGTTCACGTGCCCCAGCTTGCGGCCCGGGCGCTCCTGCTTGCCGTAGAGGTGGATCCTCGCCTCGGGGAACCGCGCGAACAGGTGGTGGACGCGTTCGTCCGGGCCCATCTGCGGGGAGACGTCGGCGCCGAGCACGTTCGCCATCACGCACGCGGGCGCGAGGAGATCCGTGCGCCCGAGCGGGTAGTCGAGCACGCCACGCAAGTGCTGCTCGAACTGCGAGGTGCGGGATCCGTCCATGGTCCAGTGCCCGGAGTTGTGCGGGCGCATGGCCAGCTCGTTGACCAGCAGGCCGGTGTCGGTCTCGAACAGCTCGACCGCGAGCAGCCCGGTGACGTCGAGCGTGGACGCGACGCGCAGCGCCAGCTCCTGCGCCTCGTGCACGCGGGCTTCGGACAGCCCGGGCGCGGGCGCGAGGACCTCGGTGTTGATCCCGCCGGTCTGCACCGTCTCCACCACCGGGTAGGCCGCCCCCTGGCCGAACGGCGAACGCGCGACGAGCGCGGACAGCTCGCGCTTCATCACCACCTTCTCCTCGACCAGCAGCTCGGTACCCGCGGCGAGTAGCTCCGGCACGGTCTCGCGGGCCTGCTGAGCGGTGTCGAGCATCCAGACGCCGCGGCCGTCGTAACCACCGCGGGACGCCTTGAGCACCACCGGCCAGCCGTGCTCGCCGCCGAACGCCAGCACATCGTCTGTTGTGGACACCTCGGCGAACGCGGGACCGGGCACGCCGAGACCGGCCATCATCTCGCGCATGACGAGCTTGTTCTGCGCGAACCCGAGCGCGGTCGGCGCGGGCCGCACCACGAAACCTTCGGTGACGAGGCTCAGCAGATGCTCGCCGGGCACGTGCTCGTGGTCGAAGGTGACGACGTCGACCTGCCGGGCGAACGCCATCAGCGCGTCGAGATCGGTGTGGTGCCCGATGACGACGTCGCTCGCCACGAGCGGCGCCGCCTCCGCCTCGTCGGCCGCCAGCACCTTGAGCGACTGCCCGAGCGAGATCGCCGCCTGATGCGTCATGCGGGCGAGCTGTCCCCCGCCGACCATGCCCACGACAGGGAGCCCAGTACGTTTGTCCATAACGCCACCAGGTTACTGAACGGCGTCTCCCGCACCGGCGGCGACCTGCGTGGACGGCCGTCCACGACACCCGCCCCGCAGTTCCCCGCCAGTGCAGCCGGGCCCGAGCAGGATGGGGCGATAGACTTCGTCTCCCTGCCCCGCCCGGTCTTCCTCGCCCTGCGCGAGGCCAGCCTTCCCGGCGTGGCCACCCGGTTGCTCACCGAGGGCCGCCCGGTGCGCATGCCGGACGGATTCGGCGCGGTGCTCGCCTGGCTCTGGCACAGCGACGCCAACGCGGCCGTGCTCTACCTCGCCGAGCTGATGAAACACCTGCGCGAACGGCATCCGCTGGCCCGCACGGTGGAGCAACCGCTGCGGTTCGACGAGGTACTCGCCGCCGCCCGCGCGGCACTGCCCGCCGACTTCGACCAGGGCGACCTGCTCATCCGCCACGTACGCACCAGCCTCGGCGATTGGTACGGCGGTGCCCCGGACTGAACCAGTCACCCACCGCGCTGCTCCTCGGTCTCCCGAAGATTCCGTTCACGGACAAACCGCGCACCGCAAGCCAAGCGGCCGGCAAGCGAGTCGGCCGGCAAGCCAGGCGACCAGCAGACAAGCCGACCAGCACGCCAAGCGACCAGCAGACAAGCCGACCAGCACGCCAAGCGACCAGCAGACAAGGCGGTGACCTACCGAGACCTACCGAGACGAGTTCACTTCGCCAGGCCTGGCCGCTCCACCGAGGCGAGCATCCGCCGCTCCCTCGCCGCCAGGCCCACGATGCCTGCCGCGGCGGCCAGTACGTAGGCGTTGCCCAGCACGTCCCAGCCCAGGCCCCAGCTGAACTCCTGGTTTCCGCCGTTCGGGACGAGCATCACGATCTGGGACGCGAAGAGCGCCACCGCCGCGGCCGCCCACCAACGCCGGCCGGTGCGGAGCAGCAACGCCACCAGCGGGATCGCCCACACCCAGTGGTGCGACCACGAGACCGGCGACAGCAGCAACCCGTAGAACGCCGTGACCAGCAGCGCTTCCACCGGCTCACCACGCCGGTGGTAACGCACCACCAGCCACACCGCGGGCACGGCCAGCACCGCGCCCACCGCGATCGCCACGTCGGTGGACCAGGGCGCGAGCGCGGACGCGCGGTTGACCAGGCCGTTCAGCGACTGGTTGAAGATCCAGTGCACCGAGCCCACCCGGTCCGGGTCGAACGCCGCCTTCGTCCAGTACTGCACCGAATCGCCCGGCGCGACCGCGAACATCACCGCCTCCAGGCCGGCGAACGTGCCGAGCGCACGCAACCCGTCCTTCCAGCGTCCGGTGAAGAACAGGTACGGCACGAAGATCAGCGGGGTCAGCTTGACCGCCGACGCCACGCCGATCAGCACCCCGCCCGCCCGCGAGCCGCGCGCGGACAGCACCAGCGCGTCGAGCACCACGAGCGCCATCAGTATGAGGTTGATCTGGCCCAGTACCAGCGTCTTCCACACCGGTTCCAGGACCAGAACGAGGGCCGTGCCCGCCGTGAGCCAGGCTCCCGACGGCCGCGAAACCACCGCGAGCACGACAGTAACGGCGACCACCGACAAAACCGCGAGAACGCCCCACACCAGCCCGGCCGGAACGACCGCGAGCGGGACGAAGGCCAGCGCCGCGGCCGGGGTGTAGGTGAAGGGCAGGCGCACCCAGTCCGGCAGGGTCGTGAGGTCCACCGAGTACAACGGCTCGCCCTTGAGCAGAGTCAGCGCGCCCGCCCGGTAGACCGCGCTGTCCGCGCCCAGGTGCCAGCCGCGCAGCCATCCGACGAGCCCCACCGCCAGCGCGAGTACCGGCAGGACCGCCGGCCACCGATTACCGCGTGGAATCGGCACCGGCACCGTCCACGGTCTCCGTGTGAGCTCGTTCACGGGCCCGGCGCTGCAGGCCCCAGCGCAGGATCAGCGCGGCGGCGAGCACCACCGGCATCAGGATGTAGGCGGCACCCAGCACGTTCTGCCACACCTTCCAGTGCAGCTCCACGTCGCGCCCGTTGGGCAGGATCAGCAGCACGCAGCTGACGAACACGAACGCCACCAGACCCGTGCCGAGCCACCGTTTCCAGGCGGTGGCCGGGGTGGTCTTCGGCAGCCGCGACACCAGCAGCACCACCAGCGGCGCCACCCACACCCAGTGGTGCGACCAGGAGATCGGGGAGATCAACAGGATCCAGAACGCGGTGACGAGCAGCGAGGCCAGCGCCTGGCCACGCCGGTGGAACCGCAGCACCAGCCACAGCGCGGGAATCGCCAGCAGCAGGCCGATGCCGATGGCCGCCTTCGACGCCCACGGCGCCAGATCGGTGACCCGGCTCAGCAACGCGTTCAACGACTGGTTGCCCGCCCAGTGCACCGGGCCGATGCGGCCGGTGTCGGGCAGCGTCTTGGTCCAGTACTGCCATGCGTCGTGCGGCTTGACCACGAACAGCAACGCCTGCATGCCCACGAAGGTCGCCAGCCCGCGGATCGCGTCCCGCCGCCGTCCGGTGATGAAAAGGTGGCCGAGGAACACGATCGGGGTCAGCTTGATCGCCGCGGCGACGCCCACCAGCACCCCGCCCCAGCGGCTGCCGCGCGCGCCGATCACGAGCATGTCCAGCAGCACCATGGCCATCAGGATCAGGTTGATCTGGCCGAGGAAAATCGTCCGCCACACCGGTTCGAGGAGGAGAAACACCAGGAAGAACACGATCGTCGACCGGGCGGGCGAGGCCCACCAGCGCGGTCCGTCGGCCGCCGGCCGGGGCAGCGCGCCGATCGCGATCCGGACCGAGAGCACGAGCGCGCCCAGCGAAACCACGGTGAGGAAGCCCCAGGCCACCTGCGCCGGCACGAGAGCGAGCGGCACGAACAGCAGCGCCGCCGTAGGCGGGTAGGTGAACGGCAGCAGCGCCCAGCCCGGCTCTGTCGGCAGCGTGTTGGCGTCGTAAAGGCTGTCGCCATGCAGCAGCTGCAACGCGCCACCGCGGTACACCGCGCTGTCGACGCCGAGGTTCCAGTCGTGCGCCCAGCCCCAGATGCCGGCCACGATCGCGATCAGCGGAATGAGCGAGAGAATCAGGATCGACCGCGGGCGCACGGAAAGCCGGGCCAGCGATCTGCGCAGGGCCAGGCGCGGCTGCCCGGCACCGGCCGCGGAGGCTTCGCCGGGATCGGCGGAGGAGACGGTCCTGGTCACCTCACCAGGAAAGCATGCTGCCCCCGGCGTTGACCGAGAAGGGTGACCGGCGCTCAGCTGTGCGCGAGTTCGGTGAGCAGCGCGCAGGCGGCCTCGTGGGTCGCGGGCAGCCGGACGGCCGACACCTTCGGCCGGACGACGTCGCGTAGCTGGGCGTCCGCCGAAAGGCGCTCGTTGAGGGACCTTCGCAGGCTGACGCCGCGCGAGGCCAGGCGTTCGTCGCGCCAGGCCAGGACGGCGACAGCGGACGGGCCGATCGTGGCGTAGCTTTCGCCGGTGTCGAAGATGGCACGGACGGCGTCCGCGATCAGGATCATCGTGGTCAGCCGCGACCAGCCGGACACCTCCGAGAGATCCGCGGAAACGGTCAGCAGCACGTGGTCGTCGCCGCTTTCCCTGCGGTAGACCTCGCCGAGGCGGGTACGCAGGTACGCGGCCGAGGGCAGGCCGGTGAGCGGATCGGTGACCTCGGTGTGCACGAGCTGATCGGTGGCCACGTCGGCCCACGCCAGCGCGGTCACCCGCAGCAACCGGGCGGGGGTGGCGTCGACGTCCGGGGACACGAAACCGTCGACCGCGTCCGGATCGGCGAGCACCGCGTGCAGGGCGGCCAGATCCGACAGCGTCTCGGACAGCCCCGCCCCGGCCGCGGCCCTGGCCCGGCCCAGACCGGCCAGCGCGGTCTCCGCGCCGGTCGCTCCGTGCCGGACGACGGCCGCGCACACGGCGTCGACCTCGGGCAGTGCCCAGTCGCTCGGGAATCGCCAGCCGGCGGCCAGACTGGCGGTACGCCAGCGAGCGCGCAGTGCCCGCAGATGCCGGTCCCGGTCGAAGCGGGCGCGCGCCTGCCCGTCCGCGGAACCGGACCACGCTCCGGTCGCCGGTACGTCCACCGAACCCCCAGCTCCTTCCGGTCGAGACGATCTTGGCCCCATCCGGGGGAGGGACGTGACGGGGAGTCCGGCGTGACGCGCGTTCGCCGACCTTTTTCCGGGTCGACCTCGCACGTGGGGTGAACTCGTTGCGCCGACGGTGTCAACCGGCTGACCACAGCGTGACGTGTGTCAGCGCATCCGTCACACTTGGTACGCGTTGTAGGAGTGCACGCGGCTCAGCACCGGCCGCGCCCACCGACGAAGGAGCCCCGTGTCCACCGTTCCCGCCGATCTCTCCGGTAAGAGCGACGCCGAGCTGATCGCTGAGGTGCGTGCCGGGGAGATCGCGTCCTACGGTCCGCTCTACGAACGGCACAGCGCCGCCGCGCACAACCTCGCGCGGCAGCTGGCGCGGTCCAGCTCCGAGGCCGACGACCTGGTGTCCGAGGCGTTCTCCAAGGTGCTGGACACGCTGCGTGGCGGCAAGGGCCCGGACACCGCCTTTCGCGCGTACCTGCTGACCGCGCTGCGGCACACCGCCTACGACAAGACCCGCCGCGATCGCCGCGTCGACCTCAACGAGGACATGAGCGACGTCGGCGGCGCCGCCGGCGAAGCGCTCACGGTGCAGTTCTCCGACACCGCGGTGGCGGGTCTCGAGCGGACCATGGCCGCGAAGGCGTTCGCGCGGCTGCCCGAGCGCTGGCAGGCCGTGCTCTGGCACACCGAGATCGAGCAGCAGAGCCCGGCCGAAGTCGCGCCGTTGCTGGGACTCACCGCCAACGGCGTGTCCGCGCTCGCCTACCGCGCCCGCGAAGGTCTGCGCCAGTCCTACCTCCAGGTCCACCTGCAGGAGAACGGCGCCGAGCGCTGCCGGGCGACCGCCGACCGGCTCGGTGCCTGGACCCGCGACGGACTGTCCAAACGCGAGCGTTCGCAGGTGGAAAACCACCTCGACGAATGCGAGAGCTGCCGGGCGCTGGCGGCCGAACTGGCCGACGTCAACGGCGGGCTGCGCGCGATCATCGCGCCGATCGTCCTCGGTGGCGCCGCACTCGGGTACCTGGCCACGATCGGTGCGGCCAAGGCGAGCGCGGCCACCGCGGGTGCCGCCGCGGCCGGTGCGGCCGGCGCCGGTGCGGCCGCGGCGAGTGGCGCGAAGGCGGGTGCGGCGGCCGCCGCGTCCGGGCCACGGCAGTTCGCCGGCGTCGCCGCTTCCGGTGCCGCGATGGTGGCCGCGGTCGCCGTCGCGCTGGCCGCAGGCGGCGGACAGCAGAGCATTCCGGCCGCGCAACAGGTTCCGCAGCCGCCGCCGGTGGCACCCGCCCCCGCCCCGGCGCCGGCCCCGCAGCCCCAGCCCGCGCCGCCGCCCGCCGCGCCTCCGGCACCACCCGCGCCGCCGCCCGCCCAGCCGCCGGCACAGCCGGTGCAGCCGCCCGCGGCTCCCCCGGCGCAGCCGCCCGCCGCGCCGGCTCCGCCGAAGCTGTCCGCGACGTCACCGGCGAGCGGGATCGAGCTGAAGCCCGGCGGAGAGCCGGTGTCCCTGCCGATCACCGTGCGCAACGACGGTGCCGGTGAGTCGGAGCCGGTCGAAGCCGCACTCAACCTGCCGCCCGGGGTCTCCGCGGTGCCCGCGGGTGGCGGCGGTGGCGCGATCGGCGCGTTCTCCGCCGAAGCCGCGCCGAAAGCCGATCCGGCCACCGTCGCCTGTCCCGGCGGCACCGGCACGGTCACCTGCAAGACCGGTTCCGGTCTGCGGCCCGGGCAGTCCGCCGTGCTCACCTTCCGGCTGCAGGCCGCGGAGGACGCGCAGGGGGGCACGGTGACCGGTTCGGTCTCCGCCGGTGTCTCGGTCAAGGTCCAGGTGCGCGTCGCGGTCCGGGTGCAGAGCCCGGCGGACGACGTGCTGCTGCAGGCGGACCCGGACCGGCTCTCGTCGTTCCCGTGGACCCGCAACCCGCTCATCTCCGTGCGGGTGCGCAACACCGGCGAGAGCACGAAGCCGGTCACGGTGTCCTTCGACCACGCGCTGTACCAGGCGTGGAGCCTGAGCGGGTTCGAGTGCACGCGCGACGGAGCCGGCGCCTCCTGCACCACGCGCACCTCGCTCGCCCCCACCGAGCAGGCGAAGCTCTGGGTACGGGTGAAGGGCCGTCCGGCGCACGACGCCCCGGTGACCGTGACCGCGAAGCTCGGCAAAGCGACCAAGAGCGAGCCGGTGCGGTTCGGCTGCTGGATCGGCATCTGCGAGGTCCCCTACCCCACCGGCCCGAAGCCGGCCCCGACCACGTCCCCGTCGACCTCGTCGCCGTCGTCGTCCTCTCCGTCGTCGACGCCTGGCACCTCGAGCTCCCGGCCGCACCGTCCGTGGCCGAGCCCGCCGAAGACGCCGTCGTCACTGCCGAGCGACACCCCGGAAAGCACCTCGAGCACTCCGGCCACGACCACCACGAGCGCGCCACCGAATCCGGGGACCGGCAAGTCCGGCAAACCCGGCGAGCGGCCGCCGTCGGTCGAGCCCAGGAGCTTCTTCGGCTGGCTGACGGAGTAGCGTCGATGCGGTGCGTGAGTTCCTGACGAAGCACCGTGAGCTGCTTCGCTTCGCCGTGGTGGGCGGCACCAGCTTCGCCATCACCACGGTGATCACCTACGTGCTGAAGTTCACCGTGCTGCGCGCGAACCCGGTCACCGCGCTGATCATCGGCGTGCTGGTCGCCACGATCTTCTCCTACGTCGCCAACCGCGAATGGGCGTTCCGCACCCGCGGCGGGCACGAACGTTCGCACGAGGCCGCGTTGTTCTTCCTGATCAGCGGCGTCGCTCTGGGACTGAACGCGTTGCCGCAGTGGATCTCGCGCTACGTACTGGACCTGCAGGTGCCGCAGGTGAGCCTGTTCGGCCAGGAAGTGGCCGACTTCGTGAGCGGGATGATCCTGGGCACCGTGCTGGGCACGCTGTTTCGCTGGTGGGCGTTCAAGAAGTGGGTGTTCCCGACCGAGGGAGCGCGGCTGCGTGCGGTCGAGCCGGCGGGCGAACCGGGCGAAACCGGCCGGAAGGCCGCCTGAGACCGAGGATGACCTCGGCTTCTTTAGACTGGACGGGTGACCGTCGTGGAAACCGTGCTGGCCCGCACGCCCGAGCCGCTGCGCGCGGTGCTCATCAAGCACCGGGAGCTGCTGAAGTTCGCGATCGTCGGCGGCACGACGTTCGTGGTCGACAACGGCGTCTGGTACCTGCTGAAGCTGAGCGTCCTGGAGTCCAAGCCGACCACGGCGAAGGCGATCGCGATCATCGTGGCCGCCATCGTCTCCTACGTGCTGAACCGGGAATGGTCCTTCCGCACCCGCGGCGGCCGCGAACGCAGCCATGAGGCCGCACTGTTCTTCCTGGTCAGCGGCGTCGCGGTGGTGGTGAACCTGATCCCGCTGTACCTGTCGCGCTACGCGCTGCACCTCGAGGTGCCGCACGTGTCGAGGCTCGTGCAGGAGGTCGCGGACTTCGCCAGCGGCTCGATCGTCGGCATGCTGCTGGCCATGTTCTTCCGCTTCTGGGCCTTCAAGAAGTGGGTTTTCCCGGACGAGCTGGGCCAGCGCCGCCGCGAACAGGTCACCCGGCTGCCCCGCTGACCGCTCAGCGCGGCACCGGTGTGGCGGGCCAGCGCACTTCACCCACGTCGTCCGGGCGCGGCACCTTCAGGAACAGGCTGAAAATCGCCGGACGCTTGTTCGACAGCTCCAGCCGTCCGCCGTCGGCCTCGACGAGGGCCCGGGCCAGTGCCAGCCCGACGCCGGTGGAGCCGGCGCCGGAGAAGCCGCGTTCGAAGATGTGCGGGACGATCTCGTCCGGAACGCCGGAGCCGGTGTCGCCGATCTCGATCACCACGGTTCCTTCCGCGTCGCCGCGGCGGGCGGCCAGCGTGACCGCGCCGGCGCCGTGCCGCAACGCGTTGTCCAGCAGCACCCCGACCACCTCGCGCAGCCTCGCCGGGGTCGCGCGGACCATCAGGCCGTCCGCGATCTTCATCCGCAGGTTCCGGCCCTCGGCACGCAGCAGCTGCCGCCATTCCTCGGCGATCGCGGGCAGCGTGACCGGCAGGTCCACCGGTTCGGCGTCGACCTCCCGTGCGGCACGGGCGGCGGCCAGCAGGTCCTCCAGCGCCTGCGCGAGCCGGTCCGCCTGTTCCTGTGCGGCCCGGGACTCCTCGGCCACGTCCGCGTCCTCGTGCAGGGTCAGCGGCTCCAGCCGCAGCTGCAGCGCGGTGAGCCGGCTGCGCAGCTGGTGCGAAACGTCGCCGACCAGCTGCCGTTCCCGCTGCACGAGCTGGGCCAGCGCGGAACCGGAGGTGTCGAGCGCCTCGGCGACCATGTCCAGCTCGGCGACCCGATACCGGCTCGGATCGGGCCGGAAATCACCGCCGCCGAGCCGGGACGCGCGGTCCGCGACGTGCCGCAGCGGTTTCGCCAGTCGCCGCGCGGTGACCGTGGCGACCACTGTGCCGGTGCCGACCGACAGCACCACCAGCAGCACGACCAGCAAAGTCACCTGGGTCTGCTTCGAGCGGACCGGTCCGCTCGGGATCGCGAGGACCACCGTGCCCCGCCGAGCGGTCGGTGCCGATTCGACGACCGGGTCCGGGCCCGGATTCAGGCCGAGGTGCTTCTCGGGCATGCCCTCCCCGCGCACGGTGAGCAGGCCACCGCGGGGAACGCCGACGCGGAACTGGCCGATGTCCACGTCCTGGCCGTTGGCCACCTGGGTGTCCACCGTCGCGGCGATGTTGCGGGCCCGCTCGGCCAGGCTCTCCCGGTTCAGGTTCTCCACCAGCCGCCACGCGGTGACGCCCAGCGGGATGCCGAGCACCGCCGCTGTGACCAGTACGGCGAGCAGGATCGCCAGCAGGATCCGGCGGCGCATGCTCATCGGCGGCTACTCGACGTTGAACCGGAAGCCGACGCCGCGCACGGTCGCGATGCGCCGCTCCGCGTCGGAGTGCGCGGACTTGGTCCCCCGCCCGCCGGCGGCCTCGTCCGCGGCGACCGCGAGCTTGCGGCGCAGCCACGACATGTGCATGTCGAGCGTCTTCGACGTCTTCGATTCCAGGTCGTTCCACACCTCGGACAGGATCTCGTCCCGGCTGACCACCTGGCCGGCGCGGCTCATCAGCACGCGCAGCAGTTCGAACTCCTTGTTCGCCAGCTGCACCTCCTGCGCGTCCACGGTGACCAGCCGGGCGCCGAGGTCCATCCGGACCCCGCCGGCCTCCAGCACCTCCGGCACCCGGCGGCGCAGCAGCGCGCGGATGCGGGCCAGCAGCTCGGCGAGCCGGAACGGCTTGGCCACGTAGTCGTCGGCACCCGCGTCGAGGCCGACCACGAAGTCCACCTCGTCGGTGCGCGCGGTGAGCATCAGCACCGGCAGTTCGGTACCGCTCGCGCGCAGCCTGCGGCACACCTCGAGACCGTCCATCCCCGGCAGTCCCAGATCGAGCACGAGCAGGTCGACCCGGTGTTCGCCGGTCGCGGTCAGCACCGCCGGACCGTCGGTGACGACCTCGATCTCGTATCCCTCGCGGTGCAGTGCCCGCGACAGCGGCTCGGCGATGGCCGGATCGTCTTCGGCAAGTAGGACCATGCTCACCTGGCCAACCTTACGGTGAACCGGCGTGAAACCATCGTGACCGTGCCCGGCTACGACGATGACCTGACTCTCGCCACCCGGCTGGCTGACGCCGCCGACGCGGTGACCACGGCCCGCTTCCGGGCACTCGACCTGACGGTTTCGGCCAAACCGGACCGGACGCCGGTGACCGACGCGGACACCGCGGTGGAGGACGCGATCCGCGCGGTCCTCGCCACCGAGCGGCCCGGCGACGCGGTGCTGGGCGAGGAACGCGGCGGCAGCGCGGACTCCCGCGCCCGGGCGTGGGTGCTCGACCCGATCGACGGAACGAAGAACTTCCTGCGCGGGGTCCCGGTGTGGGCCACGCTGATCGCGCTGGTCGAGGACGGCACGCCGGTGGTCGGCGTGATCAGCGCGCCGCTGCTGGGCCGCCGGTGGTGGGCCTCCCGCGGCGCCGGGGCGTACCTGCGCGACGCCGCGGGCGAACGGAAGCTGTCGGTGTCCGGGGTTTCCACGCTCTCGGACGCGTATCTGTCCACGACGGACCTGAACACCTGGCCCGAGTACCACTCGCGGGAGAGCTACCTCGCGCTCACCGAGGCGTGCTGGGAAACCCGCGCGTTCGGCGACTTCTGGCACCACTGTCTCGTCGCGGAGGGCGCGCTGGACATCGCCGCGGAATGCGTGGTGAACCCGTGGGACGTCGCCGCCACCCAGGTCATCGTGACCGAGGCCGGCGGGCGGTTCACCGACCTGTCCGGGGCGCCGACCTACCAGGGCGGCTCGGCACTGTCGACCAACGGCCTGCTGCACGACGAGGCGCTGGCGGTGCTGCGCCGTCAGTGAGTCTCGGGCAGCACGCCGACCGCGCCGCGGGCGACCTGCGACCAGGTGAGCCTGCCGAACAGGTAGTGGCAGGCGACCTGTTCCGAGGTGAACGCGGCCCAGTCGTAGCGGCTGCCCTGCTCGCGCCAGAACACCTCCCAGCCCGCGCCGTCCGAAGCCGGCATCAGGCACCAGGTGTTGTCCGCCTCGGCACCGATCGAAACGACCTCGGCCGGCACCCCGACCACGTCCAGCCACCGCCGGATCGACTGCGTGTTCATCAAGCCTCCCGCGTGATGTCGGCCAGGAAACCCAGGGTGACCAGTTCGTCGGCGGCCAGCACCGCGCGGTAGCGCAGGCCTCCGCCGGGCTGCCCGAACCACTCCGCACTGCGCGAAAGCCACATCGGCACCGGCTTCTCCACCCGGTAGCGCCGGTAACCGGAGCGCAGCGCGGCGGGCGGCAGTGAGCGCTGCGTGAACGGCGTGCCCTCCGGCGCGAAGACGCGGCCGTGCTCGCCGCCGAACCGGTCCAGCAGCGTGCCTTCCGGCAGCACCACCGCTTCCGGCTCACCGTCGGAGGAATCCGCCGCGGACGGCCACACGTATTCGGCACCGGCGACGAACCGGCTCTCCCACTCCGCGCCCCCGGGCGGCCGGTAGCCCTCGAGCACGGCGGACGGCGGTTCCGGATCGGCCGGTGGCGTGGGCGAGCGCCGGAACCCTTGCCCGACATATCCGAGCACGGCGGTGTCGTCGAGCAGCACGGACTCCGGGTGGTCGGCGGGCGGGTACCGGTGGGCACGGGCCGGCAGCTGCCGTTCCGGACGGTCCGCGGCGACCGGCAGGTGCCCGAGCGGGAACATGTGCACCAGAAACAACGCCAGCACGCTCTCCCGGTCGGTCCGCGGCGAGCCGACCGGCGGCCGGGGCGCCGGGCTGCGCACCGCGCCGGTACCGGACGGCGGAGTCGGCACCCCGAGGCCGGACGGCGGGGTGGGCGCGTCGTCGAAGCCCCCGTCGAGGAGCCCGCCGTACTGGGCTGGCACCCGTACGGGACCGGTGGCCAGGTCGGTGTTCGCCGGTTCTGGCTGATCGGACACGGCACCCTCTTCTCGGTCGCACCGGCACCGGTAAGACGTTCGTCCCGCCGCGTGGTTCCGCCCCGAGCGGGAGATCCCACTTTATCGGGCGAAGGTGATCTCTCGCCGCACCAACGCGCGGGCGGAACCGCGGGACCACCCGGTCCGGCGGTGCCCTGCCCTCGCGCGTCCGTTGAGACGGACGTGGGCATCTACCCGGCTCAGCGGTGCCCAGCGCGGGCGCCGGAAGGACCGGGAAGCCGTCCGAACCGCGGCCGCCCGTGTACGGGGAGGCGAACCGAGGTGCCTACCCGGCCAGCGCGTTCACCACGCGCGACGGCGAGGGGCGGCCCAGCTGCCCGGCCATCCACACGCTCGTCTCGACCAGTGCGCCGAGGTCGACGCCGTGGTCGATGCCGAGGCCTTCCAGCAGCCACACCAGGTCCTCGGTGGCCAGGTTGCCGGTGGCCGACTCGGCGTACGGGCAACCGCCGAGACCGCCCGCCGAGGCATCCACAGTGGACACTCCGGCTCGCAGCGCCGCCTCGGTGTTGGCCAGCGCCTGCCCGTAGGTGTCGTGGAAGTGCACGGCCAGCGCCGAGACGTCGACCTCGGACTTCCCGAACGTCTCGATCAGCTTGGCGACCTGGCCGGTGGTGGCGACGCCGATGGTGTCGCCGAGGGAAAGCTGGGAACAGCCGAAGTCGAGCAGCCGCTTCCCGGCCCGCACCACCTGCTCGGCGGGCACCACGCCTTCCCACGGGTCGCCGAAGCACATCGACAGGTAGCCGCGGACTTCCAGCCCCTCGGCACGGGCCCGCGTGACCACCGGCTCGAACATGGCGAACTGCTCGTCCAGCGTCGAGTTGAGGTTCCGCTGGGCGAAGGTCTCCGTGGCGCTGGCGAAGATCGCGATGTGGCCGACCCCGGCGTTCAGCGCCCGGTCGAGGCCGCGTTCGTTCGGCACCAGCACCGGGTACCGCACGCCCTCGCGGCGGTCGAGCCCGGCGAGCAGCTGCTCGGCGTCGGCGAGCTGCGGCACCCATTTCGGGTGCACGAAACTGGTCGCCTCCAGCGTGGTCAGCCCGGCACCGGCGAGCCGGTCGAGGAACTCGAGCTTCACCTCCACCGGCACGACCGCGCTCTCGTTCTGCAGCCCGTCGCGCGGACCGACCTCCCAGATCGTGACGCGCGGCGGCAGTCCGTCCACCGGCACCCGCTCGGGCAGTCCTGCTTCCCTGGCACCCATTGTCAACGCCTCCGTCCGCGCGGAGCCCGCCGCTGTGGCGGCAACGGCTCGGTCTGCTGGGGTCCGTACCCGGACTCGGACTGGTAGTCGTCGTACGGGTTGTCGTTGACCTCGCGGTAGATCACCGTGTGCACGTGCTCGACGCGCGGGATGTCGTCGAACTTCAGCGGCTCGTCCGAGGCCGACTCGACGATCAGCGTGCCGCAGCCGAAGACCCGGTCCAGCAGACCGTGCTCGAACTGCACGCTGTTGATCCGCGACATCGGGATGTCGATCCCGGTGCGCTTCAGCACGCCTTCGCGGGCGATCAGCCGGTCGGTGGTCACGATGAAGTGCGTGGTGCGCCAGCGGACCAGCGGCGCGAGGAACAGCCACACCACGAGCACCAGCGCCACCACCCCGATGGCGATCATGGCCACGTTGTTCCACGGCGCCGGCGCGTCCGGCGCCAGGGTGAGCAGCCAGATCGCCGCGGCCACGGTGATCACGAACGCCACGAACGGGAAGATCAGCATCTTGAAGTGCGGGTGGCTGTGCACCACCACGTGCTCGTTCTGGCTGAGCAGATCGTCCGGATAGGCCACCGCGTGACGCTCCCCTGGTGTGTGCCGGTGCTGGTGGAACCACCGTACCGGCGCGGGCACCGGACGGACGCCGCGGACACCGGTTCGGGCCGGGCACCGCGGCGAGGTGGCGGAGGCGCAGCGTCTAGAGCGGGCGCACGTGGACCACGTCACCGGCGAACACGGTGAGCCGCCGTCCGTCCGGCACGTCCACCTGGAGCTGGCCGGCACCGTCGAGGTCGGCGGCCCGGCCGGTGAGCTCGGAGCCGTCCGGCAGCTGCACCCGCACGTCGAGCCCGAGTGTCGAACAGCGCGCCCGGTAGTCGGCGAGCAGCCCGGCCGCCGTCAGGTCACCGCCTGCCTGGCGCCAGCGTCGCTCCAGTTCGTCGAACCGGGTGAGCAGGGCGAGCGCGATCTCGGTGCGGTCGGTCGTCGTCGCGCCCTGTTCGGCCAGCGAGGTCGCGGGCAGGCCGCCCGGTCCGGCCGGCACGTCGCCGAGCGGCAGCACGTTGAGCCCGATGCCCAGTACCACGCCGGCCCCGTCCCCGCCGACCGCCTCGGCCAGGATTCCGGCGCACTTCGCCCGTTCCGGCCCGGCGAGCATGTCGTTGGGCCACTTGAGCACGGCGTCCACCCCGACCTCGGTGGCGACCGCGTGCGCCGCGAGCCCGGCGACCACCGAAAGGGAGCCGAGCGCGGCGAACGCCACGCCGGCCGGGCGCAGCGCGACGCTCAGGTACAGCCCGGCGCCCTTCGGCGAACTCCAGCTCCGGGCCCGGCGGCCGACGCCGGCCGTCTGCTGCTCGGCGAGCAGCACGGTCCGGTCCGCGGCACCGTTCTCCAGGGCTGCCCGCAGGTCGGCGTTGGTGGATCCGGTCGTTTCGACGACGTCCACCCGGGCGTACCGGCCGGTGAGACCCGCGCGCAGCCGTGCCGCGTCCAGTTCAGCCATGCGCCCACCATATGAGAGTCCCCCTAACGTGCAAGCCACTCACTCGTTGGAGAGAGGTGCGCTCTTCTAGATTGGACGCCGTGACCCCGCCGCCGGCTGACTCCAGCACGCCCGAGACCACGCCCGAAAGCAAGCCCAGGCCGTCATGGGCCCGGGGCGCGCTGCACCGTGGCCTGGTGGCGTTGCCTCTGGTGGCCGGGCTGGTCGCGGCCGGCTGGATCGTGGCCGACCGCGGTGCGCCGGCCACTCCGGCACCGGCCGCGGACACTGCCGTCGAACCGGTCCCGAGCGGGCCGTCCGTGCTCCAGGCCAGCGCCCCCGTGCGCGCGCAGGAGCCGGCGCAGGGCGCGGCGGGCAGCGGTGGTGAGTCGCCGCTGCAACAGTGGGCGGACTCGCTCGCCGGACCGCTGGGCATCCCGGCTCCGGCGCTGCTGGGTTACGCGAACGGCGAGCTGGCGTTGCGGGCCGAGGATCCCGGCTGTCACCTGTCCTGGGTCACGCTGGCCGGGGTCGGGGAGGCGGGCACCGACCACGGCCGCCGCGAAGGCACGCTGATGGGGCTGTCCACGGCACAGTGGAAGAAGTACGGCGGGAAGATCAGCGGCATCGCCGAGCCCGCGCTGACCGATCCGTCCTCCGCCGCGGTCGCCGCGGGCCGTGCGCTGTGTGCGGGTGCCGGCGACCTCACCGCGGGCAACGGCTGGTGGAAGGCGATGGCCGGCTACCAGCACGGCGGCGACATGGAGCTGTTCCGGCAGCGGGTCCTCGGCTACGCGCAGCTGTACGCCACGCTCTCCCTCGACCCGGAGAAGTCCGGCAGCCCCGCGGTCGGTGCCACCCGGTTCGCGCTGGGCCAGCTGGGCCTGCCCTACGTGTGGGGCGGCAACGGCCCGGACGCCGGCGCCGCAGGCTTCGACTGTTCCGGCCTCACCAAGGCGTCCTACGAAAGCGCGGGCGTCACCCTGCCGCGGACCGCGGACAGCCAGTTCCGTGCGCTGCCACCGGTCGCGGGGGGCGCCGAACCACAGCTGGGCGACCTGGTGTTCTACGGCAGTCCGGGTACCCGCATCCACCACGTGGGCCTCTACCTCGGCAACGGCCTGATGATCAACGCACCGACCGAGGGCCAGGCCATCCAGATCCACACCTTCCACACCCCCGGCGACGATTACGCCGGAGCCGGGCACCCGGGCTGACGCGGGCCATGGCGAACCCGCCGGCGGAAGCCGTTTCGCGCCGGGGTCTGCCGCAGCTGCCTCAGTGCGTGGAGAGGTACACCTTCGCCAGGTGGCCCTTGCCGAGGTTCCAGTCGAAGCTGTTGGCCGTGCGCCGGCCGCAGGCCGACCGTGTCGCGCCCGTGCCGTCCGGGTTGGTGGCCGTCACCCGGGGCGCACTTGCCGTCCGCCCGCGTGTCCTTGACGTCGCCCCGGACGTGCACCTTGCCGCTTCCACAGGTGACGTCCCATTCGGCGTAGCCACCGGGCACGGTGACCTCGTTGCCGGTGTCCGGGCAGGCGCCCAGCACGGCCGGTGTTCCCGGTGTCGCTGCCGCCGGCGGCGATGGCCGTTCGCCCGGTGATCCCCAGTGAACGCTTTCGCCATGGCGAACCCGCGACAAATTCCGTTGCCTCGTGATCCGGCCGCGGCGTAGCCTCGGGCCATGATCACCGGGACGGCTGGACGCCTTGCACGGGAAGGCGACCCGGTGGAGGGCTGATCGCGGTACGGGCTCGTGGCCCGCCGGGAAGCGCGTGAGTATCCGCACTTCTCCGCCACGCAACCCGAAAGCGAGTACCGCCGGATGAGCATCAGCTTCAACCACACCATCATCGCCGCCAAGGACCGCGCCGAGTCGGCGAAGTTCTTCCGCACGCTGTTCGAAGTGCCGGAAGCGCCGTCCTGGGGACCGTTCACCAACGTGCAGCTCCCCGACGGGGTGCTGCTGCAGTTCGCCGAACCGCCGGTGGAGATCCAGATGCAGCACTACGCCTTCCTGGTCGACGACGAACTGTTCGACCGCGCGTACCGCCGGCTGTGCGACACCGGCGTCGAACACTGGGCCGACCCGCAGATGACGCGCCCCGGCGAAACCAACACCGGGCACGGTGGCCGCGGCGTGTACTTCAAGGACCCGGCCGGGCACGCGTTCGAGATGATCACGCGGCCCTATCTGTAGCCGCCGGAGCCGCCGGTCGGGTGCAGCCCGCGAACCCGTCACGTCGGGCCACGGCTTCGCGGGCTGCCTCACGGCGTCCAGTCGCCGGGGCGGTTCGCGGGCTGCCCCACGGCCGCCAGTCGTCGGGGCGGTTCGCGGGCTATTCCCGCGGCGTCCACACCCCCGGCCCGGTTTCGCAGGCCACCCTGCGATGCTTCAGAACGCAGATTCCCAGGCGTCCACGCTCGCCGCGGCACCGAGCCGCCGTTACCGGGCGGCGTTTGTCGCTGCTCGCTCCGCCGAGGCGACCCAGTGCTTCGCGCCGGCGCGGCGGGCCACTTCGGCGGCTTGCCGGTAGTGCGCGGTGGCCGGGCGGTCCAGCATCGTCGCCAGGTCGCCCAGGAAGTGCGCGACCGGTCCCAGCGTGACGAAACCCGAACCGGCGCCGGCGAGTTCGTCAGCGGCCGGGGTGAGCAGTGCGTACCGTCGCGCTGCTTCGGCGCGGGTGTCCGGAATGGTCGAACACGCACTGAGTTCCAGGAACAGGTCCGGACGTTCCGCTATCGGATCCACTGTGGACGGACGGCCGTGCTGGCGGTACAGGCATTGCCGGGCCAGTTCCGGCATACCCGGTGTCAGGCCGGGCATCTCGCTGCCGGCCAGCCGCACCGCGGCGCTGCGGTAGGCGGCCTCCGCGGCGGCGAGCGGGCCGGTCACGGCCAGCCGCAGCGCGCGGTACCACTCGGTGAACACCGCGACCAGCGGCAACCGGTACTGCTCGCCCAGCCGGTCGGCGGCGGCCGCGTGCTCGTCGGCCGCGGCGAAGTCCGCCAGCGCCGAGCGTGCCTGCACGAGCACCAGGTGGCCGAGCACCTCGAAGGTCACCAACCGGTGCCGCCCGGCCGATTCGACCAGTTCCGCGCCGATCCGCCCGCGCTCGGGCGCCAGCCCGGCACGGGTGAACGACTGCGTCCAGCGCGCGTTCAACGCCAGCGCCAGCAACGCCGGATCCCCGGACGCCCGCGCCAGTTCTTCCGCCTCCGCCGCCGCGGCGTGCGCGTGGGCACCGCCGGCACTGCGCAGCTCCAGCGCGATCGTCGCCAGCAGCCGGGCACGCACCGACGGGTCCGTCTCGGCTTCCAGCACCCGTCCGGCCGCGTCGGCGATCCGCCGGGCCAACGCGGGGTCGTCGTTGTCGGTCCAGACCCCCGGCACGTCGAACGCGGTCAGCACCCGTCTGGTCGACGCGAGGTCGGCGCCGGCGAGGTCGAGGGCTTCGCCGCGGTACCGGCGTGCCGCGGCGAGCGAGCCCGTGATCGCGGTGGTCCGCGCCAGCCCCATCAGCACTTCGGCGGTACGCGGTCCCTGCGCCAGTGCCGCCTCCCCGAGCCGGACTGCTTCGTGCGGCGCGAAGTCCCGTTCGGCACGTTCTGCGGCCACTCGTGCGTAGCCGACGCCACGGTCGTCGCCCGCACGGAGAAAGTGGTGTGCCAGCAGGGAAACATCGCCAGGACGTCGACGCACCAGCGCCTCACCCACCGAAAGATGCAGCTGCCGCCGTTGGGTCATCGGGATGTTCTCGTACACCGCGTCCCGGACCAGCGCGTGCGCGAAGCGGAACCGCCGAGGACCGTTCGTCACCAGGAATCCGGCGTTCACCGCGATCTCCAACTCCGCTGTCACGTCGCCGAGCAGCCCGGGATCGAGGTCGGCTCCCACCACGGCCGCCTTGCGCAACACAGCCCGAACGTCGTCGGACACCCCGTCGAGCCGGTGCCGCACGACGTCGCGGACTCCGTCCGGCAGATCGCCCCGGACGTCACGTACTCGCATGAGTTCCTTGACGAAGAAAGGATTTCCCCCGGTACGACGGTGAATCACCTGCGCGCCGTCCTTGCCGGCGAGCTCTGCGACTGCGGCCACGGAAAGCCCATTCAGGTACAGCCGCACCGGGTCGGCACGCGCGAGCCGGCCGAGGGCAGCGGAAAGTGCCGCGGACACGTCCGTGGTCCGGTAAGTCGCGACAACCAGTACCGGCATCGGTTCGGCGACCACGGCGGTGAGCAATGACAGCGTCTCCTCGCCTGCCCAGTGCAGATCCTCGAGCACCAGGAGCAGCGGACCGCGTCGCGCGACGTCCGCGAGCCGCGCCACCACCGCCTGCTGCCAGTGGAATCGCGCCACCGCTGGGTCGGTGGCCCGTTCCCGTGGCGGAACCGGCTGGCCCAGAGTGTGCAGAATCCGCGTCCACGGCCAGGCCGGCGGCACCCCGGCGTCGTCCGGGTTCGTCCCGCACGCCGTGGTCCGGCCCAGCCGGGCGGCGAAGTCCGTCACCAGAGCGGATTTGCCCACGCCGGCCTCGCCGGACACCAGGATCAGCCGCGCGTGCCCGGCGGCCTCGGCGAGCGCGGCCAGCTCTTGGGCCCGCCCGGCGAGCCGTGCCCGGAGGGGAGACGGTGGTGTCAGTCCGGGCGCTTGCGCCAGCACGTCCCGTTCCAGCTGCCGCAACGCCGGACCGGGATCCACGCCGAGTTCCTCGGCCAGCACCGCACGGGCGCGTCGCAGCGCCGCCAGCGCGGCACCCTGCCGGCCGGCGCGGTACAACGCGAGGACGAACAGCCGCCAGGCCTCCTCCCGCAGCGGTTGAGCGTCCACATGGGATTCCAGATCCGGCACCACCTCCGCGGCCCGGCCGAGTTCCAGCAGCCCGGCCGCCCGCCGTTCCAGCGCGAGCAATCGCAGTTCGGTCAGCCGCGAGATCTCGCCGCGGACCCACGACTCTCCGGCGAATTCCGCGTACGGCTCACCTCGCCACCAGCCGAGCGCTTCGTCCAGCCGCTCGACGAACGGGTCCTCCCGCAGCACCGCCTCGAACCGCCACGCGTCGACCTGGTCCGCTGCCGCTCGCAGGGCGTAACCGGGCGCCTCGGTGACGAGCAGCGCCGATGGAGTCCGCGGTGGCCGGTCCGGTTCGAGTGCCCGCCGTAGCGCACCGACGAACGTCTGCACCGCACCGACCGCGCCCGCACGCGGCTCGCCCCACAGTGCCTCGACCAGCGCGTCCACCGAAACGACCTGACCACGCGCGACGAGCAGCCGCGCGAGCACCGCGCGGTGCCGCGGCCCGGGCAGGGCCACCGGCCCGCGCGGGTCGTGGGCGGCCAGCGGGCCGAGCACCGAGAACGACAGGTCCATCGGCTCCGCACTGTAATCGGGCCGGCCGCCCCGCGGTTGCTGATCGGTTGCTGATCGGCCCCGAGCACGCTGACCCGCATGAACTTCGATTACCAGCGAGTCCCGGTCGCCGACGACGTCTCACTCTCCGTGGCCGTCGCGGGGTCCGGGCCACCCGTCGTCCTCCTGCACGGGTTTCCGCAGACCCACCTGATGTGGCGGCACGTCGCCGCGGACCTGGCCGCCGACCACACCGTGCTGTGCCCGGACCTGCGCGGATACGGCGCCAGCGACAAGCCCGCCGACCCGGACGGGCAGGCCTACGCGAAACGCGTCATGGCCGCCGACGTCGTCGCTCTCGCCCGGGCGTTCGGCCACGAGCGGTTCGCACTCGCCGGGCACGACCGCGGTGCGCTCGTGGCGATCCGCGCCGGGCTCGACCATCCGGACGCGATCACGCATCTGGCGGTGCTCGACGTGCTGCCCACCCTCGACATGTGGGACGTCCTGCACGGCGCCGACGCGGCGGTGGCCTTCCACCTGTACCTGATGGCACAGCCACCCGGCCTGCCCGAGCACCTGATCAGCGCGGCACCGGACGCGTTCTTCGGCTACTTCCTCGACCTGTGGGCCCGCGATCCGAAGGCCATCCCGGCCGAGGTCCGCGCGGAATACCTCTCCGCGTCGCGACAAGCCGTCCCGTCGATCGTCGCGGACTACCGGGCGTCCGCGACTGTCGACGTCGAACACGACCGCGCCGACCGGGCCGCGGGCAGCCAGCTGCGCATGCCGGTCACCGTGCTGCAGCAGGACTGGGGCGCCGCACTCGGCTACGACGGCACCGCGCTGTGGCGGGCCTGGGCCCCGGACTGCGTGCACGAGACCGTGGACTGCGGGCACTTCATGGCAGAGGAGGAGCCGGCTCGCGTGACGGGTGCGCTGCGGGACCTGCTGGCCCGCTGATTCCGCACCGGGGTGCGCCCGCGGCACTGGACTCGGCTGTCAGAATGGTTCGCGACCTGCGGATCTGACAACCGGGAGAGCGATGTCTGACGGCACGGGCCGCCCACCCGCCGAGGTGCTTGCCGCGGAACTGGCCGCTCTGCGGGAGCGGGCCGGGAACCCGTCGTTCCGGAAGATGGCCGAACGCTCGGGCCGGATCTCGCACACCACCCTGCACGAAGCCGTCGGCGGAATCCGCTTCCCGTCCTGGGACACCACCCGGGAGTTCGTCCGCGTGTGCGGTGCGGAGGAACTCCCGTGGCGGCTGCGCTGGGAGGAGCTGAAGGGCCTTCCGGTGGTCCTCACCGATCCGCCGCCGGGCATACCGGCGAGCGTCGAACCACCCGCGGGCAGCGCTGAACCGCAGGTGAGCGGCGCCGAAGCGCAGATCACCGCGGCCGAACCGCCGTCCGTGCCGGACGCGACCGCCCGGCCCAGGTCACACCGGCTTTCCCGGCGGAAGTACGCGCTGGCGGTGGCCGCCGCGGTGGTCGTGGTGCTCGGCGCGGTGGCCGCGTTCGTGGCGCCGAAGCTCGGAATCGGCGGTGTGGACGTCGGCGCCCGCATCCGCGGCGACAACACCAGGTTCGTCGCCGACGTGACCGTGCCCGACGGCACCGAGGTGCACGCCGGCGAGACCGTGCAGAAGGTGTGGGAGCTGGAGAACGCGGGTTCGGTGAGCTGGCACCAGCGGTACCTGCAGCGGATGGACTCACCGCCGGCGCCGGGCAGCTGCCGTACCCCGGACCGGGTGCCGATCGGCGACACCGCTCCCGGTGAGCACGCGATGGTCAACGTTGCGGTCACCGCGGCGGACAAGCCGGGGCGCTGCTGGATCGGGTGGAAGATGGTCGACGCCGCGGGTGTCGAGTTCTTCGCCACCCGACGTCCGGTGTACGTGCTGGTCACCGTGGTGCCCTGAGCCGTCCGGACACTGTCAGATTGTGTAAGACCCAGTCCGTCGAGTACCGGACACCGGCCCCCACGGCCAGGATGGAGGCACACCGAAGGCGCCCTCCCGCCGCCTTCGGCCTCCGCTGGGGGTCGGTCCGTGGCAACGTCACCCCCGTTGCCACGGACCGCCGAACTCAGGCGCTGCGGCGGAACGTGCTGCGGTAGGCGCTCGGCGAAACCCCGAGTGCGCTCTGCAGGTGCTGGCGCAGCGAGGCCGCGGTGCCGAACCCGGCCTCGGTGGCGATCCGGTCGATCGGCAGCTCCGACTCCTCCAGCAGCTGGCGGGCCCGTTCCACTCGCTGCTGGGTCAGCCACTGCACCGCCGACATGCCCACCTCGTCGCGGAAGCGCCGGGTGAACGTGCGGGTGCTCATCGATTCCTTCGCCGCGAGTTCGCGCAACGTCAGCGGCCGGTGCAGGTGCTCCAGCGCCCACGCCCGCGCGGCCGAGGTCGACGACGAACGCGGCTCCGGCACCGGACGGCGGATGAACTGGGCCTGCCCACCCTCGCGGTGCGGGGACACGACGGTCCCGCGCGCGACCTCGTTGGCCACCGCCGCGCCGAAATCCCGCCGGATCAGGTGCAGGCACAGGTCGATGCCGGAGGCGACCCCCGCCGAGGTGAACACGTCGCCGTCCTCGGTGTAGAGCACGTCCGGGTCGATCCGCACCCGCGGGTACGCCCGCTGGAGTTCGTCGGTGGAACGCCAGTGCGTGGTCGCCCGGCGGCCGTCGAGCAGCCCGACCGCGGCGAGCACGAACGCGCCGGTGCAGATCGACGCGATCCGCGTCCCCGGCCGGACCAGCTCCATCGACCGGGCGACCGGCGGGCTGAGCGACCGGGTGGGCTCGTACTCCGCCGACGACGCCGTGACGACGACCGTGTCGGCCTCGGCGACCGCTTCCGGACCTTGCGCGATCGGGATGACGAAGTCCGCGTCGGTACGCACCGGCCCGGGTTCCGGCGTGCAGGTGACCACCTCGTACAGCCGCTCGCCCTCGGCCGAACGGGCCTGTCCGAAGAGCCGTTGCACGATGCCGAGCTCCATCACGAGCATGCCGTGGCGCACGAGCACGGCGACCTTGTGCCGGCCGGGATGACGGAAAACGGACATGGCCCGATTCTTGCACATGGTGTCCATCAGGCCACTGTTTCCGGTGTACTGCCGTCGGCAAGCTGGATTCATGAACGTCTTGTGGATCCTCGCCCACCCCGAACCGCAGTCGCTGAACGGCGCCCTTCGCGACGAAGGCATCGCCACGCTGCGTTCCCTCGGCCACGAGGTGCGCGAGTCCGACCTGTACGCGATGCAGTGGAACCCAGTGGTCGACAAAATCGGCACTGTGCCGGACGACGTCCGCGCGGAGCACGAAAAGCTCGCTTGGGCGGACACTGTCGTCGTCCAGTTCCCGCTGTGGTGGTTCGGCACGCCCGCGATCCTCAAGGGCTGGATCGACCGCGTCCTCGTACGTGGTTACGGCTACGACGTACGCGGCGAGGACGGCCGTGTGCGGCGCTACGGCGAAGGCACTCTGGCCGGGAAACGCGCGCTGACCGTGGTGACCACAGGTGGCAGCGAAGCGGCCTTCAGCGCGCGAGGCATCGCCGGTCCGCTGGACGACCTGCTGTTCAATCTCCACCACGGCACGTTCTTCTACACCGGCATGTCGGTCCTGCCACCGGTCACCGTGTTCGACACGGTTCGAATGACGCAGGAGGACTACGAACTCGCCGTCGAACAGCTGCGCAAACGCTTGCACTCGCTCGAAACGACCGAACCACTCCCGTTCCGCAGCCAGAACGGCGGGGACTACGACCGCAGCCTCGTACTACGCCCGGAAATCGACCCCGGCCGCAGCGGCTACGACGTGCACCTGCGGGCCGGGTGACGCCCGGAGCCGACGTCAGCCGAGCGCCTGACTGTACGGCGAGAAGCGCATTCCCGCCTTGCCCGGCAACGGTTTCCCACCCAGCACGAGCCGCGGCGCGGGCCCGTGCACAGCCAGGCCCCGGTCCCGGCACCACGCCGACAACGCCGGCGCACGGTCGTCCACAGCCAGCCGCAGGTTTCCGTCCGCGGCCAGAGCGACTCCGCGGACGAGGGCACGCGCCTGCTCCTCGTCCGCGGCGACGACCGGGCCGATCATCGTGATCCCGTCGTGCACCGTGCCGAGGGCGTAGCCGTGGCCGGTCACGTGCACGTGCTCGGCCTCGAACAACAGCCGGTCCAGCAGCTGCGGGCGGGCGAAGCCCTTCGCCTCGGCATCCAGCTCGTACACCCGCGCGACGTCCGCCGGACCGATCGGCCGGGAAACCGGACCGCCGTCGCCGTCGAACCGGCCACGGTGATCGGTGCAGCCGCCATCGAGCACGAAACCCATCGACTCGTACAGCGGGCGGCCGGTCTCGGTGGCGTGCAACGACACCACCGCGTCCCCGGCCGCCGCGAGCACGTGGCGCATGACCCGGCCGCCGAGGCCCTGCCTGCCGTACCGCTGCGCCACGACGACCATCGACACCGTCGCGACCGGGCCGGTCGTGGTCAGGATCGCGGTGGCGGCCAGCCCGCCGTCCGGCGCGTCCACCCCGAACCCACGGCCGGTCTCGAGCAGGATCGCCCACTTCCGCCGTTCGCGCGGCCAGCCCCGGCCGGCGGCCAGCTCGAGGCAGGCGGACAGGTCGGCGGGCCCGAGCGGGCGGACGGGCAGGTCGGCGATCGGCACGACGCCAGCCTAGGCCGGAGGAGGCCTACGCCACACGCGCAGCGACCGCGCAGTAGTTAAGCTCCGCTCCATGAGCAGTGCGACGCAGCCGCTCGGGACTCCGCCCGAGGAAGAACCGGACATCCACACCACGGCCGGCAAGCTCGCGGATCTCTATCGCCGCTACGACGAGGCCGTGCACGCCGGTTCGGCGCGCGCCATCGAGAAGCAGCACGCGAAGGGCAAGAAGACCGCGCGTGAGCGGATCGACCTGCTGCTCGACGAGGGCTCCTTCGTCGAGCTCGACGAGCTGGCGCGGCACCGCTCCACGAACTTCGGGCTGGAGAAGAACCGCCCGTACGGCGACGGCGTCGTCACCGGCCACGGCACGGTCGACGGCCGGCCGGTGTGCGTGTTCAGCCAGGACGTCACCGTGTTCGGCGGTGCGCTCGGCGAGGTGTACGGCGAGAAGATCGTCAAGGTGATGGACCTGGCGATCAAGACCGGCCGCCCGATCATCGGCATCAACGAGGGCGGCGGCGCGCGCATCCAGGAGGGCGTGGTCTCGCTCGGCCTGTACGGCGAGATCTTCCGGCGCAACACGCTGGCCTCCGGCGTGATCCCGCAGATCTCGCTGATCATGGGCGCGAACGCGGGCGGGCACGTGTACTCCCCCGCGCTCACCGACTTCGTGGTGATGGTCGACGAGACCTCACAGATGTTCATCACCGGTCCGGACGTGGTGAAGACGGTGACCGGCGAGGACGTCACCTTCGAGGAACTCGGCGGCGGGCGCACGCACAACACCAAGTCGGGCGTCGCGCACTACCTCGGTTCCGATGACGACGACGCGATCGCCTACGTCAAGGAACTGCTCTCCTACCTGCCGCAGAACAACCTGTCCGAGCCGCCGGAGTTCGACGCCGAGCAGCCGCCGGCCGGGTTCTTCGACGACGTCACCGACACCGACCGCGAGCTGGACACCCTCATCCCTGACTCGCCGAACACGCCGTACGACATGCACGAGGTCGTCACCAGGGTGCTCGACGACGGCGAGTTCCTCGAGGTGCACGAGCTGTTCGCGCCCAACATCCTGGTCGGCTTCGGCCGGGTGGACGGCCAGAGCGTGGGCGTGGTGGCGAACCAGCCGACGCAGTTCGCCGGCTGTCTCGACATCGAGGCTTCGGAGAAGGCCGCGCGGTTCGTGCGGACCTGCGACGCGTTCAACATCCCGGTGCTCACCTTCGTCGACGTGCCGGGCTTCCTGCCGGGCACCGACCAGGAGTGGAACGGCATCATCCGGCGCGGCGCGAAGCTGATCTACGCCTACGCCGAAGCCACTGTCCCGCTGATCACCGTGATCACGCGCAAGGCGTACGGCGGCGCGTACGACGTGATGGGCTCGAAGCATCTCGGCGCGGACGTGAACCTGGCCTGGCCCACCGCGCAGGTCGCGGTGATGGGCGCGCAGGGCGCGGCGAACATCGTGCACCGCAAGACGCTGGCGAAGGCCGCCGAGGAAGGCCGCGACGTCGAAGCGCTGCGCGCCGACCTCATCCAGGAGTACGAGGACACGCTGCTGAACCCGTACGCGGCCGCGGAGCGTGGCTATGTCGACTCGGTGATCGTGCCCGCGCACACCCGTGGCCACATCGCGAAGGCACTCGGCCTGCTCCGCACGAAGCGCGAGTCACTGCCGCCCAAGAAGCACGGCAACATCCCCCTGTGAGGCTGCGATGAGCGAAACTCCCCTGCTCCGCGTGGTACGCGGCAATCCCGACGACGCCGAACTGGCCGCCCTCACCGCCGTCGTCGCCGCGGCCGCCACCACCGCCGCGCCACCGGCGAACCGGCCGCGCAAGCGGTGGTGGAACGACCGCGCTGCCGCGGTCCACGCGGCACCGAGACCAGGCGAAGGAGCCTGGCGCGCTTCCGCGTTACCGCGCTGAGCACGCTCAGCCGCTCTGGGCGAGCACCCGGAACTCCTTGTAGACGCCGTCCAGCACGTCGCGCAGCGCGATGAGCAGCGGAGCCAGCTTCGAGATCGACCGGCCGAGCTTGATCAGGAAGTTCGCGACCTTGGCGGCAGCACGGCCGATCTCCGACACGCCCTGGGCGACCACGACCGGGGTCGCGAGGCCGAGCGAGCACGCTTCCTCGGCGACGAGGCTCACCAAGTAGCCGACCAGGGACGAGATCACGTCGCGGACCATCGTGCGGACGCCCGCCACCAATTCGCTCGCCATTTCGGCGGCGGTCTTGATCGAGTCGGCGGCACCCGCGGTGGCCTGGGCGAGGTTGGCGACGTGGTGCGCGTGCGACCGGTACTTGGCCGCGGCCCCGCCGGTCCAGGACGAGGTGTCCTGTTCGGCCTGCTTGAGGTACTCCTGGCTCACCTTGCCCATCTCGGTGGAGATGTTCTCCCAGCTCGCGGCGTAGCCCTTGACCATGTTCGGCTCGCCGGTCAGGCCGTGCAGCGCCTTCCGCAGCGGTTCGAGGTGCTCCATCATCCACGACGCGAGCTGACCCGCGACGTAGCCGATCGGGTCGAAAGCCGCACTGACGACGTCGAGCCCGGCCGCCGCGACCCCGAGACCGGTCTCGACCCAGTCGCCGCTCTTGATGCCGGTGCCGATCTCCTCGCCCGCCTCGATGGCGGTGATGCCCTTTTCCCAGCCATCGCCCTCGACGAAGCCGCCGCCGAGCGAGTCCGGGTTCTCATAGGCGTTGTTGATGTCCGACTTGGAATCGATCAACGGATTGCTCATGCTCAGTTCCCCCCTCCGCTCGCGCCGACCGCCGGCGGGCGCATCGAGTCCAGCTTCTTGAGAATCTGCTCGAGCTGAGCGACGATGCGCTGCTCCTCGGCCTCGTACTGATCGGCGGCCTTGCCGAGGTGCTCCCCCGTCTTGTGCAGGGCCTTGGCCGACTCACCGATCGCCTCGGAGGCCTTCTCCTGCGGCCCCTTGAGCAGCCACGCGATCGGACGGCAGATCAGCCCGTAGGCCTGGTCCATGTCGGTGACCTGGTTGCCGGCGTCCGCCGCGACGTCCGCGCGCCCGCCGATCTGCTCGGTGCCCGCGGCGTGCTTGCGCAGCTGGCCCGGATCGACGATGTATCCCTCGGGCATGGTGGCTCCCCTCAGCGGAGGATCGACTGGTCGCCCCAGCCGTCCTCGTCGTCATCGGTGTCCGTGCGGGCGGGTCGCCGTGGTGGCGGTGCGGACGGCGGCTCCTCGTCCTCGATCCGGCCGACGTCCAGCACCCCCGTCCCGCCGGCCTCGGGCTCCGTTTCGGCCTGGTCCGGGAACCGGTCGCGGTAACTCCCGACGATCCGTTCCGCACTCGGGTCGTCCTCCGGGACGGTGTCCTGCACCAGCTCCTGGACCTGCCCGCTGAGCTGGGTCTGCGCCGAGGTCAGGCACGCCATCAGCTGAGCCGACAGCGCCGCCGGATCGCCGCCGCGGCCGCGTTCGGTCACGGTCAGCTCGGTCGGCACCCCCTGTGAGTCCACGGTGACCCGGACCGCGCCATCCGGCGAGGTCGCGGTCGCGGTCAGGTGCGTCATTCGTTGCTGCAGCTGCTGGAACGTCTGTGCCTTCCGCTGCAGCTGTTCGGCCCACCGGGCCATTTCCTGTCCGGCCTGCGCCGGATCCATTCCCTCGAAGCCGGGATTCGCCCCAGTCACATTCACTCCTGGCTCGATGTCGTCGTCATGGGTCGGACTCGTGGCCCACCGTGCCCGTTCCATCCGATTTTCACCAGGCCGTTTTTCGCCGGGTTCAGCGCCCCGGCTGGGCCCGGCCGGGCGCGTCCGCCGCGGCGTGGGCGAGCAGGTCACCCGGGGTGATCACCCCGTACGGACCGACTCCGCGCACCAGCAGGAAGTCGCCTCGTGCCACCTGACCCTGTTCGATCTCGACGTCCTGCACGGTATGGCTGTCCGTCCAGACGATCCGCACCTGGGCCCCGCCGCGGGGGGTGAACGCGTGCACCTGCTGGACGGTCGCGAGCCGGGCCATCGGCTCCGCCTGCCACCGCTGCTGCAGGAACCGCCACCGGGCGGCCTGGTCGGCGGCGTCGAACCGGCGGTCCAGCCGGCCTGCCCGGTCCCGGAACACCCAGACCAGCACGGCAGCGAGCGCGCCGAGCACGGCCATGCCGGTCAGCCAGAGAACCACTTCCATGATTGCGCCACCCTACGCACCGGCGTGGTCGGCGAGGAACCGATCGACCAGGTCCTCGGTGAACTCGACGGGCACCGGTTCGCCGGTGACGAGTACGCGGTAGTGGATCGGCGCCATCAGCGCTTCCACCGCGCGCTCGACGTCCGTGTCCGCGGACAGTTCGCCGCGGGCGACGGCGCGTTCGAGCGGCAGGCGGTCGCGGGCACGCTGGCCGCTCAGGTGCTCGGCACGCAGCCGCGCGGCGAGGTCCGGATCGTGCTGCGCTTGGCCGAGCAGTACGCGGAACATCGCACCGGCGTCGGCCACGGTCAGGAAGGCGGCCACCGCCGCGAGGTGCTCGCTCAGGTCGCGGCGCAGCTCGCCGTGGTCGGGCGGGACGAGGTCCTCGGCGAGGTCGTCGCCGAGCGCGTCCAGCAGGATGTCCACTTTGGACGACCACCAGCGGTAGATGGTCTGCTTGGCCACCCCGGCTCTGGCCGCGATCCGCTCGATGGTGAGCCCGCCGAACCCGAACTCGACCAGTACGTCGTCGGCCGCGGCGAGTACCGCGTGCCGGGCCTGTTCACTGCGGCCGTACCGGTTTCCGTGGTGCCGGCGGCCGGCCGGCACGGTGACCTCACTCACGCCGGGGAGCCTAACCGGACTCGTAGACAATACGCAACGTTGCGTCTACGGTGAGGTCGACGTAAGGGGGTCCCCGACCATGTGTTCCGCCTGCGGCGTGCCGACGCACGTCCCCGAGATCACCGAACCGGCCGCCGAGCCGGTCGCGACGGCCACCGCGCCACGCAAGTTCGCCGCGCTGTACAACAAGGACTGCCGCCCGTACCTGTTCGGCGCGGCGCTGGCGATGATGGCCGACAACATCGAGCACGTCATCACCTACTGGGTGCTGTGGGAGAAGTTCCACTCGCCCGCGCTCAGCGGGTTCGAGGTGATCAGCCACTGGGTGCCGTTCCTGCTGTTCTCGGTGTACTTCGGCGGACTGGCCGACCGCTACGACTGCCGCCGGATCATCCAGGCGGGGCAGGGGCTGTTCATGCTCGTGTCGGCGGCATGGGCGGTGCTGATCCTGACCGACACGCTGCAGGTGTGGATGGCCTGCGTGCTACTGGTGCTGCACGGGTTCGCCGGATCCGTCTGGGCGGCGGGCGAACAGCTGATGCTGCACGATTTCGTCGGTCCGGCGGAGTTGCCCAGCGCGATCCGGCTCAACGCCACCTTCCGCAGTCTCGGCATCCTGTTCGGACCGGTCGTCGGCTCGGCGCTGCTGCTCGGGCTCGGCCCGGTCGCGGGGCTGTTCGTGAACGTCGCGTTCTACCTGCCGCTCACGTTGTTCCTGTTCCGCACGAAGTTCACCGGCCACACGCGCGACGGCGGTGTGCCGCGGCAGCGCGTGTCCCTGCTGGACTCGGTCCGGGTGCTGCGCGAGGTGGGCGCGAACCCGACCATGGTGGGCATGATCGTGCTCGGCGGGCTGGGCGCGTTCTTCGTGGGTGCCTCGATGCAGACCTCGATGCCGATCTTCGCCCAGGACCTCGGCGCGGGCAGCGCCGGAACCGCGTACGGCGTGCTGCTGTTCGCCAACGGCGTGGGCGGGGTGCTCGGCGGGATCCTGCTGGAGGCGACCGGCCGGATCAAACCGAGCGTGCCCGCCGCCGTGGTGAGCACCGCGGTGTACGGCCTTTCCAGCCTGTTCTTCGCGATGACCGCCAGCTATCCGCTGGCCGTCGTGCTGCTGCTGATCGGCGGGGTGGCGAACCTGGCGTCGATGTCGATCGGCCAGACAGTGGTGCAGCTGCTGGCGAAGCCGTCCGAACGAGGCCGCGTGATCGGCGTGTACAACGTCTCTGCGAACGGATTGCGCGCCGGCAGCGGCTTCACCGTCGGCATCCTCGGCTCCGCCGTCGGCGTGCACTGGTCCCTCGGCATGAGCGCCGCCGCGCTGACGGTCGGCACCGGCATCGCGGGCTGGTTCTCCCTGTGGAGCCGTCGAGCCCGCGCCGCCCGCGCAGAACTGCGACAGGCGACCCACACCGGCGCCTGACCGGTCAGCGGCCCGGTGCCTGGCCGAGGACCTGATCGCCTGGGCGGGGCGGGAGCGGTTCGCAGCGATCCAGTTCAACGCCGTCGTGGAAACCAACACCAGCGCGATCCGGCTCTGCCAAAGCCTCGGTTTCACCACCCTCGGTGTCGCGCGCCGGGCCTTACGCCACGCGGTACTGGGCAGGGTCGGCCTGCGCACCATGTGACTGGGTCTGGAAACGGCCTCGCGCCTCGGGCTCGGTCATCGCGGGGTCGTAGGGAAAAGTCTCCTGCTCGGTCCCGACGTCCTGGATGATCGGCCAGATCCGCGGCCAGTCATCCGAAGTTGCGAGGCGGACTTGCAGTGCCTGCACTGCGCCCACCTTGGGGACCGTCGGCCGCGCAGGCAACTCATGTGCCGCCGGGCCGGACAACCCGGCCCAGCAAGGACATCAGCTGCCGCAGTTCGCTTTCCGACAGCATTGCCAGCGGACTCTTCTCCATTGCCGTACGGACCAGCTCGTCGCGGACCTCGCGGCCCTTCGCGGTGAGGGCCAGTACGCGGGAGCGGCGGTCGGCCGGGTCGACGCCGCGCTCCACCAGGCCGCGGGAAAGGAGCTGCTTGGTGATGAAGGTGAGGTTCGGGGCGTTGCAGTAGAGGCGCTCGGCCAGCACCTTCATCGACGGCGGCGGCTCGGCGGGATCGATGGCCCACAGCGCCTGGAAGGTCGCCGGGGTCAGCTGGTGGCGCGCCAGCGCCTGGCTGATCCGGTCGTTGGTCCGCATCCAGATCTCGTGGGTGGCGGCGACCACCGCGGTGAGTTCGGGTGTGGCCATGCCCCCATCCTAAGTGAACCTTCAAGTCTCGAAGTACCGTGCTAGCGTGAGTACTTCGAGACTTTAACTAACGGAGGTGACCATGAAGGACGGCTACCGCGGGATCACCGCACTCGTCACGGGCGCGTCCAAGGGCTTGGGCCGCGAATACGCGTTGGAGCTGGCACGACGGGGAGCGCGGGTGATCCTGCTGGCCCGTTCGGAGCCCGAACTGCAGAAGCTCGCGGCCGAGATCAGGGAGCGGCACAGCGGACCGGAGCCGGAGGTGCTCGTCGGGGACCTCGTCGCCCCGGAGGGGCCGCAGCAGATCCTCCGCGAGCTGCGCGGTCGCGACCTGTCCGTCGATCTGCTGGTCAACAACGCGGGCGCGGGCGATGCCGGCCCCTTCCTCAGCCGCCCGCTCGGGCCGCAGCTGCGTTCCGTCGCGCTGAACGTCGGCGGCCTGCTCGAGCTGACCCACGCGATCGGGGCCGACCTCGTCGCCCGCGGTTCCGGCGGCATCATCAACGTCTCGTCCACCGCGGGGTTCCAGCCACTGCCGTACCAGGCCAGCTACGCCGCGACCAAGGCGTTCGTCCTGTCCTTCACCGAGGCGTTGGCCGAGGAACTGCGCGGAACCGGGGTGCACGTCATGGCCGCGCACCCCGGCCCGATCGCGACCGGCTTCTTCGACGGCATCTCGGCCACGATCAACACCAAAGCGGCCGACACGCCCGCCACCATCGCGACCCGCACCCTTGACGACTACGCCCGCCGCCGCACGGCCTCCTACCCGGGCAAGGCGGTGCACCGGGCCCTGACCTGGCCTCCACGGCTGCTGCCGCGGGCCGCCGTCGCGCGACTCTCCGGCGCGTTCAACCGGCGGCTGCGCATGCACGAGGTCGTCGACCTCGGCTGAGCTCCCGCCGAGCGTGCCGGTTTCCCGGCCCGGCGCGGAAACCGAGCGGAAAACCGGCACGCCTTCACCGCGGGAGAGGTGGTCGGAGGCCGAACCCGGGAACGCCGAAGCGGTTTCGCGGGTCCGGATGACGGACAGGGCTACCGGCAGGCTTTGCCCGGCTGCCAGAATCGGGCGGAAGTCAGCTTCGCGAGGGCGGGGAGGTCTTCGATCCGGCGGCCGGGCTCGGGCGCACCGCTTCGCGGTCCTTGCGCGTGCGGGGTTTCGCCCACCACGGCAACCGGGACCGGAAGGCCGGGGTCGCCTCCGTCACTCGTACGGTCATCGCGCACCCTGTCCCTTCCCGGCGTCCCCCTCGGACACCGTCACAGCCGGGATCGCCGACCCCGGCAGGACCAAATGTTGCGGGCTACAACAAACTAACTCCGCCCGCGGGCGACGTGGGTCACAATTCGACAACGAGCACGTCAGCGGTACCTTGCCCCTCGTGCGCCTCGTTCTCGCCTCCCAGTCCCCCGCCCGCCTGGCCCTCCTGCGCAGCGCCGGTCTCGACCCGGTCGTGGTCGTGTCCGGGGTCGACGAGGACGCGGTCGCCGCCGCGCTCACCGACCCGGCACCCGAGGAACTGGTGGCGGCACTGGCCGCCGCCAAGGGGCACGCCGTCCTCGACCAGGTGGCCGCCGCCCATCCGGACGCGACCGTCATCGCCTGCGATTCGATGCTGTCCATCCACGGCGAAATGGTCGGCAAACCGGCCACTCCCGAGATCGCCCGCCGACGCTGGGAGGGCATGGCCGGGAAGTCCGGCGAACTGCTCACCGGCCACGCGGTGTTCCGCCTCGACGGCGGGCAGCACACCAAGCAAGCCGCCGGCACCCGGCGCACGACCGTCCACTTCGGACAGCCCAGTCCGGCCGAGATCGACGCCTACATCGCCACCGGTGAACCACTCCAGGTGGCCGGCGCGTTCACCCTCGACGCGCTCGGCGGCTGGTTCGTCGAGGGGGTCGAAGGCGATCCGTCGAGCGTGATCGGGCTCAGCCTGCCGCTCGCCCGGCAACTGCTGGCCGAGGTCGGCGTGAGTGTCGTGGATCTCTGGCGACCGTCCACATCCTGAGAGCACTACCACTCGATCGGGTGAGCGGGGAGAGTTCGTCGAGGGCCCGGACCGGGCCGGAACTTCTCGATCTTGGGGTGGCTTCGTGTCTTTCGTCTCGACGTACACCAGACCACGGGTGTTCGCCGCCGCGGTTCTCGGTTCGCTCGTGGTGGGTGCCGGCCTCGGTGTGCTCGCCCGTACCGCCGGGGCGGACGGCCTGACCGAGGTGCTGGACCAGATCGGCACGGTCTTCACCACGCTGCTGCAGATCGCGGTGATCCCGCTGGTCTTCTCGGCGATCGTGGTCGGCATCACCAGCCTGCGCCGGCTCGGCGGCGGCCGGAAAGCGGCGCGGCTGGGCAGCAAGACCCTGCTGTGGTTTGCGATCACGTCGTTCATCGCGTCGTTGATCGGCATCGCGGCCGGCCGGCTGTTCGACCCGGGCACCGGCGGGCTCGGCGCGGGCGTGGCGGCCACCGCGAAGAACGCCGACAAGGCCGCGAAGAGCGTGAGCGACTGGGGTTCCTGGGACGCCTTCATCAACGGCCTGCTGCCGGAGAACTTCTTCTCCGCCTTCGCCGAGGGCAACACCCTGCAGGTGCTGTTCCTGGCCGTGCTGATCGGCGCGGCCGCCTACAGCCTCGGCGACAAGGCGAAGCCGTTCGTCGATTTCACCACGAGCGCGTTCGAAATCATCCAGCGCTACCTCGGCTGGATCGTGCGGCTCGCGCCGATCGGCATCATCGGCCTGATCGGCGCCGCGGTGTCCAACTACGGCGACGCGCTGTTCCGCCCGCTGCTCTCCACGACGATCGCGGTCTACGCGGGCTGCCTCGTGGTGCTGTTCGTCGTGTACCCGCTGCTGCTGAAGTTCGTCGCCAAGGTGAGCCCGCTGACCTTCTTCGCCAAGGCCGGTACGGCGATCCAGTTCGCCTTCGCCTCGCAGTCGAGCTCCGCGACACTGCCGCTGACCCGGCAGTCCACGGTGAACCTCGGCGTCGATCCGGGTTACGCCGCGTTCGCCGCCCCGCTCGGCAGTGCGACCAAAATGGACGGTTGCGCCGCGGTGTTCCCCGCGATCGGCGCGATCTTCATCGCCAACCTGTCCGGCGTCTCGCTGAGCTTCGGCCAGTACGTGGGCATCGTGGTGGTCGCGGTGCTCGGCGCGTTGGCCACCGCAGGCACCACCGGCTGGCTGACCGCGCTGACGCTGACCACCGCGTTCATCGGCCTGGACGCCAAGCAGGTCGCGCTGGGCCTCGCGCTGATCTACTCGGTGAACCCGATCATGGACATGATGCGCACGGCCACGAACGTCGCCGGCCAGATCGTGGTGCCGACGGTCGTGGCGCGCGGCGAGGGCCTGCTCGACGACGAGGTCCTGAACGCCAGCACCGCCCGTCCGCAGCACAGCGACGACGGCGACGCGGCCCGCCCGGTTCCCGCCTGAGCCGGATCAGGAAGCGTCCGGGCAGGGCCGCAGTTGCGAACGGCGGAGTTGCACGTCGGGCCAGCCGCGCAGGTCGGACGGCGAGGTGACGGTCGCCGTGCAGCCCATCAGGTCGCCGGCCAGCTCGTACACCTCGGCCAGCACCGGGGCGGCCTGGCAGCTGGCCGTGCCGGGGGTGGCCCGCGGGCATTCGTGCCGGACGACGATCACGTCCGGGCGGCCGTCCTGGCTCACGTCGGACAGCGAAAGCGTGCCCGTGTCGGCGAAGTACGGCTTCCCGAAGTCACGCCACACCCCGCCGGCTCCGGTGAGCAGCTCGCCGAACGCGCCGCCGCTGGTCCGGCCGCGGACCAGGCAGGCCGCGGTGGAACCGTCGACGCACTGCAGCGAACTGGCGGTCAGTTTCGCGCCCATCCCGGAGATCGCGAGCTCGAACTCGGTGGGCGGCCGGGTGCCGACCTGCACCCGGCCGCGCCCACCGGAAGCGTCCGCGAACAGCACCACCGGAACTTCGCCCACGGTGACCGCGGCCAGCTGCCGGCACGGCTGCGCCCCGCACGTTTCGTTCGCCTGCCCGCTCGCGGGCGCGGGGACGCCGGCGCTCACCGGGGTCCCTTCCCGCTCCGGACGCAGCACCACGATCACGACGAGCGCCGCGACCGTGACCACGGCGGCCAGCGCCGCGGTGAGCAGCGCGGACCGGGGGATCCGCTTCGCCGAAGTCCGCATATCCGAGACTGTAAGCGACCTCACCGCCGGTGGCCGACTATGTTGTCCCGGTGACGAATCCCGACCTTCCCCCGGCCCTGTACCTGCCCACCGGCCCGGCGGGCCCGACCACCGACGGCGGCACCGGTGCCGCCGTCGAGCTGCGCCACACCCCCGACGGCCGGATCGCGCTGGTCGCGTTCACCGCGCTGGACCGGCTGGTGGACTGCTGTGGCGCGCACCAGCCGTGGATCCTGGTCAACACCGAGCACCTGCCGAAGATCCACCAGGTCAACCCCTACGACGTGATCGTGCTCGACACCGAGCTCCCGGTCGAGCTGCGCCACCACGCGCCGGTATAACGAACCGGCCGGGTGGTCCAGCTCTCAACCCAGAGCACGAGTGCGACCGTAGACTCCCGGATGACCAGCAGCGCCGCTGAAGAACGCGGGAGGTACGGGGTGAGCGAGCAGGACATCGCGAGCACAGGCGGGCCGGTGACCAAGGTCCTGGTCGCCAACCGGGGTGAGATCGCGGTGCGGGTGATCAGGGCGGCCAAGGACGCCGGCCTGGCCAGCGTGGCCGTCTACGCCGATCCCGACCGCGACGCCCCGCACGTGCGGCTGGCCGACGAGGCATTCGCCCTCGGTGGCAGCACGGCGGCGGAAAGCTACCTCTCGATCGACAAGATCATCGACGCGGCCAAGCGGTCCGGCGCCGATTCGGTGCATCCGGGCTACGGGTTCCTGTCCGAGAACTCCGATTTCGCGCAGGCCGTGCTGGACGCCGGCCTCACCTGGATCGGACCGAGCCCGCAGTCCATCCGCGACCTCGGTGACAAGGTCACCGCGCGGCACATCGCGACGCGGGCCGGCGCGCCGCTGGTGCCCGGCACCAAGGAACCGGCCAAGGACGCCGGCGAGATCCTCGCCTTCGCCGACGAGCACGGGCTGCCGGTGGCCATCAAGGCCGCGTTCGGCGGCGGTGGCCGCGGCCTGAAGGTCGCGCGGACCCGCGAGGAGATCCCCGAGCTGTTCGAATCCGCGACCCGCGAGGCGGTGGCCGCGTTCGGCAGGGGCGAATGCTTCGTGGAGCGCTACCTGGACAAGCCGCGACACGTCGAGGCGCAGGTGCTGGCCGACCAGCACGGCAACGCGATCGTGGTCGGTACCCGCGACTGCTCGCTGCAGCGCCGCCACCAGAAGCTCGTGGAGGAGGCGCCCGCGCCGTACCTCACCGACGAGCAGCGCGCCCGGATCCACGAATCGGCCAAGGCGATCTGCAAGGAGGCCGGCTACTACGGCGCCGGCACCGTGGAGTACCTGGTGGCCACCGACGGCACCATCTCCTTCCTGGAGGTGAACACCCGGCTGCAGGTCGAGCACCCGGTGTCCGAGGAGACCACCGGCCTCGACCTGGTGCGGGAGATGTTCCGCATCGCTCGCGGCGAGAAGCTGCGCATTCTCGAGGACCCGGAGCCGCGCGGCCACTCGATCGAGTTCCGGATCAACGGCGAGGACGCCGGACGCGGCTTCCTGCCCGCCCCCGGGACTGTCACGAAGTTCGTCTCGCCGAACGGGCCGGGCGTGCGCGTGGACTCCGGGGTGGAGTCCGGCAGCGTCATCGGTGGCCAGTTCGACTCGATGCTCGCGAAGCTGATCGTCACCGGCTCCGACCGGGCGAACGCCCTGGAGCGCAGCCGGCGCGCGCTGGCCGAATTCGTGGTCGAGGGCATGGCGACGGTGCTGCCGTTCGACCGGGTGATCGTCGACGATCCGGCATTCGTCGGCGACGAGAACGGTTTCACCGTGCACACCCGCTGGATCGAGACCGAGTTCGACAACAAGATCGAACCGTTCACCGCCCCGGACGCGGAGGCCGAGCAAGAGGCACCGCGGCAGAACGTGGTGGTCGAGGTCGGCGGCCGCCGGCTGGAGGTGTCGCTGCCCGGCGGCTTCGCGCTGGAGGGTGGCGGCGCCGCGGCGACCGCGACGAAGGCGAAGCCGCGCAAGCGTGCCGGTGGTTCGAAGGCCGCGGTGAGCGGCGACGCGGTCACCGCGCCGATGCAGGGCACCATCGTGAAGATCGGGGTCGAGGAAGGCCAGCACGTCGAGGCGGGCGAGCTGATCCTGGTGCTCGAGGCGATGAAGATGGAAAACCCGGTCACCGCGCACAAAGCGGGCACGGTGACCGGACTTTCGGTCGAGGTCGGTGCCGCGGTGACCCAGGGCAGCCAGCTGCTGGAGCTCAAGGACTGAAGTTGTGCCGGATTTCGTGGGTGGCCGGGCGCGCGGCGGCATACCATCGTCGATGTGACTGAGGTTCCGTCTCCGCAACTGCGGATCAGCGATCAGGAACGGGAGTCCGCGCTGAACGCGCTCGGTGAGCACATGAGCGCGGGGCGGATCGACATCGAGGAGTACGGCGAACGTTCGGCCCGGATCACCGCGGCCAAGACCCGCGGTGAGCTGGCCGAGATGTTCGCCGACCTGCCGGCGCCGCATCCCGCGTACGGCGGCGATGTGCCGGCGGCGACGCCACCCGCGGCCTCCGTCCCGCACCCCGCGGCCCAGCCGCCGGCCGGGGAAGTGGCCAGGCCCGAGCAGAGCACTCCGGTCATGCAGCGGGTGGTGGCCGGACTGCTGCCGATCCTCTGGATCGCGGCGATCGCCTTGACCGCCACCACCGGCGCGTGGGGCGTCATCCTCGTTCCGATCGTGCTCAGCGGTATCGGGGCGTCGGTGTGGGGCAAGCACTTCGACCACCGCGACCGGCACGACCGGCACCGGGAACGGCTGGAGCGGCACCGGGAGCACCGGCTGGCCCACCTCGAGCACCGCCGCGAGCTGCGCGACGAGTACCGGCGCCGCCGCCGGTTGGAACGCTGAGGCCTGCCGTGCCCGACATGCTGCTGAGCGATGCCGAGCGGCAGGACGCGCTCGACGTCCTCTCCGAACACGTGCGGACCGGGCGGCTGGACGTCGACGAGTACGGCACTCGTTCGGCGAGAGTCGCCGCGGCGAAGCGGGTCAGCGAGCTGGTTCCGTTGTTCGACGACCTGCCCTCACCCAGGCCGAGTGCCCTGCTGTCCGCGCCCCGCGCCACCGCGGCTCCCCCGCCGGCGTCCCGGGGCAGCACGCTGTCGCGGTACGTGACGAGGTACGCGGTGCCGATTTCTGTCGTGCTGAGCATCGTGATCCTGGTGCTCTCGCGCGGCCGGCTGTTCATCGTTTTCGCGCTGCCGATCGCCGTACTGCTGCTCACCGGGTGGCGGCGGCGCTGAGGCCGCGATCATGATCGGGATCCGGCCGGGCGCGATCGACCCACGTACCGAACGGCGGGCGGGTCCCACGGTCACCGCCATCGGAATCGCGGCGCTGACGGTGTGCACGATCATCGCGGGCACGCAGGACCACGGCAGCCCGGCGCAGTGGCGCACCACGCTGATCCTCGCCGCGGCGATCGCACTGTGGCTGCTGGTGCTCATCCCGCTGGTCCCCCGGCGCACCGAGAACCCGTGGCGTGCGGTCGGCTTTTTCGCGGTCCTGCTGATCGCCTCGACGTTCCTGGCCACGCGGATGGACACGTTCACCGCCTTCGCCTCCGTCGGCTACCCGATCGCCTTCGTGTTGTTCCCCGCGCGCTGGAGCATTTTCGCGGCGGCCGCGACCGCGCTGGTTCCGTTGCTGGCCAAGGGAATCTGGCATGCCGAGACACCGCCGTGGGTGACCGTGGTGTCGGTCGTGGGGCCGGTGCTGTACGCCGCGTGGTTCGTCGGCGCGGAAAGCGAGGAACGCCGTCGCACCAACCAGAAGCTGACCGCGGCGCTGGCGGAGAACGCCGCGCTGCAGGAAAGACTCCTCGTCCAGGCCAGGGAATCGGGCGTACGCGACGAACGGCAGCGGATGGCGAGGGAAATCCACGACACCGTGGCGCAGGGCCTCACCGGCATCGTCACGCAGCTGCACGCCGCCGATCAAGCCGCCTGCGAAGACGACCGCCAACGGCATCTCGGGCACGTGCACGCACTGGCGAAGGACAGCCTGAGCGAGGCCCGCCGCGCGGTGCAAGCACTCCGTCCGGAGCCGCTGGCCGATTCGCGCCTGCCCGAGGCCCTCGCCGGGCTGGCCGAACGCCTGGCGGGAAGGACGGGCACCGAAGTGACGGCCCGGACAGACGGTGCCACGCGGCCGTTACCGCCCGAGGCCGAGGAGACGCTGTACCGGGTCACCCAGGAAGCCCTGGCCAACGCGGAAAAACACGCCGAGGCGACCCGGATCGCCGTCACCCTGACCTACACCGACGGTTCGGTCCTGCTCGACATCCGCGACGATGGACTGGGATTCACCGCCGGAGATCGCGGCGAGGGCACCGGCTTCGGGCTCGAAGCCATGCGGCAGCGCGTCCGGCGAACGGCCGGCACGCTGACCATCGAATCCGCGCCCGGGGACGGCACCGTGGTCCACGTGCAGCTGCCCGCCCGGTGACGTTCACCCGGTCGGCGTCGGGTTCTACGACGCGCAGCGTGCGTCGCCGTGCGCGGGGATCGACTGCTGGTGACCAACTCCCAGATGGACACCTACCTGTACGGCACTCCGCTGACCAGCCCGGTGTTCACCCTCGAAAGCCTGCCGCTGCACTGACGTTCACCCGGTCGCCGGGCGCACCCGTCGGGCCCGGGTGAAGTCCGCGAATCCTGGTTACGCTCGGGGAGTGGAACCCGTGGAGATCAACGCGGGCGCGTACTACCTGCGCCAGTTGCGTGCGGACCGGCACCTCGACGACCGGCCCGCGCTGATGGAGGCATTCGCGGATCCGGAACACCGCCGGTACGTGCTGAACTACCGGTTGCGGACGACCGACGAAGCCACCGAGTACATCACGCTGCGTGCCGCGCAGTGGGCCTGTGACGAACGCTGCTCGTGGGCGGTCGCCGAACCGACGACCGGGCGGCTGCTCGGCGAGGTCGGGCTCCGCGACCTCGACACGACGTTCGGCACGGCGGAGGCCTCGGTGTGGACGCATCCGGCGGAGCGCGGCGGAGGCATCGCCGTCACCGCGCTGTCCGCGGCCATCCGGTTCGGCTTCGGCGCACTGGAACTCAACGAGATCGCCTACCGGCACCTGGAAAGCAACACGGCGTCGGCCATCGTGGCCGAGCGGTGCGGGTTCAGCAGGGTGGGCCTCGAAGATCGCCCTTCACCCACCGGCGAACCCCTGGTGCGCTGGGTCCGCACCTCGTGAGTGGCGAGGCCGGTTCTCACCGGCCTCGCCACTCACGAGGAGTGCTCAGCTGACCGGCTCGATGATGCCGGCGCGGGCCTCCGGGGCCGCCGCTCGCAGGGCGTCCGCGGACTCGTCGGTGGGCTGGGACTGCGAATCGCGTTCGGCCTCCACCCGGGACCGGTAGACGGCCACCTCGTGCTGCGCCGCCTCCGCGGACCAGCCCAGCACCTCGCCGACGAGCTGCGCCACCTGCTCCGCGCAGTCGACGCCGCGGTGCGCGTACTCGATGGAGATCCGGGTCCGCCGGGCGAGCACGTCCTCCAGATGCAGTGCCCCCTCGTGGCTCGCCGCGTACACGACCTCCACGCCGAGGTAGTCCGGCGCGGACTCGATCGGCTTGAGCAGCTCGGGCCGGCCGTCGGCGAGCGCCAGCACCTCGTGCACCATCGAGCCGTAGCGGTCGAGCAGGTGCCGCACGCGGTACGGGTGCAGCCCGTGCTGGGCGGCCAGGTGATCGGCCTGGTTGACCAGCGCGTGGTAGCCGTCCGCGCCGAGCAGCGGAACCTTGTCGGTGATGGAGGACGGCGGACGGCCCGGCAGGTCGACCACCGCCGCGTCCACGGCGTCGGCGGCCATCACGCGGTACGTGGTGTACTTCCCGCCCGCGATGGCGACCAGACCGGGCGCGACCCTGGCGACCGCGTGCTCCCGCGAAAGCTTCGACGTCTCTTCGCTTTCCCCCGCCAGCAACGGGCGCAGGCCCGCGT
The DNA here is from genome assembly GCF_014204865.1 of Amycolatopsis jiangsuensis. Classification (NCBI taxonomy): domain Bacteria; kingdom Bacillati; phylum Actinomycetota; class Actinomycetes; order Pseudonocardiales; family Pseudonocardiaceae; genus Amycolatopsis; species Amycolatopsis jiangsuensis. Next base: position 4,133,112 of record NZ_JACHMG010000001.1, read on the forward strand.
ACACGCCCTCGATGTCGTCGTGGGTGAGCGGGGTGGCGAGCACCTTGTTGACGTGCTCGAGGAGGTAGTCGATGTCGTGCTTGGTGGCCGCGGGATGCGCGAGATCGAGATTCCAGTCGGTGTCGGTGGTGCCGACGATCCAGTGATTGCGCCACGGGATCACGAACAGCACCGACTTCTCGGTGCGCAGGATCATGCCCGATTCCGAGACGATCCGGTCGCGCGGCACCACGATGTGCACGCCCTTGCTGGCACGCACGCGGAACCGGCCGCGACCGCCGGAGAGCCGCTGCAGTTCGTCGGTCCACACGCCGGTGCAGTTGATCACCGCGCCGGCGTGGATCTCGGTTTCCCGGCCGTCCTCGACGTCACGCACGCGCACGCCGGAAATCCGGTCCGCCTCCCGGAGGAACCCGACGACCTGGGTGGACGTGCGGACCACCGCGCCGTAGTGCGCGGCGGTACGGGCCACCGTCATGGTGTGCCGGGCGTCGTCGGACTGCGCGTCGTAGTAGCGGATCCCGCCGATCAGCGCGGACCGCTTGAGCGCGGGCACCATCCGCAACGCACCCGCCCGGGTGAGGTGCTTCTGCCCCGGCACCGAGCGCGCGCCGCCCATCGTGTCGTACATCAGCAGCCCGGCCGCGGTGTAGGGCCGTTCCCAGACGCGGCGGGTGAGCGGGTACAGGAAGCTCACCGGTTTCACCAGATGGGGCGCGATCTTCGTGAGCATCAGCTCGCGCTCGTGCAGGGCCTCGCGCACCAGCCCGAACTCGAGCTGCTCCAGATAACGCAGGCCGCCGTGGAAGAGCTTGCTGGACCGGCTGGACGTGCCGGACGCCAGGTCGCGCGCCTCGACCAGGGCCACCCGCAGACCACGCGTCGCCGCGTCGAGCGCGGTGCCCGCGCCGACCACCCCGCCGCCGATCACGACGAGGTCGTAGGTCTGCGCACCGAAGCGGCGCCACGACTCCTCGCGGTTGTCCGGGCCCAGCCGGGCCGGGTTCTGGTCGGCCGCGGGGCGGTCGGCACCGTGCTGAGAACTCGTCACCACTGGATCCTCCTCGTACTCACCTCCTCCAGCATCGCACGGGTCGGTGACCACGCGCTCACCCCGAGGTGACACGTGTGGCGTAACCCTCGGAACCCGTGATCACATTGCTGCAGGCGGCGCCTGGAACGATCTTGTACGCCCCGGTAACGTGCCGCGGACTGGGTCGGCGAAGAGGCCGTGGCACGGCGTGATCGATCCTGCGCAGAGTGTCGGAGTGTGGAGGTAGAGCGTGAGTGCCGGAGCAATCATCGTCTGGGAGCTGCTGGGGACCGCAGTCCTGATTCTCTTGGGTAACGGCGTCGTGGCCAACCACGTACTCCGCAAGAACAACGGCCACAACGCGGGCACGTTGTTCATCACTTTCGGCTGGGCGTTCGGCGTGTTCGCCGGGGCCAGCATCGCCGCGCCGACCGGCGCGCACCTCAACCCGGCGGTGACCCTCGGGCTCGCCATCGCGGGCAAGACGGCGTGGGCGGACGTGCCGTTCTACTTCATCGGGGAGTTCGCCGGCGCGATCCTCGGCGCGGTGCTGTGCTGGGCGACCTACAAACTGCAGTTCGACGACCATCCGGAGCCGGCCGACACGCTGGGCATCTTCTCCACCGCCCCGCAGATCCGGAACAAGGCGTGGAACCTGGTCACCGAGATCATCGGCACCTTCGTCCTGGTCGGCTGGGTGCTGCTGAGCCCGGTCTTCGAGAGCGGCGAGGACGGCGTGCCGAACTTCGGCAACTCCGGGCTGGGCTACGCCGGGGTGTCGTTCGTGGTGCTGGTCATCGGGATCTCGCTCGGCGGGCCGACCGGGTACGCCATCAACCCGGCGCGCGACCTCGGTCCGCGCATCGCCTACGCGTTCCTGCTGCCGATCAAGGGCAAGCGCGACGCGGACTGGGGCTACTCGTGGGTCCCGGTGGCCGGGCCGCTGGCCGGCGGCGCGATCGCCGCGCTGGTCTACCTCGCCGTGCACAACCTGACCTGACGCCGCCCCCGATCTTTCTGGAGGAAACCGATGACCAGCTACGTTGCCGCGATCGACCAGGGCACCACGTCGACCCGCTGCATGATCTTCGATCATTCCGGCCGCGTCGTCGCGGCCGACCAGCGTGAGCACGAGCAGATCTTCCCGCAGGCCGGCTGGGTCGAGCACAACGCGGACGAGATCTGGGAGAACACCCGCGCGGTCGCCGGCGGCGCGCTGGCCAAGGCCGATCTGCACACCTCCGACATCGCCGCGGTCGGCATCACCAACCAGCGGGAGACCGCACTGGTGTGGGACCGCAACACCGGGAAGCCGGTGTACAACGCGATCGTGTGGCAGGACACCCGCACGGACAAGATCGCCGGTGAACTGGGTGCGCTCGGTGGTGGCCAGGAGCGTTACCGCTCGAAGACCGGCCTGCCGCTCGCCACCTACTTCTCCGGCCCGAAGGTGAAGTGGATCCTCGACAACGTTGAGGGCGTGCGTGCCCGCGCCGAGGCCGGTGACCTGTTGTTCGGCAACATGGACACCTGGGTGCTGTGGAACATGACCGGCGGCACCGACGGCGGCATCCACGTGACCGATCCGACCAACGCGTCACGCACCCTGCTGATGGACCTCGACACCCTGCAGTGGGACGCCGACATTGCCGCGGAGATGGGGATTCCGCTGTCGATGCTGCCGGAGATCCGGTCGTCGTCGGAGGAGTACGGCAAGGTGCGCGAGCGCGGCGCGCTGGCCGGGGTGCCGATCGCGGGCATCCTCGGCGACCAGCAGGCGGCCACCTTCGGCCAGGCCTGCCTGTCCCCCGGCGAGGCGAAGAACACCTACGGAACCGGCAACTTCATGCTGCTCAACACCGGCACCGAGAAGGTGATGTCGGAGAACGGCCTGCTCACCACGGTCTGCTACAAGATCGGTTCGAACGACACGGTGTACGCGCTGGAGGGCTCGATCGCCGTCACCGGCTCGCTGGTGCAGTGGTTGCGCGACAACCTGGGCATGATCGGCACCGCCGCGGAGATCGAAGAGCACGCCGGCACCGTCGAGGACAATGGTGGCGCGTACTTCGTCCCGGCCTTCTCCGGCCTGTTCGCCCCGTACTGGCGTTCGGACGCCCGCGGCGCGATCGTGGGCCTGACCCGGTTCGTCAACAAGGGACACCTGGCGAGGGCCGTGCTGGAGGCGACCGCGTTCCAGTCGCGCGAGGTGATCGACGCGATGAACGCGGACTCGGGCGTGCCGCTGAAGTCCCTGAAGGTGGACGGCGGCATGGTGGTCAACGAACTGCTGATGCAGTTCCAGGCGGACATCCTCGGCGTGCCGGTGATCCGCCCGGTGGTCAACGAAACGACCGCGCTGGGTGCCGCCTACGCCGCCGGCCTGGCAGTGGGCTTCTGGGAGTCGGAAGCCGACATCCGCACGAACTGGGCCAAGGACAAGCAGTGGGACCCCGCCATGGACGAATCCCGCCGCGAGAAGGAATACCGCAACTGGAAGAAGGCCGTGACGAAGACCTTCGACTGGGTCGAGGACTGACCCTCGGCCGTTTTCCGGCGGCCCCGGCCACCGGAGCCGACCCGGCGGAACGGGCCGGACTTCGCACAGTGCGGAGCCCGGCCCGTTTCGCTGCGTGGGGGATGGAGCAGTCGGGCGGCTGGGTGACACAGAGGGGAACGCGGCTGGCCGCGGCGGGAGACAAGGCAGCTGGATGCGGTGGCTGAGCACCTGTCTGGGCACGCCGGGTGGATGCGGCGGTGGACGCGGTAAGCCTGAGCGACGACTGGACACAGCCCATGGACGCGTCGACTGGACACATTGCGCCCGACGCGGTGGCTGGACACGATGCGCCCGGAGAGCTGCCTGGTGGCCCGCCCCCTCCTCCTTCTCCCCACACACACCACTTCGCGAGCGGCTGGCCGTGCCGCGGCAATTCAGTCTCGTTCGTTCGCATTCCTGAACGGGCCGGCGCATTTCGTCCCGGCCAGTGGGAGTCCTTTCAGGACTGCGAATCGTCGTTCACGCACGTGACCGCGGGCCATTTCCTTCGTGGACTATGGGTGGCGAAGTCTTGACGATTCTGGTTTAGACCACACACACTGGCGGGCACGGTGATCCGGAAACCGCCCGCCATTCCCCCTCCCCCAGGAGAACCATGTTCACGCTACGTGCGGTTCGTTTTCTCGTCTGTTCCGGAGTCGTGGTGCTCGGTGCGCTTGCCGGGCAGCCCGCGTCCGCCGCGGTCGCGCTCGACCCCGGGGCGCCGCCGGGCAGCAATTTCGATCTGTCGGTGTGGGAGCTGCAGGAGCCGGTCGGCTCGCCGGGCAAGCCGACCACCATCTCGCCGGCCAAGCTCCGGGACGGCTTCCAGGACAAGTACTTCTACACCGATTCCGGCGACGGCTCGATGACGTTCTGGGACCCGGAAAACGGCGTCACCACGCCGAATTCGCACTACCCCCGTTCCGAGCTGCGAGAGATGACGCCGGGGGGCGAGGCGGCGAGCTGGCCGGTCTCCGGCACCCACCGGCTCGCCGCGTCGGTGAAGGTGACCGAGGTGCCCGACCACGTGTGCGTCGGCCAGATCCACCTCGCCGAGGGCAGTGGATCGACGAAACCGTTGCTGGAGCTGTACTACTACGCCAACGGTGACATCAAGATGGGCATCGAGGACTCCCCGTCCGGCGGCCAGACCCAGCATCCGGTCGGGAACGTGCCACTCGGCCGGAAGTGGTCCTACGAGATCAGCCTGACCGGCGGCGACACCATCAACCTCGACCTGAACGGCGAGAAGACCACCTGGCCGCTCGATTCCTCGTTCGACGACTACCCGATGTACTTCAAAGCCGGCAACTACGACCAGAGCAGCGGCAGCAGCTCGACAGTGGGGGCCCGGGTGCACTTCTACTCGCTCTCGGTGTCCCACAGCTGACCGCACAGCCGACCACCTGTGACCGCACGACCGACCCAACCGCCACCGCACAGCCGACCGCCCGTCACCGCACGGCCGACCCAACCGCCACTGCACAGCCGACCACCCGTCACCGCACGATCGACCCAACCGCGGGGTTGCCGCTTCTCCCACGAACCGGCGACCCCGCGGCGGCACCGTCACACACCCCAGCCCTCCGGCGCACCGGACTGCTCGCTGGGCGCCAGCACGGTGAACGACACCCCCTGGTCGTCCTTCGCCTCGACCAGGCGACCGAACGGGGTGTCCGCCGGACCCCGCACCACCGCACCGCCCAGCTCCGGGATCCGGGCGGCGGCCGCTTCGGCATCCGCGACCCAGAAGCAGGTGCGCCAGCCCGCTTCGCCAGCGCCCTCGGACAGCTCGCCGAGACCACCGACCGGACGGCCTGCCACGTCGAGTGTCGCGTAGGTGAAGCCCCCGCCGGACATGTCCCCGAAGGAATAACCGAGAACGTCCCCGTAGAACTGCTTGGCCGCGGCGAAGTCCCCGACCATGCACTCGTTCCACGCCACCGCGCCGGGCGCCAGGGTGACCTCGCTGCCGAGGTGCGTCCCCGCCTGCCACAGGCCGAACACCGCACCGGCCGGATCCTCGGCGATCGCCATTCGTCCTTCGTCCAGCACGTTCACCGGCGAGGCGAGCACCCGGCCGCCCGCCGCTCCGACGGCCGCCACCGCACTGTCCACATCGGACACCGCAAGGTATGTGGTCCACTGCGCGGGCATTCCCTGCTGCCCCTGCGGCGCTTCGCCGATCCCGGCCACCGGGCGGCCGGCCACCTGCGCCGTCCCGTAGAACCCGGTGTCCGCGCCGCCGTCCCGCACGGTCCAGCCCAGCAACGCCCCGTAGAACGCGACCGCACGCTCGCGGTCGGACGTCATGAGATCGACCCAGCACGGCGTGCCCTCGGGCCACGGTTCGGTTCTGGTGATCATCTTCTACCTCCCAGGTGGATGCGGCCGGCACAGTCTGGCACCCGGGACCGACAAAAGCCGGTCCCGTTCACCCACCCGGTGCGCTCACGGACCGCCGGCGACCAGCTTCGCGTAGACGATGATGTTGTCCACGTAGCTGTGTTCCGACCGGTCGAACGCGCCACCGCAGGTGATGAGGCGCAGCTCGGCGTCGTCGGTGTCGCCGTAGACCGCGTCGCTCGGGAAGACATCTTTCGGTACCTGGTCGACCTTCGTCACCACGAAATGCGCGGTACGGCCGTCCTCGCGAGCCACCGCCACGTCGTCGCCGCGCCGCATTTCCTTGAGCCGGTAGAAGATCCCCTTCTGTTTGTTGCCGTCCACGTGGCCCAGCAGCACCGCGGGCCCGAGTTCGCCGGGGGTGGGGCCGTACCGGTACCACCCGGCCTGCAACGGGGTGGTCACCGGCGGCACCTGCACCGTCCTGTCCGCGTTGAGTCCCAGCGGCACCAGGCTCGAATGCGCCGCGATCTTCGGCACATCGAGCGACACCGGCGTCGACTTCGGCAACGCGGGCGCGTCCTGCGCAGGCGCGCTCGAACCCGCCACGGCGGCGGGCGGGGCTGGGTCCGCCGGTCCGGCCGAGCACCCGGCGGCCATCACCGCGACGGCGCTGACCGCGGCGCCGAGCGTTCTTCTGAGCACGGCTTTCCCTCCGCTCGACTACCGGCAGCCTGCCACTTCCGAAACAGGCCCGGAAGACGGTTCAGCCACGCACGCGCCGGCGCGCGACGACCAGCCCGGTCCCGCCGACCGCGAGCGCACCCATCGCCGCGGCGGCCGGCAGGCCGGGCGAATCGCCGGCCGGACCGTCGGTGCCACCGGTCTGCGGCGCACCGGCGGGCACCTGCGCGACCTGTTTTGCGGGAAGCACGGTGAATTCCGTGGCGATCTGCGCGCCACCGCAGTCGAACGAAGCCTGGTAGGTACCCGGTCGCACGTCCCTGCGCACGGTCGCGCCGCCCTCCGAAACAGGCGCCTTGTCCGGGTCGTTCTGGGGGCCGACCTGGTGCAGCGGCCCGAACTCGAGCGCTGCCGAGGCCAGCTGCGAGATGTACTTCGCCTCGCAGCCGACGCGCACGGTCACGTTGTCCCCGGCCCGTCCGGTCGCGGGCAGCAGCCGGAGGTAGGCCTTGGGGGTGCCCACTCCGCTCCCGTCGTCGGTGGGTGTGGTCGACGGCGGCGCGGTGGTGGACGTTGGTGTGCCGGAGGTCGGCGAACCCGCGGTGTCCGTGGGTGCGGTCGTCGTGTCCGTGGGTGCGGTCGTGGTGTCCGTCTGGGCCGCAGCGATGGCCGGCGCGGCGGTCAGCATTCCGGCCGCGACCAGGGTCGAGAAAATGGCGGTACGCTTCAACAGTCCCCTTGAAAATCCTTCCCCCCGGATTTCCGCAGTGCCGAATCGCGGATCGTCCACTCTCGGAACGCGGTTCCCCTGCCGTCCGGGCGTTTTCTTCCGACACCAGGTAGACGTCTCGCTCCCGGCCGGGGTTGCCGAGCGGCGCGATATTCGAGGCACGAAAAAGCCGCCGGGAACGAATTCCCGGCGGCTTCGGCAATGCCGCGGCTATTCGGCGAGGCTGCCGTCTCCGGCTTTCGCCGCACCGGAGGGCACCTGGCTCACCTGCGCGGCGGGCACCGAAAACGTGGTGGTGTAGGGCTTCCCGCCACAGGTGACGGTCAGTGGATAACTGCCGGCGGCAGTACCGGAGAGCAGCTCCGCGTCGGCGCTCACGGTGGCCTTGACCCCGACGAACGGGCCGAAGTCGTAGCCGGAGAACCTCAGCACCGGGGAGCTGAACGTGGTCGATCCCGGGGTGGCTCCGGGGCAGTCGGCGAGGGCGACGTTCGCGTCGGCTCGCTGGAAGTGGTCGACCATGCCGTGCAAAGCGGCGGTGTCCTGGTTCAGCTGCACGGTCACTGGTGCCTGTCCACCGGAGGTGTCGCCCGGAACCGCGGCCCGTGTGTCCGACCCGCTGTCGGCAGTCGCGGCTCCGGCAGTCACCGCCAGCGCCGCCGCGGCCATTGCCGCTGTCACCGTGAAAACCGCCCTCGTGCGCACCCTCGGCCTCTCTCCCGCAACCACTGCTCACCCCGCAAGACGCGGGTGCCGGCAGCAGGTTGCGCCCGCGCGGTGAATCAGTCCAGATCGTCGTGCCGCATCAACTGGCGGCCCGCCTCGGTGATCGACCCGGACAGCGACGGGTAGACCGAGAACGTGAGCGCCAGGTGGTCCACCGTCAGCTGGTTCTGCACCGCGAGCGCGATCGGCAGGATCAGCTCGCTCGCCGTCGGCGCCACGACGACGCCACCGACCACCACCCCGGTCGCCGGGCGGCAGAACAACTTCACGAAACCGCGGCGCAGGCCTTCCATCTTCGCCCGCGGGTTGGTGGCCAGCGGGAGCATGATCGTGCGGGCGGGCACCTCGCCGGAGTCGATCGCCTGCTGGCTGATGCCGACGGTGGCGATTTCCGGGTGGGTGAACACGTTGGCGGCCACCGTCTTGAGCTTGATCGGCGCGACGCCCTCGCCCAGCGCGTGCCACATCGCGATGCGGCCCTGCATGCTCGCCACCGACGCGAGCATCAGCACCCCGGAGCAGTCACCCGCGGCGTAGATGCCCGGCACAGTTGTCCGCGAGACCCGGTCCACCGTGATGAATCCGCCGGGACCCGGTTCGATGCCCACGCGGTCGAGCCCGATGTCGGCGGTGTTCGGCACGGACCCGACGGTCATCAGCGCGTGGCTGGCCTCGATCACCCGGCCGTCGGCCAGATGCACCGAAACGCCGTTGCCGGTGCGCTCCACGCGTTCCGCGCGGGCCTGCTTGGCGACCGTGGTACCGCGCTGCGAGAAGACCTCCTCGAGCACCGCCGCGGCGTCCGCGTCCTCGTGCGGCAGCACCCGGTCCCTGCTGGAGACCACGGTGACGGTGACGCCCATTTCGGTGTACGCGGACGCGAACTCGGCGCCGGTGACCCCGGAGCCGATGACGACCAGATGCTCGGGCAGCTCGGTGAGGTCGTAGAGCTGACGCCAGTCGAGGATCCGCTCCCCGTCCGGCACCGCGCCGGGCAGCACGCGGGGCGTGGCACCGGTGGCGATGAGCACGACGTCCGCGTTCAGCGCCTCGGTGGTGCCGTCGGCGTGCGTGACCGCCACCTTGTGGGTGGCCAGGCCCGGCTCGTCGTCGCAGAAGCGGGCCTGGCCGTTGATCACGCGCACGCCCTCGCGTTGCACGCGGGCACGGATGTCGGCGGACTGGGCCAGCGCCAGCCCCTTCACCCGGCCGTGCACGGTGGGCAGGTCGACCCGGGTGTCCGCGAGGTCGGTGTTGATGCCGAGCTCGCCGAGGTCGTGCATCTTGGCCAGCGCGCCGGAGGAGGCGATGAACGTCTTCGACGGGACGCAGTCGTAGAGGACGCAGGCGCCGCCAAGACCGTCCCGCTCGACGATCGTCACGTCGGCGCCGTGCTGCGCCGCGACCAAGGCAGCTTCGTAGCCCGCCGGGCCGCCACCCATGATCACGATCCTGGTCACCTGAGCTCCTCCTCGATACCGGTACTGGCGTGGGCTTCACGGTACGCGGCGGGTGCGGTGGACAGGTGAAGTGTCCGGACACGGCATGTGCATCCGGTCGTGCGGCGTCCGGGTCGCTAGGCTGTCCGGCGTGCCGTTGTATGCCGCTTACGGATCGAACATGGAGCCCGCCCAGATGCTGGAGCGTGCCCCGCACTCGCCGATGGCGGGCACCGGCTGGCTGGAAGGCTGGCGGCTCACCTTCGGCGGGGAGGACCTTGGCTGGGAAGGTGCACTGGCCACCATCGTCGAAGACCCCGCTTCCCGGGTGTTCGTGGTGCTCTACGACGTGACCTCGCTGGACGAGGAACGCCTCGACCGCTGGGAAGGCGGCGAGCTGGGCATGCACACGAAGATCCGCCTCCGGGTCCAGACGATGGACGGCTCGACCCTGGCCTGGCTGTACGTCCTGGACGCCTACGAGGGCGGCCTGCCCTCGGCGAGATACCTGGGAGTCCTCGCTGACGCGGCGGAAGCCGCGAGCGCCCCGGCAGATTACGTGGACGACCTGCGTACCCGCCCCTGCACGGGGATCACGGGCTGACTGCCGTGCGTGGCTGACTGCCGGTCAGGGGCCTGGTTCCGGTCCTCGGCTGGTCTCGGCCCTGGGTTGATTCCCGGCCCCGGTCTGGTCACGACCTCGGGCTGGTCACGACCTCGGGCTGGTACGACCCCCGGGTCGATCCCAGACCTCGGGTCGCTCGCAGGCCTCGGGCTGGTCAGGGCCTTGGGCTTGGTTCGCCCCGACTTGATCTCGCCCTCGGTTTGGTCCCGAGCTCTGGCTGGTCTCGGCCCCCGGGTTGATTCCCGGCCCCGGTCTGATCCCGGCCCCGGCTTTCCAGATCACGAGGTGATCGCCGGTGGCCAGCCCGTGACCGGCGGGTGAACGTCGCGCGACGGGGACGTTCGCGGGCGCTACCACAGGGCGGGACCGCAGGTGTCCCCACCCCCGGCAGTCCTGTGGATAACTCGTCTCACGACGTGGGCGGGACGGCCGAGCCCGACTCCCCCGGACGACCTCGCCGGCAGCCACGCAACCGACCGCGGCCGTCCACCGACGGACTGTGAAGCAAGCGCTTGACTCAACTCGCCGGTAAAGCACCACGTCTCGGGAAAATGTTGCTGCGCAACAAAAAACCGTACCCGCCGAGCGCGAACCCGCCAGCCGGGAAACGCTGCGAATCACTCTCGGTGAGCAGGTGTCCCACGACCGAACACCGTCCTGCAAGAGCGGGTGAACCCCCGCGTCAGGGAGCCTGCACGAGGGGTGTTCACCCGCCCGAGAGTTGTCCACAGCGGCCGAGGCGCTGTGGACAACTCAGGTCAGCGAGGTGAGCGCGGTGTGCACCAGGGTGCGCACGCCGACGAGGAGGGCACGTTCGTCCAGGACGAACGTCGGACGGTGGATGTCGGCTTGGGTCACCGGAGGGCCGGGCCACACGCCGAGCCGGCCGAACGCTCCCTCGACGTGTTCGAGGTACCAGCCGAAGTCCTCGCCGCCGGAGGACTGCTCCGTACCGGCCAGACCCGGCTCCCCGACGGCCGCCTCGACGCCGGCGCGGATCAGGGCCGTCGACTCCGGGTCGGACACCACCGGGGGGACCCCGCGGCGGTAGTCGAGGGAGAATCCGACTCCGGTCGGCGCCAGCAGCGACTCCACCGACGACGCGACGAGCGGCTCCAGCGACTTCCACACCTCGTGGTCGGCAGTGCGCAGGGTGCCGCGCAGCAGACCGTCCTGCGGGACCGCGTTGGCGGCCTGTCCCGCATGCACCGCGCCCCACACCAGGACGGTGCCGGAGCGCGGGTCGACCCGCCGCGACAGGACCGAGGGCAGCGAGGTGATCACCGTGCCGAGCGCGTACACCAGGTCGGCGGTCAGATGCGGTCGCGACGTGTGCCCGCCGGGCGAGGTCAGCTTCAGCTCGATCAGGTCCGCGGCCGAGGTCACCGCCCCGACCCGGGTACCGACCTTGCCGACCTCCAGCCGCGGGTCGCAGTGCAACCCGAAGATCCGGTCCACACCCTTGAGCGCGCCCGCGGCGATCATGTCGAGCGCGCCGCCGGGCATGACCTCCTCGGCGGGCTGGAAGATCAGCCGGATCCGGCCGGGCAGTTCGGGCGCGCCGGCGAGGGCGCGCGCGGCACCCAGGAGGATGGCCGTGTGCGCGTCGTGGCCGCACATGTGCGCGGCACCCTCCGTGGTGGACGCGTAGGGCAGGCCGGTCGCCTCGGTGAGCGGCAGCGCGTCGATGTCCGCACGCAGTGCCACGCAACGCTCGCCCTGGCCGATGTCGCACACCACGCCGGTGCCGCCGGGCAGCACCCACGGCTTCAGTCCTACTGCGCGCAGCAGCGAGACGATCAGCTCGGTCGTCGCGAACTCGTGCCGGGACAGCTCGGGGTGGGCATGGATGTGCCGGCGCCAGACCAGCAGGTCCTCGCCGTTGGCGCGCAGCCAGTCGTCCAGCCAGAACGGGCCGCGGCCCGCACCGAGATCTTCCACAGGAGCCATGCTGGCCCCGGCTTCGGTCACGAGCGCGCCGGGCGCCTCGATCGGGTCGCCGAGCCCACCATCGGGGTCACCGGGCACGTCCGGTCGTGAATCCAGCACTGTCACGCCGCACCTCCTCCCGCAACACGGGTGGCCCGAGCAGCGCAGGGGGTCACGCAACGTGCCGTTCGATCTGTCGTACGCATTTGCAGATGATCGTGCACCATGCAGGTGGCAAGCGGCCTGCCCGCGGCATCCGGCCTAGACGGCCGGTACCGGATCTGCGTTGAACGGTGAGCCGAACTTCGGCCTGGGTGAACGGAAGGCAAGCCCCGGCCGTGCGCACGGAAAACCCCGTCCGAAGCTCGGAGTGACCACCGCCGACCTGCGCAAAGCCGCCGCGCGTCCGCACAGGCCCGCCCACCGCTGTCCGAAGGTTCGCCCGCGCGGGACCAGCGAAGAACCACGCGGAACCGCCCAACGGCAGCGGCGACCGCTGAAAGGCGCCCAGCCCGGAGGCGGCGGGCAGCCGATCCCTGAGGCCGGCAACCGGAGCACGGCCGAGAGAGCTGAAGGCGGTAATCGGGCAGAGGCGGCGCGAACGGACAGCGAAGGCAGGGCGCTACCGGGAGTGGGCTCAGCTGCCCTGGGCTTTGCGCCGCTTGATGCGGCGACGGCGGCCGAAGAACACGATCGCCAGCAGGACCACCGCGGCACCGCCGGCGATGAGCTTGTTCCTGGTCTTCTCGGCGTTCGCCTTGTCCGTCTGCGAGGGGTCCAGTACCGGGCCGGGAGGCGCCTGGTGGAGTTCACTCGCCTGCGTGACCGCGACCGACGGCGCCGGTCCAGTGGCCGCGACGGCGGACGGCCCGGGCAGTACGCCCGTGAGCACCACGCCGAGCAGGCCGGCCAGCAGCAGTCCCCGCACCTTCGCCATGACTTCCCTTCTACGGCATCGGTCCGCATTCTGCCCGCCGAACCCGCGTTCGGTCAGCCGCCACGCGGAGGAGCCGGATCCGTTCGGCGGGTGACGGCGACCGCCGGGCGCAGAAACCTCAAGCAGGCACCTCGTGCAGACACCTCACGCGGGAACCTCAAACAGCACCGCCCGCGGGAACCTCAAGCAGCACCTCCCGCAGAAACCTCAAACAGGCGCCTCAGACAAGAACCTCAAGCAGGCTCGGCGAAAGCGTCGAGGATGCGCTGCGCCGCCAGCGTCGCGGTCAGCTCGCCCTCGCGCACCGCGCGCTCCACTTCGGTCACTTGGGCACGTACCTGCGGATGCGCGGTGAGCCGGTCGAGCAGCTGCTCCCGCACCATCGCCCAGGTCCAGTCGACCTGCTGCTGCCGCCGCCGCTGCGCCAGCTCGCCGGACGCTTCCAGCGTCTCGCGGTGCGACCCGATCGTCGCCCACACTTCGTCCAGGCCGATGCCTTCCAGGGCACTGCAGGTCAGCACGGGTGGCGTCCACGCCGCGTCCTTGCCGTAGATCATCCGCAGCGCGCCCTGCAGCTCCCGCGCGGCACGCTTGGCGTCGCGTTCGTGCGGGCCGTCCGCCTTGTTCACGGCGATCACGTCGGCCAGCTCCAGCACGCCCTTCTTGATGCCCTGCAGCTGGTCGCCGGTGCGAGCCAGGGTCAGGAACAGGAAGCAGTCGACCATGTTCGCCACGGTCACCTCGGACTGCCCGACCCCGACCGTCTCCACCAGCACCACGTCGAAGCCGGCGGCCTCCATCAGCACGATCGTCTCCCGAGTGGCGCGCGCGACCCCGCCGAGCGTGCCCGAGGTCGGCGAAGGCCGGATGAACGCCTCCGGGTCCACCGCCAGCCGCGCCATCCGGGTCTTGTCGCCCAGGATCGATCCGCCGGTGCGGGTGGACGACGGGTCGACGGCGAGCACCGCGACCCGGTGCCCGGCCGTGGTCAGGTCGGTGCCCAGCTGATCGATGAATGTCGACTTACCGACTCCGGGTACGCCGGTGATCCCGACCCGCTTCGCGCCGCCGGCGTGCGGCAGCAGCTCCACGAGCAGCTCCTGGGCCTGCCGGCGGTGTTCCTCGCGGTGGGATTCGACGAGCGTGATCGCCTTGGACAAGGTCCCGCGGTCGCCGGCGAGCACACCTTTCGCGTACTCGCCGACGTCGATCCGGCGCGGCAAGGCTCAGGACTCCTGCGCGGACAGCTGCTCGAGCAGGCCGATCGCGGCGTCCGCGAGCACCGTGCCCGGACCGAAGATCGCCGCCGCGCCCGCGGCCCGCAGCTCGTCGTAGTCCTGCGGCGGGATCACGCCGCCGACCACCACCATGATGTCCTCCCGGCCCTGCTCGGCCAGCTCGTGGCGCAGCGCGGGCACCAGCGACAGGTGCCCCGCGGCCAGCGAGGACACCCCGACCACGTGCACGTCCGCCTCCGAGGCCTGGCGGGCGACCTCGGCCGGAGTGGAGAACAGCGGGCCGACGTCGACGTCGAAGCCCAGGTCGGCGAATCCGGTGGCGATCACCTTCTGGCCCCGGTCGTGCCCGTCCTGGCCCATCTTGGCGACGAGCAGACGCGGGCGCCGCCCCTCCGCCTCGGCGAACCGCTCGACCAGCCCGCGGGCCTTCTCGACGTTGTCCGACTTCCCCACCTCTTCCCGGTACACGCCGGAGATCGTGCGGATCTGGCCGGAGTGCCGTCCCCAGATCTTCTCCAGCGCGTCGGAGATCTCGCCGACCGTGGCCTTCGCCCGCGCCGCGTCGATGGCGAGCGCGAGCAGGTTGCCGTCGTTCTGGGCGCCCTCGGCGAGCCGCCGCAGCGCGTCCTCGGTGACCTGCGGATCCCGTTCCTCCCGCAGCCGCCGCAGCTTCTCCAGCTGCTGGGTGCGCACGCCCGCGTTGTCGACCTTGAGCACGTCGATCTGCTCGTCGTCGGTGACCTGGTACTTGTTGACGCCGATGACCGGCTGGCGACCGGAGTCGATCCGCGCCTGCGTGCGCGCGGCCGCCTCCTCGATACGCAGCTTCGGAATACCCTTGTCGATCGCTTGCGCCATTCCGCCGGCACTCTCGACCTCGGTGATGTTCGCCCAGGCCTGGCGCGCCAGGTCGTAGGTCAGTTTCTCGACGAACGCACTGCCGCCCCACGGGTCGATCACCCGCGTGGTCCCCGATTCCTGTTGCAGCAGCAGCTGGGTGTTGCGTGCGATCCGGGCGGAGAAGTCCGTGGGCAGCGCCAGCGCCTCGTCGAGCGCGTTGGTGTGCAACGACTGCGTGTGCCCCTGGGTGGCCGCCATCGCCTCGACGCAGGTGCGCGTGACGTTGTTGAACACGTCCTGCGCGGTGAGCGACCAGCCGGACGTCTGCGAATGCGTGCGCAGGGACAGCGACTTCGGCGATTTCGGATCGAACTGCTTGACCAGCTTCGCCCACAGCAGCCGCGCCGCACGCAGCTTCGCGACCTCCATGAAGAAGTTCATGCCGATGGCCCAGAAGAACGACAGCCGCGGCGCGAACTTGTCCACGTCCAGTCCGGCGTCGATGCCCGAGCGGAGGTACTCGACGCCGTCGGCGAGCGTGTAGGCCAGCTCGAGGTCGGCGGTCGCCCCGGCCTCCTGCATGTGGTAGCCGGAAATGGAGATCGAGTTGTACTTCGGCATGTGCTGCGAGGTGAACGCGAAGATATCGGAGATGACCCGCATCGACGGCTTCGGCGGGTAGATGTAGGTGTTGCGGACCATGAATTCCTTGAGGATGTCGTTCTGGATGGTCCCCGCCAGCTGCTCCGGTTTCACCCCCTGTTCCTCGGCCGCGACCACGTAGAGCGCGAGCACCGGCAGCACCGCGCCGTTCATCGTCATCGACACACTCATCTTGTCCAGCGGGATGCCGTCGAACAGCTGGCGCATGTCGTAGATCGAGTCGATCGCCACGCCGGCCATGCCGACGTCACCGGACACCCGGGGGTGGTCGGAGTCGTAACCGCGGTGCGTCGCCAGGTCGAAGGCGACCGAAAGGCCCTTCTGCCCGGCCGCGAGATTGCGGCGGTAGAAGGCGTTCGACTCCTCCGCGGTGGAAAATCCGGCGTACTGGCGGATGGTCCACGGCTGGTTCACATACATCGTCGGGTACGGCCCGCGCAGGTACGGCGCGATCCCCGGGTAGGTACCCAGGAAGTCCACATCGGACAGATCGGCGGCGGTGTAGACCGGCTTCACCCCGATGCCCTCGGGGGTCTCCCAGGCGAGCGCGTCCGGGCCTTTGCCGGTGCGGTCCTGCACGGCCTGTGCCCACGCGGCGCGGTCCCCCGGCTCGGGCGTGCCGAGCGGAATGCCGGCGAAATTCGGGATACTCATGCCGTCGCCTCCACAAGGAGTTGCACGCCGGTCGTCCGGGAGGCGCCCGCATGAACAACGATGATTCGCTTGCAAGCTGCGCTCATACCGTCACTCCCAGCTGCTCGTGCAGTCCGATCAGTACTTCGAGCGCATCGCACCCGGCGTACACGTTCCCGTCGACACCTTCGTAATTCCCTTTTCCGGCCAGGAGAACCGTCTCCGCGCCGAGCGAAGCCGCGACCGCGGCGGCCTGCTCCTCGTAGGCCGCGTCGGTGCCGCACAGGCAGGCGACCCGGGCCCCGCTCTCCCGGAAGGCGCCGGGCAGGTCGTCCGTGGCACCGGGGTTCACCGCCTCGATTCCCCCGGCTTGGAACAGGTTCGCGGCGAATCCGGCACGCGTGGTGTGCGCGGCGACCGGCCCCAGCGTGGCGAGGAAGATCTTCGGCCGCCTGCCGTGCTCGGCCAAATAGGCGTCGGACGCGTCGCGCAGCTTTTCGTACTCCTCGGCGTACCGGTGCCGCGGCAGCCCGCCTTCGGCGACCGGCGGCAGCGGCTCGCGGGAGACCGCCTTTTCCGCCAGGTTCGGGAATTCGCTGACGCCGGTGAGCGGGTCCCTGCGGGTGGCCAGGCGTTTCGCCCGGTTCTCCCAGGTCTGCGCGAGCCGTCCGGCCAGCGTGCCGGTGGCGAGCTCGGCCTCGATCCCGCCGGCCGCCTCGATCGCGGTGAACTCCCGCCACGCGGCTTCGGCCAGCTCGTCGGTCAGCTTCTCGACGTACCATGACCCGCCCGCCGGGTCGATCACGTTGCCCAGCTTCGACTCCTCGAGCAGCACGGTGCCGGTGTTGCGGGCGATGCGTGCGGAGAACGCGTCCGGGAGGCCGATCGCGGCGTCGAACGGCAGCACCGTGACCGCGTCCGCGCCCCCGGCCCCGGCGGCGAAGCAGGCGACGGTGGTCCGCAGCATGTTCACCCACGGGTCTCGCTGGGTCAGCATGGCCGGCGAGGTGACCGCGTGCTGGTGCATTCCGCGGGCCTCGGCCGGAGCGCCGGAAACCTCCAGCACCCGGTCCCACAGCCGTCGGGCGGCACGGAACTTGGCGATGGTGAGGAACTGGTCGGCCGTCGCGGCCAGCCGGAACTCGAGCTGCGCGGCCGCCTGCGGCACCTCCAGCCCGGCCTCGGTGAGCGCCCGCAGGTACGCGACGCCGGCCGCGACCACGGCGCCCAGCTCCTGCGCGTCGGAGCCGCCGGCCTCGTGGAACGGCAACCCGTCCGCGACGATCGTGCGTACCTTCGGGTACTTCGCGGCAACGCGGGCGGCCAGCTCCGCGGCCGGAACCAGCGGGAGGGTTTCCCCGGTACGCGCGGTGGTGCCGATCGGGTCCGCGCCGAGCGTGCCGACAGCTTCACTGGCCGGAATCTCCCGCTCGGCGAAAAGGTCGAGCAAAGCCTGCGCGGCGGCTTCGTAACCGGCGCCCGCGTCGAGAACAACCGGCGCGAGGTCCACGTACACGTCGTTGAGCGCTTCGGCCAGCGCGGAAACCGGGAGCGCGCCGTCATTCAGGCGCAGCCACACCGAGGAAGCACCGCCCTCGAGGTCGGCCAGGATCGCCGCGTTCGCGACCTTGGCGTCCGCGCGCAGGTGGCGCACCCGCACGTCCCAGCCGGTACCGATGACCCCCTCCGGACGGGCACCGCGGACGAACGGCGGCAGGCCGGGGAAGCCGAGCGGGCCCTGTTCGTCTTCGGCGGTGTACAGCGGCTGGATCTCGATGCCGTCGTAGGTGCGGCTGACGAGCTTGCTCTCCGGCGCGCCGGCGAAGTCCTCGGGCAGCCGTCCGCTCTTGCGCAGCACCCCGGCGACCAGCTCCTGCCACCGGGCTCGATCCGCCTCCGGGAACTCCGCGGCGAGAGCGAGCCCCGGCTCGGGGATCGGCGCCGATTCCGGACCAGCCACGTTCGTCATACCCAGTGATGGTAGAGCCACGCCGGTGCGCGCACCTGTGACTCTGCTCGCCCCCCTTACGGGTGGCACCTGGGGTGGCGGCACTGGCTCGAGGCCGGTCGGTGCCTTAGGCCACAATCAGGGGGTGTCCTCGGAGCAAGCAGCACCGCCGAACGAGTCGCCGGACGAGCAACCGCGGGTGGTCGCGGGCCGCTACCGGCTGCGATCGGTGCTCGGTTCCGGATCGATGGGCACGGTCTGGTCGGCCTACGACGAATTCCTCCACCGGCCGGTCGCGGTCAAGGAGATGAAGGTGCCGCCGGGCATCCCGGCCGCACAGGCGGCCGAGCTGCGCGAGCGGACGCTGCGCGAGGCACGGGCGATCGCCGTGCTGTCGCATCCGAACGTGATCATCCTGCACGACGTCGCCCGCGAGCACGACCAGCCGTTCGTGGTGATGGAGCTGCTGCCCTCGCGCAGCCTCGCGCACATCCTGCGCGACCACGGGCCGCTCACCGTCGAGCAGGCAGCGGTCGTCGGCGTCGCCGTGTCCGCGGCGCTGGAGGCGGCGCACGCCGCGGGCATCACACACCGCGACGTGAAGCCGGGCAACGTGCTGGTGGCGGCGGACGGCCGGATCAAGCTCACCGACTTCGGCATCGCCCGCAACGTCTCCGAAGCCACCATGACGCGTACCGGGATCATGCTCGGCTCGCCCGCCTACATCGCGCCGGAAGTCGCCTCCGGCGGGCCGGTCACGCCGGGCGCGGACCTGTGGGGGCTGGGTGCCACGCTGTTCGCGGCGGTCGAGGGTGCGCCACCCTACGATGCGGACGGCGATCCGCTGGAGACCGTCGGCAAGGTCGTGAACGGCAAGGTGCCGCGACCACGCCCCGGTCCGCTGGCCGGCGTGATCACGGCGCTGATGAAGAAGGAGCCGGAAAAGCGGATCTCGCTGCGCGAGGTGCGCCACCGGCTGTACCCGGTCCAGGGCGGATCGGCGCTCGACCTGTTCGGCCCCGAGCTGTTCCGCACGCCGGACGGGAAGCGGACCTCGGCACACCTGGACGCCACGGACACGCAGGTCGTCAAGACCGTCGCGCCCGCGCCCGGCTCGGCCTCGGGAGAGCAGCCGGCTCCGCTGGCGGCCGATCCGGGACCGCTGCCGTTCCTGCAGTCCTCCGGTTCGACCGGTTCGTCCGTGTCACCGGTGCCACCGGCGCCCTCGATGCCCTCCCTGCCGCCGGTGCCCTCGATCTCCGGCGGGCCGGCCGCCGAGGTGCCCGCCGCGCCGGAGCCCCCACCGCGGCGGCGCAGTGCGCTGGGCACGACGGTGCTCGTGTTCGCCTCGGTGGTGCTGTTCCTCGTCGCGGGCGGGGGCGGGTTCGCGCTGGCCCGGGTGCTCAGCGGCCAGTCACTGCTGCCGGAGACGCTCAGCGGGGCGCCCGGCTACGCGCCGATCGAGAGGCCGCAGACGCCGGCGAAGCTCGTGTCCCGGCAGGGCAACGCGAGCGCCACCGCGAACGTGTCCCGGGACAGCGCCTACCGGCTGTCGGTCCCGGAGGACTGGCGGCGGTTCATCGCCTCGCGCCGCTCCTCGGCACTCGGCACGTCGGCGGTGGTGCAGTACATCTCGCCGGACGGCAGGCAGTCGCTGCGGCTCGAACGCTTCGAGAACTTCACCAGCAAGCACTCGACCAGCGACTACCTGGCCTCGCTGAACCCGAGCCCTGGCAAGAACCCGGAGACGTTCAGCATCGCGCAGCCGGCCACCGGCACCGCCGACGGGATCACCCTCACTTACCGCACGGCGGAAAGCACGGAGGTCCAGGGCGAGCCCCACCGGTCGAGCGGCGGATCCGCCACCCGGGCGACCTTCGCGCTGCTGAAAGAGGCCGACAGCGATCTGTGGGTGCTGTCGCTCACCGTTCCCGTCGAGCAGGAGGACACCGCGGGGGGCACGTTCGGCCGGATCCGGCCCACGCTCAGCCTGACCGGGGCGTCCTGACCGCGCCTGCCCGGCGGATACGCTCGGCGGCATGAGCAACCAGGAGGAGGCGGCCGCGGCCGTCATCGCCGAGCGCACCGGTGTGGACAAGCACGACATCGCCGTGGTGCTCGGCTCGGGCTGGCGCCCGGCCGCGGACGTGATCGGAACCGCCGACGCGGAGATCCCGTTCGGCGATCTGCCGGGCTTCACCACCCCCGGCGCGGTCGGCCACGGCGGTACGGTGCGGTCGCTGCGAGTCGACGGCAAGCGTGCGCTCGTCCTGCTCGGCCGCACGCACTTCTACGAGGGCAAGGGCATCGACCCGGTGGTGCAGAACGTGCGCACGGCAGCCGCCACGGGTGCCCGCACGGTGCTGCTGACCAATGCGGCCGGCGGGCTGCGCGCGGGTATGAGCGTGGGCCAGCCGGTGCTGATCTCCGACCACCTCAACCTGACCGCGCGTTCGCCGATCGTCGGCGCGCACTTCGTCGACCTCACCGACCTGTACTCGACGCGGCTGCGTGACCTGGCCCGCGAGGTGGACGGGTCACTGGAGGAGGGCGTGTACGCGGGGCTGCCCGGCCCGCACTTCGAGACGCCCGCCGAAATCCGGATGCTGCGCACGCTCGGCGCCGACCTGGTCGGCATGTCGACCGTGCTGGAGGCGATCGCGGCCCGCGAGGCCGGGCTGGAGGTGTTCGGCCTCTCGCTGGTCACGAACCTGGCCGCGGGCATGACCGGGGAACCGCTGAACCACGAGGAGGTCCTGGAAGCAGGCCGCCAGTCGGCGACCCGGATGGGCTCGCTGCTGAGGGAACTCGTCGCCCGGGCCTGACCGCACGACGCCCTGGGCCGGAACCCGTTCCGCCCCAGGGCGACCCGAGCCGGTACAGCCGATTTCGCCCGGTAGAGGCGATCCGAGCCGCGGTACCGGCGGTTCCGCTACGGCCGCAGCAAACCAGCGGGTACCGCCCGTGCCGCTCCGGTCGCGGCGACCGCAGCCGCACCGCACGCTCCACCCCGACCACAGCAACCCCAGCCGCACCGCACGCACCGCTCCGGTCGCGGCGACCCCAGCCGCACCGCACGCTCCCCCCAACCGCAGCAACCCCAGCCGCAACCGCCCGTTTCGCCCCGACCGCGTGCCGGGGCGGGACGCGTTCGTCAGGCGTACTGCGGGAGTGTTGCCGCGACGTCCGCCGGTGAGGGCATCGCCGCGGCCTCGTCGGCCAGCTTGCGCACCACGTCGCGCACCGCCGTGTCGGTCAGCAGGCGGAGGGCGTGGTCGCGCACTGCCTCCGTGGTCACCTCGTCGCCCAGCAGCTGGTTGCCCGCTCCGACCGCGGTCACGGCTTCGGCATTGGAGAACTGGTCCGCGCCCTGCGGCAGCACGAGCTGCGGCACGCCGGCGGCGAACGCGCCCATGGTCGTGCCACTGCCTCCGTGGTGCACGACGAGGTCGACGTGCGGCAGCAGCTCCGACTGCGGTACCCACGCCGCCAGCCGGACGTTCGGCGGCACCTCGCCGAGCGCGGCCACGTCGACGGACGGTCCGGTGGCCACGAGCACGTCGGCCTCCAGCGTGGCGAGCCCCTGCACGGCCGAGGACAGCAGGTGCGCCTGGCTCATCGGCGTGGTGCCGAGAGTGAGGTAGACGAGCGGCCGTCCGCGATCGCGTCCGGCCACCCCTGGCGGCAGATCGCCGGGCTCGCTCCAGCCGACCGGCCGCACCGGCACCCGCCGTGCGCCGGCCAGGAATTCCGGGTCCTGTACCGACGGCGGGCACATGTCCACGAACGGACGGCCCCAGGCGAAGTCAGCGTCCCCGGCGATCCCCAGCTCGGCGCCGAAGGCGGCCACCGGTTCCCGGATCACCGCGCCCGCCTCACCGCCCACGGTCACCCTGCCGAACCCGTGGCACATCGCCGGGACCCCGGCCGCGTGCGCGGCGAAAAGCCCGCCGGGGTTGGCCAGCTCGTACACGACGAGGTCCGGGCGGCGCTGGTCGATCAGGGGTGCGAGGTCGCGCATGAACCGTTCCGGCATGGTCCGGCCGAACGCCCGGCCGATGATCGGGTTCAGCTCCTCCTCGGACACCTCGTCCCTGGCACGCGGATCGCCGGCGAAAGCCTCCCGGAACGCCTGCTGGATGGAAATCCCGGCGGCCGCGGGTTCGAGGCCCGCCTTGTCCAGGGTCGGGTGGAAGTCGGCGGCCGTCGCGAAGACGACCTCGTGGCCCGCGTCGCGGGCGGCGACGGCGAGCGGGAGCAGGGGATAGAGGTGGCCGTAGGAGGCGAGGGACGTGAAAATCATGCGCACTGTTTCAGCCTATCGAGAATGCGCAACGCACTTTTGCCGTTTCCCGTGACCGGCCCCGCGTAGGCTGATCCGGTGCCGAACAGCCTGACCACGCACCTGCGTGCCGCCACCGAACGCTGGATCGCCGGCGACCCCGATCCCGCTTCCCGCGACGAACTGGCCACGGTCCTCGCCCGTGCCGCCGGACAGGAGCCCGGCGCGGCCGACGAACTCGCCGACCGGATGGCCGGGCCGCTGGAGTTCGGCACCGCCGGCCTGCGCGGTCCCGTGCGGGCCGGGCCGAACGGCATGAACGTCGCGGTGGTCACGCGGACCACCGCCGGGGTCGCGGCCTGGCTCACCGCGCACGGGCACGCCGGCGAAGTGGTCGTGCTCGGCCGCGACGCGCGGCACGGTTCGGAGGCGTTCGCCACCGCCGCGGCCGAAGTGCTTTCCGCTGCCGGTTTTGCGGTGAAAGTCCTTCCGCAGCCGTTGCCGACGCCGTTGCTCGCCTATTCCGTACTGCATTACCGAGCGGCGGCCGGTATCCAGATCACCGCTTCGCACAATCCGCCCGCGGACAACGGGTACAAGCTCTACGACGGGACCGGCGGGCAGATCGTGCCGCCGTCGGACGGCGAGATCGAGCAAGCCATCCAGGCCGTGCCCGCCGCGGTGGACGTGTCCCGCGCGGCCGGCGCCGAAGTCGCCGACCCGCGGGAGGCGTACCTCGACGCAGTGGCCGCGTTGCCCGGCGGCAGCGCCCGGGACCTGCGGATCGCCGCGACTGCGTTGCACGGCGTCGGTGCCGAAACGCTGCGCGCGGCGCTGGCCCGAGCCGGTTTCACCGACGTGCACCTGGTCGCCGAGCAGGCGGAGCCGGACGCCGACTTCCCCACCGTGTCGTTCCCGAATCCGGAAGAGCCCGGCGCCACCGATCTGTTGCTGGCTCTGGCGTCCGAAGTGGACGCCGATCTGGCGGTGGCGCTGGACCCGGACGCGGACCGCTGCGCCCTCGGCGTGCGCGCGCCCGGTGGCGAGTGGCGGATGCTGCGGGGCGACGAGACCGGGGTGCTGCTCGGCTCGCATCTGCTGTCCACCACGGACAATCCCGATCCGCTGGTGGCCACCACCATCGTCTCCGCCTCGTTGCTCGGCGAGCTGGCCAAGGAAAGCGGCGCGCGGTACGCGGAAACGTTGACCGGGTTCAAATGGCTGGTCCGGGCAGGCGAAGGCCTGGTCTTCGCCTACGAGGAGGCACTGGGCCTGTGCGTGAACCCCGGTTTCGTCCGGGACAAGGACGGTATCGCGGCAGCGGTCGCCGCCGCCGGCCTCGCCGCCACACTCAAGGCCGAGGGCCGCACCGCCTCGGACGTCCTCGACGACATCGCCCGCCGGCACGGCGTGTACCTCACCGACCAGGTCTCGTTGCGGGTCACCGACCTGGCGGTGCGGGGGCGGCTGATGACCAGGCTGCGCACCAGTCCCCCGGCCACGCTCGGCGGCGTCCCGGTGACGCTGGAGGATCTGCTCCCGGACGCCGACGTGCTGCGCCTGCACGGCGACGGGGTGCGCGTGGTAGTCCGGCCTTCCGGCACCGAGCCGAAGCTCAAGACGTACCTGCAGGTCGTCGCCCCGGTGACCGGCGAGCTGACGGCCGCACGCGACCAGGCCGCCACGCTGCTCAGCGCGATTCACGAGGACGTCACGGCGCTCCTGCGGTGACGGATGCGCTGCCTCGCGGCCGATGGCAGGCTGCGGGGCATGCCCACGTTGCTGATCGTGCACCACACTCCGTCGCCGGCCATGCAGGCGATGTTCGAGGCCGCGCTGGCCGGGGCGAAGCATCCGGACCTCGAAGGGGTCGACGTCGTGCGGCGGCCTGCGCTGGGCGCCACCGCGGCCGACGTGCTGGCCGCGGACGGGTACCTGCTGGGCACTCCGGCGAACCTCGGCAGCATGAGTGGCGCGTTGAAGCACTTCTTCGACACCGTCTACTACCCCTGTCTCGACGCGACCAGGGGCCGCCCGTTCGGCGCCTACGTGCACGGCAACAACGACACCGCGGGCACCGTCCGCCAGCTCGATGCCATCACCACCGGACTGGGCTGGTCACGGGTAGCGGAGCCGGTTCTCCTGACCGGCGAACCGGACAAGGCCGCGCTGGAGGCTCTCACGGAATTGGGCGCAACGGTGGCCGCGACGCTCATGTGAGCATGCTCCGGCTCACATGAGCGCCCGCGTCAAGCGGAAACCCCCGCGACACACGGAAAAAGCCGCAGCGGTACAGACAAGGGGGCCGGCAAGCCCGGACAGTAAAGGGGCCTGTCACCGGAAGCCCTGGGGGTCGACCTCCGGCAACAGGCCTGGCCAAGGGATCGCTACGAGGCGTTCGACCTTGACTTCCCCCAGCGTACTACAAACTGTCGATCATGACGAGCAGGAGTATCCGAAAAGCACGGGAGGACACCGGGTTTCGCCGGTGACCGGCCTTGCGCGTCGTCAATACACTCGTGTATCCAGTACAACGACGTATCGAGCTGGGAGTCGCCCCATGCCGGCACCGGCCGCCCGCGTCCCGCGCCGACGCGCGGAGACCCGCCGCCGTCTGCTCGACGCCGCGCTCGCGGTGTTCGCGGAGGAGGGCTTCGGACGGTCCACAGTGGAGCAGGTGTGCGAGCGGGCGGGGTACACGCGAGGTGCTTTCTACTCCAACTTCGCTTCGCTCGACGAGCTGTTCCTCGCCATGTGGGAACGCCGTTCGGCCGAGCTGCTCGACGGGCTGCGCGACGCGTTCGAGCAGGCCGGGGCCACGGACGTGCACGACGTCGGCGACGTGGTGCGGCAGCTGCTGCCCGCGATCCCGGTGGACGACGTCTGGTACCGGGTGAGCGCCGAGTTCACCACGCACGCCCTGCGAAACCCGGCGTTGCGGCAGCTGATGACCGCCCGTGAGACCGCGATCGCCGAGACGCTGATGCCGTTTCTCGAGGACCTGCTCACCCGCGTCGGCCGGGTGGTTCCCGATCCGAACGCGCTCGGCCAGGCACTCATCGCCGTCCACGACGGCACCACCGTGCAATGCCTGATGGCGCCCGACGACCCCGGCGTGTGGCAGCGCCGGACCGACCTCGCCGTGCGGGTGGTCACGGCCTACAGCGAAGGAGCCCCGCGATGACGTTCGAACCCGACGCGATCGTGGTCGGCGCGGGCCTTGCCGGGCTCGTCGCCACGCACGAACTGGTCCGGGCCGGCCGCCGGGTTCTGGTGCTGGACCAGGAGAACCGGGCGAACCTCGGCGGGCAGGCGTTCTGGTCGCTCGGTGGGCTGCTGTTCGTGGACAGCCCGGAGCAGCGGCGGCTGGGCATCCGGGACTCCTACGAGCTCGCCCTGCGCGACTGGCTCGATTCTGCGGGCTTCGACCGCGAGGACGAGGACTTCTGGGCACGACGGTGGGCGGCGGCCTACGTGCGGTTCGCGGCCACCGAGAAGCGCCAGTACCTGCGTGACCTCGGCCTGCGCGTGACGCCGCTGGTCGGCTGGGCCGAACGCGGGGGTGGCGTCGCCGGCGGGCACGGCAATTCGGTGCCCCGTTTCCACCTCACCTGGGGCACCGGTCCCGAGGTGGTGCGGGTGTTCGCCGAACCGGTGCTCGATGGGGAACGCCGGGGCCTCGTGCGGTTCGCCTTCCGGCATCAGGTCGACGAACTGGTGGTCGAGGACGGCGTGACGACTGGCGTCCGCGGCACCGTGCTGGAAGCCGGCGACGAGCCGCGCGGCGTGCGGTCGTCGCGGAAGCGGGCGGGCGAGTTCGAGTTCCACGCGAGGTCCGTGCTGGTCTCCTCGGGTGGGATCGGCCACAACCACGAGCTGGTGCGGCGCAACTGGCCGGTCGAGCGGCTGGGCCCGGTGCCGGCGACGATGATTCCCGGCGTACCGGCCCATGTGGACGGACGGATGATCGGCATCAGTGAGACCGCGGGCGCGCGCGTGGTCAACCGCGATCGGATGTGGCACTACACCGAGGGAATCCACAACTGGGACCCGATCTGGCCGGACCACGCGATCCGGATCATTCCCGGCCCGTCCTCGCTGTGGTTCGACGCCACCGGCGCTCGGCTGCCCGCGCCGAACTTCCCGGGATTCGACACGAACCGCACGCTGAAGGCGATCCTCGCGAGCGGCTACGACTATTCGTGGTTCGTGCTCACCCAGACCATCCTGGAGAAGGAGTTCATGCTGTCCGGGTCGGAGCAGAATCCCGATCTCACCGGGAAAAGCCTGCGCCGCACGCTCGCGAGCCGGGCGGCGTCCGGTGCGCCCGGGCCGGTCGACGCCTTCACCCGGCACGGAGTGGATTTCGTGGTGGCCGGCACTGTTCCCGAACTGGTCGAAGGGATGAACAAGATCGCCCGTGGTCCGGCGCTGGACCCGGCGGACCTGCAGCGGCAGGTCGTGGCGCGCGATCTCGAAGTGGGCAACGCGTATTCGAAGGACCTGCAGCTGATGGCCATCGCGAACGCGCGCCGGTTCGTCGGCGACCGCGTCGCGCGCGTCGCGAAACCGCACCGGATCCTCGATCCGGCACATGGTCCGCTCATCGCGGTACGGCTGAACGTCCTGACCCGCAAGACACTCGGCGGCATCCAGACCGATCTGGACTCCCGGGTCCTGCGCCCGGACGGCGAACCGCTGCCCGGCCTGTACGCCGCCGGTGAGGTGGCCGGCTTCGGTGGCGGGGGTGTGCACGGCTACAACGCGCTGGAAGGGACCTTCCTCGGCGGCTGCATCTTCTCCGGCCGCGCCGCCGGCCGCGCGATGGCGAAACGGTGAACGTCCTCGTCGAAGGCCCCGGGGACGCGCCGGTTCTGCTACTGGTACACGGTTTCGGCGGTTCGTTGCGCTCCTTCGATCCGGTCGCCCGGCTGCTGTCCGACCGGTTCCGGATCGTCCGGGCGGATCTGCGCGGGCACGGCCGGACCGGTGGCCACAGTGGACTCGACGCGCGCTCGCAGGCACGCACGCTGGCCGACTCCATCGGCGATCTCTCCGGCGTGACCGCGGTGGGTCACTCGTTCGGCGCGGACGTGGTGCTGGAGCTGGCAGCGCAGACAGACGCCGTCTCGCGAACTGTCCTCATCGGACAGGCGCCGGACTACCGGCACGCCACTTTCCCGCCCGGACACGGGCTTCTCGCCGCGCCGGGGGTGAGCCCGGTGCTGCGGTCGCTGGCCGGCGCACCGGTGACCACCTGGGCGTTGCGCCGCACCGCGTGGCATCGGCTGCGCACGGATTTCGCGGCCACCAGCCCCGCGATGGCCCGCGTCGTGCTCACCGAACGGCGGAAGCTGCTCGCCGAGCGTCCGCTCGACGAGCAGCTGCGCGACCTCGGCCTGCCCACCTTGGTGATCCTGGGCAGCCGGGACCGGCTCTACGATTCCGCCGCCACCGCCACTCGCTACGCCGCGGCGGGCGCGCGAGTGCACGTGCTTCCCGGGGCCGGGCACTCGCCGTTCGCGAGTCACCCGGCCCGGGTGGCCGGACTGCTGGCGGAGTGGGCCGCCGTCAGGACGGAGTGACCAGGCCCGCCACCTCGGCCGGGACGTCCGCGAGCGAAACCTGCCGCTGTTCCCGCGTCGCCAGGCTGCGGATGGTCACCGCGCCCGCCGCCCAGTCCTCCTCGCCGACGATGACCACCGCGACCGCGCCCGCCTTGTCCGCGCGCGTCAGCTCCTTCCCGAGCTTGCGTGGTTCGAGCGGCGTCGACGTGCGCAGACCCGCCTTCCGCAGCGACGCGGCGACCTGGCGGGCCGGATCGGCGAGCTCCTCGTCCACCGGGATGACCATCACGTCGACCTCGCTGCGTGGCTGCGGGGCGAGGTCGTGCGTTTCGAGGAAGTCCATCAGCGTGACGTCTCCCATGCCGAACCCGATGCCGGGAATCCGCTCCTTGGTGAACAGCGAGGCGAGGTCGCTGTAGCGGCCGCCGCCGAACAGCGCGCGGCGGTTCTTCGGCGAGGTGTCGAAGACCTCGAACACGGTGGACGTGTAGTACGCCAGCCCGCGCACGATGAGCGGCTCGTAGCGGACGAGGCTCGCGGCACTGCTGGAGAGCACCTTCACCAGGTTCGACTCCGCCTTGACCTCCGCGGGCAGCTCGTCCAGCAGCGCCGCGCCGGCACCGAGCGTCTCGGACAGCTTCTCGAACTCCTTGTCCGACAAGCCGATCTCCCCCGCCGCGGCGCCGCGTTCGTCGGCAGGCGTCTTCTCCCACCGATCGACCAGCGCGAAGACCTGCGGCAGCAGCTCCGCGGAAATGCCGGCCACATCGGTCAGCGCAGACGACAGCAGGTTCCGGTCGTTGACCCGGATCGCGAAGTCCTCCGGCGAGGCGCCGAGCGCACCCATCAGATCGTGGACGAGTTCGAACATCTCGATCTCGCAGTTCGCGCTCTCCGAACCGAAGATGTCGGCGTTGATCTGCCAGTGCTCGCGCACCCGGCCCCGCTGGGGACGCTCGTAGCGGTGGCAGTTGGGGTGGCTGTACCAGCGCACCGGGAACGACAGGGATTTCGCGTGCCCGGCGATCATCCGGGCCACCGACGGCGTCATCTCCGGGCGCAGCGCCAGCCGTTCGCCGCCCCGCGTGGTGAGCGTGTAGAGCTGCTGGTCGGCGATCTCCTGCCCGGACTTGCGCTCGTAGATCTCGGCCGGTTCGAGCACCGGACCGTCGTAACGGAGAAAGCCGTAGCGCTCGAGCACGTCGTAGAGATGGCCGAACACCTGCGTGCGGACGGACATCTCGGCGGGGAGGAAGTCTCGGGTCCCCTTGACAGGCGCGGTCGACAGGTATTCAGGCACGTCATCAAGCTTAACGACCCGGCAGGCGCCGGTGCGTCAGGGGAACGCCACGCCGTAGGCGGTGATCAGCGTCGCCGCCCCCAGCAGCACCGCGCCACCGGTGGTGACGCCCATGCCGAGCCGGGTCCGCAGCATCGCCAGGAAGAACCCACCGGACTGCGCGAGCACCCCGAACAGCAGCAGGAAGCACACCAGCCACCGCGCGCCGTTGGACAGATTCGTGCGTTCGAGAATCTGCAACGCGACGAGCACCAGCACGATCAGCACGCCCGCGTGCGCGTGCCCGGCACGGAAGAAGCCGCGCTGCTGGTCGGTGAGCTGGTTCCGGCGCTGCACGCCGCGCAACGCGTACCCGCCGTACATCACGGTGGGCAGCGAAACGAGCGCGATGACGGTGAACAACTGCTCTGGTCCGTACATGGATCTCCTCCTCGCGGATCAACGCCACCTAAGGTAACAGTGTTTTAAAACGCTGTCACCAAACTTTGCACTCAAGGTCCGAGAAGCGGTCCCTGCGCGGTCAGACCCGGGCGAACCGCAAGGTGAAGGTGGCCCCCGCACCGGGGCTGCCGGTGGCCGCGATGGTGCCCCCGTGGCCGGTCACGACCTCCTGCACCAACGCCAGCCCCAGGCCGAAACGGCGGCCTTCGCCGTTCGAGCCGTGCGCGAAGCGTTCGAAGAGCCGGTCCGCGTGCTGCTGGGGGAAACCCGCGCCGGTGTCGCGGACGCGGAGCTCGACGTGCCGCGGGTCCGGGTTCGCCAGGCTCACCTCGATCGAACCGCCCGGCGGGGTGTGCCCGAGCGCGTTGTCCAGCAGCGCCGACAACACGCGCCGCAACGCCGTCGGCACGCCGGAGACGACGTCCTCCAGCCCGGGCGAGCGGCGCAGCCGCAACTCCACCCTGCGGTCGCTCGCGCGCACCGATTCCGCCGCCACGGCCTGTTCGGCCAAGGTCGCCAACTGCACCGGCACCAGCCGCGGCCGCTCCTTGCCGGCCTGTGCGGACAGCAGCAGATCGTCCACCACCTCACCCATTTCGCGCGTGCCGGCTACCAGGGCGTCGAGATCATCCTGAACCGCGCGGCCGCGGTGGGCCAGCAGCTGAGTACGCGTGTGCAGCCGGGTCAGCGGCGCACGCAGCTCGTGCGAAGCGTCGGCGACGAAGGTGCGCTGCCGCCGCAGCGCCTCGCCGAGCGGGCGGATCGCCCGCTGCGCCAGCAGGTATCCGCTGACCACCGCGACCACCAGCACGACCAGCTCCGCCGCCCCGAGCCCGAGCAGCAGCTGGTGCCGGTCGGCGATCAGATAGCCCTGCTCGAAGAAGGCCTGCCAGACCTGACCGTCCCGGTTGACGGTGCGGATCGTGTAGACGGTGTCACCCATGGCGCGTTCTTCGGTGACCACGTCGCCGGCGTGCGGGACCGACGGGGCCGGCGGCAGCGTGAACGGCAGTGGCCCGGCCGGCGCGTGTCCCTGCGGGGTGACCAGCCACACGCAACCGGGCGGCGTCTTCGCCGGCCCCTGGCCGATCGTGTACTCCAGCTGGCGATCGACCTCGGCGACCTGCCCGCGCACCAGGATCCAGTACGCGATACCGCCCGCGACGAGCACCACGAACGTGATCGCCACGGCGATCTGGCCCGCGATGGTCCGCCGCGCCCGCCGCAGCGCCCGCGTCTCCGCATCGACGACCGTGGTCATACCGTCCCGATCTGGTAACCCAGCCCGTGCACGGTCTTCACCACGCCCCGGCCCAGTTTCCGCCGCAGGTAGTACACGTAGGTATCCACAATGGACTCGCCAGCGGATTCGGTGAACACCCCCGCTCGCAGTGCCGCACGCGGGTGGATCGCCTTCGGCCGCTGCGCGAGCGTGCGCAGGAGCTCGAACTCCCTGCCGGACAGGGTCACCCGCTCGCCGCGGGGCAGCACCACTTCGTGCCGGTGCAGATCCAGCGCGGCGGTCCCGACCGGCAGGCATTCGGCCTGTTCGAGATCCCGGCGGCACAACGCCCGCATCCGGGCGAGCAGCTCGTCGGTCTCGAACGGCTTGACCAAATAGTCGTCCGCACCGGCGTCCAGGCCGTGCACCCGGTCGGCCAGCTCACCGAGCGCGGAGAGCACCAGCACCCGGGCGGACACCGCACGGCGGCGCAACTGCGTCAGCAGCGAGAGCCCGTCCACCACCGGCAGCCGCCGATCCAGGATCAGCACGTCGTACCGCCCGGTGAGCCCGAGATGCAGACCGCGCTGGCCGTCCGGCGCGTGGTCGGTCTCGTAGCCTTCTCCGGCGAGCAGCTCGGCGAGCATTCCGGCGAGGTCGCGATCGTCCTCGACCAGGAGCACCCGGGTGGCCACCGGGATCTCTGCCTCTTCGTGCACGAATCCATACTGGCAGTCATCCGGTCGATTGAAACCTCAACTTTCGTAGGTAAGACCTCACGTCCGGGCAGTCAGGAGAAATTCGGGCAACTCCCGCCCCTCGTACCGGCGTGCGTCTCGGCGATCGAGCAGGCTGAGCACCGGAGCGGTCATCACGGTGGTGACCAGCGCGACGAGCACGAGCACCGTGAACAACGCGGGAGAGACGATGCCCGCGGCGAGCCCGACGTTCAGCGCGATCAGCTGCATCAGCCCGCGCGCGTTCACGAGTACGCCGATGCGGACCGCGACCGGCCCCGGCTCCCCCGCCGCCTGCGCGGCACCCCACGATGCGCCGAGTTTGCCGACGACCGCGACCACCACGCAGATCAGTGCGAACAGCAGCAGCTTCGGGTCCGCGAGCAGCGCGAAGCGGGTGTTGAGCCCGGAGTAGGTGAAGAACAGGGGCAGGAACACGACTCGCCCGATCGGCATGATCCGGGCGAGCACCGCGTCCGCCGCCTCCCCACGCGGGAACGCCAGCCCGATCACGAAAGCACCGAACACCGCGTACAGCCCCACCACGTCGGTGAACCAGGCGGCCGCGAACAGGATCATCGCGGTGACCAGCAGCCGGTGGTCGTCCGACAGCCGCGGGCTCCGCATCGCGTGCACGAGGATCCGGCGTGCCACCAGCCAGACCAGCAGCACGAACAGCACCGCCCCACCGACCGCGAGAGCGATCGGGCCCGCCGAACCGGCGTGCATGCCGAGCACCACGGCCAGCAGGATCCAGGCGAGCACGTCGTCGAGTGCCCCGCAGGCGAGGGCGAGCGAGCCGAACCGCGTACTGCCCAGCCCACGTTCGGTGATGATGCGGGCAAGCATCGGGAACGCCGTGATCGCGAGCGCGACGCCCACGAACGCGGCCGACACCACCGGCGAGACCCCCGGTTTCAGCACTCCCACCCAGCTCCCGCCGAGCATCGCCACCCCGACGCCGAGCGCGAGCGGCACCACGGTGCCGGCCGCGGACACCGCGGCCACGGTCTTGCGCCCGTCACGCAACGCACCCATCCGGAACTCGTATCCGGCGCCGAACATGTAGATCACGAGCCCGATCTGGCCGCCGAGGTAGAGCAGGGTGCGCACCTCGTCGGGGAAGAGCGCTTCCTGCACCCCGGGCAGCAGCAGCCCGAGCAGCGACGGACCGAGCAGGACGCCGGCGATCATCTCGCCCACCACCGGCGGCTGCCCGAGCCGCACGGCCAGCGCGCAGACAAGCCGGCAGACCACGAGGATCACCACCACCGCGAGAAAGAACGCGGGTGCCGCCTGAGTCGGGCTCATTTCCTGCCTCCGTCGAGGTCGTGGGTCCGGAAGTAGCGGACGCACATCCGCAGCCGCCGCGCGTCGAGGACCATGAACGTGCCGAACACCAGTTGCGCGAGGCTGCGCCACACGTCTTCCCAGCGGTCCCGGACCGCGAGGTAGGCCAGTACGCCGCGGTCGTCCCGGCCGGAGCCGCGCGGGGTGAGGAACACCGGGCCCCGGTTGGGGATCGAACGGGTGTGCGCGGCGCTGGTGGACAGCGAGAACCGGCGCAGGAACTCCCGCGTCACCACGCGCATGGTCACCGGCGCCAGGCCACGCGCCGGGCAGGGCCGGTTCTGCGCCACCCCGAAGGGCAGGAAGTTCGCCTCCTTGCGGGCGTGTGCCGGGCAGCCCTCCCACCGGGACGGCTCGAACTCCGCCGGCCGGTCGAAGCCGGCGTGGTGGAAGTCGGGATAGCTGAACAACAGGACGGTGCCCTCGTCGATGGTCCGGTCGGCCAGCTCGATGTCGCCGGTCGCGATCCGGTGGGCGATGCCGAACAGCGGGTACGTGCGCAGGCCCTCGTCCAGCACCCGGTCCAGGTACGCGTCGTCGTCCGGGTTCTCGGCCAGCCTGCGCTGCACGTCGGGACGCTCGGCGATGATCATCAGCAGGTGCGCCATCGCCTCGGACATCTGCACCACGGCGGTGTTGAAGAACGTGCCCTGCAGGTAGTAGGCCTGCTCCTCGCGGGTCAGCCGCGACGGCAGCGGGTGCGGCACGTCGTCCAGCCGCCGCCGCAGGTATGCGGTGAGCCGGCCGCGCCGCCGCATGTTGCGTGGCCGCACGCATTTCAGCGCGGACACCACGTCGTCCGCGTGCCCGACGATGAGATCGCGTGCCGCACGCGGGCACGGTTCGCCGAACACCAGCTCGTAGTACAGCTCGGCCCAGATCGGCATCATCTCGTCTCGCAGCCGGATCAGCCTGCCGGAACCGATGTCCAGCTCGCCGAGCACCCGCGTCGCGACGCGCTGGGTCAGCTCCTCGGACTCCCCCTTCGGCTTCACGAGGATGTTCCGGGTGGTTTTGGCGACCTCGTCGTAGCGCGGGCCGGGCTCCAGGTGTTCCTGGTGCACCTGCGGCCCCGGAGCGAGCCAGTACCAGAACAGGTCGGACAGCGCGGCACCCTTGCTGCGGCCGTCCGCGGCCGGGTGTCCGTAGACCTGGCGGAAATCCTCGACCGGCACCACGAGCCCCTCGTCGCCGTTGACGAGTGCGAAGATCTTCATGCGCAACGCGATCACCCGTGCGGGCAGCCACTTCGGCAGCGTCGCCACGAGGCCGGCCAGCGCCAGCAGTACAAGCCTTCTCATCGGACCAGCTCCGCGGTCAGTCCGGCCGGATCGGCCGCCCCGCACAACGCGAACGCGCGATCCACTTCCTCGCGCAACCCTTCGAGCACCTCAGTCACTCCTTCCGTGCCTGCCGCGGCGAGCCCCCACAGCGCGGGACGGCCGATTCCCACCGCGCTCGCCCCGAGCGCGAGTGCTTTCACCACGTCGGTGCCCCGGCGGACTCCGCCATCGAGGATCAGCGGAATCGCACCGTCCACTGCGGACGCCACGGCGGGCAGCGCGTCCATTGTGGAGACAGCCGAGTCGAGCTGCCGGCCACCATGGTTGGACACCACCAGACCGGACACGCCCGCCTCGACTGCCAGGCGCGCGTCGCTGGGATGCAAAATGCCCTTCAAAAGAATCGGCAGCCCGCTGATCGTCCGCAGCCATTCGACGTCCGTCCACGTCAACTCCGCGGGCATCTCGATGTCCCGTACCCGCCCGGTGTCATCGCGCATGTTCTCGACCGACAGTTCCGGAGGCAGATCGAGAAAACCGTTGCGGTGGTCGCGTTCCCGCTTTCCGAAAACCGCGGAATCGACGGTCACCACCAGCGCCTTGACGCCGGCCCGTTCCGCCCGGCAAATCACCGCCTTGGTGAATTCCCGGTCCGGTTGCAGGTAGAGCTGAAACCACAACGCCGGATCGTCGGTGACTTCCCTTGCCGCGGCGACGATGTCCTCGATCGCCGTCGTCGCGGCCATGCTGACCACCAGGACCGTGCCCGCCCGCGCGGCCGCCCGCGCGGTGGCGAGCTCTCCATCAGGGTGCGCGAGCCGGTGAAACGCCGTCGGGGAAAGGAGAACCGGCATCGACAGCGGTGAGCCCGCGAGCTCCACAGCAAGGTCGCGCTTGCCGACGTTCCGGAGCACCCGCGGCACCAGCACCCGGCGGCGGAACGCTTCCTCGTTGGCCCGCAGCGTTTCTTCCTCTCCGGCGCCGCCCGCGTAGAAGTCGTAATGTGCCGGGGCGAGCCGCCTCCGAGCCGCGGTTTCGAGCTCCGCGATCGTGCGCATGTCAAAGCTGCTGTTCGAAGAACGCGGTCAGCGCCCCGATGTGCACGTCCCGGTTCCACTCGTTCTCGAGGTTCTCCGTGACGTGGTGCGTGGCGGCCAGCTCGCCGTTCCGGTAATGCTTGACGATCGGATGCAGGTAGTGCCCTTCGCCGGAATCGTTCGCCACGTCCTGGCTCGCCCGTTTCACCGTGAAGTCGAAAGGGTCGACCTTGTCGTGGTCGGGACCGTAGTCGAGCGTGATCACGAAGGCGTTCTCCCGCTGCCGCAGCGACGATTCCTCGAACCGGTCCACCGGCATTTCCTCGTAGTACCGGGCTTGGCCCGCGTCCACGGTGAGGACGTCGCCGAGGAAGCCGAACTGCTGGTAGAGCGCGGAGGTGCGATTGATCCGCGCGATCACGGCGTCGACCAGACCACTGGTTTTCGCGGGCACGTCGGTGGACGGCCATTCGGTGTCGTGGTGGTGTTCGTCGAGGACCTTGGAAAGCGCCTTCACACCGTACCGGTATCCGTGGATGAAGGCACTGGTCGCCTTCTTGAAGTCACGGACCTGCGTGATCGTTCCGGCGAAGTACAGTCCGGGCACGTTCACCGATTCCCACGAGGACGTCTGCGCCGGGAACCGGCCGTTGATGACCATTTCCGGACGGCAGTCCTCGTCGAACAGCGAGGCGTCGAACCGGAACCCGGTGCAGCCGATCACGCGGTCGTAGCGCAGTTCCTTGATCACCTCGTCAGCCCGGAAGAACGCGAACTTGACGTGGTAGCCGTCGGCGTCCTTGGTGATCTCGCGAACTTCCCCGTCGAGAATGGCATGCTGCAGTTTGAGCTGGTACATGTCCAGCACGCCGGCGTTGTAGGCACGCACGTGCCCGACGAAGTGCGTGCGCCACGCGAGCTTCACCGGCCGCGGCCCGGCGACGTGCAGTACGGCAGCGTGCGCGTTGAGGCTGTCCGCGGTCTCGAACGCGGAATTCCCCTTGCCGAGGATCAGCACTCGCTGGTCGTCGAACTGCGCAGGATCGGGATCGAAGTCCGCGTACTGATCGATCAGGTCCATCCCGGGCACATCCGGCACGTACGGCTTGGTCACGCCGGTCGCCATGATCAGCCGCCGGGACCGGAAGGTGGCGCCGTCGGCGTCGGTGAGCACGAAGATGTCACCGTCCCGGCTGACGCGGATGACCCGGGTGTTGTAGCGAATGCGAACCTCGTGCTTGGCGGCGTAATCCGCGGTGTATTGGAGGAACGCTTCGGCCGGCGGGAACAGCTCGTCGCTGTAGTCGGTGAACAGCACCGGGTCGGGCCCGTCGTCGAGCAGCGAGTTCCAGTCCATCCGGAGGTTCAGCTCGCGGTCGGTCCACCCGGTGTGTTTCTTGTTGACCGAGATCAACGTCCGGTGCCGCGGATACCGCGTGAAGAACGCGGCGGGTACGTCCCCGCTTTCGAGCACCAGGTAGTCCCGCCCGGCCGCACCCAGCTGCTGCCCGAGCTGCAAGCCCGCCGGCCCCGCACCGACCACCAGGTACTCCAGCACGTCCGCCATCACCAAGACCTCCCGCACGACCACGATTCGGTTGACGGCGTTCAGCCTGGTCCGGAGATCTCAGAAAAGCCTCAGAACGTACTGGCATTTCGCCACTGCCCGGCTTCGGCTCGCTACCGACCGTCGGCTCGTGGCCTGAGCGGACGCAGGCGTGCTGGGCTGTTCGGCCGAACTTCGCGATCGCCATCGGACAGCCAGTTTTGGCGGGGGCAGCCCGGGTAGGTCGATATCAGACTCGCCGTTTCGGCGGCGCGTGATCGACGCGGAGAGACGGGAACAGGAATGGGCGACGAAGGCGCGGCACCGGCGGCAGAACGGGGTTCACCTGCCGATCTGCTGCGCGCGACGCGTGATCTGTTCGAGCAGCTGACCGAAAAGGACGTCGATTCGGTGTCAGCGTTCACAAAGGACGGTGACGGATGGGCTCTGCTGGTGGAGGTGGTGGAGCTGGAACGCGTCCCCGACACCACGAGCCTGATGGCCACCTACCGCGTCCGGATCGACGCCCACGGTGGCTTCCTCGGCTACGAGCAGATTCGGCGTTACGCACGCGGTCAAGCCGATCGATGAAGACGGGAAGGCGATTTCCATGACCACGGCGACCACCCGGTCGGCCGCGAGCAGCCAGCTGCAGCGCGGTCCGGGTACCGGCAACCTCTACGACATCCTCGAGCTGATCCTGGACAAGGGACTGGTGATCGACGCGTTCGTGCGGGTGTCACTGGTGGGCATCGAACTGCTCACTGTCGACGCGCGGATCGTGGTGGCCAGTGTGGACACCTACCTGCGGTTCGCCGAGGCGTGCAACCGCCTGGATCTCGAACATGCCTCGAACGCCACGACGTTGCCGGAGCTGCTGGGCGAGGTGACCGAAAAGGGCGCGAAAGGGAAGTCCAAGGGCGCGCTGACCGGTGCGGTCGAAACCTTCGCGGAGCAGTTCCAGAAATCCAGCGACAAGTCCGGCGACAACGAGGACGACGAGGAGCGACCTCGCAGCCGTGGTCGTCGCAGCACCACGAGGTCCGCCGAATGACCACCTACCTGTACGGCATCACGTTCGCCGATCACCCCGGCGAGGTCGACGGCCTGCGCGGGGTGGGGCCGTCGCCGACGCCCGCACGGATGCTGCCGGCCGGAGAAGCGCTCAGCGCGGTCGTCGGCGACGTCCAGGGCGAACTTCGCGCCAAACGTCGGGATTTGCTTGCGCACCAACAGGTCCTGCAGGTGCTGTGCGACGGCGGGCCGACCCTGCCGATGCGTTTCGGTGTCCTGGCCGCCGACGACGAGGCCGTGGCACAGGCGGTCGCGGAAAAAGCCGACGTGTATGCGGCGATCCTGCGGCGGGTGCGTGGGCACGTCGAGATGAACGTCAAAGTGGCGCATCGCGAGGAGGCCGTCCTCGGACAGCTCCTTGCCGGAGATGACACCTTGCGTCAGCTGGCCGAAAACATCCGTACGCACCCGGGCGGACCGCAGGATGAGCAGATCCGGTTCGGCGAACTGGTCGCCGGACGGCTGGCCGAACGCGAACGTACGGACGCAGACGCGATTCTCGAACACCTTCTTCCGCTGGCATCGGAGCATTCTCCAGGGCCGGCGGTCGACGGATGTTTCTTCAACGTCTCGTTTCTGGTATCGAAGGACCGGGTGGCCGAATTCGGCGAAGCAACGCAATGGCTGGCCGGCACCGTCGAGGCCGTGGCCGAGGTTCGCACGCAGGGTCCGTTGCCTCCCTACAGCTTCACCGGGGAGGACTAGTGGGGCTGCTCGGCGAACTCGTTCTCCTGCCGTTGGCCCCGGTGCGCGGGGCCCTGTGGGCGGTGGACCAGGTCATCGACGCCGCGGAACAGGAGCAGGCCGCACAGCTGAAAGGCGAACTGGTCCGGCTGGAGCAGCAGCTCGTGGCCGGTGAGCTCGACGAGGAGGAATTCGACCGCCGGGAAGACGAAGTACTCGATCTGCTCGAAGAATTCAACCGGGGGGCAGCCGGATGAACGGAGCGAACAGATGACACCGGGAATGAAGATCGCCACCGCCGTGGTCGGTGGCTACGTCCTGGGCAGGAAGAAAAAAGCCAAAGTGGCCATCACCATGGGTGCCTGGCTCGTCGGGAAGAAACTCAATCTCGATCCGAAAAAACTGCTTTCGGACTTCACCCGGGAACTCGGTTCTTCCCCCGAACTGGCGGGGGTACGCGACCAGCTGCGTGACGAGGTGCTGGGCGCGGGGCGGAACCTGGCGACCGGAATCCTGACCCACCAAGCGGGACGTTTGGCTGACTCTTTACAGGGACACACCGACAGCTTGCGGGACAAGGCCGTCGGCCACCTCGAGGAAGCCACGCCCTCCGACGACGAGGCACCCGCGGACGAGGTATCCGAGGACCAGGCACCCGAGGACGACCGAAAGCCGGTGCGGAAGCGGTCCGGCGGTTCCCCGGCTTCGTCCGCCACCACGCGTAAGCGGTCGTCGTCGAGCGGCACGGCGCGCAAACCGCAGAAACGTACCGCGAACCGTGCGGAGGCGAACCGTGGCTGAATCCCGTCATGACAACGAAAGCGGCGGCCCTCTGGCGAAGCTGCGTGAACTGGCGTCTCGCCATCCCGCTACTGAGCAGCTGCTGCAGGCCGGCGAGGACTACGCGCAGGCCAAGGCCGAACAGGTGATGTCCTCAGCAGGTACCAAGCTGGGCGAGGCATCGCGACGGCTGGCCGACACCTCCGACAACGGTTCCCTGAAAGGTCTTTTCACCGCCGGTGACAAGATCGCCGAAGGGAAGTCCCCGCTCCGCGCGGTCGCCGAGGCGGGCGGCAACGCCGTGAAGAAGTCGTTCTCGGGCCTGCTGGGCAAGCGCGGCGGGGGCTCGGGAGGCAAGAAGGTCATCAACATCGTCGAGGACATCGACGTCGGTGTTCCGGTGCGCGAGGCCTACGACCAGTGGACTGATTTCCAGAAGTTCAGCGACTTCGGCAAGGGCGTCGTGAGTGCCGACCGGTCCGACGAAACCACCTCGCAGTGGCGGTTCAAGATCTTCTGGTCGAACCGGTCGATGAAGGCGACCGTGACCGAGCAGATACCCGACGAACGCATCGTGTGGACGACCGAGGGCGCCAAGGGCACCATCAAGGGCGCGGTGACCTTTCACGAACTCACCGCGAACCTGACCAAGGTCCTGCTCGTCATCGAGTACTACCCGGCTGGCCTGTTCGAGAAGACCGGGAACATCTGGCGTGCCCAGGGCCGCCGGGCACGGCTGGACCTCAAGCACTTCCGCCGGTTCATCACGATGGCCGGACAGGCGTCGGACGACGGCTGGCGCGGCGAGATCCGGGACGGGGAGGTCGTACGTACCCCGGACCAGGTGCGGGAGGACGAGGAATCCGACGAGACCGGCTCGGACGGCTCGGACGGTGAGTACGAGGAGGAACCCGCCGAGGACGACGAGGACCTGCCGGAAGACGGATCGGGCGCCGGCGACGAGTCCGGCGAGGAGTCCGGCGACGAGTTTGACGAGGAACCCGAGGACGAGCCCGAAGAGGAGCCGGCTGACAGGCCGGCGCGACGCAGGCCGGCACGACGCGGGCCCGTGCGCCCGGGGAGCAGGAGGTAGCACGATGAGTGAGCCCACTCTGCCCGCCGGCCGGCCACTGACCGCCGCCCGGCCGGCGACGGGTTCCGGCGGCGGGGCGAACCTCGCCGACATCCTGGAACGGGTGCTGGACAAGGGCATCGTGATCGCCGGGGACATCCAGGTCAACCTGCTCGACATCGAGCTGCTGACCATCAAGGTGCGGCTGCTGGTCGCCTCGGTCGACCGTGCCAAGGAAATGGGGATCGACTGGTGGGAACACGATCCGTCGCTGTCGTCGGGTTCGCGGCGCCAGGACCTCGTCGAGGAGAACACGAGGCTGCGCGAGCAACTCGAACTCGCGCGAGGAGGGCGGTCGGAGCAGTGAGCTGGTACTGCTATGCGGTCACCGACCTGGCGCCGGACGGTCTGCTCGACGGCGTCACCGGGCTTCGTGGTCATCCGGTCGGCACGTTGTCGGGCGCGGGGCTGACCGTCGTCGTCAGCCGGGTACCGGACGAGGATTTCTCCGAAACGACTTTGCAGCACAAGCTGGAAAACCTCGCCTGGCTGGAAGAAGTCGCCCGTGCGCACAACGACGTCGTGAACGAGGCGAGCCGTCGCGCCTCGGTCCTGCCACTACGGCTGGCAACGATTTACCACGACGAGGACCGGGTGCGGGACATGCTCGACACGCACGCCACGCAGCTGTCGGCAGCGCTGCAGCGCACCAGGGGCAGTTCCGAATGGGGCGTCAAGGTCTTCGCGCCGCACCCGGATTCCGCCTCGGAACCGCCTGCCGAGGTCCCCAGCGACGGACGTTCCTATCTGCGGCAGCGGTTGCGGCAACGCCAAGCGCGGGACACCCGGACCCGCGACGCGGCGGACGTCGCCGAGAGCGTCGAGCGAGAACTCGCCCGCATCGCGGTCCACCTGCACCGGCATCGGAACCAGGACGCCGCCCTCTCCGGCCGCGCCGGCAGCAACGTCCTCAACCTTGCCTGTCTGGTACCACACGAGGACCGAGACCGTTTCCTCGCGCGAGCCCGGCAGCTGCCGGACGCTCCGGGATTCGACGTCGAGGTCACCGGCCCCTGGGCGCCGTACTCGTTCGCGGAAGTCGAAGTCCGGTGAGCGTGGAAGTGTCCGCGGACGGCGCCGACCGGCTGGCGCTGGTCGACCTGCTGGACCGGCTGCTCGCCGGTGGAGTGGTGCTGACCGGGGACATCGTGCTGTCGGTCGCCGAGATCGACCTGGTGCACATCTCGCTGCGCGCACTGATCACGTCGATCCGCGAAGACCGACCAGCCCCCTGGTGAAGGAGCGCCGATGCACGAGCCCGAACCCGGAGCCACCCTGCGCGACGTCGCCCGCGCCGTGCCCGCCCGCATCGAAACAGACCCGGACTCGGTGGAACGAGATCTGATGAAACTGGTCCTGACGATCATCGAACTGCTACGCCAGCTCATGGAACGCCAAGCCTTGAGGCGAGTCGAGGAAGGCGGGCTGACCGAATCAGCAGAAGAACGTCTCGGACTCACCCTGATGCTGCTGGACCAACGCCTGACGGAACTGCGCGAGCGTTACGACCTCTCCGCCGCGGACCTGAACCTCGACCTCGGCCCTCTGGGAACCCTGCTGTAGCCCGGTTTCCGTACCCGACCAGGCGGCAACGCCCCGCGCCCGCCGCCGGACGGCCCACTGTCACGCCGCCCGCTCCCGCACGGCCCAGCTCCGCATCGACCACTGCCGCACGGCCTACTCCTGCACCATCCGCTACCGGACGACCCACTCCTGCAACGCCCACCATCGGACCCCCGCGCCCATGCCACCCGAGACGAAGCGCCGCCGCACGGCCCACCTCCGCACCGGACGAAGCACCAGCACGAGCACATGGCCGAAGCCCGGATACGCCACCGTCCCCACGGCAGCACACCGGATCTTCCTGCAACGCCCGAGCCCCCGGCCGGCGCTGCCACCGCCACCCGGCAACGCTGGCCAGCGACGCTGTCGCCCGACGACACGCCTGCCCGCCAACGCTGGTGGCCAACGGCACTACCCAGCCGCCACTACCGTCCACCAGCGCTGTGGCCCAAGGTGCGGTGGTGCCTCCCGGCGGCACTACGGTTCACCAGCGCCGCGACCCGCAGGTACGGTGACTACCTCCCCGCGGCACGGGCGAGGCGTTCCGGGTAACGGGCTCCGGCCACCGCGTCGGACGGGGCGGCCTGTTCGATGGCCGCCAGGTCCTTTTCGGACAGTTCGAGCTCCGCGGCCGCGACGTTCTCCTCCAGGTACTTGCGCCGCTTCGTACCCGGGATCGGGACGACGTCCGGTCCCTTCGCCTGCACCCAGGCCAGCGCCAGTTGCCCTGCGGTCACCTTCTTCTCCGCGGCGAGCGTCCGGAGCGCGTCCACGATCGCCAGGTTCCGCTCGAAATTGCCGTCGGCGAACCGGGGCATGGTGCGGCGCACGTCGTCGTCCGGCAGGTCCTTCAGCGACGTGACCGCGCCAGTGAGGAAACCGCGGCCGAGCGGCGAGAACGGTACGATTCCGATGCCGAGCTCCCGGCAGGTGCCCAGGATTTCGTCCTCGATGCCCCTGGTCCACAACGACCACTCACTCTGCAACGCGGCGACCGGGTGCACGGCGTGGGCCCGGCGGATCGTTGCGGCGCCGGCCTCCGAAATGCCCGCGTGCCGGATCTTCCCGGCGTCGGCGAGTTCGGCGAGCGCGCCCCAGGTCTCCTCGATCGGCACGTCCGGGTCGACCCGGTGCTGGTAGTAGAGATCGATGTGGTCCACCCCGAGCCGCCGCAGCGACTCGTCACAACACTGCTTCACATAGGCCGCGTCACCGCGGGCGGTCATTCCGTCCTCGGTCCAGACGATGCCGAACTTCGTCGCCAGCACCAGCTCGTCCCGCCGGCCCGCGATCGCCCGGCCGACCAGCTTCTCGTTCTCCCCCGCGCCGTACACG
Source organism: Amycolatopsis jiangsuensis (assembly GCF_014204865.1). Lineage (NCBI taxonomy): Bacteria > Bacillati > Actinomycetota > Actinomycetes > Pseudonocardiales > Pseudonocardiaceae > Amycolatopsis > Amycolatopsis jiangsuensis. The sequence goes on from NZ_JACHMG010000001.1 coordinate 4,176,758, forward strand.
TTCGCGGTGTCGAACAGCGTCACCCCCAGGTCCAGCGCCCGGTGCACGGTGGCGATCGACTCGTCGTCGTTGTCCCGGACGCCGTAGGCCTGGCTCATCCCCATGCAACCCAGTCCCTGGGCGCCGACTTCCAGTCCGCCGATTTTTCTCGTGCCGATCACGCAGAGATCTCCTCCAACGCCGGCGCCTGCCCGAAGGCCTTGCGCTCGATCTGGTCGTAATTGCTGATCTTGTAGTCCAGAATGTCCAGGCACCCCTGCAGCTCGGTGATCCGCTCCGCCACCGACTGACGCTGCTCCACGAGGATCGCCTTGCGCCGTCCGGCACTCGCGACGCCGTGGCTGCGCAGTGACGCGTATTCCCGCATGCTCTTGATCGGCATCCCGGTCAGCCGCAGTTTGGTGAGGAACCCGAGCCAGGTGAGGTCGTCGTCGGAGTACGCTCGCCGCCCGGCGGAGTCCCGGGCGGGCGGATCGAGCAGCTTGATCCGCTCGTAGTACCGAAGGGTGTCGATCGACAGGCCGCTACGTCGCGCCGCTTCCGCTATCGAGTAGCTCATACGCTCGACAGTACGACCTGGAGCGCGCTCCAGGTCAACTCTCCTTTCCCAGGTCCCTCCGCACCGGGTGACGTGCCCCGGCGCTGGGCTCGCGTTTGATAACAACGTCGCGTTACGCTCGGCCGATGCCTCGGCCCCGCACGCACGACGAAGCGCTCCGGCTGAAATTGCTCGACCGGGCAGGCGAGCTGATCTCGCGCGACGGCCCGAAGGCCCTGTCCCTGCGCAAGCTGGCGGCCGACGCCGGTACTTCCACCACCGCGGTCTACTCGCTCTTCGGCAGTAAGCCCGACCTGGTCAACGCGCTGTACGTGGAAGGCTTCCGCCGGTTCGGCGCACGGCTGACCGGCATCACCCGCACCGGCGACGCCGTGACAGACCTCGTCCGCCTCGGCATCGCCTACCGGGACAGCGCACTCGCCGACCCGCATCTGTACGCGATCATGTTCACCCGCTCGGTACCCGGCTTCGAACCGAACACCGAGGCCGAACGCCTCGCCCGCGCCACCCTGGAACCCCTCGAACAGATCGCGCGCGACGGCGTGACGTCGGGCCAGTTCGCCGACGTCGCACCCGAGCTGATCACGGTCAGCTCATGGGGCCTCGTGCACGGTCTGGTCTCCCTGGAGATGGCCGGCACTCTTCCGCCGGAGTTCAGCGCGCCGGGCTCCTATGAGAAAGCCTTGCACGCCAACGCTTCCGGCTGGCTCCGCAGCGCGCCCGCGGCAACCTCCACCGCTCCCCCGGGCTGACCGGCCGGCTCGGCAGCACGCCACCGCACCCGCTGTCCTCCCCAGTAGGCAGCGCAGCACCGGACCGGGCTGTCTTCCCGGCTCGGCAGCGCGCGACCGCACCCAGCCGGTTCAGACCGCGCCGTACTGCCGGTCACCCGCGTCGCCCAGGCCGGGCACGATGAACCCGGAGTCGTTGAGCCGCTCGTCGACGCTCGAGGTGACCACTCGTACCGGCAGCCCGGTCTGTTCCAGGTGCGCGAGTCCTTCCGGTGCGGCCAGCGCGCAGATCGCGGTGACATCCGTGGCGCCACGGTCGGTGAGCAGCCGGATGGTGTACTCCATGGATCCGCCCGTGGCCAGCATCGGATCGAGCACCAGCACCGGCCGATCGGCGAGCGTCTCGGGCAACGACTCCAGGTACGGCGTCGGCTTGAGCGTCTCCTCGTCACGGGCGAGGCCGACGAACCCCATCTGCGCGTCCGGGATCAGCTTGTGCGCCTGGTCGGCCATTCCGAGGCCGGCCCGCAGCACCGGCACCAGCAACGGCGGACTGGCCAGCCGGTAGGCCTCGGTGCGAGCGACCGGCGTGTGGATGCGCTCGGTGCGCACCGGAGCTTCGCGAGTGGCCTCGTACACGAGCATCACGGTCAGTTCGTGCAGCGCGGCCCGGAACGCCGCACTGTCCGTCCGCGCGTCACGCATCGTGGAAAGGCGGGCCTTGGCCAGCGGGTGATCGACGACGTGCACATCCATGCCGCACAATTTAGCTGCCACGCCGGGCCACCGCCGTCGCGCACGGACCCCGGCAGCAGAAGCCGGCTCGGAGCCTCCACTCGCCGCCGGACCACACCGACGCCGCCACCGCGCCAGGCACCTCACCGACGGTTCGTCAGTGCGGTACGCCGGAGTTCGCGAACCACCGGATCCAGCGCTGTTGCCAAGGAGTCTCGACGGCGCGTCCGTTGTAGTTCTCACGTACCCAGGTCACGGCCTCGTCCGGACCGAGGCCGCCGAGCGTCGCCAGGCATGCCAGCGCTGTGCCGGTGCGGCCGACGCCGCCGTGGCAGGCCAGCTCCACGGCCTCGCCCGCGGCGGCGCGCGCGTGCAGCGCCCGGAGGTCACGCCGGGCGGCGGCCCAGTCCAGCGGCAGCAGGAAGTCCGGCCAGCGAATCCACTCGTGGTCCCAGTGCAGGCTCGCCTCGTGTTTCGCCCGGAGGCGCCGCGAACCGAGGTACAGGCCGAAGACCGGTTCCGGGCCGGGCGGCCGCGGGTGCCGGAGCCCGCGCGGACGCACCGCGGCACCGTCGGGGAGTACGAGGGTTCCTGCCGATCCTGACGCCATCGGCTCATGATGGCCCCTAACCGTCGTCGAACCGACCCCAGACCGTCCACGACCGAGCTAGGCTGCCGCGGGTGAGCGAAGACCCAGCCCTTCCGGGCCCGGACCAGATGCGGATTTCGGACGCCGACCGCGAACAGGTCGCGCAGGTACTGCACCAAGCGCTTTCCGAAGGCCGCATCACCATCACCGAGCTCGAGGAACGGCTCTCCACCGTCTACGCGGCCAAGACCTTCGGCGAGCTCAAGCCGGTGACCGCCGATCTGCCCGGCACCGCCGGCGCCCCGTCGACCGCGCTGCAGCCGGCCTCCGGCCGGGCGCTCGGCCTGCCGGACAACCGAGTGGGCGGGCACCCAGGGTCGGCTGTCTCGGTCGGCGTCATGTCCGGGGCCGTCCGCAAGGGCAGCTGGGTACTGCCGCCGCAGCACACCAGCTTCGCGTTCTGGGGCGGGGCCGAAATCGACCTGCGCAACGCGCGCTTCGCGGAGAAGCAGTGCACGATCACGGCCGTCGCGATCATGGGCGGTATCGAGATCACCGTGCCCGACGACATCAACGTGGACGTGACCGGCATCGGACTGATGGGCAGCTTCATGCTGGAGGACAAGTCGGATGCGCCGCCCGCCCCACCGACCGCGCCGACCGTGACCATCAACGGGCTCGGATTCTGGGGCGGCGTCGTCGTGTACCGGAAGCCGGCCGCACCGAAGGACGCTCCGCGGATCGAGTCCTGACCTTCCTCGCGCGGGGGCAGCTCGACTTGCCAACCGCGCGAGGTCCCGGTACCACCGGGGTGAGCCCGGCGAGGGGAGCCGGAGCCGGACCCTTGGGGGAAGAACATGCGTTTCGTTCGTGTCGTGCTGTGCCTGCTCACCGGTGCCGCGCTGGTCACCGCGGCCCCGGCGCACGCGGCGCCGGACCGCCGCCAGGCGGCACTCGACGCCGCGGTGGCCGCCGGAATTCCCGGGATGACCGCGGTCGCCCCGGACTGGCGAGGCTCGGCCGGCCGGCAGGTGCTGGACCGGCGCGGCACGCCAGACCCCAGCGGACAGTTCCGGGTCGGCAGCGTGTCGAAGACGTTCACTGCCACGGTGGTTCTGCAGCTCGTGGCCGAGCACCGGCTCGGGCTCGAGGACGTGGTCCAGCAGCGGCTGCCCGGCCTGCTCCCCTATCCGGAGCCCATCACGGTGCGCCAGCTGTTGCAGCACACCGCCGGCGTGCCGCGGGACCTGCCGCTCGAACACAGCTGGGCCACGGCCGAAGAACTCGACACCGAGCGGTTCGTGCACTTCGACGACGAGCGCGCGGTGCGGCTCAGCACCACACAACCGCTGCTGTTCGCGCCGGGCACCGGTTGGGCGTACTCGAACACCGGTTACAACATCCTCGGGCTGCTGGTCGAACACGTGACCGGCAAGCCGCTGGCCCGCGTGCTCTACGAGCGGATCGCCCGCCCGCTCGGGCTGCACAGCACCTTCCTCCCGGGCGACTTCCCGTTCGTGCCGCGGCCGGCGGCACACGGTTACGAACAGGCGTACCCAGCGCCGCACCCGCTCACGGACGTGACGACCTACAACTATTCGCGCTACCTCGGCGCCGGCCAGCTGATCTCCAGCGGCCCCGATCTCAACCATTTCCTCAGTGCCCTTCTCGGCGGACGGCTGCTGCCGCCCGCGCTCCTCGACGCGATGAAGACGACGGTGCCCGGCGTCGACACCACCACCGGCCTCGACGAAGGCTTCGACTACGGACTCGGGCTGATGCGCGTCGACCTGACCCCGCTGTGCGGAAAGCCGACCGTGGTCTGGGGCCACGGCGGGGACGTGCCGGGCTTCAACACCCTGAGCTTCAAGGAACAGTCCGGCCCGCTCCAGGTGACCACGCTGGCCACCCTCGATCTGACGGCGAACACCGAACAGGCGGGCCTCCGGCAGGTACCGATGGTCAGCGAGTTCTGCGCGTTCACCCCGCGTCCGAAGGCCACCGGGGCCCCGGAGCGGCTGTTCCGCCTCACACTCTGATGACTCCGGTCTACACCCGGGGCGGGCCGCTCGGGAGGCCCGAACCGAATCTGTGGACAACTCGGCCGTCTTCGCTCAGTCATCCACAGATTCCGGTGAGTGACCCGGCACGGGCCGTAGCGCACATACACTCAGCGGTATGACAGCTACCACCAGCCCGTCAGCGACGCCGGACACCCCGGCGGAGCTGGCGGACGTGACTCGCGACGACGCGAGCTTGCGGCGGTTCCTGCACGGGCTGCCCGGCGTCGACCAGGTGGGTGTCGAGCAGCGCGCGGCGGGGCTCGGCACCCGGAGCATCAAGAAGGAGGCCAAGCGATGGGCGATCGACACCGCCATCTCGATGGTCGACCTGACCACGCTCGAAGGCGCCGACACCCGCGGTAAGGTCCGTGCGCTCGCGGCCAAGGCGCTGCGGCCGGACCCGGAACGGCAGGACTGCCCGCGGGTGGCCGCGGTGTGCGTGTACCCGGATCTGGCGCAGACAGCCGTCGAGGCGCTCGCGGGCAGCGCGGTGCACGTGGCGAGTGTGGCCACCGGGTTCCCGTCGGGACGCACGAGCCGGGCGGTGAAGCTGGCCGACACGCGGCTCGCCGTCGAGGCCGGCGCCCACGAGGTCGACATGGTGATCGACCGCGGTGCTTTCCTCGAGGGCCGGTACATGGGCGTGTTCGAGGAGATCCGCGCGGTCAAGGCGGCCTGCGGCGAGGCGCATCTCAAGGTGATCCTGGAGACCGGGGAGCTGGCCACCTACGACAACGTGCGCCGGGCTTCCTGGCTCGCGCTCCTCGCCGGAGGCGATTTCATCAAGACCTCCACCGGCAAGGTGTCGCCCGCCGCCACGCTCCCGGTCACGCACGTGATGCTGCAGGCGGTGCGCGACTGGTTCACGCGGACCGGGCAGCTGCGCGGGGTGAAGCCCGCGGGCGGGATCCGGACCACCAAGGACGCGATCAAGTACCTCGTCGCGGTGCACGAGGTCGCCGGCGAGCAATGGCTCACCCCGGAGCTGTTCCGGTTCGGGGCCTCCAGCCTGCTCAACGACCTGCTGCTGCAGCGCCGCACCCAGGTGGACGGCCACTACAGTGGCCCTGACTACGTGACGGTGGACTGACATGGGCATCTTCGACTACGCGCCCGCACCCGAATCGCGCGCCATCGCCAACCTCAAGGACCACTACAAGCCATTCGTGGACGGCGAATTCGTGGACGGCTCGGGGGAACCGCTCAAGACGGTCAATCCGGCCACCGAGGAGATCCTCGCGGAGGTCGGCACCGCGTCGGCGTCCGATGTGGACACCGCGGTACGGGCGGCCCGCCGCGCCTACGACACAGTCTGGTCGAAAATGCCGGGCGCGGAACGGGCGAAGTACCTCTTCCGCATCGCCCGGCTGATCCAGGAACGCTCCCGCGAGCTGGCCGTGCTGGAATCACTCGACAACGGCAAGTCGATCAAGGAGTCGCGGGACTCCGACGTTCCCACCGCCGCCGCGCACTTCTTCTACCACGCCGGATGGGCCGACAAACTCGGTTACGCCGGCTACGGCCCGGATCCGAAGCCGCTCGGAGTGGCCGGCCAGGTCATCCCGTGGAACTTCCCGCTGCTGATGCTGGCGTGGAAGATCGCACCCGCGCTGGCCACCGGCAACACCGTCGTGCTCAAGCCGGCGGAGACCACGCCACTGACCGCGCTGGTGTTCGCCGACATCTGCCGGCAGGCCGAGCTGCCGCCGGGCGTGGTGAACATCCTGCCCGGCGCGGGCGACATCGGTGCGTCCATTGTGGAGCACCCGGACGTGGACAAGATCGCGTTCACCGGCTCCACCGAGGTCGGCAAGCTGATCCAGCGCACGGTGGCGGGCACCCGCAAGAAGCTCACCCTGGAACTCGGCGGCAAGGCGGCGAACGTGGTGTTCGACGACGCTCCGCTCGACCAGGCCGTGGAGGGGATCGTCAACGGGATCTTCTTCAACCAGGGTCACGTGTGCTGCGCCGGATCGCGGCTGCTGGTGCAGGAGTCGGTCGCCGAGGAGGTGCTCGACAAGCTGCGCCACCGCGTTTCCACGCTGCGGCTGGGTGATCCGCTCGACAAGAACACCGACATCGGCGCGATCAACTCGGCAGAACAGCTGGCCAAGATCCACGGCCTCGTGGAGTCCGGTGACGCCGAGGGCGCGCAGCGCTGGACGAGCCCGTGCCCGGTGCCCGACCGTGGGTTCTTCTTCGCGCCCACGGTGTTTTCCGAAGTACACCAGTCGATGCGGATCGCACGCGAGGAGATCTTCGGACCGGTGCTGTCGGTGCTCACCTTCCGCACCCCGGAGGAAGCGGTCACGAAAGCGAACAACACCCCGTACGGGCTGTCCGCCGGAATCTGGACCGAAAAGGGCTCACGCATCCTGTGGATGGCCAACCAGCTCCGCGCGGGAGTCGTCTGGGCCAACACGTTCAACCGCTTCGATCCCGCCGCACCGTTCGGCGGCTACCAGGAATCCGGGTTCGGCCGGGAAGGCGGACGTACCGGCTTGGAGGCGTACCTCAGTGTCTGATTCGACAGCATCCGATTCGGGAGTGTCCGGTTCCCGGGTGTCCACGCGGATTTCCGTGGCGAAGACCTACAAGCTCTACGTGGGTGGCAAGTTCCCGCGGTCGGAGTCCGGCCGGGTCTATCCGGTGACCGACGCGGCGGGCACGTTCCTGGCCAACGCGGCGCACGCGTCCAGGAAGGATCTGCGGGAAGCCGTGGTGGCCGCGCGCAAGGCTTTCCCCGGCTGGTCGTCGGCGACCGCGTACAACCGGGGACAGGTGCTCTACCGGGTGGCCGAGGTGCTGGAGGGCCGCCGCGACCAGTTCACCGCGGAGGTCGCGGCGTCCGAAGGGCTGTCGGCCGAGCAGGCCGGAGCGCGGGTGGACACGGCGATCGACCGGTGGGTCTGGTACGCCGGGTGGACGGACAAGATCGCCTCGGTGCTCGGCGCGGCCAATCCCGTTGCCGGACCGTACTTTTCGTTCACCGTCCCGGAGCCGACCGGGGTGGTCGGGGTACTGGCGCCGCAGGAGTCGTCACTGCTGGGGCTGGTGAGCGTGCTGGCGCCGGTGCTGGCCACCGGATCCACGGCCGTGGTCGTGTCGAGCGCGGACCGGCCGTTGCCGGCGATCACGCTGTCGGAAGTGCTGGCGACGTCGGATGTTCCGGGCGGGGTGGCGAACATCCTCACCGGCCGGGCGTCGGAACTGGGGTCGTGGCTGGCCTCGCACGGCGACGTGAACGCACTCGACCCCACCGGCGCCACACCGGACGAGCGCGTGCACCTCGCCCAGGAAGCGGCGGGCACGGTGAAGCGAGTCCTCACCGTCCCGGATGCCGAACCCGACTGGACCACCGAACCCGACCTGAGCCGGCTGCGGCGCTACCTGGAGGCGAAGACGGTCTGGCATCCACTGGGAGTATGAGCCGGCAGCGGATCGAGCTGGCAGCTCGGCTCGGCTCGGCTCGGCTCGGCTCGGCTCGGCTCGGCTCGGCTCGGCTCGGCTCGGCTCGGCTCGGCTCGGCTCGGGAACAGTCTGTTGTAGACAGTTAAGGGCGGGTGGCGCCCCCTGGCACCACCCGCCCCGGTGTCGTGCGCGTCCCGGTGTTGCGTGTCCCGGTGTCGCGCGCCGTGATTACACCGTCGGGGCGACGCCCCGAGTCATTGCGCCGACGTCGATGGTGTGGCTGCCCTCGTTGGCGTCGACCGCGCCGAGGTTCCAGTCGACGAGCACGTTCGGGTTGATGTAGTCACCGTGCTGGTTGGAGTCCGACGGCGCGGTCACGGTGACACCGTTCGGGGTCTGCTGTTCGTCGCCGCCCGCGATGGCGGTCCAGTGCAGCGGCACGTAGGCCGACGAACCGTTGGAGATGGCCACGGCGGGCGCGTCGGCCCGTGCCTGGTTGTCGATCAGCACGTTGTCCGCGCCGCTCAGGGAAACGTCGAGATTGCCAGGAAGGTAGCAGCGCTCGCCCTGGTTCGCGGTGAACTGCAGGGCGGCGTAGCGGTTGCCCGCGCCGGCGTCGCCGGGCACCAGCTTGGTGGTGAACTGGTTCGCCGTGCAGGCGAAGACCGTCGGCTCGCCACCGGCCGGTGCGGCGCTGGCGCTGGTCGCGAAGCAGGCACCGGCCCCGGCGGCGACACCGGCGACGGCGAGGGCGGCGGCGGTACGGCGAACCGTCGTGCGAATGGTCATGGGTTCTCCCCTTTTCCTCGATGACCGGACGGACTTTCCTCCGGTGACAGGCGATCGGCCGGTGATTCATCCACCGTGATCGCTCTCAACCGGGAAGACGCCCACGGCCGCACTCGGATGCCCGCCTGTGACATCACTCCCCGTGAAGCAACCCGTTCGGGCTTCACACGTCCGAACGTACGGAACTACAAGGAACTGCAAGGAAACCTTCGACTCGCCACGCTCTGGAAGCGCCGAGCGCAGACGACACTGCTATCGGGTCAACGGAGGTCGTCGCGGCCGAGGGGGCGGCCGGGCAGCTCGCTACCGGGCTGGGACTGCAGGCCGTCGATCATGATGGCGACGCACCGGGCCGTGGACATCTCCGCGAGGTCCTTCTGCCGGGACGGAAGCCGGCGGAGCAGGACGGCGAACAGCAGCGCCACGTCGCCGGCACCGACGTCCTTGCGGAGATGCCCCTCGTCCTGGGCGGCGCGGACCAGGGATTCCACCTCGGTGAGCAGGTCCTGGCGCAGCCCGGTGATGGTGGGGTCCTCGCGGACGATCTCCTGCGCCCGCAGCGACAGCATCGCCAGCTGGAGCGACAGCTGCAGTTCCACCGACTGGTAGAGCAGACGGACCAGGGCACTCCAGGCAGTCGGCTCCTCCGCCACGGCCGCGTGGGCGTCGTTCAGGACACGGGCGAAGTTGTCCACCGCCACCGCGCTGATCAGGGCGTCCCGGTCGGGGAAACGCCGGTACAGCGTGCCCACGCCGACGCCGGCCGCGCGGGCGATCTCCTCCATCGGGACCTCGGGGCCCTGTTCGGCGAAGATCGCACGGGCGGCGGCGATGATCTGGTCGCGGTTTCGCCGAGCATCCGCGCGTAGTGGCGTGTGCGGGTCCGCACTCATCCCGATCATCCTCCCAGTCCACACGCCTGCGGCGTGCGCAGGGATTCTCGCACGCCTCGAACGGCACACTCCGGACAGTAATTGTCACCCCGTTGCTAGTGGACGACGATCGTCCACTTCGGTACCGTGGGCAGTGAACCGGAATGTAATCCTCCACATTCGTTCCGTAACGGTGCATTTCCACCAAAAGGGGTCCCACCATGACCGAGGTCGCCGCATCCGAGCTCGCCGGAACCACACCGGCCGGAACCGCGCCCGAAGTGCCCACCTCACCGACCACCGACGCGGCCACACTCACCGCAGTCGGCACCTCCGAGGCCGGTACCACCGACGCCAGCACCTCCGCCGCGGGTACCACCGACGCCGGCACCGCCGCGGCCGGTTCGGCGGCGGCCACCTGCCCGGTCGCGCACGGAACCGGCAGGCCGGAACAGTCCGGTGGCGACGCCGTCGAGCCGGAGCCTGCCGACTTCCCGCTGGTGCGGAGCTGCCCGTTCGCGCCCCCGCCGGAGTACCGGGAGTACGAGCAGGCCCGGGCGAAGCTGGTCGAGCTGCCCAGCGGACAGCGGGCCTGGGTGCTGGCCAAGTACGAGGACGTGCGGGCCATGCTGAACGATCCGCGGTTCAGCTCCGACCGGTTCAACCCCGGCTATCCGATCCTCTTCCGCGACGGGGCCCAGCGGCGGCGGACGAACCTCACGCCCTCGCTGATCAACCTCGATCCGCCGGTGCACGGCCCGGCGCGACGGGAGGTCGTCGGCGAGTTCACGGTGAAGCGGATGAAGGCGCTGCAGCCTCGGATCCAGGAGATCGTGGACACGCACCTCGACGCGATCCTGGCCGGAAACCAGCCTGCCGACCTCGTCACCGCGCTGTCGCTGCCGGTGCCGTCGCTGGTGATCTGCGAACAGCTCGGTGTCCCCTACGCCGACCACGACTTCTTCCAGCAGCACAGCTCGATGATCCTCAACCGGGACGTGAAGTCGGACGAGCGCGCCGACTCGGTCGAGGCGTTGCAGGACTACCTCAGCGAACTGGTCTCCACCAAGGAGGCCGCGCCCACCGACGACCTGCTCGGGCGCCAGATCGAGAAGAAGCGCGAGGAGGGCACCTACGACCACGATGACCTGGTCAGCCTGGCCTTCCTGCTGCTCATCGCCGGACACGAGACCACAGCCAACATGATCTCGCTCGGCACCGTCGCGCTGCTGAGGAATCTCGACCAGCTCGCCCTGATCAAGGAGGACCCCGGCAAGACCCTCGACGCGGTCGAGGAGCTGCTGCGGTACTTCACCATCGCCGAGTTCGCCACTTCGCGGGTGGCCAGGGAGGACGTGGAGATCGCGGGCGTCACGATCCGCGAAGGCGAAGGCGTGCTCGGGCTCAGCCACGCGGCCGACTTCGACGAGACCGTCTTCCCCGAGCCGGACCGGATCGACATCACCCGCGGCGGACGTCACCACGTCGCGTTCGGCTTCGGCGCGCACCAGTGCCTCGGCCAGAACCTCGCGCGGATGGAGCTGCAGATCGTGTTCGACACACTGTTCCGCCGGATTCCGACGCTGCGCCTCGCGGTGCCGTTCGAGCAGCTGCCGTTCAAGCACGATTCGTCCATTTTCGGCCTGCACTGTCTGCCGGTCACCTGGTGAGGAGCCCGCGATGACGACCATGGAAGAGCTCCCCGCGCTGCGCACGTGCCCGTTCGCTCCGCCGGCGCAGCACACCCAGGCGGCGCTGCGCCCGGTCCGGCTTCCCCGCGGCGAGCAGGCGTGGCTGGTCTCCCGGCACGAGGACGTGCGGCAGGTGCTGAACGATCCGCGATTCTCCGCCGACCGGCTCCGCCCGGACTTCCCGGTGCTGATCAAGGGCGGCAGCACGCTCCGCCGCGAGGAAGAACGCACCATGCTCGCGATGGACGCGCCGCAGCACGGCCCGGAGCGCAAGGCGACGCTCGGCGAGTTCACCGTCAAGCGGGTCAACGCCTTGCGGCCGCGGATCCAGCAGATCGTGGACGGCCTGATCGACGACATTCTCGCGACCGGCGGAGAAGTCGACCTGGTCGAGAAGCTGTCGTTGCCGGTGCCGTCGCTGGTGATCTGCGAAATGCTCGGGGTCTCCTACGACGACCACGACTTCTTCCAGCACAACACGACCCGGCTGATCAACCGCAACACCAGCCGGGAGGACCGGGACGACGCGCTCGACCGGCTGCGGGCCTACTTCGACCGGCTGCTCGCGGAGAAGGAGGCCGACCCGGGTGACGACCTGCTGAGCAGGCAGATCGCGAAGCGCCGCGCGGAGGGCACCTACGACCGCGGCAAGCTGGTGAGCCTCTCGTTCCTGCTGCTCGCCGCGGGCCACGAGACCACGGCGAACATGATTTCGCTCGGCACCGTCGCGTTCCTGCGCCACCCGGACCAGCTCGCCATGATCAAGGCCGCGCCGGAGAAGACGCTCGACGCGATCGAGGAGCTGCTCCGCTACTACTCCATTGTGGACACCACGGCGCGGATCGCCAAGGAGGACGTGGAGATCGGTGGCTCGCTAGTCCGTGCCGGCGAGGGCGTGGTGCTCACCACCTACGCCGCCAACTGGGACCCGGAGGCCTTCGAGGAGCCCACGGAGTTCGACATCGAACGCGGGGCACGCCACCACGTCGCCTTCGGCTTCGGCCCGCACCAGTGCCTCGGCCAGAACCTCGCCCGCGCCGAGCTCCAGATCGTCTTCGACACCCTGTTCCGCCGCATCCCCACCCTCAAGCTCGCCACGTCGTTCGACGACCTCGCGGTCAAGGACGACGCGGTCATCTACGGCCTGTACGAGCTGCCCGTCACCTGGTGAAGGAGAACGCGATGACCACCACCGAAAAGCCGGCGATGCCGGTGTCGCGCACGTGCCCGTTCGCGCCGCCGGAGCAGTACACGCGCATGCGCGAGGACCAGACGCTCACGCAGGTGAAGATCGCGAACGGCAAGCAGGCCTGGGTCGTGACCCGGCACGAGGACGCCCGGCGCGTACTGGGCGACAGCCGGTTCTCCTCGGATCGGTTCAACCCGGGCTTCCCGTTCCTGTCGGACGGCGGCAACCCGTTCCGCGGGAACCAGGAGCGTTCGATCATCTCGATGGACGCGCCGGAGCACGGCCCGGCCCGCAGGTCCGTGCTCGGCGAATTCACCGTGAAGCGGACCAACGCCCTGCGGCCGCGGATCCAGGAGATCGTGGACAGCCTGATCGACGATCTGCTGGCGCGAGACGGCACAGCGGACCTCGTGGAGACGCTTTCCCTGCCGGTACCTTCACTGGTCATCTGCGAACTGCTCGGCGTGCCCTACGAAGACCACGATTCCTTCCAGGAGAACACGTCGAAGGCCTTGCGGCTCACGGTCCCGTTCGAGGAACGCAGGGAAGCGATCGACCGGATACGCGATTACCTCGACGATCTCGTCACGGCGAAGGAGGCCGATCCGGGCGACGACCTGCTCGGGCGGCAGATCGTGAAGCTGCGCGCCGAAGGCACCTATCGGCACGAAGCACTGGTCTCGATGGCTTCCCTGCTGCTGATCGCCGGGCACGAGACGACCGCGAACATGATCTCGCTCGGGACCATGGCGCTGCTGGAGAACCCGGACCAGCTCGCGAAGATCAAGGCCGATCCCGCTCGGACGCTCCCCGCGATCGAGGAACTGCTGCGGTACTTCACCATCGTCGACACCGTGACCGCACGGGTGGCGACCGAGGACGTCGAAATCAGCGGAACCACCATCCGGGCCGGTGACGGCGTGATCGTGCTCGGGTACCCGGCGAACTGGGACCCGGAGGTCTTCGAGTCCCCGGAACAGCTGGACTTCGAGCGCGGAGCACGCCACCACGTCGCCTTCGGCTTCGGTCCCCATCAGTGCCTCGGCCAGAACCTCGCGCGTGCCGAGCTGCAGATAGTCTTCGACACCCTCTTCCGCCGCATCCCGACCCTGAAGCTCGCGAAGCCGGTGAACGAGCTGCAGTTCAAGGTCGACACGTCGATCTACGGCATGTACGAGCTGCCCGTCACCTGGTGAAGGAGAACGCGATGACCACCACCGAGAACCCGGTTCTGCCGGTCGCCCGCACGTGTCCGTTCGCGCCACCCGAGCAGTACACCCGGATGCGGGAGAACCAGGCGGTCACCCGGGTCAGCATTCCGGACGGCAAGCACGCCTGGGTCGTCACCCGGCACGAGGACGCCCGGCGCGTGCTGAACGACCGTCGCTTCTCGTCCGACCGGTCCAAGGACGGTTTTCCGTCCCTGGTCGCGGGCGGCAACGTGTTTCGCAAGAACCAGGAGCCCTCGCTCATTTCGATGGACGCGCCCGAGCACGGCGCGGCGCGCAAGTCCGTGCTCGGCGAGTTCACCGTGAAGCGGGTCGACGCGCTGCGGCCACGCATCCAGGAAATCGTCGACGGCCTGATCGACGACATCCTCGCCCGCGACGGCGAAATCGACCTGGTCGAAATGCTGTCGTTACCGGTGCCCTCGCTGGTGATCTGCGAACTGCTCGGCGTCCCCTACGAAGACCACGACTTCTTCCAGGAGAACACGAAACAGCTGATCAGGCGGGACACCGAGCAGGAGGACCGGCGGAACGCGTTCGAACAACTGCGCACCTACCTCAGCGACCTCGTCACGGCGAAGGAGGCCGACCCGGGCGACGACCTGCTCGGCCGCCAGATCGTTAAGCTTCGCGCCGAGGGCACCTACCGGCACGCGGCGCTGGTTTCCATGTCGTTCCTGCTGCTGCTCGCCGGGCACGAGACCACCGCGAACATGATCTCGCTCGGCACTGTCGCATTGCTCGAGAACCCGAACCAGCTCGCGAAAATCCAGGCCGACCCCGGGCGCACGCTTCCCGCGATCGAGGAAATGCTCCGGTACTTCACCATCGTCGACACCGCGACCTCCCGGGTGGCGACCGAGGATCTCGAGGTCGGCGGGACCACCATTCCGGCAGGCGACGGCGTGATCGTGCTGGGCTACACCGCGAACTGGGACCCGGACGTTTTCACGTCCCCGGAACAGCTGGACTTCGAGCGCGGGGCACGCCACCACGTCGCGTTCGGCTTCGGCCCGCACCAGTGCCTCGGCCAGAACCTCGCGCGTGCCGAGCTGCAGATCGTGTTCGACACACTGTTCCGCCGCATTCCGACCCTGAAGCTCGCGAAGCCGGTCGACGACCTGGCATTCAAGGTCGACGCGTCGGTCTACGGCCTGTACGAGCTGCCCGTCACCCGGTGAAGGGAAAGCGATGACCACAGCCGAAAAGCCGGTCTTGCCGGTCGCCCGCACGTGTCCGTTCGCGCCACCCGAGGAGTACACCCGGATGCGCGAGGACCAGGCGCTCACGCAGGTCAGCATTCCGGACGGCAAGCACGCCTGGGTCGTCACCCGGCACGAGGACGCCCGGCGCGTGCTGAACGACCGGCGGTTCTCCTCGAACCGGTTCCATCCGGGCTACCCGTTCCTGGTCGAAGGCGGTAACCCGTTCCGCGGCAGCCAGGCGCGCCCGATGATCTCGATGGACGCGGCCGAGCACAGCGCGGCCCGCAAGTCCGTGCTCGGCGAGTTCACCGTGAAGCGCGTCGACGCGCTACGGCCACGCATCCAAGAGATCGTCGACGGCCTGATCGACGACATGCTCTCGATCGGCGGTGAAGTCGACCTGGTCGACATGCTGTCACTGCCGGTGCCCTCGCTGGTGATCTGCGAACTGCTCGGCGTCCCCTACGAAGACCACGACTTCTTCCAGGGAAACACCAGGAAGTTCGCCAGCCGGGACAACGTCGAGGAGGAACGGCATGCCGCGGTCGGCCGGCTGCGCAGTTATCTCAGCGACCTCGTCACGGCGAAGGAGGCCGACCCTGGCGACGACCTGCTCGGCCGGCAGATCGTGAAGCTGCGGGCCGAGGGCACGTACGAGCACGAAGCACTCGTCTCGCTGGCGTTCTCGCTGCTGGTCGCCGGGCACGAGACCACCGCGAACATGATCTCGCTCGGCACTGTCGCGTTGCTCGAAAACCCGGACCAGCTCGCGAAGATCCAGGCCGACCCCGGCCGCACGCTTCCCGCGATCGAGGAACTGCTCCGGTACTTCACCATCGTCGACGCCGTGACCGCGCGAGTGGCGACCGAAGACGTCGAAATCAGCGGAACCACCATCCGGGCCGGTGACGGCGTGGTCGTGCTCGGGTACCCGGCGAACTGGGACCCGGATGTTTTCGCATCACCGGAACGGCTGGATCTCGAGCGCGGAGCACGCCACCACGTCGCCTTCGGCTTCGGTCCCCACCAGTGCCTCGGCCAGAACCTCGCCCGCGCCGAACTGCAGATCGTCTTCGACACCCTCTTCCGCCGCATCCCGACCCTGAAGCTCGCGAAACCGGTCGACGACCTGGCATTCAAGGACGAAGCGGCGATCTACGGCCTGTACCAGCTGCCCGTCACCTGGTAAGGATCAGGGTGCTCCCACCACGAGCAAGGAAGAGGAAATCATGAAGATCATCGCGGACACCGGCAAGTGCGTCGGAGCCGGCCAGTGCGTGCTGACCGAACCGGAGCTGTTCGACCAGAGCGAGGACGACGGCACGGTCATCGTGCTCAACGACAAGCCCGAGGGTGAACTGGTCGAGAAGGCCCGTGAGGCTGTGAACGTCTGCCCGAGCCAGGCCCTTTCGCTGCAGGAGTGAGCCACTCGTGAGTGCGCGGGCCGGTGCTAGCCGGCGTGCGCACTCACGAGGCGGACTGCGGTGACTGCCCCGGTGGTGTAGGTGGTGGTGAGCTGTCCGCCCAGCTCGTCGATCGCGGCGCCGACCGCGGACAGCACCTGGTCCCGCTGCGCGGCGGACACGCCGGTGAGGCCGCCCTGCGTGGAGAGCAGGTCGAGCCATTCGTCGCGGTCGTACCTCTGCGTCCAGTCGTAAGCCCACTGCTCGGGCTCGGCGAACGCGCCGGAGGCACGAAGTCCGTCCGCCGCTTTGGTGAGAATCGGCTGGTACGCGGGCAGGCTGGGCTGCTTCAGGGAGCCGGCGGCGAACGGCGAATCGGGGACCGCGCGGCGGAACGCGGCCGCGAAGGCCTCCTGGACTTCCTCCGGCGGCTGGAAGACGTGCCAGAACGCGGCGAACCGGCCGCCAGGGCGCAGTACCCTGGCCGCCTGCGCCGCACCCGCGTCCGGGTCCACCCAGTGCCATGCCTGGCCGGACACCACCGCGTCGAAGGTCCGGCCTGCCGGGTCCCAGTCTTCGAACCTCGCCACCTCCACCGCCACGCCGGTCTCCCGGGCGAACTCGGCCATGCGCGCGTCCGGCTCGACGCCGAGCACGGTGGCTCCCGCGGCCTGGAACTGCCGGGCCTCGATTCCGGTGCCACAGCCGACGTCCAGGAATTCCGCACCCGGGCTCCCCGTGAGGACGGCCGTGACCAGCTCGACCGGATAACGCGGCCGCGCTCGGTCGTACCGGCGTGCGTCCACGCCGAAGGACTCCGCCATCTGCCGGTGCTGGTGTGGTTCCGGGCGCTCGGCCGGTAAAGTGGGCATGTGCCCACGCTAGTGGGCGAGCGCCCACTTGAAAAGGCCACCCCGGGAAAGGGTGGTAGGAAAGGACCGTTGTGCCGACCGGGATCCACCTTCGCGACGTGCGCGCGCAGCTCTTCGACGCCGCGGAGCGCGTGCTCCGGCAAGCCGGGCCGAGCGCGTTGACCAGCAGGGCGGTGACGGACGAGGCCGGCTGCGCGAAGGGCGTGCTGCACCGGCATTTCAGCGATTTCGACGAGTTCCTCGCCGAGCTCGTGCTCGACCGGCTGCACCGCTTCGAGGCGCGGTCGGCCGAACTGCTCGACCGGGCCGGGACCGGCGACGTGGCCGAAACCGTCGCCGAGGTGCTCACCGAGCTGTTCGAGTCGGTCGCGGTGTCGATCGTCGCGCTGATCACCTTCCGCGACGAGCTGCGCGCCCGCCTCCGCGCGGCCCGGCCCGGCAACGGCATCCCGCTGGCAACCGACGCGGCCCGCATGCTCGCCGGCTACCTCGCCGCCGAACGCGACCTCGGCCGGCTCACCCAGGACGCCGACGTGGACGCCCTCGCCCCCACCCTCGTCGGGGCGGGGCACCTGCAGTTCGCCGACCGCACCGGCCCACCGCCGGACCACGCCGCCGTACTGCACATGGTGCGCACCGTGCTCGCGTCCGCACTCCGGTAAACGCCGTGAAGGCCGCCTTCAGGAATTCCTGAAGGCGGCCTTCACGGCATACCTGGCTCAGCGCAGGCGCAAGGTGGTGTCCGGGTTGAAGGCGTGCGTCTCGCCTTCGCCGCGCAGCGCGACGCGCACGTTGTCGCCGATACGCGGCGGGGTGCGGCCGTCGACGCGGACCACGAACCGGTCGTCACCGACCTTGCCGTGCAGGTACGCGTCCGCACCCAGCTCCTCGACCAGCTCCACCACCAGCTCGAAGCCGTCGTCGGCTTCCCCGACCAGGCGCAGCGACTCCGGCCGGATGCCGAACACGACCTCCGACAGCCCGTCCTCCCGCGCGGCGGTCAGCTCCGCGGTCGGCAGCGGCACGGTCAGCTCGCCGAGCTTGACCCCGCGGTCGGTGAGCGGCAGCGTGGCCAGGTTCATCGCCGGCGAGCCGATGAAACCGGCCACGAACGCGTTCGACGGGTTCTCGTACAGCTCGCGCGGCGAATCGCACTGCTGCAGGTGGCCGTCCTTGAGCACCGCCACCCGGTCCCCCATCGTCATGGCCTCGACCTGGTCGTGGGTCACGTAGATGGTGGTGGTGCCGAGCCGCTGCTGGAGCTTCGCGATGTTGGCGCGCGTCTCCACCCGCAGCTTCGCGTCCAGGTTGGACAGTGGTTCGTCCATCAGGAACACGCTGGGCTCGCGCACGATCGCGCGGCCCATCGCCACCCGCTGCCGCTGACCACCGGAGAGCGCCTTCGGCTTGCGCTCGAGGTACTTGGTCAGGTCCAGCATCGCGGCGGCCTCGGCCACCTTCGCGTCGATGTCCGATTTGGACACTCCGCGCAGCTTCAGCGCGAAGCCCATGTTGTCGGCCACCGTCATGTGCGGGTACAGCGCGTAGGACTGGAACACCATGGCGATGTCCCGGTCCTTCGGCGGCAGGTCGGTCACGTCGCGGTCGCCGATCCGGATGGCGCCCTCGTTGACCTCCTCGAGCCCGGCGAGCATGCGCAGCGCGGTGGACTTCCCGGAACCGGAAGGCCCCACCAGCACCAGGAACTCGCCGTCGGGCACGTCGAGGCTCAGCTTGTCGACCGCGCGCACGCCCGGGTTGCCGGGGTAGACACGCGACGCCTGGTCGTAGATCACTTCTGCGGACATCTGCGCTCTTCCTTTACTTCACGGCGCCCATGGACAGACCACGCACGAGGTGGTTCTGCGCGAACCAGCCCACGATCATCACCGGCAACGAGGCCAGCAGCGCGGCAGCGGACAGCTGAGCCCAGTACAGGCCCTCGCTGGTGATGAAGCCGACCAGGAACACCGGCACGGTGCCGGCCCTGGCGGCGGTGAGGTTGACCGCGTAGAAGAACTCCGTCCAGGAGAAGATCACGCAGATCAACGCGGTCGCGGCGACACCCGGCGCGACCACCGGCATGATGATCTTGCGCAGCAGCGTCGGCAGGTTCGCCCCGTCGATCCGCGCCGCCTCGATCATCTCGCCGGGCACCTCCATGAAGAACGACCGCATCATCCAGATCGCCAGCGGCAGGTTCATCGCGGTGTACAGGATGATCAGCGCCCACACCGTGTCCAGCAGGTTGGTGTTCTGGGAGATCACGTACAGCGGGATGATCGCCGCGACGATCGGCAGCATCTTCGTGGAGAGGAAGAAGCTCAACGCGTTCTTCGTACCCTTGACCGGGGCCAGCGACAGCGCGTACGCGGCCGGGATGCCCAGCAGCAGCACCAGCAGCGTCGAGATGATCGTGACGAACGCCGAGTTGCCGAGGTAGGGCAGGAAGTCGCCCTTCAGCACCCCGGAGATCTGGTCGAAGGTCGGCTTGAAGAACAGCTTCGGCGGATCGGTGTAGGCGTCCGACTCCTGCTTGAACGCGGTGAGGATCATCCACAGCAGCGGGAACACGAACAGGATCGCCAGCACCCACGTGGCGACGGTCAGCGTGCCCGGGCCGTAGCGCCGCTTGGTGTTGCGGCGCGGTGTCTCCGGCGTGGCCGTGGCCGGCCGGGTGGCGGTTGCGGTAGTCACTTCGTACCTCCGTCCACGGAGAACGCGCGGAACATCAGCCGCAGGGCGAAGGTCGCGACGATCATGGTCAGGATGACCACCACGACACCCATCGCCGAGGACTGGCCGATGTCGAAGCCCTCGAACGCGCGCTGGTAGATGTAGAACGGCAGGTTCGTGCTGGCCGTGCCCGGACCGCCCTGGGTCATCAGGAAGATCGCGTCGAAGCTGTTCACGATGTAGATCGCGCCCAGCAGCGTGGCCAGCTGCAGGAACCGCGACAGGTGCGGCAGCGTGATCGAGAAGAAGGTGCGCCAGCGGTTCGCCCCGTCCACCGAGGCGGCCTCCAGCACCTCCTTCGACTGGCTCTGCAGGCCGGCCAGGGTCAGCAGCATCATGAACGGCGTCCACTGCCACACGATCTGCGCCATCACCGCGGCCAGCGGGAACTGCGAGAGCCAGTCGACGTCGGTGTTGAACACGAAGTGCAGCAGCCCGAACGTCGGGTCGAACATCGTGGTCTTCCACAGCAGCGCACCGGCCGCCGGGAGGATCAGGAACGGCGTGATCAGCAGCGTGCGCACGAAACCGCGGCCGGCGAACTTGCGGTCCAGCAGGATCGCGAGCCCGAGCCCGAGCAGCAGCGAGACGAACACGCACACCACGGTGAGCACCACGGTGTTGAGCAGCGCGCCGAGGAACGTGCTGTCGGTGAAGACGTCGACGTAGTTCTGCAGGCCGACGAAATGCTGCGAGCCCGGCCGCACCAGGTTCCAGGACTGGAACGAGTAGAACAGCGTGAGCAGGAACGGGATCTGGGTCACCGCGATGACGAAGATCAGCGCGGGCAGCAGCGGAAGCCTGCGTTTGCCGGTCTTGTTCGTGGCCTTCTTCTCGGTCCGGCTCGTGGTTGCCGGCGCGGTGCCGGCGGGGACGGAGAGGGTACTCATCCGGCCACCTCCTGGTAGGACTTGCCCACGGTCTCCGCGTACTTCTGGGACTGCTCGAGCGCGTCCGCCACCGAGGTCTGCCCGGCGATGGCCGCCGAGAGCTGCTGGCTCACCCGGGTGCCGAGATCCTGGAACTCCGGGATGCCGACGAACTGGATGCCAGGGTAGGGCGGCGCGGACACCATCGTCTTCTGCTGGTTGGCGTTCGCGATGCCGTCCAGCGTGGGCTGCGCGTACGCCTTCGCCGCGTCCTTGTACTGCGGGATCTCGTAGACGGACTTGCGGGTGCCCGGCGGCACGCGGTTCCAGCCGTAGGCCTCGCCGACCTTCTTCGCGTACTCCTTGTCGGTCATCCAGGCCATGAACTTCCAGGCGTCGTCCTTGTCCTTGGCGACCTTCGGGATGGCCAGCGACCAGGCGTAGAGCCATCCGCTGGCCTGGGTCTTGTCGACCGGGGCCGGGGCATAGCCGTTCTTCCCGACCACGTGGCTGGTGGAGGGGTCCTCGGTGGTGCCGGTCATCGACGTGGCGTCGTACCACATCGCGACGTTGCCCTGCGCGTACTGCGTGCCGCATTCGGTGAACCCGGCGCTGGAGGCACCCACCTCACCGTGCTCGCGCACCAGGTTCACGTAGAAGTTCGCCGCCTTGGTGAACTCGGGACTGGTGAGCTTGGCGTTCCAGTCCTTGTCGAAATACTGCGCGCCGAAGGTGTTGGCGACGGTGGTGAACGGCGCGAGGCTTTCGCCCCAGCCGGGCTTGCCACGCAGGCAGATCCCGGCGACGCCGGCCTGCTTGTCGTCGAGCTTCGCGGCGTACTCGGCGATCTGCGCCCAGGTGGGATGCGCCGGCATGGTGATCCCGGCCTTCTGGAACAGATCCTTGCGGTAGGCGACGAAGGACGACTCGCCGTAGAACGGTACCGCGTACATCTGGTTCTGGTACGACAGCGAATCCCGGATGCTCGGGATGAAGTCGTTCTCGTCGTAGCCGGGGGTGGCCTTCATGTGCGGTTCGAGGTTCTCGAGCCAGCCGTTGGCCGCCCACTGCGGGGCCTCGTAGTTGCTGATCATCACCACGTCGAACTCGCCGCCCTGGGTGGCGGTGGAGGCGGTGATCTTGGCGCGGGCCTCGTTCTCCGGCAGGGAGACGAACTTCAGGTTCACCCCGGGGTTCTTCTTCTCGAACTCCCCCTTGAGCGAGATCGCGTCCTTCATCTGCGCGTTGGACACGATCGCGACGACCAGCGTCCGCTCGCCGTTGCCGAGCGAGCCGGCTCCGGCGCATCCCGTCACGAACAGCGCTGTTGCGGCAAGGAGACACAGGAGCTTACGCACGGCCACCTCCGGGCAGGACCTGGATCTTGAGCCCGGAACCACTGCGCATCTTCGCCAGTGCCTCCGGGTACTGCTCGAGCGGCAGCGTGTCGGTGATCAGGGCCTCGGTGTCGATGTAGCCGTTCGCCACGAGGTCGAGCGCGGTGCCGTAGCTGTTCAGCACGGCCATCGAGCCGACGATGGTGATCTCGTCGTTGTAGATGCGGAACGGCGACAGGGCCACGCGGGCCTCCGCCGGCGCGACGCCGAACACCAGCAGCCTGCCGCCGCGGCGAAGCGCGTCGAAGGCGGATTCGATGGCGGGCGCGGCGCCGGTGCAGTCCACCGCGGCGTCGTAACGCTCGCCGTCCAATGCGGACACGTCCTCGGCCACCGCGGTGGCTCCAAGGTCGGTCGCGCGCGGCAGCCGCGCGGCGTTGCGGTCGACCATCGTCACCTGCGCGCCGGCCCGCTGCAGCAGCTGCTGCATGATCAGGCCCATCGTGCCGGCACCGACGACCAGGAACCGCTCCCCGGCTTCGACGCCGATCCGGCGCACCCCGTGCACGGCGCACGAGACCGGCTCGACCAGCGCACCCTGCTCCCAGGTCAGGGAGTCGGGCATCTGGTGGCAGGTGTCCGCGGGGACCGCCACGTACTCGGCGAACGCACCGTTGACGGTGTCCCCGGTGGCGTTCCAGTTGGCGCAGAGATTGCCGTGCCCGGAGCGGCACGGTGTGCAGTACCCGCAGTAGATCGACGGGTCGACCGCGACGCGGTCGCCGACTTTCCACTCGCCCGGCACGTCGGCGCCGAGTTCGACGATCTCCCCGGCGAACTCGTGACCGGGGACGATGGGGTACGGGGTCGGCGGGAAGTGCCCGTCGGCGATGTGCAGGTCCGTGCCGCAGATTCCGCAGGCACCCACCTTCACGACGACCTGGCGCTCCCCGGGTTTGGGATCGGGAACCTCGCCGACCCGGATCTCTCCGGGCCGGTCCACGATCGCGGCACGCATGCCAATCACCTTCCTGGGTGCTCATCCGAGCAACATCGATCTATGCCGCACCTAATATGCGAGAGCATTACAGGCGTTTCCTGGGGGTTACGTCAACACTTACCGCTCAGTTTCGAGCTATAGTGCTCATGTGAGCAGGAAGAAAGGGCAGCCGCCACTCAGCGAGACCTTGCGCCTCGCCACCATGGCCCGGCGGTTCTACGTGCAGGGACACTCCAAGCTGGAGATCGCCGACGAGTTCGGGGTGAGCCGGTTCAAGGTCGCTCGCATGCTGGACTCGGCGCGGGAGAGCGGCCTGGTGCGCATCGAGTTCGACCTGCCGGCCCCGGTCGACGTCGAACTCTGCGACGAGGTCCGCAGAGCGTACCGGCTCGACCGTGCGCTGGTCCTCGAGAAATCCTCGATGCGGGAGCCGAAGGAGGTCGTGCGCAGGCGGGTCGGCGCGCTGGCCGCCCGGCTGCTGGAGGAGATCGCCGTGCCCGAGGACGTGATCGGGATGTCGTGGGCGCGTTCGGTGAACGCGATGACCGAAGCGATCCGGACCTTGCCACGGTGCCCGATCGTGCAGTTGTGCGGAGTACAGGCAGGCATGGACATGCGTGGCCGGTCGGTGGAAACGGTGAGCCGGGTGACGTCGGTGTCCGGCGGCGACGCCTACCCGATCTTCGGCCCGCTCGTGCTGCCCGACCAGCGGACCACCGAGATCCTGCGGCACCAGCCGGGGATCGCCGAGACGTTCGCGCAGTTCGGCAAGCTCACCAAGGCCGTGGTGAGCATCGGCGCATGGACCAGCGGCGAATCCACCGTCTACGACGCACTCGACGACGCCGAGCGCGCCGCCATCGCCGCCCGCGGCGCGACCGCCGAAGTGGCCGCGCGGCTGTTCGACGCGGCCGGCACGCCGGTGTCGACCGGCCTGACCCACCACGTGCTGGCGATCAGCCGCGAAGAACTGGTGGCCGTGCCGGAGGTGATCGCGATCGGCTACAGCAGGCCGAAGGCCGAGGCGGTGGACGCGGTACTGCGCTCGGGCATGGTGTCCACTTTGGTCACCGACGCGGCCGCCGCGGAGCCGTTGCTGGAACTGGCCCGGGCGAAGCCGCTGCCGCCACTGCCCGGGACGTGACCGGGTAAGCATGCCGGAGACCGAAGTACGCACCGCACGCCCAGCAGAACTCGAAACGGTCGCCGCCTTGCGGTGGCGATGGGTGGCCGAACAGGACGGCCCGCCGGACCTCGACCGCGACGAGTTCGTACGAGAGTTCGTCGCCTGGACACGGGAGAACGCGGCCACGCACCACTGCCTTGTGCTGACCCAGGACGACGAGGTGGCAGGCATGGCGTTTCTCGTGGTCACCGCTCGTGTGCCGACCCCGCGAAAGTTCCGGCGCGCGTCCGGAGACCTGCAGTGCGTCTACGTCGTTCCGGAGGCTCGCGGCCGCGGACTCGGCGGGTTGCTGATCGACGCCATCCTGCGCCTGGGCGCCGAGCTGGGCCTGGAGCGAGTCACTGTCCATTCGTCGACGCGAGCCGTGCCGGCATACCGGCGGCACGGTTTCGCCGCGGACCCGGAGCTGCTACAGGCTCGGCCCCCGGCTTGATCTCAGGAGCGAGTTCGGTGGTTCCACCGCGCGGTGCGGCGTTTCACCGGCTGATCGCGTCGGCCTGCGCGGCCACGACCTCGTCCCCGTGTTCCTCGGCCCAGTGGCCGAAGGCCTCGATCGGGCCGAGGAAACTCACGCCCAGCCGGGTCAGGCCGTAGCCGCCTGCCACGCGTTCGACCATTCCGTCCCGCTCCAGCTTGCGGAGCGCCTCGGTGAGCACCTTCGCGCTGATGCCGCCGATCATCGTGCGTAGTTCTCCGTGCCGGCGTGGGCCGTCCTTCAGTGCCCACAGCACGACCGGGTGCCACGTGTTCCCGACCAGGTCGAAGGCGAGCCGCGTACGGCAGTCGGCGAGGAAGTTCATCGGTGGTTACCTCGTGGTTCCCGGCAGGGTTTCTACCTTCGGAGTCAACCACAACCGGAGGAGAAACCCATGCGCATCGCGATCTTCGGCACCGGCGGAATGGCCGCCGCCCTCGGGTCCCGGTGGACCCGCCACGACCTCACCGTCTCCGGCCGCGACCGCGGCCGTACCGCGAAACTCGCCGCCGAACTCGGTGCCGAGGTCAAATCCTGGGCAGACGCCGCCCGCGAGGCCGACGCCGTCCTGCTCGCTGTGCCGTCCTCCGCACTCGACGAGCTCCTGCCCTCCCTCAACCTGTCCGGCACGGTGCTGCTGGACTGCACCAACACCCCCGGCGACGCGGAACCGCCCGGCACGCCCGTCGCCACCAGGATCGCCGGCCACGTGCCCGGTGCGTCCGTGGTGAAGGCGTTCAACCTGGCCCACGTGGACGTCTGGCGAATGGCGCCGCCGACGTTCGAGGGGCGTCCGCTCGGCGTCCCGCTGTGTGGCGACCCTGCCGCGGTCGAGGTGGCCGCCGAACTGGTCCGTGACGTCGGCGCCACTCCCCTGCCCGCCGGCGGCCTCGACCGCGCCCCGCTGCTCGAAGCCACCGCCGCGTTCGCGATCGGGCTCTGGAAACGCGGCGCCGACGCACGGACGATGCTCATGAGCTGACGCAACCGACGCCTCCGCTCACGCGGCCGGTGCCCACCGGGCCGCGTGGTCGTGAACGAACTGGCTGAAGGTACGGGGCGGCCGGCCCGTCAGATCGAGCACCGCGGTGCTGACCTCGGCTTGCCCGCCGTCACGGACCCCGGCGTCGGCTGCGGCGAGGAGCCGGGCGAAACCCGCCGGCACGCCCGCGGTCCGCAGATCGGCCGCCTGCTCGTCCGCGCCGGCGTGCACGATCCGGATCTTCCGCCCGGTGCCCGCGGTGATGATCTCCGCCGCCTCTGGGTAACTCAACGCCTGCGGTCCGGTCAGCACGTAGTCACGCTGGTCGCCGAAATCACGCAGCAGGGCCGCGGCGGCGGTCGCCGCGACGTCGCGCGTGTCGATCCACCCCGCCCGGCCGTCGCCGGCACGGTGCGGATCTCACCGTGCCGCCGGATCCGCTCGCCCACCGGATGCGGGCTCAGGAAGTTCTGCATGAACCCGGACGGGCGCAACACGATCCCGCCGGGCCGGTCCAGCACCTGGGCGGCCAGTTCCGGCGCGCTCGGGGCGAGGGGAACGGCGGAGCCGAGAAGCACCACCTTGCGCACACCGAGGCGCCGCGCCTCGGCCAGGAACGGCCCGACCGACGGGATCGGGTCCACGCTCCGCGCCGGAGGCACGACGAAGAGCCGGTCCTGTCCGTCGAGAGCCGCCGGATGGGTGGCCGGATCGGCCCAGTCGAACCGGATTGCGTCCGGATCGTCGGAGCTGGGGTTACGGCTGGCCACTCGAACCGCCACGCCCTGGGCGCGCATCAGCCGCACCAGTTCGCGGCCGATGTTCCCGGTGCCACCGGTCACGAGTACGCCGGTCATCGGATCGGCTCCTCGGCACTACCCGGCACGGCGTCTCCTTCGCCCAGGGTCGACCCGGACCTGACGGCGGCAAGGACCGGCAGCGCCGCCCGCCAACCATTTGATACTTGTCGAATCATCACAGGATTCGACAGTAAGCTACGATTCGATGAGCGTCAAACGATCGAACGGAGGCGAACGATGCCGCGCGCGCTGCCCGAACCCTCAGTCGACTCGTTCGATCTCACGGTCGTCCTCAGCGCGCTCGCCGAACCGGGCAGGCGGGCGTTGATGACCGAGCTGTACCGCGGTTCGGAGCCGATCGACTGCGCTGTCGTGGTCGAGAAGGCCGACCTCGGCCTGAGCAACCCGACGATCTCCCACCACTACCGCGTGCTGCGGGAAGCGGGCCTGATCAGCACCGTCGCGGAGGGACGCAGGCGGATCGTCACCGTGCGCCGCGACGACATGGAGCGGCGCTTCCCCGGCCTGCTGAACGCGGTACTCGGGACCCGGCAGAACCAGCCTGCGTAACGGAAACCGGTGCGGGACTCAGAGCTGGTTGACGTCCACGACACGCACCACCGCGGACCCCGCCTCGTCCGAGGCGGCCAGGTCGATCTCGGCGCTGATGCCCCAGTCGTGGTCACCGGCGGGGTCGTCGAAGATCTGGCGTACTCGCCAGAGCCGCGGCTCGCGTTCGATCAGCAGCAGCGCCGGGCCGCGGGCGTCCGGGCCGATGCCCAGGGTTTCGTGCTCGTCGAAGTAGTCCTCGATGGCGTCTTCCCACGCGTCGGCGTCCCAGCCGGACGCGGCGTCCAGTTCACCGAGCGCTTCGTAGGCACCGCGCGAAGCCAGCTCCACCCGGCGGAACAACTCGTTGCGCACCAGTACCCGGAACGCCCGCTCGTTGCGGGTCACCGCGGGCGGTTCGGGCGGCGGACGGTGCGACACCGGACCTTCGGCACCGGGATGCCGCAACGCTTCCCACTCGTCGAGCAGGCTGGAGTCGACCTGCCGGACCAGTTCGCCGAGCCATTCGATCAGATCCTGCAACGGCTCAGTCTTGGCCTCGTCCGGAACAGTGTGCCGCAGTGCGTCGTAGGTGTTGGCGAGGTAGCGCAGCACCAGGCCCTCGGACCGGGCGAGCTGGTAGAAACCCACGAACTCGACGAAGTTCATCGCGCGCTCGTACATGTCGCGCACCACCGACTTCGGCGACAGCTCGTAGTCGGCCACCCACGGATGCCCCTGCCGGTACGACTGGTACGCGCCGGAAAGCAGCTCCTCCAACGGCTTCGGGTACGTGACGTTCTCGAGCAGCTCCATCCGCTCCTCGTACTCGATCCCGTCGGCCTTCATCGCCTGCACGGCCTCACCGCGGGCCTTGAACTGCTGCTGCGACAGCACCGGCCGCGGGTCATCCACAGTGGATTCCACAATGGACACGACGTCGAGTGCGTAGCCGGGTGACTCCGGGTCGAGCAGGTCGATCGCGGCCAGCGCGAACGGGGAGAGCGGCTGGTTCAACGCGAAGTCGAACTGCAGGTCCACGGTCAGCCGTACGATCCGTCCTTCGGCGTCCGGTTCGGACAGTCGTTCCACGACCCCTGCGGCCAGCAGCGAACGGTAGATCTCGATCGCACGCAGGATCAGCTTCCGCTGCGCAGGCCGGTCCGCGTGGTTGTCCTCCAGCAGATGCCGCATCGCGTCGAAAGCGTTACCCGGCCGGGAGATCACGTTCAGCAGCATCGAGTGGCTGACCCGGAAGCTGGAGTGCAGCGGCTCTGGCTCGGCGGCGATCAGCCGGTCGAAGGTGCTCTCGGTCCAGTTGACGAAGCCCTCGGGCGCCTTCTTCCGGACGATCTTCTTTTTCTTCTTCGGGTCGTCGCCCGCCTTCTCCAGCGCCTTGGCGTTCTCCACCACGTGATCCGGCGCCTGCACCACCACGTAACCGTCGGTGTCGTAACCGGCCCGGCCTGCCCGCCCGGCGATCTGGTGGAACTCACGCGCCTTCAGATGCCGCTGGCGCACCCCGTCGTACTTCGTCAGCGCGGAGAACACCACCGTCCGGATCGGCACGTTGATTCCCACGCCGAGCGTGTCCGTCCCGCAGATCACCTTGAGCAGCCCCGACTGCGCCAGCGTTTCCACCAGCCGCCGGTACTTCGGGAGCATGCCCGCGTGGTGCACGCCGATGCCGTGCCGCACGAGCCGCGACAGCGTCTTGCCGAAGCCGGCGGAAAACCGGAAGTCGCCGAGCAGTTCGGCGATGGCATCCTTCTCCGCGCGAGTGGTCACGTTGATGCTCATCAGCGTCTGCGCCCGCTCGATGGCCGCGGCCTGCGAGAAGTGCACGACGTACACCGGCGCCTGACCGCCGTTCAGCAGCTCGGACATCGTCTCGTGCAGCGGGGTGAGCGCGTAGCGGTAGGTCAGCGGGACCGGCCGCTGCGCGGAGGTGACCACCGCGGTGGCCCGCCCGGTGCGGCGGGTCAGGTCCTCCTCGAAGAACGAGACGTCGCCGAGGGTCGCCGACATCAGCACGAACTGCGCCTTCGGCAGTTCGATCAGCGGTACCTGCCACGCCCAGCCGCGGTCCGGTTCGGAGTAGAAGTGGAACTCGTCCGCCACGACCTGCCCCACCGGGGCCGCGGCACCGTCGCGCAACGCGATGTTCGCCAGGATTTCCGCGGTGCAGCAGACGATCGGGGCCTCGGCGTTGACACTCGAGTCTCCGGTCAGCATGCCCACCTGATCGGCCCCGAAGATCTCGATGAGCTGGAAGAACTTCTCCGAGACCAGTGCCTTGATCGGCGCGGTGTAGTAACTGCGGTGCCCGTGTGCGAGTGCGGCGAAGTGGGCGCCGACCGCGACCAGGCTCTTCCCGGACCCGGTCGGGGTGGAGAGGATCACGTTGGCGCCGGAGACGACTTCGATCAGCGCCTCCTCCTGGGCCGGGTACAGCTCGATCCCCCGTTCGGCCGTCCAGGTGGAGAAGGCTTCGAAGAGGGCGTCCGGGTCCGGATCCGCAGGCAGGAGGTCTGTGAGTGTCATCGCGGGACCCATCGTGCCATCCCGCGGCGGGCAGTTCCGCAGGGGAGATCGCGGGTGCTTGCCCGAACCCGTAGGCTTCGCGGTACCGCGCACCGACCGGGGGATACCGGCGGCCGGGCGCGCACACGGGCGGTACTCGCGGAGGAATCGGCAATGGCACAGGACATCATCCCGATCGAACTCGGGCTGCCGCAGGGCGACGTGGTCACCCTCTGGGCCCCGCGGTGGCGGGAGGACGGCGAGGAGTGGGAAGCGTTCCTCGGCGACGAGGACGACCTGTACGCCTTCCCGGACGCCGCCCACCTGGCGGCTTTCGTGCGCACCTCCGAGCAGCACGACCTGCTCGACCACCCGGCGTGGGACGCGGTGCCCGAGCTGAACGTGCCGGAGCTGATCCCGGACGACGACCACTCCTACGACCTGGTCGGCGTGCCGGAGCTGGTCGCCGAGGAGCCGGACTCGTGGACCATCGGCGAGCTCGCCGAGATCGTCGGCATCGTGCGCTCGCTCGCGGACGTGTGCGAGCTGGAGGAAGTGCACGAGGTGCTGGACGCCTACGAGGGCTTCTCGCTGCTGGAGCAGGGCAGGCTGCCGTTCACCGGGCGTGAGGGCGAAGCACTGTGGAACGACCTGTCGAAGGCCGTCTCGGAGAAGTGGGACGTGGTGCTCGACGCGATCGACGGGCTCGTCACCGTGCCCGAGGTCGACTCCGCGGTGCTCGACCAGACCGCCGAAGAGCTGGCTGCCTTCCACGAGGAGTCCGCCGAGTCCGAGGCCGACGCCGAGGACGGCGGCCCGGAGGACCTCGAAGCGGTGGACTCCGAGGACGCCGAGGACTCCGAGGACGAGGGCGACGACGAGCCGGTGGGATTCTGGGGCGAGGTCGGCATCGACCCGATCAAGATCGTCACCGCCGGCGCGGAGTACTACACGCTGCGCTGCTACCTCGACGACAAGCCGGTCTTCCTCGGCAACGAGGGCGAGATCGACGTGTTCGGCTCGGCGAAGGCGCTGCTGTCCGCGATCACCGACGGCAAGGAGCTGGCCGACACCGACCTCACCGACGTGTCCACCTGGGACGAGGTGCGGGAGAAGGCCACCGCGGGCGAGCTGGAGATCGAGGTCGACGCGGACAACACCTACGTGCTGAACGGTCTCGACGAGGACATCGCCGAGGGCCCCGAGTCGATCGATCCGACCCAGCTGGAGCTCGCCGTCGAACTGCTCACCGACGCGGGCGACTGGGCAGGCGACGACAGCGTGGAAACCGCGCTGGCGGCAGGCGAAAGCCTCGGCTGGCTGGTGTCGTTCGTGCTTCGCCCGGACCCGAGCCGGCTCGAGCCGAGCGCGCCGTTCGACACCGAGCAGAGTGCGTGGCGCAAACTGGTGGAGGCTTTCGAGAACCGGCTCACGGTGCTCTGAGCCCCCACCCGCGGTCAGCCGAGTACGTCGAACACGGCTTCGGCGCTCTCGCGATCCGAATACAGCTTCCAGGCGACGTCGGCGATCTCATCCGGGTTGAGGGTGTGGTTGCCGGCGTCGCCGTTTTTTCCCTGTTGCGCGGTCATCATCTGGTAGATGTCACCGCGTTCGACGAGGCCGCCGATGACCAGGCTGCCCGCGTACACCCCGGTGCCGGCCAGTCCCTCGTGCAGTGTTTTCGCGTAGTGGTGCAGCGCCGCCCCGGCAACCGCGAGCGATCCCATCGCGGGCATCGGCCGGACCACGCTGAGCCCGCCGGCGAAGAGGAACCCGCCCGTCCCGCGCTCGAGCATGCCCGGCAGTGTCGCCTCGACCACCTCGACCGCCGGGTACAGCACGTTCATCGCCTGCCGGACGTCCGCGGGCCCGGTTTCCAGGATGGGCTTCGGCAGGCTGTCCGGCCCGAGCGCGGCCGGCCCGTAGTAGACGACGTCGATCCGGCCGAAGCGCTCGGTCACGGCGTCCAGAGTGGAGCCGAGGTCGGTGTACACGTCGCCGGTGAACGCCTCCGCGGTGATCCCGGCTTCGGACAGGCCGGCCAGGTACCCGGCGTGCCGGGTGTCCGACCGCGAGACGAGGGCGACGTCGTGGCCCGCCTGTCCGAAGCGGTGCGCCATCGAAAGCCCGAGGCCGGGCCCGACCCCGAGGATGACGGCGGTCGGCTTGGTCATGGTGATCTCCTTCGTCCGAGTTAAGTCGAGGGCTTCCTCGACTTAGGGTCGACGATAGCACAAGTCGAGACTTGCCTCGACTTTGTACGATGGGAGCATGGCCGCCGGATCCAAGCCGTTGCGTGCGGACGCCGCCCGCAACCGCACCAAGCTGCTGAGTGCCGCCACGCGGG
Source organism: Amycolatopsis jiangsuensis (assembly GCF_014204865.1). NCBI lineage: Bacteria > Bacillati > Actinomycetota > Actinomycetes > Pseudonocardiales > Pseudonocardiaceae > Amycolatopsis > Amycolatopsis jiangsuensis. The sequence continues at coordinate 4,208,900 of NZ_JACHMG010000001.1, forward strand.
CGTTCGCCGAACGCGGTCTCGACACGCCGCTGGAACAGATCGCGCGCGACGCCGGCGTCAGCATCGGCACTCTCTACGCGCACTTCGCCACCCGCGACGCGCTGTTCGACGCGGTCCTGCCCGCGCAGATCGCCGTACTGGACGACCTCATCGGGCAGGCGCTGGCCGAGCCGGACCCGTGGCAGGGGTTCACCGCGTTCGTCGAAAGCCTGTTCACCTTGCAGGCCAACGACTCCGGACTCAACGACGCCCTCGCCGGGCGGTTCCCCCTCAGCCCCGTCGTGCTGGAGGCCTGCCATGCCGGACTCGAGCGCGCCACCCGGGTGCTGGACCGCGCGAAGGCGGCAGGCCGGTTGCGCCCGGACTTCGAGGTGGGCGATCTGACCCCGCTCATGGTGAGCATGTCCCAGCTGTTCCGGTCCGGCGCCGCCCCGGAGGCCTGGCGCCGGCACCTCGGGTTCTTCCTTGACGGCCTGCGCACCTAGTCCTTTTCGGACTCCGCGCGCACCGGGACCACGCCGATCGCCAGCGCGGGAAAGATCGCGGCCACACAGAAGGCAAGTGCGTAACGGCTGTCCCCGATCACCAGGCCGAGCAGCGGCGGGGTCAGCGAGGAGGCGATGTTCTGTGCGGTGTTCTGCGCACCCATCGCGCGGCCGGACCAGGCGACCCCGGCGAGCTCGGCGGACGCGGTGAAGCCGAGCCCGTTGTCCGCCACCGTGATCACCGCGGCGAGCACCAGCGCGAGCAACACCAGCCACGCCCACGTCACGTCGCCGAGCGCGACCAGCAGCACAACCACGACACTGGCCACCGCCAACTGACGCATCGGCCGCAGCCTGCTGCCCACCCGGTCGGACCAGTAACCCGACGCCAGCCTCCCCAGCGCACCCAGCACCTGCGCCACGGCTAGGAAGATCCCCGCCTGCGAAGCACTCCACTCCTGCTGCGAGACCAGGTACACCGGCGCGAACGCGGACACCGCGAACTGCGGCACGACCAGCAACGCACTTGCCCCGTGCACGCGCCACAGCGCCGGCTTGCGATACGGCGACAAGGGTTTCTCGGCGCCCTTACCCGGTCGCGGAGGCCGCGGCGGGTCGACCACGAACACTGCGACCAGCAGCGCGACCACGACCGCCAGCGCCGCGGGCAGGAGCATGGCTTCCTGGAATCCCCAGCGCGCGGCCAGCGGCGGCAGCCCCAGCGCGGCCACTCCGACACCGAGCGGCTGCGCGGTCTGCCGGATGCCCATCGCGACGCCGCGTTCGGATTTCGTGAACCAGCCCATCACGACCCGGCCGCTCGCCGCGTTCACCGACGCCGTGCACGCTCCGGCAACGAGGAACAGGCCGAAGAGTAGCCCAACCGGGTGAGACCACAGCGCGGCATACACCAGGAGTAGCCCGGACAGCCCCAGTCCGAGGGCCATGATCAGCCGCTCCCCGTAACGGTCCGCAGCCGCGCCCCAGGCGATCAGGGTCAGCAACAGCCCGATACTCGGCGCGGCGACGACCGTGCCGGACTGGGCGAGCGTGAGGCCCTCGGCCGTACGCATGGCCGGCACGAGAAACGGCAGACCGTAGAGGAACGAGCAGCTCGCGGTTTGCGCGGCAAGGCCGAGCGCGAGGATGAACCACCTGCGCGCACCACCCTGTACCCGCACCTGCTCCTCACCTGTGACCTGCGCCATTCCCGTCACCGTCTCATTATCTGAGAAGTCCTTCTTATATAATGAACGTTAGTTGGGCATGCTAAGTACCGCAACCGTCCGCGGGGGACGGCCGCTGCCACTCCGGACGGGCGGCACCGCCCGGAGCCGCGGTACCGGTAGGGCTCAGGCCAGCGCGGCGTAGCCGGGCTTGACCACCTTCTCGATCAGCTCCAGCCGTGCGTCGAAATCGAGGAACGCGGATTTCATGGCATTGATGGTGAACCAGCGCAGATCGGCCAGCCCGAAGCCGAAGGTCTCGGCCAGCGCGGCGAATTCACTGGTCATCGTGCATCCGCTCATCAGCCGGTTGTCGGTGTTCACGGTGACCCGGAAGCGCAGCCGGGCGAGCAGGCCGATCGGGTGTTCGGGCAGCGATCCGACGGTTCCGGTCTGGACGTTCGACGAAGGACAGATCTCCAACGGGATCCGGCGGTCGCGGACATAACCCGCCAACCGTCCAAGGTGGACCTCGCCGTCCGGGCCGGTGGTGATGTCCTCGGCGATCCGCACACCGTGCCCGAGCCGTTCGGCGCCGCAGAACTGTAGCGCCTCGTGAATCGAGGGAACTCCGAAAGCCTCGCCGGCATGAATGGTGAAATGCGCATTGTTGCGACGCAGGAACTCGAATGCGTCGAGATTGCGGCTCGGCGGAAAACCGTCCTCCGGCCCGGCGATGTCGAAGCCGGCCACCCCCGCGTCGCGGTGGCGCACCGCCAGCTCGGCGATCTCCATCGCGCGCGCGTGCTGGCGCATCGCGCACAGCAACGTCCGGACCCGGATCCGGCCACCCGCGGCGACCACGCGCCGTGTTCCCTCGACGAATCCCGCCTGGACCGCTTCGACCACCGCATCGAGTGAAAGACCACGCTCGACGAACAACTCCGGCGCGTACCGCAGCTCCGCGTAGACCACCCCGTCGGCTGCCAGGTCCTCCACGGCCTCCGCGGCAACCCTGACCAGCGCCTCCTCGGTCTGCATCACCCCGCAGGTGTGCGCGAACGTCTCGAGGTAGGACACCAGCGATCCGGAGTCGGCCGCGGCGCGGAACCAGCGGCCCAGCTCCGCCGGATCGCTCGTGGGCAGGTCGCGGTAGCCGGTCTCGTCGGCCAGCTCGGCGACGGTGGCCGGGCGGAGACCGCCGTCGAGATGGTCGTGCAGCAGGACCTTGGGGGCGCGGCGCAGGATCTCGGCGCTCAGCGGGGTTACGTCCGACATCATCCAACGGTAGCCTCGCTGTCATTCCCCTACATGGCCGTAACCGACAGTGCCGGACGCACCCTGCGCACACGGTGTCCGGCGAAGGAATCGGCCATCCGGGTAGCCGGCTCGTTATCCGGTCTTCGCGGGGGCCATACGGACAGCAATTTTCTTGTCGATAAGCTTCCGCCCAGTCCCTTCCATTTCCCCGCCGACGAAGGACACCGCAGTGACCACTGACAACCACATTGCCGCTCCGTCCTTCGACCGGATGCGCAACATGCTGGTGCGCGCGGCCGAAGTGCGTGAGAGCGAGCAGCAGCAGATCTTCGACGCGCTCGACGACATCTACGCCCGGCTGGCGCCGGTGGACTCGCTGGGCGCGGTGCGCAAGCGGCTGTCCGAGCTGCCCGACCGCACCGAGGTCGGCGTGCTGGCCGAGCGGCTCGACGAGGCGATGACCCGGCTCGAGTCGCAGGACAACGCGCTCGCCGCGCTCACGCACGCGGTGGAGAGCATCGTCGACAAGCTGGCCAAGCCGTTCGCACAGCTCGACGGCAGGCTGGATGGCATGGCCTCGCGGTTCGAGGGCGTCGCCGGCCGGATGGACGGGCTCGAGGACAAGCTGCAGAACATCCACCGCAGGCTCGACGAGCTGGGCGGGCACCTGGACAAACAGGACGCCAAGCTGGACTCGATCCCGCAGAGCACCCAGGGTCCGGTGCGCGAGCGCATCGAGCTGGCCGAGTCCTCGCTGCGCGAGCGGATCGAGACCACCGACCAGGAGCTGCGCTCCCGCGTCGACGAGCTCGACCGCGCGACCAAGGAGCGGATCGCCGGCGCCGCCGACTCGCTGAAGACCGCGGTCACCGAGACCGGCGAGATGGTCGACCCGGCCGAGCGCCTGGAGAAGCTCGGCGGCCGGCTGGACACGGTCACCGATCGGCTGGACGACCTCGCGACCCGGCTGGACAAGGTCGAGGACGGCGTCACCGGACGGCTCGGCGACCTGGACGGCTCGCTGCGCACCGGCCTGTCGAAGGTCGAGGGCACCCTGGCCCAGCAGCCGGACACCGACTCGGTCGACTCGCTGGTGCGCCGCAGCAACGACGAGTCCGTGCGCCGCATCGGCGGTCAGCTGGACGAGGCGATGGCCACCTTCGCGGAGCTGATGCTCGGCGGAGGCCCGGCGGTGCAGCAGATCGCCCCGCCGCCGCCCGCTCCGCGCCAGCCCCGTCGCAGCTCCCGCAACGGCCGCTCCCCCAAGGCCGCCGACGCGAAGGCGAAGAACGGCAGCGCCGACGCGGACGACGCACCCGCCGAATAGTTCCCTCCATCAAGCCCTCGTGAGTTGCCACTCACGAGGGCTTGATGGTGTCCAGGACAATCCGGCGGGCCTCGGGGGTCTCGGAGGTCACGGCGTAGCCGCCTTCGAGCGCGGAGAGCGCGGCAGGCACCGCGTCCGGGGTGTCGGTGTGGAGTTCCAGCAGTGGGTCACCTTCGGTGACGGCGTCGCCTGGCTTCGCCAGGCACAGCACACCGGCCGCGGACTGGACCGGGTCTTCCTTGCGCGCTCGCCCGGCGCCGAGCCGCCACGCGGCGACGCCGACGGCGTAGGCGTCCAGGGAAGCCAGCACTCCCGTGGCCGGAGCGCGGACGACGTGCACGTGGGTGGGCCGAGGCAACGGTGCGGACGGGTCTCCGCCCTGCGCGGTGATCATCCGTGCCCACGTCTCGTACGCCTCGCCGGAGGCCAGCACCGCTGCCGGATCCGTCGAAATCCCCGCCAGCGTCAGCATTTCCCTGGCCAGTGCGACGGTCAGCTCCACCACGTCGGCCGGTCCACGGCCCTGGAGCACCTCCACCGCTTCGGCGACCTCCACCGCGTTGCCGACCGCCCGGCCCAGCGGCACCTCCATGTCCGTGATCAGCGCGGTGGTGGCGACGCCGTGCGCGGTGCCGATGTCGACCAGGGTGCGGGCCAGCTGCCGGGCATCGGAGACGGTCTTCATGAACGCGCCGGAGCCTGCCTTCACGTCCAGCACCAGACCGGACGCGCCTTCGGCGATCTTCTTGCTCATGATCGAGCTGGCGATCAGCGGGATCGACTCGACGGTGCCGGTCACGTCCCGCAGCGCGTAGAGCTTCTTGTCCGCAGGGGCCAGGCCTTCGGTGGCCGCGCAGACGACCGCGCCCACCGAATCCAGCTGCGCCGCGATCTCGTCCACCGACAACGCGGCCCGCCAGCCCGGGATCGACTCCAGCTTGTCCAGCGTGCCCCCGGTGTGCCCGAGGCCGCGGCCGGACAGCTGCGGCACCGCGGCACCGCACGCGGCGACCAGCGGCGCCAGCGGCAGGGTGATCTTGTCGCCGACGCCGCCGGTCGAATGCTTGTCCACGGTCGGACGCGAGGTGGCCGGCGACAGGTGCGTGCCCGAGTCGATCATCGCGCCGGTCCAGCGGGCGATCTCCGCGTTGTCCATCCCGCGCAGGTAGATCGCCATGGCCAGCGCGGCCATCTGCTCCTCGGCCACCGCGCCGCGCGTGTAGGCGTCGACGACCCAGTCGATCTGCTCGTCGCTCAGCCGCCCGCCGTCGCGTTTGGCACGGATGACGTCCACCGCCGTGAAGCTCACGGCAGGTCCTCAGGGCCGAACGCGTCCGGCAGCACCTCGGACATCGGCAGCACGCCGCGAGGTGTGTCGACCAGGCACGTCGAGCCACCGAGTTCGAACAGGATCTGCCGGCAGCGGCCGCACGGCATCAGCAGCTTCCCCTCGCCGCTCCGGCAGGCCACCGCCACCAGCCGGCCGCCACCGGACAGCCGGAGCTGGCCCGCCATCGTGCACTCCGCGCACAACCCGAGGCCGTACGAGGCGTTCTCGACGTTGCAGCCGATCACGTGCCGGCCGTCGTCCACGATGCCGGCGACACCGACCTGCAGACCCGAGTACGGCACGTACGCGTGCGAAGCGGCCGCCACAGCTTCGGCACGCAGCGCTTCCCAGTCCACTTCGGACATCAGTCGCCTTCTCCTCTGCGGTACAGCGCTCCGTCGGCCTTCGGTGGTCGTAGTCGTTGCGACGCAACGGCAAGCACGATCAGCGTGACGAAGTGCGCGGTGTAGGGGATCAGGTCACTCGGCAACGAGTCGTTGGTCCAGTAGATCGCGTACAGGATGCCGGCGCCGACCACGGCGAGCGCGGCCGCGATCCACCGCCGCCGGAACAGCTGCACGATCACGATGATCACCAGCAGCAGCACCGTGCCGTACAGCAGCGAGAGCACGGCCTCGCCACCGCCGGCGAGCTGGAGCCCGTCGGCGTACCCGAACAGCGCGGCACCGCCGAGCAGGCCACCGGGCCGCCAGTTGCCGAAGATCATCGCGGCCAGACCGATGTACCCACGGCCGTTGGTCTGGTTTTCCAGGTAGTCCGCGCCACCCTTGAGCAGCACCAGCGAAGCGCCACCCATCCCCGCGAAGCCGCCGGAGATCAGCACGCCCAGGTACTTGTAGCGGTACACGTTCACGCCGAGGGACTCGGCGGCCACCGGGTTCTCGCCGCAGGAACGCAGCCGCAGACCGAACCGCGTACGCCACAGAACCCAGTAACTCACCGGGATCAGCACGATCGCGAGCATGGTCAGCGGCGCGACCCCGGAGACCAGTCCCTTGAGGATGCCCGCCACGTCGGACAGGCCGACACGCTGTTCGTCCTCCAGCGAACCGAGCCAGTCCGACAGCCCGGCCGCGGAGTAGGTGTCGAACTTCGGCACCGGCGGCGACTGCCGGGGATTGCCCGAGATCGGCTCGAAGATCAGGTTCGCCAGGTACTTCGCGACACCGAGGCCGAGCAGGTTGATCGCCACACCGGAGACGATGTGGTTGACCCGGAAGGTCACCGTCGCCACCGCGTGCAGCAGGCCACCCAGCGCGCCGAACGCGATCGCGGCCACCAGCCCGACCCACACGCCGCCGTAGTAGGCACCCCAGGCCGCGCCCCAGGTGCCGAGGATCATCATGCCCTCGAGGCCGATGTTGATCACGCCCGCGCGTTCGGCCCAGAGTCCGCCGAGGGCGCACAACAGGATCGGCAGCGCGAGCCGCAACGCGGTGGAGGTCGTGTTGCTGGACGTCAGCGACGAGACACCGGTGGCGTAGGAAGCAGTGGACATCACCGCGATCGCGATGACCGCCCAGATCACCCCGCGCGCCCAGCCGGGGATCCGGTTCCGCTTGCGCCGCGCCGGCATCGACGTGCCGGGCTCCGGCTCTGGCCGGGCGAACTCCGTCGTGGTGGTCACACCGCACCGCCTTCCGCGACCGAGGAACCCTTGCCAGCCAGCGCGCGTCCCACGCGCCGCTGCTCGGCGGCGAGGTCGGCGCGGCGCACGATCTCGTACGCGACGACGACCGACAGCACGATGATGCCCTGCATGATCGTCGCGATCTCCTTGGACACGTTGATCTGCTCCAGCGACACCGCGGAGGTGTCCAGGAACGCCCAGAGCAACGCGCCGAACGCGATACCGCCCGGGTGGTTGCGGCCCAGCAGCGCCACCGCGATCCCGGTGAAGCCGTACATCTGCGTGGCCGTGATGCCGTAGCTGTAATCGCGACCCAGCAGCTCCGGCATGGCGACCAGGCCGGCCACCGCACCGGAAAGCAGCATCGCGATCAGCGTCATCTTCTTCGCGCTGACGCCACCGGCCGAGGCCGCCGTCGACGACTCACCGCTCGCCTTCAGCTCGAAGCCGAACCGCGTGCGGTTGAGCATGAACCAGTAGGCGGCGCCGACCACGATCGCGATGAACACGAACCCGAACAGCGTGCCGGCACCGATCGGGATGCCCGGGATGCGCCCGGACGGCGCGATCTCCCTGGTGCCGATGTTGTTGCCGGTCTGCACACCGAACTGGTCGGCGTTCACGAGGAACGCGATGATGCCTGCCACGATCGAGTTCAGCATGATCGTGGAGATGACCTCGCTGACCCCGCGGGTCACCTTCAGCACCGCCGGGATCGTCGCGTACAGCGCGCCGGACACGACGGCCACCAGCAGGATCACGATGGTGTGCAGCACCGGCGGCAGCTGCAGTGCGCCGCCGATGATCGCCGCGACGACCGCGGCGAACCGGTACTGGCCCTCGACCCCGATGTTGAACAGGTTCATCTGGAAACCGATGGCGACCGCGAGGCCGGACAGGTAGTACACCGTGGCCAGGTTCACCGTGTCGACCGCGGTCGAGCCCTTGAACAGCTGGCCCACCATGGTCCCGTACGCCTGCAGCGGATCGGCCCCGGAGATGATGAGCGCGATCGCCGACAGCAGCAGGGCGAAGACGATCGCGAGCAGGGGCGGCAACAGCCGCGTGCGCCACGAACTCACTCCGGACTTCACTGGACTTCTTCTCCCTCTCCCGCGGCACCGGTCATCGCGGAGCCGAGTTCCTGCGGGGTCACCGTGGCCGGGTTCGCCTCGCTCACCAGCCGCCCGCGCAGCATCACGCGGATCGTGTCGGACAGCCCGATCAGCTCGTCCAGATCAGCGGAGATCAGCAGCACCGCGAGCCCGTCCGCGCGGGCCTGGCGGATCTGCTCCCAGATCAGCGCCTGCGCGCCGACATCAACCCCGCGCGTCGGGTGCGAGGCGATGAGCAGCACCGGAGCACCGGACAGCTCCCGTCCGACGATCAGCTTCTGCTGGTTGCCACCGGACAACGCGGCCGCCGGCACCTCGATGCCCGGCGTGCGCACGTCGTACTCGCGCACGATCCGCTCGGTGTCGCGGCGAGCGCCGGCGATGTCGAGCAACTGCCCGCTGGAGACCGGTTTGCGGGTCTGGTAACCGAGCATCCGGTTGACCCACAACGGCTGGGTGAGCAGCAGACTGTGCCGGGTGCGGTCCTCGGCGATGTAGCCGATGCCCGCCTCGCGCCGCGCCAGCGTGCCCAGCTTCACCAGGTCGTGGGTCCTCCCGCCGGCGTCGGAAAGCTCGATGTGCCCGCCGCTCGCCCTGCGCATGCCCATGACCGTCTCGACGAGTTCGGTCTGGCCGTTGCCCTCGACGCCGGCGATGCCGAGCACCTCCCCCGCGTGCACGGTGAAGGAGATGTCGTCGAGCACGGCGCGCTCCGAGCCCTCGGCCGCCAGCCGCAGGTCACGCACCCGCAGCACCTCGCGCTCGGTCACGGTCGACTCACGCGTCTCCGGGCTGGGCAGCTCGGAGCCGACCATCATCTCGGCCAGCTCGCGGGTGGTGATGTTCTTCGGATCGGCCGTGCCGACCGTGCTGCCCCTGCGGATCACGGTGACCGTGTCCGCGATGGCACGCACCTCGTCGAGCTTGTGCGAGATGAACAGGAAGGTGTAGCCCTCGGCCTTCATCCCGCGGACCGTGTCGAACAGCGCGTCGACCTCCTGCGGCACGAGCACCGCGGTCGGCTCGTCGAGGATGATGATCTTCGCGCCGCGGTAGAGCACCTTCACGATCTCCACGCGCTGCCGCTCGGCCACGCCGAGTTCCTCCAGCAGCGTGTCCGGCTTCGCGTGCAGGCCGGTCTGCTCGGCCAGCTTCGCCAGCCGCGACCGTGCCGCGCGGCCGATGCCGTGCATGCCCTCCGCGCCGAGGAACACGTTCTCCGCGACGGTGAGGTTGTCCGCGAGCATGAAGTGCTGGTGCACCATGCCGATCCCGGTCCGGATGGCGTCCTGCGGGTTGCGCAGCCGCACCTCGGTGCCGTCGATCGCGATGGCACCCTCGTCGGGCTGCTGCATCCCGTAGAGGATCTTCATCAGAGTCGACTTGCCGGCGCCGTTCTCCCCGCACAGCGCGTGCACCTCGCCCGCGGCCACGGTCAGGTTGACGTCGGAGTTGGCGACCACCCCGGGGAAGCGCTTGGTGATCCCGGTCAGCTGGACGGCCGGGGTGCCCCGGTCAGGGGCGGCTTCGGCCTCGGTTTCGCTCATCGGCGAGGACATCCCGTTCTTCTCGAAACGCGTGAGGGCTCGGAAGGAGAGATCCTTCCGAGCCCTGGCGCGTCGGCGTACTACTTGGCCGGCTTGTCCGAAACCTGGACGGCACCCGAGACGATCTGGGCCTTGTACCCGTCCAGGACGTCCTTGATGTCGTCGACCTTGCCCCCGGAGGTGGCGTAGCCGACCCCGTCGACCTTCAGGTCGAACCGCTTGGGCAGCGAGCTGAGGTCGTTCTTCGCGACCGACCGCAGGAACTGGAAGACCGCGATGTCGACCCGCTTGATCATCGAGGTGATGATGATGTCCTTGTCCGCGGCGACGGTCTTCTGGTTGTACTGGTCGGAGTCCACGCCGATGGCCAGCGCGTCGTTCGCCTTCGCGGCGTCGAACACGCCCTTACCGGAGGCGCCCGCGGCGTGGTAGATCACGTCCGCGCCCTTGGCGATCTCCGCCGCGGCCTTCACGTTGCCCTTGGCCGGGTCCTGGAAACCGGTGAAGTCGCCGGCCGGGGTGAGGTAGTCGTCCTCGATCTCGATCTTGTCCGAGACCGCCTTCGCACCCTGCAGGTAACCGGCCTCGAACTTCTGGATCAGCGGGGTCTTCACACCGCCGACGAAACCGATGTGGCAGCTCTTGCTCTTGTACGCGGCGGCGACGCCGGCCAGGAACGAGCCCTGCTCCTCGGCGAAGACCAGCGGCGTCACGTTCGGCTGCTTGATGGAGTCGTCGTCGACGATCGCGAACCGCGTGTTCGGGTGCTTCGGCGCGACCGCGGTGACCGAAGGCGCGTACGCGAAGCCGACCGCGATGATCGGGTTGAGACCCTGCGCGGCCATCTGCTCGAGCCGCTGCTGCTTCGCCGCTTCGCTCTCGCTGGCGCTCGCGGTGCTCTCCTGGACCGACGGCACGCCCAGCTCGGCCTTCGCCTGGTCGGTGCCGGCGGCGGCCGCGTCGTTGAACGAGGCGTCCCCACGGCCGCCGACGTCGAAGGCCAGCCCGACCTTCAGCTTGCTCCCGTCGACCTTGCCGCTGTCGGCGGTGCTGCTCGTGGCCGCGGCGGGCGCGGCGGGCGGCTTCGGCGCGGTGATGCAGTTGCCCGCGCTGTCGCCCCCCGAACCGGACGCGTTGTCGTTCTTACCGGTGTCCTTCGCACACCCGGCCAGGGCGAGTACCCCGGCCATGCCCACTGCGGCCAGCGCGGTTCCACGCATGCGACGCAACGTGTGTCTCCCTCCCCGCTGATCCAGCGGACGATCCGAGAACGAACCCGGCGGCGATGCCGGGTTCAACGGCCAGACGGTACCGGGCGGTCAGGAAGACGCCATAGCAACGGCACGCTACGTAACACAAACGTTTACTCAGCGGGTCGGTCCGCGACCATTCGTGTACACAACGTGACGATCTCGGGCACGCTCCGCATCTTCGATCATCGGAACTCACCCGGGCGGGCCATCCGGTGGACCCGGCCAGCCGCACCCGTGCCGACTCCCGTCGCGTCCACAGTGGACCTGCCGGGGACGCGGGCCGCGGAAGCACTCCCCGGCGTGCTCCAGAACACACGTCCGGGCGCCCGGCAGCGCTGCCGGTGTCTGGTCCATCACAGAGACGAACCCGGAGGTGAGCCGGGTACCCGGGGCGGGTCTAGCATCCCTTGCATCCACGCTCGATGGCCTCTGATCTCGGCACTGTCGCCGGAGTTGTCCCCAGTGGACCGACCCCGGCGAGTGCGGAGAGCACCGGTCATCCGGGCACGACAGTCATGACGTTGGAGGCCGTTCACCGATGTCCACCACGGCGAGCCCTGCCGCTGAGCCAGCGGCGGGGGCGAGCGATCGGGCGGGTGCCTCACGCCGGCAGGGAACCTTCTACCGGGGCGACCCGGGCATGTGGTCCTGGGTGCTGCACCGCATCACCGGCGTGCTGACATTCTTCTTCCTGTTCGTGCACGTGCTCGACACCGCGCTCGTGCGCGTGTCGCCGAACACCTACGACCAGGTCATCGAGACGTACAAGACGCCGATCGTGAACCTGCTCGAGGTCGGCCTGGTCGGGGCGGTGCTGTTCCACGCGCTCAACGGCCTGCGCGTGATGCTGGTCGACTTCTGGGCCAAGGGCCCGAAGTACCAGAAGACGATGCTGTGGGTGATCGGCGTCGTCTGGGTCGTGGTGATGATCCCGGGTGCGTTCTTCATGCTCAAGCGCACCGTCGAAACGCTCTTCGGGGGTGCCTGATGGCCGACGCTCTGATCCTGGACAAGCCGCGCTCGCCGCGGCGCCCGGCCGCCCGGCGCAGCAACTTCGAGCTCTACAGCTGGCTGTTCATGCGCATCTCCGGCCTCGCGCTGATCATCCTGGTGCTCGGCCACCTGCTGATCATGAACATCCTCGACGGCGGCGTGCACCGGATCAACTGGGGCTTCGTGGCCGGCCGCTGGGCCTCGCCGTTCTGGCAGTTCTGGGACCTGGCGATGCTGTGGCTCGCGGAGATCCACGGCGGCAACGGCCTGCGCACGATCATCGACGACTACGCGCGCAAGGACTCCACCCGGTTCTGGCTGAAGATGCTGCTCTACGTGTCGATGGTCCTGATCCTCGCCGTGGGCACCATGGTGATCTTCACCTTCGACCCCGAAATGCCCGCCAGCTGAGGCGCACCCACCACAGCGCTATTCCACTACGTAGCGGAGCCCCCACTATGCAGTTCCACAAGTACGACGTGGTGATCGTCGGCGCCGGCGGCGCCGGAATGCGCGCGGCCATCGAATCCGGCCAGCGCGCCCGCACCGCGGTTCTCACCAAGCTCTACCCGACCCGGTCGCACACCGGCGCGGCACAGGGCGGCATGTGTGCCGCGCTGGCCAACGTCGAGGAGGACAACTGGGAATGGCACACCTTCGACACCGTCAAGGGCGGTGACTACCTGGTCGACCAGGACGCCGCGGAGATCATGGCCAAGGAGGCCATCGACGCCGTCCTCGACCTGGAGAAGATGGGCCTGCCGTTCAACCGCACGCCCGAGGGCAAGATCGACCAGCGCCGCTTCGGCGGGCACACCCGCGACCACGGCAAGGCCGCGGTGCGCCGTGCCTGCTACGCCGCGGACCGCACCGGGCACATGATCCTGCAGACGCTGTACCAGAACTGCGTCAAGTACGGCACCGAGTTCTTCAACGAGTTCTACGTGCTCGACCTGGTGACCAGCGAGGACGAGGACGGCAACCCGGTCGCCTCCGGCGTCGTCGCCTACGAGCTGGCCACCGGCGAGCTGCACGTGTTCCAGGCGAAGTCGATCGTGATGGCCAGCGGCGGCGCGGGCAAGATCTTCAAGACGACGTCGAACGCGCACACCCTCACCGGTGACGGCCTCGGCATCATCTTCCGCAAGGGCCTGCCGCTGGAGGACATGGAATTCTTCCAGTTCCACCCGACCGGCCTCGCCGGGCTCGGCATCCTGATCTCCGAGGCCGTCCGCGGCGAGGGCGGCATCCTGCGCAACTCCGAGGGCGAGCGGTTCATGGAGCGCTACGCCCCCACCATCAAGGACCTCGCACCGCGCGACATCGTCGCCCGGTCGATGGTCCAGGAGGTGCTGCAGGGCCGCGGCTGCGGGCCGAACAAGGACTACGTCGTCCTCGACGTGACCCACCTGCCGGTGGAGGTCCTGGAGACCAAGCTGCCGGACATCACCGAGTTCTCCCGCACCTACCTGGGCGTCGACCCGGTCAAGGAGCCGGTGCCGGTGTTCCCGACCTGCCACTACGTGATGGGCGGCATCCCCACCAACATCCACGGTGAGGCGCTGCGCGACAACGAGCACGTGATCCCGGGCCTGTACGCCGCGGGCGAGGTCGCCTGCGTGTCCGTGCACGGGTCGAACCGGCTGGGCACGAACTCGCTGCTGGACATCAACGTGTTCGGCCGCCGGGCCGGGATCGCCGCCGCGGAGTACGCGCTGGCGCACGAGCACGTGGAGCTGCCGGAGACCCCGACCACGCTGGTCGAGGAGCAGCTGGAGCTGCTGCTGTCGGAGCACGGTGACGAGCGCGTCGCCGACATCCGCAAGGAAATGCAGCAGACCATGGACTCGAACGCGTCGGTGTACCGCACCGAGGACACCCTCAAGCAGGCGCTGACCGACATCCAGTCGCTGAAGGACCGCTACACGCGGATCACCGTGGCGGACAAGGGCAAGCGGTACAACACCGATCTGCTCGAGGCGGTCGAGCTGGGCTTCCTGCTCGAGCTCGCCGAGGTGCTCGTGACCGGCGCCATCGCACGCAAGGAGTCCCGCGGCGGGCACGCGCGCGAGGACTACCCGGCCCGCGACGACACGAACTTCATGCGCCACACCATGGCCTACAAGCAGGGCGAGGGCCTGAGCTCGGACATCCGGCTGGACTACAAGCCGGTCACCTTCACCCGCTACGAACCGATGGAGCGGAAGTACTGATGACCACGGCCACCCCGGAAGCCGAGGCCGCTTCCGAAACCCACACGCCGATCACCGTCACCCTGAAGATCCTCCGGTTCAACCCGGAGGTCGACGAGGAGCCGCACTGGGAGTCCTACGACGTCCCGGCGCAGCCGACGGACCGGGTGCTCAACCTGCTGTTCCACGTCAAGGACTACCTCGACGGCACGTTCGCCTTCCGCCGCTCGTGCGCGCACGGGGTGTGCGGGTCGGACGCCATGCAGATCAACGGGATCAACCGGCTGGCCTGCAAGGTGCTGCTGAAGGACCTGCTCGAGAAGAACGGCAAGCGGACCGAGATCACGATCGCCCCGATCAAGGGCCTGACGACGTTGAAGGACCTCTACGTCGACATGGACCCGTTCTTCGAGGCGTACCGGGCGATCAAGCCGTACCTGATCACCTACGGCAACGAGCCCACGCGCGAGCGGATCCAGTCCCAGGCCGACCGCGACCGGTTCGACGACACCACCAAGTGCATCCTGTGCGCCTGCTGCACGTCGTCCTGCCCGGTCTACTGGAACGACGGCTCGTACTTCGGCCCGGCCGCGATCGTCAACGCGCACCGCTTCATCTTCGACTCGCGTGACGACGGCGCCGAAGAGCGCCTGGACATCCTGAACGACGGCGAAGGCGTCTGGCGCTGCCGCACGACCTTCAACTGCACCGACGCCTGCCCCCGCGGCATCCAGGTGACGAAGGCGATCCAGGAGGTCAAGCGCGCCCTGCTGTTCAAGCGCGTCTGACCCAGCGCAGTCGCTGAAACGGCCCTCGCTCCCGGTCACGGGAAGCGAGGGCCGTTTTCGTGTGCCGCGTCAGCGAACCGCGTCCAGGGCGTTCACCAGGCCGTGGCCGTAGTAGGAGTTGTTGCGTGCCGGGCCGGTGCACTCCTGTACATCGCACGCGACCGGGTCGGCTTCCGCGCCCAGCAGGGCCGACACCAGTCGTGGTGGGGAGAACGGGATTCGCGAGGCCAGCAGTGCCGCGACGCCGGCCGCGTGCGGCGACGCCATGGAAGTGCCACACATCGTGCCGTAGCCGCCGTCGAACACCGTCGACAGCGGGCAACCCTCGCCCTGTCCTTCCGGTGGCAGCTGGGCGAAATCACCGCCCGGGGCGGCGACGCTGACCGCACCGTAGTTCGAGAACGACGACTTCGTGCCCGCGTATCCGACTGAGGACACCGTGACCACACCGTCGATCGACTTCGGCAGGATGCCGCACGAAGAGTCGACCGGGTGCGGACGGTTCGGGTCAGTGGTCTGCTTCGTGACGTCGAAACCGGAGTTGCCCGCTGCCGCGACGTTCAGCGTGCCGCGGTGGCTCGAGTACGTCACCGCGCGGCGTACGGCCTCGTATGCGGCCGCGTCGCCGGCTTCCTTGCGGCAGTAGAACATCCCGGGGTCGATGTAGTAGCTGTTGTTCGTCACCTGGAAACGGTGCTCGCCTGCCCACATGAACCCGCAGACCGCTGCCTCCGGGAAGATGTAGCCGTCGTCGTTCACGACCTTCACCGAGGCCAGCCGTACGCCCGGCGCGATGCCGGAGAAGCCGCGCGACGCGTCCTTGCCCGCGATGGTGCCCGCGACGTGCGTGCCGTGCTCGGAGTTCGTCGGGGCCCACGCGGACGCGGAGGTGTCCGCGGCGCCGGTGACGCAGCCGGCGGACGAGCGCGCGTCCACCGCGTGCGACAGCGCCGGGTGCTTGGCGTCGATGCCGGAGTCCAGTACGCCCACGGTCACCCGCGACGAACCTTCGTCGACCTTGTTCGCCTCCTGCGCGTGGATGGCCCGCATGTCCCACTGCTGCGCCGAAAGATCACCTTCGGCGGCGCGGGTCCGCGTCTGCTCCAGCGTGCCCACCGCGGAACGCTGGTGCGCCCGCGCGGCGTTCTGCGCGGCCACGTCCTTGCCGCCCGAGTACGCCCGCATCACGCCGATCCGCTCGGCGAAGTCCGCGTTGCGCGAGCTGGCAACGGCGACGCCGATCTCCGGGTAGTACGCCACTCTGGTGCCGCACTTGGCTCCGAGCTCGGCATCGACGGAACGCTGCGAGGCGCCCGGCTGGTACAGCACGACGTAGCTGTAGGGGGTGCTCGTCGTGTCACACGACGGCGCGGGGGCGGCAGCGGCAGCCGGCACCGTCACGGCACCGGCGGCGATTCCGGCAAGCGTGACGGGAACGAGCATGCGACGGATACGGGACATTCCACCTCCAGGGTCGGTGGGCTGAGGTTATGCAGCCCGGGCTGCACCCGCCACCCCCGAAGGACGGTCACCGCATCAGGTGGCCGAATCCCCTGCCGAATCGCCCGCGGAGACTCGCTCTCGCGCGGTGGCCCGCACGCCCTTCCAGCCGAGCACGCCGATGGCGGTACCGAGCACGAACGAGACGACGGTGAGCACCGCGTGCACGATGAAGTACGCCGTCGGCGAACCGTCCGCGGCCCACGACTGGTCACTCGCCCAGAGGTTCTTGGCGAAGGTGATCCAGATGATCCAGGACCAGACTCCGAACGCGAACAGGAACATCGCGGTACGTCGCGAAATGCGCATGTCCCGAGTATGCCGCCGCTGCGGCGGCGCTAGCCTGCGTGGGTGCACAACGCGTTCCGCCGGTCGCGGCGAACCCTCGTCACGGCCCTCGCCGCCGGTCTTGTCGCCGTCGCCGCGCCCGCCGCTTTCGCGGTACCGGCGCAGGCCCAGCAATGCGCCGACCGGAGCGTTCCGCCTCCTCCGGTGGACACCTCCGAGCAGCCGAAGCCCGGGCAACCCGCACCCCCGCCGATGCCGGTGCCCGCCGAGCCGGTCGGCGGGCCGCAGCTCGGCGGCTGCGGCACGGTCCTGCCCGAGGACGCGCTGAACCCGCCGGACGGCAACACCGCAGCGTCCTGGGTCCTGCAGGACCTCGACACCGGGGACGTGCTCGCGGCGAAGGACCCGCACGCGCGGGAGCGGCCGGCGTCGCTGATCAAGACGCTGCTGGCACTCGTGGTGGTCACCGAGATGCGCCCGGACCAGGTCGTGGTGCCGACCAAGCAGGACGCCGAGCAGGAGTGCACCTGCGTCGGCATCGTCGCGGGCCAGCAGTACACCGTCGACCAGCTGATGCACGGCCTGCTGATGCATTCGGGCAACGACGTCGCGCACGCGTTCGCCACCGCACTCGGCGGCGTCGACGTGGCGGTGGGCAAGATGAACCGGCTGGCCGCGCGCCTCGGCGCGATGGACACCCGGGCGGCCACCCCGTCCGGGCTGGACGGGCCGGGCATGTCCACCTCGGCCTACGACCTGAGCCTGATCTTCCACTACGCGATGAAGCAGCCGGAGTTCGCGCAGGCGGTGGCGACGAAGGCCTACACCATCCCGGCGATCGCGGGGAAACCGGCGATCCCGGTGTTCAACGACAACAAGCTGCTCGGCGTGTACCCCGGCTTCCTTGGCGGCAAGACCGGGTTCACCGACGACGCGCGGCACACCTACGTGGGCGCCGCGCAGCGCGACGGGCACCGGCTCGCCGTGGTGATGATGCGGGCCGAGCAGCGCCCGACCAAGGTGGTCGAGCAGGCGGGAAACCTGCTCGACTACGGCTTCGCGCTGCACGACGACCACGCGAACCCGGTCGGCCGGATCGCCTACCAGGCGTCCGCGACCGCGCTGCCCGAACCGGGCACGGACGGGAACGTGGCCGCCGCGTCCGGTGCGGCGCCCGCGGCCCCGGCGGAGGCGGACCCGTTCGGCACCACCGGCTGGCTGCTCACCGTGGTGGTCGCCGCGATCATCGGGGCAGGCTTCGCCTTCGGACACCAGCGCAAGAAGCGCGTCTCAGCCCTTGCGGCGGCCCAGCCAGCCGAGCAGCGCGCCGGCGCTGAACGCTCCCGCCGCGGCACCCAGGCCGAGTCCGCGTTGCACGGTGACGTTCGGCTCCAGCAGCACCGGCGCCGGCGGGCGCACCACACGGCGCTGGTTCTCCCGCGCGGTGGCCGTCCAGGCGGTCACCAGGAGCAGGAACCGGGACACCAGGTTGGCGAACACCAGCAACCCGATCACCGGACCGAAGATCGCCGCTGACGGGGACTTCGTGACGCTGGCGAGGTAGACCGAGGCGACCTGCTGCAGGATCACGAACCCGACCGCGGCGAAGATCGCGCCCTTCACCGCGCTCCGCAACGCCACGTGTTCCCGCGGCAACCGTGCGATCACCCACAGGAACACCAGCGTGTTCGCGGCCAGCCCGAGCAGGATCGTCGCGACGCGCAGCAGGTACACCGCCCAGCGCTGGTCCTCCAAGCCGACCAGCTCCAGCAGCAGCTTGCCGATCCCGCTGCCGGCCGCGGTGAGCGCGAACGAGACGACCAGCGCCAGCCCGAGCCCGATGAGCGACAGCAGGTCCTTGATCGTGGTGGGGATGAACGGCTGCTGCTTCTTTTCCTGGCCCCACTGCGCGGTGAGCGCGTCGCGCAGGTTCGCCATCCAGCCGACGCCGGAGTAGAGCGCCAGCAGCAGGCCGAACACCCCGATCCCGCTGCCGGAGCTGAGCGCGCTGTCGGTGATCTGGTGCACCAGTCCCTGCAGGCCATCCGGGACGGAATTGTTGATCCCGTCCCGCAGCTGGTCGATCACCGCCTGGTTGTGCCCGAGCACCAGGCCGACGATCGCGAACGCGACCATGAAGATCGGGAACACCGACAGCACGCTGAAGTAGGTGATGGCGGCGGCGTAGTGGTTGCCGTAGTGCTCGTTGAACGAGTCGTTGGCGCGGATCAGGTGATCCAGCCACGGGTTCTTCCGCCGCAGCCGGGGCAGCAGCTTTTCCTTCTCGCCGGTTTCTTTCGCCACCGGGAAACGTTAACCACAGTGGGTGAAGGTCGCAACGCGAACGGCTACTGCTGGTGGAAATCCGCCAGCATCTTCCGCGCGGCGGGCACCAGCAACCGGCTGACGTCGGCCGCGCTGACGCCGTCCGGATGGCCCGCGTGGTCGGCGAGGTAGAGCGTGAAGGCGAAGCGGCCCTTGGCGAAGACCAGCTGCCCCTTGGTCTGCCCCGAAGCGTCGGAGAGGATCCGGGCCTTGTCGCCCACCGTGGCCGGCGAGGACTGTCCGTTCGCGGGTGCGGAATCGACGTACGCCTTCGCCGCGTCATCGGACAGGAAGCTGTACGCGGTGAGGGTGAGCGCGATGCGGGACAACGGGTCGTCCTGCCCGGTCCCGCGCTCACAGCTCAGCTCGACGTAGTTGTGGGCGCTCGCGTCTCCCATGATCAGGTTGCCGACCGCGGTCCCCGGCATCTCCTCGACCAGCGGCGAGGCTTCGGTACCGATCGCCGGGCTCACCACGTCCGCGGTGAGCATCGGGCACGGCTGCGCGACGGACTTCCGGAAGACCGGGCTGTCGTAGTCGACAATGACCGGCCCGGTCGGAGTGGCGGTCTGGGTCGCGAGGTGCTGCGCCATCCGTTTGACCAGCTCCGGCAGCTTGCCGGCGGTCGCGGTGCCCTTGCTCTGGGCGTGGAAGTCGACGTAGGTGTCGCCCGCGACCAAGGCGGCCTCCCCGGCCTCACCCGCCGGGACGTTCGCCAGCGTGTCCTTCCAGAAGGCCTTGACCGGACCGACGGTGAACCTCGCGTTCGGGGACTCCCGGAACAGCTTGAGGTCGAGGTCCTGCTGATAACCGGGCTGGGCCACCGCGACCGACAGCAGGTCACCCGTCGTGCCATCCGTGGTGTTGAGCTCGTAACTGCACTTGTTCAGTGCGAGGCCGTCCGCGTCGGGCAGGCTGATGCTGCTCGACGTCAGCGGCCCGGAACCGTCGCCGACCAGGTACGAACGGTCGAAGTTGACCACGTTCGGATCCGGCCGCGAGCCGACCTTCATGCCGAGCGCGGTGAGGTCGCCGACCGACAGCAGGGTGCACGCCTGGATCACCGGCTTCCCGGCGTACTGCACGGCCTGCGGGTTCGGCTTCTCCTTGATCGGCGCGGGATCCGCGTACTGGGAGTTCGGGTAGCCCGCCCGCTGGATCGTCTGGTTGTCGGCGTTCGGGTCCGCTGCCTGCGCGGTGTCCGCAGTGGACCCCTGCCGCACGAACACGATCACTGCCGCGGCCACGATCACCACGGTGGTGACCGCGATCAGCCAGATTCCGGTCTTGAGTTTCATCCCTTGCCCTCCCCGACAACGGAACAGTGCGTCAGCGAACGGGCGGCAGGAAGCCGATCCGTTCGTAGGTCGACTCGAGCGTTTTCGCCGCGACCTCGCGTGCCCGGCGCGCTCCGCCGGCGAGGATCCGGTCCAGCTCGGCCACGTCGTCCAGGTAGGACTGCACGCGCTCCTGCAACGGGGTCACCCATTCCACGAGCACCTCGGCGAGCTCCTTCTTGAGGTCGCCGTAGCCCTTGCCCTCGTAGGCCGCCTCGAGGTCGGCCACGGTGCGGTCGGTCAGCGCGGAGTAGATGCTGAGCAGGTTGGAGACGCCGGCCTTGTGCTCCGGGTCGAACCGGATCTCGCGGCCGGTGTCGGTGACCGCGGAACGGATCTTCTTGGCCGACCGCTTGGGATCCTCGAGCAGTTCGATGAGCCCGTTGGCCGCGGACGCCGACTTGCTCATCTTGGCCGTCGGGTCCTGCAGGTCGTAGATCTTCGCGGTGTCTTTGACGATGTGCGGTTCGGGCACGGTGAACGTCGTGCCGAACCGGTTGTTGAACCGCTGCGCGAGGTTACGGGTCAGCTCGAGGTGCTGGCGCTGATCCTCGCCGACCGGCACCGCGTTCGCCTGGTACAGCAGGATGTCCGCAGCCTGCAGGATCGGGTAGGTGAACAGCCCGACGCTGGCCCGGTCGGTGCCCTGTTTGGCGGCCTTGTCCTTGAACTGGGTCATCCGCCCGGCCTCGCCGAAGCCGGTCTGGCATTCGAGCACCCAGCTCAGCTGCGCGTGCTCGGGCACCTGGCTCTGCACGAACAACGCGCTCCGCTCCGGATCGACCCCGATCGCGAGCAGCTGCGCGGCCGAGCGGCGGGTGCGCTCCAGCAGCACCTTCGGATCCTGCTCGACGGTGATCGCGTGCAGGTCGACAACGCAGTAGAAGGTCTCGTGCGTGTCCTGCAACCGCACCCACTGCCGCAGCGCACCGAGGTAGTTGCCCAGGTGGAAGGAGTCGGCGGTCGGCTGGATCCCGGAAAGCACCCGCAGGCGCCCGTTCTGTTCGTCGGACACGCCTGGATTCTTCCAGCACCACGAGCAACGGCCCGCAGGGAGGTCCGGCTTTCCCGGGTGCCGGGCCGCCCGCCCCGCGGACGGGAAAGGGCCGGACTGGCACCGCCGACGCTGGATCGGCGGGCGGGTCAGGGGTTCGGGGTTGTGAGCGACCAGGTCAGCGGCTGCCGCGAGAGCGTCAGCGGACGGGTGGGCTCGTCGCAGCCGGGCTCGACCGCATGAGTAAGCCAGATCAGGGCCGGTGTCGGATGTGAGCAAGCAGGTCAGGGCTTTGCCGCACGGCTGTGAGCGCCCGGGGCGGGCTGGGGCAGGGGCTTCGGCAACCAGAACAAGGCTGCATGAGCGAGCAGGTCGGGGCTTCGCCGCAGGGTCGTGAGCGACCGGGTCCGGGCGGGCGCAGGGCGTCGGCAACCAGAACGAGGCTGCATGAGTGGGCAAGGTCGGGGCTCTGGCGCAGGGCCGTGACCGAGCAGATCAGGGCCACCTCGAGGCCTCAACGACCAGACCCAGGCCGACGCAAGGCCGTCGGACCGAGACTGCCGCAGGCCGTCAGCGACCAGAGTGAGAGCGCCGCAAGGTCGTCGGCGGGCGGGTCAGGGTTGCCGCAGGGCCGTCAGCGGGCGGGTGGGCTCGTCGGAGCCGGGCTCGGCCTTGCCGGCTTCGGCTGCCGCGGCGGCGGCACGTGCCTTGCGCCGCTGCCGCAGCACGCCCAGGGTCATGCCGACGATCCCGAGGCTGACCGCGACGAGTCCGACCGGCCCGAGCATTCCGAATCCGGCCGCGGTGGTCTCCGCGCGGGCGACCCCGTCGTCGGCGAACGCCGGCGCTCCGCCGGCCAGCAGCAGTACCGCGGGCACGGCGAGCACCGCCAGCACTCGCCCGGCACGCGAGGTCGAGTGGCTGGTGGGCAGCGTGGACCGGGTCAGGAGATGGCCTGCGTTGCGCACCGGAGTGCCTCCCGCGAAGTGAGCGTTCCTGACGGGCCGCTCACCCGTAAGGACGAGTAACCCGTGCGCTACTGGTCAAAAAACTACCGAGCGTGTCAAGATCGGTCGGATCTGATCAACTCGGGCGCCGACACTAGCGCCCACACGGGGAGTATCGAAGGCCGCCCCCACTCTTGGTGCATCGCCGGTGGTCAGCGTTGCGCACCCCGCCGGCACCGGGATCCGGACCCGCCCGAGGGTCACCGAGGTTCGTCGTCCACCCCCTGCGGGCGGGCCCCTGGGCTCACCTGCTGAACGACTGTCGCAGGGCCCGCGACAGTCGTGGAACGCTGGCGGAGGGGTTCCCGGCCGGGTGCCTCCGCACGAAGGCAACCGGAGGTGTCCCGATGACCCGCCCAGGCCTGATCGTGCTCGGCGGCCTGCCCGGTACGGGCAAGTCGACCGTCGCGGTCCCGCTGGCGCGCCGGCTGGGCGCGGCCTACCTGCGGATCGACCGCATCGAGCAGGCGCTGGCGGACTCCGGCGAGCTGCCGCGGCGGCCGACGGCGTCCGGATACCTCGTCGGCTACGGACTGGCCCGCGATCAGCTCACGGTCGGCGTCACGGTGGTCGCCGAATGCGTGAATCCCCTGAGGATCACCCGCGATGCCTGGAAGGACACCGGCGACCGGCACGGCGAGTGGACCCTCGAAGTCGAGCTCGTCTGCTCCCTGCCGGACGAGCACCGTGCCCGGGTGGAGAACCGGACCGTCGACGTCGAAGGCCTCGTACCGCCGACGTGGCAGCAGGTACTCGACCGCGACTACGAACCGTGGGACCGGGACCACCTGGTGATCGATACCGCAACGTCCAGCATCGCGAGCACCGTCGAGACCATCGCGCGCCACGCGAACGCACTGTCCACCGGACAGTCCCGCGACTCCGGACGGAACCCCACGAGCCGGTAACCGAAAGGCCCCGCCGAACACACGCCCAGCACCGCCCGCAGCCACCAGCGAAGGTTGGGCGCGGCCACCAGCGGAGGCTGGGGCGCGGCCACCAGGCGAACCCGCGCGCGGCCACCGAGCGAACCCGGGGCGCAGCCACCAGGAGAACCCGCGCGCGACCATCAACCGAGCGCGCGCGAAAGCCTCCGAACGGCGTTGAACCCGACCTTCCACCGTGTCGGACCACGCATCGTGGCGGCTGCTGAGCGTAATGCGGAAAAGCTCACCCATTCAGCCGCCGCTGTTCACGCTGTGCCAGTTATTCACCAACGTCGCTGCTCTGTTCGCGTCTTCTTGCCCTGAGTGCGGCCGCGAAGACTGTTCACCTTCGCCGAATTGGTCTATACCTTTTGGTGTAGACCACCAGACCGGGCGACCAAGGGAGCGAGCCCATGTCTCTGCGTAGAATCCTCACCGCGTTCGCGGCCGCCACGGCGGCCGCGGTCGCGGTGCTCATGCCCACGGTCGCGCACGCGGCGCCGAATGCCGCGTTCCCCGTGAGCGAGGACCAGTTCAACCAGATGTTCCCCAGCCGCAACCAGTTCTACACCTACGCCGGGCTGACCGACGCGCTCAGCGCGTATCCGGGATTCGCCAACACCGGCAGCGACACGGTGAAGAAGCAGGAAGCCGCGGCGTTCCTGGCGAACGTCAACCACGAGACCGGCGGCCTCCAGTACATCGTGGAGCAGAACACCGACAACTACCCGCACTACTGCGACACCACCCAGTCCTACGGCTGCCCGGCCGGCAACGACGCCTACTACGGGCGCGGGCCGATCCAGCTGAGCTGGAACTTCAACTACAAGTCCGCGGGCGACGCGCTCGGCATCGACCTGCTGAACAACCCGTTCCTCGTCGAACAGGACGCGGCGGTGTCCTGGAAGACCGGCCTCTGGTACTGGAACACCCAGACCGGACCGGGCACGATGACCCCGCACGACGCCATGGTCAACGGGAACGGCTTCGGCGAGACCATCCGCAGCATCAACGGATCCATCGAATGCAACGGCGGCAACCCCGGGCAGGTGCAGAGCCGGATCGACGCCTACACGAACTTCGCCGGAATCCTCGGCGTGGACCCTGGCGCCAACCTCAGCTGCTGAGTTCTCCTCTCCCCACCGTCCCCCCGGCTCCGGCCGGGGGGACATTTTCGTTACCGGGCAAGGGCATCAGCCGGGGAACGGCACATCGTAGGTCGCGGTGAGCGGCGCGTGGTCGGACCACCGCAGGTCGTAGGACGCGGCCCGCTCGACGACCACCGAGGTGACCTTGTCCGCCAGCCCCGGCGTGGCCAGCTGGCAGTCGATGCGCCAGCCGGAATCGTTGTCGAACGCCTTGCCGCGGTAGGACCACCACGTGTACGGACCGGGGCCCTCGCTGTCCAGCCGACGCTGGACGTCGGCGTAGCCGGCCTCGTGGACGCGGCCCAGCCAGGCCCGCTCCTGCGGCAGGAAGCCGGAGTTCTTCTGGTTGCCGCGCCAGTTCTTCAGGTCGATCGTGTCGTAGGCGATGTTCCAGTCGCCGACCACCACGACCTCCCGCCCGTCCGCCGCGGCCTTCCCGCGCAGCTCCGCGAGGTAGGGCAGGAACGCGGCCATGAAACGTTCCTTCTCCTCCTGACGCGTGGTACCGACCTCGCCGCTGGGCAGGTACAGGCTCGCCACGACGACGCCGGGCAGGTGCATTTCGAGATAGCGACCGCTGTCCTCGAATTCCGGCTCACCGAACCCGGTGCGCACCTCGTCCGGCTCGACGCGGCTGTACAACGACACACCGCTGCGCCCCTTGGCGGCCGACGGCGCGTGCGCCACGAACCAGCCCTCGGGCTCGACGACCGACGCGGGCAGCTGGGCGGGCTCGGCCCGCACCTCCTGGCACGCGACGACATCGGCCTTCGTGGCGGCAAGCCATTCGACGAAGCCCTTTTTCACGGCGGCCCGCAGGCCGTTGACATTCACGGTGGTCACGGTCAGCACCTCGCGCACGCTACCCGCGGGGTCCGACAGTTTCGTGCCACACTGCGGCCATGGCCCGACTCACCGTGCTCGGCAGCTGTGGCGCGTGGCCCGAGCCGGGCCGCGCGTGCGCGGGGTTCCTGCTCTCCCACGACGACCACCACGTCGTTCTCGATCTCGGCTACGGTGCGGCGAGCCGGCTGTTCAGCCACGTCTCGCCGCGGGACCTCGACGCCGTGGTCGTCACGCACGAGCACCCCGACCACGTCGCGGACCTCACCGCGCTCGGCCGCGCATGGCACCACACCGTGCAGCGCGACGGCGCGCCGAAAATCCCGCTGCACTGCCCACCCGGCGTACTGCGGCGGCTCGAAGCCGCCGAACCACACCCGCACCCGGCCACGATCTTCGACGTGCACCTGCTGAGCACGCCCGGAGCGTCCGGTCCGTGGCAGCTCAGTTCTGTTCCGCTGCCGCATCACGTGCCGAACCACGGCGTCCGGTTGAGCAGTGCGGGCACGACCGTCGCCTACTCCGGCGACACCGGTCCGTCGCTGCTGCTGGTCGAGCTGGCCCGCGACGCCGACCTGTTGATCTGCGAAGCCACGCTGCACGAGCCGCCGGGCGGGCCGCGGCACCTCATGACGGCAGCCGAAGCCGGTCGCACGGCGGCCGCGGCGGGCGTCGGAACATTGCTGCTCACGCACTTCTGGCCGGGCACCGACCGCGCCGCGTCAGCCGCGCAGGCACGCGGGCAGTTCGACGGCGAAGTACTCGTGGCGGAAGAGGACCTGGTCCTCGAGCTGTAGCGTCAGCACTTCGAGCCGTCGGTGGGCTGCACGAACCCGTCGGCCACCCACTTGCCGTCGGCGATCTTGCGGAACCCGTTCTGTACCACCGGCTGCGCGTCGAATTCGGCGCCGTTCAGGTACTTGCCGACGATCTGCCCGTCGCCGGCCGGGGTGTCGCGGGCGTTGAGCACGTCCGCGGTGACCGCCACCTCGCACCCGGTCGCGGACCCCTGCGCGTCGGCCTGGCCCTTCTGGCTCAGCACGTAGAGGATGACCACCACGGCGATGGCCCCGATGATGATCAGCGTCTTCTTCGGCACACCCAGGATCACGGCCGCTCCTCAGTCGCGAAAACGATGACCAGAGTAGAGACCGCCCGGCCGGGCGGACAGGCCCGCGACCGCAGACCACCCGATGGCGGCAATCAGCGTCACCGGGTGACGACCCAGGGTGACGAAAAGGGCACCTCGGAAGACTCCTCCGAGGTGCCCCTGCACCCGTTACCGGGAAATGCGCGCGAGGATCAGGACTGCCCGATCTTCTTCGCCAGGTTGACGTCCAGCGTCGCGAGGAACTCCTCGGTCGTCTGCCATTCCTGGTCCTTGCCGACCAGCAGCGCGAGGTCCTTGGTCATCTTGCCGCCCTCGACGGTGTCGACGACGACCTGCTCCAGCTTGTTCGCGAAGCCGATCAGCTCCGAGTTGGAGTCGAGCTTGCCGCGGTGCTCGAGGCCGCGGGTCCACGCGTAGATCGAGGCGATCGGGTTCGTGGAGGTCGGCTTGCCCTGCTGGTGCTGGCGGTAATGCCGGGTCACCGTGCCGTGCGCGGCCTCCGCCTCGACGGTCTTGCCGTCCGGCGTGCGCAGCACCGAGGTCATCAGGCCGAGCGAACCGAAGCCCTGCGCCACGGTGTCGGACTGGACGTCCCCGTCGTAGTTCTTGGTGGCCCAGACGTAGCCGCCCTCCCACTTGAGCGCCGCGGCGACCATGTCGTCGATCAGCCGGTGCTCGTAGGTCAGGCCCTTGGCGTCGAAGTCGGCCTTGTACTCGGCCTCGTAGATCTCCTGGAACACGTCCTTGAACATGCCGTCGTAGGCCTTGAGGATGGTGTTCTTGGTGGAGAGGTAGACCGGGTAGCCGCGGTCGAGGCCGTACTGCAGCGACGCGCGCGCGAAGTCCTCGATCGACTTGCGGTAGTTGTACATCCCCATGGCGACGCCGCCACCCTCGGGGAAGTTCGTGACCTCGAACTCCATCGGCTCGGAACCGTCGGCGGGGGTGTAGGTCATGGTGACCGTGCCGGGGCCGGGGACCTTGAAGTCGGTGGCCTTGTACTGGTCACCGTGGGCGTGCCGGCCGATGATGATCGGCTTGGTCCAGCCCGGTACCAGCCGCGGTACGTTCGCCATGATGATCGGCTCGCGGAACACCACGCCGCCGAGGATGTTGCGGATGGTGCCGTTCGGGCTCCGCCACATCTTCTTCAGGCCGAACTCCTCCACCCGTGCCTCGTCCGGCGTGATGGTGGCGCACTTGACGCCGACGCCGTGCTGCTTGATGGCGTTGGCGGAGTCGACCGTGATCTGGTCGTCGGTGCGGTCCCGCTCCTCGATGCCCAGGTCGTAGTAGTCCAGGTTGACGTCCAGGTACGGGTGGATCAGCTTGTCCTTGATGAACTGCCAGATGATTCGGGTCATCTCGTCGCCGTCGAGTTCGACGACGGTGCCCTGGACCTTGATCTTGGCCATGAGCAGCGGTGCTCCTTCCGCGGATCTTCGCGTTCACTCTCTCGGGTAGCGGTACAAGCGTACTGCTAAACGGAGCTGGATGGTTCCAGAAGTGGTCGGCGTCAAGTCTCCACCAAGCCACGGCCAGTGCGGCGACCGGGCGCGGGCCACGGGGCACGGACCCGGTGGGAGCATTTGCAGATGGGATTGTTCACCGTGGCCGACGCCCGCGCCGAACTCGCCCGGCTGCGTCCGGTGCTCGACGAGCTCGTCCGGCTCCGCGCGGACGCCGCCGAGCTCGCCGCGTCGCTGCGGCCGGGCGGGCGGGACACCGAGCTCGGCGGTCTGCCCGAGTGGAAGGCCGCGCAGGCCAGGCTGGACGACCTGATGACCGCGATCCAGGCGACCGGCGCCGAGCTGAAGGGGTTCGCACCGTTGCTGGTGGACTTCCCCGCCACGCTCGGCGACGACGACGTGCTGCTGTGCTGGCTCGAAGGCGACGACGAACTGCGCTGGTACCACCGGATCGACCTCGGCTTCGCCGGGCGACGAATGCTGGAGTGAAAAACCACTGGTCAGTGACACTACGGTGAGGTGGTGAGCGCACTTTTCGACACCCAGGCCCCCGGTTACGACGGGGACCTTTTCCACCCGCTCGTGGCCGGCACGCTCGTCGACGGCCTGGTGCGGCGGCCGTCGCTGCTCGTCGACGTCGCCACCGGAACCGGCGCCGCGGCGTTCGCGGCCCTGCGCCTGGCACCGGAATCGGTGCTCGCGGTGGATTTCGCGCCCGCGATGATCGCGCGGGCCCGGGAGAAGGCGGCCGCGCTCGATCCGGAGGGGCGGATCTCCTGGCAGGTCGCGCCCGCGGTGCCGCTCCCGGTCGGCGACGGAGAGGCCGATGCCGTGGTGTGCGCGTCGGCGCTGCACTTCCTGGGCGCGGCCGCGCTGGCGGACTGGCGCCGGGTGCTGCGCCCGGGCGGGCGGCTGGCGTTCAGCATCTCGCTCGCGCAGCGGCTGCGCCGGGACGGCCCGATGGGCGAGCTGATGCCACGCGACCTGTGTATCCCAGCCACGGCCGAGGAGGCCGCCGCGCTGGCCACCGATGCCGGCTTCACCGCGGCGACGGCCCGCACGGTGACCTCGGACGAGGGCAACCGGGTCCGCCAGGTGTTCGCGGTGTTCGCCGAGGGTTAGCTGTGCAGCCGGGCTCCTTTGAGGATCTTGTCCACTGCGTTTTTCGGGCCGTGCACGGCGATTCCGGCGAGCGAGAGCTTTTCCCGCGGTACCGCGCGGACGGCGGCGCGGTTGTCCGCGTCGTTGCCCGTCCGGAAGAGGTCGTCGGTGAAGACCGGGAAGCGCAGGCCCCGGCCCAGTGCCCGGGTGTGGGCCGCGGTGAGGACGTCCGCGGAGCCGGCGAAGACGAGCACCGGCTGGCCGAACATCGGCAGGTATTCGGTGTCGTCGGCGTCCAGATAGGGCTCGCCGATCAGCTCGGGCGTCGCGTGGGCCAGTGCGCTCACCAGAAAGGCGGTCACGTTCAGCCGTTGCCAGGAAGCCAGATCGTCCCGCAGCAGCACGGCGATCTTGGTGTCGAATCGGGTCACGGGCACCAGCATCGAAGCCGCGGGCGCCGCCGGTCTTGTACGTTCTGAACATGACCGTGTCGGCCTGGCGCCCACCGGTGCCCGGGATCGTGGAGGCGTTCCACGCCCGTTTCACCGACCACGCGTATCCCGCGCACACCCATGACACGTGGACCCTGCTGATCGTGGACGACGGCGCCATCCGCTACGACCTCGACCGGCACCACCACGGCGCGCTCGGCAGCGCCGTCACGCTGCTGCCGCCGAACGTCGCCCACGACGGCCGCGCCGCCACTCGGCACGGCTTCCGCAAGCGCGTGCTCTACCTGGACGCCGACGTACTCGGCGAAGACCTCATCGGCGCGGCCGTGGACCGGCCGAGTCTGCCGGACCCGTTGCTACGCAAGCGGATTCACCAGCTCCACGAGGCACTCACCGATCCGTTCGAGGCGGAGAGCCGGCTCGCGCTGGTGTCCGAACGGCTGCGCGGGCACCTCGGCCACCCGCCCGCCGGCACCCCGCCGGACCGCACCCTGGCCGACGACCTGCGTGACCTGCTCGACGAGCACCTGCCGGCCGCGCTGACTCTGGCGGAGGCCGCGGACGTGCTCGACGCACATCCGGGACACCTGGTCCGCGCGTTCGGCCGTCGCTTCGGCCTCCCGCCACACCGGTACGTGACCGGCCGCCGCGTGGACCGCGCCCGCAGGCTCCTGCTCGAGGGCACCCCACCGGCGACCGTCGCGACGGCCGCGGGATTCACCGACCAGGCGCACCTGACTCGGCACTTCCGGCGTTACCTTGGCACCACACCTGCCCGCTACGCGCGCGGCTGAGAAGTGCGCGGGCAGCGGTCGTGAGATCCTGGTCCGCATGCTGCGTGAACTGCACCTGACCGGCGAACCGGCGGCGGACGAGCTGCTCAACGACGACCCGTTCGCGCTGCTGGTCGGCATGTTGCTGGACCAGCAGTACCCGATGGAACACGCGTTCGCCGGTCCGCGGAAGATCGCCGACCGGATGGACGGGTTCTCGCTGTCGAAGATCGCTGCCACCGACCTCGACACGTTCGTCGAACTGTGTGTCACCCCGCCGGCCATCCACCGGTACGGCGGTTCGATGGCGCGCCGCGTGCACGCGCTGGCCGAGCACATCATCGAGCACTACGACGGCGATCCCGAAGGGATCTGGCTCGCCGGCCGTCCCAAGCCGGACGGGCCGGAAGTGTTCAAGCGGCTCAAGGCGTTGCCCGGCTTCGGAGAGCAGAAGGCGAAGATCTTCCTGGCGCTGCTGGGCAAACAGCGTGGCGTCCAGCCGAAGGGCTGGCGGGAAACGGCCGGCGCGTACGGCGACCGCGGCTCCCGGCGCTCCATCGCCGACGTGACCGACGCCGGCACTCTCGCCGAAGTCCGCGCGTTCAAGAAGGCGGCGAAAGCAGCCGCGAAGAGCTAGCGAGCGAACCACACCACGTCGGGCTCGCCCCGCGGCACCGGAACCGGCACCACCTCCACCGAAGCGAACCGCTCCCGCAGCCGCTCGGTGAACGCCGGGGCCGCGCCCGCGCTCCACACCGCCAGCACGCCACCCGGGCGCAGCAGCCGGACGAGGCGGCCGAGTCCGGTCGGCGCGTACAGTTCCGCGTTGCCTTCCGTGACTGTCCACTCCGGACCGTTGTCGATGTCCAGGCACAGTGCGTCGAAAGCCTCCCCGGTGGAGCGCAGCCACGTGACGAGGTCCGCTTCGACCACAGTCACCCGCGGATCGGCCAAAGCGTCGCTGTGCACGGTGCGCAGCGGGCCGGTGCGGTTCCAGGCGATCACGGCCGGTTCGCGCTCGACGACGACAACCTCGCCGACGTCCGGGTGATCGAGCGCCGCCCGCAGCGAGAATCCGACACCCAGGCCGCCGATCAGCATCCGCGCGCCAGGGGCGAGCCGGTCGGCAGCGCCGTTCACCAGCAGTCGTTCCGACTCGCCGCCGCGGGTGTCCATCAGGAACACGCCGTTCTCGATCACCTCGAACGCATCACCGTCCTGGCGCAGCACCAGCTCCCCGCCGTGCCCGGCCACGGTTTCCAGTACCTCGACCACGCCGGGCAGCTTCTCACGCCGGCACTTCCTCCCGCGCGGGCCGGGCAGGCAGCCGCGTCTTCCAGAAGAAGAGGATCACCAAGGCGGCCGTGGCCGTCAGCACCGCGGCGATTTCCGGCAGCACCGTCGGACCGGCCGAGGTCAGCACCGCGCCACCGGCCGCTCCGGACAGCCCGACACCGAGGTAGATCGCCGACGCGTTCAGCGAAAGCGTGAGCCCGGCGTGCCCCGGCGAAAGCTCGATCAGCCGGTGCTGCACCGGCGGACTGAACGCCCACGTCGACAAACCCCACAGGAACAGCGCGACGGCCGCACCCGGAATCGTCGACGTGGCGATCGGCAGCAGCGCCAGCACCACGGTGCTCACGCCCAGCACCAGCAGCACCGGCCGGCGTGCACCCCAGCGGTCGGCCGCGCGTCCGCCGGCGAAGTTGCCGATCGCGCCGCCGATGCCGTAGCAGAACAGCAGCAGCGTGACGGTCCCGCCGGAGACCCCGGCCGTCGCCGCGAGCAACGGCGAGACCAGCGTGTAGACCATGAACGCGGCGAGGCAGGCGAGCACCGTGGTCACCAGCAACGCGACCACCCGCCGGTCGCGCGCCACCGCGAACCGCTCGGCCAGCGTCACCGCGGGCGGCGCCGCGACGTTCGGCAGCACAAGCCGGACCGCGGCCGCACCAGCCAGCAGCAGGACGCCGACGAGCAGGAACGCCGCCTCGTAGTCCAGCTGCTGGGAGATCAGGCTGCCGAGCGGCACCCCGAAGATCAAAGCCACGGTGAGCCCGCCGAACACCACCGCGACGGCACGGCCACGGCGGTCCGGCGTGGTGAGTTCCGCGGCCACCGCGCTGGCCGCCGGGGTGAACACCGCGGCACCGACGGCCGTGACGACCCGGGCGACGAGCAACGTCGCGTACCCGGGCGCGACCGCGGCGAGCAGGTTGCCGGCGCCGGCGACGACGAGCGCGGCGACGAGCAGCCCGCGCCGCTCCCACCGCCCGGTGACCGCGGCGAACACCGGCGAACCGACCGCGTAGGCGATCGCGAACGCCGTGACCAGCTGGGCCGCGGCCGTTGCCGAGATGTGCAGCTCCGCGGTCAGCGACGGCAGCAGCCCGGCGACGATGTAGCCGCTGGTGCCGACGCCGAAGGCCCCGAACGCGAGCACGAGATTCCGCGCGGCGGCCGAGGACGCGACGGTGGACATGGAGGTGCCCCCACAAGGTAACCGGACGATGGGTTCGACGAACGTCGTAGTTCGACGATGATCGTACACAATGCGCGAGGACAATTTCGAGCCTTGTCGTACTATGGGATTCATGGCCGCCACCACACCGCTCCCGCCGCTCGTGCACCCCGAGCGCGGGGAAATGACCGTCGAGGCCGTCCTGCGCGCCCTCGCCGACCCGGTGCGGCTCGCCATCGTCCGGCAGCTGGCCGTCGCGGACTGCGAACTGTCCTGCGGTGCGTTCGACGTCCCGGTGACGAAGTCCACCCTCACCCACCACCTGGCGATCCTGCGCCAGGCCGGCGTGCTCGCCGGCCGCCAGGACGGCACGACCCGGCTGAACTCGTTGCGTCGCACCGATCTCGACGCACTGTTCCCCGGACTGCTCGACGGGGTGCTCGCCGCCCCGCGCTGAGCGTCGCGTTACGTGAACAGCCTCACCCGGATACCGGGATGACAAAGGCACCCCTCTTCGGTTGAACTGGAGCGCAGACAGCACGACGGCGTCGGAGCCGCCCGCGGCTGTCTTGTTTTTTGGCCGTCGACTAAAGCGCTTCAGAACCGGGCTGACCCCGGGCTGGACACACGATTTTTCCGAGGAAGGAGAGCCGTGCCCGTCGCGTTGCTCGCGCTCGCCGTCGGTGCCTTCGGCATCGGCACCACCGAGTTCGTGATGATGGGTGTGCTGCCCCAGGCCGCCACGGACTTCGGCATCGACATCCCGTCCGCCGGCTACTTCATCTCCGCCTACGCACTGGGCGTGGTGATCGGCGCACCGCTGCTCACCGCGGTGGCCGTGCGGCTGCCCCGCAAGACCATGCTGCTGGCCATGATGGGCCTGTTCACGCTCGGCAACGGCCTGTTCGCGCTGTCGCCGAACCAGGAGTTCGGCATCGTGTTCCGGTTCCTCGCCGGACTGCCGCACGGCGCGTTCTTCGGGGCGGGCGCGGTGGTGGCCTCGAGCCTCGCCCGGCCGGGCGAGCGGGCCAAGTCGGTGTCCATGATGTTCATGGGCCTGACGCTGGCGAACGTCGTCGGCGTGCCGCTCGGCACGCTGCTCGGCCAGCAGGTCGGCTGGCGGGCCACGTTCGGCGTGGTCGCGGTGATCGGGCTGGTGGCCGCCGCGGCCATCGCCAAGCTGGTGCCGCACCAGGGCCGCCCGGCCGAACCCTCGCTGCGCGGCGAGCTCGGCGCGTTCCGCCGTCCGCAGGTGTGGCTGGCGCTGGCCATCGTCACGTTCGGGCTCGGCGGCGTGTTCGCCTGCATGTCCTACATCGCGCCGATGCTCACCGACGTCGCCGGCTACTCACCGTCGAACGTCACGGTGCTGCTCTCGCTCGCCGGGGTGGGCATGACGATCGGCAACTACCTCGGCGGTCGACTGGCCGACAAGGCGCTGATGCCGGGCCTGTACGCCGCGTTGCTCTCGCTGGCCACCGTGCTGGCGATCTTCACGGTCACCGCGCAGGGCAAGGTGGGGGCCGCGATCACGATCTTCTTCGTGGGGGTCGCGGGCTTCATGATCGGCCCGATGATGCAGGCGCGGATCATGGAGAAGGCCGGCGGTACGCCGTCGCTCGTCTCCGCCGCGGTGCAGTCGGCGTTCAACATCGCCAACTCGATCGGCGCCTACCTCGGCGGCCTGGTCATCGCCGGCGGCCTCGGCCTGCTGGCGCCCAACTGGGTCGGCGCGATGCTGGCCGTGCTCGGGGTGTCCATCGCCGCGGTGTCCGGCCTGCTGGACCGGCGCGAGGCCGCGCGCGAACGGAGCGGGGAGGACCTCGCGCTGATGACCTCCTGAGTCCCTCGTGACTCAGGAGGCCTCAGGAGGCCTCAGCCGAAGGGGCCGCCCGTGATGGTGAGGGCGATGTAGAGCACGGCGGCGCACAGTGCGCCGTAGGTGAGCAGGTCGACGACCTTGCCGCGGATCGCGAGCAGCCCCGCCTTCTCGACCGGCAGCACCGCCCGGAGCAGGCCGGCCACGAGCAGTGCCACGCCGACGAGCACGGCGCCCTCCCGCCAGTGGTACTGGAAAGCCCGCTCCACCGCGGCGAGGAGCAGCAGGAGCACCACCGCGAACGGCACGTGGACGGTCCACGCGCGACCGCCACGCTGCCGTTCGCCGGGCATCGCCATCAGCGCGCGACCGCGCGTTCCGCGGCCTCGACCACGTTGCTGACGAGCATCGCCCGCGTCATCGGGCCGACCCCGCCGGGGTTCGGCGAGAGCCAGCCCGCGACCTCGGCCACCGCCGGGTCGACGTCGCCGGTGAGCTTGCCCTCGACGTGGGAGACGCCGACGTCGAGTACCGCGGCACCCGGGCGCACCATGTCCGGCTTGATGATTCCCGGGACCCCCGCGGCGGCCACCACGACGTCCGCGCGGCGGACCTCGGCGGCGAGGTCGCGGGTTCCGGTGTGACAGAGCGTGACCGTCGCGTTTTCGCTACGGCGAGTGAGCAGCAGGCCGAGTGTTCGGCCGACCGTGATACCGCGACCGACCACAGTCACCTGCGCGCCGTTCAGCTCCACGTCGTACCGCTTGAGCAGTTCGATGATTCCGTACGGCGTGCACGGCAGCGCCCCCCGCCGGCCGAGCACGAGCCGGCCGAGGCTGACCGGAGCGAGACCGTCGGCGTCCTTCTCCGGGGCGATGCGTTCGAGCACCCGGTTCGCGTCGAGGTGGCGGGGCAACGGCAGCTGGACGATGTAGCCATGGCAGGCCGGGTCGGCGTTCAGGTCGTCGACGACGGCTTCCAGCTTCTCCTGCGAGATGTCCGCGGGCAGGTCGCGGCGGATCGAGTTGACACCGATCTTCGCGCTGTCGGCGTGCTTCATCTTCACGTACGAATGCGAGCCGGGGTCGTCCCCGACCAGCACCGTGCCCAGCCCGGGAGTCACCCCCCGCTCGGCGAGCGCGGCCACCCGCGGGCGCAGCTCCGCGAAAATGGCGTCCTTCGTGGCCTTGCCGTCCAGAATCTTCGCCGTCACGCCTGCCATCTTCGCAGCGACACGTCCTGTTCTCCACCGATGGGGGTGCCTACGCTGCGTGCCCGGCAGCTCACCCGATCGGCCCGCGCGTCTTCCTCGGCCGGACGCACCCTCGGGCCTAGACTGGAGCGCACTCCACCGCATCACCCACCCGGGCGTGTGACCTCTGCCATATCGCGTCCGTCGAGGTCAGCGGGCACGCAGACCTGCCCGCGAGTGGCAAAAGCCCCATGCGGGGTGCGTTCGCGCGCGCGAACAGTCAAAATGTTCCTGTGGCACAACCGACGACGCAGTTGAATGCGACCGAGCAGGACACACTGGTCAAGCAGATCGGGCTGGCCCTGCTGCGCGCTGCCCCGCGCGACTGGCGCAAGGTCTCCGCGGAGTACCGCGCCGTCGGCCGGTACCACGAGCTGACCGGCGAAGTCCGGCTCGAGGACGGCTCCACCCAGGAATGGGTGGCCACGCACGACATCGCGACCTTGTTCGGCCGGCTGCGCGCCGGGATGTACCGGGACGGGCGCGGCACCTGGTTCAACGCGCGTTACCAGCTCGACCACCCGTCCAGCTACAACCTCGAGTACAACCGCGACGAGCCGCAGTGGCAGCTCGCCCCGCCGCCGCAGGCGTACTCCGACGAGCTGCGGCTGTTCCCGCGTACC
The DNA here is from genome assembly GCF_014204865.1 of Amycolatopsis jiangsuensis. Taxonomy (NCBI): domain Bacteria; kingdom Bacillati; phylum Actinomycetota; class Actinomycetes; order Pseudonocardiales; family Pseudonocardiaceae; genus Amycolatopsis; species Amycolatopsis jiangsuensis. Next base: position 4,245,436 of record NZ_JACHMG010000001.1, read on the forward strand.
GAGGAGAACGTGCCGGAGTGGCTGATCCGGCGGCTGTCCGGCCTCGGCCCGGAGCAGCCCGGCCCGCACTTCCGCATCGCCCGCATCTTCGACACGATCGGCCCGTCCGGCCGCCCGGTGATCAACCGCCCCGACCTCGACGTCGACGAGCAGGACCGGCTGCTGGACTACCTCGACCACGCGCCGGTGGTGGTCCAGGACCGCGGCTATGACATCGACCGGCTCGCGCAGACGCCGGAGGCCACCGTCCCGGTCGCCTTCCACAGCGACGGCCAGTGGATCTGGCCCGCGGCGGTCAACTTCTACCTGCGTACCTACGGTGTCTCACCGGAAGCGGACCTGATCGACCACATCCGGGGCAACGGTTTCCAGCTCCCCCAGGTCGACGACCTCACCCTGCAGGGCGCGGGTGCCTACCTGACGCGGGGCAACCAGCCGCCCCAGCCACCTCAGCAACGTCCTGCCCCGCCTCGGCAGCCGGGTCCGGGCGGGCCGGGCGGTCCCGGACGACCCGGCGGTCCGGCAGCGGCTGGTGCCGGTGCGGCGGGTGGTGCCGGCGCGGCTTTCGGTGCGGCTGGTGCCGGTGCGGGTGCCGGCGGCGCCGTTCCCGCCGGTGGTGCCGGCGGCGTCAGTGGTCCTGGCGGTGCCGGTGATCCAGGCGGTGCAGGTGGCCCCGGCCGTGTTGGTGGTGCCGGTGGCCCGGGCGGTGCCGGCGGTGTTGGTGGTGCTGGTGATCCCGGCCGCCTGGCCGGTCCCGGTGCTCAGGGCGGTCCGGCTGGTACCGGTCCGGACGGGACGGCCATTTTCCGCGGCCCCAGCGACCTCGATGGTGCCGACGGTCGCGACGTCGTCGATCCCCACGACACCGACGACTACGACGATGGCTATGACGATGCCCACGGCTACGAAGACGCCGACGACTACGAAGGCGACGGTCTCGACCAGGCCGACGAGTTCGACGGTCCCGGGGGGCCCGGGGGTTACGACGACGGTGCCGACCATCCGGATGCTTCCGCAGTCCCGGGTGGGCTGGGCGCACCCGGCGAACTGCGCGAAGCGGCTGGCCCCGCCGAGCTCCGCGGTGCCGGTGGGCCCGGCGGCGCCACCGGCCTACGCGGGCCGGACAACGCGTCCGAACCGCACGGCGCCGGCGAACGCGGAGGCGCGACCGAGCTGCGCAGCGCAGGTGGACCGGGCAGCGGCAACAAGCTGCGCGGTGCGAGTGTCTCGGGCAGTGGCGACGAGCTGCGCGGTGCCCATGGGCAGGACGGCGCCACCGAACCTCGCGGTGTTGACGGTCTGAGTGGCGTCGACGGCCTCGGCGGTGCCGACAGGCCAGGAGAGCTCGGGCGCACGGCCGCTGCCGGTCCCGAAGGCTCAGGCATCCCGGGCGCCGGCGCACCGGGCGAACCCGGGCAAGGCGATATCCGGCAAGGCGATCCCAGGCTGGGCGACCCGAGGCAGGGCGACCCGAGGCAGGACGACCCGGCGCCGACCGGTGCGGCACCAGGTGACCTGAGTCAGAAAGACCCGAGGCGGAGCGGTCCCGCGCAGGACGATCCGCGGCTGCGGGACCGTAGCCACATCGACCCCAGGCACGGCGGCCCAGGCCAGCACGACGCGAGCCAGGAAGATCCGAGGTACGACGGCCCGCGGCAGGGTGATCCGCGGCAGGGTGATCCGGGACGAAGTGGCCCGGGTGTCGGCGCGGCTGCGGTCGCCGGTGGGTTGGCCGCCGCGGGGGTGGCCGGCGGACTCGCGGCAGCGGGTCGCGGCGGACGTTCCGCTGCCGGACAGGACGAGTCCGGCCGGGAACCTGAGGACAACTCGCCCGGTGGCGAACGCACTCCCGGCCCGCGCGGGGAGGCGACAGGCTCCGCGCACGACGACCTCGGCTACGACGACCACGGCACCCAGCTGGTCGACCCGGTCACCGTCGAAGGGGCGGACAGGCATGCCGGCTACGCCGACGAGCACGACGGTTACGCCGACGAGCACGGCGCCGACGAGCACGGGGTAGCCGAACACGGCGCCGAGCCGCCGTTCGAGCAGGACTTCGGGCAGTACGACGAGCACGACGAGGCGTACGGCGATCAGTACCACCAGCAGGATCAGCCCTATCACGAGCAGGGCGCGCCGTACCGCGAGCAGGGCCAGTATCACGAGCAAGAGGTGTACGGCGACGAGTTCGAGGACCGTTTCGCCGTCGACGAGCCCTACGAGAACGAACCGCGCGGCGCCTTCGGACAGCGCAACGGCGCCTCGCCGGTTGCGGACGTCGAGCAGACCGCGCTGTACGCGCCGGTCGACGACACCCCGGACGCTCCGTACGAACCGGCCGAGGCGGACGACGAGGAGCCGGTCCTCTTCACCCACGCCAACGAGCCGCGCGACGACGAGCGGCACGCCGATCTGTACACGCACTCGGACCGTGCACCGGAGCCGGGCGGGTACGACGACGAACGCTACGACGACGAGCGCCACCGCGACGAGGAGTTCGACGCGGGACCGCCGACCGCGATGATCATGCCCGGCGCCGAGGTGCCGGGGGCGATCCCGGTGGACCAGCCGCTGCCCGTACGCGGCGGGGTGCCGTCCGAGCCGCAGCAATCCGGCGGGCGGCGGGCGCTGCGGGAGCAGCCGTCCGAGCCCGCGCTGGCCGGTCTGCAGTCCAAACTGGACGAGCTGGACGTGCCGAGGAACGCCTACCGGCTCGGCGCGGCCACCGAACGCGGCTGGAGCGTGGAGCAGGTCGACGAAGGCTGGCGGGTCGGCTGGTACGACGGTGAGCTGGTCAACCCGGCCGTGTTCGGCGACGCCGAGGACGCGGCCGCGTTCATGCTCGGCAAGGTGCTGCTGCACCCGGACGGGCACACGCCGGTGGCGGCGGAACCCGAGCCACAGCCGGACCCGGTCGCCGACGCGCCGAAGCCGCCGGTGATGGCGACCTTGTCGCCGGAGGTGGCCACGGGCTCGTTCCCGGTGCGGCCGCGGGAAACCGTGCCGCCGCAGGAGCAGACCGCGTTCACCCCGGCCGAGCAGCTGCTGGCCGACGACGAGCCGGCGGCCCGGCAGGCACCACCGGCCGCGCCGCTCACGCAGGTGACTCCCCCGGTCTCCGCACCGGTACGCCGGGAGCCGCCGCCAGCCGCGCCTGCCCCGCAGGTGCGCCGGGAGGAACCGGCGCGGGCGAACGGCTCCCGCGGCGCGGGCGGCGGGAACCAGTGGCCGATCTCGCCGCTCGCCGGCGAGCCGCCACTCACCCTGTTCCGGGGCAAGGAGCTGCGGGAACTGCCGGCGGGCAGTGAATTGGACCGGTTCGGCGGCCCGAACGGCAACCTGACCTACGCGGCGGGCACCCCGTTCGAGGAACGCTCGCTGGTACCGGAGTGGATCGACCGGCCCTACCACGTCTACCGGGTGCAGCGTCCGCTGGAAACCCTGGCCGGAGTGGCGATCCCGTGGTTCAACCAGCCCGGCGGCGGCTCGGCCTACCTGCTGCCCGCGAGCATCGAAGAACTCGTCGCGGAAGGCGACCTGCTCGAACTCGACCCGGGCGAGCCACCGATCGACTGAGCACGGAAAAGGGGGACGAGGCCACGGCTTCGTCCCCCTTTCTTCCGTGGCAAGGGCAGCGAGCCCACGCACGGCCGGTCACCGGGCCGCTGCGCGTTACTTCACCACCAGGCCGTGCGCGGCGGCGAAACCCGCGGCCAGATCGAGGTCCACCCGGGCGCCCCGCAGATCGGCGTGGAGCAAGCCGTTGGCGTCGACCAGCGCTCCCCGCAGGTCGGCTCCGGGCAGTTTCGCGCCGAGCATCCGCGCGCCGGTCAGGTCGGCCCCGCGCAGGTCGGAATCCGTCAGGTCCGCCTCGGTCAGGTTCACTTCCCGCAGCCGCAGCCCGGAAAGGTCCAGTTTCCGCAGCCGTCCGCGGGCGAACGAGGCCAGCGACAGATCGCATTCGGTCAACGCCATCCCAGCGAAGCGGCAGTCCACAAAGGATGATCCGAGCAGGGAGCACGACGACCACCGGCTGTCCGCCAGCACCGCACGGTCGAAGGTGCACGACCGGAACGCCGACGCGTCGTGCCGGGAGCCGGACAGGTCGACCTTCGTGAAGTCGCAGTCGTCGAACGTGCAGCCGCGGGTACGCAGGTTCCGCAGGTCCGCCTCGGCGAAGTCGCAGCCGATGAACTGGCGTTTTTCCCACCATTGCCCGGAAAGCTGCGCCTCGCGGTAGTCCTCGCCGGTCTCGTTCACCCGGACAGGATGTCATCCGCCCCGGCACCGGCGCTGCGACGGGGTCGCTTCGCTCACTGGAAGTCCCGGGATTTCGTGGGGATCCGCAGGGGCAGCGGCTCCAGTTTGAGTGCCCGCACGTTCGCCACGCCGTCGGCCGCCTCGAGCACTCCCCGCACGAGCAGCGCCGGGCTGGCTCGTGCGATCCGGTGGAACCGCTGCCACAGGCCGAGGGTGCAGACCACGTTGACCATGCCGGTCTCGTCCTCGAGGTTGAGGAACGTGACGCCGCCCGCGGTCGCCGGACGCTGGCGGTGCGTGACCGCGCCCCCGACGAGCACTTGCGTGCCGTCGGGCAGGGAAAGCAGCCGGTCGGCGGTGATCACCCCGAGCGCGTCGAGCCGGTCGCGGACGAACTCGGTGGGGAAACTGTCCGGTGAGATCCCGGTGGCCCAGACGTCGGCCGCGGCGAGGTCGAGCCCGTCCATGCCCGGCAGCATCGGGGCGTCGACGCCGGTCCCGGTGCCGGGCAGCTTCTCCGGCCGGTCGTGCGCCACCGCGCCCGCGGACCACAGCGCCTGGCGCCGGTCCGGCACCAGCCCGCTGAACGCGCCCGCGGTGGCCAGCGCCTCCAGCTGCGGCGAGGTGAGCCGCACCCGGCGGCCGAGGTCGGACATGCTCTGGTACCGGCCGTTCGCCACGCGCTCGGCCACGATCTCCTCCGCGAGCGTGTCCCCGACTGTCCGGACGGTACCGAGACCGTTCCGGACCGCATGCAGTTTTCCCTTGTCCGGCAAAGGTTCCAGGGTGGCGTGCGGCAGGCTGAGGTTGATGTCGGGCCCGAGCACGGTGACCCCGTGCCTGCGGGCGTCGGCCACCAGCGACTGCGGTGAGTAGAAGCCCATCGGCTGCGCCCGCAGCAGCCCCGCACAGAACGCGTCCGGGTGGTAGTACTTGAAGTACGCGCTCGCGAACACCAGGTGCGCGAAGCTCAGCGAATGGCTTTCCGGGAAGCCGAAGTTCGCGAACGCCTTGAGCTTCTGGAAGATCTTCTCCGCCAGCTCCGGCCCCACCCCCTTCGCCCCGGCGCCGTCGAGGAAACGCTGCCGGAGCCGTTCCATCTTCCGCTCCGACCGTTTCGAACCCATGGCGTGCCGCAGCTGGTCGGCTTCGGCCGGCGTGAAGTCCGCGACGTCCAGTGCGATCTGCATCATCTGTTCCTGGAACAGCGGTACGCCCAGCGTTTTGCGCAGCGCGTTCGCCAGCAGCGGGTGGTCGTAGTCCCATTTCTCCCTGCCCTGTTTGCGCCGGATGTAGGGGTGCACCGAACCACCCTGGATCGGGCCGGGGCGGATCAACGCGACCTCCACGGCCAGGTCGTAGAACTTCGTCGGCCGCAACCGCGGCAGCGTGGCCAGCTGTGCCCGGCTTTCCACCTGGAACACGCCGATCGCGTCGGCGCGGCAGAGCATCTCGTAGATGTTGGCGTCGGTGAGGTCCAGCTCCGCGAGGTCGATCTCCTCGTCCTTGTAGTCGCGGACCAGGTCGAGCATGTAGTGCAGTGCGGAGAGCATGCCGAGCCCCAGCAGGTCGAACTTCACCAGCCCGACCGAGGCGCAGTCCTCCTTTTCCCACTGCAGCACGCTGCGGTCGGCCATCCTCGCCCATTCGACCGGGCACACTTGGCTCACCGGTTCACGGCACATCACCATGCCGCCGGAGTGGATGCCGAGGTGGCGCGGGAAGTCCTCGAGCGCGAAAGCGAGCTGCACGACGTCGGTGGGGATGTCGTGGTCGTGGTCTTTTTCCGTGCTGCGCAAGGCACCCCAGCGGTCGATCTGCTTGCTCCAGGCGTCCTGCTGGCCGGGCGAGTAGCCGAGCGCGCGGGCGGCATCGCGGACCGCCGAACGGGCACGGTAGGTGATCACGTTGGCGACCTGCGCGGCGTTGAGCCTGCCGTGCTTGCGGTAGACGTACTGGATCACCTCCTCGCGCCGGTCGGACTCGATGTCGACGTCGATGTCCGGGTAGCCGTCGCGATCGGGCGCGAGGAAGCGTTCGAAGAGCAGCTGGTACTGCACCGGATCGACCTTGGTGATGCCGAGTGCGTAGCAGACCGCCGAATTGGCCGCGGAGCCCCGGCCCTGGCAGAGAATGGTGCTGTCCCGGCAGAACCGGGCGATGTCCCAGACGATCAGGAAGTACCCGGGGAACCCGAGCTCCTCGATCACCGCCAGCTCGTGCTGGAGCTGCCGCCGCGCCTGGTCTTCTTTTTCCTTGCCCTGATAGCGTTCCCGGAAACCCTCCCGCACCAGCCGGCGCAGGTAGGTGGTCTCGGTCTCCCCCTCGGGCACGTCGAACGGCGGTAGTTCCGGCGCGAGCAGTTCCAGCTCGAACGCGCATTCCACACCCAGCAGCGCCGAACGTTGCACCGCGCCCGGGTACCGCCGGAAGATCTCCGCCATTTCGGTGCCGGAGCGCAGGAACGCGGTGCCGTCGCTGGGCAGCCATCCCTCCAGGTCGTCGATGCCGCGCCGGGCCCGGATGGCGGCGACGGCGTCGGCCAGCCTGCCGCGCTCGGGGCGGGCATAGTGCGCGGCGGTGGTGGCGATCGTGGGCAGGTGGAGTTCGTCGGCCATCTCGGCGAGCAGGTCGTTGTGCGTGCTGTCGAGCGGCTGGCCGTGGTCGATCAGCTCGACGTAGACCTGGTCGCGGCCGAAGAGGTCGACAAGCCGGCGCAGCTGGACGGCCGCCGCGTCCGGGCCTTCCCGCACCAGCGCGGAACGCACGGATCCCTTGCGGCATCCGGTGAGCACGGCGCACTGGCCGGCGACCTCCTCCGCGACCGCCGCCAGGTCGTAGACCGGACGGCCCTTTTCCGCGCGTGCCTCCGACGGCGCTGTGTCGTCGTGTCCCCGCAACTGGCCGGCGGTGATCGCGCGGCACAGGCTGCGGTAGCCGTCCTGGCCGCGGGCCAGCAGCAGGAGGTGCTCACCCTCGGGGTCGGCCATCCCGTTCTGCGGTCCGGAAAGCCCGAAGCTCAGCTCGGTGCCGAACGCCGTGCGGACGCCGAGTTCCTTCGCCGCCTCGGCGAACCGGACCACGCCGTACATGCCGTCGTGGTCGGTGAGCGCGATGGCGTCGAGCCGCAGCCGCGCGGCCTCCTCCACGAGTTCCTCGGGGTGGCTCACGCCGTCGAGGAAACTGAAGGTGGAGTGGCAGTGCAGCTCGGCGTAGGGCACCCGGGGCGGGGACTCGAAGTCGCTGCGCGGTGGCGGGACGTCGGCGGGACGCCGGTAGCCCTCGCGTTTACGGCTCCACGCAGGACTGTCCCCGTGGTCACCGGGTGGCAGCGCACCCGAGAACGCCCGCGCGAGGTCCTTCCACGGCACCGGCGGGTTGTTCCAGCTCATGCCGACCCGCCGGAGGTTGCTCGGCCCATCAGTCGTAACTCCCCTCTACCGTCCACTGTGGATTCTCGGTGCCCGAGCAGAGCACGAGCACGGCCTGGCCGGGGGCGTCTCCGGCACCGGCCAGCAGCAGCTGCAACCGGGCCTGCTGCGGGCCGGTCGCCCTGCGGCCCGAGGTGACCGGCCACGGACCGGCCCAGTCGGTGATCTGCCGCGGTGGCCCGCCGGCCACGCGGAGCCGGTCCGGCGGTGCCGTGAGCCGTTTGCGTGCGGTGAGGCCGACCGGGTTCCCCTGCTCGTCCACGACCTGGACCGGCAGCGGCGGCGTGACCACCGTCGCCGGGGACGGCGAGGGCAGCCGGCCGGGCCAGGTGGCCTCCGGTGGGGTGGCCGGTTCTCGCGGGTCGCCCCACGGCACGAGCCGGACCCGGCCCGCGGGGTCGCGTCCGCCGTCGAACAGCGGGGTGAGCACCCCGTCCGGGCCGAGCAGGCTCTGCACCCGGACGAAGGCGCGGCCGGCGCGTTCGGCGGACTCGTCCTCGTCCGCCCCGGCTCCCGAACCGGGAGCACCGCCCCGCCACAGCCCGAGCTGCAGGGAACGGCCCTCGACCGTCTCCTCCGGTTCCAGCCGCAGCCGGATGACGCCGGAGGTCGGCCGTTGCCCGGGCACCGCCCGCAGCCAGCCCTCGAACTGCCAGCGCACCCGGTCGGCGACCCCTTGCGGGGTAAGGGGTTCCGCACAGCGCCAGACTCGGCCGAGCTGTTCGCCGTTCTCCGTGGTGGCGTAGATGCCGAGCCGGGTGCAGGCGAGTCCGCGGGCGGCGAGCGCGGCGTGGAACCGGGTGGCGAGGTTCTTGGCGAGGAATGCGGCCACGTCCACCCGGGCGAGTGGCGGGTCGAACGATTCGGTGAGCGAGAGTTCCGGTGCCGGACGGCGGCGCAGCGGCGGCCGGTCGGACCGGCCGTGGGCCAGCCGGTGGGCGAGCACGCCGGCGCGGCCGAACCGGGCGGTCACGTCCCGTTCGCCGAGCGCGGCGAACGCACCCAGCGTGCGCAGGCCGAGCCGGACGAGCAGGTCGACCAGCTCCGCCCGGTCGGCATCGGGCTGGTCCAGTTCGGCGATCGGCAGCGGGGCGAGGAACTGCGCGGCCTGCCCCGGTTCGACGAGTGCCCCGCGGCGGGCCGCGAGCGTCGCCGCGAACAGGCCTTCGGAGATCCCGATCTGGCATTCGACGCCCGCCGCCGCGGAGACCTGGTCCAGCAGCTTCTCCGCGAGCCGGGGCTCCCCGCCGTAGTAGCCAGCCGCCCCCGCGACGGGGACCGCGATCAGCCCCGGCCGCACCACTTCGAGCCCGACGACCAGGTCTTCCACCGCCTGCGCGACGTTCTCGAACAGCCGCGCGTCCCGCCCGTCGTCCGCCCCGAAGACGGCGAGGCCGGGGCACCGCGATTCCGCCTCCCGCCGCCGCATCCCGCGCCGTACCCCGCCTGCGCGGGCCACTTCGGTGCACGCGACCACCCGGTTCGCCGAGAACACCGCGGCCGGCCGGGTCAGCACTTCCCCGGCCGCGGCGACGGCAGCCACCGCGGGCCAGTCGGGGCACCAGACCACGAGCATCCGGCGGTCCGCGGTCATCCGGCGGCCTCCGTTCGCCGGGCGGCTTTCCCGGTCCGGGTGACGCGCCCGTGCGGTCCGGGCAGCAGCACCGAAGCCGAACGCGGACGGGCCGCGGCCCCGCGTCCGCGGACGTGCACCTCGACCGGCCGGGTACGCAGGTGCCCGGCCCCGTCGCCGTCGCCGGAAAGGCCGGTCCAGGCGCCGGGGGTGCAGTGGAGTTCGAGATCGGCCCCGGGCCAGGCCCCGAGCGAGAACAGCACGGATCCCCGGTGCCGGGCCCGCGCGGAAAGCCGCCGCGCGACGTCCGCCTTGATCGACCGCGCCTCGGTGACCACGAGGTCGACCCCGTCGAGCAACGCGGCCAGCACCGAGGGGTGGTCGGCCCCCGGCCGGGGCACCAGCGCCATCCGAGACGTCACGACCCCGTGCTCCGCCGCCGCGGCGACCCCCAGGGCAGGCACCCCGGCCACCGCGACCCAGGCCCCGGCAACGGTCGCCTCGGCAAGCAACCCGAACAGCAGGGAGGTCGAACCGTGCACCACCACGGTGCTCCCCCGCCGAAGCCCGGCGCCCGGAAGCAGATCCGCCAGCGCGGGGGTGACCGGCAACAACCGCCCAGCACCGGACTCCCCGTCCCGAGCGCCGTGCCGGACGAACTTCCCGACCCGGCTGGCGGTACTCACCCCCGGCAAGGCAGCCAACCGAGCCACCGGAGGCATCCCACCGCCGTCGTCAGGGGCGGGGGCGGCTTCGGAAACTGAGGTGGGACGGAGGGGAACCACCTCGGCCGAGGGCACTGAGACGGGCGCGGTGGATGGGGCCACCGGACTGGGCGGGGTGATCGGAGTGGCCCGGCTGGACGGAGCGGCTCGGGTGATCGGGGTGACCCGGCTGGAAGGAGTGGCTCGGGTGATCGGGAGTTCACTCGGCGAACCCGATACCGACTGCGAAAACCCTTCTCCAGCAAGGAAAATCGGCGGTACAGAAATCCGCCGCGAGGAAACCGGCTGCGCGGAAGCCGAGGGAGCGGAAACCGAGGGCACTGCGGCCGAGGGCACTGCGGCCGAGGGCGCTGCAACCGAGGATGCGGGAATCGTGGGTAAGGAAATCGTGAGCGCGGAAAAGTTCGTGCGTGCCGGCCGCGCCACCGGCACGCACGAAGACGTCGGCTCCACTCGCGACGTCAGCGACGCCGGGAGCACCCATCCCGGCGCCGCGACGCACGCGGACCGCATCGGCTTTCCGCCGAGCTGTCCGTCCCCGGGCGGTCGCGCCACCGAACCGCACGGGAGCGCCGGTCTCTCCCACGACACCGACGCCGACCCCACCACCGGCGGCGAGCACTCCCACCGCCGGGACAACACTCGCCCCTTCACCGATGCCGACGATCCGAGGCTCCCCCACGCCCCTGGCCGCGATCCCGACGAACCCGGCGACCCCCACCGCCCCGACGAGCCCGGCTGTCCCGCCTCCGTCGACGGTGGCAGCGGCGCCCCCGACAGCATCGACGCCACCGTCGACGGCAGCGGCCGGCCAGCTACAGGCGAGCGCCCCCGCGCTCCCCGCCGCCCAGCCGACTCCGCCACGCCGGACACCCCGGCCGAGTCAGCCGCCCCGACCAGACCAGCTGTCCCCACCGAGTCAGCCGCCCCGACCAAATCAGCTGTCCCAACCGGGTCCGCCAACCCGGGCAAGCCAACCGACCCAGCCACACCGGCCACCCCAGCGAAGTCCGCCGTCCTGGCCACACCAGCCGACCCAACCACACCGGCCAGCCCAGCGAAGTCCGCCGTCCTGGCCACCCCGGCCGCCACAGCCAAGTCCGCCGACCCGGCTACCCCAGCCGACCTGACCGACCCAGCCGATACGACCGAATCCACCGCCTTGACCACCCCAGCCGACCCGACCGCCTCGGCCACACCGACCGACCCAGCCACACCGGCCGACCCGACCACACCGGCCGTCCCGACTACCGCAGCCGACTCAGCCACACCGGCCGTCTCCGCCGAGCCGGTCGACATCACCGGCACCTCCCTCGCGTACCTGCCGGCTCCGTTCCGGCAGGCCCACCTCGGCAGGGCGGACTACGGAACGGCTACCGGCACACCGCGGGGAAGGCGGCTCCGACAACCACAACTTCGAACACTTGTTCGACAAACCTCATTCAACCCCACACCCGCAGCCCTTGTCAAGCACGGAACGGGCAAAGTTGCATCGGTCACAACAGGTTCGGATGTTGGAAAGCCGCAGCTCACGACAATGTGGTGGCGACCCCGTATGCGCCGCCGACGGCAGTGGGTGGAGCGGCCGAGGCGGTGAAGTGGTGGCGGACCTGCGGTTGTCACTCATTAGGCCATTAGTATGACAATCTGCTAGCTCGTCGACACAATGTTGGGTTAAATGCAACGCATGGAGAACGGCACGGGACTGACCGGCTCCGCCGGCTTGATGCTCGTCGACGGGGTCACCTATCTCGATCCTGAGACGTCGGTCTTCGAGGCGATGCTGGCCGGCTGGGAGCAGCAGCAGCGTGTGCGTTCGGTCAAGCCACAGGTGATCAGCAACCGGGTCGGACTCGTGCGGCGCGTCGCTCAAGTGTCCAACCAGTACCCGTGGCAGTGGACTTCCGCGGAGGTCGAGGCGTTCTTCGCCGACTTGCCCTCGGGCGGCCGACCCTTGGCGATGTCGACGATGCGCGGCTACGAGTGCGTGCTGCGGATCTTTCTTGGCTATGCCACTGATCCTCGGTATGGCTGGCCGGTGGTGTGCAAGCAGCGCTTCGGCTCCGCGCCGCAGATGGTGCTGCACGAGTTCAACAGCATCCGGCATGTCGCAGACGTGGAATGCCGGCCGGGTCGGCGACCACTGAGTTACGACGAAGTGCAGGCGCTGCTCGACGCGGCGGATGGCTTGATCGATCAGATCCGAGCGCGGGGTCGCAAAGGTTGCGTCACGGCCATGCGCAACGCGCTGGTGCTGAAGGTGGTCTACGCGTTCGGTCTACGGCGTCGCGAAGCGTGGGGCCTTGATCTACCGGACTTCCGGACGAATCCGCATGTTCCTCGTTTCGGGACCTGCGGTGGGCTGTTCGTCTGGTGGGGCAAAGCTGCCAACGGCAGCCCACCCAAACCGCGCACTGTCCTCCTAGTGCCCAAGATGGACTGGATCCTCGAACCGCTCCAGCAATGGCTGCAAGAAGTCCGTCCAACGCTGATTCGCAGGTCGCAGTCGGCGCTGCTGGTCACCGAACGCGGCACCCGGCTTGCGCCGCGAGGTATCAGTGAGGCGTTCCAGGTCGCCAGGGCAGCGGCCGGGTTGGACTCGGAGCTTGATCTGCACTGCCTTCGGCACTCCTACGTCACCCACCTGGTGGAGTTCGGCTACACGCCTCGGTTCGTGCAAGAACAGGTTGGCCATCGACATGCCAGCACCACGGCGATCTACACGGGCGTGTCGGATGACTACCGGAATCGGCTGATGCAGAAGGCTGTCGCTTCATGGGCACCGGAGTTGTGGGAGACCTGATGGCGAAGGCGATGACGTTCGAGTGGCACCTGCGGTTGCGGATGGCCGAACGAGGCATGTTCCAGACCTCCTACCTGGTCAAGCCGCTTCACGAGCGCGGAATCTCGCTCTCACGCGAACAGGTCTACCGATTGGTGACCTCGCCGCCGCAACGGTTGTCGATGGACGTATTCGCGGCGCTGTGCGACATCCTGGAGTGTCAGCCCAACGACCTCATCGAGATCAAGCCGACAGCCGGTGATCAGCGCAAGGCCGTTGGCGGCTCCAGCGCGGCTCCGACAGCGCGGCGGAGCACGATTCGGCGACCCGAGCCTTCATGACCGCCGACGCGATCACCTCCTCGCCGTCCGCGGCCGCCCCGCTCCTGGCCGTCTTACAGCTGCACCTGCCCCGGGCCGGGCGGCGGGACCTCGAAGCCGCGATCCGCGGCGTTCTGCCCGAGGTTGGCGACGTCGAGGAGCTCGTCGCGTTTCTCCGCGCACACGACGACGCGCTCACCCTCTCGCGGTCCGCAGTTCCTGCGGGCTTTCCGGCGCTGGCACACGTTCTTTCCAGAACCGTCGGCTCGTCGATCCCGGCGCCGCACTGCATGCGATGCCGAAAGCCCAGCTTCTTCCTCACCGAGTCCTTCGAGGGGGCGCTGATCTGTTTGTGGCGTAAAGAACTCGTGCGCCCTTGCGCCGACTGCGGCGCCACCGGAGGAGCGTGGCGCGCCACCACACGCGGTTCGTTGTGCCCGACTTGCCTGCACCGGATGCGTCACCCACCGCGGCCACCTCGCCCGTCCCGTCCGCGTCGGCGCCCCGTGGTGACGTGCGCGTTGTGTGGTAAGTCCCGGCCATCAGCCGTGCGGTGGCCGCTCGGTGTCGTCTGCAAACCGTGCTACGGCAAGGCAATGCGATCCTGACGTCCGTGCAACACCTGCGAAGAAACTCGTCCGCTGATCGCGCGGTCACCTTCCGGGAGCGAGTGGTGGTGTGGCCGGTGCTCGAATTCCACCTTCGATTACGCCTGCCGTCACTTCGACGCCAGGACAGACCTCTACACCGGGACATGCTGCGCCGCATGCGCATTGACCACCCACGTGCAGCAGCTGTTCGGCGCCGCAGCGGGTGGCTCGGCTGGTCAATGGACCCCGCTGCGCGAGGCACTCCTGGCCACGGACGACCCCTGACGATGATCAGCTGGTTCAAGCACAGCCGCGCCGCCGGTTTGCTGCAGGAGGTGATCGCTGCGCAGACGCCCGTCACCCACGAGATGCTCGATGAACTGCCGCACCGATCTCCAGCGCATGACATCCGGGATCTGCTGATGTCTTGCGAAATTCTCCCTCGGCGTGACGCGGAGTACCTGCAGCGCATCCATCCATGGCTTCGGAACGAACTCGCGTCAATTCCCGCCGAACACGCTCGCATACTCACGCAATATGTCCGCTGGTACGTGCTGCCGAAGGCGCACCGCGTCGTGGCACGCCGCGGCGTCGGTGAGAGCGTGCCGGCGCCGATTCCGCCGCTGGTGCGTGCCGCGGCACGGCTTCTCGCGTGGCTTGACGACATAGGTGTCGGCCTGCCGGACCTGACCCAGCCACTCGTGGACGAATGGCTGATTGAGGGCCGCGGCTACTACCGCCACCTGTATCCGTTCCTTAACTGGACCCGGACCCAGGGCATTACGGACCCGCGTGTCCGGGTACCGCTCCCCGTCTACCCGAAACGAACGAACTATCTCGATTCCGACGAGCGGCTGACCCAGCTTCGGAGCTGCCTCGACGACGAGGCTTTACCACTGCACGTGCGGGTTGCCGGTGCGTTGACTCTGCTGTTCGGCTTGTCGATCACCAAAGTCGTGCGACTCCGCAGGGATCACGTCCGCATCGAGGAAGGCGCTGTATCGCTGGATGTCGACGGACACCTCCTGGCGATACCACCAATGCTGGGAAGGCTCCTGACACACCTAGTCACACAGCCCACGAGCGGAACACGGGCGCTCAGCCAGCTGCCATTCGAATCGCCTCTGCTCTATCCCGGCAAAGCCGCTCACCGCCCCGTCCTACCCGCCACGCTCTACTGCCAGCTGCGCGAGCACGGCATACGCGTCCTCTCCGCGCGCAACACCGCACGGCTCGCGCTCGCCGCGGAGCTGCCGGCGGCCGTGTTCGCCAGCCTGACCGGCATCGAGGTCACCACCGCGGACGCGTGGAACAAGCGAGTCGGCCATGACTGGACACCCTACATCGCGGCCAAAGACGCCACGATCTCATAGGCGAAGGCGACGCGATGTCCAGCACAGAAAGCACCTAGGTGTATTTGGCCATCTGACCGCGAACCGGGTACGACGTAGCCGGACGGCAGTACCGGAAGCGTGGATGACGCTGAGGTGCGCCTCGGAGCGAGCGTTTCGTGGCCGCGACCGCGGACGCTGCCACGACCAGCCCTGCCACGGCCGGTCGCAGCGCCGACGGTGATCTCGATGAGGTCGAAGGCAACGCGGGCGAGCCGGAGCAAGGAAGGTGCTCCATGGGGAGTGATTCGTGGCCATTAGGTGACGGGGTCGCGCAGGATGGTGCGGAAGTGGTCTTGCGGTGTTGTGCGGTCGAAGGTGTCGAGGTGGATCTCGTGGTGGGGTCCGCGGCGGCGGAGTCCGTGGGCGTCGGCGTAGGCGCCGAGTCGTTTCATGGTCTCGTCTTCACCGGCGAAGGGTCCGTGGTGCATGACCTGGACGACTTTGCCTTCTTTATAGGGAAAGAGGAACAGCCCGGCGTCGGTGAGTGCGGCCGCGAGTTCGGCGGGGAGCGTGATGTCGTCGGGCACGTGGACGAGCATGCGCCAGCGAAGGTGTTCCAGCGGGACGGTCCAGTAGAAGTCGGCGATGCCGACGTCGCCGTGTTCGGGCTCGAACCAGTACAGGATTTCGATGGGGCCGGAGTGGCCGAGCTGGCCGGCTGCGGCGCCGAGTTTCGCCTTGGCGGCGTAGAACTCGTCGGTTCCGGGCACCCCTTGGCCGGTGGTGGACAGGAAGGTGGCGGCGCCGATGGTCGCGGTCGCGGGTTCGTCGCCGGCGGCGGGAAGGGTCATGACGTGCTCCGCACGGGTCAGGCGACGAGGTTGCCGCCGTCGACGATGAGGTCGGTTCCGGTGATGTAGGTGCTGTGGTCGGAGGCCAGGTATAGGGCGGCCGCGGCCACCTGGTCGGTGGGGACCAGGTCGCCGAGGGGCGTGGTGTGGGTCCAGGTGCCGCCGCCGGAGAGCACCTCCTGGCGGGCTTGCGCGATGCCGGGGGTGTCGGTCGGGCCGGGCAGCAGCGCGTTGACGCGGATGCGGCGCGACGCCAGCTCCGCCGCCCAGGAGCGGACGAGGCTTCGGGAGGCCGCTTTTGTTGCCGCGTAGACGCTTTGCCCGGGTGCTCCGTTGACGCCGGCGATCGAGGACACGAGGATGATCGAGCCTCCGTCGGCCAGGCGGGGCAGTGCTTTCTGGACGGTGAAGAACTGGCCGCGGACGTTGGTGGCGAAGGTGGTGTCGAACTCGGTCTCCGTCACCTCGGCGAGGGGTGTGTGGTGGCCTCCGCCGGCGTTGGCGACGACGATATCGAGCCGCGTGACCGCCGTGAAGAGCCGATCGAGATCGGCGGTGTCGCCCACGTCGCCGACGATCCCGTGCGCGCGGAGACCGAGCTCCGACACCGCCGCGCGCAGCGCGTCGGGGCGGCGGCCGGAGACGTGGACGGTCGCACCTTCCTCGATGAAGCGCCGTGCGATGGCGAAGCCGATGCCGCTGGATCCGCCGGTCACCAGAGCCGTCCGGCCGTCGAGCTGGCCCATGCGCCTCCCATCTGTAACAAAGTCTGTTCCCTTTAAAAGGTATCAGAGAGTGTTACATTCAGTCCAGGTCGACGATGGTGGTACCGGCGATCGTGGTCGCGAGCTCAGGTCCGTAGGCCGAGGCCGGGCTTTGATAGCCGGGTGTGACCTGGCCGCGGAGGACTCGGCGGGCGATCTCGACCGAGCTGAGCTGGGTGAACGTGTAGCCGGTCGGCGTGGTGACCAGCGAGCGGGCGATCTGTCCGTCGCGGCCGGTCACCTCGGCCAGGGCGAAGTAGTGGCCCGCCGCGCGTTCGTCGGCAGTCGGCCCGTCGCTGGTGTCGGTGAAGCCGCTGTCGGTGCCGAGGTAGACCTCGACATCGCCGAGACCGGTGGACTTCGGCGCCGTGATCAGGTCGCCCATCGGGGCCGGCAGGCACTCCTCCGGGCCGTTGCCGAAGTCGAACGTCCTGGGCACGGCCGCCTCCAGGCGGGTGAGTTCGCCATCGCGACGGACGAGCGTGCCCAGGTCCTCGATCCCGGCCGCGCTGGCCAGCGAACCGCGGGAGAAGCCGCCGGTCACCCGCAGGGCGATGGTGAGCTTGTGGGGCTCGGCGACGCGGCGGGTGGTGTGCAGGGCGAGACAGTCGCTGGGCACGACGTCCCACCCGGTCCCGGACATCAGCATGATCCCCGCCCGGGTGGCTCGTTCGTCCAGCGATTCGGCGAGGGTGAAGGTGGCGAATTCGGCGGTGGTGTCGAGGTAGTGGACGCCGGCATCGAGACAGGCGTCCATGAGCGGGCGGGCGGTGTCCCGGAACGGGCCGGCGACGTTGAGCAGGACTTCGATGTCCTTGATCGCCTCCACGGCGTCGGTGGTGTCGAAGGCGCGGGCTTCGACACCGAGTTCGCCGGCGAGTTCGGCGACGCGGCCGGGATCGCGGCCGGCCACGACGACGTCGAGGCCGGTCTCGACGGCGTGCTGGGCGACGAGCCGTCCGGTGTAGCCGGTGGCGCCGTAGACGAGAAGACGTCCGTTCACTGCATTTCCTTTCCCTGGCTTGGTATCGGCGACGGTAGAGACAGACCCGGACAGGTCGGGTCCGGGTACGCTCGCTCGATGGTGTGA